>CAVOTW010000012.1:0-337540 GCA_963699405.1 uncultured Acidobacteriaceae bacterium | reverse complement strand
GCATCGCTCACCAAAACCGCGAAGCTTTCCCGAGATTTCGACAGGCGTCCCTTGTTCTTGGGCGTCTCATCAGCCATAGGTAACCTCTGATTTCCGGGGGGACAGTCTACACCCGATTGGATGCTATTCTTGGGCGGCACTCGCGTCAAGAGGACGGGACGAAGAAAGTTTAAGAACCGATAATTGGCGCTAAATCGGTTTGGTAACAGAGGTGTCTGGAGAGAAGACAGGTGGACGCAGCACAATGAGCATTGAAGGCATGAAGCGGAAAGCACGTCGGGAGCGGCGCTTCGATGAATTGGAGCCGTCCGCATTGGTGCGAAAATTTGGCTTAAGGGTCGCCGACGCGGCAGTGGGGGAAACCCGTCATGGATGTTGCTTGCGGCTCGGGCCTGAAACGCCATATTGTTATCTCATCTTGGCTGCACGGTGATTTGTGTTGACAAGGACTTAAGCCTGCTCCAAGCTCACCAGCGACCTTTGCGCAGTACTTTGCTCGGCCGGTCTTGGCGCGACTTCGGCTCCACCAGATTGATCTCGTCAAAGACCCTTGGCCGTTGGGTGCATGCACTGTCGGCGGAATCATCAATGTCCATTTCCTTCTGCCCTCACTATTTCCATTTTTTGAGAGTTCACTCTCCCCCGGTGGCTATCTCCTCCTTGAACTGTGCCGGGATGCGGAGGTAACTATATGGAGCTACCAAAGGCAGGAGAAATGAGGCTGGCTCTTGGCAAAGCCTTTGCTTTTGAATTTTACAAAGAGAGCGAAGTTGGTCCTCGCGGTTACGATGCCGTCACCGTTCAGTTGATTGCTAGGCGACGGGACCGAACGATGTGAAATGTTCTGAGGGTCGATAAACCCTGAAGATGTCGGAGGCGGTGAACCGCATCACAGAACCTTTCTCGATCTCGGAGATTCTTTGTGGATTCCGTTTTACTTGCAAACTATGCTTGGGTTGTTCACGGCCAGCTTGAGGCAATCGGCTCGCTGCTGCGCTTGCTCCGCTTGCTCCTCGGGTCGTCAATGTTGGCGGGGTGGGTGCTGGTGGATTGAGTGCTGTCTTAACTTCCGCCGTGATGTCTGCAAGCCTGCGCTTGGGGGTGCAGGTCATCATCCCATAATAGATGCCACTATGGTCAGTTGGTTCATTGTCCACCAGAATTTCGATCTGTCCTTTGTCATTTAGCAGGGCTTCACCAGTATTTCCATAACCACCCATCGAATTATGCGATCGAAAGAAGTAGCAGAACTCAGGAGCGTCGTTATTGTGCTTCTGGCTGTATTTGTTGGTGGATTCCCTCAGATATACCGGCTTCAAGAACAAACGAGTCTGGGTCTTTCATCATAGACCGAAGAACAGAGACGGCATCCGCCGCTCGCTTCACCACTTCCGCTGTGACCTCTGTGTGACCCGTCAGGAAGTAGATGCCTTCCTTCTTTGGATCGCCGGGTGCTGGTATGGCTACATAGTCCCCCGCGCCGAACTTGTGCCCGATACGGTACATTACTTTGACCGGGGGACCGCCATCTACCAGCTTCATCATTTTCAAGGAGTCGGCACTGAACTTTTCGCGTGTGGCGACATCGCCGACCCTGCCATCGCTGTACGTGAAGGTGTAGACCTCGTGCCCCGACCGGGTGGACATCGAAACCGTACCATCCTGATACTCGCCGCTATGGTCTTTGGCGAACGCCGAACCGACCAGCGCCAAGCTCAGTACGAGATTGATTGCAAATAGCTTTTTCATTAAATTTGCTCCAAAGCAGTTGTCAGTCCGATTGGGGTTGATCTCCTCTTCATCGTCCAGTGTCAGAAGCGCAAAGTCTGTGACCGAGGTCACGATGTTACTTGCGTCAACTCTGCCACTCCTCGCTTTCCACAAGAACATAGGGGGCACTCCCAAGGTTGCGTTTCCCATGAATCGGGGCCTACCAGATAATGAGCGAACACCTTGCGCGAGAGTTCGTTGTTTATCGCGGCTACTAACTGACCCCTGACTCCACACCAAGAGGCAGAACGGGCTGCCGGAGGAATCGCAACACTTGCTCGATCTTAAACGGCTTCCGTAGCAGCGGGAGATAGCGCAAGGCCGCGGGCAGTTTCTCTCGCGCCTCCCTGTAATGCGCGGTCATCAACGCCATGCGCTGCACAGAATTGATCCCGTGGATCGCGTTCACCAATTCCACCCCATTCTTGATCTCGGAGCCGGGTATGAAGTAAAAATCGGAGAGAACCAATTCGAACGGTCCGTCCTTTTTATAGAGCGAGAGCCCGCCGTCGCCAAAGTGAGTCGGGACAACTTCGAAGTCGCGAGCTACCAGTTCCCTCGTGAGAAATGACAACAGGACATCATCGTCTTCCACAATCAGAATTTTCATTCATTCCCCGTTTGGAGTGGCGTCACCCTATTAGCTTGTATGCGGTCACCAAAATAGCGGGGCTAAATATTCCGGCGAGTACCCCGAGGAAAAATAGCTGGTCACCCGATCCATAAAACAAGTGCGCGGCATAGACCGACCCAACGAACGAGACGATGAGCACAACGAAGTTGCGAATGTGTCTAGGTTTGCCCGCTTGTTGTGGAAATGTCAGGTCGGCGTCCGAGTAATCCTCGCCAGTTTCGCTTCGGCTAGCAATCAGCCGTTTCGCCCTATGGCGGCTGCTCACTTGCCTGATCGTGATCCACCAGAAGTCAAAGGCAAATGGGCCGAGAACCACGAGCAGAATCTTTGCCAAGTCGATCTCGTCCCGACTCATGAAGTGAGTCCCAAACACGAGTAGTCCAACTACGATGACGGGCGACAGGAAAAGCACCACCGCCCACATCATCATGCCCCACACAAACTTCAATGGTGCGGTGAGCAGGCGAAGATTGCCCATGCCTAATCTCCCGCCGTTCGGAGAGCACCACTGTCCCGCTGACACTGTGGCGTTTTCTTCTGCGCGGTCGAGCCATCGCAGAGAGACTGCAATCGGACTCTGTATTTACCCGTCAGCCCCGCAGCCGTGTCGATTGCCTTCGCCGCCTTCCGCAGTTCTTTATCCACGTCGTCCAAGTCCACCAGCGTGCGACAGACTTCTTCGGCTAAGACAGCGTTCTTCTGGAGGAAATCCACGCCCTCGGTGCGCATCCGTTCAAGAGCGGGCGCAAGACATCGAGGTCACGACGGAGCCACTGGCGAGTTGTGCGAAGAATCCAAATCCCGTCTTCCTGCGACCAACGGCACTCGCGGTCAACTTGGCGAAGTTGCGTCTCATCCCTAGCGACGATGACGCCCACAGGTGCATGGCGTTCCTTGGCATCCCGCACCAGCTTCCGGATATCGCTCTCGGCGACCGCATCTTTATTCTTGTTGTCCACGAGTAAGTGGGGCTCAATCGCTGCGCCGCTGGGGTCTCGAAACGCCAGCAGATAGTCGCCGCTCTTCCCAAGTTTGTCGCTTATATGAATCCCTGCCCAAGTCCGCGCTTCCTCGGCGAAATCCATTTCCTCCCGCTTGCCCACGCGAGCGACCTTGGACATCTGGGATTCCAATTCGTGATTCCGCTCCCGTAGTTCCCCTACTTCCCGTAGGGAGTCCTCGACCCGGCGATTGGCATTCTGAATCTCGTGTGCTTGCTGTTGTTCGGCAGTCCTCAGAGCGTGGAGTTCATCTTTGTGTCGCTCCGCTATGAGAGTCGTGCGCTTGGTCAATTCGGACATCGAATCTCGCCCAAATATTCTGCTCGTCCTGTTTTGCTTGGACACCAGCAGCCGAATGGCTTCCTCGGCGCTAAGTTGCGCAACTCGGGCGAAATCTTTCACGCCGAGGCGATCCAGCACCTCAGTCCGTTTCAAATGTCCTTCGCCCAAGCACAATGGGCACTCGATGGATTCCAATGGTCGGTCGGTCATACACACTCCAATGTTGGCGACTCTGGTTCCTAACGCAAAAGCAGCGCGAGGTCTCAAGCTGGGGGGATGGGTGAGGGGATGGTGCTGCGGACTACTTTTTCCTTGTCCACAGTCGAAGTATACGGAGCAGGTTTCGGAATCCACTAGGTATTGCCAAACATCTTTGGTAACCGTGCCCCAATTCCTAGCTAATTCCGGAGGGTGGTTTGTATATTGATGGTAGAGGCGAGTTTTGGAGCACGAAGCGGAGTTACACCGAGTAATTTGTGCTCTTATCGCCAAACAACGGCGGATCGCAGTTTCCACTAACCTTGCTGAGCGGCTACCCTCCCTCTGGATTGCAACCGCGCTCAATAATCGCCTCACCCGTTGCAGTGATCGTGAGATCGGCGAACTGCTGATCCTTGTCCAAGACCAATTTCACATTCTTGAACCCGAGTTCGCGGTCTGCGAGCACGCCAGGCGCAGGCTAATGCTTCCAACAAGAGAGGATTGCAAAAATGAAGAGAGCCGCACTTTATCTCAGGGTCAGCACGGTTGACCAGAATCCGGAGACGCAGGCGCTCGACCTGCGGCAGTTCGCGGCCCAACGAGGATTGGAGATCGTCCAGACCTACACGGATCACGGCGTAAGCGGAACGAAGGCACGCCGTCCGGCGCTCGACAAGATGATGGAAGATGCGCGGCGGCACAGATTCGATGTCGTGGTCGTGTGGAGTTGTGACCGATTGGCGAGATCAACGAAGCATCTGCTCCAAGTGCTGGACGAACTCAATGGATTCGGCATTCAGTTCCTTAGCCAGCGCGAGGCGATAGATACCGAAGGCCCGCTCGGTCGGGCAATCATTGTGATCGTGTCGGCGATTGCCGAACTGGAAAGAAGCCTGATCGTGGAGAGGGTCAAAAGTGGTATGCGCCGGGCAAAACTTGAGGGTCGCCAGATCGGTCGAGCACGATTGGACATCGACCGGGAGCAGGTTGTCGTGGATCGCCGGGGTGGGATGTCGCTGACCCTCGTGGCACGCAAGCACTCAGTCAGCCGGGCAACCGTGTGCAGATTGATGAAGGAGTCGGCGGGTAATTCCGCTGCCGCAGGGTTGGCGTCTGGGACGGAACTCGTGGCGCAGGTTCAATCCGCAGGAGGCCAATAAGGATGAGGGAAGACAGGGTGGGAAAGCTGTTCATCATGGTTTTCACCAACGGAGACCTCCCGACGAATCCCATGTGCCTGCGCGAGTGCATGGTGTGCGGCGAGTTGCTTAACCGCTATGAGGCCCTTCAGCATACGGACATGCCGTGCCAGCCGTCGGCCCGGCAGCCGTTGGCTGGCGCAGGTCGGTATAGGTAGTGTTCGGCAAAGGGGGCGGGCTTATGAAAAAAGCTGAGGTCAGCATGCATCAACATGGTTGTTTGGTGGAGACGCATTACTACGAGTGCACGGATGACTGCGAATGCATTTGCGGCCTTCCGATGAACGGCCATGACCACAGCGATTGCCCGGTCGAACTTCGCGCCTGCCCTGAGCACAAAGAGGAGTGGGAACGATGCTTGGCAGAACCCCTGTCAAGCGAAAACCCAATCGAGACGGAGCAGCACGAGGAGGAGGACGAAGCTCCACGACTCCACTGTGAATGCGGGTGTGCCGACATCGACGCCAGCATGATCGTCGGGTGGTGCCTCCATTGCACTCACGTCTATGCGATCTATACGCCCGAGCTTCAAGACCGGCACTTCGCCGACCACTGCCCCGAAGCGCCCGCGACCTTGAAGGAGGCAGCACGGGGGAGATTAGCCAAGCGCGTGATGTAAGTTCTACGTCTTGCATAGTCGGTGTGGAAAGTTTTGCCCAACCACACACTCTGCTGCGTTCTCGAACCGATGCCATTCCCCCTAAGCCCAACGAAATGCTAAGTGTCAGCTTGTGCACCATGATGGAAACAGGCGTGCACCGAGGAAGGTGTGAGCATCAGCCAAAACCCGTTTGCGGGTATCACCCCTCCACAAACTCCACCTGACGATTCGCAGGCGCATCTTCGTGATCAGGTTGGCAGACCCAGCGTTCCCATGAAAACCACAGACGAGCATTCGGCTCGCGTCATTGATTCGCGTCCTGCTTTCTCCATGTGGTGGAAGCGTTGGCGAGAAGCAAGAACCCGCGTCAACCCACGATCTTGAGCGTTGAAGTCTGTCCCAATTCTGGACATAATCCATCTTTCAAACAGCTTCGCGCTTAACCCTCATTGGTATTCATGAGCTTATGTTTGGAGCTTCGTTTGCTCCATTCATTCTGCACAGAATCTTGCGAATCGTTGTCCAAGGTGCAGCGAAGCTATTTCATGAATTCCCTCGACCAGCAACTTTCAACCTCAGTTCTCGCGCCACCCGACCGCCGCCGCGATCCTCGCCACACGGTTCAGGTTCAAATCGAACTCCGGGAGGAGGGCAGCGATGTTCCCCTACGCATGTGCACCACCGACCTCAGCCGGGGCGGATGCTACGTCGAATCGATGTTGCCCCTTCCCATCGGAACCGAGGTAACCGCCAAGCTCTGGCTGAGCAACCGCCCCCTGCGCATGCGAGGACGTGTCGTCACCCTCCACCCTCAGTTTGGCAACGGCATCAAGTTTCTTGAATTTGAAGACAACGGGAAAACAGTTCTAGCCCAATACCTTGACGCAATCAACGCCTATACGGCGTAACCATAGCGAAGTGAAGAAACACTGTGACCAAGCCAGAAAGAATACCGCCGATGTGGTGATCATCGAATGAAGAGCACTGGACGAGATTGCCCATGTTTCGCATTCCAACCATAAATTCAGTTCGAACTTAAAAATTAAAAGGAGCAACAATGAAACACGCACCACCACGCACTCTACTGGTTGTATTGACGTTGGCCGCCATCGCTGGCGGCGTCGGCTGCTCAAGCTCATCCCCCTCCAGCGCTACATTCACCAAGGTCGCATTCTCATCGGATCGCACCGTGAGTCCGGCCACCAGCTTGTTCGTGATGAATCTGGATGGTTCGAGCCAGACACCCGTTCCATTCACTGATACGAGCGTATACACGCCTTCGATCACCGCCGCGGCCACCGTCATCGCTTTCGACAATAACGGCACTGATCTCTGGACCAGCAACCTTGCTGGCACTGTCCAAAGCAAGGTGGCCAGCTTCGCCTACGGCTACGCAAGCAGGTTTTCCCCGGATGGAAAACAAATCGTCGTCCAAGAGCAAGGATCGGGAAAGGATGGTTACGACGAATGGATTATGAATGCGGACGGAACGGGAGCCCTCAACCTGACCTCCGCCATGCCAGCCGGAACGGATGGCTGCTACAGTGCGAGCTTTTCCGCAGATAGCACGAAAATTGTGATGATCTGCGAGGGCCGTTCCGAAACCGGCATTTACACCATCAAAGCCGATGGGACCGGACTGACCACCGTGTACAGCTACAACGACAACAACTACAGCGATACTCCGGCGTTCAGCCCGGATGGGACAAAGGTTTTCTATATCAGCTATGATCTCACTCCGAATGGGATTTACAGCGTACCCGTGATCGGGGGCACCCCCACTCTTGTCGTGCCGGGTCCGTGGGAGTCAGAGGTCCTGAACTCGATGCTTTACTTCACGCTTTACGATAATGGTTTGGGAAAAAATAGAATTTATAAAGCCAATCTGGATGGGACGGGTGCGGTCGCGCTCACGGATGGAACATCCAATAGCCAACTCGCCACGAGCACGTACTAGATAGTCTGACGCCGATGTGCTCCGGGGTTGTCGCAAGAGTCTTGGTCGCTGTCGAAGGGCGGCTTGGCGTGGTATGTCAGCCGCTTGACGCCGAAGGATGCGGCGACCCCGTGCAGTTTGGTGGGAGGTTGCGTAGCCAAAGTGCCAGAAAGTCGCAATGAGCGCGACTCAGCGTGGGTGTGGCCAATTACCGTCGCGGGCGAAGTTTAGGCTCACAACTCACTGCATCTTGGATGTACAATTCGGAGGCTGAATGTAGGGAGTCCGGGTGATGGCAACGTCTGCTGAAGTCGCAAACAGGCAAATCGCTGCCCCCGCCGTCCGGCGTGTGGAGTCGCATTCCAACATTCTACGAGTGGTTCGCCCATCACCCGCGCAGATTTTCGGAATTGTCGTATGCCTTGTGATCTGCGCTGCCGGTGTTTTCGGTCTGGTGCGCTACCTGATCTAAGCAGCAGTGGGGAAGGCTGCGACGTGCGGGGAAGGTAGAGGCGAAACCCGCCCGTGGTCCGGCGTAGGGCCAAGAGCCGTCCCCACAATTCAATAGCATACACCTCGCTCGCACGGTGAAAAGCGGGGACTGAAACAGCTACTCTCCATCCCTCGCTCCGCGCACGATCCGCGAGGCGTGCTGACTACTATCCATCGATTTGCACTTGTGGGACTCAAATTCCGACGCGATTTTCACCATGGCCGACTCGACTCTTGGCTCGCTAGAAGCAAATTGAGTGTTGCAGAATTCACAGATCGCTATGACTGGCGGAGGAATGCGCTTTACGATTCGGAGTTTGCGTTTACGCATATCCAAACTCTAGTGCGTCGGGCGGGGAGGCTATAGACCTGTGCAAATACCAGCGGCTTTTCGGTCGGCACTGGAATTGCCCCGGCTACGCGACCGCCGACCCCTCGTCCTGTTTACTAAAATTCTCGCAGCGCGAACAAGCGAAGCCAACGCTTCGGCCTTCGTTATCGGGGATGGATAAGCATGTCTTGGCGACAACCCGGTTAACGATTTCTTCGGCCCAGCCGTGGTACAACGTGTGCAACGTATCGCGCCAGCCCGCGATTTTGCCACACAGGAACTCGGTCTTGCGCCCCGTGGGGTCTTTCTTGTACTCGGCATGAAAATTCTTTAGAAGAAGTTCACCCTGAATTACCAGCCTATCTATCGTTTCTGCGTTTTGCATCAGATGCATCAGTACCGTCCCGTAAATGAGGAATTGAAAATGAGACATTATTATCCGCGAGGCTCGTTCACTCGCCTGTGACACGGGATACACAGGGCGGTGATTGCAAACGCCGTTTTTCGTCCGTGGTCGGGTTGATGAATACATGCAACGATCAGACGGACGACCACGACTTGGCTCGTCCCCGCGCAATGGTCGGTGACGCCGGGCACAGACAAGCTATTTGCGGCGTCATAGACTCGTGCAAGGAGTGCGGGAAGATGATGCCGCAAGCAGTGCTGACGAGAGCCATCGAAAAGCTAGCGAGTGCAGGCGAGCAGGCTGGGATCAGTGTCGCGGACATGATTCGGATTCTACAAGCCGGGGTGAGCGTGGAAGCCCTAGTTAACCTCATCGAACGTAATCTGCCGATGGCAGAGGAATCATACAAACTCTGCGCCGAAGCGTGCCACAAATCCACTCGGGCCAACTAGAACCGCAAGAATTATTGCGGTCAAGATGCTCTCCCTTTGTTCGTGACGCTCGCATATTCTATGCCGCATCGCTCTTTTTCGACCCGATGAACGCCGCAGTACACGAGACGGTGATACCCATCACGGCAGTTCCCGATCCACCCGCTTACAATTTGCATGGTCATAATTTTGCTCCCGGTTCGAATGGAAGGAGAGCGCGATGGCGGATTTATACAATTATGTTCCAAGGCTCAATGACTCGGTACTTCTGGAGGGTGACGGTCGCAGACTGATCGTGATTCATGTTGACACGAGCCGACGTACGGCTGCGCTGACGACCCTCGCCAGCCCGGTAATTCATTACGAAAACGTTCCGTGGTCTAAGCTCTGCCCTGAGGAGTGCCATAAGACCACCCGTGCCGACTAGAGCCATGATCCTTGACAGCGCCCAGAATTCATAACCATCGGATAGACTGAACTTGGGTTAGAAGCCCGGTACCTGCGAAGGCTACAAGGCTGGAGGAGATAATTAAAATGAGGAAGTTGTTTACACTCCTGTTTGCTTTTGCGATTGCTCTGTCCCTATCGATGCCCGCGATGGCTGACGAAAATGGCGAGCACCATCGCCATCAACGCCACAAACATCACAGGCATCATAGGAAGCACGATAAGGACAGGGAAAGATAGTCGTAGCAATATGAGGTTCGTCGCGCTCGGCTTGCTCGGAAGACAGCCAAATCAGACAGGCTTGCGACATGGCGAACGGCGTGCCGCCTCGGCGGTCACAAACTTGTGAGCCATACGGAGCAAGTCCCGCAGGACATCAGGCGTGACGCGGGAAAGGCGAACCAGCACGGCGTTGTAGTTGAGATAGTGGTCGGTCACGTAGTAAACATCGGGAGCCGCCGCGAGCAGTTCAGCGCGGTCGTCGAAGTCAACCCGAACCGCAAGCGAACCCGGCTCAGCCGAACGGTGAGTAGGCACGCAAGCCAGCATTTTTCCACGAACCTTCAGCGCGGGTGCTCCGTATGAGGTGCCCTCCTCCACGCTGGGCAATGCCAAGCCGATCTTCCTCACGGTATCGAAGTTGATTGTGCTCTTTGGCATGGGCGATTGCGATTATCTGCAAAAACAGAAGCCTTTTCAAGGCAGGCAAGGCGCGAATTGGCATTGTTTTCTGGGACAATACGAACGTGCGAGCAACTGCGCTCTACTGATTAGTGACGCTGCCGATTGCCTGCGCCGTCTGCTTTATGGGCATCAGGATTGTGATCCCCTACGAGGTTGAGGGCGACATCATGCTCCAGTAGTGCCTTGAGCCCCGCCAGAAGAAACGAGAATCCTCCCATCGAATCGAGGGCTTGCTTGACGACCTCATCGTCGCTCCCGCGAAAACCCCAGTTGGAGATGGTTACGAGGGTCGTGCCATCCGGGCGGGGAGTGAACAGCCACTCGACGGGTAAAGGAGGATCATTCCACTCAATCAGTATTCGGCTGGGACGCTCAACTGTTTTCACCCGCACTTCTGTGGATACACCATACATTTCCCACTCCCATCGAACTTGCTTGCCCGCTTCTAATTTCCCAGTGCTCCTCGTGAACCAAAACTTCGCTGTGATGGCGGGGTTCACAAATGCTTCGAACACGTCTTCGGCGGGTTTGCGGATAAGCATCTGCGTTTTTACAATGGGCGCTTTCTTAAACGTCACGGAATCCCCCAGCACAAGTGCGATCACAGTAGCATAGCCGGATAAGGGTTCCGTGCCAAAACTACTGCCGAAGTAGCCTCCTGAGCGGGCTTGGGCGTGGGTGCCTATTGCAGCTTCGCGCACTCCTCTCTAGCTTGCTTCAGGATGGGGATATCGGGGTCGGCGACAACAACTTGTCACCTAACCTTCAGCCCGTATTTCTGCGTCATCGGTGGGACGACTCCGTTTTGGCGCAGATACTCGACTAGCTGCCCGTAGTGGTCGGTGATGTGCCAGACTGCAACCACAGAGATGCCGAGTTTGGTGTTCGGTCCGGCGTAACGGCCTTCGACACGGTCGAGCGCGTTGTTCACCGTGAGGGCGGCGAGCACACGGTTGGAGTAGTCGAAGGAATCCTTGAGGTACTTGATCAACTCGGCTTTGGTTTTCGCCGGATCGTGCCCACCCTTTTCGCAGTCGTCGGGCGGCTTCTTCCCCTCAAATTCGTTGAAGAAGGCGAACTGGACACAGGCTACATGCTTCACTTGTTCGCCGAAGCTGCGAACGCCGTCGAACTTGCCGACTGTGGGGATATAGGAATACTTGTCTTCCGGCATGGCTTCAGCAAGGCCGAGAAAATTCCCCTCCGCGAACTGAAGTGTGCCACTGACGCTTTCCGCGATGGATTTTGGTATGTCATCCGTCTGCACGGCTTGCTTGTTTGCGGAGTTCTGTGGCGTTGCAGATTTCCCGACAGCAGCGGGACCGATGCCGCAGATGATAAGAAGGGCAGCAAGGCGAAAAAGGCTCATTCCAGCCTCCGGTATTCGGAAAGAGGATACTTGAGCTACCGGGGGAAGTCGAATGTGCGGGCTCTTGGTCGGGTGGTACGGAAGGGGTCGAATTCCAACCCTCTTTTATGCGGCTTTTTGCCCCTGTTTCACCGAGATTAGGTGCTGGCCCACGGGTATACCTTGTGAAACGTCGCCGAAGCTTGAAGGAGGCACCGGACCGAAAGAAACCAGACTGTCAAAAAACTTGAATAGTGTACAGAATATGGACAGACGCATTCCTCTCAGTTTCGCACCAGCTTCAGCAATCATTTTGAATGAATAGCTTAGGGCCGACCGCGATGGGGTCGTCCAGTTGCTTTCCAGTTGTAGGACTACCCTCCTGCGGAGTTCATAAGAAGTTGATGTTCCAGCAGTCTCAAATCCTGAGAGCTTTGCGAATCGGACTCGCGGCAATGTGCGCGACAGCGGTCTACGAGACCACGAATCTGATATTTCTCCCTCGACTCTCCCTTGTGCAGTCTTGCGCCATAACGATCCTTTTTGCAGGTTGTATTGGATTCTGCATCAGCTTCATCGTTCGTCAGCGGGAGAAGGTGGCGCATGAAGGTCTGCTGCGGCTCGCGACCATCGTGCAACAATCGGACGATGCCATCAATAGTGTGGCATCAGACGGCACTGTAACAAGCTGGAATGCTGGAGCGGAGCGCACTTATGGCTATTCTGCCGCCGAAGCACTGGGTCGCCACATTTCGTTTTGTATTCCGCCAGAAAAGTGTGGGGAGCTTAATATCCTCATTCACAAGATTGCTGATGGCGAAGTCGTAGAGCAGTTTGACACGCAACGCCTCACAAAAAATGGCACGATCATCGACGTTTCCCTGTCGGTTTCTGCGATCAAGGACCGGGCTGGAAACGTCATCGGAATATCGGGAATTGCACGCGATGTCACCGCCAGAAGGCGAGAGCAACATGCGCTGGCAGAAAGCGAAAAGCGTTATCGCTTGCTGTTTGAACAGGTCCAATTCCTAGCCTACTTCGATGCTCTTACAGGACTACCCAATCGCACCCTTCTTCAAGATCGATTGACGAAGGCGCTCGCTGCCGCTCGTCGGCAAAAGCACAAAGTTGCTCTCTTGTTCCTCGATCTCGACAGGTTTAAAGACATCAACGACTCATTGGGGCACTCGGTCGGCGATCTTCTCCTGCAAGAGGTTGCAGGACGATTAAAGACATGGGGCCGCGAACAAGACACAATCGCCCGGCTCGGAGGAGACGAATTCCTCATCATGTTGACGGATATAAAGAACATCCGGGATGCGGCGGTTGCCACCGAGCGGCTCATGGATGCAATGACTGCCGAATTCGTCGTTCAAGGGCATTCTCTTGAGATTAGTTGCAGCCTCGGCATCAGCATGTTCCCGGAACACGGTGCGGACGGTGAAACCCTGATCAAGAATGCGGATGCGGCAATGTATTGTGCCAAAGAACATGGACGCAACAACTTTCAGTTTTTCACGCAGGACATGAACGTTGAGGTCATGGAGCGACTGACCTTAGAGCGCGGCTTGCGATTGGCACTGGAAAAAGAAGAATTTTTTCTCGTGTATCAGCCGCAGATGGATATTGCCACGGGAAGGATCACCGGACTGGAAGTGCTTCTGCGCTGGCAAAACCCGGAATTAGGTCCGGTACCACCTGATAAGTTCATACCGATTGCGGAGAACAGCCGCCTGATCATGCCCATCGGGGAATGGGTGCTTAGGACTGCCTGTTCACAAGCACGGAAATGGCAAGACGACGGTATTCCCGCAGTGACAGTAGCCGTGAATGTATCGGCAGTCCAGTTCCGTCAAGAAGACTTCTGCAAATTCATTAAGCGGATACTCGACGAGACTGGCCTCGCTCCGCACTTTCTTGAACTGGAACTCACAGAAAGCCTCTTGTTAGCGAATGCGGACGTGACGTTCTCGGTTCTTCAAGAATTAACGGACATGGGTGTGACGCTGGCGATCGACGACTTCGGAACTGGCTATTCCAGCTTTACGTACTTGAGGCAGTTTCGGGTTAGTAAGCTCAAAATCGACCGCTCGTTTATAACGAACGTCGCTGCGAATCCTGACGATGCGGCGATCACAGCCGCAATCATCGGCATGGCAAAAAACCTGAACCTCAAAGTGATTGCCGAAGGGGTCGAAACCGAAGCACAAGTTTCCTTCCTGCGAGCCCATCAGTGTGATGAGATTCAAGGCTACTACTTCAGCAAGCCTTTGGCGGTTGATGAAGTTGCTCACAAACTGTTGGGAGAACATCCCAAAGCTCTCGTCCGAACGCAAACAAGCGGGGGTCAGTCGTGACCGAAGACGCTATAAGGTGGTTGACTCGTTACGGCGGTCGCGCAGTCATCGACGCCCGTTGCTACCCCCGATTCAAGTTTGAAGTCGATATTAGTGTCCATTCGCGGACGTGCGGTGTGCTGAGTGGCTACACCATAGACCTCAGTGAGTCCGGAATCTCAGCGATGCTGAGACTAGAGGTTCCGTTGGGCGAGGTCGTGGAGTTGCAATTTGCTCCTCCATCCGGATCCGTGACGATTCTTGCGACGGTTCGCCAAAGAAATGCGTTTCGCTACGGCTTCGAGTTCGTCGGCTCAGACTCCGAATGCGAAGTTATTCGTCGTACATGCCGCGACCTCGGTATTGAACAATCCTGAGCATAGCCGATGGTCAACCCGATGCCCTTTCCGCAGTTCATTGGATCAGCGCAACTCAACGGTGGCCGCTGTGGTCGAGTTTTCCGATGATACTATTATCACCGAAACCCTCGATTGGGACGATCAATACATGGAATCGTGGCTGAGAAAAGTGTTGTTCACATCCTAGTGTTCTGGAAAGAAGGATTCGCGATGAAGACATGGATTCCACTGCTTTGCGCGGTGCTGTTTTGCACGGGCACGTCGCTTGCACAACTAGGCGCGAACTGCGGTGAACACCCCAACATTTTCCGCAATAAATCCGAGATCGTGTGGTTTCGTCCCGATCAAATGGAGAAAATGGCGGTGAGGCGAATCGAATTTGTGATGCCTCGAACCGGGTTGCCATCTCATTATCATGGTTTCGTTAGTTTTAAAGTTCTCGTGGACACGAAAGGTGACATCGGGTGCATTTGGGCTCCTGTCGGCAACGCTATCTGCGTTCGGGCGGTCAACGAAGCGTTGCAATATTGGAAGTACAAGCCAATGCTACTGGATAAGGCGCCTGTCGAATACGTTGGGGAAGTGAAATTCGATATTCGGTCCGACTAGAGCTTTCCCCATGGTGCCGCGTTATGTGACCCGTATCACGACTGCTTGTCCTTCGCCGACTTGGGGCATTTAGCAGAATGTGCGCTACCGTACAGTCTCGACTGTATTTACTTAGCTACCTCAAAGGGTATGGTTGAGACAGCCCTTCGTCGTCGCCTTCCGTCGAACTGCAAACGACGCACGCGGTCAGCAGCCTCCCGAGGGCGAAGGGGGCTGCATGTCTCACACTATTCTCATCGTTGACGATGCTCCCTCATTCGTCACACCCTTCGGTCTTTCATCGAGCAAACCGACGAATGGCAGGTATGCGGCGAGGCAGAGAATGGGGCGGTCGCGATTGAAAAAGTCAAAGAACTGCATCCCGATGTTGTGATTTTGGATTTGCAAATGCCGGTGATGGACGGGCTAGAAGCCGCAGGGCAGATCAACATGATTGCCCCCAACACCACCATGCTGCTGTTCACTATGTACAACTGCGAGCAACTCTTGAAGATCGCTCCGGCTGTCGGAATCAAAGAGGTGCTTTCAAAATCCGATAGCCTCGGAGAGCATCTGCTCACTAGTTTGAAGAGATTTCAGGTCGAGCGTAGGAATCTGTCGATAGGAACAGCAGGCTGACCGTTCCAGTACGCCCTCACACGATTGCTAACGCGGATGACAGGCACCTGCGACGGGCATCCTATCCGTCATAGGATGGTCTTGATACTGTCCAATAAGCCTGTGACGAGGCGAGTCTTGTCAACGCAACCGTCCCCTCCCGCCTCCACGACACTCGGCAATAATTGAACAAGATCGTGGTTGCTCATCACTAGGATTTTTATTCTTGGAAAGTCGTGCCGTATGAGACGGGTCACCGCCAATCCGTTAATTCCGGGCATGCTTACATCGAGGAGGATCAGGTCGGGATGGAGTTGTCGTGTTTTCTGAAGTGCTTCTGAGCCGTTCTCGGCTTCCCCGCAGACTTCCCAGTTCGGCTCGGCCGAAAGCAGCGTAGTTATTCCATCGCGAATCATCTGGTTATCGTCTACAACGAGTATGCGCAAAATGGTCGTCTCTAAGGTACCTGAATGTACCAGCGAATCGCTCCCGCCGATACGTTTTTTTCATCTAGCAGCGGCCGATGCAGCAATACGATGTCGTGCGTAGGTGTGCGACGGCGTGACAGTTCGCTTCGCTTCCGACCGTTATTAAGTAGAGCCATGGTGCACAGTTCGGGCCATCCGCTGAAGGCAGGCTATTGAAGATGCTCTGGCAATCCTCCGCGTCATCAAGAGGGACAATCTTGGATTTCCTGACTGCGGAAAGAAGTAAGAATCACGCCGCCGAGGGGTAGAGCAAGTTCCGGGCCTTCTCGATTAGAGCCGACACATGCTCAGACTTGGAAACCAAAGCGGAGATACCTGCGGACCGGGCTTCTCTCTCAGAGAACACATCGCTGTACTCACTGAACATGATCACAGGCACCATGGGCATGCACGCTTTCAGGGCACGGACGGCGTCTATGCCGTTCATCACGGGCATTGACAAGTCCATCACAATCAAGTCAGGGCTCAATGCCCGAGCCTTTTCAATCGCATCTCGGTTTTCTGCTTCCCCGCATATCTCAAAGTCCGCCTCGGACGCGAACGCCCGGCAGAGCGCCTGACGGACACCTGCGTTGTCATCAACTACTAAAATAGCCTTGGGCATAGGAGAGAACCAGCAAACCAACCCAGACTCGTCCCAGACTCAACTCGACAACGTGGCACCACTCAGATGCGGGTAGCAGCGATGGGGGTTTTCACTAACCCTGCGAGGGCGCAAACCCACATTTAGCCGCGAGTGTTTACCCGAAACCTGCGAAGTCGATACAGGAAGTCCTGTATGTACGCTGGCGAACAAAATTGGCATCTCAAATGGTGCGATCCGGTCGTTTAAGTGGCTGCATCGTTTGATCTGCACCCGCCCCGTTGAATTGGTGGCCGTGGCGTAAAAGTGCGGCCCTAAGAAAGTGGAAGGTGCCCAATGCTGGCATGCAACAGGCTTCACCTTGATCCTTGCGATGGGTCGCCCGTCGTGGACTATCGAATCGCGAACGACGGGGTTGAACATCGGACTCTGGAAACGGCGGGCGAAGGCGGCACCACAGCGGAAGAGCGATGGCAGCGCCTGACACCTGATCAACTTTGCTCTCACGTCATGGCGAATACGGTCCTTGCGCATTGGCTACAAAGAAGGATGGGAGTTCACCGATTGATGCGGGCATGCAACCCAGACGCAAACAAGGGAATGTTGCAACAGGGCACAGAGCGGATCGCGGCGTGAAGCTGCCGACTCAAGCAGCTTGCGCATATCGACTGTTTGCATACGCGAGAAGGGCCATCATTTCCTCGAATGAAGGGATGTAGAATTCTGCAATCGAATCGGGCACATCTTAATGCGCTCTGGACTGACTCGGATGGATTGAACAGCAGAAACCGGATGTTCTTTTTTCGTGCCCATCGTTGCAGAAACACGAGCATACCGACGCCGCCTTCTCCGACGGCGCTCACCTTCGAAAGCTCAAGGACAACAATGCTAACGAGGTGACGGCTTCGCGTAATTTATAGGCCGAATCGCTCTTTATAATTCTGCCCTCGCAATCGACGACCGTCAGTTCACCGATTTTCTCGACCGTCACATTGAGCATGGCTTCCTCCGAAGCATTCTATGCCAAAGCGTTATTCTGCTTTAAGCTAATGCACGGGAAGCAGCGTTCCTTTATTTTGTGCATGTTGGATCATTGCTTTCGCGTTGGCGCTGGAATTTCCGCCAGAAACGAGCACATTTGGCTACAGCCACGGCAAAATCTCCACGACACCAGCGATCCCTCGTTCCATAGTGCCTCGCGTCTGGTTCGGCTCGGCAGGATGAACTAGCCTCATGCGCAAGCACCTCATCACGCCGATTTCGCAGGTTCGTACGCCTTAACGACGAGCGCTGGCTAGACCTCGACCGTGCTGCGGTGGTCGAGGTCACATCGGAAGAGAAAGAATATCCGGTCGAGGCTGCGCTGGCCTCAGGAGAAATACGAGGCTGGCGTGCCGCCGATTCTGGTGCTCAAACCATCCGGCTGATCTTTGATGATCCGCAAACACTCAAGCGCATTGCCCTCGTTTTCGAAGAAACCGAGACAGAGCGTACCCAAGAGTTCGTCTTGCGATGGTCTCCAGATGGTGGGCGGTTGTTTCGAGAGATTGTGCGCCAGCAGTGAAATTTCAGTCCACCTAACGCAACTCGCGAGGTCGAGGAATATCAGGTTGATCTCACCGGCGTCATCGTTCTCGAATCGGTCATTGTGCCTGATATCAGTCGAGGAACGGGCTTGCGCCTCGCTCCGGAGTCTTCGGCTGTCTTGACTCGCTCCGGTCGATGGTCGGGCCCTTACGGGGGCCGCTTCTCCTGAATCGTCAAAGAAAGTGCCGAGGACGCGCTCCGTCAGCATCTCGGCGAGTTTTTCGGCTTCCTCGAACCTCGTGCCTCCGAGCAGATCACCACCCAGCAAGGAGCTTTGGAGCGCAGCAAGATGGGACGGATTGACTTTCGACACCGAGAATGAAATCATTATTTCGTCGAGTGCGGAGCAGCGTTGCCCGCACACTCGGCTGTCGTTCTCGCCCTCATCTGCACTTATTCATCGTTCATTCTAGGAAGTTGCCCTCTGCTGTATTCGGAACCCTTTGGGAGGGGGACTAATTTATGACACCCGTGGTGACGGCCAAGAAATTCCGTAAATTCGATACCAAGACATTCCTTTCGACCATTGATGGCGGTCGCACGATCACAGCTTTTTCGAAGAAGCAGGCGATTTTTGTTCAGGGCGATACGTCCGCGGCCGTTTTTTATATCCAAAAAGGCAAGGTGAAACTCACCGTTGTTTCCAAGATCGGGAAGGAAGCCACAATCGGCATTCTGAATGAGGGCGATTTCTTCGGAGAAGGTTGCATCACAGGGCAGACTCTCCGGTTGTTCTCCGCGACCGCGATGACCGATTGCTCTGTCATGCAAATCGCCAAGAAGTCCATGATAGAAGTGCTTCACCGAGAACACGCATTTTCCGATATGTTCGTCGCATATTTGCTGACACGGAACATTCGATATGAAGAGGATTTGGTGGACCAGCTTTTCAATTCCAGCGAAAAGAGACTCGCCCGAATGTTGCTATTGCTGGCTCACTTCGGCAAGGACGGAAAGCCCGAGACTGTAATCCCCAAAATGAGTCAGGAGTCGCTGGCAGAGATGGTGGGTACGACCCGCTCGCGGGTGAGCTTCTTCATGAACAGGTTTAGGAAATTGGGATTCATCGACTACAACAGCGGAGGCTTGCAAGTTCACAGTTCACTTCTCAACATGGTTCTCCACGACTAGAAATTAGTTCCGACAGACCCGCACTCTATTCTTTTGCAGACTCAGCCACTCTCGGCTTCGCCATTTCCTTGATGACTTCGGCGAGTGTCTCTTTGTCCGATTGTTTCTTGGTTTTTTTCTTGCCCATAGCCCGATGGTTTCACGGGTCCGGGAGTGT
The DNA here is from genome assembly GCA_963699405.1 of uncultured Acidobacteriaceae bacterium. Classification (GTDB taxonomy): domain Bacteria; phylum Acidobacteriota; class Terriglobia; order Terriglobales; family Acidobacteriaceae; genus Acidiflorens. Next base: position 317,930 of record CAVOTW010000012.1, on the reverse strand, counting down.
CTACTGGTCAAAGTTGATCAGCGCAATCAACTTTCGGGCGTGTTATAGTGGCGGCGGGGCGGTTACTACTTTCTCCTCTTTCAGGTCTTCTGACCTAAGCCAGTCCATCTGAAGTTCTCCCACCTTAGGTTGTTAGCGAGAGAGCGGTGGTGCCCGTGCCTTTTCGAGCGATCTTGGACGAAGTCGATCAACTCCACAACGTCAGTACCCGTCTTGAGGCACTGGCGGAACGACATCCGCTCGTTTCGGAACCGCTTACAACAATCGCGGCAAGCGTTCGTAACACGGCCACTCTGCTAGAAGTGCTGGTTGCGACTAAAGGTCCCAAGCCGATCTGAGTACTGCAAAAATGCTGCCCGGAGCAAGACCGTACCTTTGATAGCCCCCGTAGGTTTGTGTGCGCTGGCGTACCGACATGACTATCGCCTCCTCGCTAGACTTCTTCCCAATCTGTGGGGTGTCTTATGTCTACGGCTCGTTTTCCCTCCGATAGACCCACTGCTCCGATGTGGGAGGTGCTCTACCAAGACGCGCTTCTGGAATTTGATGATGCCAAGTTGCCCAAGCGTATTTTGAAAGCCCGCAGCGCAATTCGCGACAGGGAGCAAGAAATTCTCAGCGATGCGTACGAACACCAACTTCTCGATAAATCGCTACAGACTTTGGAGACGCTTGAGGAAATAGCGGTGAGAAAACTGTCCGCATAGTTTAGGGCACGCCCCCAAACCTATTTGCCATTGCTGACTCTGAGGACTAGGCTCAAGAAGTCCTTTGTTTCCGCGCTGAGGAATATCCCAGAACGCCATACTGGGCCCGCAGCCCTTCCACATACCGTCTAAATCCTTTTAGGAGCGACATGACAGACAACGCTGAGTTTTCGTTCGCGGTCGTTCGGTTTAACGAGCAAACCTATCAGTCGGGCGGCGTTGTCGCCGTCATCAAAGGAACTACGGCCGCAGAAAAAACTCTCAATGATTTCGATTGGTGTCTGAGCGAGGAAAACCGAAGGGCGGGTTGGCGCTATTTCCTAGAGAAAACCGATCTGCGGCCCGGAATGGACCCAGAGCAAGCCACCAAACTTCGAGAAGTGCGGCTTGATCTCCAAGAGGTGTGAACGGCATTCCGCACCGAGGTCAGCACAGATTATAAAAACGAACGCGCCCCGGACTCAACGAGTCTATGGGGCTACTTGGCAGCAGCGAATCTCCTTGGTGCAACTCGATCCGCGTCCTTGCGAATCTTCTTTCGCGCACGCTTTTGAGCCAAAGCCTGTTTGACCCGGCGTCTCTCGCCGGGCTTCAGATAGAAGGAGTGGCGTTTCACGTCCTTGATGATGTCTTCCGTCATAACCTTGCGTTTGAAACGTCGGAGCGCGTTCTCCAACGACTCGCCTTCTTGCAGTCGAACTTCTGCCATTCACGTCACCCCAAGGCCAGACAAATGAACCTGTTTCGAGCTTACTCTCTTTGTAGTCGAACTTGGCACCCGACAACACGCTCGTCGGCAAGATAAGAGCACACTCATTCGGAATGGCCATCATCGGTCTCGTCCTCGTCGTCATCTTCTTTATCTTTATCGTCGTCTTCCTCTTTAATCCTCATCCTCGCCTAGTTCTTGCCGAAGGAGAACATCGCCAGTTATCCCAAGCCGACTGATTTGCACGCTGCGGTACAGACGCCAGCCACCCAATAGTGGTACGCTCGCGGATCATGAATCATGATCAGAACCCGCCGAAAACAATCGGAGAACTAATCGATGAAGTGGAACGGATTCGGGAAGACTTGTTCCGCCTTCAATCGGAACTGGAAAAAATTGAACTTGTCGAGACTGTTCTGTCTGCGCATCCGGAAGAATAGCCGCTTCGAAAGATTAAGGCGGGCACAGGAAGTGCCCAGTGGGCTTCGCTAAACTAGGCGGCGGTGTTAGCTACGAGCGCTATCGCTCGCGTCTTTGCTTTCGCGAGTTTCGTGTAACTACCCATGGTCTGAGTTAATTGCGCGTCCACCTCGTCTGCAATCGTCATGACATCCGGCAACAGCAAGCTGAAATCCAAAGCGTTCATATTGTCCTTCAGGGTCCCGAACAAGGTCACCTGCAAGATTCGTGATTCGTGTACCAGCATTTCCGGGCTATAACCTTGCTCGAATCGCAACTCGCCGTGTTTCACGGCAGCGGGAGAACAGATGGAATCGCTATCCTGTGGCGAACCTGTAATCGGCCGGTTCAGTCGGAGAACGAGGTCTTCGATCAACTTAGGAAGATGGCCAGTCCGCTCATTATCGCTAAGCGAAAGGTGGTTCAGTTCTCGGGCTTCCTTGACCCGTGCCAGCCAGTCTCGGACAACAACGTCAGAACAACGGTGGAGTATTTCGCCGACTCTCTCCTTGGGCGTCCGATCAATAGGCTTTTGAATGAGCAGTCTTTCTGCACCAGTGCTGCGAGCTGCTTCATCCCGACAGGTTTCACGACGATTTCATCTGCCTCCAGAATGATCGCCTCCATGGCGCTTTTCACGTCGGGGAAGCCGCTCAGCAGCATCGTCAGCGCTTGTGGTTGGGAGTGTCGCATGGCCGAAATGACCGTAAACCCATCCCCTGCCTTGGGCATGTGAAGGTCCGTAATCAGCACATCAAATTTCTCGTTTGCAATGCATTGGAGAGCTTCCGTTACGCCGCCAACAGCGACTACCTCGAATCCCTTGGAATCGAGCGATTGGCTCATCATCTCCAGTACGCTTGCATCGTCGTCCACCAGCAGAACTCTGCGGATGGTTTGTGCTTCTGTTGAAGACATCAGAGACACTCCTCTCTAAGTCCACGCTAATCTCCGAACTGCCTCCAAGACTGGTCAATTCTGCACAGTTCGCTTAGAAAAGGATGCGAGTCCACAGTTCGCTTCTCACGTTCTCCACGATTAGCTTCTTTCTAGCAAATTACTCGTCAGAACTGAGCAGTTTGGATCAGCGAAGCTATGCTTTCGACGCTTATGCTCAAGCTAACGAGCAGATGAACGGACGAAACAAAGCCTCTGAGATGAGGAATGCGAACCCGTATGAATAAACTGGCACCCAAACTGAGCAAAGCTCCGCAGCCGCCCCTCTCACATGCCGGGGCAACTCCTGACTCAGACCGTGCCAAGAGACCGCCGCTCGACGAGCCGTCTGCCACTGGCGGAGAACTGAATCCCGGAGATCGAGTCGAGGGGCTGGGTAACTTCGGAATGCCCACTGGTCAACTAGGTACGGTTGAGCGGGCGAACGAAGAAGACGCGGTCGTCAAGTGGGATGATGACGGTCGAATGAGACTGCGTCAGCCGTGGCTCAAGAAAGTCGGCAAGAACACGCAACCCGCTGCCAAGCCAACAAGCGCATAACTGCCGAGGGAAAGTACCAACCGTGTCAGTCAGCCGCCGTCGAATTCGATTCCGAAAGATTCGTGAAATTGGTGGCGGAAGAAATGGGGATTATGTGTCGAAACATTTTGAACGTTGGAAAAAGTTAGCAGACCTGACCTCTAAGGAGCAAGATTCTGCGAAGTTGACGGAACTCGCGCATGAAATAAACCTTGTTCTGGCTCTGCGAGCACCGTACCTCGATCCTCCGCTGCGCGAGTCTCTGGAATGATCATTTTCAAAGGACGTGGCTGGGCAGTCGGAACTTCCCGCGCCTTTCGCGGAGAGCAGCCATGATTGCAGCAGGAGCGGATGACACTGATAACTCCAATGGTCTACTTAGTCCTCGCGACGTGGGCCATCATGCAAAGCAACCGGCGATGGATGACTTTGCTATGGATCGTGGCTAGTCTCGTGGCGACTCTTGCTTTGTTCATTGGCGCGGCTGAGATTTGGCCTGATCTAACAGAGGAATTCGCGCATATGGCGCTGATTCCTAGTTTGCTTGTTTCCGCCCTCGTCGGGGTCAACCACATGCAATCACACCCGCGACCATTGGGTGGGAAGAACACTCAATGAACAAGCTCATCGCCCCTAGCCGAGTCCCTTGAAAGCCAAGAAACTCTTATAACCCGTCAGGGTGCCTCCGGGCGTCCTAACCGTATTCATCGCGTTGGTCGCTGGAGCCGAGGCTGTAATGGGGACAGACTAGCTGGACCCTCCTCAGAGCTTGGGCGTTTCAGCATTCTCGATCACCTGATCCTGCCGAGGATCGCTCATGCTTTCATCGGGTTTTGTGACTAGTGCCAGCAGGCTTGCGACATCGAGATCAGTAACGGCGCGAGCCGAGAGTCGGCGGTGAACATCTTCGGGCAAAGGCATGGGTTTAATCTCCTGCACCAAGCTTAGGAGTCATGGCGTCAGGAGAACTGTTTCATATTGCTCACTCCGGGAACCTAGTCTTGGACCCACGTAAGCGTTGGGCTAGTCTCAGGATTCCATGCAACAAAGAGGCGGTGCGACTCAACGCCCTCGGAGAGAGGAGCACGCCGCACCGCCACAGATTTTCACTGCCGTCACCCTTTTTGGAGCGACTTGGCGGTGAACCCCTTTTGACCCTAAGAAGAGTGCAGCATAGCGAAAACGCACGGCGGCTGTCTGTTCAAAATTGCACAGTAGTGGGCCTAAAAACTAAACCCCATGTGTTCTCTGGTTTCCGGCGGAGCCTGTCTCTGATTTGCCATTGTTCTCCCGATGATCAGCCGTCATGATGGGGGCAGCGTTCATGGTGTGTGGGGTGAGCAACGTTTTTCGGATCACTTGCAATGTCTCCTTGGCTGACAGACACGCTTCCAAGGCGGTTTCTACGTAGCCTAGTTCGTTAGCCGCAAGAATCACAGTGAGATCATTCCCCAGACAGCGAATCAATCGAAGGATGGGGTCGGGCGTCGTGGTTTTCGTCCCGGCGATCATGAAGGCCCTTGTCGTTCCGCTGTTGCAAATAATCTCCAGTTGCCATTCTTGGTGTCGGTCTTTAACCCACGTTCATCGGAAGCTGCATTATGGAAATCGCTGCGGCTGAGTTCACGCTCCTCAATGATTCGTCGCCGTGTTGTAGAAATTCCTTAACTGGCTCCAAGCATCTCTTGATCTCCGCAGACCGTCTCCACTCAAGCCGGTAGATAGACCGACCCGCAGTGCCCAGCGGGCACGAAGCGATCCATGGAATGTATGTGCGATATTGGCCCCGTGGGTACGGAAGAGGACCCCGGTGCGGTCGTGTCTTGTGGTGTTGGGAAAAGACGCACCGGATGCTACTCCGGCTCACTGTACGCCACAGTACAGTGGAGCTTTGCGAGAGTCAAGTTACTAACTTGACTCTCGCTTAAGGAAAAGTAGTCGTAGATTTCTGTAGGGTTCTTGCCAAATAAACATGCACCAGATCGGACATACTGGCAGTTCCTCGGTATGGCGAATAAGTATTTCGTCATCAATGGTATTCGGCAGCAAAGAAATCGTCAGTTCGTTTTTGTAAGGGCTGCGACGGAAGCCACTCGTGAACAACACCGAAAATCCTTTCCTCCCAGTGATTCCCGCTAGCCCCGCTAAAGTGGGTGGTTGAGGGCTACGCAAGCGCGATCACATAAGAAACTATTCGGGTGTGTTAGAATCGCGCCGTTCTTCCGACGCTGTTCCTCAGGAGGTTCGTCCCATGTCACACCGTTTAGTTTTCTTCCTTTTGGTAACTCCGATCATGTCCGTATGCCTGTTCGCTCAGGATTACGATGGTCCAGCAGAATTGCCGATTGCAACCGTTGCGAGTTCAATGGCAGACACACCTGCGCCGGGAGCCGTCATCACCGTCAATGCCGGTGCCAATCTGCAAGCGGCGCTGAACAGCGCCCAGTGTGGCACCACGGTCGCATTACAGGCCGGGGCAACTTTTACTGGAAACTTCGTTTTTCCGGCCCTGAATTGCGATAGCAATCACTGGATCATTGTTCGTACCAGCGCTCCCGATAGCAGTTTGCCTGCTCAAGGACAGCGCATCACGCCTTGCTATGCGGGAGTAGGGTCCCTGCCCGGGCGACCACAGTACTCCTGCAACAATCCGCAGAACGTACTGGCCAAACTTGTTTTCTCTGGAGGGTTGAATGGACCCGTGGTGTTCCAGTCGGGAGCGAATCATTACCGCCTGCTCGGATTGGAGATTACTCGGCCCACCGGAACCAAGGGAACTCCGATCTTAATTTCCGTGAACGGTACGGCAAGTTATATCGTGCTGGATCGGAGTTGGGTGCACGGCACGACGGCAGATGAAACCTTGAATGGTTTCAGCCTATCGGGAACGAACAACGTAGCCATTGTCGATTCCTATTTCAGCGACTTTCATTGCACTTCCATCACGGGCACGTGTACGGAAGCTCACGCGGTGAGCGGAGGCATTGGGAATCACCAAGATGGCACCTACAAGATTGAGGACAACTTCTTGGAGGCCTCGGCCCAAGCCATCCTATTCGGTGGCGGCGCGGCCACCACGACTCCAACCGACATCACGATACAGTTCAATCATTTCTTCAAGCCGTGGCAGTGGATGCCGGGAAACTCTCCGTTTCAGGGCGGAGTTGGTGGCAAACCGTTTATCGTTAGGCACCACATGGAACTCAAGAATGCTGTACGTGTTCTGGCTGAAGACAATTTGATGGAGAATGTCTGGGGAGGTTTCGTGGAGCCGGGCTATGCCCTACTCTTGACTCCCAAGAACCAGCACACCAAATCGGGGGAAAACGTCTGTCCGATCTGCGAGGTCACGGACGTGACCATCCGATACACGCACATTTTCCACGCCGCAGCCGGTATCATGCTAGCGACTTCGATTTCCGGAAACAACGGGGATGGGGGACCCGCCGAGGCGGGAACCCGCTGGAGCCTTCACGATATCGTGATGGATGACATCAGCCACAAGTATGTTGGCGCGGGTCATCTGTTTGAGGTGGTGAACGGTTGGCCGGAAAACCCGCTCAACACGGTCACGATCAGTCACATAACAGGCTTCCCCGATCCGCAGGGCGGCATGATGATCGTGGGTAACGAGATCGAGAATCCATCGATGTACGGATTCGTTCTCACCAACAGCATTGTGACCACCGGCAGGTATCCGATATGGAATGCATTGAGCAAAAGCCATAGCAGTTGTGCGATTTCAGACGTTCCAGTCACAAGCCTCAACGCCTGCTTCAGCACGTACACGTTTGGCAACAACGCTCTGGTCGCCGCCCCGTCCCATTTTCCGCAGTCCTCATGGCCGACCGGCAATTTCTTCACCGCTGACCCGAACGATGTCGGTTTTGTTCAATACAACGGTGGCAACGGTGGAAACTACGAGCTTGAGCCCGGAAGCCCATACAAGAATATGGGCACCGATGGAAAGGACCTCGGCGCTGATATTGTTGGGCTGAATCAAGCACTTACGGGAGTCGAGTAAAGTCCAAGCGTGGCGGGAGGCGTCAGCGCGTTGGGCGGCTTCCGACAATCCGATTGATGTTCGGGTCCGCAGCCTTGCCTGCGGACCTTTTTTTCGTGCGTCGCGCCTACCAAAAGACGCTCAACGGATGCGGGTTATCCGATTATCCAGTACTTGTAGCTGCCTTTCCTTGGCTGAGTACATCCGCCACCTTACGCAGGAGCTCCGATGGCAGGAATGGTTTTTCCAAGATGTTTGTGCCGAGTTCGCTCAATTCAGGAATTTGATCGCCAGAGCCCGTTATAAACAAGACCTTCGTTTCCGGGTGTGCAGCGCGAATTCGCTTTGAAAGCTCAATGCCGTTGAGTCCGGGCAGCAGAATGTCGCTCACTAGAATCTCTATCGCACCTTCATGTTGCTCGCTCAAGCGGAGGGCCTTTTCACCATTGGCGGCAGCAAGAACTGAAAACCCGTGGCGTTCGAGCGCCCGTTGCAGAAGTATTCGAAGGTCGCTGTTGTCATCGACTATCAAGACGGTGGCGGAACGATCTTCAATCGGTTCACGGTGAATCCACGGGATCGATGATCGGGCGTCTCTGGTGAGTCTTCTTTCCAGTTCTTGCACGATATGTCGAGCAAGAACTTTCAGGGAACCTTTTTGCTCCTCTGTCATGAGGTGCGGCACCCGGTCCATCACGGCTAGCGTGCCTATGTGGTGGTTATCAGCGGTAATTATCGGTATCCCCGCGTAGAACTGGATACCGCATTGCTTCACGAAGGAACTGCTCATGAATCTTTCGTCAGACATCGGGTCGGAGACAATCAGAGCGTCGGATTGCAGGATTGCATGGGCGCAGAACGAGTCATCTCGCGGGACGTCATCCAATTCGAGGCCGACTTTAGCTTTAAACCATACTTTTTGCTCATCGATGAAAGCGATGACGGCGACGGGCGTATCGCAAATGATGGCGGCCAGATGAACGATGTCATCGAACTCTTGCTCGCAGGGAGTTTCCAGAATGCGAAAGCTACGCAGACTTTCGAGACGGGAACACTCATTGTCTGGCAGAGGCGAACTCACTCATGCCTCTGCAATGCCAGAAGCAGATGCCAGAGTTGTGAAGTGTGCATGACTTCCCGGTTCTCCGGGCGGGGGCGAGACCGTTGTCTAAGGCAGGGTCGGCAGGTGCACATGTGCTCCGGCATGTCAGGGTACACCGTATGGGCGCAGTCACGGCAGACAAACCGCCCATCCTTATAAGCGATCATCGGCCTGAACTCTGTGCCCACCATGCAATGGGGGCAGCGGATGATCAAGATGGTGTCGGTCGGCAGTGTTCCCTCCTGCTGCAATATGAATGCAAACGCACGCAGGGTACCAATCGTCCCGCCGTGTACTACCTACGAAGAACATTACGAATATCAGAAACCTGCACGGAGTTTGAGCGCAGCCCCGTGACGGTATTTCGGCAGGTGTGCCGGGGGGCTGGCAGGTCTGATCAATTAGAAATGCACTTGACGGGACTGTTTGGAGTTCTTGGAGTTGTCATCGTGGGAAGCTCAACGACTGTTTTAGCCGATAGGTGATCGCCCTCACGTTAGAACACTGCGAACAAGAACACTGAAAGGCCCTGTCGCGGGGTTTTACCACATGACCACACTTGGCACAGATAAGCCTTCCGTCGAGATGGGCGACCATCGGATTGAACTCGTCACCCACGACGCAATATGGACAACGAACGACCGCGAGCGTAGCTGTTGCAGCGCTCATCTAAGCGGCTCCCAAGGCTTTCGAGGCGAGGAATGCCAGTAGTTCGCGGACGCTGAGTCCCGAGTCGAGCAGCTCGATCATGTCTTCAGGAGTAACGCCAACCTGCTGACCAACCCGCACAAGTTTCTCGACAGCACGTTGCAAAAGGATCGCGTCGTCTTCAGTCAAGTCCCTACAATTCTGTGGGAGCGATTCTGGCGGTAGTGATTGGTTCATGGATGTAAACGCTCGGCATCCCGATTAGCAGCAGTGTCTCAAGAACTGGCGCGTGCCACAGTGACCGGCATCACATTGGCACACTCGCGGTTTCTACGAGCGAGCTGCCGCTCTATCACCCCATCTTCGCTGCACCGATCACGCCGCCACATTGAGGCAGATGCGCAGGTCACTCCCCATTGGTTGGGAAAGTATGAGGCAACCGGGGGCAAAGCCTGTGGGTGTTGTTAAAATTAGCTGGCAGTCGGCATAGCAACCCACCCGAGGGATGGCGAATATGTCGGAACAGATCGTACAGACCAACGTGATCGGCCGTCACCCCGAAGAAACGAGCAGGATTTGCGCGACGCGCATTTCGCCATGCGTCTTTCCCTGATTGTGGGTTGGCAATGCTGATCGGTAAAACGACCGTGTATTTCATGACGCATTCGGCTGCCATTTTCTCCGATGCAGCCGAGTCGGTCGTCCATGTGATCGCCGTGGGATTTGCTTGGTTCAGTCTTCGGCTCAGCACACGGTCAGCTTCCCCGCAATTCCTTTACGGTTACGAACGGATCACCTTCTTCTCCGCTGGATTTGAGGGAGCAATGATCGTCGTGGCTGCGATTGCGATTCTCTATGAATCGACCCGGAAGTGGATCGCCGGACTACAACTGGAGAACTTCGGAACAGGGACATTGCTGATCCTGATGGCTGGAGTAGTCAACGCATGTCTAGGTTACTATCTCCTGCGAGCCGGTCGGCGCACCAATTCACTAATTCTCGAAGCCGATGGCAAACACGTCTTGACCGATAGCTGGACCAGCTTTGGGGTTGTGGGAGGACTAGGACTGGTGCTCCTGACCCGTTGGAGACCGTTCGATCCCTTGGTGGCCATCGCTGTGGCGGCAAATATCCTTTGGTCGGGAGGACGTTTGGTTTGGCACTCGGCAGTCGGACTGATGGATTATTCTGACCCCACAGCCGGTCGAGAAATTCGTGACAGGTTGGACGCTATCTGCGCGGAACTTGCTATTCAATATCATGGTGTGCGGTTCCGAACCACGGGATACCGACAGATCATCGAAGTACACCTGTTGTTTCCGCGCCTCACATCGGTGAGCGAAGCCCACCGCCTCGCAACCATTCTGGAAGAACGTCTGCCAGCAGAGCTAGGGAAACCCGCCGAGGTCATGACCCACTTGGAAGCTTTAGAAGACCACTCGGATGTTCATCGCGAGCAACACTACACAGGGAAACCTGAGTAGCCACTGAAATCGTTCTGAATGTGGCTAATCCGACCACCGTCTCCGGCGATGATATTCGCCGCCACTGAGGCCGCCGAGGTCAATCACAATGGTGACAATCAGAATCAGTAAATTTATGCCAGCTATCGGCTGCCGTGTATTCACCATCCACGCATACACTAACGTGGTTAGGGGTAGGAACAAAAATCCGAGCAAAGGCAATATCAGACCGTGGTACGCCCGTTCCAAGTAATTCGAGAACAGGAACAACCATGCGAGCGCGATTCGCGGAAATGCGAGAAAGACGACTAGCAGCAGGCAACCCAAGAGATTCTCCTTGCGCATCCTACCGTTTTTTTGAACGCGAGACAACGAAGCAGCACTCCGACCAGACGGAATTGAAGGCTCGGACTCCGCACAAATCATCGACACATCCCATTGATGTCGCGACTCTCAAGTACGGGTTTGGGAAAACCTCGCTTGGTTACGTTCAGCATGGCGCGACCTACGCATTCAGTCGTTGTCACGTAATTCGGAAAAACTGCCTTCCACAAGGGATAGAGGGGTCTAATCACAGCGTAAGCCGCACCATACCATCTAGTCTTTGTGCGAATTCCATGAAGGGGCTGAATGTATGCGGGGCGAAACAGGAACACAGCCTTGAACGGCATCTGCAATAGCGCATTTTCCGTTCTGCCCTTTACCCGCGCCCACATGCTTCGCCCCCGCTCCGTGCTATCGGTTCCTGCCCCAGATACATAGATGAAGGTCATCATTGGGTTGAGCTTCGCTAAGGTTTTAGCCACGGAAAGCGTCAGATCGTATGTCAAGCGCCGATATTCCTCTTCCTTCATCCCTACTGACGAGACGCCGAGGCAGAAGAAACATGCGTCGTAGTCCGAGAGCCTGTCCTCAATGGCCGCGAGATCAGAAATATCTTGGTGTACGATTTCGCGCAGTTTGTCATGCTGTGGGAGGCTGGCGTTGCGGACAACCGCGAAGACGCTCTCGACCTCAGAGTCGAGCAGACACTCGCGCAGGACGCCCTGCCCGACCATTCCCGACGCTCCGAAGAGGACCACCTTCACTTGACCGTCTCCTATTTCTCACGAAGGCCCGCACCAGAGTGAGTGCTGAACCTCTTTACCCCTTGGTACCATTCATTTAGCCATGAACCTGTTCGATTCTTTCCAAATCCGCGATATCTCTTTTCGTAATCGCATCGCCGTCTCGCCTATGTGCGAATATTCCAGCGAAGACGGCTTCGCCAATGACTGGCATCTCGTCCACCTCGGTGCTCGCGCCGTTGGCGGAGCGGGCACCGTCCTCACCGAAGCCAATGCCGTCGTCCCCGAGGGCCGCATCAGTCCCTCCGACCTAGGCATCTGGAAGGACGCTCACGTCGAGAATCTTGCACGCATAGTCCGCTTCATTCGCCAGCACGGAGCGATAGCCGGAACTCAACTCGCTCACGCTGGATTCAAAGCCTCCACTCCCGTCCCGTGGAACAGTCAACGTGGTCCCGTCCCCGTCGCCGAGGGCGGCTGGCGTCCAATCTTTTCCTCCACGACAAAGGGGTTTACACCGGAGTCCATTCAGCCCGAGGCTCTCACAGCCGAGGGCATTGCTCACATCACCCATGCTTTCAGCGAGGGCGCTCGTCGCAGCCTCGAAGCGGGCTTCGAACTTGTTGAAATCCACGGAGCCCACGGTTATCTCATCCACCAGTTCCTCTCGCCGCTCGTCAACACCCGCACCGACCAGTACGGGGGCAGCTTTGAGAACCGCACCCGTCTGCTGCGTGAGGTTATCGAAGCCGTTCGTAAAGTCTGGACTGAACGTCTCCCGTTGTGGCTCCGCATCTCTGCCTCGGACTGGACTGAGGGCGGTTGGACAATCGAGGATTCCATAGCCCTCGCTCGGCAGGTGAAGCCGCTCGGCGTTGATCTGATCGATTCATCCTCGGGAGGCATCGTTCCCAAGGCAACGATTCCGCTCGGCCCCGGCTATCAAACCCTCTTTGCGGAGCGCATACGCCGCGAGACAGGAATCCTCACGGGAGCCGTGGGAATGATCACCGCCCCCGAGCAAGCGCAACACATCATCGCAACTGGGCAAGCCGATATCGTGCTGTTGGCTCGCGAAATGCTCCGCGATCCCTACTGGCCGCTTCGTGCCGCCCATGTCCTTAAGCAGCAGACCGCTTGGCCGAAACAATATGAACGTGCCCGCTTCTAAAACAGAGCGTAACCTGCAAAACTAGGCGGGATGGGTCGCTTCGCTTCAACCGTTGAATTCTATGCCCGCTACCGGGAGCCATACCCGACAGCATTCTTCAAGAAGGTTGCGGAGCAGATTCGGTTGCGCGGCGACGAATCCTTGCTCGATGTTGGGTGCGGCCCCGGACTACTTGCCATCGGCTTCTCGCCTTTTGTCGGAGCTTGCACCGGACTTGATCCCGAACCCCTAATGATCGCGGCGGCGAAGGTCGCAGCAGAAGAAGCAGGAGTGCCGCTTGCCCTGATCCACGGCAAGGTCGAGCAATTCCCGACCACTCAAACCTACGACATCATCACCATTGGCCGCGCCCTTCATTGGCTGGAACGCACCCCGACGTTGGCTGTTCTTGAACGGATTCTCGCCACCGATTCCGGTCGCATTCTGATTTGCCGAACCTCCAGTGTTGAGACGCCAGAGACCCCTTGGGTCAAACCCTATCGAAAAGTGCGCAGCGCTTGGGCGTCGGGTCCACCGGAGAAGCGATATCGGATGCATCCGGGCGATTGGTTTGCGGACTCGTGCTTCGGCGTGTTGGGCGAGACATCGGTTACCGAGCGTCATCAAGTGACCATTGCAGACTTAATTGGGCGTGCTCTCTCTAGGTCTAATACATCGCCAGAAGTCGTAGCCGGACGGCAGGAACAATTTGAGGCACAGGTAGCCGCCGTGCTCGAACCATTCGTTCAAGATGGAGTTTTGGTGGAGCAGATCGTTGCCCGAGCTTCGATCTTCGGTCGCCACGTGAGTCAACCATGAAGCGGATACTCGCCATTATTGGCTCTGTGATATTCCTTGTCCTCGCTCCGGGGATTGTCGCAGGTTACGTGCCTTGGCTGATTTGCCGGTGGCATGTTGGAGCACCGCTGCCGGGAATGTCCTCCTGCCGAGTGTTGGGAGTTCTGTTGTGTGCAGCAGGTCTTCTTATCCTTCTGGACTCTTTCGCCCGTTTCGCGCTCCAAGGTCTCGGCACGCCCGCCCCGATCTTTCCAACCCGCCATTTGGTCGTCGGTGGGCTCTTTCGATATGTGCGAAACCCTATGTACGTGGCTGTCCTGTCGCTGATAATCGGTCAAGCCCTGTTTTTTGGCAGCATCGGCGTTCTTGAATACGGCATTGCGGTGTGGGTCGCGTTTATCTCTTTGTGGTTATCTACGAGGAGTCTACGCTGCGGAGGAGTTACGGTCGAGAGTACGAAGAATTCTGCGCGAATGTCCCCAGATGGATTCCGCGTTTGCGACCTTGGCGGGGCTCCTCTCGTCCCGATGAGCGCACCGAACAGAAGCGCGAGGAATAAAGTCACCATTACTGAAGAATCGCGGTTTGACAGCGCTGTCCCGTCTCTGCGCTCAAGATTTCGTCTGCATGAGAGCGCTAAATTGGCTGGAGGAACGGGTGGTAGGGCCGCGCTCGGGAAGATTTGAATTAGGTTCCGGCGTTGCGTGCTGCCTTTTCCTGCCGCCCAGCGACAGAACCCCAAGGAAGCATCCCAGAATTTCGAGGGCAAGAAGCATAAAGACACTCGCATTAAACCACGCAGTCCAGTCACCGGGCGCGACCATGAACACATTGTTTCCAGATGCATGCAGGAAGTGCTCATAAAGATCGGCACTCATGGCAGCCAAAAAGAAAATTATCGCGACCAATCCGACAACCTTGTCGCTGATCTTCCACAAGGCAATCGACACGCCTCCATGTAGCAAGGTGAGCAGAACTACTGCCAGCCAGCTAACGCGGTTGTTTGGGGCTGGAAGAACGCTCGCGGCAAGAAACAAATGCCACATGGCAACGATCCAATGTGCAACAACAATTAATAGGGTGAGCGTCCGTAGCTTTGTCATGGGTTGGTAGTCTCTCCTGATGGAGTTTGTCCCCGTTCTGCGTTAAATTCTACACTCGGTTTCTGGCTGGGTTCAGGATCTCGCAGAGTCGCTCATAGAACTGATGTTGTCTCTCAGACGAAGAGCCGATCCTGAACCTGCACAAGCTCCACGGGCTTCGAGCATTCTTCGTCATCATTGACGACGCTATTGATCCGCGTGCTTACGGGGTAGCACCGCATCTGCCGGGCATCGAATGGCTTCAGCAGATCGGACGCAGCAGCCACATTCGTCATGCCCGCGTCTAGCCAAAGTTCGTAGGCATCTGGACCAAGGATGACAGGCATTCGGTCGTGGACTGGTGCGGTCACGGCGTTCGGGGTCGTCGTGAGAATGGAGCAGGTCTTCACCCATTCGCCGCTTGGGTTTTTCCACCGATCCCATAGTCCGGCAAACGCAAACAACTCGCCTTCGCTAACTTCAAAGCAGTAGGGCTGCTTGTTTTTCCCGTCTCGTTTCCACTCGTAAAAGCCGTCAGCAGGAATCAGACATCTACGGGATTTCAGAGCATCGCGAAATGCAGGCTTGGTGGCCGCGGTTTCCGACCGTGCATTGATCATTCGTGCAGCACCAGACGAGTCTTTCGACCATGAGGGAACTAATCCCCACCGCATCAGAGAGAGTTCCAGTATGGGTTCTTTCGGACGCTGGCGGATCACCGGGACGGGCTGGGTGGGAGCGACGTTGTAGCGAGGAGCCCAGTCGGGTTCGTCGGAAGCGCAGTCGAAATATTCCTCGACAAGCTGTTTCCGTCGCGACAGCCGGTATCGTCCGCACATGGAAGAATTATTGCAGATGGGATTAAAATAATGTCGTAGTCGGCGGGAAAGTATTTTAGTTCAGACATTCGCGATGATTCCCCACGCTTCCAGCAAATCTTGGGGAACATACTTGCTGTCCTTGTGCTTTCGTGCCCATTCCCTCAGCGGAATCGAACTCTGATATTCCTTTTCTGTCAGCTTCAATCGCCGCGCCACCTCCCCAAACGAAGTGGCCATAAAGGGGATGTCCCCACTCGGCTTGCCCCAATTCGAATTGCCCTTGACTCGCAATTTGTTCACCTCATGGACATCCTAAGCTAACGAGAGACGTGTTCAAGAGGACGAAAGTCACCTGCGCCCCCAAAACGAAAACGACCCAAGGGCGTTCATGGTCAGCCTGCTTTCCGGCACTTGGTGCTGGAAATGGCTCCTTCGTGCGTCTGGCGGCACACTGATGGTACGTGAAGTTCACACCACACGGCTTCCAAGAGAAGCTCATGTACTTGAAGAATTCCTCGATCCACGAATCGTGAGCTTGCGTTCGATCATCGAAAATTGGGACCAGAGTCTTAAGCAAAAGGTGGTCATGTCAGTGGATCGTATCCGCACAGACGTACTCGACATCGCTTTCGAGCAGGGCGGCGCATCGGACGGTATTCCCGTATTTTTATTACATGGTTGGCCGGATGCGCCGTGCGGCTGGAACGCGGTGGCGGAGCATTTGCAAACGGCGGGCTATCGCACAATTGCCCCCTATCTTCGAGGTTCGAGCCCGACTGAATTTCTTTCTACGGAGACACCACGGGTCGGTTCCGGTGTGGCGCTGGCGCAGGATGCAATTGATCTCGCAGACCGTCTGGGTCTGAAGCAGTTTGCAGTTGTTGGACATGATTGGGGCGCTCGTGCGGTATACATTCTAGCCGCGCTTTTTCCAGAGCGGATTAAGGCGATAGCAGCTTTGGCGCTCGGCTACCAACCTCGCGGCATCTTCGAGATTCCTTCTTTCGAACAGTCGAGAAGGTTCTGGTATCAGTGGTTCTTGTGTACGAAGGGGGGAGCCGAAAAAGTGCGGGAAGACCCTGTGGGGTTCGCTCGGATTCAGTGGGAGACGTGGAGTCCACCCGGTTGGTTCAATGACGCGGAGTTCGAGCGAGCGTCCGAAAGCTTCGCCTCAACCGATTGGGTTGCCATAACCCTGAATGCCTACCGCTCCCGCTGGCGACAAGACGAGGCGTCGGATTTACGGTATAACGTTCTTCGGCAACGCCTGAGCAAGGTCGAATCTTTGACGACGCCGACGCTCATGATTCAGGGGTTGTCTGATTTCTGTGATCCCCCAAGCGAATCAAAAGGTCTGGAAGCGTTCTTCACGGGGAGTTATGAACGAATAGAGTTGGAAGGCGTGGGTCACTTTCCCCATCGCGAAGCACCGAAGCTGGTTGCAAAGGCAGTACTTCACCATCTCCATGATTGTGCGAAGTTCTAGATACATTCTCCGGACTCCGCGAAATTCGGTACCGCCCGCACGATGGGGAGATTATGGCAGATCGCTTAGCGTCACGATTATGGGGGTGTGGTCGGATGGCTTTTCCTGCGCTCGCGGCCCCTTGTCGATCTCGCAGCTTTCGAGCCGATTTGCCAGCGCTGGGGATAATAAAAAGTGATCGATTCGTATGCCTCGATTGTTTTGGAACGCCTGCCGAAAGTAATCCCAAAACGTGAAGTGTCCAGTTTCGCCCACGTGCAACGACCTGAACGCATCCGTATAACCCATACCCAGCATCGCACGATATCGGGCTCGCGGCTCCGGCTGAAATAAAGCATCGTGCTCCCACGATGAAGGCTTATGGCAGTCGATGTCCTCAGGGATCACGTTGAAGTCGCCGCCTATTAGCGTCGGCAGCAGCACATCGTCCTCCTGCTTCCATCTCATCATTTGCTGCGTCAGGCGATCCATCCACGCCAACTTGTACTCGAACTTGTCGCTCCCAACCGGATTGCCATTGGGAGTGTAAATATTGACGATGCGAATGCCCTTGATGATTACTTCCAAGAACCGCGCATGGCTGTCTGTATTGTCTCCGACGAGAGCCTTGGCAATCGTCTTCATCGGATGTCGCGACAGAATCGCGACCCCGTTATAGGCCTTCTGCGTCACCGCAACGCTCTCATAGCTGAGCGACTTGAAGGTTTCGGACGGAAATTCCGTGCCCTTCAATTCTTGTAGCAGCAACACATCCGGTTCGCGAGCTTTTAGCCATGTCGTGACATGGGTCAGCCGAGAGCGAACCGAATTCAAATTCCAGCTAGCGACCTTAAACATCACTCCCCATTTCTGACCTCATTGTGCCATGAGAGTCCAGACCGTTCCATCGCGACATTTATACAAGACAAGGGAAGCAGAACCCGCCGCCAAGCTGTCTCCCGCATACAATGACGCCATGAAAGACCTCAGGGATCGAGTGGCTCTTGTCACTGGCGGCAGCCGGGGAATCGGAGCCGCAGTCGCCATCGCGTTATCTGGTGCTGGTGCCAATGTGGCCGTGAACTTCCGTGAGCGTGCCGACGCCGCGAACGCGGTGTGTGCGGAAATCACGCAGATGGGAAGGAAGGCAATCGCGATTCAAGCCGACGTGTCAGTCTCAGACGACGTGAGGCGCATGGTCGCAATGGTCGAAGCACAACTTGGCGGCATCGACATCCTCGTCAACAACGCGGCTATCGCTCATCCGCGCAAATTGGAAGAGATCACGGAAACGGAATGGGACGAAGTGCTCACGATCAACCTGAAGTCGGTGTTCTTGGTGACGCAGGCTGTGATCGGTGGAATGCAGCGAAGAAAATGGGGACGCATCATCAACCTCTCCTCAGTCGCAGCACAGACGGGCGGGGCAGTGGGGGCGCATTACGCCGCGTCCAAGGCGGGAATCATAGGGCTGACGCACTCCTGTGCCTCCTCATTTGTTAAAGACGGAATCACCGTGAACGCCATTGCTCCGGCGCTGGTCGAGACGGATATGGTGGCCAGCAACCCCAAACGCAAGCCCGGCTCTGATTCCGATGGGGCATTTCGGTTCGGTTGACGACGTAGCTTCGGTAGCGGTGATGCTGGCGACGAACGACTACATGACCGGACAAACGGTTTCGGTGAATGGCGGATGGTATATGAGCTAGTTACAACTCTGCCGAATGGTCGCCGTCCCGTTTGACGATTGCCACGCTCATGTCGGATATTGAGACGGAATGGACGCTGAACGCATCATTGACGACATCGAGCAGCTACAGGAGATGTTCGAAGCGCCAGATATTAGGCCACTCAGTGCAAGCGACATCTCTGCTGCCAATCGCAGGCACGACGAAATGCTCGCGCATAGCCCGTGGTTTCAGCTTTGGCAGCGGTATGGCGTCTGTTGCCGGACCGAGTCGCCAGTGGTTCAACTGGGCGACGTGGACTAACCCCCCTGCGAATGGACGTGAGGAGTGGCGAAAAAGAAAGCTAGTCCTCCGCACCAATTCATCCACACATACGGTTGATGTCGCGATTCTCAATGACAGGTTTGGGAAAACCTCGCTTCGTTATGCTCAGCATGGCGCGACCTACGCATTCAGTCGTCGTCACGTAGTTCGGGAAGAGCATCTTCCACAACGGATAAAGGGGCCTCATCAAAGCGTAAGCCACCCCATACCATGCCTTCTTCGTGCGAATTCCATGAAGGAGCTGAACGTAGCCGGGGCGAAACAGGAATACCGCTTTAAATCGCATCTGCAAGAGTGCGTTTTCTGTCCTGCCTTTTACCCGCGCCCACATTAATCTGCTGTGCTCCGTGCTATCGGTTCCTGCACCAGACACGTAGATGAAGGTCATCGTCGGGTTGAGCTTCGCTAAGGTTTTAGCCACGGAGAGCGTCAGATCGTATGTCACGCGCCGATATTCCTCTTCCTTCATCCCTACTGACGAGACGCCGAGGCAGAAAAAGCATGCGTCGTAGTCCGAGAGCCTGTCGTCAATGGCCGCGAGATCAGAAATATCTTGGTGTACGATTTCGTGCAGTTTGTCATGCTGCGGGAGGCTGGCGTTGCGGACAACCGCGAGGACGCTCTCTACGTCAGAGTCGAGCAGACACTCGCGCAGGACGCCCTGCCCCACCATTCCCGACGCTCCGAAGAGGACCACCTTCACTTGACCGTCTCCTGTTTCTCATGAAGACGCATATCCTAGCTAATAACCTTCCCGGTTGAGAGCATTGTCTTCATCTTCTCTACTCGCCGAGCGCATGTGTCTTCCTTCTTGGCTTGTGAATACCAGACGACGAATTCTTTCTTGTGGGAGAACGACAGACGGTTCAGCTTTTCGGTCAGCTTCGCACCTAGCGACCTCCGTAGTTGGATGGGAATCTCGATGTCCCGTTTTTCGGTATCCGGCTCAAGGACAATCGTCACAGTGTCTCCAGCCTTTACGCCCGCATGGAGGCGGGCGTCCGCATTGACGACGATATACTGAATCCCGCCCCTGTTCCCGACTGTACTGCTCCACGTGTAGCCATTTATCGTGACCTTGACTGGAACTTTCGCCTTGCCCCAGACCTCCCGTGTGTCGAAGGGCAGGGTGAATGATGCAGTCGCGTTCTCACGGGACTCATTTCCGTTTAGCTTCAGCCTGAGTGTTTTTCGCATTTTTCGTGTTCGGTTCCCACAACAGCCGTCACTGGATTCTGTCCTCTTCGCCGAGAGTGCTTCGGTTCTTCCCGATCACGCGCACTTCTTTTCCACGGAGACCCGCGTACTTGATCGCCATGCCGAGGAGCAGGTATTCGTCGTCTTGTAGTCGGCGGCAAATGCGTCTTGATGGAGCAACACCAGTTCCGTTTCATCCGCGCACGCTTTCGCGAAGTCGGGAAGGTTCTTTCTAATCGTAGCGATCAGGCTGGACTCTCGTTGCATCCGTTCGTCGTCGGTCATGGTTCTATGAGAATAGCCGATTCTGAGTCGGTGCGAATTCCACAGGACCGGACATTGTTTGTCGTCGTTTGCCGGGTAATTGACGCGAGTGCTTACCCCCACCTGCCCGCCGTTGCAAGCTGCCTCACAGGGAAAATGGGTCCGGTTGAACTGACCCACCACTCACAAAAGAGCTTGACTCTTGAACCCATTCGAGGGTTGATACTTCTCGTGAGGGCGACAATCGAAAAAACTCTCCATTCCGGAGGACTCGCGAAAGCGGCTGGTGTAAGCCCAGATACGATCCGGCACTACGAAAAGATCGGAGTGCTTCCGAGAGCTTCGCGGACTGAATCTGGTTACCGTTTGTATCCCGAAGGCGCGGTCGAGCGAGTGCTTGTCGTGCAAAGAGCCCTTCGGATCGGTTTCACTCTGGCAGAACTCGCCGAGGTCTTGAAAGCCCGTGATGCTGGGGGTGCTCCATGCCAGCGGGTCTACAAACTTGCAAAAAACAAACTCAAGGGAATCAAAGGGGACATCGAGGCGCTGAAGCGCACGGAACGGTAGGTGTTGATACTCCATACATCCCTCAAGTTTCGAGTCAACTTCAGGGGTACGCGATTGCCAACCAACGTCGGATTGCCCAACGCCTGATGCTTCACATTGCCAATGGGAGGCATCAATCTTTTTTCTGTCTTGCTGCTGCCCACTTTATTAGAGTGGCGCATCGTATATTCCCTCATCTTCCCGTCCTTCTTGGACGGGGTGGTGCCGCCTCCTAGTGAGCCTTTTTCCCAACACACGCTTGGTTCGATTGCTTCCTCCGCATTCCAGCAATAGTCTTTGTTTTTGGTCATGATGATGACGTGCTCATAACAGCAAGTGCACCGATCCTTGATCGACTCCGGAGCTGGATTGGGCTTCTGCCAAATCACATCATTTCGAATAATCCAGCCATCAGCCTCCAACGCGATCATTACTCTGTGCGGGATCAGCGACAGACTTTTTGCCTTTCCCTGTTTTCGCATTCGAGTCGTACTAGGGCAGCTGGTCGGGATAGCATCTTGTCGCCCAGTCCTCGGCCACTGCCGTGATACGTGTCACCAAGGTTGAGGAACACCACTCCATCTTTTCTGAGGACACGGCGCACCTCGCGCATAGCGGTTACCAAATGCTCCACATATAGACCGATGCTTCTCTCCCTGCCCAAATCTTCATCGGTCCCCCCGGGATATCTCCTCAGCAGGTAATAAGGCGGCGAGGTGACAACCGACTGTACGGATTCATTAGCCAGTGGGATCGCGAAAGCACTGGCACGCAGGATGCTAACTACTGCGCTCTTAAAGTCCCTCCTTCGGCTTAGCGGAAGCCTCAGGGTTCACGGCTCCTTCGATCACGGAGGCTAGCAGGTTGGCGTTTTCCGCCACAGATCGCAACGCGATTGCAATCCGCGCAAAATCATCCGCATTGGCCCGCACCTGATCTGGATTGCTTTTGAGAATTCCCAGAGTTTTCTTGAGGGCACTACCGTCAAAGGCGTAGCGGTAACGATCAATGAAACTCGCGGCGGCTTCCGAGAAATGCTTCCGGCCATACTCAGACGGAGGAGGCAGCGGATGCTTCTCCCAAAAGGTCTCCCAGTCCCCATAGGTTGCGGCCGGTGTCGGCTGACCGACCGATGCCTCCTCCTGCGTTAACTCCGCGTCGGGTGCCGAGGTCTCAGGTCGTCCATCGGATTCGGTGTCCTGATCCAACTCGACCGCGTCCGCATCCGTGACAGTTGTCACGGCTTCGGGTTCGGTGGGCGTACTGGTTTCGGTCGCGGGCTCGGAGTTGGGCTCCTCGGCTGACGTGTCTGTGCCTGAGCCGCTGATCTCGCTGGCGCGTTGCGCCATCACCCAGTTGAACCGCTCGCTCACGCTGTTTCCCTCAGCCGCCTTCGCCAGCCGAGTCGCCTCAGGTTTTTTGTAACCCTGCTGGATCAACGTGTCGCGTAGTTCGCGTTGCTCCCGCGTGAGCTTGTCATCACCATTGCCAGTGGTTAATCTAAGAGCCTTCTTGAGTTTTGCCATGCGCTCTAGGTATCGCTTGTTCCACTGCCGCACGAGGTCCGCTGTGTAGCCGATTGATTTAAGGTATGCACCCACCTGACGTTTGCCGGAGAAACCGTTGATCTCATCTCCATTCTTGAGCCGTTTAATGCTCTCGTTGATTCCCGGAAGAACGCGGTCGTACAGGTGCGCGGTGAACTTGCCGTGCAGGTGCTTGCTTTCCTTAAAATTTACGAGGATTGCAGCGTGGAGTTCTTCTGCGGTATACGCGCTGTAGTTCTCTATCGGAAACAGGGCGTTCGCCTGTTCCGGGGTCAAAACTGGGATGTTCTGATCGCTGGGAGGGGTGACACTGTGACGCTCTGGGAGGTGCGGGTCCGCCGCTCCTGACACGGAGCTTGGATCGTTCTCCGATAGATGTGAAGTCGCAGTGACAGATTGCGACCCGATCTTCTTGTCAGATGCGAGAGAGATGTGCTCCGCATCGTGTTGGGACTCGCCTGCCACGGACGACGCATCGCCGACCGTGCTATCATCTGCGGGCCTAGTGTCAACAATGGCCTGCGCCTCGGTAATGCGGTCAGCGAGTTGTGTCTTAGAGGACTGCTCGCTGACCGCTTCCGGCGCAGCCGCCAAAGCGTTAGGTGCCATGGCGTTGCTCCTACATTCGAATATTTAGCTACAAGTTTTCACATCCTTCCGTGAAAGCTCTCGGCCGATTCGCCTTGGTTAGTACATCCCGGGAAACTCAACGCTCTCCGCATTGCTCTCCGCTTCGTCAAGGCTGCTAATGACCTGCTCCAGCGCATCCATGCACTCCTCCAGTTGGGAAGCCTTATGTGTGACAACCTCCCAATCCATATTTCCCCATTGGTTCGTTAGGAGGCAGCACTTTGTCCCAGAAGCGTATTTCGTGATCGAGCACCCTATGCCAGTCCCGCGCAATTTCCTCGAACTCCCGTATGGTCAAACCTCCAGTCTTGCCCTCGGACTCCAAGATCGCTTGCTTGCTGAAATCCCGGATGTCGTTGAACTGCTCGACCAGCACTTTGTCCCCCAACGTCCCAGACACCCATTGCTGAAACAGGTCGCCGAGAAGTGCCATAGCATCGTCGCGGAAGTGTGTTCCCCCATTCACCGTTCGGCTGTTGGATTCCAGCCAGTAGTGTCCGTTTTTCTGCAACACAATCAGGCAAGTCGCGAACGTGGTGGGCTCTGTGATCGTGTCCATGTTGAACGGAAGAACCTTCCAAGCTCCGTGCGAATGCGTGATACGAAAGCAGTAGTCATACGCGCCAAATCCTCTCTCTTTATGCATTGCTGACACTCTCATTCTTTAATTGCCCTCGGTACCCGTTTTCTTGATCGCCTCGTCGTGTGTGATCGGCTGGGACTCTTTTTTCTCAGGCAATGGGGCGGGCAGAACCGTGGGCGTGACCACCTTCATCTCACCCGTGTTCGGGTCCGTCAGATCGCCAACGCGCAGTTCCGCTCGTTGCTTTTTCTTCATGCCATACTTCGGATTCCCCCTGAGATATGGCTTCACCCACAGCCTTCCATAGTTGCGCCCGAAGATTCGGGCGATGGGCGGGTAGCCTCTGCGCTGGCCTTTTGGGAAGTCATAACTGAAGTTGGCATAGTGGCCCCGTACAGGATGCTGGCCAATGACTCGTCCTACGGCGCTCTCGGTGTCGCGTCGTCCGGCCCTCATGGCTTTTACAAACGGCGAAAATTTTATGAGAGTCGGATTGCTCTTTTCGCCGGGAGACTTCGGTTTCCGCTCAGTCACGGGATTTTCCACTACCACTGGAACTTCAGCGCCGCCGACGAGGGTCACGACGGGCACATCCTCACGCGGCCAATTCACGCACTGGATCGCTGTCCGGACGATGACCGCGCCTTCCTTCGCGGTTTGCAGGGCGAATCCGCCCCGCGCTTCCAACTCAGGCAAGAAGGCATAGCGGGCGAACATGTCACATGCGTCGGGGTTGAAGTGAATCTCGAAGGCGTCGAGCCAGAATTCCACCGGGTCGTGTTTTCCCTCGAACATCTGGGTGACGGTGTATTTCTTGTTCTCGCGGTCGCTGAGGATGAGGTAGCAATAGCGTGATCCCGACGAGCGGCGGTATTCCATTGTGAAAACCTCAAACGGCGGCCCGAGGGGCGCGGCGTTTGAAAGTCTTGTCAACGTGTCGCGCTCGGCGATTTTTTCAGTATTTTTTTTGATAGCGAGTGGACTATCGTCCGGGGGCAGCGGTGGAAACAGCGTGTCGTAGAAGTTCTGAACCAGCATGTTCGACCATGCGCCCGACAACCGCTTCATCTGCTCTTTAAGTTCTTGAAGTTCGGCCGCTTCTTTGTCCGCATCAACGGACGGCGAGAGCAAGCGAATGGGCTTGCGCTGTTCCAACAGACGGATGATTCTGTCAACAAACATCTCCATTCAGTTCGCCCCCAGTCCGTACTTGCCCTGCGGCACGGGCACATCTATCACCTTGTAGCGTTTGACGGTGCCCCGCAGCGCAGCCAAGCTGCCTTCGGCGTTCACCATGTCCTTCGCGAAATCCGCGTCCAATACTTTTCCGACTGCCCCGTTGTACTGGTCACAATCCTCCGGTGCTAGCATCCAGTTCCACACCAGCCGTCCCTCGTCGGCGAACATCTCGACAATCGCCATCAGGCGACGGTTATCGGGACACAAGCCGCCGATGTTGCGGCACACGATATGCTCGCGGCGGTTGTATCCATCGCCCACCTTGTTGAGCATCTCCAGCGCGACCAGAGAATCCAGCGTGCAGACGATTTGCTCGCGGCTGTAGTCGGCACGGGCAAATTGGTTGACGATGTGGACGATGTTCGTGACGGTCTTGGGCGTAGTGATGTCGTCAGTACCGTCCCGGCCGACAGCGCACACCGCGAACATCACTTGGTAGTCGATCAGGCTGTAGGGCTCCCGCACGGATCGTTTCAAATGACACCCCCAATTCCGAACTTGCCATGTCCACATCGAGCCAGTTTTTGCGTTTCATTTTGGGTCCCTGCCTTACCCAACTTCCGTCTATCGAAGTTAGATAAGTTTATTGACAAATTTTTATTTGTTAGGCAGACTAACACATTATGACGGAATACGGAACAAATTTCTCCAACTACTTGCAAAAGCTCGCGGAGCTTGGTGCTCGCAAACAGCAACTCGACGAAGAGATCGACAAGCTGAAGAAACTTGCAGCGGCAACATTTGAGTTGATGGATGAAAAGGAGAAAGCCGCGTATGCCGAGGCCCTCGACGAAGTGAATAAATCAGGGCAGAGCTTGACGCAGGCAGTCAGGCGCGTGCTCGCTCGCGCCGGAAGAGAGTATCTGACGCCGATGCAAATACGCGACCAACTTGTGAGAACGGGCTACGATTTTCGCGCCTACCAATCAAATCCCATCGTGAGTATTCACTCGACTCTCAATCGGATCAAAAACGAATTGGACGTCGTTATCCTTGGAGACGGCACAAAAGGGTACCGTGTTCGACGACCCGCCGCTCGAAGCAGGAGCCTAGGGTAGCTCAAGGGCGGTGATAAATGTGCCCGGGTCCACAGCACGAACATCTCGTGGAATCTTTTGTCAGCGCTACAGAAATCGCAAAGTATCTCAACATCAGCCCACGCACTGTGGCAAAAATGGCACGGGAAGGTCGTTTGCCAGCCCATCGCATTTCTGGCTCGAAACGCAAGACTTGGCGGTTTCGCATTT
Source organism: uncultured Acidobacteriaceae bacterium (assembly GCA_963699405.1). Taxonomy (GTDB): domain Bacteria; phylum Acidobacteriota; class Terriglobia; order Terriglobales; family Acidobacteriaceae; genus Acidiflorens. Next base: position 291,715 of record CAVOTW010000012.1, on the reverse strand, counting down.
CGGAGGTCACTAAATTCGTCATATCGGGGCCGCGGCGATGATGCTTGGCCAAAGACCCAGCGCAGCCTACAATTCATGCGCGTCCCGACTGCTCTGCTGAAAGCGAGTTAAGTAGATGCAGACACGCAGAAAACGGTTTCAGACAGGATGCGTCTTTTTGGACGCTAAGACTAGAACATGGTTTTTCCGTCACTATAAAAGCGGAAAACGCAAAGCCGAGCGCATCGGCACAAAGAAAGAGCTTCCGACGAAAGCACACGCAATGCAGGCGGCGGAGTCGCTTCGAGCGACGATCATTGCCGGGCCAGCCCCGAAACCGCTCTCCGTCGCTGCTGTCTGGGAGGGCTACCGCAAAGAGAAGATGCCAACACGCGCATCAACTCAACGTGGATATATCACTTGGGCCAAGAACTACATTCTGCCCAAGTGGGGAGCCAGTCCCATACTGGAACTTAAGCCCCGTACGGTCGAGCTTTGGCTAGCGGGTCTCGATCTCGAACCCAAGAGCAAGGTCAACATCCGCATGGTCCTTTCGGTTGTCTGCGAATATGCGATGTGGGCAGAATTAATCCCGACCGTCCGCAATCCCATGGAACTTGTCACGGTCAAGAATGCATCGAAGCCCGGCCGCAAGGCGCGGACAATGACTCTGGAGGAGTTCCGTCGTCTCCGCGAGGTGCTAACGGAGCCGTACCGAACAATGACCATTGTGAGCGTCTGCTTGGGTCTGCGATGGTCGGAGTTGGCCGGATTGCAATGGCAGGACATCGACTGGCTGAGTGGGGAGTTGACCTTGCGCCGTGCGGTAGTCAAGCAGATCACAGGAGAGGTCAAGACAGTCCACTCTGCTAAACCGCTTTCGCTGGACGCTCGTTTGCTAGAAGTTCTCCGGTCGCACAAACAGCAAAGTGAATACACAGAACTGGAGGATTGGGTATTTGCTTCGCCCGATCTAAGCGGAAAGATGCCACGCTCATACACCTGCTTTTACGAGAAGCTCGGAAGAGCGTGTCAGGATGCTGGAATCAAGCACGTCTCGGCGCATAGTTTTCGCCACAGCTATCGCGCATGGCTGGATGAGCTTGGAACCCCCATCAGCGTGCAGCAGCGGGCAATGCGCCACGGAGACATCAGGGTGACCATGAATGTCTATGGGGACCCCGTGAGTGATGCCCTGCGGGACGCAACCTCGAAAGTCGCTGAACGAGCGATCAGTCAGTAGACTGACCAAAAGTGGGAGCTAAGTTCTTTGGAATTGGGGGTGGGAGACGGGAATTGAACCCGCAACCGTCGGAGCCACAGTCCGATGCTCTACCAAGTTGAGCTACTCCCACCGCAGAGTGGTTGTACAGACAACGATTATAGCAATTGCGGCGGAAGTACGGGCGTACTGCGCCTGAAGGGGCGGTCCATTTCGAGATTATTGGCATCGCTAAAGCGATGCCCGGATACGAAAACCTGATCTGATACGGAACGATGGCTTGCCGCGGTTCGCCTACACTCGCCCCATGCCCATGTATTGGAATCCCATGGCGCGCAGACGCGACGAGTCGAGCAGATTCTTGGTGTCGATGATGATCGGCCGTTTCACCAGGTGGCGGATCTTGGCGAAATCGAGCGTCCGGAATTCAGGCCAGCCCGTCGCGACCACCAGGGCATCCACTCCCTCGCAAACTCCGTAGGCGGATTCGCAGTACTTCACCATGCCATTCAGTTGCAGCCGCGCATCGGGAATCGCCGCCGGATCATAAGCCCGCACACGCGCTCCCCCGGCAAGCAGGTTTTGCGCCAGTTGCAGAGAAGCCGATCCCGCCACCGAATTCGTGTTCGGCTTGAAACGCACAGCCCCAGAATGCCGACGTCCTTGTTCCACACGGTATCGAGCGCGCCGGCCACTTTTTGCATGAGCCGGTCCGCCAGTTTCAGGTTCACCTCGCGCGCGGCATTCAGCACTTTCAGGTCAACACGGTTCTCGCGCGCCAGTCCCGGTGATCGATTCCATATCGCTCTCGGCGAAAATTCCACCCATGCCGGCGCCCGGTTGCAGGCAGCGCGGCGCAATTTTCTTGTCCAGCCCCAGGGCAAGCGACAGGCTGACGGCATCGGCGTTCACGTGTTCGCACAAGCTGGCAATTTCGTTGATGAACGAAATCTTGGTCGCCACAAAAGCCGTCGTCGCCTCGCGCGCCAATTCCGCCGTTTCGTAATTCGTGACCAGCACCGGAACTCCGCGCATCACCAGCGGATGAAAAATCTGCTTCAGCGTGGAAACCGCTTCGCTCGAAGGCGTCCCGAGAATAATGCGGTCGGGCCAGTTGAAGTCCTCCACCGCGCAGCCGTTGGTGAAAGAACATCGGCTGGCACACCAGCAGGCTCTTCAGCCCTTTTTCTTTCAGGGTTTTGTCGATCTTTGTGGTCGAACCCACCCGGCCCGGGGTCACGATCGACAGCACCTGGAATCGGCCCGCCGCGTTCGCCAGGCGGAGCTACGAGTTCTTCCAGTCCCTGCGCGGAATCTTCCGCCAGAAAAATTACCTGTGCCTTGCGCGCCAATTCTTCCGGGTCCGCCGAATACACCAGCCGTCCGGAGCGCACGTTGCGCCGAATCACTTCCTGAAGATTCTTTTCGAAAAAAGGAATGTTGCCTTTGGCGACTTCCATGATGCTCGTGCCGTCGGCATGACAGCAGCAAACGGGTGTGCCGAAATCGGCGAGACAGGCGGAAATGACGGTGGCGAGGTAGCCGGATCCATAAACCCCAATTTGCATATTGCACTCTTCCGATCGAACTTCTGATCGAAGCTTCGATCAAGCCCGCAGCCTGGGATCCGGCGCTCGGCGATGCAGCCCGTTAAATCTATGGTAATCCGGCCGATGGACTTGGCAACGGGTGGAAAGTACATGTACGTCCGGTCCGCGAAACGGGCCGCTGGTTGCGGGTTTTCAGGGGGGATTGCAGAAGGATCGCGAACCCGTATAAAGCCGTGACCCGGGACGGGTAGCGCTCGGTTTTTCCTGGACTACAACTTCGAGGACAATTGGCCGCGGCCCAATGGCACCGGCGCCAGATCCTGCCAGTAACCGTTCCATTCTCGCGCACGAACATCAGCTCTTCCACGGAACCTCGCGCTTGCCCGGAAACTGCGCCCAGCGCTCCCGTGCCAGCGCTAACGCCGCGCTCTGCCTGCTCGTCGGTTTCTGCTTTCAAGATTGTCAGATGCGGAATGTAAGGCCAACTCTCGTCGCAATGCAACCCTTTGCCACAGAGTTGATCGTGCAGTTCGCGTATCCGATAAGCCGCACGCTTTACCTGGATAAACACGGTCGGAGTGGTCGGGAGAAATGTTTCCACGTCTCCCAGTTCCACGCTAAACGGAACCACGCGGCTGCAAGCCTCTTCCAGAAATTCCAGCGCCGCCGCTTCCGTTCCCACCAGTTCCCGCGGAGGGAGAATGGTGAGATGGGCCGGCATGTGAGCGATCCTGGGGTGGAGTTCCTGTCGCAGCTGTGCGACGAACTCGCCAACCGGATTCCGAACGTAGGTCACCAATGCGTAGCGTGAACTGGGCATGACTTCCGAAGCAGATTATAGTCCGAGCGTGCCCAGCAAGGGCATTCCACCTTTAGGGGATGTCACGAAGGTCACCTCCCCTTTTCAACCAGACCGTGTGTTGGCGGGGCTTTGCCCCGCCCCGGACGGGCCAAGCGTCACCACGTAATAATCTCAATCCGTACCGCTGGGGGCTGGTCCTGCCCCATAGTGAAGGACGCGTGCCGCCTTCCCTGCATGCGTAACCGCAGCCGGTCGAACGCCAAATAGACGACCGGACGTGGTATAGAGCGTGAGCAACTGACTCAAAATCAGCCCGCCCACAATCGTGATGCCCAGCGGCCGGCGCAGTTCAAATCCCGTGCCCGTCCCCAGCGCCAACGGCAAAGCGCCCAATAACGCAGCCATCGTCGTCATCAGGATGGGACGGAAGCGCAACATGCACGCCTCAAAAATCGAGTCGATCGGCTTCTTTCCCTCCTTGCGCTCCGCCTCCAGCGCGAAATCGATCATCATGATGGCGTTCTTTTTTACGATCCCGATCAGCAGCACGATGCCAATGATGGAGATGATGTTCAGATCTTGCTTGAACAGCATCAGAGCCAGCATTGCGCCTACGCTCGCCGATGGCAGCGTGGAGATGATCGTCAGCGGATGAACCAGGCTTTCATACAAGATGCCGAGAACGATGTAGACCGCCAGCAGCGCGGTCACAACCAGTACTGGCTCGGTGCCGAGAGACTGCTGGTAGGCCTCCAGCGTTCCCGCAAAAAAACCTTGCAGCGTGGAAGGAGCGCCGAGCCGCTTTTGCATCTGATCAATGGCCAACGTGGCGTCGCTCAACGACTTGCCCGCTGCGAGATTAAAGGACACCGTCACCGAAGGAAATAAGCCCGTGTGGTTGACGGCCAACGGGGTATTGTTGGCATGGGCCGTCGCTACCGCCAGCAGCGGAATATTGTTGCTGCTATTGCTGCTGCTCGCGGTATGAAGATAGATGTCTTTCAATCCCTCCGGGCTTTGCCAATACTGCGGGGCAACTTCCAGCACTACGTAATACTGATTTAACTGCGTGTAGATGATGGACACCTGCGACTGGCCGAATGCGCCGTATAACGCCGAGTCCAGGGATTGCACCGTGAGGCCAAGCTTCGCCGCGGTTATGCGATCATAGTTCAGCAGTTCGTCCAGACCGCCATTTTGCTGGTCCGAGCTCACGTCCTGCAGACCCGGCAGGTGCTGCATCTGGGTTAAGATCTTCGGGCCCCACGTCGAAAGATCCTGCACATTGTCGGCTTGCAGCGTGTACTGGTACATCGCATTGCTCGAGCGGCCGCCGATCCGCAGATCTTGCGCGGCTTGCAGAAACGCCGAAGCCACCGGCAGACGGTTCAATTTCGGACGCAACCGGTCGATGATTTGCGAGGCACTGCTGTTGCGTTCTCCGAGCGGCTTCAGGGCAATGTACAGCGAGCCGGTATTGGTCGCACCACTGCCGCCGGAGAACGCAATCACGTTTGCAACCGCGGGATCACTTTTGATTACGGCACCGATCTGCCGTATGGAGTCGTTCATCGACGGGAAGGATGCATCCTGCGGCCCACGCACGCTGCCCTGGATGGCTCCCGTGTCTTCCACCGGGAAAAAGCCCTTGGGAATCTTGATGATCAGCACCACATTCAGCGCGATGGTGATGAAGAGTACAACGAGGGTAGGAGTCGGATGGTCAAGCACCCAGCGCAGGGAGTTGCGGTACAAAGAGAGCACGCCGTCGAAAAACTTTTCGCTCGCCATATACAAACGGCCATGTTTTTCTGCGCGCTCGTTCTTCAACAAGTAGGCGCACATCATCGGCGTCGTCGTCAGCGAGATGATCATGGACACGAAAACGGCCGTCGAAAGAGTGACCGCAAATTCGCGAAACAGCCGGCCCACGATTCCGCCCATCATCAGAAGTGGAATAAAGACGGCAATCAACGAGATGCTGATGGTGAAGACCGTAAACCCGATTTCTTCGGCCCCCTTCAACGCCGCGGCAAAGGGCGCCATGCCATTTTCCAGATGACGCGCGATATTTTCCATCACTACGATGGCATCGTCGACCACAAACCCCGTTGCAATGGTCATGGCCATTAGCGAGAGATTGTCCAGGCTGTATCCGAACAGATACATCACGGCGAACGTGCCGACCAGCGACACCGGCACTGCGACTGCGGGAATGAGCGTGGCGCGGCCGTTGCGCAGGAAGACAAACACCACCAGAATGACGAGGCCGATGGAAATGATCAGCGTCCTCTCTACGTCACTGACCGACGCGCGGATGGTAGTGGTGCGATCCAGAACGATGGTGGTATCGATGCCCAGCGGAATGGATGCCTCGATGAACGGAAGTTGCGCGCGGATGCCGTCGACGGTGTCAATGATGTTGGCGCCGGGCTGGCGGAAGATGATGACTGTAATCGCGCGCTTGCCATTCAAATAGCCGGCAGCACGAATGTTAGCCACGGAGTCCGTCACCTCGGCGACATCAGACAGGCGAACTGCCGCGCCTTTGTTATAACCGACGATCAGCGGCTTGTAGTCGGCGGCGTGCGAAATCTGGTCGTTGGCAAGAATGTCGGCGGTCACCACGCCATCGGAGATTTGGCCCTTGGCCAGGTCGGCGTTCTGCAGGCTCAGCACGGATTGCAAATTGCTAAGAGTAAGTCCGTAGTTGGCCAATTGTGTGGGGTTTGCGTCCACGCGCACGGACGGCAACGCGCCCCCTCCGACAATGACCTGGCCCACGCCCTGGATTTGCGACAACTTCTGCTCCAGGACGGTAGAGGCTTCGTCATACATCTTGTCGGGACCGTATTTGTCGGAGGTAAGGCCAAGAATCATGATCGGCGCATCGGCCGGATTGACCTTGCGATAGGTCGGATTGCCCGGCAGGTTGGTGGGCAGATAGGTTCGCGCCGCATTGATGGCAGCCTCCACATCGCGCGCCGCGCCGTCGATGTCGCGGCTGAGGTCGAACTGAATGGTGATTGAGGTGCTGCCGAGCGTGCTGGCGGAAGTCATCTCCGTCACTCCGGCAATATGACCGAACTGCCGCTCCAGCGGAGTGGCAACGGACGACGCCATTATGTCGGCGCTGCCTCCGGGCAAGCCCGCACTGACTGAAATCGTCGGGAAGTCGACCTCCGGCAAAGGCGCGACCGGCAGCACCTCAAACGCAACCGCCCCGGCAAGAGCAACCGCCACCGTAAGCAGCGTCGTAGCCACGGGCCGGCGAATGAAGGGCGCGGAGATGTTCATGCCGGCCCTGCCAGTTCTGCGCCTCCGGCTCTCGGGGTGCGGTTCGGTTTGCTCGCAAACCGGTGCGCCAGATTGTCAAAGAAGATGTAGATGACAGGCGTGGTGTAAAGCGTGAGCACCTGGCTCAGACAGCAGTCCGCCCACCATGGCGATGCCCAGCGGCCGGCGCAACTCGGAACCGAAACCCGTTCCCAGCGCCAGCGGCAGTCCCGCCAGCAGCGCGGCCATGGTGGTCATCATGATGGGACGGAAGCGGAGCAGACAGGCCTCATAAATTGCGTCCGTCGCGTTCTTTCCGTGCTTCCGCTCACCTTCCAGCGCGAAGTCGACCATCATAATGCCGTTCTTTTTCACGATGCCGATCAGCAGCACAATGCCGATGATCGCCACCACGCTTAAATCCTGGTGAAAGAGAAGCAGCGCGAGGAAAGCGCCCACGCCCGCGGACGGCAGCGTGGACAGAATCGTGATCGGGTGGATGAAGCTCTCGTACAAAACTCCAAGCACGATGTAGACCGTGACCAGCGCGGCCAGAATCAGCAACGGCTCATTGGCCAGCGAATTGGTGAACGATGCCGCAGTGCCTTGAAACCCGGCCTGCAGGCTGGGAGGCATGTGCATGTCTTTCTGCACTTTGTCGACCGCCGTAATGGCCTCGCCCAGCGCGGCATTCGGCGCCAGATTGAAAGACACGGTGATGGCCGGAAATTGACCCTGGTGGGTGATGGAGAGCGCCTCGGTCGTCTTCTCGAAGTGCGAGAAAGCGCTCAGCGGCACGGCATTGGCTCTGGCCGAACTGGTGGCCCCAGCGGAGTTTGCTCCCGTCTCGGCGTCGAAGCAGCGATCGGCGAAAGCGCATTCGCGGGCGGAGTCAAAGTATTTGCCGCCGGAGTGTACTAGTGCGGAACCGTCAGCGCATTCGATCCCGCGGAAGATGATCCGGAGGACGCGAACGACGAAGCGGCTCCCGCGCCGGTTGCGCCCGCCGACGCATTCGCCTGGATGTAGAGCTTGTTCAGCTTGTTGGGATCTTTCTGAAACTGCGGCTCACTCTCCAGCACCACGTGGTACTGATTCACTTGCGTATACATGGTGCTGATCTGCCGCTGGCCAAAGGCGTCATACAGAGTGTTATCGATGGTCGTGGGCGCAATGCCCAGTCGCGAGGCGGTGACCCGGTCGATCACCAGTGACACGGCCAGCCCGCCCAGCTGTTGATCGGTGGCCACGTCTTCCAGTTCCGGCAACTGCTTCAGCCGGTCGACGAAACGGTTGGTCCAGTCGTTCAGTTCATCGGCGTTGGGGTCTTCCAGCGTGTACTGGTATTGCGTGCGGCTCACCCGGTCATCCACGGTGATGTTCTGCACCGGCTCCATAAACAACTTGATCCCCTGCACCTGGTTCACGCGCGAGGTGAGCCTGCGGATCACGTCGGACGCGCTGATCTTGCGCTGGTCGAGCGGCTTCAGGTTGATCGACATCCGGCCGCTGTTGGTGGTCGTATTGGTTCCATCGGCGCCGATAAACGACGAAACGCTTTCCACCGCCGGGTCCTCCAGAACCGCCTTGGTAAGCTCCTGCTGCTTCTCGGCCATGGCCTTGTAGCCAATCGTCGGCGGCGCCTGCGATATGCCCTGGATGACGCCCGTGTCCTGCACCGGGAAAAACCCTTTGGGATGATGATGTAAAGGAAAACCGTGAGCACCAGGGTGGCCAAACCGCGACCAGCAGAGTAATCGTCTGGTAAGCGAAGGACAACCTTCAGCGTGCGGCCATAGAACGCGATCATCCCCTCGAAAGCACGCTCCGTGGCTTGATAGACGCGCCCCTGCTTCTCCTTTGGGTTGTGCCGCAAGATTCGCGCGCTCATCATCGGGGTGAGCGTCAGCGAGACCACTGCCGAAACAATGATGGTGACGGCCAGGGTGACGGCAAACTCGCGGAACAGGCGCCCCACCACGTCGCCCATGAACAACAGCGGAATCAGCACGGCGATGAGCGACACGGTCAGCGAGAGAATGGTGAAGCCAATCTGCTCCGCGCCCTTGAGCGCCGCTTCCATGGGCGGATCGCCTTCTTCGATGTAGCGCGAGATGTTCTCGATCATCACGATGGCATCATCCACCACGAAACCGGTGGAAATGGTCAGCGCCATCAGCGATAAGTTATCCAGGCTGTAGCCCAGGACGTACATCGCCGCGAAAGTGCCGACCAGTGAAAGCGGCACCGCCACGCTCGGAATAATGGTGGCGTAGAGACTGCGCAAGAAAAGGAAAATGACCAGCACCACGAGTCCGACCGTCAACAGCAATTCGAACTCAACGTCGGAAACCGATGCTTCGATGGCGGTCGTAAGATCGGTAAGCGTGGTCACCTGGATGCCCGCGGGCAGGTTGGCCTCAAGCTGCGGCAGCAGTTGCTTGATGCTCTTGACCACGCGATCGTGTTGGCTCCCGGCTGGCGTTGCACGTTCAGGATGACCGCCGGGGTCTGGTTCATCCACGCGGCCTGATTATTGTTCTCGACGCCATTCACAATCCGCGCCACGTCGGTCAGCATGACCGGCGCGCCGTTGCGGTAGGCAACCACAACATTCCGATAGTCGTCGCTGGTGACCAGTTGATCGTTGGCGTCGATCTGGTAATCCTGGCGCGGCCCATCGAAGTTGCCTTTGGCGGCGTTCACGCTGGCGCTGGTCAGCGCCGTGCGCAGGTCTTCCAGGTTGATGCCGTAGGACGACAGCGCCGTCGGATTGGCTTGAATGCGGACGGCAGGCTTCTGGCCGCCGCTGATCGTGACCAGGCCGACTCCGCTGAGCTGCGAAATCTTGGGCGCAAGCCGCGTGTCCACCAGATCCTCAACCTGAGAAAGCGGCATGGAATTTGAGGTGATGGCCAGCGTGAGCACGGGAGCATCGGCGGGATTCGTCTTACTGTAGACCGGCGGCGCCGGCAGAATGGATGGCAACAGGCTCTGCGACGCGTTGATCGCCGACTGCACCTCTTCTTCCGCGACATCGATATTCAAAGAGAGAGTGAACTGCAGCACGATGACGGAAGTGCCGCCCGAACTGGTCGAGGTCATCTGGCTCAACCCCTGCAGTTCGCCGAATTGGCGCTCCAGAGGCGCGGTTACCGTCGTCGCCATCACGGTCGGGCTGGCTCCCGGATAAAACGTGAGCACCTGAATCGTCGGATAATCCACTTCGGGCAAGGCCGAGACCGGCAGTTGGAAATAGCCGACAATCCCGACCAGAAGAATTGCCGCCATCAGCAAAGCAGTGGCGACCGGCCGCAAAATAAACGGGCGAGAGGGACTCACGGAGCGCTGCTCCCGCTGCTGGCGGGCGGGCTTGGCCGAGCTCGGCTTCGAACTCAGACCACGCTCGGATTTCGAAACAGCCACCGCCGTGTTGTTCTGCAACTTATCGAAGCTGCTGTTTGCGACAACGTCTCCGGGATTGATGCCGTCCACCTGCGCCATTCCGCCATCGGTAACTCCCGGCTTTACGCGCGCATTTCCGCCTTATCGTTTTGAATCACGTACACGAACGATGCCTGCCCGTTCTGCTGAATCGCGGATGCGGGAACCAACGTCACTCCCTGCAGCGTATTCACCAGCAGCCGCGTGTTCACAAACTGGTTGGGGAAAAGAACATCATTCTTATTCTCGAAGACCGCTCTTCCCTTCACCGTCCCCGTCGTGGTGTCAATCTGGTTGTCGATTGTCAGCAGCTGCCCGCCTGCAATTTTTGTCTGCGCCGTTCGATCAAAGGCATCCACCGTGAGCTTAGCCTTCTTGCGCAGTTGCGCCGCCACCGGGCCCAGGCTGTCTTCCGGTATGGTGAAAATCACGGTGATCGGCGTCAACTGCGTGATCACCGCCAGAGTGACGGTTCCAGCCGACTGCACCAGGTTGCCCGGATCCACCAGCCGTAATCCCACCCGGCCAGAGATGGGCGCGGTGATATGGCAGAAATCGACCTGCACCTGGTCGTACTGCACCGTTCCCTCGTCGTTCTTTACAGTGCCCTTCGTCCTGCAGCACGAGTTTTTCCTGGTCCTCCATTGCTGCTTCGCAATCGCGTTTTGCGCCCATGCGTCGCTGATAGCGCTGCAGGTCCATCTCGGCCTGTGCCAGCACGTTCTGGTCACGCTCGAGCGCACCTTGCGCCTGCAAAAGATTGGCGCGATATTGGCGCGGATCGATGTCAATCAGCGGATCGCCTTTACTTACCAGCTGCCCTTCCTTAAAGTGCACGGCGACGACCACGCCATTCACCTGCGCAGTAATCGAATCGGTATATACCGGAGTCACCGTGCCGATAGAGTCAATGTAAACGCCGATGTCACCCTTCTTGGCCGTCACGGTCGTGATCGTGATCTTTGGAGGCGCGGGCTTCTTCTTTTTCGCAGCCTCGTCGTTGCGCCATACCAGCATGACGGCCAGCACGCTGTAGCCAGCAACAACAGAATCAATGTGACGATCCACCATTTTTTGCGCCGGTGAGAAGTCGAACCGTGAGCCGGAAGTTGATGGCTAGGATCGAGGGGACGATGCTCGTGGGTATCAGCGGTCAATCGGGTCTCCTTTTTCCGGCTCCAAATTGCCCCAGGATTATAGTCGAGGAAGTATGATTCGCGATCCTGCCGAACAGTTGCCTCCGCTCTGCGAGCTGCCAGCGTGAACACGCGGCACTTCAGTCGATTGGATTCCCGGCAATGGCGGTCGAGAGTCTCGTTGCTGCGGTCGCATGATGGCGGCCTATCATGGGACTACGCACAATGCCAACTGGGAAGGCGTTCGATGCAACGCAGATCATTCCTGAAAGGCGCCGGAGCCATCACCATCGCCGTCATCGGCGGTGGAGTCTGGCGCGCCTATGATCAGGGCGTGTTTAGCGTCGGCGAAGGACCGGCTTACGAACCATGGAAGAACTGGCGCAAGAGATTCGAGCGCCGGAACGCTGGCACCGGTGCGCGCCGCGATTTTAGCCGCGAGTCCGCACAATACCCAGCCATGGCTTTTCAAAGTGACGAATTCTTCGATTGAGTTGTATATCGACACGAAGAGAAATGTCGGGGCGCCCTCGATCCCTTACCTGCGGGAAGAACACATCGGGATGGGCTGCGCTCTCGAGAACCTGATGCAGGCAGCCGCCGCGAATGGTTACACGGCAATCATGACGCTGCTACCTGGCAAGCTGGGCCCGATTCCCACCGATCCCAAACCCGAACTCCTGGCGCGCGTCGATCTCGCTCGCGGGCAAGCCGGGAGCCAAGCGAGTTGTACGACACGATCCCGCGCCGCCACACCAACCGCGGCAAATATATCCCGGAAAAACCGCTGCCCGTTGATTTCGTCGACATTCTCAGCCGCTTGGCCAGCGACGATGAACCAGACGTTAAACTTTTTCTCCTGACGGCAGAAGCCGACCGAAAAAAGCTCGTCGAAATCACTGCCGCAGCGAATGACGAAATCTATGCCGACCCCGCTGTGGATCGTGGCAGCCATCCATGGGTTCGCACGAACTGGAGTGAGGTCCAAAAATTTCGCGATGGGCTCACGGTCGATGCCTTCGGCCTACCTCCCATCAAGACGGCCATTGCCAAAACGATGCCGCTGTGGATGCTGCGCCGGCTTGCGTCGAGAGGCGAAAAAGATGGGTACGCGAAGCTGATGTTGTCGGCCCCGCTGATGGGCATCATCGCCGTCCACGACCGTTACGACCGCGAAGATTGTTTGCGCGCCGGAAGGATTTGGCAAAGGGCGCATTTGCTGGCGACCGCTCGCGGCATCGCCGGACGCCCCTGCAACGAGTCCGTAGAAATGATCGACCATGAGAAGGCTCTCGCCCTGCCTCCTCACTCAGCCAACTTGCTGGCTGAACTTCTGGGTGACGCCACCTGGCAGCCCACTTTCGTCTTCTACATGGGTTATCCAACCCTCGCGGCCCACGCCAGCCCGCGCCGCCCGGTTGAGAATGTAGTTCTCTGACGCTTGCGACCCTCGTTCACTTCTCTGGGTTCACAGTCGATGTTGCCGAACTTTGGTCTGCCTGGTTAGAGGCTGCCTTGGATGAAATGCTTGGCGGCGTTTGCTTGTTCGGCGGAATTTCGGTGCCAGCAGGATAGATCAAGATCCGCACCGTTCCCCATCCGCCATTCGAATTTGAATCTTGTCCTTTGCCCTCGCCCAGAGTTTTTAGCTGACTATCGTCAAATCCGAAGTGCTCGACCAGGTACTCGCGCACAACTGCGGCCCGAGCTTCCGTTAGCACCAAGTCCTTCTGACTATCCCCCTCCATGCCAGCCGACGCGACAATCACCGCAAACGCGAACTGGTTATTCGCCAAGAACTCGCCGCTCGCGTCTAGAGATTTCTGATTCTTCAGTTTCGCCGTGTCTTGCTTGTCGAAAAGCTGCTTCGCCGGGTAGGTAAACTCTTTGATCGGAGTTTCCTGCGGCAGGCGCTCGACCTCGTTTTGAGTGAGTTCGGTGGAATCTTCGTAACCACGCTTCTTGTAGAAACCGCGCAGAAAAAAATTGTGCTTCATCGCTTCCATATTTTCCTGGAAATCAGTCACGCCTGCTTGCGCCGCGACCATGGTGTCGCGCATCGAGCTCGAAGTTTGTTCCAGGTTGTTATAGAGCTGCTTATCGTTCACCAACGCGCCCACAGTTCCCTGCCCCGAGTTGATCTTGGCGCTGATCGACGCCAGATTGGCCGTCGCCTGCGTGGTGTTCTGAATGGCCTGCTGACTGCCGTCCAGGATATCGTTCGTCTTCTTCAGCAGATCCGCCATTTCGAGTGGTGGCTGGCTTGCAATGGTATCGCCATCCCGCACCTCGCCTTTCCCGGCGGATCCAAACGAAATTGCGAGATATTCATTGCCCAGTAACCCTTCGGTTTCGATGCTCGCCACGGAGTCTTGTTTGATGATCTCGTGTGTCGACTTCGTAAGATCCATCACCACAGTGATTTTCTCGCCCGGCGTGTGCGGCAACTGGATGCTGCTTACAGTTCCGCTGTGGACCCCGCCCACCCGCACATCCGCTCCAGCGTCCAGGCCTGCCACGTTGTCAAAATGCGCTTTCAATTTGTAAGTCGAGCTGAAGAGATACTGTTTGCTCCCGATAATGAAAATACCGGCAACCAGAATCGCCAGCGTGGTAACAATGAAGGCCCCCAATCGCGCCGCTCTCGACATAAATCCCCCCTACGACTGCTTTAGAAATTCCCTGACAAACTCGATATCGCTTTTCTGAAGATCGTCAAAGCTGCCATCGATCACCACCCGGCCCTTGTCAATTAAAGCCAGGCGGTTTGCAATCGTCTTCGCGCTGTGCAGATCGTGAGTTACGACGATGGATGCCATATGATGTTCGGCCTGCAGCTTGAGAACTAAATCATCAATTTCGCCGGCGCTAATGGGGTCGAGACCCGCGGTAGGTTCGTCCAGCAACAGAATCGCGGGCTCCAATGCCAGCGCGCGCGCCAACCCAACCCGTTTCTGCATCCCGCCGGAAATGTCCGAAGGCATCTTATGAAGATCCTTCTCCATACCCATTTCCGCCAGTAACTGCTTGACCCGATCCTTCTGCTCAGCTTTTGACATCTCCCTTTTGTGGTGCTGGAGTGGAAAAGCCACGTTCTGTTCCACGTTCAGCGAATCGTAGAGCGCGGCGTGTTGGAAGAGAAAACCCATCTTTTTCCTGATCTCGCTCAGTTGATCGAGGACGAGACCCTCAATATTTTGACCTTGAATGCGAACCGATCCCGAGTCAGGCTTCTCCAGGCCGATGATGATCCTCAGTAAAACGCTCTTACCGGTGCCACTGCGCCCCAGCACCGCCAGGGTTTCACCCCGACCCACGGTGAGACTAACGCCATCCAAAACCTTTTGCGTTCCAAAAGACTTATGCAGGTTCTCGACGGTGACCGCAGGCATCCGATCGTCGGCGTCGTTTTTTTCTCGCTGCACCGCAATTTGATCGATTGTGTCCATAATGGTTTCGAGCGCTGGCTGGTCGGAGTTATCGGCAAGAACATCAGGGAAAGAACCGAAGAATGAGTTTCACCAGTACGACATCCGCCAGGATAACGAACAGCGAAGATAAGACCACCGAGCTTGTGGCCGCGCGACCCACACCGGCGGCACCTCCCTGAGTACGCATTCCCTGAAAACACGCGATCAGCCCAATAATCAACCCGAAAACAGCGGTCTTAAACGTAGGAGGCAGGAAGTCATTGAAGTCCGCCCCCTTGAAGCCATCATTGATGAACTGTCGAAGCGAAAGCGGCTCAGCCATGGCCTGAGTTACCCATCCTGTAATCACGCCGCATAAGTCGCTGGCAAGAGTCAGCAAAGGCAGCATCAGAATGCAAGCGACGATGCGGGTCGCTGCCAACAGCCGGTAAGGATTCACCGCGGACGCCTCGATGGCATCGATTTGCTCCGTAACCTTCATCGACGCCAACTCCGCGCCAATGCCAGCGCCCACGCGACCACTTACGACCAGACCTGTGATAATCGGGCCGGTCTCGTGAATCACCGAGAACACAATCGCCGCTGGCAGCAGCGACTTAGCCCCGAAGCGAGTCAAACTGTAACGGGCTTCCAGCGAGAGCACGACGCCGGTGGCAGCGCCGGCCAGGGCGACGAGCGGCAAAGACATGGATCCGACCTCATCCAGTTGCCGATACAATTCGCGGAATTCGAACGGTGGCGTAATGGCCGCGCGCAAAACCTGCCAGAAAAATATCCCTAGATCGCCAAACCACTCGAAAAACTTGTTGATCAATCCCAGAGAGAAAGTGGGCAATGAGATAGGTGAGTCCGAAAGCGAAGGATCCACGCCTGCAACCGCGCTCGATTCCCGGTCGCTCACGGAGTTGGCACTCCGCAGATAACGTCGCAGATGTGCGGGCAGAAGCGCGGGCAAAAGTGCGCGCCGAAATGCGTGCGAGAAAACCCGCAGCTTTTTCCGCCAGCCTCCGCCGGCACGAGGAGGGCGGCGAAACCCGCCACCACAAACCGCACAAACGACATGCACACCTTCCATGCCAAAACTCTTTTTGGCTTGTCTAGGATGCCCCACGACACCAAACGGTTGTGGGATAGCACGGCGTCCAGCACTGGAGAATGCCGTAGAGAATGGTGATCGGAAGCAAACACAGCTGGAAACCGAGATACGGAGTGGTATTAAAGTTGAAAGGTGCTTTAGAATCAATTCTGCTGATTATGTCGGGGCGTAGCGCAGCCTGGTAGCGCACCTGCCTTGGGCGCAGGGGGTCCGCGGTTCAAATCCGCGCGCCCCGACCAATCTTCAACGTTTTGTTTCGCCTATCTGTCCGCTTTACGGCAAACTACGCGGCCATGGGCGCCGTTTCTTCTGTAACTCGCTTTCCATTGAGATCATCCGATCCAGCGCGCGCCGCCCGCGTTCCCTGTCTCCCGTAACCAGATAGACCAGCATGGCGCCCTGAAATAGTTGCAGCAGGACCTCGACCGCCTCCGCGTCCGGCAGGAATTCCCGCAGCATATCGGCCCACAGGCGCTGTTGTTCCTCAAAGAATCTTCGGGACCGCTCCGAACCGCTCCAACTTCGGCGTGTCAGATCCATCGCCAACCGCACAACCCCTTGCGACTCCGCACTGGTCGTCTGTTCCCATAAGGCCGCCACCACCGACTGAAGCGACGCGCCCGCCGGAAAAGCGCTGGCTCGGAATCTCGCCCGCAGCCGGTCTTCCAGCAGCGCCATCGCCATTTCCTCGATGGCATCGCGCCCGCCGAAGTAGTGGATCAGCATCCGCTTGCTGCTTCCCGCCGCCTTCGCCAGGTCTATCCAGACTCAGGTCGAGCGTTCCGGCGCGGATAAAAGCCGCCAGGCAGCTTTGCAACTAATTGTTCCCGGTTGAGGAGCGGCTTTTTTTTACGGGGCATCTTGCTTAGTAATGTACCATGTGGTACAAGTTTCGATGTACCACGTGGTACATCGAACCTCACATACTCAGGAGCACACCATGAGAATGCATGACAACATACTCTTCACGCTGTTCGGCGCAGCCTTCTGGATCATCGGGACGATCTGGTATGAACTACGCGGTCCCCATGTGTTTGAAAGCACCAGTCAACGCTACTGGATCAACTTCGTGCTCACGCCTATCTTGACCGCGGTGATCTGCATTCTCCTGCTCTGGTGGCGTCATGTCCCGGCGGCCGATTGGCCCTCAGCGGCCCTGCTGATTGCGCTCCCTGGCATGTTCGGCGAGGCTGTGCTGCTGTCCCGCTTCGCCAGTCTGATGCCGCGGATGCATCCGGAAACAGCGGGGAAATATGGAGCCTTTCTGTTTGCCAGCTATGCCCTGTTTCTCACAATCGCGGAGATCGTCGCCGTGCAAGCGCCGGGAGGTTCGCTCACTCGTTAGGTCTGTGCTTTCGGGTGGCGCAACGGTTTACCGCTGCGATGACCATGTCACTTTCAGGGCCGCTTTAGCCGCTGACGTAACGCGAGCCGCTCAGCGACCCGCTTCGAAGCGGTAACCGATCCCCCTCAACGTCTTCAGATAGCGCGGATGCCGTGGATCGGATTCGATTTTTTCCCGCAGTCGCCGTACAAAAACGTCAATCGACCGTGGCGTCACAAACGACCCTTCTTTCCACACCGCATCAAGCAATTGGTCGCGAGTAAAAACGCGTCCCCGGTGCCGCGCCAGATATTCCAGCAGCCGGAATTCGCGCACCGTAGTGAGCACATTCCTGCCCTCTACGCGAACCGTCATCGAAGCGACGTCAATCTCCAGATCTCCCAGTTGAATCGTTTCGGAACTCGGCGCCTCCGGAGGAACGCGGAGAACGTTGCGGACGCGCGCAATCAATTCGCGCGGGCTGAACGGCTTGGTGATGTAACCGTCTCCGCCGAGGTCGAAGGCCTGCAGTCGATCCGGCTCCTGCGTTCTCGCCGAAAGAAAAATGATGGGCGTCTTGGCCAGTTGTTCGTGCTGGCGAATCTGGCGGCACAGATCGAAGCCGCTGATCCCCGGCAACATGATATCGAGAAGAAACAATGCCGGTTGCACCCGCGCGGCCATCGGAACTACCGGCGCTCCGGAAAAAAAAGTCGAAACCTCATATCCGGCCGTCCGCAAGTTGTGCTCAATCAGTTGCGACACGTCCGGATCGTCTTCCACGACGTAGATGAGATCCGGGTAACGCGGCTTGCCTGCCACTGCCAAAGTTTCCATCGCCCAAAGGAGAGCCTCACGCTCTCGAAAGCTGCATTCAGAAAGGGTTTTGCTGGGAGATTCCCCCTCTTCACCATAGCGGCGCTGTGTTGCAGCAATGTTGCGCCAGTGTTAAAGGAGCGTTAATTCAAAGGAGACGCAGCGGTTGAGTTTGGTGATCCGATCGAGGCATCCCTGGCTACCGATGGGGTGGAGCAGAAGCTGCGTTCGTGGATGTTCCCGGCTCCGCAACCGCCTGCAATTCGTGCTGAATCCATTGCAGATTCTTGCCGTCCCCAAAAGCTGCCTTGAACTCTTCCATATTCTTGTAGACCATCACGCTCGCGCCAGCGGGAACTGCCGCTCGCAACTTTTCTTTGACGGTCGACGGTGTGTTGGCGTCGAACAGCTCATGCTCAAGCCGAAACTTCTTCGCCTGAATCTTCGGCAGCCACTCCAGCGGCTCCAGCGTAGCGACTTTCTTTAGAAACTCTGGCTTCACGTACTCCGCCCGTTCGTTCTCCGGCACAAACGGAGAGGTTGCCATCCAGGTGGGCCAATCGCCCCAGGGATCCAGCGCTTCCAGCACCTTAATGCGCGGATCGACCGCCGAAGCGAGAATGGCGATGCTCGCTCCCGACCCTTGCGCGAACATCCCCACCCGGTTCATATCGAGATCGTCGCGCGTGGCCAGATAATTCAGCACCATTTGCACATCGTGCGCCGAGGTCGCCAGACTTTCCTGCAGTTCGCTAAGAAACCACTCCTTCAGCGGACGGTCGTGATAGCGGTGTCCGGTGAGCGCGGAAACAAAACCGACCGCAGCGCAGCCGTCCCGCGTTACCAGTTCCTCGTAAGCGTCGTTCTTGAAAATGTCCGTGTTGGTCGGATACCCGTAAAGATAAAGAATGACCGGCGGCTTCTTCACTCCCTTGGGTTTCATCACGTAAAGGTCGATCGGGATCGCCCGATCGCCACTGCACCCGCAGCAGTTCGAGAGTGTAGCCCGGGTAATCGCTGATAAACTCCAGCGGGCGAGCCGGCATAAGATGGCTGCCGGTCAATTCCGGTGTAGTCCAGTCCTCCTGCACCCCCTGAAAACGGGCGTCGGCCGGTTTGGCCACCGCCGGCGATGCCGGCAAGGGTTGAGCCGCGCCGCGCCGCGCTAAAAATAGCAGCACGCTTCCAAGCGCAAGTGCTTTTATAAATCTGCTCGATAAGAAATTGAACATCGTCACTTTCTCAGATTCTGAATGTTCGTCCCGCGAGACAATGAAAGGAACGCCACGGAAGAGCATACCGCCCCAACATTAATATTCTGTGACTTCCCTGCCGCTCGACATTGCGCAAACGCTCGCCGCAATCGGGCTGAAGGCTACTTCCGGGGAAATCGTAGGACCAGAACGAAGAGGGCGGCCCGATGAACGCGCCCGCCCTCCCAGTTCAGAAAGCGTTTGGCTCCGCTTACGGTCGAAGCTGCAGACCCTGCTCCCCCTGAACATCCTGTGTGACGGTTGAGCACGTCGTCTTCGCGGCGCAGGGCAGGATCGTGCCGCCAAAGTCGCCGCCCGCCTCCTTTGTGCCGCTGTTAACGGGAGCCGCACCGATCAACGTGCCGCTTCCGTCATACTGCTGGTAGTGCGAACGCACTAACAAGAGCCCAGGATCGGTAATCCCACCGGCTGTCGTCTTCACGAAGGGCACGAAGTCGGGAACCGAGGTGACAACGAACTCCTGCGCCTCCTTTACCAGTGTCTCTGCATTTTTGAGCGCGGTTCCGTTGCTCACGACACGGATAATCGACCATGCCGGGTACGTACCATTGCGTAGGTTCGGGAACGAAAGGCCGCCCGCCCAGATTTTGTTTTCCGGACAGGGAAACGCTCCGCTGCAAGACGCCGGCAGATTGGCCGCTCCCGGCAACGTCCCAGCAGTGGCAGGCTGACCCGGATCATAGCCGAGTCCGGTGGAATTCTGTGGCCCGTAACTCGCGAAAATGGGATCCACGTTGTTCAGTGTGATGTAGCCGTAGCTAGGGTTGTTGGCGATCGAGCTGAAGTTGCCATAGCTGAACACACCGTAACCAATGCCGTCGGTACCGCCGAATTTAGCGGCAGAGTTTTGGACGGCTTTGGTTTCTTCGCTCGAACCAATCGCGCGATAGCGTGCTCCCAAACCATTCAGGCAGGTTCCCGGCTGACCCGCGAGCGGGTTATTGAGTACTCCACCGACATACACATTCGATTCCTCGCTCAACCCGAGAACCGCTCCCGTGCCCGTGCTCGTGTAAACCGTGGGACCACGGAAGACGGTGGCTTCCGCCACGTTCCCCTGTCCAGAAATGCCCTCGTTCAGGAAGATGTTAATCGCCCCGGCCGGCAGACCGAAGGCGCTGGCATCGCAGTTCGTGCCTGAGAACGCTTGCTGCAGCTGGGCTGGAGACGCATTCGTCAAATTGGTTAGCTGTCCCTCATTGCGCTCGTCGATGAATACCAGCGGCGCAGCTCCCACTTCCACCACCGTAAAGGCTGGAATTGTCGTACCGCTGATCGGGTCCTTCCCCTTGATGTTGAAGGCAAGGACATTTGCAGTGGCCGTGCTACCCGGGTAGCCGCTCTTGACGGGCGTTCCCTCATAGGCGCCAGACGATGCGCCGAGTCCATCCACCGGACAGGCACCCGAGGCATTCACTGCGTTATATCCCAGGCCGTCCAGTCCGTCGCTGGCCGCGCCCCCGTAGGTTCCGGGGCCAACTATAGAGTTCACACGGCACGTAAGAAACACAGCATCTTCCGGGCGTTCGAACGTCGCTGCCACGTTAGTTACAAGTCCAGTCGTAAACAAAGACTGCACATTGGACGGCAAAGCCGTGTCAGCGCCCCAAAATGCGCTAGAGATCTGATTCGAACCACTGCCTTCGAGATTGGCTAACGTGCCGCTTACACCGCACTGCGGTTGCGCAAAGTAGCAGCGGGTCCCCACGATGGAGTCAACTTTGGTAAAAGACCACACCTTGGTCGCAGTGGAATTCCACACGATCCAGATCGTCCCCGCGTCCACGTTCGAGGGGGACACGCGATTGTCGGTGACATTGATCACGTTGGAAGCGCTCGTCCAGTGGCCGGCACCTGCTCCAGCCTCCTGATACGCCGCCAACCCCAAAGTCTGCCACGCGGCAGATGCGCCCACGATCGTAACCTCGACCGTCTGCGCCTGCACTACGACGCCAACCGCCGCGGTCAGCAACAAAACAACAAGAAACGATTTCATGCACGACATAGTGATTTCCTCTCTCATGGTTTCCAAATAAGGTCCCGTACCCAAAGGGGGAACTGCACGGGCCGGCTGGACCGGATTCGAGAATAAGGTGGGATACTTAGTATGTCAAGTATATAGATAGACTTTATTTCATTTGAAACGATGCTGCAGAATTGTCTTCAAATCAACATGTTCAATCACCAGACAATTAATCTCTATTAACCTTATCTAGACATTCATGAAATACTTTGTCGATAAACTGCAAACGGGTGGGCATACATACAGCGGGAAAAGAAAATCTCACTTTCATACAATAGGAAAAGGGCGGACCAAGGAGGCCCGCCCTTCGTTGACTCTATTCACTACAGTGAAACCGGCTTAGGTCCGGTTACGGTCGAACCTGCAGACCCTGGTTCCCCTGCACTTGCTGTGTGGGAGAGGTGGTTGAGCACTTCGCGTCGACGAAGGGAATAATCACGCCGCCCATGTCGCCGCCAGCCTCGGTTTTGCCGCAGTCCGCCGGGGCTCCGCCCAATGCATTACCCGCTCCATCATACTGTTGGTAGTGCGAGCGCACTAGCTCCAGCCCAGGATCGGTCTGTGTCTTCCCCACCGTTTTCGTAGCCGGAATATAGTCCGGAACGGAGTCGACGACGAAGATCTGCGAGTCCTTCACCAGCGTTTCCGCGTTCTTCAGCGGAGTTCCAGTGCTGACGATCCGCAAGAGCGACCACGACGCGTAAGACCCGTTGCGAACGTTCGGGAAGGACAGCCCGCCAGCCCAGATATCTTTTTCCGGGCAGGGGAACGCTGAGCTGCAGGATGCAGGCAGGTTAGCCGAGCCCGGTATCGTGCCCGCCGTCGCCGGCTGACCCGGATCGTATCCAGCTCCAGTGGAGCTCTGCGGTCCGTAGCTGGTGAAGATAGGATCGACATTGTTCACTGTAATGTAACCATAGCTGGGGTTGTTGGCGATTGAGCCCACGTTCCCGTAGCTGAAAAACGTGAAGCCGATGCCGTCAACTCCGTAATGCGCGCCGGAGTTGAGCACCGACTTTACTTCCTCACCCGTGCCGATCGCGCGATACCGTGCACCCTTGCCATCAGTGCTGGTGCAAGTTCCTGCCTGCCCTGCGAGTGGGTTATTGACGGGCGCGTTCACACCGGTTTCCATCGACACGCCGAGAATCGTGCCTGGGTAAACGGTGGGATGACGCATGAGGGTAGCTTCCGTGGTATTGTACGTGCCCGACAGCGGTTCTCGCAGAAAGACGCTGATTCCACCGGGAGCCAGACCGAAGGCGCTCGCGTCGCAGTTGGCGCCTGAAAACGCCTGCTGCAGTTGTTCGGTGGAGGCGTTGGTGAGACTTCCTAGTTGGCCCTCATTGCGCTCATCGACGAATACGATCGGTGCGGCGCCAACTTCATAGACAGTGAAAGCAGGAATTTTGGTGCCGCTGATTGGATCGGTGCCTTTAATGTTGAAGGCAACCACATTCGCTGCGTCGGTCGAAGCTGCACCGGGGTAGCCGCTATGAATCGGAGTTCCTACATAGTTTGCTGTCGTGCCGCCAGCAACCGCACAAACTCCCGGTTGATTGTTCGGGTTGTATCCGAGGCCGTCAAGCCCGTCGCTCGCCGAGCCGCCATAGGATCCGGCGCCCAGTGCGGAGTTTGACCGGCAAGCAGCAAAGGCGGCGTCCTCGGGACGGATGTCCGTCGCCGCTACGGTGACTGGAGTTCCATTCGTAAATACCGAGACAATGTTCGCCGGCAAAGCCGAGTCGGCACCCCAAAGCGCGGTCGAAATCTGTTGCGAACCGCTGCCTTGGAGATTCGCTAACGGGGCGCTGGTGCTGCACGCCGGTTGGGCAAAGTAGCAGCGGTTTCCGACCACCGAGTCCACTTTGTCGAATGCCCATATCTTGGTGGCGCCGGAATTCCACACAATCCAAATCGTGCCTGCGTCCACATTGGCTGGACTCGTTCGGTTATCGGTGAGGTTGACAGCGTTTGATGCGCTGGTCCAGTGCCCGGCACCGGCGCCAGCTTCGCTATAAGCGCCCAGGGCCAGCGTCTGCCACATGGCCGAAGAGCCTGCAATCATGACTTCCACCGTCTGAGCCTGTGCCATAGGCACGATGCCCACTAACGCGGTCAACAACAGAACCAGGAAAATCGATTTCATACGCGACATAGTATTGATCCCTCTCTCGAAGTGGTTTTTGAATTCTCTTTCGTTGCACGTGGGGCTAGCGCCACACGCAGGGGAAAGTCCTACCAAATCCGTGGTGCCTCTATATGTTTTTGATTGGCTGCGTGAGTCGCCGAGCGCACACGCTACCTCATCGCAGTAAAGCTTGAATTCCAGCCCGAAGTCTATCTGCTCGTGGGCTCGGCGATGTTAAGGCTCTGTGACAAATTGGTGAAAATCCCTTAATGTAAGCGGCGTGCAGAGTGCGTCAATTCAGGACTTTCGCTCAAACCATTCGGGATGAGGTGCAATACTTTTCCGTTTTCATGTTTCTTTCTTGCCTACTCCGCGACTTCAGTTGTGGAAGATGTGGAAAATGAGCGCGGCAGATCGAAACCGGAGCCCCGCTCGAACGGATGGGGAGCACTCTGACTCGATCCGGCCTGGCGCTTGAGATTCCCCGGTACATGACGGCAGGGGCTGCCCGCGGGACGGCGGTTGTAGACTCGGCTGCACCGTATAAAATTAACCCTATCTAGTTACTTGACATTATCAGAAAACTGCTCTAGGCTAGCCAGGTGACGTTGACGATGTGGATTGGGTTCAGGAAGAAAAACGCCTGCTAAATTTAACATAACGTTAACTTTGGCGCGCTGACCCGCCATATACAATCCCCCTTTGCCATTGCATTCATAAGACCCTAATTACGTCCGGAGCGATAAGTGTGCGATCCTCTGCGCCCTAGTTTCTTTCCCTGCGTCCTTCGTTTGCTGACGCTGCTGTTTCTCGGCTTATCAATCAGTGTCGGCCAGGAACAGCCAACAGCGGCATCCGACAAAGCCAGCGTCCGGGACGGTGACCGATAAAACGGGCGCGGTCGTGCGCGATGCCAAAGCGGCGCTCGCGAGGGACGGGGCGCGGCTTGCCATTCCGGTCAATGACAAGGGCCTTTATTCCGTCACCGGACTTTATCCAGGGACTTACACCTTAACCGTGTCGGCGCCCAACTTCGCCGATGTCGTCTTCGAAAACTTCACGCTGACTCCGGGCAAAAAGTTAACACTCGACGCCACCCTGCAACCCGCCAGCGCCAATCCGCCAGTCGAGGCCGCCGCCCCGGAACAAGGTGCCACTCCGGCTTCGGCTCCGGCCGCTCAAAAAATCGCAGGCGACAAGGGCGCAATCAATGGCACTGTGACCGATCAGACCGGAGCCGTCGTGCCCGACGCAAAAGCGGTGTTGACCACTCCCGCGGGAGCAAAACTTGAAACCCAGGTCAATGAAAAGGGAGTGTACAAGTTCACCAACCTCGAGCCCTGGAATTTACAAACTGGTGATAACCGCTCCCAACTTCGCCGACCTGCCGTTCGACAACATCACGCTGGCAGCAGGGCTCGAACTGACGCTCGACGCTCCCCTCGTGCCCGCCAAAGCCAAAGCGGAAGAAGTGAACGTGGAGTCCGGCGGTGTGGGAACGGTTGAGACCGAGACCGCCACCGTTTCCGGCACGATCACGGAAAAAGAAGTGGTGTCGATCGGACTCAACGGCCGCAATTTCACGCAGCTCATCGCACTCGCCCCCGGCGTCAGCAATCAGACCGGACAGGACGAAGCCAAGGTAGGCGTGCAGGGCAGCGTGAAGTACAGCGTGAATGGCGGGCCGCGTCGAGTACAACACCTTCGAGGTCGACGGCAGCGACGTGCTCAACACCGGCCTCAACGGCGCATCCAGCACGCTGATTGTCTATCCCAGCCTCGACGCCATTCAGGAAGTGAAGGTACTGACCTCTAACTACGGCGCTCAATATGGCCGCACCGCATCCGGCACAGTGCAGGTGACGCACCAAGTCCGGAACCCCGACACTGGCACGGTAACCTTTACGACTTCATCCGCAACGAAGCGTTCAACTCGCGCAATTACTTCGACATCGTCTACACCATTCCGCCGCCTCCCGGGGAGACTACCGGGCAGACGTTTGGAACAAAGGCTCCGCTCTATCGCCGGCAGGATTTCGGCGGTACGATCGGCGGCCCGCTCACCATTCCGCATGTTTACACCAAGAAAGGACAAAACCTATTTCTTCTTCTCCGAGGAATTTCGCCTGGAGAAAACGCCCACCCCATACAACCAGGCCGTGCCCGGCTTGAAAGAGCGTGGTCTCATGTTGACGCCGACGGGAGTCCAGCAGAATCTGCAAACCGGCCCCAACGGTACAGGTTTACCAGGACTTCGACTTTAGCGACGTGTGCCCTCTGAACACGGGACTCATTTCTTCGCGCGCAGTATCCCGACTGCCCGGCCGTGATCCCGTCGGGCACGGGCGGTCTCGCCCCTTTAATCCATTTGCAGGGCCCTTTCACTCTTGGTTCGGTCAGCGTGGACAAGAACGCGCAGACAATCTTGAACGCAAACCTGATCCCGCTGCCCAACGCCCCTTCCGGCTGCAACTTCAGTCTGGCCAATTACAATCCCGCCAGCCCCGATCCGAGCGACCCGTACCGCTGTTATGACGCATCCGTTTCTCCCTCCACTTACTGGCGTGAGGAACTATTTCGGATTGACCATCAGTTGACCGACAAACTCAAGCTTTCGTTTCGCTACATCCACGATGCCTGGAATACGACGGTGCTGAACCCGCAGTGGAGCTACCTGAGTACCACCCAGCCCTCAGCTGCGACGTTCCCCACCATACAAAACCGCTTCTTTGGACCCGGCACTAGCCTGGTGGCGCGGGTGACTGACACCATCTCGCCGACGCTGCTGAACGATGTGGTCATCAGCTACGTAAACTCCGACATTACTTTGACCGATCAAAATGGCCCGGGGGCGCGCAGTTCCAACG
The DNA here is from genome assembly GCA_963699405.1 of uncultured Acidobacteriaceae bacterium. Classification (GTDB taxonomy): domain Bacteria; phylum Acidobacteriota; class Terriglobia; order Terriglobales; family Acidobacteriaceae; genus Acidiflorens. Next base: position 265,344 of record CAVOTW010000012.1, on the reverse strand, counting down.
CAATCCAACCCTTGATCAACCGCTGGTCATTGATAAGTCACTCCCGGCAAATGAGCAAAATCAGTGTAATCCCGCGCTCAGCGTCAGCCCAGTGACCGGCTTCCCGGAATGCGCCATCGGATACATTTTCAATAACGGCTTCGGCGGCAAGATGCCCGGAGTCGCTTTTCTCGGAACCAATGCCGCTTACGGCGGCCGAGGCTTTGCATGCCGATCCTTCTTATATGCCATGGGGTCACACCGATCCCACTTACTCCGTGCGCGACGATGTGGGTAAGTCGATTCGGCAAACACACGCTGCAATTCGGCGCGCAATACGTCTACTATCAGCGCAATCAAGACAACAATGCCATTGGCGCCGCTTCAGGCGACACGCAAGGCTTGTTGACCTTCAGTAATCTCGCGCACAGCACGGGCAACGCCTTCGCCGATTTCCTGCTTGAATCGGACCAATCCCCCCGCACAACCCACAAGGATTCATTCAAAGCTTTACTCAGGATTCCGCCAACCACCGCTACTATCAGCGTTACCAGATCGCCGAGCCTTACCTTCCAGGATGACTGGAGGATCACTCACCGACTTACTCTGAACCTGGGATTGCGCATAAGTCTGTTTGGCACCTATAGCGAAAAGAATCGGAACGCCTGGAACTGGGAAGCTTCGAGATTCAACGCAACGCGATTTGCCGTGGACCCAATCTACGGCGAGCTCTTGGATAAGAGTGCCGGGTCATCTCCAATCCCGTTCAACCCCGTTACTTTCCAGATCGACCCCGGCGTCGTGAGCGCTCTGGGCCTGGTGCGCTGCGGCTTCGACGGCACGCCCGCCAGTTGCATGAAAGGTCATCTCTTCAATCCCGCGCCTCGAATTGGTTTTGCCTGGGATCCCTGGGGCGACGGCAAGACGTCAATCCGCGCCGGGTATGGCATCTTTTTCGAGCACGGCACGGGTAACGAGGCGAATACCGGATCGCTGGAAGCCAGCGCCCCGGTCGTCCTCAGCATGACGCAGCAACTTCCAGTCAGCTACCCCTGCATCGGCAACGTCGGCTATGGATCTCTGTTTGATCCGACCAACAGCGCTTGCCAGAGCGTCGTCGGAGGAACTCCGCCACCCGCCGGGCTCCGTTTTTCCTCTCGATGTCACTTCCATCCCCACCAAAGCGATTTGGCCCTACGCCCAGCAATGGAGTTTCGGAGTCCAGCGCGAATTGCCCCATGCCTTTGTCATCAATCTTGCCTATGTGGGAAGCAAGGGAACGCATTTAACGGTCGAGCGTCAGCTCAACCAGTTGCATCCGTTGCCAGCCAAAGATAATCCCTTTGGACCGAACGAGCCGCTGACCATTACCGACTGCACGGTGAACCCCTCGCTCGGCGCGGGTCAATACCCAGGGGAAAATAAAAATCCATTCCTGCTTCAGGATGGAACTCAGGTAACGTATCAAGATCCCGCCTACCAGTATTTGCAGGCAGCCTGTACCAATCCCAACATTCCCAACGTCAACTCCCTCCCGGGCCGCCCTTACCCCGGCTTGGGAAGAGTTCTTTCGTTGCAGAATGTGGCCGATTCCACTTATCACGCAATGCAGACCACGTTGCGGCATAGCAGCGGACCCCTCACTCTCGGCGTCTCTTACTCCTACAGTCATTCTTTGGACGATGCCTCGGATCGAAGCGATCCGATCCTGGTCAATTCCTACGATCTGCGCGAGAACAAGGCCAGTTCCAGTTTCGACGAACGTCATCTCGCCACCATCAGTTATGTCTATAAGCTCCCGCTCAAGAATTTTCCCCGCAACTTCATCGACATAATCGAAGAACGGAAGCCAGATGCCGATACGGCAAACACACCCAAGTCAAACTGCTGTTCCAACTGGTCGACTCGTCTTCTCGACGGCTGGGAGCTTTCGGGAGTAACTCTATTTCAATCGGGCACGCCCTTCACGGTGATCAACAGTGCCGGCAACACCGGCATTTCGCTCACCGACAACGCCGGAGTTTCCAGCGGCCTCGGCATTGCAGCGTCCTATCCGGATGTGGCCAGAGAACTGGCGTCGCCCGGCAACAACCCCAAAAGTTTCGGACCCCTCATCGGCAATCCTTCCGAGTTTGTGGCTCCGCGCGGGCTCACTTTCGGCGACGCCGGACGCAACTTCCTGAATAATCCGCGGCGCACTAACTTCGACATGGCGGTGCTCAAACATTTTAAGATCCGCGAGTCCGGCGATCTTGAGTTTCGGGCTGAGGCGTTCAACATTTTTAATCACACTCAGTTCCGCGTCTACGATCCCGATAACCCTGGCAGCACTGGAAATAACGTCATCAGTTGCTATGGCGGACCCGTGTATTCCGCCGGGTTCAAGGGCAGTGGAGCCGATTGCGTCACCGGAGCTTCGTTCCTGCATCCGCTCGATGCGCACCGGCCTCGAACGATACAGTTCGGCCTCAAAATGGGTTTCTAGATACGACAGGTTATGGAGACACTAACTAAAGATCGAGCAATCGAGGGCGCGAGTCGCGCACGGCGTCGAGCCAGGTTTCGCGGAGCGCGCGCGATGCGTCTGCTGCTCGCGGGAACCCTGTTGGCAGCAACAATGACGCTCGCGTCCTGCGGCGGTTCTTCTTCCGGCGGCGGCAAGATTCAGCTCTTGCTCTCGGGCAACTGGCAGTTCACCATGGCGCCTCCGTCCGACGGTTCGTTCCTCGGCGGTCTGCAGGGCGGGTTTCTGCTGCAGAACGGCACCTCCGTCACCGGAGCCGCAGCCTACGCCGTCTCCTTGCCCGGACTCTTAATTCCCTGCAACATCGGCACGGCTACGATCACTGGATCGATCACCGCAACGATCGGGAACCAAAACCAGTGGACGATCACCGCAGTAGCCGGCACACAAACTTTTACTCTCCAGGGGATCCAGAGTTTCGATGGCACGACGATCGCGGGCACCTACAATTCAACCGCCGGCACGGCGGGCGATGGCGGACCCTGCGGCACCGCGCAAACCGGTCTTCAATGGACCGCGATGCTCGTACCACCGATTACGGGAAACCTCCAGGGTAGCTTCCACAGCACGGGTGGCGCCGCGGGCCTCGCCAATCAGGATTTCTTGCTGTCAGGATCCATCACGCAAGCGCAGAACACCGGAGCCAGCAGCGCTGCAGTCAGCGGCACTTTGAATTTCAGCCCGTTGGGAACGAATAGCAGCGACTACCCGTGCTTCGATACGGCATCCGTTTACGGTCAAATCAGCGGCAATTCCGTTACTCTGCAAATCGTAGGACCTGACGAATCGATCCTCGGTCAGATCGGCGAACCGGCCGGTTCGAATGGCGTGACCGGACTTAATCCCGTCATTTTCGAATCCACCCAGGGTGGCTACATTCTGCACGCCGTCGGCCCCTCCTACTTAGTCGCGACGAACACCTGCCCAGGCAGCGTGAGCAGCACATCGACTGCCGGAGATTATGGCGATATCTGTCTCGCAGTGGGAAGCCCGTCGGGAACCAACGCTTGCCAGGAGCCGATCTCGCTGGGTCCCGCCGTCGTAACCATGACCTACCCCCCGCCGCCTCCGTCCACTACTTCCACCCAGATCGTCACGCTCGGAAACACTTCCAACGGTGCGCTCAGCGGTTTGACATTGACCTTTGCCAACAACCCGCCCACCGCGACCAATTTTTCTGAGACGGACAATTGCGGCCCCGGGGGTATTCCTTCCCAGGGTCAACCTTTCAATCTCGCGTCCGGGGGTTCGTGCCTCATTACCATCACGTTTACTCCGCAATGTGGATCGCAGTGCGCGTCTCCACTGTCGGCAACGCTAACGGTTACCAGCCCCACGAGCGCAGACGACGATACGGTCTTTACGGTGCCCATCACAGGCACAGTGACCGGCGACGGTGCCGTGCGGAGCTTACGCAATCCCGCTTCTCAGGACGTGGAACACCATGCAGAGACGAACTAGAAATCGAAAGCAGTGTTGCGGGTATCTGGAATTCCTTTCGAAGAGAGGACGCTACGTGAGTGCCCCGCGGGTTTTACTCGTCGCAGCCACACTGATAACGATCACGATAATGCTTTCGTCGTGCGGTGGTAGCAGCGCTTCCACCAGTCCGCAGCCCAGCGGATCGCTTTCCGGGAACTGGCAGTTCACCATGGCGCCTCAAACCGACGGAAACCCGGGCGATCCAACCTTCACCGGCGGTCTCCTCGGTGGTTTTCTTCTGCAGAGCAACGCCTCAGCCTCGGGCCAGACGGTCTACTCAGTTACGTCGTCGACCACGACCACCGGTCCATGCAACAGTGGATCGGCTCCAATCGCCGTAACCATCAGCGGCCAGAACGTCACCCTCACCGAAGTAGCCGGCACACAGACTTTTACGCTTACGGGAACGCTAAGCTCAGACGGCTCGACGATGATGGGCACTTACACGTCCACCGCCGGAACAGCCGCCGACGGTTCTCCCTGCGGATACGCTGAAACTGGCCTGTCATGGAGCGCAGTATCCGTACCCCCACTTTCGGGATCCATTAACGGAAGCTTTCACAGCACCGAAGGCGCCACTGGCCTCGCCGATCAGGATTTCATCGTATCGGGCTCACTCACCCAGGGCCAGAACATCGGAGCCAGCAACGCGACCGTCACCGGCACTTTGAGCTTTACCAACTACCCTTGTTTCTCGGTTGCATCCGTGAACGGCCAGATCAGCGGCAATTCTGTGATCCTGCAGCTCATCGGAACGAACGGAGCCGTCGTCGGTCAAATTGGCGAACCCGCAGGTTCGCCGACGGGCGTGTTTCCCGTGACCTACATTTCCGTCAAAGGAGGTTACGTTCTGCAGGGCGCCATCCCCTCCTACATGGTGGCCACCAGTTCCTGCGCTGGCAATCTCAGTGCCGCCAGTGGGGCAGGAGACGCAGGAGCTATTTGTCTCGCGCTCAACAGCACAACCGCTTGCCAGCAACCGATCACCCTGTCTCCGGCCGCTTTGACCTTTCCCGCTCAGCTGCTCGTATCCCCTTCAGCCACGCAGACGATCACCCTGACCAATAATTCCGGCTCGACTCAGAACGGTCTAACGTTGACCAAGAATTTTTTCAATAGCTCTCCCTTCAACGGTGGCGACAGCGATTTCACCGGCTTGCCCAATTTCCTCGAGACCGACGCTTGCGGCCCGGGAGGCGGCTCCTCAAATGGCCAACCCTTCGATCTAGCTTCCGGCCAATCTTGTGCCATTACGGTGACTTTTACCCCGCAAGAAAGCTGCCCTTGGTTGCCATTCACTCCGTCGGCTGGTCAACCGCCCCTTGAAGGGGTTGCGCCGGAGTTTTGCCCGCTGTCATTTCAAGGAAATTATTTTATACAAGTTGGCGTCCCTGACGACACCAACCCCGACGGAGTGAATCTCTTCGCGGTCCCCATTTCTGGCGTCGGGCTCAGCGCGATCCAACCCTCAACTCCCGAGCTCGATTTCGGCGCGGAAAACCAGTCGAATCCCGCGGAAGCGAGTCTTCCCCAAGCGCTCTTCTTTACCAACTACAGTGCGAATCCAGTCCAGATCCTGGGCAGAGTGTCGTGCGTGAACCCGCCAAAGGGCTCGCTCAAGCTGCCTCATCCGCTCACGGAAAGCAGTCAGGTTGCCGGACTACAAGTAGTGGGTAGCCCTCCGGGCGTTGCAAATTCCATTACACCCGACGTTGACACCATCCTGTACAACTGCGACAGCGATCCCGGAACTTTGCTGCCCAACTTACAGATCTCATCGGACACCTGCACCGGAGCCTTGCTGGCTCCTCAGGCAAGTTGCAGCTTGCAGGTCACGTATGTCCCGCAGCCGAACACCGACATCAATAGCGGTCTCGATTATTTTCTGGAACTCAACACCCTCCAGTGTTGGCCGGTCGGCACGCCCCCGTCTTCGTCCAACCCCTGCGAAATCGATAGCGGACGCTTCCCTGTCGAATTGAAAACCAATACCCCCAGCCCACTGCGGATGTCCCCGAGCGCTGGCTTGGATTTTGGCACCGTGAAGAAGGGCTCTACGACCTCGCCGTTGACGATTACGCTTGTCAATGACCAGTCCCTCGCCAGTCCGCTAACCGTTACCTTCGTCGGTAGAATTTCGACGCAAGGCAACTTCGCTGAAACCGACGATTGTCCCGCTACGCTGGCTCCCGGCAGCAGTTGTACTCTCAGCGTCACTTTCGCGCCCACTGGCGTGGGATTCGAGCATGGCACGCTCACCATTGATTACACGCAGGAAACCAGCGGGGGAGTAATCACCACCGGCAATCCCCAATTCGTGTACCTGCGGGGTACGGGACAGTAGCATCCTCGCGCGTGGGGCGTTCGGATTTATATACGAGATGGCGGTAAGTTTCGGAACGCAACCCGAGGAACGGAAAAGATGAACGGAAAGACAATGCAATTCAATTCCAGGAGGTCGGCTGTGGCAACCAAACGATGGGCTCTTTTTCTTCTAACAGCGGCACCGCTTGCAGTACTCGCCGCATGCGGAGGAAGCACCGCAAATGTTCACAATCCTCCCCCGCCGCCGCCGCCCAACGTCACCCTCACCGTCCAGACCAGCGCATCCTCGATTTCAGTTGGCGGCACGGTGAGCCTCACGGCAACCATTCAGGGTCCCTCAGGCATAGTCAGTGATGGAGTTGTTTGGACCCTCACGTGCCAAAACGGTTCCGGCAGCGTATGCGGCACCCTCAGTAGTCCGTCGAGCCAGAGTGGCGCCGCCATCACCTTCACCGCACCATCCACTCTTTCCACCAATAGCATGGTCACCGAGATCGTCGCCTACGCGGAAGGCGATCAGTCGGTCAACCAGGTCTCTCCCATCACCATCACCACTTTCAACAGCAGCTTGCAAGCTGGCACCTACGTTCTCCAGGCCCACGGAGTTGACGCGAACAATAACCCGTACCAGATTGCAGGCGCCCTTGTCCTCGACGGCCAAGGAAACATTACAAATGGAGAACAGACCGCCAATTACCTCGCGTCCGGTTCCCTGTCTGACTCCAGTCTCACCGGCACTTATTTCCTCGGCAATGATGGACGAGGAATGATCACCGTCAACACCAACGACACTAACATTGGCGGCAATGGCATTGAGACCTTTGCTTTCGTGTTCCTCAACAACCCTTCGCAAAATCCCCAGGCTCTCATCTCGCAAATTGATCTCGGAAATGCAGCCACCTTTGCCTCCGCAGTCGGCACCTTGGATCTGCAGCAGACCGGTGTCGTCGCCCCCTCGGGAAGCTATGCCTTCGTGATGAGTGGCCTCGATGTGGTCGACAGCGTACCGATTGCGTTCGGCGGCGTCCTCAATATTCCGTCGGGCCAGACCACAATTGCCGGCGTGACTGACGAAATCGTCGGAGAGAAACTTAAGTTAAGCGATGGTGCGTTTGCGACCGGCTCGCAGCTATCGTCGAGTCCCGACACTCTCGGCAAAGTCACGCTTACCCTCATCGGGCTCCTTGACGGGGTCCACCCTAAGGCCGTAACCGCTCTCTTCGCCGGATACATCGTCGACCCGACCCACATCAAGTTGATCGAGACCGACACTGCCGCAGGCGGCTCCGTTACCCCACTCGCTCTGACCGGCGGAATCGCCATCGGCCAGACCGCAGGCAGCTACGGCAACTACAGCAACGCGTCTTTCGACGGCCCGTATGTGTTCGGAATCACGGGAGTCGATCTCTCTCCCAACAACACCCCCACTTACACTCCAACGACTTGGACTGCGGCCAGTCTGTTCACCGCCGACGGCAACGGCTGCCAGGCCGACTCTTGCAACGGGTACACCGACACTTTTCTGCTGGATAATTGTGTCCAATCCACCTGTAAGACCGGCGGAATTCAAGGCGCCCAGATCAGCGCGGCATTCACTGGAACGTACGCGGTCGACTCCGCAAGCAGTTCCTGCGGAGCCACCAGCGGAACCGTCGTCCCCGGAACCGGCCGCGCCTGCGTCATTCCCAGCAGCTTCACCCCCGCGCCCAGTCCGGCCTACAGCCCCGAGTATTACTTCTATCTCACCAACCCCACTGGCACTGGCGACGCCTGGTTCTCGGCTTTGGAAATACCGGGCCCGGGCCCAATTCGCACTATCCCTCGATTGGAACGGGAATCGCCTACCCGCAGTCAAACACGGCGCCCGCTTTCAGCGGGGATTACGGACTCAAGTTCACCCAGGTCAATTTCAGTGGCGAAACCGATGGAAGTGGCCAGATCATTGTGAATCCGACGCCGACGGCCGTGCCCCCGAACTGCCAAACGCCAGTGCAAGTCTGTGGCCTGGCGGATGCATCCGAGGGCGACGGTCAGGGAAACAGCTTCCTCGGTACTTTCACGAGTCCGTCCACTGCTCCTTTTTCTGGTACTCTCTACGCCAATCCCAACCCGCCCCAGAACGTTCCTACGAACGTATTCCCACTGCCCCCGAGCGCGCCCATGACCGTGAACTATTACTTCATTGACCCAACTCACGGCTTCTTCATCGAAACCGATTTGGTAAATCCGAGCCCAGGATCGGGGCAAGTATCCTTCGGATCCTATGCGGCGCGAACCCCGTTGTGCCAGGGCTGTCCGTAACGAGAACCGTCAAGCGCCAAAGTACGGAGAAAGAAAGCACGGAGAAAAAGCAGAGATCGCACTCGGCCAGGGAGCGCGGCGCAGCGAAGTAAATGTAGCGCCGCCGTCCTCGGCGGCTGTCGTGCGGGCGCCCCGCCCGCGCACCTAGCGTCCGTTTAGTTCGCTGAGCTAGCAACTCAGGAAAAGCACTTTCCCGAAGCCTCCCGGACATCGCGCAATGACCTTCGCCAACAGAACCTCAGTGCTTCTCTTCCGCCGCTGCGGCCTGTTCCTCGCTCGTTTGGCGTCCCGCTCGCGCCCCAGTCCGCGATAAGCTCGCGCCAGCAATCGCAGGGCTGCGGCATTTCGCGGATCAGCTCTTGGTCAGCGCCTCCAGATCGGGCAAGGCCCCGGCAAAATTGGATTGCAGAATCTGCGCTTCCGCCAATCCCAGACGCCCCTCGCTGTTATTCGAATCCACCAGCAGCGCTGCCTCGAACTGGTCTTCCGCTTTCTTCGCATCCTTCAGTTGCAGGTAAACGCGGCCCAGCCGCAGCCGTTCCGCCGTTTGCCCGGGCGCAAGCTTCAGGCCCGCTTCGAGCGCATCCCGCGCCCCCGCCCAATCGCCGGATTTCTCCGCCGCCTCGCCCCATTCGAACGCCGCTGTCGAATCGTAGGGACGCAACTCACACACTCGCTTCAAATGGGCCGCGGCCTTCGCGAAATCCCCCGCGGCCAGTTCCAGTTCGCCGAGTTGGCGGAGCGTGGTCGGCGAGCCGGGTCGAGCTGCAGCGCTTTTTCCAAATACTGCCGCGCATCACTCAGCCGATTGTCGTCGCTGGCCAGCATGGCGTTGTGCAGCAGATTCTGCACTTCGATCTTGTCTTTCGGATCCGGCAAGCTCTCTCCCGCGCTTGCTCGAGGTCGCTCCGCGGCGGCAGCTTCGCCTTCCACTTCGCCATCTCGGCCTGCATGGCCTGGACTTTCGAATTGGAATTGGCGCTCGGAGCGGGATAGAGATTCTTCAACTCCTTGGGGTCCGCCTGAAGGTCGTAAAGCTCCGGCCGTGGAGCTTCGATCCACTTGGTATTGTCGGCACGCAAGGCGCGCAGAGGAGCCCACTCCCAGCGCAGCGGATAGTCGGTCTCGGCAAAAAGTTCGCGATCGGAAGACGAGACGTGTCTGCCCGTCGATCAAAGGAAGCAGCGACTCGCCGTTCAACTCCGCCGGAGCCGCCACGCCCGTCGCCGAAAGAATGGTCGGAAGAATGTCGGTCGTCCGCACCTGGGCATCAATCACCGTGCCGCTCTGGCGATGACCAGTTGCCCGCAGCGGTTCCCGGCATTTTTACGATGAGCGGAATGTGCAGCGTCGAGTCATAAAGAAACAGCCCGTGCGTGTCCTCTCCGTGCTCGCCCAGTCCTTCGCCGTGATCGCCCGTGACAACGATGATGGCGTTGTCATAAACACCGGCTTTTTTCAGAAACGCAATCCAGTTCGCCACCGCCGAATCGGCATAGGCGATCTCGCCGTCATAAAGATGGTCTTTATACTTCTCCAAAAACGGCGGCGGCGGCTCGTAAGGATCGTGCGGGTCGAACAGATGCACCCAAACAAAGTGAGGACCATTGCGGTGCTTGTCGAACCAGGCCTCGGCGTGTTCCACCACTTCCATGCCGCGCCGCTCGACCCGGTCCCAGCGCTCCTTATTAGTAGCGTTCTTGCCCGCGGCTCCTTACCATCGGTCTTGGGAAAGTTATCGTAGAAATCGAAGCCGCGATCGAAGCCCGGAGCCAGCGAGTTGCTGTCGAGAATCACGGCTCCGATAAAAGCCGCGGTTTGATATCCATGCGCCTTGAGCAATTCCGCCGCGGTCACATGCTGCGGCAAAAGCGGAACTCCAAAATCAGTGACGCCATGCACGCTGGGCAGCAAGCCGGTGAGAATGGTGGCGTGCGAAGTGTTCGTAATCGGACTATGAGTAAAAGCCTCCGTGAAGCGGACGCCATCGCTGGCCAGCGCGTCCAACGCCGGAGTTTCGACCTGCTTGTATCCGTAGCAGCCGACATGATCGGCGCGCAGCGTATCGATAGTGATGAGGTAAACGTCAGGCGAAGAGTTTTGTGGAGCGGAAGTCTGCCCCACCGCGCGAACCACCAGCACAACCGAAAAAAAAACAAAGCCAAATCGCTTCATCGTACGCACAACTTATCATAGCGTTTCGGATCAGGGCATCGCGTTTATGGCCGCATGTGCAAATTACCCGCGCTCCGAGTCGTCAATGGTGTTTTACAGGATTTCTCGTGCAATCTGCTTGGAAATCGCCACCTAATCTGCCAAAGGAGTGCCTAGTGGACAGCAAAGATTTTCCTCAGTATGTTTGCCTACGACGACTGGGCCAACCGCGAATGCCTCGCCGCGATGCGCGCCGCCAGTCCGTTCCGCCAGACACGCTCGCTCGCATGGCGCACATTCTCTCGGCGCAGAAGCTCTGGCTGGAGCGCATCCTGAAACAGCACCAGAGCATGGCGGTTTGGCCGAGTTTCCACAATTGACGATTGTCTGGCCCTGGCCGACGAATGTCGCTCGGCGTGGCAAACTTATCTGGCACGCATTGGAAATCAGTTCGCGCCCGGTTCGCTGAACGATCAAGTCGAATACCGCAACAGCCAGGGCGAACCCTGGTCCAGCCGTGTGGAAGACATCCTGACGCACGTGCTTTTTCACTCCGCCTATCATCGCGGACAGATCGCCCTACTAATGCGCGCCTCCGGTTCGGAGCCCGCCTCTACCGATTTCATCCACGCCGTGCGCCAGGGCTTCGTGGAATAGAAATTTTCACATTTTGTCATCCCGAACGAAGTGAGGGATCTGCAGTTCATCACATCGGCCAACTCAAAGTGGCGCAATACCGTGCGCCGCTCCTGAGGTCAGTAAGAGCATGGATCGTGGAGCAATCCGCACGTCTACCTGCCCGCGCTTGTAGGCCTCTGCCATCGCAGAAATATTTCGCTCCGCACCCGGCCCCGCATGGGCTCACTTCGCTGCATCGGTCTGCTCCTGGCTCTGTTCGGCCTGGCCGGCATCATCCTCGCCCGTTATACGCTCGGCCAATCGTTCTCCTGGGTTCCGAAAGCGACGGGCCTGGTCACCACCGGCATCTACTCGCGAATCCGCAACCCGATTTATGTTTTCGGAATGTTCTTAGTCATCGGCATAGGTCTCATGTTGAAGAGACCCGAGATGCTGGTGATTCTGGCGGTGCTGATCACGATGCAGATTTTCCGCGCCCGCAAAGAAGCCGCCGTCCTCGAAGCCAAGTTCGGCGAAGCCTATCGCAAATACCGCAAACAAACCTGGTTCTGATCCGTAAGGTGTCAGGGCTTAGTTTTTCCTGACACCTGAGACCTGACCCTGACACCTGAGACCTGACACCTGACACCTGAGACCTGCCCTCCGCTGCTATCATTTCACCAATGAAATCAGCCTCGACCAAACTGTTCCCGGCATTGTTCTGCTTTCTGCTAGCAGCCCGCCTTCATGCCGCCGATGAAGCCCTGCCTAGCCCGCTGCCCGCTCCGGTCTCGAATAATGCGGTCGCGATTTTGCATGGCCAGGGCGGAGCCAAAATTTTCTCCTTCATGGGCATCGGCCCCAAAAAAACTTGGGATGCCGTCACCACCAGCGCCTACGAAATGGATGTCGCCACCGGCAAGTGGACAGAAATCCGTCCCGTCCCCGGCGTGGCCGGGCGTTTGGGAGCATCGGCCGTGGCGCTCCAAGACCGCGTCTTCATTTTCGGAGGCTACGTAGTCGACGCCCAAGGTGGAGACAACACCGTGTCCGACCTCAACATCTTCGTCCCGCTCGAAAACCGCTATTACCGCGCCAAAGACATCCCCATCCCTGTTCAGGATGCCGTCGTCGGCCTCTATCACGACCGCTACATTCTCCTCATCGGCGGATGGTCAACCGCGCAGGAAGGATCCAAAGGCGGCGCAGTCCGCAACGTCCAGGTCTACGACACCGAAAAAGATACGTGGACCCAAGCCACACCCATTCCCGGTACGCCCGTGTTCGGTCATGCCGGCGCCATCGTTGGCGACACCATCGTTTATGTGGACGGCGCCTACAAGAACCCCTATGGTAGCCCCAGATTCCTTCCCTCCCGTGAATGCTGGATGGGTAAATTTCCCAAAAAAGGTGACCCCACCAAAATCGACATGGACGAACCTTCCCGTCCATCCCGGCAACGCCCGCTATCGCATCGCGGCCGGTGCAGGCCTCGAAAAGAAAGCCTCCCAGAATCTATTTCTCCGGCGGATCCGACACTCCCTACAACTACAACGGAATCGGCTACAACGGCCGCCCCGCCGAGCCGTCTCCCGTGACCTTCGCGTTTAACGTCAACACTCAAGAATGGGAGACGATCGACGAAAACACTCCCGACCCCACCATGGATCATCGCGGTCTGCTCGTAACCCGCGGCGGCAACCTCGTCATCGTCGGAGGCATGGAAAAAGGCCAGCAGGTAACCTCCAAGGTGACGCTTGTAAATCCTGCCCGCTAGACGTACCCTGATCTTGGCGCTAACGGAAACATTCTGCGGGCTTTCCGGTATCCTTTGCGCACGGGTGTTTTACGCTCACGGCTTACGCCCAATTATCACGAAATCGGGTGATGCCCATCACGGCACATCCTCCCCGCCCAGCATCTAATTGTTTCAGCCGCAATTCTGCGGCGTCCTGTGTTTTTTGACAATCCGTATACCACATAAAAATTCGGAGGAAACTCTATGAGTCCTGTTATGGAACCGCCCAAGAAACATGCGGCGGCGGATTATACCCATCAAATCCTCAACCTCGTCAAAGCCAAAAACCCAGCCGAACCGGAATTCCACCAGGCCGTTATGGAAGTGTTCGATTCATTGAAGCCCGTGTTGGAACGCCACCCTGAGTATCACGAAGCCAAGATCCTGGAACGGATCACGGAGCCCGAAAGAGTCCTGATGTTCCGCGTGCCCTGGTTCGATGACCAAGGCAAAGTCCAAGTCAACCGCGGCTTCCGCATCGAGATGAACAGCGCCATCGGCCCCTATAAAGGTGGACTACGCTTCCATCCCTCGGTGAATCTCGGCATTCTGAAATTCCTGGCGTTCGAACAAGTCTTCAAGAATTCGCTCACCACGCTCCCCATGGGCGGCGGCAAAGGCGGAAGTGATTTCGATCCCAAGGGCAAAAGTGACAACGAAGTCATGCGCTTCTGCCAGAGCTTCATGACCGAGCTCTGCCGTCACATCGGCCCCGACACCGACGTTCCCGCCGGCGACATCGGCGTGGGCGGACGCGAAATCGGCTTCATGTTCGGCCAATACAAACGCCTGCGCAATGAATTCACCGGCGTTCTCACCGGCAAGGGCCTCTCCTGGGGAGGTTCGCTGATTCGTCCCGAAGCCACCGGCTACGGCTGTGTGTACTTCGCCGAGGAAATGCTGAAGACCCGCAAAGAGACGTTGAAAGGCAAAGTGTGTCTCGTCTCCGGCAGCGGCAACGTCTCGCAATATACCGTCGAAAAGCTGCTCGACCTCGGCGCCATCCCAGTCACCCTGTCCGATTCCGACGGAGCCATCTATGACGCCGACGGTATCGACCGCGACAAGCTGGCGTTTGTCATGGACCTCAAGAACAACCGCCGTGGCCGCATCAAGGAGTACACCGAAAAGTACAAGAAGGCCATCTACAGCGCCACCGACAAGAAGCTCGACCACAACTGGCTCTGGAACATCAAGCCGGCTGATTGCGCCTTCCCCAGCGCCACACAGAACGAGATCAACGCAAAAGACGCGGCCAACCTCATCAAGAATGGCGTGAAGGTAGTGAGCGAGGGAGCCAATATGCCCAGCACCCTCGAAGCGACTCATCTGTTCCTCGAAGCCAAAATCCTCTATGGGCCGGCCAAAGCCGCCAATGCCGGCGGAGTAGCCACTTCCGGACTGGAAATGGCGCAGAACAGCGCGCGTATCTCCTGGACCCGTGAAGAAGTCGATGATCGTTTGCACAAGATCATGATCGCCATCCACAAGAACTGCTACGACACGGCCGAGAAATACGGCACGCCCGGCAACCTCGTGAACGGCGCCAACATAGCCGGCTTCCTGAAGGTAGCCAACTCAATGCTGGATCAGGGCCTGGTGTAGTTGAACGTAGTAGCTGAACGCGGCGTAGAAAATAACTACTAACCCCGTGTCATCCTGAGCGGAGCCAGGCCATGCGCAAAGCGCATGGCCTGGCGTAGTCGAAGGACCCCTACACCCTCTCCTGCGCCCTGCGCCGTCAGCCGCATCGCCACGCCCAATAAACACGGGAGATCTACAGACTGCCGAACAACCCCATTTCGCCCGTGGTTTTGGGAGTGGCGCGGCCCCACAGCTTGCGGAAAAATTCAGGTTTTGACTTCGCTTTGAAAGGGCACGGCTTCAGCCGTGCCGCCCAGAGCCTGCCCCCAGCTCTCCCCCACGCGATATCATGGCCCTGTGGACGACAAAAAGATGGAAGAGAGAAATGTAAATACCTGGGAGGAGTTCAAGATCGAGCTAGCTAACCTCCGCCGAGAGCACATCGAATCTCCCAGCGCTGACAGTTCATACCCTCTGCTGTATCGCGGACAGGAGAACTCTCGCTGGTTGTTGACTACGACGCTTGACCGCCGGTGCGAGCGGATGCTCTTTTCGGACTACTATCGGGTGATCTCTAAGATTAGGCCGCAGATTGAAAGCCTAACCGGCAAGGAGTGGCCGACTCCCGAGTACCCGGAAGTGAAGAAACGATCAGCAACCTATGAGTTTGATCTCGACCTGTGGGGCGGGAGGTGTCCGGCCTACGCTTACATGGCGTACCTGCGTCACCACGGCTTCCCGTCACCGCTGCTTGACTGGTCGCGATCTGCGTATGTCGCAGCCTACTTCGCGTTCAACAAGGCCGCCGAAGCATCGAGCGGGAGAGTGTCGATCTACGTCTTCTCCGCGATTCGCAATAGGATGTCGGGAAACCATATGCGAGTGGTGTATCGCCAAGGACCATACGTCAACACCCACCGCAGGCACTTCCTACAGCAGAGCGAGTACACGCTGTGCCTCGGGTTCGACACCGAGTGGCGGTTCGAGCAGTACCACACTGTGTTTGACGATGGCCGTCACCAACAAGGCATTTGCTGGAAAATCACCATCCCCGCCACTGAGCGACCAAAAGTTCTGAAGGAACTTGACGAGTACAACGTAAACTCATTATCCCTGTTCGGTTCTGAGGAAAGCCTCATGGACACCTTGGGGACGAGAGAGTTCTCTCAAGAGAACGCCGAATAGCCCGAACCCTGAGCCACCGTTACTATTGCTTCGCTGCAGGCGGCTGTTTTGTGGCACCCGCAGGGACGAAGCACTTGCTACTATCGGCGTGACATTGACGCCATGCAACCAACTCCTTTTCGATGTCCTCAGCCGACCTACCCCTGATCTGATCGCGCACAATCTTGATCGCCCAGTTGATGGGATAATCCACGTTGCGAAAATCTTTGTAGAACGCATCCATGCCGTCAAGGAACTGGCCGAACTTGATCATCTCGAAGTCGAAGCCTTGAGCCTCAGCCGCGCAAGCTCTACCGTCCGCCGTTTCCATACGGAGATTCAACTGAAACGCACACAAGGCGGCGGTGTCTGTCTGGGCGTCGCTCATTGCGGTCACGAAACCATCGATCCAGCCAACTTTGTAGCTTTGGGAATACTGCTTCCAATCGGAGCCGTCCGCAACGCCTACGGCATTTCTGCCCCACATTAGAGACGACAACAGAAAGATTGTGAAAAATATGCGTGTTGCCATGGCGAGTCTCCTCTATGCCGGAACTTGGACACATCCCCCCGCGGGTGGGCCATTTTAAACAGGGAAGTATAACGCCATGGGTGCGCCACTTCTCGCGCCTTTCGAGAAGTGGCCCGCCCAACCGCCGACACCGGGAGTACGAACCTACCGTGCCCGAGCCAGCACCAGGGTCACATCGTCCGGCTGTTCGTTCTCGCCGATCCAGTCGGCCACTGCCGCTGCAACAATTTCCGTAATCCGCTCCAGCGGTAAATGCCGGTTCGCGCGCACCAGTTGGATCAGCCGCTCTTCGCCGAACTCGCCATAATCGTTTTCCGGTTCGGTCACTCCATCCGTGTACGCCACCAGCATGTCGCCGGGACGAAGTTGTACCGTCGCTTCGGGAAAACTCAAATTATCGAAAAGTCCGACCACGGTTCCGCCGCAGTCCAGTAGTTGCGATGATCCATCGTCGGAAATCAGAATCGGTTGCAGATGACCGCCGTTCGCATACGTAAGGCGCCGCGTCGCTCCATCATAGATTCCCAAAAACAGCGTCGCGTACTTCGCCGCCGGAGTGCTTTCGTAAAGCTGATGATTCAAAAGCGCCAGCAGTGTTGCCGGAGACACGTCCGCTCCCCGCGACTCCGAAGCCAGCATTAGAGTCGAGCCCACTACCCCGTCTTCTCCAGCACCAACCGTGACTGCTTCGCGCAGCACCGGTACGTCTTCGATGCTGTACGCCCGCACCGCTGCGTAGATCGTCGCCATCAGCAGCGCCGCGGAGATTCCTTTGCCGCTAATGTCGCCCACCGCCAGCATCAGACGTTCGGAATTCAGCCCCACAAAATCGTAGTAGTCCCCGCTCACCGTCCGCGCCGGACTGCAGAACCCGTGCACTTCCAGGCTTTCCAGTTGCGTGATCAACTTGGGGTAAAGTTGCGCCTGCACCTCCTGCGCAATCGCCAATTCGCCTTCCAGTCGCTGTTTTTCCTTTTGTTCCTGCACCAGCTTCTCGATCGAGGTGGTCATCGAGTTGAACGAGTTCGCCAGCGTCGCCAGTTGGTCCGTCGACTGCACCGTTATGCGATGGCTGAAATCAGCCCGATTCACGTATGTTGTGCCTTCGTAGAGTTGGCCCACCGCCGATGTAATGCTGCGCGTCAGCTTGGTTCCGACGAGCAGCGCCAGCACCACCACGATCGCGAACACAATCGCAATCAACGACAAAATCGTTTCCAGGCCCTTGGCATAATCTGCCCGCGCCCCAAACAGTGTCGCCAGCAGCATGGAGTACCGGGTCTCGACCTCGGCGATCGCTCCCACCGGATGCCGCGCTCCCGTGGCCCAATCCACCACCTGCAACGGAATCCTCAAAGTGACCGGGCGATCCAGCGCATTCGCCGCAGGCGGTAACGTTCCCGCCGAGAAAGTCTGCGACATCGCCGTGCCATTGCCAAACCCCATGAAGCGACTCGAGGTCTGAGGCGCGCTCTCCGCTCCATAAACCGCAATCCGTCCGAGATCGCTGGCCATCTGCTCGACAAAAGCCTTGTCCAGCGGCTCACTGGAGATCACGCGCAAGAATTGTGATTGTGACTGCGGCCCGTTTGACATCACCGTCGCCGTGCGCAGGCAGAGTTTGCCGTGATCGCTGACCAGGTCGCGGAAGTCATCGTTAACAAATGAGGGAGAATCAAACTCAGCCGCGCCTTCCGGCCCCGAGCAGTAAGCCTGCGGATGGTTCCCGTACCAAGCGCACACCTGCCGCCGCGACCACTCCGGACGATGCGGCCGCACCCGTCCGAGAATTTCAGCATCCAGATTTCCGCGCTCCGAGGCTTGGGTTGCCAGATGATGCGCGATGGCCCGGTTGGCGGATTCCATGCCGCGCAGATGAGTGGTGATGTCGGAAGTGACGACAAAGCTGGCAAACTGCCCGGCAAAAAGATAAAGGGTGATCAGGGTGATCATCACCCATAGAAAAACCGGGATCACGCCGATAAAAACATAGGTGACGATCAGCCGGTTCCGCAGCCGCCACAGCAGTTGCGAGCGTACCCAGCCGACTCCGACAATGGCGCCCAACACAATCGCCAGCAAGCTGAGAAAAATTACCCAGCCCTCCAAGCTCGACGATGTTGCCGGACTCGCATGACGAGTCAGCCACTCGACCGCGAACATAAGTAGATCGAGCGCCAGCACGTACAGCGTCGCCCACGCGACCCGACTCTGTGGCCAGAGCCCCTTATCGCGCAGCCTACTCTCGAGTTCCAGAGAGATGAGTCGCATTCCGTTGCCCGATACGCCTCTGCCTAAGATGCCACGCAAGCCTCTCGCAGGCATACGTCCATGCCGTTATATCTCTGGATAGATGTCGAAAAACGCCGAGAGACTCGTCTTGAGCTGCTTTTCGATCTCGTCTTTGCTCGCCCTCGAGAATGTGCATCGCAACCTGCGCCTCTCGCCCATTCTTCAGTTTGATCGTAGCCGGAGTCACCTCCGCGACCTCATCGGAGGGCAACAGACGCAGTCCATAAACTAATGTCAGATTTGCCATCCCATGATTGTAAGCCAGAGAATATGGTACGGAGGGCTTCGGAGAGCGGCGTTAAAGGTGTCAGGTCTCAGGTCTCAGGAAACCCAGAGACAAGGGCGTAGGCCGAGGCGATTTCCTGACGAACCTGAACCTGACACCTGACCCTAGCCCGGCGGCCACTGCAGCGAGCGCCCGCCGATCAGGTGCACATGCAGATGAAAAACCGATTGCCCCGCGCGCGGACCCACGTTCATCACCGTGCGGTAGCCATCTTCAATCGACCGCTGCCGCGCAATGTGCGCGGCCGCCAGATGGCATCGTCCCACCAGTTCCGCATCTTCGGCCGTAGCTTCCTTCAAACCAGAAATATGTTTTTTCGGGACGACCAGCACGTGAGTTGGGCCTTGTGGGTTCAGATCTTCAAAGGCAAAGGTATGCTCGTCTTCATAAACTTTTCTGGATGGTACTTCGCCGCGAATGATACGGCAGAATAGACAATCCGCCATAAGTGACTCTCCTCTTGCCTGGAATTACGATCGTCCGGCAAGTAATGCACGCAAGTACCTTACTACCTCTGATAGTAACAATATCAAGTCGGCAGCATTTTGCGAAAGCAGATTTTCAGTCGAGCCGCACGAGAAACACTGAACCCTCCGCAGTCTCCGTCTCCTGGACCAGAGCGATCGCGCGCTGGCGGTCGTCGTCCAGCACTCGCACCCGCACCCACCAGTCTCCCACCGGACTAACAAACTTTATGACTTTGGCCGTCTGGTAACGCTTCTGCAGGTGCTCCGCCAACTCGGCCGCGTCCTTCTGCCCGGTGAACGAGCCGATCTGAACCGCCCAGCGTCCGCCGGTATCGAGAGGCGCCGGCGCCTGCAGCACCTCCAGACGCACCTTCGCAGTACCTGGCAAGTACACATCCAGCGCCTTCGCGGCGGCCAGCGAAAGATCGACGATGCGCCCCACCACGAATGGCCCGCGATCAGTGATCCGCACCAAAGCCGAATGTCCGGTCTTCAAATTCGTGACGCGCACGATCGAGCCCAGCGGCAAAGTAAGATGTGCCGCTGTCATCGCGTGCATGTTGTAAACTTCGCCGTTCGATCCGCGCCGGTTGTGGTACGGAGCGCCGTACCAGCTCGCCATTCCCGTCTCTTCAAAAATCGGCTTCGCGCCAGCGGGTACGTCGATCTTCTCGTCCCCGGTCGTCGTTTCCGTTTCCGCAGGCGGCGGAGTCGCTGCTGGTTTTTCCTCTGGAAGCGACGGCGGGGCGGAACCTGCGCCTGCGTATTTTTGTGTCTGCCACAGCCGCTCAGAAGCGCGATGCCCAGCACTAGAAGGATGTGAAGACAGGCCAGCGACGCGAGCACTGCCGCCGCGCTCCTCGGTCAGCTAGTTGGACACGTTGGCAGTTCAAGGATTGCTTGCGCTGGGTTTCGAGAAAGTCCGCGAACTTCGAGAGCTTTCCCGCCGCCGTTCGCAGCGCCTTCGAGGAATGCGTCCGCACCGCAGGCACGACTTCGTCGTTCAGATAAGTGACCAGTTCCGACGTCTCTTTTTCGAGAGTTTCGGCGATATTCGCCACCGAGCGATTGAAGCGCGCGGAAGCCTCTTCCACCTTGCGGTCGAATTCTGTCATACCCATCCTGCCGGCTTGGGCTAATGTTCACGCGTGTACCGCGGTTACCAGGCTTCATTATTATGGTGGGCTCCCTCCCCGCCGGTCAATCGCTTTGTGTGGAAGCTTGTGTGGTAGCGCGGTCGGTGGCAGCGGGGCTCGGCCCCGCTAGGGAGGCCGCAAACCCCATCCCCACACACGCCGAGTCGCGATACAATCACGCCATGCGTCCGAGGCTAACTGTCGAATCTCCGCCGGTTTCTCTGATTTTGATGCTGATCGTCGCTGCTGCATGTTGACGTCAGCCTGCACTTTTAATGGCGATCATCCAGCGCGCGCCTTGTCGGAAGCAACCGGAGGCGAGGGTCTGGAGCGTGTCTTCTGGAAAGACGTGCGCGCCGCGAACTGGGTCGAAGTCGAACGAGCCCTGGCTTCGAATTACGCCGGCGTAACCCCCACCGGAACGCTCGACCGCGCCGCCACGCATCGAGCAGTATCGCGGGTGGCAGTTAAAAGACTACGCGCTGGGCGATCTGAATACCGAGTTGAACGGGACCACCATCGTGGTGACCTACACGATTACTCTGAATGGCACTTCGAATGGAAGCGCCGGATCGCAACCGCTTCCCTCAGCGCCGCAGCACATGATGACTGTGTGGCAGCAGCAAAAAACAGGATGGGTCGTCGATCGCCCACAGCGTCAGCCAGTAATTATTAATAATGATGATTGCAAGGCGCATCCCCGTAGAGACGCGGCTCGCCGCGCCTCCGGCTCGAATCACCACGGCTCGCGTCCCGGGTCAAGTCCGCAATCTCCACCAAGGATAAGGTAAGGATCTCGATCGTTTCCGGCGCGCGCTGCTCGGCTGGTACGACCAGCATCGCCGCGACCTTCCTTGGCGAGAAACCCGCGACCCGTATCGCATCTGGCTCAGTGAAATCATGCTGCAGCAGACGCGCGTGGCCGCCGTGCTTGACCACTACCGGATTTTCCTCGAGCGCTTTCCGAACGTGCAAGCGCTCGCCGCAGCTACGGAAGAGGCCGTGCTGGCCGCCTGGAGCGGTCTCGGCTACTATCGGCGAGCGCGGATGATGCACCAGTGCGCGCGGCAAATCGCCGAGAAGCAAGGCGGCCGTTTCCCGCAAAATTCCGAATCCCTGCGCGCCCTGCCTGGCATCGGACGTTATACCGCCGCGGCCATCGCCAGCATCGCGTTTGCCGAACCTGTAGCCGTGGTCGATGGCAATGTCGAGCGCGTGCTGCAGAGACTGATCAGAAAGAAAGCGACTGGCATCGATCTGACCACGCCGCTGACAACGCCGCAAATCTGGCAACATGCGCAAACTCTTCTCGCTGAAAACCGGCCCGGGGATTTCAACCAGGCCATGATGGAACTCGGCGCCACCGTGTGCCTGCCGCGTGAGCCCCGTTGCCCAGCGTGCCCGGTCCGGAAATGGTGTGCGACGCAGGGAGTTGCGCAAGGGGAAGTTCTGAGACAGTTCCGCGCTGCAAGCCCACTTTCCCGCCAAAGGAAAAAACAAATCTGGTGTGCGCTGGAGTGGCGCAATCGGATGACACTGGCAACTGGCACTGCCAAGGCCGATGGCAGCCGCCAGAGCTCACCTCCGCCTCGTGCAACGTCCCAGGAAAGTCTTCGCTCATGCCCGGCATGTGGGAGCTGCCGCAATCGTCCGAGCCTCCGCGGACAACGCAGGCGAACAGCGCATTGGCGCACGTTTCGCCATTCCATCACCGTCACCGACTACACGGTTCATGTTTTCGAACCTGTGTGGGCACGGAGCGTAGCCCCGCTTCCACGCAAGACCGCAAAGTGCAAGTGGGTCGCCATCGATCGCCTCCCGCAGCTTCCGCATCACCGGATTGACGCGGAAAATTCTAAGGGCAGGCGGTATCATCTAATGAGTGAGGCATTTCTTCGATGAAGTGGCTCGATCGCCTGTTTGGAGGTCGGCAAGACATGGCTGCATTGGGGGAAGGAACCAAGGCACCTGACTTTTCTTTGCCCGTCTCTGGATGGCAGCAAGTTCTCTTTGCAAGATGCGCTTCAGCGTGGGCAAGTGCTGGCCACGTTCTTCAAAGTTTCCTGCCCCGTCTGCCAATATGCTTTCCCGTTTTTCGAACGTTTGCACAAAATCTACGGGAGCGAGAAAGTCGCCATGGTGGCGGTTTCTCAGGACGACAAAAACAAGACGGCCGCATTCTTGAAGGAGTATGGCAGTCACCTTCCCCGCGCTGCTTGACGACCCCGCCGGCGTACGCGGCTTCCAATGCGTACGGACTCACCAACGTGCCTTCATGGTTTCTCATCGCTCCGGATGGCGAGATCAAAATCTCCAGCGTGGGCTGGATAAGATCGGACGTTGAAGCTCTGAACCGCAGCTTGGCTGATGCCAACCATACCGCGCCGAGGCGACTGTTTCTTCCCGGAGACGATGTCCGCGACTCCCGCCCTGGTTGAGGCTCGAAGAACTGATCCCGCGGTCGCGGGAAAAGCTACAGTGAAAACTGCAGATAATCATCTTCGAGATCCCGCCATGCAGAGCGAACACGCCGGTGTCTCTGCGCTTACACTTGCGTAACTTTCGATCCCGTCGCGTGCGACTGTGCTAGCCTGCTGCTTAGTATCGCAGTTTCAGCTAGTTTGCGACCAGCTCCAGCACGAGACAAGAGGCGATGCCCAAGCTCCCGATCTTTCGCCTGCGCAATTCTGAACCGCCCAGCCGGCCCGATCTTCAATACCAGGGCCCACTCTCGCGCTTCAGCGCTTTGCAGCTGGGTGTTGATAATCTTCGCTACGACGTGTTTCTCAGCCCGCGCATTGCCGCGGATCTGAGCTTTCACCTTGGGCGGTACATCTGCCGCTTCGGCGAAGTGGAATCGCTGCTTCGCAATGGACGTTCCCGCCGCCGCCGAAAGTAAATTCATCCGCGCTGCCGAGACCGCCACCCAACTGCGCAAGCCCGGTCCCGCCGACCTGAAAACTCTGCTGGTCTCGCTTCATCTCGCAATCCTGAATCGCGCCAAGGCAGAAGGCAATCCCTCGATCGATGTGCTGGGCCGCCTGGCCGTGCTCAAGTTCATACGCACCGAACTGCAAGCGCAGTTCGTCCGGATTCTCGAACAGTGCCGCATGAAGTCGAAGTCGCTGGAGGGTTTCCGGCAAGTGAAAATGATGCAGACGCAGGAACTCGTTTCCTCATTCCAGGTGCGCAAGAAGATCATCCTCCGCCGCGCCGGGCAAGAAGTGTTTCGTCTGCTGGGCGAAATTGAAAAAGAAACGCTGGCGCGGACTCGGCGGTCATTGCTCGGTGAATCGTGCTCGGCGAGTTGCCTGCCGACTATCGCTTGTTTCTTAATCCGCTGATTCTCACGGAAGACGGCCGCGACGATTATCTCTGCGCCGAGCACTATTGCATGTTCGGCAACTTCGACAAGGATCCCGACCGTTTCCCCAGCCTGCGCCAGTTTGCATTGAATTTTCTGCGCGAGCTTGGATACGGCGAAAGCGCGGATGATCAGCATGGGACGACCGCCATCTGGAGCAGGCGCTCAATGTTCCCGAAAACGCCGCTACTCTGGTCGGCACCGGCAATGGCGAAGACCTGACGCAGGAGGATCGCAACCGGAACGACCGGCTCGACATCTGGACCCGCATGTTGCAGCGCGCCGGAGTTCTTTCCCATGTCATTGCCTCTTATGAAGCCGTTCCGCTGCTCGGCGAGTATGCGCCGCGAGTAAACCCGCAGCAGATCAAGAACGCGCTGATTTTCCGCGAAGAGTCGGAGCGCGTGGAAAAAATCATCGCCGAGAGCCGGCTTAATTCCGACCGGCTTTTTGCCGCCATCGAACGCGTCGCCTCGTGCCGCGGTTCGGAACGCAGCCGCTTCGCCGCGCGCCTTCTGCACGACCTCTTTCGCTACCACCGCGACTTGCGCGGACTGGAAGCTGTCACCGCCGGCTTTGACAGTATCAATCTGGTCAGCGACGACAAAGTCCGCAAGCTTTCCACACTCAACGGTATGCTCTACGAGTTCCTGCCTCCCGAGGACCAGAAGCCCGCCGAGGATCGCGTGGCGCAACACGTGATCCTGAAAGCCGACGTGCGAGACTCTTCGCGTCTCACTCGCTCGCTCATGGAAAAGGGCATGAACGCCGCCTCCTATTTCAGCCTGAATTTTTACGATCCGATCAATAAGTTGCTGGCAAAGTTCGGCGCCATTAAAGTCTTCCTCGAAGGCGATGCCATCATCGTGGCGCTGCTCGAGCGCGAAGGCGAAGTCCATGCTCAGCGTCGGCCGCGCCTGCGTTCTGGCTTGGGAGATTGTAAGCCTGCTGCGCGAGTACAACGAACTTTTGGAGCGCTCCGGTTTGCCCCAGATGGAAGTCGGACTCGGCATCGCTTACCAGGATTCCCCTCCGCTCTATCTGATGGATGGCGAGCATCGCATCATGATTTCCGACGCCATCAATGCGAGCGACCGTCTTTCCTCATCCAGTAAGCGCGTCCGCAAAAAAATCGCACCCGATGCGGGAGTTTTTCAGGTTTACTCGGTGCAGATCGGCGGCGCGGGCTCTCACAACGCAGGCAATAATACTGACAGCGCCAGCGGCGACACTGCAGCCGAGGAAATGATCCTGAATTACAACGTAGGCGGGATCTGTCTGAGTGAAGCGGCCTTCCGCAAACTGCAGGAGGAAATTTCGCTTGCTCCATGGACGGCTGATTCGCGCGGGCCTGGTTTTACGGGACCCTGGGTCGATGAGCAGTGCGAGTTCTTCGTCGGCACGGTCCCCATCGCAAGTGGAGTCTTTCGCAAGATCGCGATTCGCAAGAACCGCATCGCCCAGGTCGATGTCCGCGATCTATCCATCTTGCGTTGGACGGATCGCTGCTATTACGAAGTCTGCGCCAACCCGGCGGTGTATGCCGCCCTTTCCGGAAAGAAATCCGCGCCAGCCAAAGGTTAGGATCGAACGCAGCTCAGTCTCGTTTTTACACGGTCAGAAGTTTCTGCGAACTTTGAACGGAATCTCCACCACAGCTTCCAGCGCCACCGGTTTCCCGGCTCTTTCCGCGGGCACGAACTTCCAGCGGGCCAGAGCCTTCGCCGCATACGCATCCAGACGTTCATCCGGGCTGTAGAGGACGCGGATGTCGCCCACTTTCCCGTTGGAGTCAATCACCGCATAGAGTGTGACCATGCCGTGCACGTTGGCGCGAATCAATTCCAGCGGATATCCCGGATCCGACTTCTCCATGGCCACGGGTTCGAGCAGTTCCCCGTCCTTCCGTCCGGCGTCTCTCCCACCATCGAGTTCCGCAAACTTGATCACCCAACTGCCAGTCGAGGAATTCAGATTCGGCATGTTGAGCGTACGTCCGTAGACGCGCTTGCCCCCAAAGACCTTGCGGTCCACTTCGGTGATTTTGTCGTCGGGAACCGCAGAGGCAACGCGTGCGCCGGGGGCCGCACCGGATGACGAAACGCTAGCCACCTCGCGGGGATCGTCGCGGCCAGAATTTGTGCCCGCGCCGAGATTCGCGCCAGCGTTCGCCGTGCCAACATACAAACCGGTTGGCAAAGATCCGTTGCTGCGTGCTCCACGATTGCCCGCGGCTTTCGCATCCGATTTCGATCCCACCAAATCCGGCGTTCCGGAAGCGCCCGGCTTTCCCTGTGGAGTCGCGGCGAATGTTCCCCGGCGATTGCCGGCGGGAACAGCTACCGGTCCGTTGGGCACGACGGGATTAATACCTAGCGCAATCAGCCGTCCGCCCGCGTTCGAACCCCCTGCCGCAGTCACGCTAGGCGGAGGACCCACGGCTTGCACGCCACCGCCAGGCAAATGTCCGCGGCCACGCGCCGCCAGCGAATGCTGTTCCGCGAGCGTAAGCTGCGGTGCCGGCGCTACTGCTTCACTGGGACCAATGTTCATGAGCCCGGCGCGCCCCTTCGCCGACGGCGTCAATTCCGGAGGTGGGGCGACCACCGCCGTATCCGGCCCCGCCAGGCCACGCGTGTGATGGGCCGTCACTTCCGGAGGCGGCGCAATCACTTCCGACTTCATCGCCGATCGAACCACACGGTCGGGCGCAAACTCCACGTCCGGTGTGGGCGCTACCACCTGCATGTCGGGCGCAACTACGCGCTTCAACGGGGCCCGCGTCGCATCCAGCGGAACCGCCGGCAGAACAGCTCCCGTCGCAATAATGTTGGGCAAAGGGACGTCATGGTCAAGCTTGAGATCGGGCGGCACAACTATGGTTTGCGAGCGGTTGTCCGCTTCGCGCGGAACCGAAAGGATCGGCTGCTTCGCGTAGGCGGGATCTCCCTTTTGCTCCTTCGGCGCTTCTGGCGCGCCGGTGTCGAGCGGCGGTAAATATTCTTCCGGCGTGTAAGTGACGAGCGACGACCGGTCAAACGGAGTGGGTTGTAGAATTTTTTGCTGGCGGATCCATGCCAGAGAAGTCGTCCATATCAGGACAACCGCCGCCGTGTGCAGCACCGCCGATTGCAGAAAACGTCCCCAGGGCAGCTTCTGCTGGACAAACACGTCGCGCCACAGATCGAATTCGACCGCTGCAAGCGGATGAGCGGGTACGGTCCAAGCGCGATCCGAACTTCGTTGCCGAATTCCACGTCCGCCGGAGCGTGTTCCACCAAACGTCTTAACAGTTTTTTCTCCGGGGATTCCATCTCGCTCCCTAGTACTCTTTAGCCAACTCCTACGATGGCGCCCCCGGGAAGGCGGGATCCGAGGCGTTTTCGCTGGTGCGCCACGGACGGCTACTCCTGTTCGAAGATTATAGCTGACCTCGAAGCCCTACCGCGCGGGCAGCTGCGTTTGGCCCGCGTCCTAAGCTGTACCGCTATACTGACTGTTTCGAGGTGAGCATGCCGATCCGTACCACCCGCTTCTGCGCGCTGCAGCTTGCGTGTTTCGTTGCTTGTCGTTCTCCCTGCTTGGATGCGCGCTGGCGCACAGACGAATCCCAATCCGCAAAAGCAGCATCCGCAGATCAAGATAAAATCGAGATCGGCAAAGTCCGGCCACACCCGGCAGCGGATTACTCCGGCATGTACAGTTTCTTGCGCGACGGCGAGTTTGTGCAGCTCACCGTCGAAGACCACGGACACGTGATCGGTTTTGTTTCGCGCTACGCCGACGCGGAAGGCGATGGCGGATTTCTCGATCATTTTTTGAAGTCGGGAAAGCTGGATGGCAATCAACTCGAATTTACCAGCGAGGCCGTGCGTGGTGTGTCGTTCGAATTTCGGGGGACGGTCGAGCGCGGCGAGGGCAAGAGCAGAGACCGACGAAGCATATTACTTGCTCAGGGGACTCTGGTCGAAAACACAATCGACGAAACGAAGAAAACCTCTTCTCACTCGCGCGAGGTTGTGCTAAAAAGTTTCCCGCAGGATTTGGCTCCGCCACGGCCAGAAAAGAAGTAGACTGTCAATCGAATCATCGCATCGAACTGTCGGATCGATATCTCTCTCAATCCATCGTTGAAAGGAGCATTTATGAAGAGCAAGGCTCTGCTGGTAATCCTCATGTTGGCCTGCGTTGTTGCCGCTGGTGGCCGAAGACAAGGAAGAAAAGGTAGATGATCCGCATCAAGCAATCCGCGACCGTGATGAAGGAAATCCTCGGCATGCCGGATGGAATTCCAAAGGATCTGCTCAACAAGTCGTATTGCCTGGTGATTTTTCCGTCGGTCAAGAAGGCGGCGTTTATTGTGGGCGCCAGCTACGGGCGGGGGCTGATCACGTGCCGCAAGGGACGCGATTTTACGGGCTCGTGGAGCGCGCCAGCCATGTTTGCGCTGGAAGCGGGAAGCGTCGGTTTCCAAATTGGCGGCGAGGCAACCGACTTCGTGCTGCTGATCATGAACGACGCAGGGCGCGAATTCGGTGATGTCGAGCAAAGTTAAGCTGGGAGCCGATGCCGCGATCGCCGCCGGGCCCGTAGGGCGCGACGCTGCTGCCGCCACCGATATCGTCCTGAAAGCGGAGATTCTGTCGTATTCCAGATCCAAGGGAATATTTGGCGGCGTGTCGCTGGAGGGCTCGACGTTGCGCTCCGACGACGGCGCCAACAAGGCGCTGTACGGCAAGACCTGAGCGCCAAGGACATCGTGCGGTTGGGAAAAGTGCCGCCGCCACCGGCATCGGCGCAGCGATTGCTGGCTGTGCCTGGGAGAGCTTCTCCGACACACGTGGCGCACAGATAGTTTTACTCGATCAACTTCAACCTCGACCCCCGGCTTGGGCTTTCGCTCATTCGGGGGTTGTTTTTTTGTGACCCGGTTTGAAAGGTATCTCGCCTCTGCTGTAGCTTGGATGCTGTGATTCTCGACGCTCTCCATCGCATCGCCAATCACCGCCAGTCGCTCTCTCGCGAAGAGGCGCACGCGGTCATGACCGAGGTCCTCACCGGCCAATGCTCCGACGCGCAGATTGCGGCGCTGCTGGTGGCATTGCACATGAAGGGCGAGACGGTCGAAGAGATTGTCGGATTTGCCGAAGCCATCCGCGCCGCCGCGATCCCGCTCGAACTCCATTCCAACTCCGTTCTCGACGCCAGCGGAACCGGACGCGACGCGCTCCCGATCCACTCATTGATACCTGCGGCACCGGCGGCGACACCAGCGGCACATTCAATATTTCGACCGCAACGGCCTTCGTGGTTGCGGGAGCCGGGGTTCGTGTCGCCAAACACGGCAATCGGAGCGTGACCTCAAAGTGCGGCTCGGCCGATGTGATGGAGGCGTTGGGTGTGAACATCACGCTGCCAGCCGCCCAGATCGCGGCTTGCCTCGAGCAAGTGGGAATTGCGTTTCTTTTCGCTCCCGCCATGCATTCGGCAATGAAGCATGTTCAGACCGCCCGCCGCGAATTGCGTCTGCGTACGGTTTTCAATCTGCTTGGGCCGCTGACGAATCCCGCGCGTGCCACCTGTCAGGTCGTGGGAGTCTATTCGGCGGATCTGGTCGAAAAACTTGCCGAAGCGTTAAGCATGTTGGGTTTGCGACGCGCGCTGGTCGTCCACGGAAGCGACGGCCTGGACGAAATTACAATCACGGGTCCCACCCGTATCGCGGAAGCGCGCGAGGGACAAGTTCACAGCTACGAAGTCACGCCCGAAGAATTCGGCCTGCAGCGCGCCACGCTCGAAGACATCTCCGGAGGAGACGCCGCTTGCAACGCCGCGCTGATCCGCGAAGTGCTGGCCGGAAAGAAATCCGCGCGCCGTGACGTGGTGCTGGTTAACGCTGCTGCCGCCCTCGTTGCCGCTGGGCGGGCCGACCATCTGCGTGATGCGGTGCCGCTGGCGGCACAGGCGATCGACTCGGGAGCAGGAGAACGAAAGCTGGCCGCACTAACAACATTTTCAAACTCGGCAAGATAGAAAATCGTCCTTCTTTGTTTCCCCACGCTGTAGTACAACGTCCGTGTCGGACATTTCGGAGGATTTCTTGAAATATTTCTTATACGTGATCGCCGTGATAGCTGCCGCAGGATCGTTGCCGGCACAAGACATTCAGGTAAACCGTCAAAACAAGACGATCGCTGTGACTGCCGAGGAGTCAACGACCGCAGACGCTGAAATCGCCGTGCTTGAGATTGGATATCACAATTATGGAGTTACTCAAGACGCCGCGTTTCAAGACAACGTTCGAGCGGCTGAGCGGATCACGAAGGCGCTTCTTGATGCCAAGGTTCCCAAAGCTAATATCGAAACCGAGAAGCTACGATTGGCGCGAACGGAAATCGATGAGAAATGGACTGCGGACACGAAAAAGGAACGTCAGTTTACCGCAGAGCAATCCTGGCACGTGACCGTATCCTCCCCCGAGGCGCAGACAGTTGTCGACCTTGCTGTCAAAGCTGGGGCGAATGAGGTCGAGGACGTGGAATGGAACGTCGTCGATCCAGTAGCGCTCCAAGCCAAAGCAGGAGGCGCCGCACTGGCAAAAGCCAGGTCGATCGCTGATCAAATGGCAAAAGGGCTGGGGACGAAATTGGGAGAACTGGTCTACGCGAGCAATCGCGCACCCGTGGCGAAGATGTGGAGAGGCATGACACTCAACACCGAAACAGCGAGCCTTTCATCCAGAGACAAACAACCGAAGCTGACGTTATTCCCGCAAAGAGTGAGGAGCGACGCCACGGTCTACGCGGTGTTTTCGATTGAGTAGCGCCGCCCTCTTGATGTCCGCCGCGGCGCCCCAAGCTACTTTTTACTTGCCGCCGCTTTCAATTTTTCAATCTGCTGCAGATGTGCAGCTCCGTGCCCGCCCATTCTCTCGACCAGGTCGGCAACAGTTACGTCGCGCTGCATTTCCGGATGAAACGCCGACTTGGAAAAATCCGACGCCTTCAGGCTTCGCAGCAGCCGAAGGTTGTGATGGCGTCCCAACCCGTAGAATGCAACCAATTCCGACGCAGGCGAATCAAGATAATTCAGATTGCGCGCCCATGCGTCCTGATCCAGTGGCGCGATTATAGGTTTCGCATCCGCCAGCATTTGCCGCAGACGGTATCCGTAGATGATCTCGACATCCGCCAGGTGGGCGAGAATCTCCAGCACGCACCACTTTTCGGGAGAAGGCTTGTAGCGCAGAACTTTCTCCGACAGGCCGGAGACGGTGGCCGCGATCTCTTTCGGGCTCTTCTCAGCTGCATCCAGATGTTTCTTAATCTCCGCTTCCGTCATAGCATTCACTTCACCTCAACCTGCTCCATATACTCCGCCACCTGCACGTTCCAGCCGAGTTCTTTCTTCATCCGGTCGCGAAGTTGCGACGATGCGGCGGGCTCGCCGTGAACCAGATAAGTCGTGGACGGTTGGTTCTTGAACGTCCGCAGCCATTCCAACATCTCCGGCGGATCGGCATGGTCGCTGAACTGTTCGAGCGCCGCGATCTGCGCGCGAATCGGCACAAAGTCCCCGAAGATCTTCACTTCGGGCGCGCCGCTCTTAATGATGGCGCCGCGCGTGCCCGGCGCCTGGAAGCCGATAAAAATCACCAGGTTCTTCGGATCGGGCAGCCGCTGCGCCATGTGATGCAGGATCCGACCGCCGGTGACCATCCCGCTCGACGAAACGATGATTGACGGATAATGACTTTCGTTAATCTTCTTCGACTGCTCGGCGGTTAGCGCAAACGTAAAGCCCGGCCACTCGACGGGCGAACCATATTTCCTGATCAAATCGGCGGCGCGCGGCGTGTACTCCTCCGAGTGCTTCAGGAAAACTTCGACTGCCTTGATCGCCATCGGGCTGTCGCAATAAACCGGCAGCCGCGGAATCTGTCCCGTCTCCATCAGCGCTTTCAGGATGAAGAGAAATTTCTGCGTCCGCTCCACGGCGAACGCGGGAACGATGACGCTGCCGCCGCGCTCCGCGGTCTCGCGAATCAGGCGGGCGAGTTCCGGGCGGGGATCGGTGTCGGGATGCTGCCGATTGCCGTATGTCGATTCCATGACCAGAACATCGGCGGTCTCACCTTCCTGCGGTCCCGGAGTGCACAACCTTGCCTGGCGCAATCAGGCTGTCGCGCACGCGGCCAACGTCGCCGGTGAAGAGCAGTCGGCGGCTGCGCCCGTTCGTTTGCAGCGTGACCTCCGCCATGCACGAACCTAGAATATGCGCGGCCGGCACGAAGCGGAACGCCAGTTCGGGGCTCAGTTGCGTAGTTTGACCGACCGCGACGGGCTTGAAAAACCGAAGGCAATCCTGCGCTTCTTCGAGCGTGTATAACGGCAGCGCGGGATGGTGCTTCGACACTTTCCTCTTGTTGTAGAATGCGGCATCTTCTTCCTGCAGGTGTCCGGAATCCGGCAATACGACGGAGCACAGGTCGATAGTCGGCTGGGTGGCGTAGATGGGACCGTGGAAGCCTTCTTTCACCAGACGCGGAATCCATCCACAGTGATCGAGATGCGCGTGGGTTAGAACAACCGCATTAATCTCGCGCGCCGGGACTGGCGTATCCTGCCAGTTGCGTTCGCGCCATTCTTTCTGTCCCTGGAAAAGTCCGCAGTCGATCAGAACCTGAAATCCCTGTTTGCCGCTCGAATCGTAGGTCGTGTTGATCAGGTGCTTCGAGCCAGTCACGGTTCCGGCGGCGCCGAGAAATTGGATATAGGGCAAACTGTCTCCTCCAACAATTGTAGAAGTAAGAAGTCAAATTGCAGAAGTGAACCGGCGATGTTCGGTTTTACTTCTGCAATTTGACTTCTGACTTCTGCAATTCAACTCACTCCTGCTGCGCACTGATCTTGAACATATTATTCGTCAAGTCGCTTTCCGGAACACTGCCGTCGTTGACCACGATCTCGCTCGCCGTGCCCGGCAATTCAACCCGCGTGGTAGCTGTGCTTTTGGCGCGCACCTCGATCCGCTTCGTGACCTCTCCGCCTTCACAAATGATTGTGAACGGAACTTCCGCGCCCGCATTGCCCAGGTTCTCCAGGGTTACGGTTATGATCTGCACATCCTTCTCCGTTTTCCACGGATGCACCGACTGCACGCGGAAATCCGGCAGGCCGCGATCGTGATACACCCAATCGTCGAAGAACCAGCCCAGGTCGCGCTTGGCGGCGGCTTCGATCAACTGCTCCACATACTTGGGATCCTTATCATCATCGTTCGCGGCCCGATACTTGCGAATAGCCTGCTTCAGCGCATCGTCGCCGACCATATCGCGTAACATCCACCACACGTACGCCGCTTTGCTCCGATAGTAAGTTTCGTCAAAGGTGGCGACCAGCGGTTGGCCCACAGCTTTTTTCTCCGGGGTTCTTCTGCAGCGCGGCTGACACGTCTTTTTCCGAATCAAGAAACGCCGCGCGGTGCAGACCAAGAAAGTCGAGCGCGGCCTGTCGTCCGCCTTGTTGCTTGCCGATACATCGCCTCGGCAAAATGGGCCAATCCCTCGTACACCCAAGGCCTAGGCGATGGCAACGCGGAATGCACCAGTTCGTGAACCAGATTGATCCCCGCAAGCTTCGAATCCTCGGCGGCCATCGACGCCATCAATAAAGTGCCGCTCTCAAACGGAGCGGAATTCGGATCGGCAAAATCGGCAATGTCAACGGGCGCGCTAGGCGAGCCAAACCAACCGCTCACAAACTTCGTCGCAGGTTCAGCGCGTTGGAATATGTAGCGGCGCCCGCCTCATGGCCCGGGGAAACTATGCAAGTCAAACGGAGGCTTGCTTCGGGGCAACATATCTCCCAATCACGAACGTCGGCGTGACCGTACCGAGCGGCGACCATAAACAGGACATTGCACTTTCCCATCGAACGTGTGTCGACATTCGAGCGTCACATTTCTCCTCGTGATAGCCCATTGCTCCACTCCGCACAACAGCGACGGCAATACATCGATCATCGAGTTCTCGCAGGTAATCAAACTGAACCTTTAACTCGCTCCCAGTCTCGCGCGCCTTCCATCGATCAGCAACTTCAAACAAACTGTTCCCTTCCGAGAAATCCGCCGACTCCGTCGTAATCGGATACCACGCAACGTATCCCGCGCCACGCACCGCCGTAAATGCTGGACTGATCTGGTCCCAACTCGAATGCCTGGCGATCTCCTCCGGCACTCCGACCCGTGTCAGCCGCGTCGTATCGAATTGAATGACACCCTCGTAGCCAATCTCGAGTTCGACAGAATCTTTCGGCTTGATTTCACCCGGCAACGTGACGATGGCTTCCGAAAGCGCGCCGGTGTGGTCGATATCCGAGGTGTAGGGTTGCGAAACAAATTGAACGGCCTTGCCGTCTACGCGGATAGCGCGCCAGTTGAGAGAGGATGAAATCTGCAGCGCCACGACTTTCTGCAGCTGACCGGAATCGTTGCGCAGGGTGATTTTGCCGCGCGCGCCCAGCCTTTGCTGTGCAGGCTCAAGGCGCACGTCAAGATCATATCGGGTGATGGTGAAAGCTTCACGGTTGAGCGCCGCGGCGGGGGCAATCAGACTAGCAGTCAGAACGCAGGAGTAGACCAAGCAATCTCATGACTGTTTCGATGCGCCCAACCGTCTTTGCCGCACAACTTCATACAGCACCACGCCCGCCGCCACCGATACATTCAGCGACGGCACTTCGCCGAGCATTGGAATCGATACCAGGAAATCGCAGTGTCTGCGCACCAGATCGTGCAACCCCTTGCCTTCGGCGCCGAGTACGATGGCGCAGTGCATCTTGTAGTCCACCGCGTCATACGTCTGCCCGCCGCGTTCGTCTAATCCGACAATCCACAGATCCTTCTCTTTCAATTCTTCGAGCGCTCGCGAGATGTTCGTAACCTTCGCCACCGGGAGGTGTTCGCTCGCTCCGGCAGAAACCTTAGCCACCGCGGCCGTGACCGCGGCGGAACGGCGTTCGGGAATCACCACACCATCCGCTCCCGCCGCGTCGGCGGTGCGCAGGATCGCTCCCAAGTTGTGCGGATCTTCGACGCCATCAAGGACGACGATCAGCGAGCGCTCCCCGCGACGCGACGCCACGATGTCATCGAGGTCGCTATACTGTTTTGCCGAAGTCGAAGCCACCAACCCCTGGTGCGCGGCGTTGCCGGCGATTTCGTCGAGTTCCTGACGCGACAAAATGCGCACGGGAACGCCGATCTTGCGGCACTCCTCAATCACCCGCCGCAGGCGAATGTCTTTTCGCTCCTTGGCGACCCCTACCCACTCGAAGTTGCGTCCACGCGCTTTCAGCGCTTCCGTAACCGTATTGATTCCGTAAAGAATATTCACGGCGATTAGTTTACCTTGTGTGTGTGCGAAACATCGTCACGCAAAACTCTGTGGGAAGGAACGAGAGTAGCGGGGCATGCACCGCCATGGCTATACTGATGTGATCAAGGATATGGCAATCGCCGCCGCAACTACCAGTTTCACTGGCTCGGCTCGGAATCCTATGCCCCTTTCTGTGGTCATCGTCGATGACGAACAACTGGCGCGCGACGAACTTGCCTTCTTGCTCAAGAACCTGGGCGATGTGAATGTGGTCGCACAAGGTAAAAATGGCCTGGAAGCAATCAGCCTGATTCGCGAGCACAATCCCGACCTGGTGTTCCTCGACGTTCAAATGCCGGGCTTGGACGGTTTCGGCGTCATCAAAAAGCTGCTCGACCGGAAAGTTCCGCTCCCAAAAATCGTCTTCGCGACGGCCTTCGATCAATATGCGGTAAAGGCGTTCGAAGTGAACGTGGTGGACTACATCCTGAAGCCGTTCGATAAGAAGCGAGTGGTCCAGTCCATCGAGCGTGCCCGGATCAAGATTGAAGCGGGCGCCCGGCCAGAAGAGAAATTTGAAACGCTGGTGCGGATGCTGGAATCCCAAAAGCCGCAGACAGCAAAGACCGCAAAAATTCTGATCAAGGCAGCAGGCAGATTATTCCTGACCGATCCCAAGGACATCTGCTACGCGACCATCGAAGATGGCGTGATCACGGTGGCCACCAGCGGCCACGCGGGCTTGGAAGGCCAGTCGAACTGCCGCACCTTGGAGGAACTTTTTGAGAATCTCGATCCCAACTTGTTCTGGCGAGCGCACCGGTCGTTTCTCGTCAACATCAATCACATTCGCGAAGTCGTGCCCTGGTTCAAGAGTTCCTACCAGTTGCGCATGGACGACAAGAAACAAACCGAGATTCCAGTGAGCCGCGCCCAGACCCGCCGCCTGCGGGAACTGTTCAACCTCTGAAAAAATGGGCGGACGCATGACCCGCTCGTCCGCCCCTAGGGGAGGGATCTTCTCAACACGCAATGGCTTGCAAGGCGAACCGGTTGGGAATCACCAGCGTCGCACCGTCAAGTCGAATCAAGTCTCTGCGCCTCATATCACTCAACAACCGGGTTACCGTTTCTCGCGACGACCCGATCATCTGGGAAATTTCTTCATGCGTAAATTCGGTGGTTACGCGGAGTTCCCGGTTGCGGGGCTCGTCCGAAACCCAGGAAAGCAGCAATCGGGCGAGTTTTTCCGTCGAACTGCGGGCGAGCAGCAGATCATGCACATCGTCGAATGAGGTCGCGACCTCATGGGCAAGCATAGTGGCGCACGCGAGTGCAACGCGGCTATTGCGTTCGATGAAACCCAAAAAACTGTCGCGTTCGATGAACTTGATCTGGCAAAGCTCGATGGTAGTAACCGTAATCGCAGAGGGCGTCCCGCAGACAACTGCGCTCAACCCCATCACCTGACGATTTCCAACAATCTTCAGGATGATCGTCTTACCATCACGGGCCACGACCGACAGTTTCGAGCGGCCCGAACACGCAATGTAGACGCCGCGCGGGACTTCCCCTTCCGTCATCAGCGTCGCATTTCCGGGGTACAGGGTCCGATGCCCCATCGCGTTGAACTCAGTCATCAGAGGGGCAGACAAATTGCAGAAGTCGCAGGTTTGCCTCAGCGTGCAACTGAAACAGTCGCTAGGAATTGCGAAACGCCGGCACACACTCATCACGCACTTCTCCTGGTCCATTCCTGGTCCATGAAACACTAGCTCGCAGAATCTCTCGCCGGGGGAAAGCGGGATGCGTCACGCGGACAAGTAGTGCACATCAGTAGCCACGTACCAGCCTTCACTATGTGGCTGTAACTTCACGTCTTATGAAAGTTTGACAGAGAGGCACGAAGAAATAAGATGCCGGGGTACTAACCTGACTGCCGACAGTTGGGCAGATGCTACTGTTGCTTTCCCAAAATAAAAACCTCCGCGTCGCACTTCCCTGTAACGACGCGGAGGATTGATTTGGAAACCCGAGTCTCGACGCCTGTAATGCGAGCTGCGGACTCTTCATACCCCAGTTTGGACACAAGCACATCGCCGAGGGGGCAGGCTATGAATCCAACCGAGTTGGTTTCCAACTCAAAAACGAAGTGGCCGAAACTGACTGTTCTGCAAAACCTCCTATTGCAAATAATCGGTGCGCGAGATTCCCAGCCGCTGCATTTTGTACTGCAGCGTGGTGCGCTTGAGTCCGAGCCTTACCGCCGCGCCCGCCGGGCCCGATAATGCGCCCCGCGTCTCACGTAGAATTCCGATGATGTGCTCGCGTTCTTTGCCACGTAGTGAATCGTCGGAGTCGTCAGTCCGCAGTAAGCCTTGCTCGCGCAATTCGCCAAGCGGCGCGTTCAGCCGGCTGCCTTCCGAAAGAATCACCGATCGCTCGATAAAGTTCTCCAGCTCGCGGATGTTTCCGGGCCATCTCCAATTCATCATCGCGTCAACCGCATCATCGGGAATCACATCGATCCGCTTGTGCAGCCGGATGGCACATTTTTCGACAAAATGGCGAATCAGCATAGAGATGTCTTCACGCCGGTCGCGCAGCGCCGGCAGATGCAGAGGAAACACGTGCAAGCGGTAAAACAAGTCACTGCGAAATTCTTTTTCTTCCACTGCTCGGGCCAGATCGCGGTTGGTCGCCGCGATCAACCGCACGTCCACCCGGATCGTCTTCGTTCCGCCCAACCGCTCGAACTCCTGATCCTGCAGAACCCGCAGCAACTTGGGTTGCAACTCCAGAGGAATTTCTCCAATCTCGTCGAGCAGCAACGTGCCCTTGTCGGCCAATTCCAAGCGGCCCAGTTTTTGGCTTACCGCTCCTGTGAACGCACCCTTTTCATGGCCGAACAACTCGCTTTCCAACAGTCCTGTGGGAATCGCGGCACAGTTTACCTTGATGAGACTGCAATCCTTGCGCCTGCTCATGCTGTGAATCATGCGGGCAATGAGTTCTTTGCCGGTCCCGGTTTCGCCGGTAATGAGGACGGTGGAATCGGTGTGGGCAACAATGGCCGCATAGTCCAGCACACGTTTCAAGGCCGGGCTGTTGCCGACGATATCGTCGGACCGGTCCGCGCTTCGGATTTCGTACTCCAAGTAACGTTTTTCCTGCGCCAGGCGCTCCTTGAGATTTTCGATCTCACGATAGGCATGCGCATTCTGGAGCGCAGCCGCGATCTGGTTGGCTACCTGCTGTAGATATTCAGCCTCTGCCGGGCCGAAAGCATGCTCCGTTGTGCTGTTCGGATTCAAGGCCCCCCAGACACGGTCGCCCGCAATCAGGGGCACACTGCAAACCGATCGGACCCCGCCTGTATACATGGCCTTCGCCAGCGGTGAGTTCATCCTGCGCAAGTCGCTCGGCGCTGAGGAAGGTAACGTTTCGCGCCTCGATGGCCCGCGCCGAGAGCGATTGCTCGACCGGAATCGCTTTGTTGCGGTTGACGAAAGGCTCCCATTCCAGAGCATCTCCATACAAGTGCGTATTCTTGCCGTCCTCCTCCAGAAGGCAGAGGATCGTTCGGTCGTAGCGCGCGATGTTCCGAATGCTGGCAAGAATCTTGGGTAGCAACTTCTCTAACTCCAGAGTGGCACTCAGTTCGCGGCTGATGGCGACCAGACTCTTCTGTTCCTCATAGGCGCTGTAGGCCCGGTCCTTCTCCAGCACCAGCGCCCCCAGAGTCGCGACTCGCGAGAGGAATTCGACCTCTTCGTCGTTCGGGATCTCGGGAGCCCTTTTGCCCAGGCCGAGGGCGCCAAAGCGATTCGAACCCGTCGTCATGGGCACTGCGATGTAGGATCGGACACCGTGATTGAGCAGCACGGGCACGAAGCCAGGAAAGCGATTCTCTACTTTGGTGTCAGGAATCGCCACCAGTTCTTGATGTTTCCATACCCATCCGCTCGCCTCTTCGTCCACAGGAAGAGGATCGAATTCACCGCTTTCCCGGTTCTTTTTCCAGTAATGCGTCTGCATGCAATCCCGACGTGGATCATGGACCGACAAATTCAGCAATTCCCCTCCCGTCAGGGCCAGCACTGGAATGGCGAATTCCTTGAATGCGTCGGGCAAATTCTGGGCTCGCGCTACCAGTTCATTGATCTCGAGCAGCAACCGATACCGCTTGGTTTCGGCCGAGGCATCTCCCTCGAGTGCGGCTCCGCCTTCTGGCATACAAATGACCTCACTGAATCTGTTGCATTGCAAAACGGCGGGTAGCCGGTCTTGAGCAGAAACTCGGGGTCATCGCAACTTGCCAAGCTGCAATCTACGTTCAGCATCGCGGCGTCGCAGCGTCGGTTCCTGCATTTGGGAACCAATCTAATTCCCCCGGTCAAAGGGGCCTATCAGGTTCTGCAACACCATCTTCCCGGATGGGTGTCTTCCGGCGAAAACAACTTTTATCCCATCCCCGGGCCGGAGGCAAGACAGCAATTTTACTGTTACGAAAGCCGAACAGGCGGGTGCAGCACCCTGCTCTCTCGACGCCACGGACCGTGTCGCTCTGGAGTCGTTCTGATGGAACTGGACTGTGGCCGAGCGGCCCTTTCTGTTTCAAAATCAGGAAATCCCGGTGGAGACTTGCCCTCGTTGCGCCATTGGAACCGATGATAGAATGGGCCAGAGGTTGGCGGTCGTGCAACTAAATGGCGGGCAAAGACTGCGGGCGCTACGCGAAACCCTCGGATATCGTATGAGGGACGTGGAACTTGCCAGTAATCAGATCGCACAGAGATTTGAGAGTGACGAATTCTCAATTCCGCCCAGCCGCTTGTCCGACATCGAAACCAAAGGCATTATCCCGAGTATTTTTCGACTCTATTCCTTCGCCGCCATTTACCGCCGGGAGTATCGCGAGTTACTGTCCTTCTATGGGCTCGAACTCGATGGCATCTCAGCCGACATTGGCTTCGGCCATCCGCAGAAGTCTCACGTGACCGAAGCTTTTAGCAACGTCACCCAACTGCAAATACCCACGAAGTTCGATCCTGGATTTACGCTCCAAAAAACGACCGACTTACGACGCGCGGTCGAGCAATGGGGCACCGTGCCCATGGCCTTCCTTGAGCAGTTTAAAGACGACCGGTACACCTATGGCTATGTCGGATTGGAAGATTTCACCATGTATCCCATTCTTCCACCCGGCAGTTTCGTGCAAGTGGACGAAACCAAGGACAAGGTTGGGGAAGGTGGATGGCGCTCGGAATTCGAGCGCCCGATTTACTTTGTGGAAATGCGCGATGGATATACCTGCTGCTGGTGCTCGATCAGGCGTGACACGATCGTCTTACAACCTCATCCTCTGTCTCCCGTTCCGGTGCGAGTTCTTAAATACCCGCAGGAGGCGGAGGTCCTGGGACAGGTTGTTGGTGTTGCGATGCACCTTGGGGATTGGCATCATCCCGACTCTCAGCTAACGCCGAAAGCGCGCTCAGCACTGACCTGAGATGGGCCTGCGCCGCTGGCGACAGCGGCTTGGGTGGACACTGCCGAAGCGAAGCCAGGAATTCCCGTTCCGTCAAATGCTCATTCGAGCATGACGCCATCATCTCCTTAAGCAGTACAGCCAGAGGTTTCTTCAGGACTTCGAAGAGCAGGACCCGGTGCGACGCACTCATTGCGGATTGCGCGGCAACGTCGCCATACACCTTCCTCAAACCCCAGTGCCGGTACGTTCCCTCGCCGTCGTGCAACGTACCCACATACGCAAGTCTGCCCAACGTCCCAGGAACTGCGCCTAGAGTATTTTTTTCAAAGTCCTCGAGAGCGGATTTTAGCCTCATCGAATTTACGAATTCCGGAATGACATCGAAAACGAACTAATTGCAAAAAAACCATCGTTCGCCAGCAATGTATCACGGTGCGAATTCTTTCGCAAAGGAGATCTACCGTGAAACGATTTATGCTGGCTTTGGCTGTATTGGCGATGTTCCTGACAAGCGCGGCGCTTCCAAGTATGGCCGACAACCCCGCACCCTACTGCAACGCCCAGGGGCAATGTTGTGTACCGGGAGTGAATTGCTAGCGAAACTGGGAACCGAACGCGGCGGCTTTCTTAGTTGAAAAGGAGCCATGACCGGGCTATAGTCCACAGGAATGCTCGCAATCGGTTGGCACCAGTTGCTGTCTGCAATTAGTTGGCATAGGGTGCTGTCCGCAATGCTCGCAATTCCCTGGTCTAAGGTGCTGTTTTCAGTCGTGTGGATCTTGTCCCATGTACTTCTCGCTGTACTTACGGTCCTTCTTTATCAGCGCCGTTTGTACCGGGAGTTCCCAGTCTTTTTCACCTACACGCTGTGCGAGAATGCCGGGTTCGTCGTGCTGTTCGCATTGGGTCACATCCCCGGCACTGGAACGCTGTATAAATCTCTTTGGTGCTCCACGCAGTTGCTCGGCATAGTCCTGCTCTTCGGCGTAATTGACGAGGTTTCTAAGGATTTGTTTCGTGAATCCCCGCTGCTGAAAGCGTCAATTCGACGATCGCTGCAGTGCGTGACCGTTGTGCTGCTTGGAGTAGGTATTTGGCTCGCAGTCATTGCACCGGGGAACATTAGCGATAAGTATCTTGCTGGTACTGTCGTCCTAGACAGGGGAACGGCCATCGTCCAATCTGGCTTGATTGTTTCCTTGCTGCTTTTCGCCTGCTTCATCGGTTTGTCCTGGCGGCGTCTTGCGTTCGGGATCGCGCTCGGGGCTGGGATACTAACAAGCACTCATGTTGCCGTTTTCGCCCTGCACGCGGAATTCCCGACTTTGGGATGGACGGAATTTCTGAATTGGCTGACCAACGGCGACTACCCGGCTTGTGTTCTGATCTGGATCGCGTATGTGCTCGCGCCTGAACATAAACCGGTATCCCCCACAATTTTTCCTGATGATCCTGACGATACTGATAAGGAGGTGGAGACTTGGAACAGGGAATTGCAACAGTTGCTCCGGCAATGATTACCGCCTGGACTCTTGTCGCGGTCGGACTCACTGCGCTGGCGATCCTGCTGTATGTTGCCGTTCGCGGCCGCACCAGCCCCGGCGATTTAGAAAAAGCTGTCCAGGCGTTCCGCTCTCTCGACATCGAAGCCTTCCGAAACCTGGTCGACTCCGACGAGGAAGCGTTCCTTCGCGATCATTTACCGCCCAGGAAATTCCGCGAGATCAAACGGCAACGTGCCTGGGCGGCATTCCTCTACAGCTGGGAAGCGGGAAAAGCAGCGACGGCGCTGGCCAAGCTTGGTCAAGCCGCGCAACGGAGCCCCAACCCGGGCATCGCAGCGTCTGGCGTTCAGCTTTCCGAGAGTGCTTTCCGGCTGCGCTTGCAAACCATCCCGGCCTGCCTCCACCTGCTGGACGCGGTCCTACTACCGGGGAGGCAAAGCCGGTCGCTTCCGCCGTTGGTGGATCAGTACGAGCGGACGTCAGAAACACTGTTTCGAATCCGCAGATTTTCATCTGCAGCGCGAGAATTAGTGCACTCCAAAAGTGCGTGACAGCACGGTCGCTTTCAGAGAACGCCCGATTGACGTCAGCCGCAAGCGCGATATGATGTGGACTTAAATGGCACGCGGCTGGGAGAGCAAATCCGTAGAACAACAGCAGGAAGCAAGCATAGAGCAGCGGAAAACCGCCCGCGCGCCGCTTTCGCCCGACGAGCAGAAACGGAACCGGAAACGCGAGGGTCTGCTTCTTTCACGGGAACGCCTCACTCAACAACTGCAGGCCGCGAGCAATCCTCGTCATCGCCAGATGCTGGAGCAAGCCATCGCGGAGTTGGAGAGTCAACTATCGTCTTCTGAATAAGTTACGGACTCGCCCTACGAGCTGAGGAACTCGCGCCCATACCTCCGCAGCCATGCCCCCTATAACGAAAACCACGGTCCAGTTCAATATCAACTGACGTATAATCAGTGAGTTGATGAAAGCCTACGTTTACGTGTCGCTGAAGAAGAGCGTTCTGGATCCCCAGGGTAAGACCATCCACGGCGCCCTTACGAAAATCGGCTACAAGAGTTTGCACGATGTGAGGCAAGGAAAGTACTTCGAAATTACTCTCAATGGCGGTATCTCAAAGGACGAGGCGCACGCGGAAGTAGAGCGGATCGCGCGTGAAGTTCTAACGAACCCGGTCATTGAAGAGTTTCGTTTCTCCCTCGAAGAGTAAGTCCCCGGCTATGCGTGACGGCAATTGTTGCCGGAACCATCGCCGGGTTCCCCACCGAACCATTTCGCCAAGGAGTCGATTCAACCATGTGCGGCATTGTGGGATATGTCGGTAAGAAGCCGGTCGTCCCCGTCATCATTGAGGGCCTGAGAAAGCTGGAGTATCGCGGCTACGACTCGGCGGGAATCGCGGTGGCCGGAAACGGCGGCGGCTTCGAAATCCGTCGCGCCGAAGGCAAGCTGCGTAATCTGGAAGAAGTGATTCGCCACAAGCCGCTCGACGGCACTTACGGCATCGGACACACCCGCTGGGCCACGCATGGCCGCCCCACCGAAGAAAACGCCCATCCCCATCGCGACTGCACCGGCAGAATCGTGGTGGTACACAACGGCATTGTCGAAAACTATCTTTCGCTGAAGAAGAAATTAGCTGCCGAAGGGCATAAGTTCACCACCGAAACCGATACGGAAATCATCGCGCACCTGATCGAGAAGTATTACCTGCAATCGGGCAATGGCAATCGCCCGGCGTTGAAACTCGAAGAAGCTGTCCGCCAGGCGGTCAAGGAACTCACCGGCGTGTTCGCACTGGTGGTGATCGCAGTCGACGAGCCGAACAAGATCGTGGCCGCGCGCAATGGTCCACCGGTAGTCATCGGTCTCGGCAAGGACGAATACTTTGTCGCCTCCGACGTACCCGCGCTTCTCGATCACACCCGCGATCTTTTCTTTCTCGACGATGGCGACCTCGCCGTTATCACGCAAGCTGGCGTGCGCGTAACCGATTTCGACGGCAATCCGGTCGAACGCAAACCCCAGCGCATCACCTGGGATCCCATCATGGCCGAAAAGGGCGGC
The DNA here is from genome assembly GCA_963699405.1 of uncultured Acidobacteriaceae bacterium. GTDB lineage: Bacteria > Acidobacteriota > Terriglobia > Terriglobales > Acidobacteriaceae > Acidiflorens. Next base: position 220,886 of record CAVOTW010000012.1, on the reverse strand, counting down.
TTCAAGCATTTCATGCTCAAGGAAATCTATGAGCAGCCGCGCACCGTCCGCGATACCACTCTCGGCCGAGTATCGCAGGATACGGGCGCCATCTTCCTCAACGAAATGCACGTCAACGAAGCCGAGTTCAAAGCACTGAAGAAAATTAATATCGCCGCCTGCGGCACCAGTTGGCACGCCGGACTGGCCGGCAAGTTCATGATCGAGAACCTGGCTCGCGTTCCGGTCGAAGTCGATTACGCCAGCGAATGGCGCTATCGCGACCCGATTCTTGGGCCCGACACAATGACGATGCTGATTTCTCAATCCGGCGAAACCGCCGACACCATCGCCGCCCAGCGTGAAGCCAAAGCCAAAGGCTCCCAGACCCTGGCCATCTGCAACGTGGTCGGCTCCATGATTACGCGTGAGGCTGTCGGAACCGTCTACACCCACGCCGGACCGGAAATTGGCGTGGCTTCGACCAAGGCTTTTAGCGGACAACTGACTGCTCTTTACTTGTTCGCGCTGTATCTCGCGCAGGTGCGCGGCGCCATGACGTCAGATCAGGCGAAAGCTGCCGTCCAGGAACTCATGCGGATTCCCGGCAAGCTGGAACAGATTCTTACCCATGATGAAGCGTGCGATGAACTGGCAAAGACCTACGTCCGCGCCCAGGACTTCCTTTTCCTCGGACGCGGCATTCATTATCCCATCGCCCTCGAAGGCGCGCTCAAGCTCAAGGAAATTTCCTACATCCACGCCGAAGGTTATCCGGCAGGTGAGATGAAGCACGGACCGAATGCGCTGATCGATGAAAATCTTCCGGTCGTCATCATCGCCACGCGCGACGTGACGAGCCCGCAGTCGATGGTCCGTTACGAAAAAACGATGTCGAACCTGAAAGAAGTAAAAGCTCGTTCCGGCATCGTCATCGCGCTAGCCACCGAAGGCGACAAAGAGATTATCGAAGAGGCCGATCACGTACTCTTCGTTCCGCCTGCGCCTGAGGAACTCTCGGCAATTCTGGAGATCGTCCCCCTACAACTCCTCGCCTATCACATAGCCGTCCGCCGAGGCTGCGACGTAGACCAACCAAGAAATCTGGCCAAATCAGTAACGGTGGAGTAGAGTTTGGTGCCCCAGGTTCGCGCCCCGGTTTTGGGGGCGCTAACCTGGGTGCCACAGACGTCGCGGTCTTAGGGGGTGTAAGCTTCCCTTATGCCGCGAGGCTTGCAACGCTTCCAGCAATCCCGCCAGTCTCACTTCGTGACCTTCAGTTGTTACCGAAGGCAACCCAGCTTTTCCTGTCCCGACACTTACGACCTGTTCGTTCAGTGCCTCGAGGATATGCGCGGTCGTTTCTCCATGTGTATTTACGGGTATGTGGTCATGCCCGAACATGTCCACTTATTAGTCAACGAGCCTGGTGCCCCAGGTTCGCGCCCCGTTTTTGGGCGCTAACCTGGGTGCCACAGACGTCGCGGTCGTAGGGTGTAAGCTTCCCTTATGCCGCGAGGCTTGCAACGCTTCCAGCAATCCCGCCAGTCTCACTTCGTGACCTTCAGTTGTTACCGAAGGCAACCCAGCTTTTCCTGTCCCGACACTTACGACCTGTTCGTTCACTGCCTCGAGGATATGCGCCGTCGTTTCTCCATGTGTATTTACGGATATGTAGTCATGCCCGAACATGTCCACTTATTAGTCAACGAGCCTGGTGCCCCAGGTTCGCGCCCCGTTTTTGGGCGCTAACCTGGGTACCACAGACGCCGCGGTCGTAGGGTGTAAGCCTGGAGTGCCCCAGAGCCTGCCCCGAGCTTGTCGAAGGGTTAGCGTCCAAAGAACGGACGCGAACCTGGGGTTACCAGGCCGAGGTTGCGACATGGATCAACCGAGGAATCTGGCTAAGTCGGTAACGGTTGAATAGCTGGGCGCAATAACTGGGGCGCAAGATGTTTACGGTAATGCATCCTGAGCGCAGCGAAGGACCTATGCATTCCCCTCCGTTGTCATCCTGAGCGCAGCGAAGGACCTACTCATTCCCCTCCGTTGTCATCCTGAGCGCAGCAGGGACTTCACGAAGTGAAGTCCCCGCGCAGTCGAAGGACCCCTACAACCTATACCGAACACTGCAGCGTCAGCGGATTTTCCCCGCACAGATGAAACATTCCCAAGTCGGTGACGGTGGAGTAGAGATTTCTCCAACCCTCTCGCTGTCGGCAATGACGATTGCACTCAACGAGTGAAATCGCGATATTACGCCAACCGAGATTCCGACTATTTATTGGATAGGACTAGAACTACAATTCACTGCGAGAGACTTTCGTCTATGTCATGGTTGCGCTCGCCGGTGACGCTCTTTGGTTTCGCTGCGGTTCTTCTACTTCTCTTGAGGCTGTTCTTTCCGCCTGCCCACTTTTCGGGTGTCCTTCAAGCGCATCTCTGGGCCAATTTATTAGGGTTGCGTATGGACCTCACAGGGTATGGTCTCTATGAGTTCCCGGCGATCATTCTTGCACTTTCTGCGTTGGCCTACTACCTGACCAAACGGCTAACCGGGCGAGTGGCGAATCGCCTCACCATCCAGCTTCATTTCTGGCCAAGTTTCTTGTTTGCCATGTATTCAATTTTCTGGGCGCATTTGGTCAACCATATTCCAGCTTCCAGAGTCGATGCGCCGGATGTTCAAGCGGCATTGCACAACTGGTTGACCGCGTTCATGTGGGCCTTTGTAGCCTTCATCGCAATACAGATTGTTTTCGCAATTGGGGCCGTCCGAAGTATCTGGTTGCAGAAAAGGACGGCCGCTCAACCGTGATCCCAGCTTCACACCCTCCGATGATTGGCGTAACCAGGCGATTACACGTTTTGACCGGGGGTCAACGAGTGTTATTGGGGTTTTACGTCAACTACCGTTTGGGCTATCCTACTCGGGCACTACTCGGAGCAGGAGCGAGTAAGCGATGGTAGATCGTGAGAGCATCCTGAGCGTCCGTGAAAACGGAGCTTCGGGATTCGAGCCCAACGAACTACGGTTCCGCAAACTGGCCGCTCGTTTCATCATGCACTCGGCACTGGCGACGGTTGGTGGTGTACTAGTTGGCTTTGTCTTGTTGCACTTTGTGCCCTTACCCCCGATAGGTCCTCACTGGCGACTCAAGACCCTGTTCGCGGACTTTCCCTACAGCCCGGCGTTCTGGGGTTCTGCCATGCTCTTGGGCTTCATAGTAAACAGGCGCATAGCTGATCGTTCCGCGTGCTGGGTAGGGCCGTTCGGAGTGCTCGTGTTGGCACTGTTGGTTGGATTGTCAATTCCGGGTTATGAGGCCTCTGGGTATGAATTGAATCGAACCGGCCACTCTTTTCTGAACTACATACATGGCGAGCTTTTTGGACTCGATCCCAAAGCCTGCGGAAGCGACGAATGCTTGGGGAAGGTGATGTTTACTACTCCCGTCCTGAATTCCATCGCCTATTCGGTCGGGGCTTGGATCGGACTTCGATTCTCTGCTTCTCGTGGATCGTTGAAAACGTAGCTCAACTGCTGAAATCAGGCGATTACACTCGCCGAGGTCCCAGGCTTAACTTGGCCGTTCACAATTTGGGTAAGTCCCCCCAAAACCTGTCAAGCCCCCCACAACCCCGTTTTCCCCGCAACCCGCTGACCCGCCACGAAATATAAAGTCACAAACCTTGTCCGTTCCACCAATCCAATTTGATAAAATAGAATTAGTAGTAGAGAAAGGGTGCGGATTCTATTTCCGCACCCTTTTCTATTGCCCAAACAACTGAGAACTAACTGACAACTGATAACCGATAACTGACAACCATTCCCCAAGTGAGAGGACTAACCTGATAACTGACCGCCGAGCACCCGGCCACTGTTACCAGATCGTCTTGACGACTTTCGCTCGCCGAATCTCTCGATCCGCCGTGACTAACCCCATCCCTTCCACCAGCGCCGTCGCCCCAATCACGCGGTCCGCCGGGTCTTTGGGATAGCCCGCAGGCAACGTCAGCGTGCGCGCACAGGCGCGTGCGCTGGTCGGCAGCACAACGAAACGCTCTTCTACGTCTTTCAAGAAAGACTCCAAACTCATGGTGAGGGAGATTCGTCCGTTCAGGTTCGCGGTCGCAATCTCCAGCAGAGTGATCCCGCAAATAGCCAAGCCGCCCCCGTTCCGGCGGACATCGTCGATGGCTGCACGCGCTGCCTTCGACAACCGCACCGGATCAGTCAGCAGCCAAAGGACAACGTGCGTGTCCAGCAGAATCAATAGAGGTCTCCCCACTCCTCAGGAGAGAGTATCGGCCCCACAATATCGCCGAGAATTTTCACCTTCCCTTGATACAAGCCATAAATATCGTCCTTCTCCGCGTCTGCCGGAACCAGCTTCACGACCGGTTTGCCGCGCTTAGTGATGACAATCGCCTCGCGCTTCGCCTGCACTTCGTCCATCACCGCCAGGCAACGTGCCTTGAAGGCACCCGCCGCCATCGTCTTCATGTCCGAGCCCCCATGCTCATGGTCATTGTACCATGGTCATATATTGCGTTTGCGGCACTGGCTACATCGAAGCTTGCCGCCCGCGCCGATCTATCTCGGCATCACCACAACTTCGTCCTTCGGAATTGCGTCGAGCGTGGCCTTATCAATGCCCAGGTGGGCCATCACGAGTTCCGGCGGCGTATGAGCAAGCCATTCCGAAAGCGCCAGATCCTGATAGATGTTGCTCTTGAACATTTCCAGGAATTTCAGGTCCGTGCTGCCCGTATTCTGGATGTAATGGGGCAACGTCTTCTGAACATAACCGACGTCTCCCGCCTGAAAGTCGATGGTGCGAGCCCGGCCCCCGGTTGCGAACACCGTCATTTTCCCCGAACCGCTCATGTAGTACTGCCACTCATCGGCATTCTGATGCCAGTGCAGTTCGCGAATCCCTCCCGGATGAACCGTGACGATCGCCGCAGCTATGGTTGTGGACACCTTGAACTTGCTCGAATCAATGATCTTCACCTCTCCGCCCTTGGTGCGTTTGGTGACCGGGAACTGCGCCGTGCGGAACGCGAAATCGATCGGCGATAAACCCCGAGTACCTGCGGTTGTCTTCAAGTCGTCGGCCAAGGGGCCGGGCACGGCCGCCTGGAAGATAAACTTTTCCCGCCGCGGCATTTTTTCCATCGCCTGCACGCTGACGCCAAAGTTTGCCGACAGCACATCATGTGGAGTGTGCGCCATCCAGTCCGTAAGCAACACCGTCTCGTATTCCGAGAAGTTGCCGTCGTCGAACACCAGCAAAAACTCACAACCATCTGGATTCAGTCCCTGAATGGAATGCGGAATCCCAGTGGGAAAATACCAGAGGTCGCCTTCCTTCACGTCGGTGACGAAGCTCTTACCCTCCGCATCAAGCCCCGTGATGCGCGCACTTCCGTAGAGCATAATGGACCACTCTGCGGCAGTGTGCCAATGGAGTTCGCGTATGCCTCCTGCCGTCAATCTCATGTCCACGCCGGCAATCGACTTGGAAACCGCAAGTTCGCGGACCGTAACCTCGCGCGACCATCCGCCCTCTTGCATTCTCTTGTGAGCAAGTCCGAAAGGATATTTGAACGTCTGCACGCCGCCAGCGTCGGAGGGCGGGGGAAAAAAGGAATCTGGATTTTGCGCATCCAGCGGCGGATTACCGGGTCCCGGAGCACTGGCACTTCGATCGTCCTTCGTCGGGTAGGGCTTCTGCTCCTGACCCGCGGCATTCGTTGCGGATAGCATGCCTGCAGCCGCTAGCGCCGCCGATCCCATCCCCAGGAATCCACGCCGCGAAACCGTGTCTCTCTTCGCATCTTCGCTCATGAGTTCTTCCTTTCGGAACACAAGTGGAAATCGTTCGAATCCAGTTCTTAACTTCCGCAAAACGATACTGACAGTCACCCGACCGCGTCAATCCGGTTTCTGTTCCTTAGAGTCCTGCGATGGAAAAAGGAAGCGCCAAATCTGAAATGTACCGGGCACTCACCGGATCTTGGCGCTCGTAGACAGTCGAGTTACTACCGGCTGCTGGGCATTTGGTTCATCCGCAGCACGTCATCCTGATCTGAGTCTTTGTTCTTGATCCCAACCGCATCCAGTTGACGCGCCACTGGCTGCACTACCTGCAAAATCCGCGCCAGGGTTTGGCCGACAGCTTCTTTATCGCTGTTATCCGGGCCTCGGCGCGCAATCACGCTCTCGAGAAGAGTTTTCGGCCGCGGATAGACCACGATCTTGACATCGTCGCCTTCCGGAACTCCGACCGCTTTCTTCGCCAGTTTCAGCGCTGTATCGTAGCCGCCGAGTTCATCGACCAAGCCAAGGTTCTTCGCATCCTGTCCCGACCAGATTCGCCCCTTGGCAATCTCCAGCACCTTTTCTTGCGGCAGCTTGCGACCCTCGGCAACCTTGCTGGTGAAATCCACATACACGCGGTCGAGCCATGCCTGGAATCGTCCCCATTCGGCGGGCGTGTAATCGTGCGTGCCGGTGAACATGGTGGCGTTTTCGCCTTGATGCACTTCGTCCCACGAGAGTCCAACTTTGTCCCACAATCCGCCGGTCAGCATCTTGCCGCCGAGCACTCCGATCGAGGCCGTGATCGTTCCCGGCTCAGCGACGATTTTGTCGGCTGCCATCGCCACGAAATATCCGCCTGATCCGGCCAGATTTCCCATCGAAACAATCACTGGCTTCCCCGCCTGGCGCGCTCGCACGACTTCCCGCCAGATCGTATCGGAGGCGACATACGATCCGCCGGGACTATCCACGCGAAACAGGATCGCCTTTACCTCCTTGTCTTCGGCGGCGGTCCGAATCGCTCCCGCTACCGTATCCGAGCCCATATTCTGGCTGCCTTGGACCGGGATCGTAATCGCTCTTGCCGCGGGTAACGTCGCCGACGCCGAACACCAGCGCAACTGTCTTTCCTCGTTCGTGCGGACGTCCTGCTCGGTTCAGATATTTATCGAGGTAGAGCAACTCCGCTCCATCGCCTGCCTTGCTCTTCACGTCGCCGTAGACTTCATCGCGATACGCAACAGCGTCCACCAGTTTCGCGGCTACTGCTTCTTTGCCTAGATATGGTCCTGCATCCACGAGCGCCTGAAACTTATCGGGCGCGATCTGCCGCGCCTGGCAAATGCCGTCCTTCATCTGGTTGAACCATGAATTCATGATCGCGGTCATCGCTTCTTTGTGCGGCGCTGTGTACTTGGTCTCGGTGAGAGTGTTGAGCGCATTCTTGTATTCGTAGCGATGATCGCCGTGAAAAGTCATGCCCAGCTTCGACAACGTTCCTTTCACGAAGGGCGACTCCATGATGATGCCGGTCAGTCCCACATCGCCCGAAGGTTGCAGATAGATGTGATCGAACGCTGTCGCGAGGTAATACGCGCTATTGCCGGGACCGAACTCTCCGAAGGTTTCCGAGTAGGCGACGGCGAATTTCTTGTGCGCGCGAAATCTCTCGACCGCATCGCGAATCTCCTGCGTCTGCGCCATGCCCATCGGAGCTGCGCCGATCCTGGCAATCATGCCGACTACGCGATCGTCGCTCGCTCCTCGATCGATGGCATCGACCACGTCACGCAAGCGTCTCGCGCTGGTTCAACATCAACTGCGCGGTTGGAGTGTTCGGGATGTCCTCGGGGAACGCCTGCTCGAAATTGGCTTCGAGAATTGTTTTGGAGGGAACTCTTCCTCTCATGCCGATTACAGTCACCATTACGATGACGATTCCGATCAGCGAGAGAGCGCCCAAGATGGCGAGAAAACGGACGACTGCTTTGGACATGATTTGCTCCTTAACTGGTAATGGGAGAAGTCTATCCAAGTGTGCGCTTCAGGCGCTAGATGGACGAAGTCGCGCGTTGTTTCGGAGCTCGTGGTTGCTTCTCAGTTTCGCGAAAGCTACCACCAAGGACACGAAGGCCGCCCTCATCGCGAGGTATCCTTTCGCGATAAAATACGGGATCGGGTTTGAAATTCACCCACTTCTTCGGCAAGCATGGCATTCGCGATTAAAGCTGAGGTCCGCGATCTGCGGGCGAAGACGTTCGTATTTGCTGCGCAGAAGACGATGTACAGCGGCAAGCACATCGCAAGAGGTGACACGGTGTTCATCTTTGCAAGCGAGAATGAGGGCGGGCAAGGCCTGGTTGCGCGTGCCTTGGTCACTTCCGCAGAAACGATCGCGAAGAAACGAGGTGTCGCCCGGCAAACACCTCGCGTGAGTATAGCCGCCAAGCGGACCGCACTCGCAAAGCGGCCGCTAGGGCGCAGCGAACTCAAACAATTTACGGATTGGAAGGATGGCCGGCCGGAAACCGAGCTCAATTTCAAATTCTATCGCCAGGCAACGAACAAGATCGTCGGCATATCGGATAAAGCGGCGACGTTTCTCGATGAATGCTTCTAGCGTGGGGGGAAACTGCGCTCGCCGCAGAAAGGCCCCGGCGAGAAAGCAAAGGCCATAGCAAGATCTCTCGCTCGACGCTGCTGTGGAATCCCACTCTTGCGCACAAAACGCGCAAGAATGGGGCACCCATTGTGGTGGTAATTTCCGCTAGATCAAGGGGCCGGACTACCCGCCGCCCGACCGTGGAAATTGAGCGATTGGATCGCAGCGGTGAACTGCTGCGCCACCCAAAAACAAAGGGCCAAGGCAGAGTCCCCCGCTCGACGCTGACGTGGAATCCCACTCTTGCGCACAAAACGCGCAAGAATGGGGCACCCACCGTAAAATCCCTAACTCCACGTTGCGGTGGAATCCCACCCTAACGTCGCAAAACCCGCGACGTTAAGGATGGGCCACCCTACGGTTCGTTTACTTACTGCTTGTCGTAAATCGACACCGATTTCACGGGCTTGCCGTTCGCGTCCGTGCCTTTTGAGGTCAGCGTCGCCGTCTTTCCATCGTGAGAAACCGTTGCCGTGGTGCTGCCTACAATTTTGTCTCCCTTTTTCAACGTGGATGTCGTCTCGTGCGAGTTCACCTGCTTGATGGCAATATGGTCCGCGCCATAAGGCGTGCCGGTTCCGGTCATTTCGGCATCCTTGCCGTCGAACTTGGAGGTGAAGCTGAAACCGAAGGGTTTGCCGTCGGCGCTTACGCCATCGAACTTGTAGGTCACGGCGTCGCCATCCGCTGATACCATGCGCGTCAGGCTTTTTGGAGCCATCCCCGCCGGGTACTTCGACTTGTCCAGGTTTAACTTCCATGTACCAACAAAGGCTTTGCTGTCGGCGAACATCGAACCGGCCAGGGCCAGACACACTACAGCGACCGCGAAAATCGAGGCGCTACGCTTCATTCATTCTCCTTTTTTGAGACGAGTGGTGAGATTGGAATTTCCGGGTGAGGCAACGACTGCCTTACCGCAGGCGCAAGGCTATCCTCATCGGCCATGCGAGTCAAGCGAGGGAGCAGGCTTTTGGGTTATTGTTTTTACGTTCGAAGATCATGCTGCTCAATCCGAGGCGGAAATGAGAAATGTAATCTACGCAATCAACGTTACCCTGGATGGCTGCTGCGACCACACCAAATTCAATCCCGATGAAGAAACGCTTGAGTATTTTATACGCCTCTTGCGAGATGATGCTGACCTGCTCGTCTACGGGCGTAAAACCTATCAATTGATGGTTCCTTATTGGCCGGATGTCGCAAAAAGCCAGTCCGAGTCAAAATCGGATATTGAATTTGGCCAAACCTTTGTCTCCAAGAAGAAGATTGTTTTTTCGCGATCGTTGGCCAGCGCTGAGGATGAAAATACGAGAATTGTTCGTACGAACCTTCGCGACGAAATACTTAAACTGAAGCAGGAACAGGGCAAAAGTATTTTGGTCGGCGGGGTGGATGTTCCTGCACAACTTATAGAGCTGGGTCTGGTGGATGAATATCGTTTGGTGGTTCATCCAATCGTTGTCGGAGACGGGAGACGGTTGTGGGAAGGGATTCGCCTGGCGGAGAAATTACAGTTGAAACTTATTGAGTCCACGATTTTTAAGTCAGGATCGGTTGCGCTTCATTATAGGAAGCAGTGACAGGAAAACTTGGCCGGCACTCGGCGCGCTCGGCGTCAGTTATCCTTGATATGGGCATCCTTCGGGGAGCGAAAATCCTGAGCTTTAAGCAGCAGTGGAATCCCACCCTACGTCGCAAAACCCGCGACGTTAGGATGGGGCACCCACTCTGTTTCTTTACCCGTTTCAATTTCTTTTTCACCTTGACCGCTGGCCCACAACTAGGCAGAATCGTAGGTCTCGACCTGTCGCGAGATTTTTCCCCCAACCGGCAGCCTGACCGAGCCTGTTTTACCGGAGGACCCCTATGATCCACTCAAGTATGAGCCATCCACGTTTGATCCATGCACGCAGAGTGCTTCGAACTGTCATCCTATGCGGGTTGGCGTTGACGACGCTGGCCTGGGCCGAAACTGGCAAGAACCAGGGCGCCGTGACCCACCCATCCGTGACCTACCCGTCGGGCTTCGCCGTTTCTGAGCGCGTGTCCGAGCTGCCGGTCGATCTTTTATTTCAGTCGACACGGGAAATGCCTGAACCTCGGCCGAGTCCGCTGGTGAAACGCGCGGTTCGCGGTCCGTGGCAATTGGACCCTGCGCTGCAGACAGAGGTGCTGCCCGAAGTCGGCGTCAACCAGGGGGTGAATTTTGATGGCATCGGATCGAATGGCTGGATTCCTTCGGATTCCAATTTGGCGGTCGGTCCGAACGACATTGCCGCAACCGTGAACACTTATCTGGCCGTGTACAGCAAGACGGGCACGCTTCTTTCCGGCCCGACGAACATTCCGACCTTGTTTGCGCCGATTGGCGGACTTTGTACTACTTACATTGTCGATCCCATCGTGCTTTATGACCGGCCTGCCGACCGCTGGGTGGTTGCGGGTATTGGCGACAACTACGCCGGGAGCTATGGAGAATGCGTTGCCGTGTCCACGACCAACGATCCGACCGGATCGTACGCTCTGTATTTTTACAGTTTTGGCGGCAACCTGAACGACTATGACAAGCTCGGCGTTTGGGCCACGGCCAGCAATAGCGCTTACCTGGCCACGTATAACATTTTTGATGGTGGAGAGAGTTTCGCTGGCGCGGATCTCTGCGGTTTCGACCGCACCGCTATGCTGGCGGGAAGTTCCACGGCGGCGATGCTGTGCCAGATGACTCCAAGTGATGAAGGCAGCTATCTGCCATCGGACATGGACGGACCGACCACGCCGGTGGACAAGACGCCAGGACTGTTCCTGACCTGGCAGAATAGCAACCCCGGCGAACTGTATCTGCGGAAGCTGACACTCAACTTCGCAACCGGCAAGGCTAAATTGTCGGCCCCGACAACCATCAGTGTCGCGAACGACAACCTGTCGTGCGGTGTGGGGTTTGGCACGTGCGTTCCGCAACCTGGAACTACACAGAAACTCGACACGCTGGGCGATCGCCTGATGTATCGCTTTGCCATTCGTCACTTTGCCGATCATGATCGAGCCGTGGTCAGCCACGCGGTCGAAAATGGAAGCCAGGTCGCGGCGCGCTGGTATGAACTCTACGACCCGGCGGGAAAGGTGACGCTCAACCAGCAAGGAACGTTCGCTCCTGACAGTACGTATCGCTGGATGTCGAGCCTGGCCGAAGACCAGAACGAGGATATTGCCCTGGGATATAGCGCTTCGAGTACTAGTGTCTATCCGGCTATTCGCTTTACGGGGCGCGTGCCCGGCGATGCCTTGGGTACGATGGAAACGGAAGCCAGCATCATGGAGGGAGCTGGATCACAGGACAATGGTACTTATGCCAATCGTTGGGGCGATTACACGGCGATGCAGGTTGATCCCAGCGACGACTGCACCTTCTGGTATGTGGACGAGTACCTGCAAGCCTTCGGATACTACAACTGGAGCACCCACATCGGATCGTTCGTGTTCAATGGATGCGGCGTTGGGCAGGCAGGTGTGACGCTGACTCCTACTTCGCTGAAATGGGGCAAGGTTGCCGTTGGCACTACGTCCGCAGCCAAGAAAGTCAAAGTAACCAACTCCGGAAACGCGACGCTGAGCATCACCACCATCGCGGCCAGCGGCGACTTCGCATTGGCTCCGGTCAAAGCAACCAAGAAAGTAATTCCGTGCGTGAACGGTGGCAACGTGGCGGCTGGCGCCACTTGTGAGATTGCGGTCACGTTTACCCCGACCCAATCAGGAGCGCTCACCGGCGCCGTAACGTTCACCGACAGCGCTCCGAGCAGCCCGCAGCAGCTACCGCTGTCCGGAACCGGCAAGTAACCCAAACCGGAAAGCTAAAACAGAAGGCGGGACTTCGGTCCCGCCTTTTTTTGCGGTGCGATGCTTGGTGAACCTCGTTGTAGATATCCAAACGCCCGGTCCACTGCGTTTAATACCGGACGAATCTGGGCAAATGTCGAGTATGTTTGTCCAAATTGAAGACCCCAAACCTTCGGTAATAGCACTGTAATCAGTACCCGGTACTCTTTCGGCAGATTCCCCGCGCAACGTAGAGTCAACTCTAACGAGGAACTCGAATGAGGTCATGGAAAGCGCTGGCTGTCGCCCTGATTTTCTGTTTGCTGGGCTGCATCAAGCTTGTGTTCGATCTGGTCGAGAAGAAGAAGCGGCCCAAGTGTTAACAACCCCTCCGCGCGCTTAGCACTCGTACCCCTTTGGCGCGGCGCGTCTCACGCCTTGAATTCAGAACGCGATAAAAACGCCATTCATTGACGGGATCCTGGTAAAGGCCTGTCCGTGGCAAATTCGTTGTGACGGGGGCAGGAGAAACGGTATTATTTGCGAACCCGGGGTCCAGTTCGGGGTTTGTCTGGTGGCGCACCGTACCGCCGCTATACCCAACTATGGCACAACGAGGTCAGATTGTCGGGGATCGAGTAGCGATGCTGAACGAAGCGACGATTGAAGCTTTTAGAGCCAGCTTGCGCGGAGGGCTGATCGAGCCAGGCGATCTGGGTTACGACGCGGCTTGCAAGGTATACAACGGGATGATCGACCGGCACCCGCGCCTGATTGCACGCTGCGCTGACGTGGCCGATGTCATGACGGCGGTGAAGTTCGGGCGCGAGCAGAAGCTGGTGGTAGCCATCCGGGGCGGCGGGCACAACGCGGGCGGGTTAGGAGTATGCGATGACGGGTTGGTGATCGACCTTTCGCCGATGAGTTATGTTCGCGTGGACCCAAAGAAGAAAACCGTGCTGGCTGGCGGCGGCGCCCTCTGGCGCGATGTTGACCACGCGACGCACGCCTTCGGTCTCGCGGTTCCTGCGGGCATCATTTCGACGACGGGGGTTGCCGGATTGACCTTGGGCGGGGGGATTGGCTACTTGACGCGGCGCTATGGGCTGACTATCGACAATCTGCTGGCAGTCGAAATGGTGCTGGCCGACGGGCGATTTGTCACTGCGAGCGCCAAGGAAAATACCGACCTGTTCTGGGCGGTGCGCGGCGGAGGCGGCAACTTCGGCATCGTGACGTCGTTTCTGTTCAAGGCGCAACCCGTGCACACGGACTATGGCGGGCCGATGCTGTGGCCGATGGAAGATGCGGCGGAGATGATGCGCTGGTACCGCAGTTTCATCGTGGAGGCGCCCGACGACGTCTATGGTTTCTTTGCTTTTCTTACTGTACCGCCGGGGCCTCCATTCCCCGAGCATCTACACAACAAGAAGATGTGCGGCATCGTGTGGTGCTACACCGGACCGATCAAGAAGGCGGAGAAGGTCTTCAAGCCGATCCGTAGCTTCAAGGCGCCGGCGCTAGACATGGTCGGTCCGATTCCACATCCGGTACTCCAAAGTATGCATGACGATCTCTATCCGCCGGGCCACCAATGGTATTGGAAGGCCGATTTCGTCCGCACGCTCCCTGATGAAGCTATCGCGCTGCATCTTAAGCACGCGGCGAATTTGCCGTCGATGCAGTCGACCATGCACCTGTACCCGATCAATGGCGCCGCCGGCCGCATCAAGAACAGTGCGACACCCTGGGGTTACCGCGACGCAACGTGGAGTTCTGTTATTGTCGGCGTCGATCCCGATCCGGCGAACAAGGAAAAAATCTCTACCTGGGCGAAGGAGTATTGGAGCGCGCTCCATCCTTATTCGGCTGGTGGCGCGTACATCAACTTCATGATGGAAGAGGGCGACGATCGAATCCGGGCGACGTATGGCAAGAATTACGACCGTCTGGCTAAAATCAAGAAGCGTTACGATCCGGAGAACCTGTTCCGCGTGAATCAGAACATCAGGCCGAAATGAAGACGGAATTTCTTGTCGTGGAACTTTGGGCCGGCTGCGCTTAGACCATCCCTACTGCTTCCATTTGTGCTCAATCCGCGGCGGATGCTGCAACGTTTGCATCACCACGCAATATTGCTCCGTTTTCGCCCGTAACGCGCTCAACTGCTCCGCCGTTGCCTGCGGCGCGCGGACGTCGAAAGTGACTCGGATGTCCTGAAATCCGACCGGCACGTCTTTCGACAGACCCAGCGTACCCTGCAGGTCCAAATCGCCCTCGACGCTGACGTTGATGGCCTCGGTGGGGATTCCCATGGCGGAAGCTACCATCTGGCAAGTGATCTGCGCACAGGCAGCCAGCGCACCCAGCAGCAGGTCTCCGGAACAAGCGCCCGTGCCTGCGCCGCCCACTCCTTTGTGAGCTTGAGCGTTGTAGATCGCGCGCCCCAGGTCGATCGAGCAGGAGATGGGCGCGTCGGCCTGCTTGCCGTTCGCCGTCAGAGTAATCACGGAACTTGCCGGGTCTTGCCGATACTGGTCTTTTAGCGGCCGCTGCACCGATCGAATATCCATGAACTGCCTCCGAAGTCTGGGGTATTATAAACGCACTCCGGGGTTTCGGCCGCCGAGTCCATTGCGATCGGAAAGTCCAGAATTCAAAGTTAATAGCGCGGCGGCAAGCGATCAATGCCTGGCCGACCAGCCGCTGCGCCAGCGAGGTTGATGAACCTGCCGCTCATGCCAGATTCCGTGTCGTGCACCTTGTCGCCGGGCACGCGGCTTGGGAATTACGAGATCCTTCAGCAACTGGGCGCCGGGGGCATGGGCGAGGTATACCGCGCCAGAGACACCCGCCTCGACCGTGAAGTCGCTATTAAGACGCTTTCCGTGGTACTCCTTGCTCAACCGGAAGCCGTGGCACGCTTTGAACAGGAAGCCCGTTCCGCCAGCGCGCTCAATCATCCCAACATCGTCACGATTTATGAGCTGGGGCATGTGAACAGCACACATTACATTGCCATGGAACTGGTGAACGGCGAGACGCTACGGCAGGCGCTCGCGTCTGGCCCGATTCCATTTCGCAAATCGATCGCCCTTGCGGCGCAGATTGCAGACGCTCTCGCCAAAGCGCACGAAATTGGTGTGGTTCACCGCGATTTGAAGCCGGAGAACCTGATGGTTTCTGTCGACGGCACGACCAAGGTGCTGGATTTCGGTCTGGCGAAACTGCGTAAGCTCGATCACGCTCAGAACTCGGATGCGACCACCACCATTACCGAGCATGGAACGTTGATGGGAACCGTGGGCTACATGTCGCCGGAGCAAGCGACCGGCGGTGAAGTCGATTTTCGTAGTGACCAGTTTTCGTTCGGATCGGTGCTCTACGAGATGGTCACCGGGCTTCCCGCGTTCCGCAAAAAGACTCATGCAGAAACGACGGCGGCAATCCTTCGCGATGAGCCCGAGCGCTTGGGCGCCAGAATGCTTCAGGCGCCGGCTCCATTCATTTGGATCGTGGAGCGTTGCCTGGCCAAGGATCCGAAAGATCGCTATGCATCCACACGAGACCTGGCTCGCGACCTCGCGGCGGTGCGCGACCGCGTCGCCGATGCGCCTGGCCGCGAATCGGAGCCTCGCCCCAACAAGCTGCCGCTGCAACGCACCGCATTCATTGGACGGGAACACGAAGCAGCGGGTCTCCGTCAGCTCCTGAGCGGCGTGGATGTACAGCTTGTGACCCTCACCGGTCCGGGAGGCATCGGGAAGACGCGGCTGGCCTTGCAGGTAGCGGGCGAAATCGCCGACCAGTTTCCAGGCGGCGTGTGCTATGTCCCTCTGTCGACGATTAGTGAAGGTGGTTTGCTCGCTTCGACAATCGCGCAATCCGTGGGCGTCGGCGAAGCCGGAAATAAGTCGCCGCAGCAAAGCTTGATAGAGTATGTGGGCGGCCTGAGCCAGCCGATGCTCCTCTTGCTCGACAACTTCGAGCACCTCGTCTCCGCAGCGCCGCTGGTGGCACAACTGCTGACTGCCGGCCCGAAACTCAAGGTGGTGGTCACGAGCCAAGCACCGCTTCATGTCTACGGCGAACATGAATTTCCTGTGCCACCGCTCGCGCTGGCCGACCCCAGGTCCCTTCCGCCTCTGGAAGTACTTTCCCGTCTTCCAGCGATCGCGCTCTTTGTAGCACGCGCGAAGGCTGTGAAGCACGAATTCGCATTGACCAAGGAAAACGCCCCCGTAGTAGCGGCCATTTGCGCTCGACTGGACGGTCTGCCCCTCGCTATTGAACTGGCCGCGGCCCGCATCAAACTGCTTTCGCCGTCCGCCATGCTGGCTCGTCTCGAAGGCCTTCTGAACCTGTTGACCGGCGGTGCTCGCGATCTGCCGAGCCGGCAACAAACTCTTCGCGGCACCGTCGACTGGAGCTACGGGCTGCTGAATGCCGCAGAGCAAACTCTGTTCCGGAGGCTCTCCGTATTTGCCGGTGGATGCACGCTGGAAGCCGTGGAAGCCGTGTGCGACACCAAGGGCGACCTGGGCCTCGACGTACTCGACGGCATGGCTTCGATGGTCGACAAGAGCCTGGCGCAGCAGGTGGAGCAGACGGACACGGAAACCCGGTTCCGCGTGCTCTCGACCCTCCGGGAGTACGCTCTCGAACGTCTCGCCAAGAGCGACGATGAATCTGCGACCCGTCGGGCCCACGCTGCTTATTACCTCGTGCTGGCCGAAGAGGGTGCCGAGGACATAGGCGCTCACCCCGAATGGCTCGACCGTTTTGAAGCTGAGCACGACAATTTCCGCGCGGCGCTCGATTATCTAATCAAGACTGGGGATGCCGACTGGGGCCTCCGTCTTGGTACCGCTCTGTTCCGCTTCTGGGAAACACGGGAACATCTAACGGAGGGTCGTAACGCCATTGCCAGGGTCCTGGCGCTGGAAGGAACCGCGGCTCGTCCCAAGCTTCGCGCGCGCCTTCTGTTTGCCGGTGCAGTTCTGGCGAGCGAGCAGGGAGATTATGGCTCTGCGCAGCCGATGTTCGAAAACAGTCTCGATACCTGCCTCGATCTGGACGATAAGCGGGGCGTAGCCGTCGCACTGAACGCGATGGCTGTGATCGCTCGCGACCGTGGCGACATTGCCACTGCCACGTCACGCTTCGAGCGGTGTGTGGCAATGTGGAAGGACCTCGGCGATCCCGCTGACTTCGCCCGAGCGCTCAGCAACCTCGCCAGCGTGAAAAAGTTGCAGGGCGAATATGAGCGCGCATCCTCTCTTTACGATGAGTGTCTAACGATCTTCCGCCAGGTTGGGGACGTCGCCGGTGCCGCCTGGACGTTGAACTACCAGGGCGACGTCGCGCGGGGGAAAGCGGACTTCGTGGCCGCTCGTTCATTTTGCGAACAGAGTCTGTCGGAGTTTCGCGGGCTGGGTGACAGCTGGGGAATTGCGAGCACCCTCTCTGATTTGGCGAGTCTAAGCTGCGATCAGGGTAACGACTCGGAGGCTCGCCGCCTTTACGGCGAAAGCATCAAGGTGTTTCAAGAGTTGGGTCACAAACGCGGCATCGCGAGGGCGCTCGAATGTCTCGCCGTAAGTGCTGCGGCCCAATCGAACGCCGAGTTATCGCTACACCTGGCAGGAGCTGCCGCCGCGCTTCGGCAGAGATTGGGCGCTCCGCTCGCGCTCGCCGAGCAAAGCAAGGTTGAGAAGGCCCTGGAATT
Organism: uncultured Acidobacteriaceae bacterium; assembly: GCA_963699405.1. Classification (GTDB taxonomy): domain Bacteria; phylum Acidobacteriota; class Terriglobia; order Terriglobales; family Acidobacteriaceae; genus Acidiflorens. The sequence continues at coordinate 202,868 of CAVOTW010000012.1, read as the reverse complement.
TGCGCGTCGAACGCTCGGCAATGCTGCAGGAACGGCGTGGATGGAAGGTTGGGCGATGCCGATTGAGCAAGCCGTCCACGAGGCGCTTAGCTGCGACGCGGAATCAGATCCTCGGACTCGAAACTCCGCTTAAGTCAATTTGCAGTGGTGGGATCGATGAGGCGACGCACGGCTGAGATGCGATTCGCCGGCAAACCTCCGCGGCGTGCGTGTTCGCGAACCGTTTCCTCGTCCGGCGCCAGGTACACACAATAAACTTTATCGCCGGTGACGTAGGAGTGGAGCCATTTGATTTCCGGTCCCATATCCTTCAGCACGCCCACCGACTTTCTGGCCACTGCCTGCAGTTCCGCATCAGACAAACTGCCTGCGCCCGGGATTTCCCGCTCGATCACGTATTGGGGCATGGCTACCTCACCGAACAGTGATAGTAGCAGATTTTAACATTCACTTTACATGTTTACTAGTTAGTGAAAGCCTCTAAGGGTGCTCGCCTCCCTCCTCCCACCATTCATTGACGGGAGAAGGGAAAGAGATAATTCCAGAGACACGTTATCAAAGAGTAAACAATAGAAATGAATATTAATTTTTGCTGAACTGCTCGGCGTTCATCTCCAGCTTCATGTCTGAATTGAGGCGTCCCTTTATTGTCTGGCGCTAGGGGCGCGGGACGCGAGGGGCGCTGAGTGGGGAGAATGAGGAGATTTGGAGGTGGGGGAAATGACGGGGCGAAGGCGAGCGGGACGAATTCGTGCTCGGACAATCAGCGTGCGAAACCATTTCCGGGGCGTGCAAACACTCTCCCAGCATGCATCCTCTGTGATTCTGGTCCTTGCGGCTCGCTGCTTCCCGAGTTACCTTTTAATTCGTGTTTCTAGTCGTCTGAGGCGTGCAATTGTGCTTTGTCCATATAAGAGGTCTGCACTAAGTTTCGCGGTTGAGGTACTTTTACTTTGTACAGCGCTCGTTTCAACCTGCGCCGCCAGTGGCAACGGACCGGAGGAGACGCACTTTTCGCCCGATGCCGCCGCCTTGTATCAGCGGGTTTCCCAAGTGGCTCCTGCGGGAAGCGCCGATGTGCTTTTTCTTGAGGACGAGGAAACTGTGGTCTTCGACACCGCAGGACGGGCCGTCCATTCGCGGTACTTTCTTTACAAGATCCTTACGGAGAAAGGAGCCGATGGTTGGGGCGATATCTCCTCTTATTGGGAGCCCTGGCATGAAGAACGCCCTACTTTGCAAGCGCGAGTGATCACTGCAGACGGCGCGGTTCATGCTCTCGATGGAAAGACCGTCACGGATAGCCCAGCGAAAGAGAGCGCGGATCATACATTCAGCGATCGCCGCGTGATGCGGGCCCCGCTTCCTGCCGTAGCACCGGGGGCACTGGTCGAAGAAGAGCTGATCTCCACGGACAGCGCACCCCTTTTGGGAGCGGGGACCGTGGAGCGCTTCTACCTCGGCTCGTCGGTAGCGGTGCAACATACTCGTTTAATACTCGATGCCCCTTCGGCCCTTCCGCTTCGCTACGATATCCATTTACTTCCTGATCTGAAGCCGCAAAGAAACGAAGCAGAGGGGCGGGTGCGCCTCACCTTTGACTACGGTTTGCTAAATACAATCGACGACGTTGAAACCGAACTGCCCAGCGATATACCTGCCTATCCCAGCATCACTTTTTCCACCGGCGATGCGTGGCACCAAGTCGCCGAAGAATACGGAAAGATTGTCGATACACAAATCTCGGGTGCGGAGCTGAAATCCCTTGTCGGCAAGTTAGTCGCGGGGAAAGGTTCTCGCGACGAGAAGGCAGCCGCTATCCTCGCATACCTGGATCGGGAAGTCCGCTACACCGGAGTCGAGTTTGGCGAATCCGCCCTGGTTCCGCATCTTCCCAGCGAAACTCTGGGCCGAAAGTACGGCGACTGCAAAGACAAGTCCTCGCTGCTGGTGGCGATGTTGCGGGTTGCGAATATACCCGCATATATTGCACTTCTTAACGCGGGGAGCCGAGAAGATGTAGTTCCCGACCTTCCTGGCGTGGGGATGTTTGATCACGCCATTGTTTATGTTCCCGGCAATCCCGACCTCTGGATCGACGCGACCGACGAATACGCCAGGTTGGGTCAGATTCCAAACGGTGACCAGGGGCGTCTCGCGCTCATCGCTCGGCCGGGCGGCGATTCTCTGGTTCGAACTCCGATCGCTTCGTCGGCAGACAACGCTCTGATCGAGAAGCGGGAAGTCCATCTCGCGGAAAATGGTCCGGCTCGAATCATAGAAACCTCACAGCCTCATGGAAGCAGCGAGTCGTCGTACCGGCGTTCCTACGCCGACAAAGAAAACAAAGCGGTCCATGAGGAGCTAACCGACTACGTTAAGTCGGAGTACCTGGCGGAGAAGCTCGATCGGATCGATCGTTCCGATCCGACCGACCTTTCGAAACAGTTCGAATTGGTCCTGGAGAGCGATCGCGCCAAGCGTGGCGTTACCGATCTCAACATTGCCGCTGCGGCCATTCGTTTCGAAGGTCTATTTAGCCGTCTTCCTTCCAATCTTCGGCAGCGCGAAAAGGAAGACGATGCTAAGGCAGATAAGGACAGTGGTCAACAAACCAAGAAGAAACGTACCGCCGACTACGAACTGCCGCAGGCGTTTGTCACCGAGTGGAGCTATTCCATCACTCCTCCGGCGGGCTTCAGACCTAAGCCTCTTCCCGCGAACGCGCAGCTCTCACTGGGACCTTGCACTCTTGCCGAGGAGTTTGCCGCTGACAAAGAAGGTGTAGTTCACGCCAGCCTGCGATTTGACACCGTGAAACGAAGGCTAACAGTTCCCGAAGCTACGGACCTACGCAACAAGGTGGCACAACTCATGGCCGGGGAGCCCATTCTCATTTATTTTGAGCCCATCGGTCAGACGCTCGCCAGCCAAGGCAAGGTGCGCGAAGCGCTGCAGTCCTATCGTGAATTGATCGCGCTTCACCCCAAAGAGCCGGTTCACCATTTGCAGATTGCTGAGGTCCTTCTCAGCGCAGGACTCGGCGAGTCAGCTCGAAAGGAGGCGCAAGCCGCGGTGAAACTCGACTCGACTTCGGCATTGGCCGAAAAGACGCTCGCCGATATCCTGGAATACGACTCGGTGGGACGCAAGTTTCGCCCCGGCAGCGACTACGCCGGAGCGGAAGCCGCCTTTCGAGCCGCCGAAAAGCTCGATCCCGAGGACAAAGCGACGATAGGAAACCTCGGTATTCTGCTGGAATACAACCGCTGGGGAGTGCGTTATGGCCCAGGGGCTAAGCTGAAGGATGCTGTCACCGAGTACCGTAAGCTTACCGTTGAGAAGCTTGCGGAACTCACTCTGCAGAACAACATTGCCTATGCCCTGTTATATGCCGGGGAGTTCTCCGAGGCTGAGAAAAATGCCAAGACCTTGAATCCTCAGCCGACCGCCTTGATTGTGGCATGTGAAGCCGTCCTCAACGGTTCGCAGAGTGCGCTAGCAGAAGCCAGGAAACGCACGGGTGGGGAAGAACAGTTCAAGCAGATTGCAAAAGCGGCCGGAGACATGCTCGTAAATCTTCGCAGGTATCCCCTTGCCGCCGATCTTGAGGATGCTGGTGCGTCGGGAGCCACCGCATCCGACACGGCCGCCTTCGCTGCTTTGTATCGTAAAACCGTGGCTCACGAGCAAATTGCCTTCGCCGATGATGCCCCTGGCGCCGCGATGCGCTTCGCGCTGCTCACGTACAGTCCCGATCTGACCCTCGACCAGTTGCGCTCCATCAGCAGCCGCAACGGCAATGTCGGCTTGGCCGATCAGGAAGTGTTGGAATGGCTTGTCAAATTAGCGAGAGGCGACCGAAGCAGCAAAGCACGACAGAGCTCGATTTACGACGTTGGGATTGACCTCGGCTTGGCGAGGGCTCAGCCCAAAGCTCAAGGTGACGATGCGACTGGGTACAAGGTGACGCTCTACGGTTCCTCTAGCTACAAGAGTGCCACATATGTCGTCAAAGAAGACGGCCACTACAAAGTACTCGCCACGACTCGATTCCCTGCTGCCATCGGCTTTGAGGTTCTGGACCGAATCGCCGCCAATGATCTAGTCGGAGCTCGATTCCTTCTCGACTGGCTGCGGGAAGATTTGCGTCTCTACGGAGGTGATGACCCTCTTTCGGGTACAGACTTTGCACGCGCTTGGACGAAGGGAAAAGACGCAGACGCTGCCACGATGAAGCTCGCGGCTGCCTCGATTCTGACGGCATACAAACAAACGGCAGTGCAGGGTTTGGACATTCTCGAAACAGCTCGGAACTCGGGACGCAACGACGCAGAGAAAGTGAACATCTCGCTCGCCTTGCTCGACGGCTACAACAACTTGAATGAGTATGACAAGGCTCTTGCCGTTTGCGCCGATCTGGCCAGACAATACCCGGAATCAGAACGGATATTTTTCAACCAATCGCACGACTTGCGAGCATTGGGTCGATTCGAAGAAGGTGACAGACTCGCTGCGGACCGATTGAAGCGTATTCCAGGCGATTTGGCTGCTATGGAAGTTCTGGTGATGATCGCGGACGCCCGCAGAGACTACGCCAAGGCGCATGCTCTTGGCCAGAACATCATCGATGAAGGAAAAGCCGGACCCCTGGACCTGAACAACATCGCATGGTCCTCGCTCTTTACTGGGAAAGTTGAACCCTCTGATATCGAGTACGGCCTCAAGGCCGCTCAGTTAAGTAATAACAATCCGAGTTGGTTGCACACTTTGGGTTGCGTCTACGCTGAGGTGGGAAAAACCAAAGAGGCACGTGAGGTTCTTGTACAAGCGATGGACCTGTCGAATCTCGACGAGCCAGACACCAACTACTGGTATGCTTTCGGGCGCATCGCCGAGCAATATGGCGAGCGCGATGCAGCAGTTGCCATCTACGAGCGGGTAACAAAGCCGGAGGAAGCGATCGAACTTCCTACTTCGCCCTACTACTTAGCACAACATCGCTTACAAGCGATGCGCAGTGAAAAGCAGTAAGGGCCTTTTGTGGTAGCACTCCCGCTCACCTAGCTCGCGCGCCCCTTCCCCAAACGTCCCAAACCGGCAGGAGGGGGTCGACAATTTTTCCCGAAGTGTACTACCCCCACCATTCATTGACTTGCTGCATCCTGCGCACCTAATATGGTCGCTCTAGAACGGGCGCTATTCCTGTGCAGCGGTTTCCGTTGGGTTCAAAATCGAAAAGGAGCCTCGCTTATGCTGGAAATTCAGACCAAGCAAGTGCCGCCAGATATAGTCGTCCTGGAAATCGCGGGGAGAATTACCCTTGGCCGGGAGAGCAAGCAACTGGAATGGGCCGTCGAAAGCCTGGTGGGCGAGGGACGAAAAAAAGTTATCTTCGACCTGAGCGGCGTGACCAGCGTTGACAGCACCGGCATTGGAATCATCGTCATGTCTTCCGGCAAACTGAAGAAGGCGGGAGGCGAGTTGCGAGTTGCCGCCGCCAGCCCGCATGTGCAAGAAGTCATGAAGATGACCAACGTGGATCAGATTGTGGGACTGCATGCCACGACCGCGGCGGCAACGGCAGGGTTCTGAATTAAAGTCGGATTTCTGAAAGCGCCTCGAGCGCAGATCCCAGTCTCGCCGGACGAGGGCACCCGCCGCTCCATTACTTGTTATTTCAGCGCATCGGTCCGGTAAAGTTGACCGAGTTGCGTGCGGCAACCAAATGCCATCCAGCGCCCGTCGGGCGTAATGCCGGATGGTGTCCTCATCGGCCTCAGACCCGTCGCGTCTTTCGGCGTAATCGTCTGCCACAGTTCCCGCTTGCCCGACTCTATATCGACCTTCGAAATCATGAGGCCGGTCGCAGTCGTCGTCTGCACGAATACATGCTTCGCGTCCGCCCAGCCGATCGGAGACTCCTGCGGCCCAATTCCCGAGATCGGCTTGGAGCTGGCGTCCGAGACGGAATGATTAACGAACGTCCCATTCACAACTGCAATGAATGATTGTTGGTCCGGCGCCACCGCCCGCCACGAAAAATCTCCAGTCGACAACTGCTTTGGCGTCGAGCCATCCACATCGGTGAGGTAGATTGCGTCCGACTGGCCGGACTGGTTTGCCCTCAGCAGAATACGATGCCCATCCGGGAACCATTCTGCCCATCGCGGCTGGATGCCATCCCAGTGCAACACGCGCGCCTGCCCTGGTCCCACGGGCACAACCTGGAGGCGGGCCGCGGGATCGTCAGGAAGCACTACCAGCGCCCACTTTCCATCGAGAGTGATGTCCGAGGCGTATCCGCCTCCGCCTAGCCGAACTGCGGGAGAACCATCGGTCTTCCGCACATACACGGAGTAGTCATTGCCCGACTCTTCCGACAAATCGGTGAACAACATTTCACTTCCGTCCGCGGAGAATTGCGGGCCCCAACTGTAGGAGAGCCAACTCACGTCGCGTTCCTGATTGGACCCGTGCTCCACCAGCGACATCGTTCCGCGCGCTTCTTCCGTCGACACCAGGGCGCGCCCCGACGACGCGATGTCGAGAATGCGGGTCGGCGCCGTGCCACAATATACCGTCCGCTCTTTGCCCGATAATGTGACCGCGCGAATGCACCACTGTTCCCCGGATTCCGCCGCCGAGAACCATATCTCTTTGCCGGATGGCGCCCACGCCAATCCTTCCAGGGATTCCCATCCGCTCGATACGGTTCGCAACTGTCCCGATCGGTCCACTATCAGAAGGTCGCCGCGATCATCCACATTCGGCGGGTGACGAAACAACGCCACCTGTTTTCCATCGGGAGAAACTCGCATGTCGCTCATCCAGCCATCACCTTCGAGCAGCACCTTTCCGATGGGATATTGCAAGCGCCACTTGTTGTTGGCACGATCGATCACGGCGAGTTCGTTGCCGTCTGGTCCCCAGTCGGCATCGACCACATTCTCCAACAATTCGCGAGGCGCAGTGCCTCCCAAAGGAGAAGTAGCCAGCGTACCGGCCCATTCATAGTGGGCGAAATAACTCGGGTGCATCAGGACTGCCATCTGACCCTGCCGCGAGATGGACAGCAGCAACGCCCCACCCAGACCCGCGGGCGTCGATGCCGGATAGTCCTCACGAATACTGTAAGTGTCGGGCGCTCCTACGCCGAACCTCGCGCTGTAGAAGACAGTTTTCGTATCCGGTGCAAATCGGCCTCGAATCACCTCGCCGCGATGGTACGACACCCGCGTGAACGTCGGAGGCGGCGCCGGTGCAGGCCTTAGATACCATGCGATGGCGGCTCCAGCGGCCAGGCCAAGTACGGCCGCTGCCGCAACGTAACCCGGCCAGCGCGGCTTTCCGGCATCGCCGGCGATGGCCACATTCGCCGCTGTCCTCGAGGTCGTTCCACTCAAAGCTTCCAGCGCAAACGCGAGGTCTTTCGCGGATTGGAAACGCTGCTCCGGCTGCTTCTCCAGGCAGCGCCGGATTATGCGCTCCAGCCCCGGCGAGACGGGATGATCCATCTCGCCGAGTTCCGGCGGGTCTTCTTTCAGGATCGCCGTCATGGTCTCGGCGGCAGTATCGCGACGGAAGGCGCGCTGGCCGGAAATCATCTCGTAGAGCACTGCGCCGAAGGCAAAAATATCGGTGCGGGAATCGACGGCCGCGCCACGCACCTGCTCCGGCGCCATGTAACCTGCCGTGCCCATGACCATGCCCGCTTCGGTCGGCGAACTGGTCAGGGTCAAACCGTCACCTTTTGCACTGCGAGCATCCGGCGCGAGCTTCGCCAGGCCGAAATCGAGAATCTTCACCCGGCCTTCTTTGGTGAGAAAAATGTTCTCCGGCTTCAGATCGCGATGGACGATGTTCTTGTCGTGGGCCGCCGCCAGTCCCTGTGCGATCTGCGCCGCATAATCGGACGCCTTGCGCGCCGAGAGCGGGCCGTGCTCCAGCTCGGCGCGCAAGCTGTTGCCTTCGAGAAGTTCAGAGACAATGAACGGCGAGCCGCCCTCCTCGCCGATATCGTGAATGGCCAGAATGTTGGGATGATTGAGCGCGGCCACCGCGCGCGCCTCCTGCTCGAAGCGCCGCAAGCGGTCGGCATCGCGCGAAAAAGATTCCGGCAGCACCTTCAGCGCAACCTCGCGCCCGAGCCGCGTGTCGCGCGCGCGATAAACTTCGCCCATGCCGCCAGCGCCTATGGGAGCGATGATTTCGTAGGGACCGAGTTTCGTGCCAGAGGTAAGGGCCATCCGTGCGCGCCATTATAGTGGAAGCGCCGGAAAAGCGGCGCTCACTCCCTCAAATTATTGCGCCGCGTGCCGGTTGTAGTTTGGATACTCGGGCTTATGCGGTTCCGGCACTGGATGCTTCGCCAGTTCGTCCAGCGCCAGGCTCACCGCTTTTTCAAGTTGCGGATCGTGACCCTCGCTGACCGGCTTCGGCTCCATGTCCACTTCGTAATCGGGCTGCACGCCGTGGTTCTCCACATCCCATTGGCCTTGGGGATTGAAAAATCCGAAACTGGGCGAGGTAACATTGCCGCCATCCATCAGTACCGGGATGCCGCCGATTCCGACCAGTCCGCCCCAGGTGCGCTTGCCAACCAGCGGGCCAAGTTGCGCCTCGCGGAAATACCAGGGCATGGCGTCGCCGCCTGAGCCGGAGAATTCATTGGTGATCATCACCTTGGGCCCGAGGATCGAGGCCGCCGGAGTGCGGTAGATGGCTCCGTAGCGCGGCGCCCACCAACTCATCAGCGTGCGCTGCATCGCGTGGATAATGTAGTCCGCCGCCTGCCCGCCGCTGTTGAAGCGCTCGTCAATCACGGCCCCCTGCTTGTCGAGTTGCGCGAAGTAATAGCGGTTGAAGTTCGTCAGACCGCCCTGCGCGGTATCCGGCAGATAGACGTAGGCCAGTTTGCCGCCGCTTAGTTCCTGCACCTTGCGGCGGTTCGCCTCAATCCACGCCAGGTTGCGCAAACTGAGATCATCGCCGATCGGCGTCACCGTAATCTCATGCGCATCTTTGACGTTGCCGCTGGCGTCGGCGGCGATCTTCAGCACCACCTGCGTTCCCGCGGTGCCTTCTAGCAGGCGCTGAATGTCATCGCTGCCGCTCAAGTCCTTCCCATCGATGGCCAGGATGAAATCTCCCACTTTGACTTTCATCCCGGGCTCGGCGAGCGGCGCGTGGGCTCGGGGATTCCAGTGCTCGCCGGTATAGATCCGCTGGATCCGGTAGCGGCCGTTAACGATTTCGTAGTCGGCGCCCAACAAGCCGCCGGGTACGTGATGCGGCCGGGGAATTGTTCCTCCAAAGCCGCGCAGATGGCCGATCGAGAAGTCGCCCAGCATTTCCTGGAAGAGATAATTCAGATCGCTGCGCGAGCCCACTTCGTCCAGATAGGGCTTGTACTTCGCTTCCGCCGCCACCGTGTCCACGCCGTGATAATGCGGATCGTAGAAGAAGCTGCGCTCGATCTGCCATATCTCGTGAAACATCTGCCGCCATTCGGCGCGCGGATCCACGCGCACTTCCATCTTGGAAAGATCCAGTTTGCCTTCGCCCGGGTTTCGCTGGCGCATCGGCGGGAACAATCACAAATGTTGGCGCTGGACCTGCGCCGGCCGGCGCGCCATCGGGTTCTTCGTGTCCATCTCCAGCAGCATCTTTTCGCCGTCAAATGAAAGATCGAATCCGGCGACGTGATCGGCCAGCTTCTCCGATTTCTTTGTCTTCAGCACGAACCGTGTCAGCGTCTGACCGCGCTCGGACGCGAACCTTCCCCCACCTTCCAGCAGATAAAGCGTGCCCTCCTTGCCCGCCGCCAGACCTGTATAGCTGGCTGGAGGCAATGGCAAGCGCGGTGGCACGATCTTCCAGATGTTCGAGATCGATCTTCACCGGCTTCGGCTTCTCGGGCTTTTCAGTTTTCCCCGGCTTGCCGTCGTCATCCGCTTTCCTGGCATCATCCTTCTTTGCGTCGCTGGATTTGTCTTTGTCAGCGTCGTCTCGGCGGCGTCCTTCTTATCTTTCTTGTCCTTCTTGTCCTTGTCTTCGTCCTTATCCTTGGCGTCTTTGTCCTTGTCTTTATCCTTCTCCCTTGCCTCGGGCGTCTTCTCGTCTTCACTTTGCGGCGCAATCGGAGAAGCTGTATCCGCCGCCAGCGCCAACCCATAGACGCTGCGCGTGACATCAAATTCGTCACTGCTCATGTCCAGCCCGCTGGTGGACGTACCGTAATTCGTGCTTTCCGTGAAGTAGAGATACTTGCCGCCCCGGTCAAATGCGGGGAAGCGAACGTCGCTCATGCCATCCGTGATCTGCGTGCTCTTGCCCGAAGCGATCGAGTACAGGAAAAGCGCGTGGAATCGGTTCGGAATGCTTTGCGTGTAGGCGATCCACTTGGAATCCGGCGACCAGGCGGCATCGTAATCTGTGTCTTCTTGGACTGCCGTGTCGATCACCTTTGCCTTGCGCGTCACCGTGTCGAGCAGCCAGATCTGAAGTTTGTTGTCGTGGAAGGCGATCAGCTTTGAGTCTGGCGACCAAACCGGGTTGAAATAATACGTCGCATCGTTCGCCAGCGGAAATTTCTTCACTTCGCCCGCGCCGGTCTGGCTGCTGATATGCAGCGCATACTGACCCGATTCGTCGGAGAAATACGCGATGCTCTGTCCATCCGGCGACCACGCCGGCTCGCGTTCCATCACACCTGGAGTACTGGTGATATCCCGCGTCGCGCTCTCTTTGGCGGGGACGGTTAGGATGTCGCCGTGCGCCTCAAAAACGGCGCGCACTCCGGTGGGCGAGATCGCAAAGTTTTGAATATCGTGATCTGCGGGCGAGATTCGCGCCCGGACGTCGGGCAGATCCGCGCTTACGTCCACGTTGATCTGGTGGGTCTGGCCGCTGGCCGTGTCGTACAGAAAGAGTTCGCCGAAGCGGTCGTAGACGATGCCGCCCGGCCCAGCGTTCGCCGAACGAATGTCCGCGCCGTCATTCTTCACCACTTCGGTCACAGATTTTGTCGCAGGATCGAAGCGAAAGAGTGAGATCGGGCCGTTGCGGTCGGAAAGAAAATAAACTTCCTTGTCGACCCACATGGCATTGAAATCATTCGACCCTTCCCGCGGGACTTTTACCACGTCGAGCGTCGCCATGTCGGCAATCCAGACGGAGCTGGCCAATCCGCCGCGGTAGTTTCTCCAGGCAACATAGGAAAGGTAGTTGAAAGGCGATCCGCCGCCCACGGGCGAGTAGGCAAAGTATTTTCCGTCCGCGGAAAACTTTCCGGAGAAGGCCATGGGCAGCGGCAATGCGGTCGCTAGCCCGCCATTCAGCGACACTTTGAACAGCTTTGTATAGCGCGGACTGTCGCTTTCGCGAACTGAACGGAAGATTACATACTTACCGTCCGGCGTCCATCCCACGGCAGCGTCTGGACCCGGATGATACGTGAGGCGCTTCGGAACTCCGCCGGTGGCGGGAACCACAAAGACGTCTGTGTTGCCGTCGTACTCGCCGGTGAACGCGATCATGCCGCCATCGGGCGAGAAGACGGGATCGGTCTCAATGCCCGTGCCCGTGGTCAGGCGAGCCGCGTGTCCGCCATTCCGGTCCACCGTCCACAAATCGCCCGCGTAAGAAAAGACGATCAGATTGCCGTTGAACGTGGGGCGCTGCAGCAAAGGATGCGAAGGCTGCGCGGCGACGTCGATCGGGCAAAGTGCAAAAATGAGTGCGGAAAAAAGTGCAGCGAAAATCACAGCAAAGCGTGAGCGCATCAGCTTCATCTTTTCTGCTCCGTAGTGATGGCGCCGGAAAGTGCGTGCCCGGGTCGATGGGGCCATGCATCGCCCGAGTAAGTCTATATCAATCGTCAATCGCCCGGCAGCGAGCTAGTTCCCACTCCTCAGGTGTAGACTGTGGTTGATCGGAAGCAGCCATGAAGAAGGAAAAAGGGTTTTCGCTGATTGAGTTGCTGATCGTGGTGGCGATCATTCTCATCATCGCTTCGATGGCGATCCCGAACCTGCTGCGCGCCCGCATGTCGGCCAATGAAGCCGCGGCGGTCGGCGCGGTGAGAACCTTGAACGCGGCTGAGATTTCATATAACTCCGCATACCCAACGGTGGGCTACGCCGCAACGCTGGGCGCACTGAGCGGGACGTCGTGCTCGCCGCCGAGCGCGGCCAGCTCCTGCTTGATCGATACCCAGCTCGCTTCGGGCGCGAAGAACGGCTACAACTATGCGCTAGCCGGAAGTGGCGAACCGGTGTCGACTTACGAAATCATCGCCTCACCCGCGGTTCCCAATCAGACCGGAGTTCGCTACTTCTGTTCCTTCGCCGACGCTGTTGTGCGCTACGCCGAGTCTCCCATCGCCAACTGCGATGGCAGCATCACTCCGCTTCAGTAACAGCGCAGAGTTCGCTCAGAAAATCAGCTTCAGTCCGAACTGAATCTGCCTGGAGTAGTTGGCGGTGGCGCTGATTTGTCCGGCCGTCGGGCTAATTGCCCCGCCCGAAAATACGGTGAGGTTCGGGGTGTCGAAGTTGGCGTGGTTCAGCACGTTGAAACATTCCGCTCGAAACTGTAACGCCATCTTCTCGGTGAGTTTCGTGTTCTTGAACAGGGAGACATCCATATCCACAAAGCCCGGGCCGGTTAGAGTTCCTCTGCCCAAGTTGCCGTAAGTGCCCGCCGCCGGCAGCATAAACGCATTTGGATTGAACCATTGATTGGGACTTCCGAGCACGATGGGGCCGCTAAAGCTTGGGTTCAACGAGGGACGGTCGGGATTTCTCGTATCTCCGTCGCCGGAAACGTTGGAACCAACCTGAGGCGTCAAGGGAAAGCCGCTCAACAGCGTGGTGATGGTATTGAAGACCCAGCCGCTGACTGCTTCGCCCACGAATCCGCTGGTATGGGCGAGCCAATATTGATCGTGCCCGAATGGCAGTTCATAAGTAGCCGTGAAGTGCGCCTGGTGAGCCACGTTCAGCGCGGATGGTCCCCAATCTTTTCGCAAATCAAATCGATCGAGCACCATCTGTGCCTGATTGTTCGCTTGCGCGCCGGTCGGCGCGGAATTTATGTCCAGACTTTTCGCCCACGTAAAGTTTGCTCGGAATTGCAATTTGCGCGTGAAACGCCGGCTGACGTCCACTTGCAGAGCGTTGTAGCTGCTGTTGCCTTCCGTATACCAGAAAAATCCGCTCGAGAGATTGGGATTGGGCCGGACGCCTACAGGAATATACTCGGCGCCCTGGGGCACCATACTCGTCGCCTTGCCATCGCCGCCGGCAAGACATCCGCTGGGGTCGCTGCAAATTTGCGGCGGAATGGTGTTGGGGTCGATATTCAGAAGCTGGTGGAAACCAAAGGATCCAACATACCCAATGCGCAGCGATGTGTTGCGGTCAAGTTGTTGCTCGATGCTTAAATTCCATTCTTCAAGGGTGGGTATTTTTGCGTTCGCCTGCACGCCCTGGGGAGCATAGATCGTGCAGCCTGGAGGTGGGGGAGCTCCCGGGGTGCCGCACTGGGGTGGCGGCGCGGGGAAAGGCTCCGGAACAGGAATATGGTTAAACAGGGACTGGTTGGCGTATGAAATTTGCCCATTGTAAGGAGGAACCGAGTTGAGTTGGAAGGCGAGGGCGTCTAAGAACGAATAGTGGATTCCAAAGCCGGCATGAACCGCCGTGGTCCCGTTTCCGTGCGGATCCCAAGCCAGCGCAACGCGCGGCCCGAGCAGCCACTTGGCATTGTTTTGCGTGAAAGCTGAATCGCCCACTCGCGGCACGGTTACCAGTACGCCGTTCGAACCGACAACGAAATTCGAAGCTCTTCCCGCTTCCTCGTTCCATCCGGTGTCGAATTCGTGCCGCAGACCAATCTGAAGGGTGAGATTGGGCCGTAGCCGGATCGCGTCCTGAACGTACCACGCGCCCATCAGGCTTCGCCAACCTAACTCGGTGGGCGTGGGCACTACTTGAAAGGTGCTCACCTTCGCCTGCAGGAATGTCGTCAAGCTGCTGAAGGAGGCTTGCCCCAACTGGCGCGAAGCTGTGTCTTCATTGTCCTCGAGCGGCTGCAGCCAAATTCCCAGGCTGATCTGGTGAATTCCCTTGCTGATCTGCAGGTTGTCGGTAAAGGTAAAAAGGTTGCGGCGATTCCAAACGCTCGAGGCATTGTTCGGCCCCGCCGAAGTGACCACACCAGCGCCCGTGGTCGTTACGCCGCCTCCGATGACGATTCCGCCTGGGCCGAGTCCCTGCACAAATGAAAGGCTTGCGGGGAACGAAATATAGGGCGAGGAATCGTTCGCAAAAGCAGCGCGCGAGAAGCCGGCCGTAAAAGTGTTGACGGCACGTGGCGACAGGATATGCTTCCCCTGCACGCTCAACACCTGGCTACCGACATCCAGTGCCGACGCGAACAACGGGTCGGCTAAAGGAACCAGACTATTTCCATCATCGATGGTGTATGCGCCCGACAGCGTGTCACGTGGAGAGAGGATATAGTCAGAGCGAAGAGTGCCGAAATCCTCGCGGATCGACTGCTTCGGAGCATTGAACGATTTCGCGGTTCCACCTGAGGTTGCATAGGAACCGCTCGCCTCAACATCGGGCGCCGGCCACAAATTCATGAATGGCAATATTGACGAATCCAGATTCATGACCTGGGTCGGAGTCCCCGGGGCAATGCCGACCGGGCATTGTGGCCCGCCCACCCCGCTGGGAGTGCAAGGCAAGTTCCCTAAGCGGGCCTCTGCGTCCGGGACGAAGCTGACGCTCGTTACCGACAATCTCTGGCGAAACCCTTCATAGTTCCCGAACAGGAAGAGCCGGTCTTTCCTGATCGGCCCTCCCAAGGAACTTCCGAACTGGTTTTGTTTGAAAGGCTCGGTCGCGCCCTGATCGAAATAGTTGCGCGTATCCAGAACGCTGTTTCTTAGAAACTCATAGAGCGTTCCGTGCAGCGTATTGCTGCCTGACTGGGTCACGACGCTGATTTGGGCTCCTTCGCGCTTTCCATATTCCGCCCCATAATCATCGGTCAGGACGTTGAATTCGCGCACCGCATCAATTCCCAGCAAGTATCCGCTAACCCCGCCCGGGGTCACCGCCAACTGGCTCGATCCCGTATATTCCACGCCATTGAGTAACGTCTCGTTGTCGCCTGGTTTTTGCCCGTCTGCTGCGAAGGCATTGCCATTGCTCGTCGTGGTATTCAGGCTTCGCAGCGCGGTGTAGTTGATGGTGCCGGGGTTGAGGGTAATCAGGTCATCAAAGCTGCGGCCGTTGAGCGGCAACTCCTTTATCTCGCCCTCGCCTACCAAGCCGGAGACTGACGCGGTCGTGACGTTGACCACGGGAGGTTCTTCCGAAACAACGATCTGCTGGACAACTTCGCCCACTTCGAGCCGCAGGTTCACTACCGCGTCCTGGCCTACCTCTAACTTGACCCCCGTGCGGACTATGGCCTTGAATCCTTCTTTTTCCACTCTGATTTCCTGCAGCCCGATGGGCAACGAGAGGACCCGATAATTCCCAGACTCGTCAGTGGTTACGACTCGGGTCGCGCCTGTTTCCACATCCTTGACCGTGACGGTTGCGCCGCTGATGGCGGCTCCGGATGCGTCTTCCACTTTGCCGGAAATCGCGGCGGACACCTGGGCGCTTGCTGCCCCCGGACACGCCAGCAGCACGAGGACTGCAACCAACAGCGGCAGCGATGGTCGCGCGCCCCGGGACCCTCTCATGCTTTGATTCCTATTCTTGTCACGGTTATTGAAGAATCGGCCAACAAAGTTTCGGTGCTAGACTGTTCTATCCTGCCGACTCTCGCAGTGGCAAGTCCCAAGTCGTAATCGCCGGGCCGCTCTCCGGGCTGCTTAACCGCACAATCATTCGTTCAGACGGATATGTTTTCAGGACCGGAGCAAGTAGTTCGAAGCCACATTGCGAAACGCGTCTAACTGCTTTGTCCGGGTGGCCTCGTCCCAGTTCAACTCAGAAGCCATCAGGTCTGCGACGGCGGGCGCACTGGCGAGGGCTGCGCGCGCATTCAGGAAAAGAGCGCGCGTTCGCCTGGCGAGCGCATCTTCCACGGTGCGGGCCATCTCAGATCGAGCGGCCCAGATGATCTCCGCCTTTATGTACGGTAGCGCGGCATGCAGCTTTTCGCCGAGCCCTGCATCCGTCTCGATCAGTTTGCGAATTTCGCGCGCGTCCGAACCATAGACCGCCAGGGAACCGAATCCTTTCGCAGCCTGTTCTTTCGCAACTTCGTGAAAGCCGTGAATATGCAGGTGGTGCGTGACGCACGGTCTGTCCGGCAACTGCGCGAGCGTTGCCGCCTGATCGACGCAATCTTCGGCCATGTGCCGGTAGGTTGTCCATTTTCCGCCACAGACCGTGACCAGGCCCGAGCGATCGATGTGGATGACGTGATCGCGCGATAGAGATGCGGTGCTGGGAACGCGGCTGGCTGCGTCCGTTTCGCGTGCCAAGGGCCGGATGCCGGCAAATACGCTCAACACATCGTCGCGCTTGGGGGCCTTCGTCAGATATTGCCCGGCAGTCGCGAGAATGAATTCAATTTCCTGCTCCATGGCCACGGGCTCGAGCGTTGCGGTTGCAACGGGCGTATCGGTGGTTCCGACGAGCGTGTGGCCGTGCCATGGAATCGCGAATAATACGCGGCCATCGCTGGTGTGTGGAACCATGACCGCGCTTTCGCCCTGCAGAAAGCTCGCATCGAAAACCAGGTGAATGCCCTGGCTCGGAACGATCATCGGCGCGGTGTCCGGCTCCGCCTTAAGCCGCAGCCGATCGCTGAACGCACCGGTGGCGTTGACCACGACCTTCGCGGTCGCGCGAAATTCGTTGCCGGTTTCTATGTCGCGCGCGGAAATCCCATCCACGAATCCCTGCGCGTCTTTCGTCAGCCCCGTGACTTCGACATAGTTCAGCAGCGTGGCGCCCTGCTCAAAAGCCGTGGCCACCATGTGGATGAGGAGCCGCGCGTCGTCGAATTGTCCATCGTAGTAAACGGCGCCGCCGCGCAGGCCTTCGGTCTTGAGAGTCGGCAAATGTTTGAGCGTCTCTTCCCGGGAAAGTATGCGTGAAGCGCCAAACCCGTATTTACCCGCCAGAAGTTGATAGAGCTTCAGACCGAGACCGTAGAATGGCGCTTCCCACCAATCGTAGTTCGGGACCACGAACGCGAGGTCGTGGACGATGTGGGGAGCGTTTTGCAGAAGCAGGCCGCGCTCCTTCAGCGCCTCCATGACCAGGCCAATATTTCCCTGCTCCAGGTAGCGCACGCCGCCGTGCGCCAGCTTGGTGCTGCGGCTGGAAGTGCCTTTGCCGAAGTCGCTCTGCTCGACGAGCAAAACATCATAGCCGCGTGACGCCGCATCGATGGCCACGCCAACGCCGGTCGCACCACCGCCCACGACGATCATGTCCCAGGGTTTGGGATGCGCGTCGATGCGGCTCCACATGTCGGTTCGATTCATAGCTGCACGTTAGCTGCTTGGCAGGATAGCGCGGGGCGCGCGCGGACCGAAGTCACGAGCCGGGTTCATCGTGTATTTGGACGGGCGAGGCGCCCGTCGCCCCATCTAATTCGGTTCTACCCAGTCAAATGAGCGCGTCACCGCTTTCTTCCAGAAGCGATAAAGGCGCTCGCGAGATTCTTCATTCATCGCCGGCTCCCACCGCCGGTCGACAGCCCAGTTGGTCACGAGTTCATCAGTGTCCTGGAAGAAACCGACTGCCAGTCCTGCCGCATATGCCGCGCCAAGAGCGGTCGTTTCCCTCACCATCGGACGCACCACTGGCTTCGCCAGAATGTCGGATTGGAATTGCATCAGCAGATCGTTCACGACCATGCCTCCGTCAACGCGCAAGACGTCCAGCGTAATGCCGGAGTCCTTTGCCATGGCATCGACGACGTCGCGCACCTGAAAGGCAGTCGCCTCCAACACGGCGCGCGCGATGTGGCCCTTGTTCACAAAGCGAGTCATGCCGGCAATCACCCCGCGTGCGTCGTCCTTCCAATATGGAGCGTATAAGCCGGAGAAGGCGGGAACAAAGTAAACGCCGCCGTTGTCATCCACAGTTCGGGCGAGCGCCTCAATGTCGGAGCTCTTTTCAATCAGTCCGAGGTTATCGCGGAGCCATTGCACCAGAGCGCCGGTTATCGCGATGCTCCCTTCGAGCGCATAACATGCGGGCTTCGCACCGAACTTATACGCCACGGTCGTCAGCAGACCGAATTGTGAGCGCACCGCCTTTTCTCCGGTGTTCATCAGCATGAAACAGCCGGTGCCGTAGGTATTCTTCGCTTCTCCGGGCTTGAAGCAGGCCTGGCCAACCAAGGCGGCTTGCTGATCGCCGAGATCGCCGGCGATGGCCACGCCTGCCACTCCTGCGGCATCCGTCGCCGTGCCATACACTTCACTGCTCGAAACAATCTTCGGCAACATCTGGATCGGAATGCCGAAGTCTTTCAAGATGTCGCGATCCCAGTCGAGCGTATTCAGGTTCATCAGTTGCGTGCGGCTGGCATTGGTCACGTCGGTCACGTGGACACCACCATTCGCCCCGCCCGTGAGATGCCAGATCAAAAAGGTATCGATATTGCCAAACAACAGATTGCCAGCTTCCGCTTGTCCACGTGCGCCCGCTAAATTTTCGAGAATCCAGCGAAGCTTGAGGCCGCTGAAATACGTGGCTAGCGGAAGACCGGTCCGGGCGCGATAACGGTCCTGTCCGCCATGCGCAGCGAACTCGGCGACTTCGGCAGCCACACGCGTGTCTTGCCAGACAATCGCGTTGTAAACCGGTTTTCCAGTTTTCTTGTACCAGACCACTGTAGTTTCGCGCTGGTTGGTAATCCCGATGGCAGCCAGGTCTTCCGGCCGCAGCCCCCGAGCGCTCATGGCTTCCTGAATGACCTCTTGGGTGCGCCGCCAAATTTCTTCCGGATCGTGCTCCACCCATCCCGGCTTGGGATAGATCTGCTCGTGTTCTCTTTGAGCGGAGCTTACGATACGTCCGGCACGATCGAACACGATGAAGCGCGAGCTGGTCGTTCCCTGATCAATGGCGCCAATGTAACTTGCCATGGTTAGCGTTCCTTCCTGACTACCCGGCGCTTGCCCAACTCGCCATTTTTCGGCGTCACGACCTAGGGATTCTAGCGTGGATTCTAGCGCCGAAAGCGGCTTTGGGGGAGTAACGATCCCAGACGCGCTCCTAGCCCCATTTCCCGCATCGGGCGGGAGACGCAGCGGCTTGCCTGCCCGACGACTCCAAATGCTGGGAATAAAGGAGTTAGATATCGCTCCCTCGTTGGTTACATTACTTCCCGTAACTCGCTATGGATTCTACTGTAACTGCCCATAGCACAAACGTGGACTGCAGCGCGATAATGGTTTGTGGCATCTTACTTATTATGTGAAAGAGGTTTGCAGCCCCGCAAACCGGAACCGTGGGGGTTCCTATGAAGCGTTTGGGTAAGGTGATCCGGTCGGTACAAGCCTTCAGCCGCGAGTTGTCCCGTCGGTCGACTCCCGTGGAAGTGACACGCATCCCCACAATCGGTGTAGCCCTCGGCGGAGGCTTTGCTCGCGGCATCGCACACATAGGGGTTCTCAAGGTCCTCGAAGAAGAAGGCATCCCGGTTCGCATGGTTGCGGGCACCAGCGTAGGCGCGATCATGGGCGCCGCGTACTGCAGCGGAGTTACTATCGCGGAACTGGAAGAGCTCGCCCACAAAGTTCGTTTCACGACGTTCGCGCGCTGGACGCTCTCCCGTTACGGTTTCGCCACCACCGACCGCATGACTTCATTTCTCAAACAAACTTTGAAGGTGCAGACGTTCGAAGAGTTGCGCATCCCCCTCGGCGTAACTGCCACCGACTTCAAAACCGGCCGGGGAACGGTCTTTACTTCCGGGTCGATCATCGACCCCGTGCGCGCCAGTTGCGCGTATCCGGGAATGTTTCTTCCGGTAGAGATTCAAGGGAGCTGGCTGGTGGATGGCATGCTCTCCTATCCCGTGCCGACGGTTCCTCTACGAGAAATGGGCGCGGACCGCGTGCTGGGCGTGCATCTGAAGGGACAGTGGTCGTCGTCGGCAGTGCCCCGGCATTATTTTGACGTCATCGGACAGTCCTTCGCTATCGCGCAAGACATGATGAGTTCGGTATGGAGAAGTGCGGCCGACGTCGTGATCGAACCCGATGTCGCCGGTTTTGACTATGACGATTTCAAACGTGCTGGCGAATTGATCCGCGTCGGCGAACTGGCCATGCGCCGCGCTCTGCCCGAAGTGCGCAAATGGCTGGAGATTCCTGCGGCGGCGGTCGCCCCTCTGCAAGCGCCGACACTCATCGCACAGGCCGTGCCCATGCCTGCAGATTGAAACCGCGGCCAGGCTATCCGACCTGCACCGTCAGCATTGAGATTGATCCTCCGTCGACGCCTTCGATGGGAAAAGTAACGACATCACCCTGTTGTCGGCTGGCAATCACGTAAAGCATCGGCAGGTAGTGGTCAGGCGTTGGAATCGAGAGTCGCGCCTCCGGCCCCAGGTTTTCGTAGTCGACGAGAGGTTTGTATTCGCCGGCAACCATCATTTCCTTCGCTTCGTTCTCGAAGCGGACGGCCCAATCATACGGATCGGGCATGTGCCGTCCCCACGCGTAAGCGTGAAGATTGTGAACCAGGTTCCCGCTGCCCACAATCAGGATACCTTCGCCGCGCAACGGCGCCAGTCTCCTGCCAATCTCAAAGTGGAATGATGCCGGTTGAGTTTCATCGATACTAAGTTGCACGACCGGTACATCGGCATCGGGATATGCGTGCTTTAGCACCGACCAGGTTCCATGATCGAGTCCCCATGCGCTATCCAGGCTGACCGGCAGAGGTCTCAACAATTCCTGCACTCGACGCGCAAGCTCGGGGTCGCCCGGAGCCGGATACTGCACTTGATAGAGCTCGCGCGGAAAGCCGCCGAAATCGTGAATCGTTCTTGGGGAGGTGCTGACGGTGACACCAGTTCCAGGGACAAACCAATGCGCGGAAATCGACAGGATCGCCTTTGGCCTTGGCAGTTTTCTACCGATTTCCCGCCATCCCGCAGTGTAACTGTTCTCCCACACCGCATTCATAGGATTGCCGTGTCCGAAAAATATCGCGGGTAGTATGTCAGACATTCTACGAACTCCTCAGCGAATCACGGCGGATTGCGCCCCGTTTGTGCGAGTTTAACTCGGCGAGCGAGAATCAGTTTACACGGACGTTTGGCATCCATCTAACCCTTTCCCGCCTTCGAATCACCCGTCGCCAGTGGTATCCTAAGCGGGATCACACCGCAGGGGCTCTAACCTCCTCATGTCCAATCCAGAATCGTCCGAACCAGGCTTGTCCGCTCCCAACCCATCCAGCGCCGGTGCGCCGGAATCCACGCCCGCCAACGAGCCAGTGGAATCCTTTAAGGATATTTTTTCCGAGTACGAGCAGAGTCATTCGCGCAAGAAGGAAGGCAGCGCGCAGGGCCGCGAGGGCACGGTGATTGCCGTGACCGCCGACTCCATCATTCTCGATATCGGATTCAAGACGGAAGGCGTTCTCCCGCTCAGCGCGTTTCCGGCGGACAAACCGCCGAAGCCCGGCGATAAGGTCCAGGTCACGATCAAAGGGCGCGATCCCGAAGGCTACTACGAACTGACCCGCGGCAAGGTCGAGCATCCCACCGACTGGGCCTCGCTCGAAAAGGCCTTCGCCGAGAAGTCGACCATCGTCGGCACCGTGACGGGAGTGGTCAAGGGCGGATTGAGTGTCGATATCGGAGTGCGAGCCTTCATGCCCGCGTCGCGCAGCGGAACGAAAGACGCCTCGGAACTCGAGAAGTTGGTCGAACAGGAAATCCGCTGCCGCATCATCAAGCTCGATGTGGATGACGAAGATGTGGTGGTCGATCGCCGCGCCATTGCGGAAGACGAAGAACGCGCCGGCAAAGAGCGCCGGTTCTCCGAACTCAAGGAAGGCGATACCGTGCACGGCGAGGTTCGCAGCCTCACCGATTACGGGGCGTTCGTGGATATCGGTGGCTCCGACGCGCTGCTTCATGTGGGCGAAATTTCATGGCATCGCGTCAACAAGCCGTCCGACGTGCTTTCCACCGGCCAGCAGATCGAGGCGGTCATCATCAAGATCGATGCGGACAAGCACCGCATTGCCATCAGCATGAAGCAGCTTCAGCCTCATCCGTGGAATGCTGTTGCCGAAAAATACAAGGCAGGCGAACGGGTGCGCGGCACCATTACCCGGCTCATGGATTTTGGCGCGTTCGTGGAAATCGAACCCGGCATCGAAGGGCTGATTCATATTTCCGAAATGTCATGGGCCAAAAGAATAAGAACTCCGGCGGATGTAGTGAAACCGGGCGAGACCGTCGAAGCCGTCATCCTCGGAGTGAACGCGGCAGAACGACGCATGTCGCTCGGGCTGAAGCAGGCGCTGGGCGATCCGTGGGCGGGGGCGGCCGAAAAATTTGCGCCGGGCACGATAATCGAAGGGCCGGTAACCAACCTGACAAAGTTCGGCGCTTTTGTGCAACTCACCGAAGGCGTTGAAGGCATGATCCACATCAGCGAGATCAGCGCAGAGAAGCGAATCAATCATCCGCAAGAAGTCCTGAAATCCGGTCAGGTGGTCAAAGCGCAGGTGCTGGCGCTCGACCCGGAAAAGCGCCTCATACGCTTGAGCATGAAGCAACTCGTTCCCACTGGGCTGGATGAATATCTGGCCGAACACAAAGAAGGCGACATTGTCACTGGGCGTATGGTCGAAGTTTCCGCGGGGCACGCCCGCGTGGAACTCGGCGAGGGAGTCCACGCGACTTGCCGGATCCCCGTCGAGCGCCCCGCCAAAGAAAGCAAGACGGAATTGCCCGCTTCATCCTCGAAGCCCGATTTGTCGTCGCTCGGTTCGATGCTGCAAGCCCGCTGGAAGAGCGGCGCAGTCGCGGATGAGACTAAGCCGGAAGCCTGGCGGGCAGGGCAGATTCACAAGTTTCGGATCGCGCGACTCGACCCCGCAAGCAAGAAAATAGAGTTGGAGTTGGAATAGCCGGACCTTCGCGATCAAACACCGCGATCAACCAACTCCGGCCTGAAATCCTTGCCCAGAGCAGGATTTGATCCATAAATGGGATTTCTGGCCAATTTATGCCCCTTTTAAGCCGGATCTGCATTGTGATCCGACTTGTCGATGGTAAGATCAACCCATGGCAAAGACCTTGATTCAAACCGTGGTCAAACAGCTTCAACACGAACGTTCGCGTCTGGAGAATGAACTTCACCGCGTAACCGCAGCCCTCACCACCTTCGGGAAAGTCTTCATGGAGGGCCCCAGTCCCAAGCGTGGACCCGTCGCAACGCGCAAGAAACGAACGATTTCCGCTGCCGGACGCAAGAGAATCGCAGCCGCGCAAAGAGCACGGTGGGCAAAGGTCAGAGCAGGCAAGAAAGCAAGCAAGCCGAGATCAAACTCGTAGAGAGACGATCAAGCCCCGTTTCGCCCCGGGGCAGCTCAGCGCGGCAGACCGCTTAAAACCTCCCCCACAAACCCCGTAAACTGCCGGACGTCCTCTTCGGTCGTGTCGAATGAGCACATCCACCGCACCACCGACTCCTCTTCGCTCCAGACATAGAAGAAGTACCGTTCCTGTATCTTTGGAATTGCCGCCGCCGGAATTTGCGCGAACACTCCGTTCGCTTCCACCGGATACGCAATCCTGACTCCCGGAAGTTTCCTGACTTTCTCTTCCAGCAATCGCGCCATCCGGTTGGCGTGCTCTGCATTCCGTCGCCAAAGGTCATTCGTGAGCAGCGCCTCCATCTGCGCCGACAGAAACCGCATCTTCGACGCCAATTGCATTCCCTGCTTGCGCACAAACAGAAAATCCTTGGCGAGTTCCGGACGAAAAAAAACCACCGCCTCCACGCCCATCAAGCCGTTTTTCGTTCCGCCAAACGAAAGCACATCCACTCCCAGATCGCGGGTCGCCTGCCGCAGGGTCAGCCGTTGCGCCGCGACGGCGTTTGCGATACGCGCTCCGTCCATGTGCAAAAACATTTCGTGCTCATGCGCAAACCGCGCCAACGCCTCGATTTCCGCGGGCTTGTAAACGGTTCCCATCTCGGTCGACTGGGTAATCGAAATGACCCGCGGTTGCACGTGATGCTGATCGCCAATTCCGTGATACGCATGCGCCACCGTTTCCACCGTCAACTTGCCTTCTGGCGCTGCCAGCGGCACGAGTTTGCAGCCGGTGAACTTTTCCGGCGCCCCACATTCATCGACGTAAATATGAGAGAGCTCGGGGCAGAGCACTGCGTGAAAGGACCGCGTCAGCGCCTGCAAGCTGAGCACATTTGCCGCCGTCCCATTGAAAACAAAGAAGACGGCCAAATCGTCTCCGAACTGATCGCGGAATTTGCCCACCGCCGATTCCGTGTGCGGATCGTCGCCATACCCCACCGCATGCCCATCGTTAGCGCGTCGAATCGCTTCCAGAACCTCGGGATGCACGACCGCATTATTGTCGCTCGCAAAACTTCGGCTCGGTTTCATAACAATACCTTCATAACAAAACAATCTAGCAGAAGCGAAAACTCTTCGGAGCGTCCGGCCATTACCGCGAATCTATATGTCTGATCTAATATGGGAAGCGAGCTGAGTTTTTCACTGAACGCAAACGATATGTCTCGATTTTTTGCCAGAGCGTCATCTCTGTTTTTGCCCGGCATTCTTCTCGCCGTGCTTCTCTTCACTGCCTGCGGCAACAGCAAAGAGGCCAAAGCTAACGCTAACGGCCCGCAAGCCATGCCGGTCAAAGTGCAGACCGCCAAGGCTCAGAAGGTCGACGACTCCACCGACTACGTCGCCACTTTGAAATCCCGCGACTCCGCCGTGGTTATGCCGCAGGTCGAAGGCATCATTACGCAGATTTACGTCCACTCTGGCGAGCACGTGGCGGACGGCGCGCCCTTGATGCAGATTGATCCCGCCAAGCAACAAGCCACGGTCAAAAGCCAAGAGGATGCCCGCAATGCACAGCTCGCTCAGGTCACATGGGCGAAACAAAATTACGAGCGCGTCAGCGGCTTGGCCAATGCCGGCGTAGTCAGCAAGCAGGATCTCGACCAGGCGCGCTCTACCCTCGACAATGCCGAGGCGCAACTGCACTCGCTCGATGCTCAAGTCAGCGAGCAGCAAGTCCAGTTGCACTACTACCGGGTGGTCGCGCCGCGCGCCGGTATTGTCGGCGATGTTCCCGTACGCGTTGGCGACCGCGTCGTAACCACCACCACGCTTACCACCGTCGACCGTCCCGGCAGCCTCGAAGCCTACATCTACATCCCGATCGAGAAATCTTCGCAACTGAAGATGGATCTTCCCGTGGAGATCGTGGATGGTTCCGGGAACACGCTGGCGTCGAGCCGCATCACCTTCATCTCGCCCCAGGTCGATACCTCGACGCAAACCGTGCTCGCCAAGGCGCAGATCACGAACTCGAATGACAGCCTGCGTACCGCCCAGTTCATCCGCGCCCGCGTGATCTGGGGCACTGAGGTGAAGCCGGTGGTTCCGGTCGTCGCCGTGTCGCGAATCGGTAGCATTTATTTCGCTTTCGTTGCGGAGCCAGATCAGAAAGGTGGGTACGTGGTCCATCAGAAACCGCTTCAGATCGGCCAAATCGTCGGCAACAACTATGTCGTCCTCGACGGCATAAACCCCGGAGATAAAGTGGTAGTCTCCGGCACCCAGTTTCTAATCGATGGAGTACCCGTAATTCCGCAGGAAAGCAGCAGCTAGGCATCGAGCAGCTAAGTATCGGGCTATCTCACCATCGGGTCATCGGGTGATCGAAAGGCCTTTGAGCGTAGATCACCCGATGGCCTGATCACCAGATCACCCGATGTGTTCTAACTTATGGTCGACTTTTTTATTCATCGCCCAGTCTTCTCCACGGTTTGCGCCCTGCTCATTATTCTTGCGGGCGCCGCTTGCATTCCCACGCTGCCTATCGCGCAGTTCCCCGATCTCGCTCCTCCGCAGGTCGGTGTCACCGCTGTGTATACCGGAGCCAGTTCGCAGACGGTCGAATCCGCTGTGACCACGCCGCTCGAGCAGCAGATCAACGGCGCCGAGGGCATGAAGTACATCACCTCGTCCAGCACCAACGACGGCGTCAGCACCATCACTGCGACCTTCGATCTCAACCGCAATCCAGACCTCGCCACCGTCGATATCGAGAACCGCGTCAACACTGCGTCCGGAAGGCTCCCCGCCGCCGTCAAGCAGATCGGCATCACCGTCGCCAAGACCTCGCAAAACTTCGTATTCGGCGGCGGCGTCTATCTCCCCTGATGGCAGTCTATCCACGCTCTTCATCAGCAACTACCTCGACATCTACGTCCGCGACACGCTCAAGCGTGTTCCCGGCGTCGCCGACGTCCTCATCTTCGGCGAGCGCAAATACTCCATGCGTCTCTGGCTCGATCCCGTCCGCATGGCTGGCCGCGGCCTGACCGCCGATGATGCCGTCAATGCCCTCCAGGAGCAAAACGTCGAAATCTCTGCCGGACAAGTCGGCGCCCAGCCCTCGATTCCCGGCCAGCAATTCCAGATCAGCGTCCGCGCCGTCGGCCGGCTCTCAGAGCCCGCGCAGTTCGATGACATCATCCTCAAGAGCAATAGCGACGGCACTCTCGTCCGGCTCAAAGATGTCGGCCACGCCGAACTTGGCGCCGAAGACTATACCAGCGACCTCGACTTCAACGGCCGTGATGCGGTCGGCATCGCCGTCACACAGCTTTCCACTGCCAACGCGCTTGATGTTCATCAAAAGTGCGTTGCCGAACTCGATCGCCTGTCCAAGCGCTTTCCGCCCGGCATGAAATATGAAATCGCCTTCGACACCACCGATGCCGTCGGCGAATCCATCCGCGACGTGCTTTTCACGGTTGGCTCCGCGATCCTGCTGGTCATCCTGGTGATCTTTATTTTTCTCGGCGACTGGAGGACTACGATCATTCACTTCATCGCCACCCCAGTTTCGCTCATCGGGACATTTACTTTCATAAAGCTACTTGGCTTTTCCATCAACACGCTTACGCTTTTCGGCATCACTCTGGCGACCGGGCTGGTGGTCGACGACGTGATTGTGGTGATTGAAAACATCGAGCGGCACCTGCAAGAAGGCGAGTCCAGCGCTGCCAAAGCCGCTTCAGACGCCATGCGAGAAGTCACCGGCGCGGTGATCGCCACTTCGCTCGTACTGGTTGCGGTATTCGTGCCGGTTGCATTTTTCCCCGGCACTACGGGAATTCTCTTCCGGCAGTTCGCGCTGACGATCGCCTTCTCCATCACGATCTCCGCCTTCAACGCTCTGACCCTGGCGCCTGCGCTCGCCGGGATCCTGCTTGGCCGCATCGAACACAAACAAAAGAGCTGGTTTTTTCGGCAGGTCGATCGCGCTCTCGACGCCATCAACAGAGGTTACGTGCGCGCTCTCCGCACCTTCTTGCGCTTCGAGGTTCTCGCTTTGATCTTGTTCGCGGTCGGCCTCGGTCTTGCTTATCTTGTCTTCAAGAGAGTGCCGCAAGGTTTCGTTCCCTCCGAGGATCAGGGTTATCTCATCGTTGCCATCCAGGCTCCCACCGGAGCTTCGCTCGAATACACCCGCGACATCGGCCGGCAAGTCTCCGCCATCACAAAAACAATCCCCGAAGTTCAAGGCACCTTTTCAATTGCCGGCTTCAGCTTCGGCGGAGCCACTCCCAACGCTGGCCTCGTCTTCCTGCCTCTCCGTCCTTACGGCAAGCGCGAGGGCGAGGAACATAGCTCCGCCGCCATCCTGAACCGCCTCCGCGGTCCGCTCTTTGGAATCTCCGGCGCGATCGTCATTCCCTTTGAGCCGCCCGCCGTCCAGGGCCTCGGCCAATTCGGCGGCTTCCAGTACGAACTCCTCGATCAGGGAGCTCACACCCTCCAGGATCTCGACAAGGTCACCCACGATCTGGTTCGCGCCGCCGGCGAACGCCCGCAGAAAGATCTCACCGGCCTTTTCACCACTTACACGTCAAACGATCCGCAATACGTCGTCACCATCGATCGCGAAAAAGCCAAGAGCCTCCACATCCCACTCAGCCAGATCACCGATACCCTCGGCGTCTACATGGGTTCGTCCTACGTCAACGACTTCGATTTCAACAACCGTTCCTACCGCGTCTACGTTCAGGCCGACAAACAATTCCGCTCCCATCCGCAGGATATCGGCCAGTACTACGTCCGGTCAGATTCTGGAGCCATGGTCCCGCTTGGAAATCTCGCCACCATCACCGAGAGCACCGCTCCGCAAGTCATCAACCACTACAATCTTTTCCGCTCCACTGAAATCGACGGCTCCGCCTCGCCCGGTTTCAGCTCCGGACAAGCCATCGACGCTATGCAGCAGCTCTCCGCTAAGGTTTTGCCGCAGGGCTACACCTACGAATGGTCGGGAATCTCGCTCGAAGAGTTGGCCTCGGGGTCGACCACGCTCATTCTCTTCGGTCTGGGAACTCTGGTCGTCTACCTCACACTCTCGGCGCTCTATGAAAGCTTTGTTCTGCCCTTCATTATTCTTCTCGCTGTGCCCATGGCTCTGCTCGGCGCGCTGGGCGGGCAATGGATTCGCGGCTTGCAGAATGACGTTTATTGCCAGGTCGGACTCGTCATGCTCGTCGGACTCGCCTCCAAGAATGCCATCCTGATCGTGGAATTCGCCGAGCAGCTGCGCGAACGCGGCATGACCATCCTCGATGCGGCCGTGGAAGCTGCCCGCATCCGCCTGCGTCCGATTCTCATGACGTCTTTCGCCTTTATTCTGGGCGTTGTACCATTGGTCGTCGCTACCGGCGCCGGGGAAAACGGACGCCACTCCGTCGGCACCACCGTCTTCGGAGGCATGATTATGAGCACGGTCCTGAACTTGTTCTTCATTCCCGTGCTCTACCTCCTGATCGAAGGCTTCCGCGAGCGCCGCCGCAAACCTAAAACCGCATAGCTTACGGCTTTATTTTGAAAACAACTCCACACCCGCCGAGACCGAGCACCTCTTGCGGACATAACTCGTCGCCGGGATTACCTCCCACGAATGTTGTGCCAAAAATGGTTCCCTTTGAGTCGACGGCTAGATGGTCGTCGCTTGGATACCCTCCGTCAGCCGCGCCTGTAAAGCGATACACGATACTGTAATTCCAGGTATTTTGCGGCGCGGGCGTCAGTTCATAGACTGTGCCGCACCCTTCGTGGACAACCGGGGGTGGAGTGTCGCAGACATTGCCCCCACCGCCTCCGAACTGCGTTGACCCGTAGAGATTTCCAGACCCATCAAAGACAAGTCCTCCAAATGGTTCTATCCCGTCGGGACACTCGGTCTGGTTGCACGCCTGGAACTCGTGAAGAACCGTCTCGCTTGCCTGGCCGCCGGCTTGGGGAGTCAACTCGAACACAACACCAAAACCAGCCGCGCCTCCGTAAAAAGTCGCGCCGTAGAGATTATTGGCAGAGTCAACGACCAAACCTGAATAGGGAACGTACCCCGTCGTGCTGTTGGCGAAATTAAAGGCTATGCTTTCGTTCCACACCCCACCTTCCCCAGGCGTCAACTCAAAGGCGATCCCCGTCCCAGATCCTCCAAACGTGGTTGTACCCCAGAGGTTGCCAGCGCTATCCAATGCCAAGCCGCCGTAGGGATTCACTCCGTCTCCTGTTCCCCCGAAACTATGAATCACACTTTCTGTCCACTTTCCGTTCGGCTGGGGAGAGAGTTTGAACACCGAGCCGCAGCCCCAGTTGTCACAATTTACGCCGCCCGTAGTTATGCCTCCGCCTTGCTGGGTCGTGCCATATAGATTTCCGGCCCGATCGAAAATCAAGTCCGAAGACGGGGTGCACCCATCACCAGCCACGCCGCCCAATACCGGAACGGGATTGAAGGCGTAAAGGATCGTTTCCTTCCACTCTCCCTTTGCTGTCGGGGAAAGCTCGTAGACGCCCCCACAACCAGTGACACTGTCACCCTGTTGCGTAGTTCCGTAGAGATTTCCGAACGAGTCGAAAACCACACTCCCTGACGGCGCCTCGCCATCCGTGACGCCCCCGGTGAAGGAGTAAATCACGTTGAACTTCCAGCTGTTTTTATCGGGAGTTAACTGAAAAACCGCACCACAGCAGATCCCTTCATCTGGAGCTCCTGCATAATAACTGGCGCCATAAAGATTGCCTTTCGCGTCAAAACTGAGGCCCGCGAAAGGGAACGCTCCGTCGCTTTTGAAGGTGAAGTTGTGCAGCGTCTTTTCCTTCGCCTCTTTGGCTTTGCCTTGGGCGGCTTTGCCTTCGGCCCATGAACTGGAAACCAGAATCGCACTCATACCGGCGACCACCAGCATTTTGCCCAACCGAGCCAAAACACGTTTTCTTCCCATTTGAACTCCTCCCGCGATTTTCAGTGAGACCCTTCTGCCGCACGAACCCGGCATTCATAGCGCATCCAGCGCGCACAGATGTCATAGAAATGTAAAATTCCTGTCTAAGGCACGCTAGCGAATAGAAAGACAACCTCGCGATTGTCTACCGCGTCAATATTGCTTAGAATGTCTGGGCTTTTGGGTGTTACGAAATTCTGCGTGAGGTGAAACCCATGAAGAAGTCTCGGCCCGCAGTTCTTGCCGTCCCACGGATTCTCTCAATCACGTTGCTCTCAATCACGATTTTCTCGATCACAATCCTCTCGATGGCCGCTTTCGCCAGACCCGCCGTCCAGGACAACCCGGCGGCTGGCGCGCTCCCTCAGAAAAGTTTCGATCGCATCATGAAGGAAGTCCGGCATGAACTCGTGATGCTTCCGTATTACGGCGTGTTCGACAACCTCGCCTACAAAGTCGACGCCGATGGCACTGTCACTCTGTTCGGCCAGGTTGTGAATCCCGTTCTCAAGTCCGACGCCGAAAGAGCGGTCAAGCGCATTGAAGGTGTAGAAAAGGTCGTCAACAATATCGAGGTTCTGCCGCTGTCTCCGAACGACGACCGCATCCGTCGCGCCGCCTACCGCGCGATCTACGGCAACAGCGTTTTGAGCCAGTACCAATTGCGAGCCGTTCCGCCGATTCACATCATCGTCAAGAACGGAAACATCACGCTCGAAGGCGTAGTGGCGCGCGAGATGGACAAGAATCTCGCCAACATACAGGCCAACGGCGTTCCACGGCGCCTTCTCCGTCACCAACAATCTGGTCGTTGACGAACCGGAGAAAAAGGACGACAAGAAAAAGTAAACGTCCGATTCTACAATCAGATATGCCCGCAACCGGGGATCCCGGCGAAATCGAACGCGCCGCTACGCTTCTCCGCGGCGGCCGCCTCGTCGCCTTCCCCACTGAAACCGTGTATGGCCTCGGAGCCAACGCTCTAGACGCCGAAGCGGTAGCCCGCATTTATTCCGTCAAAGGCAGACCCGCCGGAAGTCCGCTTATTGTTCACGTAGCATCGAGAGAAATGGCGCAATCGCTGGTTGCGAAATGGCCAGAAGTTGCCGACCGCCTCGCTCGCCGATTCTGGCCCGGCCCGCTGACCCTCGTACTTGAAAAGCGACTGCCGAAGCAATTCGAAAAGCGATTCGCCATCCCCGACATCGTCACCGCAGGCCTGCCCACCGTTGGTCTCCGCATGCCGGCGCACCCCGTCGCGCTCGCCCTCATCCGTGCCGCCGGTATTCCTCTCGCTGCGCCCAGCGCCAACCGTTTCACGGAACTTTCCCCAACCACCGCCGACCACGTCCGTCGCAGCCTCGGCGGCCAAATCGATTACGTCCTCGACGGCGGCCCTTGCCGTGTCGGTATCGAGTCCACCGTTCTGTCTTTAGTGGGAGCCGAAACCGGGGCCGAGCCCATCCTGCTTCGTCCCGGAGGCATCTCGCGCCTCGCCCTCGAAGCGATCGTCGGCCCCGTGGCTTCAGCACATGAGGTTCCAGCCGGATCCCATCCCGCTCCCGGAATGCACCCGCGCCACTACAGCCCGCGCACGACCTTGTATCTAACTAACCATGGGAAGGTACCCGATCAGGGTAAGGGAATTTACCTGCAGTTCCAGCATTCGCCCAACTGCACAAGCGTCGTCGTCCATCCCATGCCGCAATCGGCCGACGATTATTCAGCCGCGCTCTACGAAGTTCTCCACCGCGCTGATGCCGGAAACTACGACTGGATTGCGGTAGACCTCCCGCCCACTACACCCGAGTGGGAAGCGATTCAAGATCGCCTGAAACGCGCCGCAACGAGTTTTTTTCAGTCCGCTTAGAGGAGTCCGTAGGCGACCAGGCCGTTGTTCGTACCCACATACACCTTGCCATTCACCACGACCACATTCGCAAAATGGGGAAGCGCCGGAGGCTTATCGCGACTTTTGGGACCCTGGCCGCAGTCATACAGTCTCGCCAGTGTAGTCGCGTCAAATGCTGTCAGACATTGACCGGTGATCTGCCAAAGAATGCCCGAGGTATTTCCATTCGCAGAGATGACCGGCGAATGTCCGCCGTCCACTTTCTTCGATTGTGCGAACGGCTTGGTCGCCAGCACTCCGTTGGTGAACGCCAGAGCCGCGATCGGCGCTCCGGTGGCGGAAGTATAGATAGCGTTGTTCCAGTAGACCAGCGCTCCTCCATTGGGAGCGAAACCCTGCAACTCTTGCGGAATCTGCGTGTCTCCCTGGGTGCAGGTAGAGCAGAAATGCCCCAGGTTGTCCTGGTTCAGAATGTAGATCGTGCCTTCCTTGCCCACGGCGGCCACTAAATTTGGATACTCTCCCGACTGCTGCGGCAGCACCAGCACCGGTTCGCTCATGTCCAGGTCATGCTGATCGAGATACAGCTCGTTATAAGGCGTAAACCAATCGGCCAATTGCAGCGTGCTGCCGGATTGCGACAGTTTGAATACCGACTGCCCGAAATCCAGGCCTACTGCGAACGGCCCGTCCGCCGTCGCTCCATAAATGTTACCCGCGCTGTCGGCAGAAAGCCCTCCACCCCTCATCCACACCGCAGCCGCCGAATCCCCAGGCTCATCATCAAAAGCACCCGCCTGTTGCAGCGTCGCAGTGTTGTAGGAGACAACCCATCCTTCCTCTTGGCCACCGCGACACCCATTGGATCCAAACGCAATGTACAGGTATCCATTCTCCAGCAGCAGCGCCGGACGGTTGACCTGCATCATGTCCGCGAAAACGTAGTTGTCGCCTCCAGATTCATAATTCATCGTGATCACGATGGGGAAGCCTTTTTGTTCCACGCCCGGTCGCAACATTCAATCCGTGGAGACGATGCACAAACTTCGAATTCTCCATGGTCTTCGCCACCACATAAATCGTTCCTGCCACCGGATCGATCACCGGCGTCGAAACGACGCCCACTTGCGTCCATGCCGTAGTCCCACCGCATTTTTGTATAGAAATCGGAACCGTCGTCGCCCCATTGACCAGGAAACTGGTCTGCCACAGCGGATTCGCGTTCTTTCCCGTAGCGCTGTCGGCGTCAAACGCATAAACGCTGTCATTCATCGTCGCTACGTACACAACGTTGTGCACGCCCAGTTTTGGAATCGTGACCTGCGGCAAATAAAGCGCCTGGCCAATCACCTGCCCATCGACGGTCTGCGTGAAGAGCTTGCCGAACTGGTTGGGATTGACGTTTTGCGGAGTCAGGATCGTTTCGTTCGAATTCGCCCCGGAACGCACGTTATCGTAGTGCCACGTAGTCACCGGAATTTGCGCCCGGACGGCGGTGATCCCAAAAACAAGCCCCACACAAACCATGATCGCGCGAGCACGCAAGATTGCAGCCATCACAGGACCCTTCCAATTGAATTAATACTTAATGATCTTCGAAACGCCTGAGGGCTCAGGCTGCGCTATGACACGAGGTAGTCGCAACCGAGGCGTCACCTGATTTGCGCAAAGATACTCCTTTGAGGCGGGGCTGGTCAAACTCGATTGGGCAGGCGCCGTCAAAGATGCAATGGGTTGGAGAATATGTGTAATTTGCTCTTATCCCCGCACGACTCCGGGAACCCGCACCCGAATTGTTTGCGGAACCGCCCGCAGCTTGGCCAGCATCGGCTCGTCGCATTCCCGATTGATGTCGTAAATCGCATATCCCAGTTGCCCGCGGGTATCCAGTACTTGCCGCTCAATATTGACGCCCCGGTCCGCCAGAATGTCGTTGATCGCGCGCAAGATTCCGGGCACATTGTGATGGATGTGCATCAGCCGGTGCGAGCCTGGTTCATAATCGAGATGACACAATGGCAAATTCACGCTGAGCAGAGAATTCCCGCTTCGAAAGTAGTCGATCATCCGCGCCGAAACAAACTGCCCAATATTCTGCTGCGCTTCTTCCGTGCTCCCGCCGACATGAGGAGTCAAAATCACGTTCGCCAGCCCCCGCAGCGGACTGGAAAACGCGCCACCCGTCTCCGGTTCCTTGGGAAACACGTCCACTGCCGCCCCCGCCAGCTTCCCGCTCTTCAAATGCCGCGCCAAAGCCTCATGATCCACCACAAACCCGCGGCTAAGATTAATCAGGCAAGCTCCATCTTTCATGGCGCGAATTTCTTCTTCCCCAAACAAATCCTGATTCTGCGCCTTCCCATCCACATGCAAAGTGATCACGTCCGAAGTTTCCAGCAATTCGCGAAAGCTAACCGGACGAGCATTCCCCCGCGCCAGAACATGCGCCACATCATGAAACACCACCCGCATGCCCATCGCCTCGGCCAGATCCGAAACCTGCGAGCCAATCTTCCCGTAGCCCAACAATTCCCAGCGTAAGTCCGCGCACCTCATGCGATCCCGCCGACGATTTATTCCAAACCCCGCTATGCAGTTGCGTACTGGCCGTCAAACGTCCGCCGCATCAGCAGGATGATCTCGCCCATCGCCAACTCGGCCACCGACCGGCTGTTCGAATGCGGATCGTTAAACACTCCAATCCCCCGCTCGCTCGAAGCCGCGCGGTCAATCTTGTCCACGCCAATGCAGAACGCACCCACCGAGACCAGCTCCGGAGCTGCATCCAGAACCGCCGCCGTGATTCGGGTCTTCGAACGCACGCCGAGAATCGAAGTCCCGCGTACCTTCTCAATCAGCTCGCGCTCTTCCAGCGCTCCTTTCAGCGACTCGACCTTAAACCCCGCTTCTTCAAACTGAGAAGTCGCCACGCCGCTGATGCTCTCCAGCAATAAAACCTTCAAAGACCCTCCGGATTAAGACCGTAGATTAAGACTGCGAATTAAGCCCGCAGAACAACCAGCAAGAATTATAAAGGTGGTACAAATATATGGGGCCGTCGAGACAACCGAACCCGCCCCGCATGAATCTTTCCTCCGCACCCCGTCATCTTTAAGACTTTGGAGGAAAACGCAAATGGCACAAACTTTGGAGGAAGTAAAAATGGCGCATGAGCTACCACCCCTGCCGTACGATTACACGGCGCTCGAACCCACCATCGACGAAAAGACGATGCACCTGCATCACGACATGCATCACGCCGCCTACGTCAAGAACCTGAATGCCGCGCTCGACAAGCATCCCGAACTGCACAAGAAAAGCGCGGAAGACCTGATCCGCGACCTGAACGCCATTCCCGAAGACATTCGAGGCGCCGTCCGCAATAACGGCGGAGGCCACGTCAACCACACCATGTTCTGGAACATCATGAAGCCCCACGGCGGAGGCGATCCCAACGGCCCCATCGCCGAAGTGATCAAGAAAACATTCGGCGACTTCAAAACCTTCCAGGAAAAATTCAATGCCGCCGGAGCAGGCCAGTTCGGCAGCGGATGGGTCTGGCTGGCCGGAGACGGCAAAGGCGAAGTGAAAATCATCAGCACGCCGAATCAGGACAACCCAATTTCGCAGGGACTCCATCCCATCTTCGGCAACGACGTCTGGGAGCACGCCTACTATCTCAAGTACAACAATCGGCGTCCCGAATACCTGCAAGCCTGGTGGAATGTAGTGAACTGGGAAGAAATCAACAAGCGCTATCAAGCCTCAATCAAGAAGTAGCTGGCGTGACGAACAAAACTCGACAGAGATGGCGCGGACACATTTGTCCTCGCCATTTTTGTTTTCTCAACCTTCAAAGAACTCCCGAATCTGCCGCCAATACTTCGGCACAATCAAACTCGTGCTCAGGTGCCCGCCCCGGCGCAACAGTTTCAACCTCACTCCCGTAATCCGAGCAAATCTCTGCACCGACCGATAAGGCACATAAGGATCGTCCTGCGCATGAAACATCATGACCTTCGATGGACTAATTTCCACAGCACGATACATCGGGTTATAGAACTTCCCTCCAAGCAGCTTCTTCCAATTTTTATCCGATAGCCGATATCCCTGCCCGAACGCCGCCCGAATATACGCCGCGTAGCTGGGATTCGAAGTCTCCTTCTTCTGTTCCCGCCCCAGAATCGACCAATCGACCACCGGACAATTGGCCACTACCTTCTTCACGCGATCATCCAGCGAACAAAGCAGAGCCGCTGCACCGCCAAAGCTCCCGCCAATCACAAAGACTTCATCAACCGAAACGCGAAACCGCCGCCCAAAAGCCAACTCACGAAACTCTCCGGACAGTCCGCCAATCACGTCCAGAATGTCGAGGTGCGGCGATCGCGCCAGAAATTCACCGCCACTCTCCCACGATCCTCGATAGCGCGGGTAGAATACCCAATACCCTTTCGCCGAAAGAAATTCAGCCAACGGCTGTTTGCGCGGAATCGAAGGCATCCCGTCGCACAAGAGAATCGCCCGTTGCCTTTGCCGTGACCGAGTCGGGGGCAAGAACTCAGTTAGAATGTCGCGTTGAAATCGTGTTCTGAACATAGCTTTGTGACCGGAAGCCTTCGTGTCCTTAGTGGTTAGGCTTTGTCAGCTTCCATCGTAAAACAGATCCCTCCTCGCCTTGACACCCACGGCCCTATCTAACTAAACTGCTCTACCACCACGGCTTTTCGCCGCGCAGACCGCTCCTGATCCTGCAACTTCTTGCACCACTTTGGAGGCTCCCATGCCCGCTTCCCGTCTTTCGAAATTCGCCGCCACGCTGCTCTCGGTACTCGTGTTATTTTCCGCCCTCGCCGCCGCTCAGCATCTCAAGATCGGCTCCGGCAACACCGCGTTCGCTGATCCGCCCGTGCCGCGTCCGAAAACGACACCGTGCAAAGTGCAACTCTATAGCGGATTCAAATTCGAAAACTTCAATCCCCAGAGTTTCAACTACACGCCGCCTGCCGGCTGTCCCGGACCCTGGGCCGCGGTGATTCTCGAAGTCGATCTTGGGATCACCAAGGGAATCCAATACGATCGCACCGCCAACATCTGGATTGGCCCCGCCAACATTTATTTCGGCACGACCGCCGAAGATCAGCCTAACGAGGGCCGCAACTGGCACGTAGAGCGCGACCTCACAGACTACAGCGCCATCTTCACTTCCGCGCAAGTCGGCACGGTCGATCTCGGCAACGAAGTGAATAAAACCTACACCGGCATCCTCCACGGCTCGGCCGACATTCTCTTTTACCCACTGGCACAGGGCCAGCAAGCTGCCTTTCGTCGCCGATCAGGTCATCGCCTTCTCCGCCGGATCCACCGGCGGCACCGTCGCCCTCGATACGACCGGAGCCTGCTGTCAGCCCGTGCTCGAAGAAACTCTCACCCTTCCTACCAACATCGAGAGCGTCTTTTTGGATGTCTTTGCCCAAAGCCAGAACGACGATGAATTCTGGTACACCTGTGTGCCCAACGACGTGGCGGGCGAACTCGAAAGCTGCCCCAACACTGCCTTCCGCGAGGGCGAAGTCACCATCGACGGCACTCCCGCCGGCGTTGCTCCCATTTATCCGTGGATTTTCACCGGCGGCATCGATCCCTATCTCTGGATTCCCATCCCCGGCGTGCAGACCCTGAACTTCAAACCGTACCAGGTGAATCTAACGCCGTTCGCGGCCGTGCTCAGCAACGGCCAGCCCCACACCATTGGCATCAGCGTCTTCAACGCTGACGATTATTTCTCTGCCACTGGCAATCTCCGCCTCTATCTTGATTCCGGCTCCACGCAAATCACCGGAGCAATCACCACCAACACTTTATCCGCGCCCGTTCCCAACGTCACCGAAAACCTCAAGACCACGTCGAAGGGCTACATCCACGGCACCGTCAACGACACATCCAGTCATAACTTCAAGATCTCCGGATACGCCCTCACGTCGCACGGCACCGTCACCACGACCGTCGATCAAGATATCAAGTTCGACAGCCTGCAGAATTTCGATATCACCAACGTGGAATACGAGCAGAACATCAAACAGACCTCGACTCTTCATTCCGTGGTGACGACGAACAATGCCAGCGGCAACACTGTCTACACCGTGAACCACGACTGGCCGCTGCTGCTGAACATCACCGTTCTGGTTGCGCCCGATGGTTCCGAAACCCAGACCACAACCAGCAACCAGTACTTCGAAGAGGACGAAGCGGCGAAGCAGAACGGGCAGGCCATCAACTTCGCCCTGGTTCAAAACCGCGTGACCACCACCGACACGCTGAATTTCAATTCCAGCGGCGTTTTTATTGGCAACTCCGGCCAAGCCAGCGCTCAAACCTATTTCGGCTCCAACTCGACCGGATACTGCTACAGCCGCGGCATCACGGCCGCTAACAATGTTCTCACCACGATCACCAACGGCCAAGGCTGCGACTGAAAAGGAAAAGGAAAGGTTTCAGGGTTTAAAAGTTTCGAGGTTCAACGATCTCAGGGTTCAGAAACCCGCGAATCCGCGCACCTCGAAACTCTGAAACCTTGAAACCTTTTTAACGGGACCGAAGTCTGCGCCAGCCCAGCAAGATACCGAATCCGACTCCCGCCAGCACCGCTCCGGCCAACTTTCTTCGGCTGGTGATTGGAACGAATCGCGTCTCCTGCTCGCTCACCTCAATAATGCCCAGAGGAATCACTCGTGCTGCGCCACCACCTCCACCGCCTTCACTTCGAGCGCTCGTATCACCGAGGCCTGCGGCGCCCGCACCCGCGCCGTACCCATACAGTATTTTCGCCACTGGAATGATCGTCTTTCCGTGTGCGGAGATGGGCTCGCCGTAGATCGTCTTTACGCTCGCTTGTCCAAGAATGCCTTCCTTCAGAGTTTGCAGAAGCGCCACGCTGCCCATAGAAGATCTCCTCGAATGAAAACATTATCCCACTTCGGATGGACGCGCCCGGTAGCAGGCCGCTTTCGCCAGTTCCATATTTCGACAACAATCCCTTTTATTTGGAGCTTTTACTTGGAGGACCAGCAAAATTCGGGGCACGAAAAAGATGTTGAGAACGAAAGAGGAGTCAGTAGGTTCGAATCCGTATCCTACGCGGCCGCCAGACGATCCGAGGCAATACTCAATGGCTCTTCCTCGTTGTCTGCGTCGTCCCTCGGCACATAACTCACGCTAAGACAGCGTGCACACTTTGCGCCGTCCCGAAAAAAATTTTCTTCCTCGCATTGCTCGCAAAAGCTGTAACCGAAGCTGTCCATAATCAACTCCTGGTCTTTCAATCGCGTTTTGAACCAGAACCGTTTCCAATTCCCCAGCAACGCGATTTGAACGAAGCGTACGCGCGCGGATTCTTGTCCGCTAGCGCACGCGTCACACTGCCTTGTGCGCAACTTCACACGCACAGGTGAATCCGTGAATTGTTCTTAACCTGTGCACCCCTTGTGCAAATTCCGTCCGTCGCCGCGAAAATCGTCTGCCGCAATTTTCCCGCTCGTGCTCAAACTCCGCCCCTCGTACGCCGAGCGCCGTCACGCTCGACCGAAACTTCATCCCGGTTCAGCATGGCCAATTCGCGAACAGGAATTCCACCGTTGCACAATTCTTGTGGTATTGACCCGCTCGTTTTCTCCGCGTACAGTCGCTCCACTTGCAACAGGTATTCGCTGAGCCGCGACCACGCTCGGTCGAAATCTGAAACTTCAAGGCCGGAAACGTACACAGGCCCTCCCCCTTTAGGGAGTGAAAGAAAGATATGACCCTCGAAAGCCAATGGACCGTCTACCGCACCCGTTTCCTTGTGCGCGCCCGTCAACTCACCGAACCACTCGTTTTTGTCGATGCTCTCGGCCGCGAACAATCCGGCCGCCCCGGCGACTACGTCGTCGAGTCCTCCGACGGCATAACCCGCATTACCACCCAAGCCATCTTTGAAGACGTTTACGTGCCCCTCGTCCAGAAGCAGTATCCATCCGATGGTGCGTCCGGCCTTGTCGCCACACCCGCACCCCGAGCCTCGCCAGAAGATTGCCACCGCGCCGCCTGAGCGGGGTCAAAGAATACCCTCGATACCCGGTTGTGATCCGAAGAGGCAGAGAATTGGCAACCGGGTACCGGCAATTCGCTACTGTTTCGGTACCCTTAACACTTTCGGGCCACAAGATGTTGCGTTTCTCTCTTGACAGGCACCATATACGGGAGTACGTTAAGCATCCCAGAGCACTTTTTTAGACCTCCAAGTAAAGGGGGCAACGACCATAAAACCACCTACGGGGCGAGACTCAAAGTTGAGCGGTGACTTCGCGTCTTCCCCTTCACGGGCAGCCATCCCGCCATAGCGGATGGAAATACAGTTGGAAACAAGCGGTGACTTCCCCCGGGTCCTGGCCCGTCCAGGCATTCCCCTCGGGGGATTCATCCAGGAATTTAGAGTTCGTGGAGAGACGGTGCTTGTCCAGTCTCGGCCGCGCCATTAGGAGCCCCGGATGGAAGAATTGATCGAACTAGTTGCCGCCTCCTTAGCCCGTATGGGTCGAATGCCCAGCCGCCGAACCCAAGATGGCAAGATCGTGGACGCACGGGTGTCCTCGCCCGTCCAAGCCGACCCCGCCGCGCTCCCAGAACACAATTTCCGAAAAGGTTTGCAGGGCGACCCCGCTCCATAGCGAGCAGGTCTTGATTTTGGGTGGCGCAGCGCTTCAGCGCTGCGATAACAGTATTGCGATGACGCGGCTTTAGCCGCTGAGGTCACGCCGTCGCCCGTATTAATGATAGAGATTCAGCATCAATCTGAAGATCGATCCGTTCTTTGCCATCATCTAATTTAGGAGAAGGAAATGCCCGAAGTGCGCGACCAAATCAAAACCCAAACCGCCGCCAGCGTCACTACCGCAATAAGAGAGAAGGCCCAGGGTCTAACCTTCCGCCGCTTCTTTACCAAGCCCGGCGTCTCCCCGTACAACGAGGTCGAGTGGGAACTCCGCGACGCTCTCATCTCCGACTCCCAGGGCGGCATGATCTTCGAGCAGAAAAATGTCGAAGTCCCTAAAGACTGGTCGATGACCGCGACCAACATCGTCGCCTCGAAATACCTTCACGGACAGATCGGCACCGATGAGCGCGAGACCGGCGTGCGTCAACTGGTCGCTCGCGTGGCCGAAACCATTCGCGACTGGGGCATGAAAGACGGATACTTCCGCTCCTCCGAAGACGCCGCCACCTTCCACGATGAACTCGTGCATCTGCTTATCCGCCAGCACGTGGCCTTCAACTCGCCCGTCTGGTTCAACGTTGGCTGCGAACGTGTCGAGCCGAAATCCGACGCCACCAACTGGCACTGGAACTCGACCACGAATCAGGTGGAATTCGGCGTCACCGGATACACGCGCCCGCAGTGCTCCGCCTGCTTCATCAACTCGGTAAAAGATTCGCTGGATTCCATCCTTACTCTGGCCAAGACCGAAGGCATGCTCTTCAAGTGGGGATCAGGCACTGGCACGAATCTCTCCCCGCTGCGTTCCTCCACCGAAGTTCTCAGCGGAGGCGGCACTGCCAGCGGCCCGCTCAGCTTCATGAAAGGCTTCGACGCCTTCGCCGGAGTCATCAAGTCCGGAGGCAAGACCCGCCGCGCCGCCAAGATGGTGATCCTGAACATCGACCATCCCGACATCGTCGACTTCATCGATTGCAAGTCCAAAGAAGAAGCGAAAGCCCACGCATTAGTAGCGCAAGGATACGACGGATCGCATCCCGATTCCGATGCCTATAGCTCCATCTTCTTCCAGAACGCGAATAACTCCGTTCGAGTCACGGATGACTTCATGGTAGCTGTCATGCGCGATACCGATTTCTCCACGCGCGCGATCGTCGACGGCCGAGTAGTTAACACGTACAAAGCCAAAGACCTGCTGCAGAAGATTTCCGAAGCCACCTGGCATTGCGGCGATCCCGGCATGCAGTACGACACCACCGTCAACCGCTGGCACACCAGCAAGAACACAGCAAGAATCAACGCCAGCAATCCCTGCAGCGAGTACATGTTCCTCGATGACTCCGCCTGCAACCTGGCCAGCCTGAACCTGCTGAAGTTCGCGCCCAACGGCACCTTCGACGTGGAAGCCTATCGCCACGCCGTCGACATCACCATCACCGCGCAGGAAATTCTGGTAGACAACGCCGGATATCCCACCGAGATCATCGGCAAGAACTCGCACGACTATCGCCCGCTGGGATTGGGCTATGCGAACCTAGGCGCGCTTACTAATGGCCGCTGGCCTGCCCTACGACAGCGATGCCGGACGCGATTACGCCGCCTGCGTCACCGCCATCATGTGCGGCGAAGCCTATCTCCAGTCGTCCAAGATAGCCGAGCAATGCGAGCCACTAACTCCGATCACCGAAACCGTTCAGAACAGGCTCGGAGTAACCACAGCAGAAGCCATGCCCGGAGCCGCTTGCCCTGGCTGGTACATCAATCGTGAGCCGTTTCTGGACGTGATCCGAATGCACCGCGCCAGCGTCAACAACATCAACAAGAATAACGTCCCCGCATCGATCCTCGAAGCCTCAAAAGCCTGTTGGGACGAAGCTCTTGCCCACGGCGACAAGCATGGCTATCGCAACTCTCAAGTCACAGTCCTCGCTCCGACCGGCACGATCGGCTTCATGATGGATTGCGACACCACTGGAATCGAGCCCGATCTGGCGCTGATCAAGTACAAGAAGTTAGTTGGCGGAGGCATGATCAAGATCGTGAATAACACGGTTCCCGCCGCGCTCTTCAAACTCGGTTACACCCACGAGCAGACCGATACCATCGTGAGTTACATCGACGCCACCGGAACCATCGAAGGCGCGCCGCATATGAAAGACGAGCACCTGGCCGTGTTCGATTGCTCGTTCAAGCCGTCCAAAGGCACGCGTTCCATTCACTACCTCGGACATCTGAAGATGATGGCGGCCGCGCAGCCGTTTATCTCCGGAGCGATCTCCAAGACCGTCAACCTGCCCAACGCGGCAACCGTAGACGATATTTCGGAAACCTACATTCAGGCCTGGAAGCTGGGCCTGAAAGCGGTAGCCGTGTATCGCGACGGATGCAAGCAGGCGCAACCTCTCTCGGCCGCTGGATCCAAGACGGCGAACTCCACCAAGGATGACGCCGCGCGCAACGCCGCAGCCATTGCTCACGC
This sequence comes from uncultured Acidobacteriaceae bacterium, assembly GCA_963699405.1. GTDB lineage: Bacteria > Acidobacteriota > Terriglobia > Terriglobales > Acidobacteriaceae > Acidiflorens. The sequence continues at coordinate 159,220 of CAVOTW010000012.1, read as the reverse complement.
CGAAGACGAGAATCTCGACGCTCCTCCGCGAGCCGTGCGCCACAAGCTGAAAGAAGAGCGCATGTCGGTGACGCACAAGTTCAACATTGGAGGCCACGAAGGTTACATCATCGTCGGCCTGTATCCCGATGGCGAACCCGGCGAGATCTTCATCAAGATGGCAAAAGAAGGCTCGACCGTTTCGGGCCTCATGGACAGCTTTGCGCTGGCCGTCTCCATCTCGCTGCAGCACGGCGTTCCGCTGAAGCTTTTCTGCGAGAAGTTCGCGCACACTCGCTTCGAGCCCAGCGGATGGTCGCAGAATCCCGACATCGGCTATGCCAAGTCGATCATGGACTACATTTTCCGCTGGCTCCAAATGCGCTTCCTCAGCGGGCAGCAGCAATTCCTCTTCGAGAACCTGCGTCCCAAGCCGCAAGCCGCGCCGGAAAGCATCGGCGATCTGAACGGCTCGATTGGTTCTGGCCCAACGACTAGCGACCAACGACCAACGACGGGTTCAATCCACGCAGCCGATGCGCTCGCCAACATGATCGACATGGGAGACGCTCCAAGTTGCCACGTCTGCGGCTCGATCATGGTAAGAAACGGCAGTTGCTACAAGTGCATGAGTTGCGGATCAACCAGCGGTTGCAGCTAAAATGACTTATTGTCATTTTACTTGACAACGATATTTACTTTCCCTATACTGAAATTGGGTCGCCGTTACGGCGATTCGGTAGGTCTTTGACAATCGTTCTCTAGCGGATGTCGCTTCCATGATCGAGTCCCTCTTCAATATGGGGAGGGACGTAAGGCGGTGGATGCTCGTATCCACGGCGATGGGATGCCGTTTATCCCGTCATTCCGGCGCTGGATCCTGAGGACTCCCGGTATCGGAGTAACAGGATGGAGGTGTTCGGGTTGTGCGTTACAAGATAGTGCGGCACAAGTTGTGTGAGTTTTCCGGTTCGGTCTGTTCTTCCTCGGATAGCTACCTCCTGCGGCACCGGTAACTTACCGGAGGAGAACGACAATGAAGTCGAAATACAAAGACCTAAAATTCAACATGGACCAACTTAGGTCCATGTTGAAAAGAGATGGACTTGAACCGGAACAGATAAGTGCATTAGAGGATGCGGAGATCGAACTGATACGTCTTGGGCGCAATCCGAATCCATCTAGAAGAGAAGTCTTCAGGGTGGTACGGAAAGTGGCTGAGGCCATCGTTAAGAACTTCGTGAGCTAATAGCTGCTTTCGCTACTTAGCCGAACTGGTGCTCGAGTTCCAGGGAAAACTCACATACAAGAATTCTGGGGCGTAATGAACTACTCGAAAGCAATCAGAACTGCACGAGCTCTCTCCGACATATCGCAGAGAGAGCTCGCAAAACGGGTCCAGATCGACGCAAGTCTTGTGTCCATGCTTGAAAGCGGCAAGCGCAAACCCAGTCTTGAAACGTTGGAAAAGATCGCAGCTACTCTCGGAATTCCTTTTCACCTCTTCACGCTACTTGCGTCAGAACCGGAAGATATGAAGGGTGCTGACCCCGCAGCTGTCCAGAGGTTGGCTGTAGGCCTCGGCGAGCTGTTGTTGGGCGGAGAAGATGATGATGATACGCGAGGAGATCACGCTAGTAAAAAAACTCCAAATTCTGAGCGAAAACCGGCTCGCCGATCTTCTCAAAATTCCAAGGGAAGGGCTGGTTAGGCTCTCGACGGGATCCGGGCCGAGGTATGGCCCATTCACGTCCGTCAAGCCGCCCCGCCCTTTTCAAAGGCTGCCCGCCTCCAAGCCGAGACCGATTGACAACCCCCTGCGAGAACTGAAGTTTGTTCAGAAGCGAATATACCGAAGACTCCTGAAGCCTATTTGCTTTCCGGACCACATTTTTGGCGCAGTGCCAAAACGCAGCGTGTGGGATAACGCAGACCGTCACCTCGAATCCAGCCTGCTGGTGACACTCGACATAAGGCAATGCTTTCCCAGCATAACCAACCTCCAGGTCTACCGAGTCTGGGCGGAATTGCTCGGCTGCTCTCCCCCGGTTGCGGGGCTGCTGACGCGCCTCACGACCTTCCGCCGTCATCTCCCACAGGGCGCGGCAACGAGCCCGCTTCTGGCCAACCTATTTATATGGATGATTGATGAAACAATAAGAACGGAATGCCGTCGGCTGTCGGTCACGTATTCGACCTGGATAGATGACCTTGCTTTTTCCGGGGATAGTGCAAGAGATCTGATTCAGCCTGCCGTTGAGGCGCTTGCCGCTCACGGGTTGCGCGTGAAACGCGAGAAAATTAGGATCATGGGACCGCGCGCAATCAAGCTTCTTACCGGCACTCGCCTCGGTTCCCAGCAGATACGGGCTCCCAAGGAAAAGCTTTCTCGCATTCGCTCCGGCATCCACAAATTGCGGAGCGGCCTGGTGGATGAGCGTGATGAGGAACGTTTCATCCTCGGACTGGTTGGGCAACTTAGATTTATCGACCAGATTTGTCCCGATGATGTTTCGCTGTACGCAGGGGAACTGAGGGAAGCCTGCAAGGGGCGGTATATCGACCGTCCATCCAAGGAGTTCCTCGCTGCGTCAGCATAAGTGTGGCCTCACCACTCGTGCTCTAGAAAAACCAAAGCCCGCCTGTGAAGGCGGGCAGGTTGGGATCGGCTCTTAAACTTGGCAGGGGCAGCGGGATTCGAACCCACGTCTGAGGATTAACTCTGAGCCGCTCCACTTCGATGAGTCCCCGGTCCTAGACCACTAGACGATACCCCCTCGCACCTAATGCGAGTTACTAACTCAATAATACCTTATGAGCTTCGGTTTGTCAAGAGTTACGAGGCCTGGCGCAGCCTTTCCTGATTTTAACCCCCTAGGGTGCCGCGCTCTCGTCGTCTTCGCGGTTGCAGGAATGTATCCACATGGATACAATAAAAACACGTGAATACCTCTTGCGATCTTCGGAAATAATGAAGAGAAAGAAAGTAACTTACAAATCGTTCGACGCGGCAGCGTATCTCGATAACGACGCGATTACTGCGGAATATCTTTCCGCGGCCGCCGAAGATCCCAACCCCGAGGTATTCGTCGCCGCGCTCGGTGACGTGGCCAAAGCACGAGGCATGGCCCAAATCGCCAAAGACGCCGGCCTCGGCCGCGAGAGCCTGTACAAAACCCTAAGCGCAGGCGCCCACCCACGCTTCGAAACCATCAATTCCGTCCCGCACGCCCTCGGCGTGAAGTTCGCCGTCGTTGCCGAACGCGAGAACTAGATCGGCCTCCAAGTTCCCCAACTCTTCCTTCGACTGGGGTTGGTTTTCGTGAGTTGGCTCGGGTAAACTGAAGGTGAAATCCTGCTATGGCGTCGGCCAACGGCATCATCGTGAGAGACCCCAATATTCTTGGAGGGACCCCTGTGTTCAGCGGGACTCGCGTTCCCTTCCAGAGCTTGCTGGATTACCTCGAAGGGGGGCAAACTCTGGACGAGTTTCTTGAGGATTTTCCCACCGTGAAGCGCGAAGCCGCCATCCGCGCCCTTGAGCATGCGAAAGAACTCGTTGTCAGTGAACTGTGAAGAAACTCCTGCTGGACGAGTGCATTCCGAGAAAATTCAAGAGCCATCTCTCCGGGTACGATTGCGTTACTGTGCCTGAGGCCGGGTGGGCCGGCAAGAAGAACGGAGAGTTGCTGTCTCTGGCGGAGAATGCTGGCTTTCAGGTGTTTGTCTCCCTTGATCAGGGAATTGAGTTTCAACAGAATTTGACGGGACGCAATATCGCTGTGATCTTGCTCCGGGCCAAGTCAAACCGGCTGGCGGACCTGATCCCTTTGGCGGCGAAGATTTTGACGTCATTATCGTCGATTGAACCCGGGCTGCTCGTACGAATTCAATAGTTTGAATCGCACCCCAAAGAGAAGCGCAGGCCAGCACACACTTCATTCATCCGTGCGGAACTAAGCTGGGCCACGCGTCTTCCTAATCGCTGTTGCGATACAGTCACCGCGTTGTGTAGGTTTGCTGCGCCCGCCGAAACTCCTCCCGCCAAGCAGTAATCCTACTCACAAAATATTGACGGACTTTCTCATCGATGTCATACTTCTACGTATGAGTCCAACTGAAAAGCCCGAAACCGTATGGTTCACGACGAAGGGGCAGGTCGTCATCCCGCTTCGCCTGCGCAAGCAATTCGACATCGAGGACGGGACCAAGGCAGTGGTTCAAGCCACACCGGACGGAATCCTTCTCAAACCCATGACTGCGGCGCTCATCAAGCGCGGGCGCGGCATCCTCAAGCGCACGCCGGGAGGCAAGCCGCTGACGGAGGATTGGGCCGAGCACAAGAAGCAGGAACGGGCACTCGAGGAGCGCCATGCCCGCTAAGGTGCTCGACAGCTTCGCACTGATCGCCTACTTCCGCGACGAGCCGGGCGCGGAGACGATGGAAGATCTGCTCGTCTCCGCCGGTAAGAAGGACAGCCCGCTCCTCATGACCGATGTGAACTACGCCGAGGTGAAGTACTCCATTGTGAAGAAAGACGGCGCGGAGGCGTGGGCGGAGGCCGCGAAGGTCCTTCAGGGCCTGCCGATTGATTTTCATTCCACGACCCGCGCGCTGGCCGACACCGCGGCCGATTTCAAGGCGCGTTTCAAATTGAGTTTGGCCGACGCCTTTGCCGCCGCGCTGGCAAAGGAAAGAAGGGCCGAACTCGTCACCGGCGATCCGGAATTCAAGCCGCTCGAAAAGGAAATCAAAATTCAGTGGCTGAGATGAGCACAGGCGAAGAAAACCGCTGCTTCGTGGCCCGAGTCTTTGACGCATGAACATCCCCGACTCGCCAAAGACGCCGGCCTCGGCCGCGAGAGCCTGTACAAAACCCTAAGCGCAGGAGCCCACCCACGCTTCGAAACCATCAATTCCGTCCTGCACGCCCTCGGAGTGAAGTTGGCCGTCGTTGCCAAATGCGAGAGCTAGACCGGACTCAAGGCGAATGTCGCCAAGTGGCGGGAGAAGGTGAGGCATTCAGCGAAGCGAAGTGGGGTACTCTTGCATAGACGAAAATAGCGGTCTGGGCGCTTCGAGCAGGCGGGAAAGGAAATCACAGACTTCCGATGACAGTAAACATAATTGATGAGGCTCCGCTAATTTGCGTGACCCCTCTCTACCATTTCGCTTCAGATTCTCATGAGCTAGTCATACCTAATGGCGTTCGGATCGTTTCTTTAGATCGGTACATAGGTCCGTCTTTTGATGGCATCGTTGGAAAGTATCTGGAAATCTACGAGCCCCCGTACCTGATGATAAATGAACCAATTCTTTCTAAGTCATTTTTCAAGGAGGATTTGGACTCCGCGGTGAAGAAACGGGACGCGGTATCGATTCCAGCACTATACCTAGACGCAACTACGAGGCTGTTTGCCCAATTGCGTCTTTTTAAGCCTGGAAGGCTTCGCGCTGGTGAGACATTCATCGTGCATCGCGGCCCGGCGGCGTCGAGTGAATGGGAGACGGTTTTTAGTGGCCGGGCTTCCACTATGACGATTGATTATCAGCGTTTAGCTTCGCAGACTACGTCCTACGTATTGAACTCCGATGAGATACCCTTTTTCGTTGCGTTTAGGGAGCGTGCCGGTGCCTTTTTTTGCGAACTCGAGTCGTTCCCCGCATTCAACACGGCCTGTCAACTGTATGGAGGCGATAATCCACCGACAATGGAAGCGGTGGAACTCGTAACTGCATTTGAATCTTTGATTACGAAAAAAGACGAGACCGAGGGGCTGACCTATCGACTAGCAATGCGCACCGCAAATTTAATGGGTCGCGATGCCGATGAAAGAAGAGCCATTTTCCGGCAGGTCAAACAATTCTATGGTTTGAGATCCCGGCTCGTTCACGGTGCCGAACTCGATGACAAACTCGCGCGCCGCCTTGACGAACTCGATTCTATGCGCGAACTGTTGAGAAGGCTCCTTCTTTCTCTGATGGCGCTTCTCTCGGACGGCAAGCGGCTGACAGACATCCCCGATCTCATCGACGAATTGGCTTTTGATGAAGATCGGCGCAAAGAAGTACAGAAGGCCGCCTCTGGATTTCTGCACATGTAGACTACCGGGTACCCCACACATCGTGCTCCTCGCGATGTGTGGGCTTTCGTCGCGATCTGACGAAGTGCGTGGCCAACCCTTGCCTGGGACGTGCTCGCCATTCCTGAAATTTCGGGAATGGACGCAACGTTCCCTAGCTAATTCGAGTCGCACCCCAAAGAGAAGCGCAGGGCAGCACACACTTCGTTCATCCGTGCGGAACTAAGCTGGGCCACGTGGCCTCCGATTCCCAACCCCGCGCTTCCGCGTCGGCTTGCGGATTTCGCGAGTAGCCTTGGCGGTCGCGTTCTTCACTGGCTTGCAGTGCTAACCGGCGGAGATGTTCCCGCAGCGCGTCGCGCACCAGCACGGACCGATTTCTCCGAGTGCGCTTCGCGGCCTGGTCGGCGGCGTGTAACAGCTTTTTATCCAGCACGATTTGAAGTTCATCACAAACCCTCAGTGAGCGCAATCACAGACATCAAGCCCGCCTGATGCGACAATCGAAATCTGATTGGGGCAGTGAAGAGGTGTACCCGTCAACCAGGACGGCCCTCGCAGCTGCCCCAAAGCCGTCTTCAAAGCGGTTTTGGAGCTAAGTCCTTATTTCAGAATACTTTGGACCTAAGTCCTTTAGATTCAAAGACCGAGCGAAAAATTCCCGCCAACTCCATGATTCTAGAAGACCGGGGGAGGGGGGGTAGGGTTACTAACCAGTAAACATCTAAAAATGACGGAGAAATGAGCAGCGAACTCATCCCTCTTTCGCAACACCATCATCTTCCCATTGATATCCGCAGGAATCGCACTTCCACTGGTATTTTTCGGGAGAGTCATCGGTTCCCTTCCCGGAAGTTAGCCCTTCAAAGACGACTTCCTCGGAATGGCATTGAGGACAGCACACCGCAACCTCTTCGGGCTCGGCAGCGTCTTTTGGAGTCTGATCGTCCTCAGGCTCGTATTGCGCCATTGCCGACCTGGCCCAAGGCAATCCGATTTGCATGATTTGCACGCTGACTCCGTTCGAGAAATTCGAAGTCACACGATCCACGCTCGTAGCTTTTTCCGGTCCCATAAATAATGGAATTCCCGCTCCCTCGAGAATCGTCTGCAGCTTGAGCGCATCTCGCGCGCTCCAAACGGTGCAGAGCTCGACCAGTTTGCGGTCTTCGTCGTAGAGGTCTTCGTCCTGCGGATCTCCGTCCTCGTCTGACGAATCGGCTTCAGGAGAATCGTCATCTGCCGAATCGCGGAATTTCGGAGATTGGCGCTCGAAAGCTCGCGGTTTGAATGACGACGGAGCCAGCGGAGCCGATGGCTCCTCCTCGACTTCAGCCTTCAGCCCGCGTGAGCGAACTTCGTTGGCAAGCGCTTGCTGCGCGAAAGGCGTCAGTTCGGAGCTCTGCGGCATGAGGACCAGAAGTTCCTCGTCACTCATCTGCCGGTATCGTTCGGAGATGCGCAGAAATTCCGTTCCAGCCGGATCGAAAGTGCCCACAGTAGCCGAATGATATACCGCCCGCGCGAAACGCGGCGTTGGCGCCGCTCGTTGTAGAATGCTTGCCACTCGTTTGCAGACAATCTGCGGCCAATCTGCAGCCAATCTGCTGCAGCAATCGGCGTGGGAGATTCCGCATGGCAATTTGGACGACTGGTGGCTCTCCAATTTCACCCTTCGCGCGGCCACGTCCTTTTCTGGCCATCTTCGCCGGCGGTTCGCTCGTTGGCATTTTGGATCTGGCTTACGCGATCCTGGTTTACAGTCCCCAGAAGCCGATCCTCGTTCCGCAAACCATTGCCAGCGGCATCCTGGGCATGAATTCGTATCTCGATGGAACGCGCAGCGCCGCCCTCGGAGTCTTGCTGCACTTTGTCATCGCATTCGGCGCAGCCACGGTCTACTATGCGGCCAGCCGCAAGCTTCCATTTCTGATCAGTCATGCCGTCGTTTGCGGGATCCTCTATGGCGCGCTGGTTTTCTGCTTCATGCATTTCGTTGTGCTGCCGCTTTCAGCGATGCCGAAGGCGGATGTGCCTCTCATCTACAGGGTGACGGAGTTTGTCGAGCATTGGTTCTTCGTCGGCCTGCCCATCTCGCTTTCAGTCCGACACTATGCTCGAAACTAGCGTCGACACTAAGCTCGTCCTTGGGCTCGCTGACCGCGTCGAAAGTTGTTAAGCTGAGACGGCCATGAATCCCCATACATTCGCTCGCCGGATGCAGTCGTTCGTCGCGTTTGCCGCAGTGTTGTTCGCCGTCGCAACTTGTTGCCGGCAGTTCGTCTTCGCGCAGCAGAAGGAAATCGTGTACAGCGCGGACGAGAAGCCCATTGCAGATCAGATCCATGGGCTTCGCGGTCTGGCGGATGACGTTCGCGCGACGACGACCAGGGATCTGGCGCTGAAGATTCGCAAGCTGCCCGCGACCGAGAACAAGCTGCGGCTGGCCGTGGGATTGGCGGACCTTTCCACCGAAGGTGATTTCGGACATTCCACTTTGCAGGAAGTGGCTACCACTCTGGCTGATACTTTGCGCGAACGGCCCGTGCCTTGGGCGGAGCCTCAGCCCGCTGGTGGTGACGCAGGCAAGAAAATCGGTGGCACAGTAAGTGTCAAGGAACCCGCTTACCCTTATATTGAACTCGCTACACTTGTGCGCTATGAACATGTCGAGGCTTCGCTTGATGGCAGCAATGGCGACAATCAGTTTCGCGCTGCCATGGATCGACTCGAGGCGGATGATCGCAAGCGGGCACATCCGGAGTTCACGCTGCGGGATCTTTCCGGCAAGAGTTGGACGTTTTCGGAACTCCGCGGCAAGGTAGTTTTGGTAAACTTCTGGGCGACTTGGTGTCCGCCGTGCCGCAAAGAGATGCCGGACCTGGACGCGCTTTACGGGCGCTTCGCGGCGAAGGGATTCGTGGTGCTCGGCATTTCCGATGAAGAGGCGGATAAAGTCGAGCCATTTATTCGCGAGCACAAGGTTTCCTTTCCCGTGCTGCTCGATCACGGGCGGAAGGTCAATGACTTGTTCGTGGTGGAAGGGATTCCGAAAAGCTTCGTCTATGACCGGGACGGAAAGCTGGTGGCGCAGTCGATTGATATGCGAACCCAGAAGCAATTTCTGGAAATGCTGCGGAAGGCGGGACTGGAGTAACTTTCGGCGCACGAACTTTTTGCGCACGAGCTGGATACATAGGTCCCTTCCCCTTCGGCTCCGCTCAGGGTCAGGGATGAAAAAGTTATTTTGTGGCGCTTGATGACAAAGTCATTTTGTAGGCGTCTTTGGAAGAGGGGACAAATGACAAATTGGAGGATTGGCGAAATGAAAAGGCGAATGGTGTGCGTAGCTCTTGCCGTAGGAATTCTTGCCGCGCTTGCCTCGGCGCAAGACACAAAGAAAGATGCGCCGCCGAAACCGGCGGTGAGTGCGTCGCAGGCTTTGCTGGACGGCTGGAACGATGTGGGGCGGAAGCTGATTGCCATGGCGGAGGATTTTCCCGAGGACAAGTACGACTTTAAGCCCACGCCCGCCCAGCGTAGTTTTGCCGAGCAATTGTTGCATGCGGCGGGCGCGAATTACTTTTTCATCAATCCGGCGATGGGGCTGAAGATGCCGCCGGGAGAAGATCCGAAGCGCGAGCAATATAAGACGAAGGCCGCGATCGTCGAGTTTGTGAAAAAATCATTTGCCGACGGCGCGGCGGCGATCAAGCTGAAGGGTGATAAGGGCCTGAACGATTTGATCGTCGATCCGTTTTCGAATCAGCAGACGCGCGTCTCTGATATGGCTTGGGGCCTGCTTGAACATTGCGGCGAACACTACGGGCAACTGGTGGTGTATTACCGCGTGGCTGGATTGGTGCCGCCGGAATCGCGTCCGAAGAAGTAGCGGCCCGCTGATACCATAGGAGCCGTGCGATCGCTGCTTGACGTCCGCGACCTGACTATCGAGTTCCCGCAATCGCGCGCGGGGCGGGCGCTTTCGGATCGCGACGCTTCGGCGGGGGGAGCCGAGCTGCGCTCGGCTGGGCGGACGAATGCGTCCGCCCCTACGCGAACCTTGCTTGCCGCGGTGCGCGACCTTTCATTTTCGATTGCTCCCGGCGAGGTGCTGGGGTTGGTTGGCGAATCTGGATCAGGGAAATCCATCACCTCGCTGGCCATCATGGGACTGCTTCCTCCGTCCGCTTTGGTTTCCGGCGAAATCAGTTTTCAGAATGGCGATGGCGCGCCTTTGCATCTGACTGCGCTCGCTTCGGACCAGCTGCGACACCTTCGCGGGTCGCGCATCGCCATGATTTTCCAGGAGCCGATGACCGCGCTCAACCCGGTCATGCGGGTCGGAGATCAGATTGCGGAAGCCGTGCTGGCTCACCACCGCGTTTCCAAGGAAGAAGCATGGCAGCGCGCGGTCGACGGCATGCGCGACGTGGCCATCCCCGAGCCGGAGGAGCGGGCTCGCAGCTACCCGCACCAGCTTTCCGGAGGCATGCGGCAGCGCGTGATGATCGCCATGGCGATCGTCAACCGGCCGCAACTGCTCATCGCCGACGAGCCCACCACCGCGCTCGATGTCACCATCCAGCAGCAGATTCTCGACCTGCTCAACGACCTGCGCCACAAATTTGGATTGGCCATGCTCTTCATCTCGCACGATCTCGCGGTCGTCTCGCACGTTGCCGATCGCGTTGCCGTGATGTATGCCGGCAATCTGGTTGAGCTTGGGGCCAAGTCCGATATTTTCAACGCGCCGGCTCATCCGTATACCAAAGGACTTCTGCGCGCGATTCCTACGCTTACCACCGATCGCGCAGTTCCGCTCGCCACGATCGAAGGCACAGTGCCGTCGATTGCTCAGCTTCCTTCCGGATGCGCGTTCGAGCCGCGCTGTTCGTACCGCATCGCCGCTTGCGCGGTCGAACTTCCACCGCTGATTGAAGTCGGCACCGGACATTGGGCCCGTTGCCCGGTTGTGAACTTTGCGGCTAAGGCTGACTCAAAGCCGTTGTGATAAGTTGGAAAAGGCTATAATCGTGCCTTTGTGCGCATCCTCCTTCTCAGCGACATTCACAGCAACCTAGAGGCGCTCGACGCTTGCGTGGCCGCCGCGCCCGCGCACGATCTCGTCGTGAATCTTGGAGATACGGTTGGCTACGGCGGCAATCCCAACGAGGTTGTTGCTAAGTCGCAATCGCTGGGGCGCGTCTTCGTCCGCGGCAATCACGACAAAGCAGTTTGCGGCCTGATGAACCTGGATGAGTTCAATCCCGTCGCGGGCCTGGCCACGCTGTGGACGCGCAACGAACTCACTCCTGAGAATCTCGAATGGCTTCGGGCGCTGCCGCAGGGGCCCATCCACGTTGACGAACTTCCGGACATCCAGTTCGTCCACGGCTCAGCGCTCGACGAAGATGAATACATGGTCAGCGCGCGGGATGCCATCGAGCCGCTGATTACCGATCCCGTCCCGATCACGTTCTTCGGACACACTCACCTGCAGGGGGGCTTCGTACTGACGGGTGAGATCAGCGAAGCGTACCGTCCCGGATACCGGACGGTGGGCCAAACCGAGTCGTCGGACTGGCCGCTGCGCAAGGATCGCCGCTACCTCATTAACCCGGGGTCGGTGGGCCAGCCGCGCGACGGCGACTGGCGCGCTGCGTTTGCCGTGTTCGACTCCGACGCGTGGATTGTGAATTTTTATCGCGTGCCCTATAACCTGCGCGTGGCCCAGGAGAAGATTCTTGCGGCAAATTTGCCGCAGCGGCTGGCTACTCGTCTGGCTACCGGACGATAACCGGGGCTTAGGCAAACATCAAGCCTTCAAGAGCCATCCGTCGCACCTGCCAGAATTCGCACTCCTTCTCGTTCGCGTGCAGCTTGCACTTTCCGTTGTCATCAAAGGTCACGGTCACCTGAAACATGGGACTATCCTTGTCGTCCCGCACTGCAATTGCCTGCTCGGAAAGCTTGAAGCTTACCGACCGCTTCACATCTTTAGTCTTCAGAAAAACTGTAAACTCGTCCGTGTCATCCGTGAGCGAGAATTCATAAGGGGCGAGATCGGGGCGCAGAGCGTTTCGGGTCTTGACATCCTCTGCCACCTGCTGCCTCAAAGTCGCAAAAACCTTCGGTAGAGTACAGGATGAACGCGACGTCACCCAGTCGAATTTCGTCCCATTCTTCTGCGCATTCGCATCCTGAGTGTTGTCGTTCTTTTTTTCGTTTGCGTTGCCGTCAGCTTTGTCGTTCACGCCTTCCCCCTCAACGTGTCGTTCACTGTTGCGATTCACTCTTGCCGTTCACTGTTTAGCGTGCCGTCTGCTTGCTACTTCCGGAAGATAACTAGTTGGCACCGTGCTTGGATGCCAAATGCCCTGGCAACGGCCACCATTCGAACCGATCCGCGAGTTGCATGGCTCGGGCTTCGAGGAACACACCCGCGTTGTAAACTCGTTCTATGCCTTCGCGCTCTTCCGATTCCAGAAATCTTTTTCCCGCGACTAAATCCGCTCCCGCTGCTCCTTCCGCTCACACTGCCCATGTCGATGGCGGAGCCCGCGGGAATCCTGGGCCTGCCGGTTATGGGGTTGCCATTCAGGACGCCTCGGGGCATAAGGTGGCCGAGCTTAGCGAATACCTTGGACACCGGACTAACAACTACGCCGAGTATCAGGGCCTGATTGCCGCGCTGCGCTATGCTGCCGAAAACCAGATCAAGGCACTCAAGGTGATTAGCGATTCGGAACTGATGGTGCGGCAGATGAAAGGCATCTACAAGGTAAGGCACCCCGAACTGCGCAAGCTGTATGACGAGGCACAGACGCTGGTGCGACGGCTGGAACATTTTGAAATTCGCCATGCACTGCGCGAGCACAACCAGATTGCGGACCGACTGGCGAATGAGGCCATGGATCGCGGACGGTAGTACTTTCGTCTTATCATCCCGGGAACAGCGAGGGATGATCTGCATTTTGCGGCGAACTGCAGATCCCTCGCTGCGCTCGGGATGACAAGGCCTGAAAGTATCGTTATCCGCCTGGAGGCTACCTTCGGTCACTCTGCCGCCGAGTGGTCGTGGATAATTTTCCAGCCTTCGGGAAACTTGCGGAAGACCAGCGTGAACAGGCCGTGCGGCGTTTTGCCGTCGGACATGGTCAGATGAAACTCTCCGCGCACGAAGGCCGCGTCCGGCCCTAACATCTCGATCCGCAGGTTGGCGAATTCCAGCTTGCCCATCTCGTGGCCCGCGCCCTGATAGTTCTTCTGGTAGCGATCGAGCGCCGCCTGCCAACCCTTCGATTCATGGGCGCCGGAAAAAAACGTCAGCTCGGGAGACTTCCAATATCCGGCCATGAAGGCTTCGAGGTCGTGGCGATTCCAGGCGGCCTGCTGATCTTCGATCACTTTGCGAATCGCCTGGCGTGCGGCCTCGCCGGCGTCTTGCCCACTGCCGGAAATGGCCACGGCGGCGATCACACCGATTACTAAAGAACAAATCTCGCATAGGAGCTCCTAAGCGAAACAGTTTCGCATTATTTCGGGGACAGGGAAAATAGGTGGGCGCGGCGGTCGCGGTTCATTTTGCTAAAACCGTCCACCACAGAGGGCACGAAGGCACACGAAGGAATAACCTGAAAGCGAAAACTGACGGCTGACGGCCGAGCGCTCTATGCCCGGCTTTTTTTCGCCGCCGTAGCCGCTTTCACTTTCACCTTCACCGTCTCCCACGGGCGCTTCGGACGATCCACCTCGGGCTCGTCGCGGTCTTTGATGCGATCGTAGTGATAGGAATCGCTGACGGTGCCGAGCGACTCGTTGTAGAGGCTGGGCAGTCCCAGCGCTTCTTTCAGTTCTTCGGAGAACTGCTGCAGCGCTTTCAGGTGGTCGGCCGTGGCTGGCACTTCGGTTTTCGTCGTCTTCATGAACTGCTGGTAGCCGCGATTGACCAGCTTGGAAATTTCGCTGCCGATCATGTATCCGGGATAGGCGAAAATTTTCACGCCGCCGTCCTCAGTCTTCTGGATCGCCGCCGAGCAGTTGTACTTCTTCAGGAACACGCGGGTTTGCGCGCCCGGAGCTTCAATCAGGTCAAAGCCATGATCGCGCAGCCAGCTGACTGCATCTTCGTAGGTTTTCTGTTCGACTTTCGCTGTCATTTTATTAACTCAATTCTCGTGTCATACGGTTTAGATGCGGCTTGCGCGGTTTCGATGGAACCGAAAGATGGAACCAAAGCCGTTGACCATGAATCTAATAGACTGCTAGATTTCTGCAACGCTAGTATAGATATACCTTTTTAAGATTGCGGGCACATTACTCTAGTCACTACGGGTATCAGGGGCAATGACACCAGCAGGGTCCGGCTCAGCGCCATCACACGACTAAAGGAGAAGCTGTGCTCGCGCGCATCGGCAACACGCCGCTGCTGCCGCTCACGCGCTCACCCGCGATCTTCCCAGCGTACAACTTCTGGGCAAGGCCGAATGGTACAACCCCGGCGGATCGATCAAAGACCGCGCCGCCGCCAACATTGTGGCGGAAGCACGGCGCTCGGGCCAACTCGCCGCCGGAAAAATTCTGCTCGATTCCACCAGCGGCAACACTGGCATTGCCTACGCCATGCTGGGCGCCGCTCTCGGATTTCCGGTGACGCTCTGCGTGCCCGAGAATGTTTCTCCCGAGCGAAAACGCATTCTACAGGCATACGGCGCAAATATCATCTACACCGATCCGGCCGAAGGTTCGGACGGCGCGCTCAAGATCGCGCGGCAACTGGCGGAGCGGCATCCCGATCTTTATTTTTATGCCGATCAGTATTCGAACGACGCCAACTGGCGGGCGCATTACGAGACGACCGCCAACGAAATCTGGCAGCAAACGGAAGGACGTATCACCCACTTTGTCGCCATGCTTGGCACCACTGGAACCTTTGTCGGAACGACGCGGCGGTTGAAGGAATTGAATCCGAAGATCCGCTGCATTTCACTGCAACCGGACTCCGCTTTTCACGGCATTGAAGGCGCGAAGCATTTGGCATCGGCGATCGTGCCGGGCATTTACGATGCGTCGCTCGCCGACCAGAATCTGGAGATCACGACCGAAGACGCGCACGTCATGGCCCGGCGTTTGGCGCGCGAACAGGGGCTGCTCGTGGGAGTTTCGGCGGCGGCGGCCTTGGTGGGCAGTCTGCGGATCATGATAGCCTGAGAGCCTGAAGATAAGACAGATCAGCGCGCGACCATCGTCACCGATCCTCTGCGACTCGGGCGAAAAATATCTTGAGCGAGAGATTCTGGCAGTGAAGGATGATTGCAGAAGTTAGAACCTTGAATTCATTCGAGGTATTGACTCGATGACTTAATCAATTTTTCTCGATGCTCACGCTCTCACATTCCGCCTACGCCTCCCTTCGTCAACACGGAGAGGAAACTTATCCGCACGAGTGCTGCGGCGTGCTGCTTGGGCAGTTCGACGACGATGGCGTCGAAGACCGTCTCGCGCAGCGTTCGCTGCGGCAACACGCGTGACGATTCGCCGCACAACCGCTACAGCATCGATCCTCAGGGAACTGATTCGTATTCAGCGTGAAGGCCGCGAGCGCGGCGAGGATATCGTCGGCTTTTATCACTCCCACCCTGACCATCCGGCGCAATGGTCGCAGACCGACCTCGCGGAAGCCCACTGGTTCGGCTGCTCGTACGTGATCACGAGCGTTGAGAAGGGCAAGGCGACGGTTACGAATTCGTTCGAACTGACGGGCTACGGACGACGAAGACGACAAGAAATTCGTGGACGAACAAGACGGAAGTAGTCTGATGATTTTCCTCTTGCATCTTCCGCACGTACCATAGCATCTTTATCTGCATGGCACAGATCCAGATTCCGTCTCCGCTTCGGCAATACTCCGGAAAACAGGCTTCGGTCGAGGTTCCTGCAAAGACCGTGGGCGAGGCCCTGGCCGGGCTGGTCGCGCAGCATCCCGAGTTGAAGCGCCACCTTTATACCGACGAAGGCAAACTGCGCGCGTTCGTGAACGTTTACGTCAACGATGAAGACATGCGCTACCTGCAGAAGGAAGCGACCGCGGTCAAAGACGGTGATACCATTTCCATTGTGCCGTCGATCGCCGGCGGCGCGAATGATTCTCCGAATTTTCGCCGCATCGTAATCTAGCCGCCTTCGCTCCGATGGAGTTGAAAAGGATTCTATGGCTACGCTTTCCGATGTAAAACCTGCCGATGCAAACCCGAAGCCGTCTTGAGCAACGACGAAATCCTGCGCTACTCGCGCCATCTGATTATGCCCGAGGTGGGCATGGAAGGGCAGCAGAAGCTCAAGGCCGCGAAAGTTTTGTGCATCGGAGCGGGCGGACTGGGTTCGCCGCTGGCACTCTACCTGACGGCCGCGGGCGTGGGCACGCTTGGCATTGTGGACTTCGATGTCGTCGATTACACCAACCTGCAGCGCCAGATCATCCACACGACTGCCGACGTGGGCCGCAAGAAGCTTGATTCCGCTGGCGAAAAACTGAAGGCGATCAATCCCTTCCTGAACCTGCGAACGTTCGACATGAAACTGACCAGCGCCAACGCGCTGGAATTGTTTCGCGAGTTCGACATCGTCGCCGACGGCACCGATAATTTTCCTACGCGCTACCTGGTTAATGATGCTTGCGTACTTACCGGCAAGCCCAATGTTTACGGCTCCATTTTTCGTTTTGAGGGGCAAGCCAGCGTGTTCGCCACTGAAGACGGCCCTTGCTATCGCTGTCTTTATCCCGAGCCGCCACCGCCGGGACTGGTACCATCGTGCGCCGAGGGCGGAGTGCTGGGAATTCTGCCCGGCCTGGTCGGCGTGATTCAGGCTACCGAGACTATCAAGCTGATACTGGGACAGGGCGATTCGCTTGCCGGACGTTTGCTGCTCGTCGATGCGCTCGGCATGAAGTTCCGCGAACTGAAGCTGCGCAAGAATCCGGACTGCCCGATTTGCGGCACCCACCGCACGATCACCGAGTTGATTGACTACGATCAGTTCTGCGGCATTCGCGGGCAGGAAGAGCCTGCGGGCAACGACGTGCCGTCGATTTCGGTGGAGGAATTGAAGAAGAAGTTAGATGCCAAGGCCGACGTGTTTATTCTCGACGTGCGCGAGCCCCACGAGTACCAGATCTGTAACCTGAGAGGATATCTCATCCCAGTGGGCGACTTACCAAAGCGCGTGAACGAGCTCGACTCGAGCCGGGAAATCGTGGCCCACTGTAAGATGGGCGGACGCAGCGCTAAGGCGGTAAACTTTCTGCGGCGCGCGGGATTTACCAAGGTCTATAACCTTAGCGGCGGGATTCTGGCCTGGGCGGATCGTGTCGATCCTAAGATGCCTAAGTACTAAGTTTGTCCACCAGACTATGCCTGGGGACTGCTACGCGCCACTCTATGTTGTCCCATTAGTATTCTCATCTAATTTGCCTTCTTGCCTATTGCCCTGCCTAGGCTTTCCCCAGTGCGACGATTGTCGTCACATACGAATTTGAACCTCGTGTGGTAACATGCCAGCCGCTAGGGGAGCAGGTAATAAATAATCGGGCTGTTTTTTCGTTCGCGATCAACGCTCAAAGCCCGCTCTTTCAAGTCAAATTGAAAAGGAAATAACAATGGAAACATGCATTGCATCGTTCCTTCTGCTGGCGATGGCGGCGCTGGCCCAAGATCAACCGAAAGTCTATGTAACAGCCGCGAGTAAGGGCAGCAATTGGAACGCCCACCGCGATCAATCAATTGAACTGACGAAGGACTTTCAGAGGGAGTGTCAGGACATCCGTATTACCACGCTGCCTGAGAAGGCCGATTATACGGTATCGCTTAACCACATTGAGCATGGTTTTGTGCGCGACAACCAGCTAGAGGTATCAAGTAAGGAAGGGGACGTACTCGAAACCCGCGAGGGGGGAAGCATTAAGAATAACGTCAAGAACGCGTGCCAATTGATTCTCGATGATTGGCGCAAGAGAAGCAATAGCACAGTTTCAGGGTCAGAACCAGCCGGGGAAAAACCGGCTCCTGCAGTGATGCCCGCGGCAGATGCCCCTTCCGCGCCGTCCGTAAGTTCCGTGGCTAGGTTGCAGATCGACTCGACCCCGCCCGGCGCCGACATCGAGGTCGACGGCAGTTTTGTTGGCAACACACCTTCTGACGTTCAGGTGGCGGAGGGCGATCACACGATCGTCGTCAGGAGAGCAGGGTTCAAAGACTGGGAGCGAAAGTTGAAGTCCAGCGCCGGCAGCAGCGTCCACATCGGCGCTGAACTGGAGAAAGCCGACTCACCTATCCCTGCTGCTCAAAACAACTAACCAAGCTGATCACAAGTGGTCCGAAAACAACAAAGGGGAGCACCGAAGTGCTCCCCTCTTTCTTTCTTTCAGGAGTTAGTAAGCTACTTGCCTCCGCCCATTTCGGCTTTCTCGGTGGGAGCAAGAGCCAGGGCGTACTTCTTGCCTGCGAAGCGAAATTCAGAAACCGTTGCCTTGCCGCCGGAGCGGTCGACCACCGTTGAGTCGTGATCGTAGGCTTTGTCGAGAGGCACAAGCTTCGCTGAAGTTTTCGCTACTTCTTTCTTGCCTTTCAGGAAGGTGACTTCTACGTTTGAACCCGTGCCATCCCAGCGCAGTTGATAGTCGCCGGCGGCGAGTTGCTGGCCGTTGACTTCGAACGGCTCATTCGCCTGAAACGAACTCTTGTTACTTGCGAACGCACTCGTCGCCAGCAGCACGGCCAGGCCGAGTACAACAGTCTTTGCCACGTTGTTCAGTTTCATATGCTCCTTAGCTTTCTGCCCGGGGTCTTTCCGGGACATTAGGGGCGGCTGGTGAGGGTTCGGGGACGCTCGATTGAAGGCTTGCGTTTTTTTCGCGAAGTCCTACAATGCACGGGTCAGGGTGACACAAAAAGACGCGGGCCTCAAACTCGTTCTTTTTGCCGGACGCGGCGCACGCAGGGCCGCCAAACCATTGCATGCGCCGTCCCGTCACCCTGCAAATTTTCAGGAGTGGATCGAAATTGGTTTCGTCCACCCTACTGCTGGGTTCCTACTGCTGGTTCGCTACAGGATACGAATCTCGGTTTGAGTTAGTTCCCGATTAATTTTCTGTCGAACCATCTTCTCCATAACGGCACTTGTGCTGCCAAACCAAAAGGATCGCAAAATCATGAAGGCTGAGTGTGATCCGCGTTTCGGCAGCGCCGTCATCTGATTGTTTTCGTGCATCTCTGTCCAATAACGAACGCCACGGAGGCTGCGATTTGCACAAAATCTCTTTGGCTCAATCATGTTGCTGACATATCGGTTAGACGTACAGGCACGGGCGCGGTTAGCGGGCAGCTTCGCTTTGAGCAACAAGATGTGAATGTTTTGTCATCATTGTGTTCGATGACAAATTCTTTAACGGGGATGAAATCTTTATTCGGCGATGAAAATTGTTCAAACAATTGTAAAGCTGCTAGCCAAACTCGACGCTACGTAATCTTCAGTACGATCTTGCCGTAATTCTTGCCTTCCTGCAGCAGCGTGTAGGCTTCACGGGCCTGCTCCAACGGGAAAACTTTTCCGATCACGGGATTCAGTTTGCCGGCTGCGATCCATTCGGAAAGTTGCTTCCATGCGGATTCCATCAGCGGGCGGTTTGCACTTAGATACGACAGCCAGAGTCCGTGGACGCTGGCGCCTTTCGCGTAGAGCACGCGGGTGTCGAGCTGCGGAGTTTCGCCGGTAGCGGCGCCGTAGACGATGACGCGTCCGAATTCGCGCACGCAGCTGACGCTTTTCGCAACGTGCTCGCCACCGAGCATTTCGAAAACTGCGTCCACGCCTTCGCCTTGCGTTAGTTCTTTGATGGCTTCCACATAATCGCGCTGCTTGTAATTGATGCCGTGTTGCAGGCCAAGCTCGCGCACTTTCGCGAGCTTCTCTTCCGAAGAAGACGTCCCGTACATTTCCATGCCGAGAATTTTTCCGATTTCGACGGCGGCGGTGCCGACTCCGCCAGCTACGGCATGGATCAGAACGCGGGCGGGCTTGTCGTTCGTCTGAACTAGAGTCGGAACTGGCGTCTGACCTAGTAACCCGGCCTTCCAGTAGGCGAAGTAGGCGGTGAAAAAATTTACGGGGAAAGCGGCGGCTTGTTCGGCAGTCCAATTTTCGGGGATGGGCCAGACGAGGTTGCGATTCGCCACGGTTTTTTCAGCGAAGGCGGCCCATTGCGTGTAGCCCATCACGCGGCGGCGAGTCGGCTCTCCGTTCGCGGCTAGTTCGATGCCGGCAAATTCGCGGCCGGCCGTGAGCGGCGGCTTGGGCGTGCCGGCGTATCCGCCTTGAGTGGTCATCAGATCGGCAAAGTTCAACCCGCCCGCTTCCACTTTCACCAGGCGCTGCTCGGGCGTGGGATGCGCGTCGGGGACTTGCTGCAGTTCCAGAACTTCGGGACCGCCGAAACGAGTGATGACGAGGGCTTTCATGGGGAAAGTTTAGCAGTGTTCGGAAAGCTTGGCTGCGCTGCCGACGAAACTTCTTTACCACGAAGGGCACTAAGCCACGAAAGCCACGAAGGAAAGTCTCGATCGGCACACCTTAAGGTTTATGAATTTCAGCGGCCGCCAACGAGATTCGCGGGCTCCCTTTGGCATCTATAATGATGGTCTTGTTTCCGATCCCCGTGGCCTGCGGGATTCTCTGGCGGCGGGGACGAGAATTGCATCTGGTGGGACTAGGTGCGATTCGAGGGTGAGGATGGAAACGTCCGCGCCTCCCGTGTTTGGAAAGGAAACGCTCGCTGGATCATTCCTGCCTGCTTGTTTCCTTTCGTGAAGTCGCTGAATGCCTCATGCCGCTTACTGACCATTTCGGGCGTTCGATCCACGATCTGCGGATCTCGATTACGGACCGCTGCAACTACCGGTGCGTCTATTGCCGGACGGGAACGAATGGCGCGGCGTATGCGGAGCTTCCGTTCGACGATTATCTGCGGATGGCGCGGATCCTGGTGGGGCTTGGCATCACCAAGATTCGACTGACGGGCGGCGAGCCGCTGCTGCGCAAGGGCATTGTCGAGTTCGTGCGCGACCTGGCCAAGCTGCGAACATTGGACGGGGAGAAGCCCGACATTGCGCTGACCACGAACGGCCATCTGCTGGCGGAGATTGCGCGGCCGCTGAAAGAGGCGGGACTGGATCGGGTTACGGTCAGCATGGACGCGGTCGATCCGGAGCGCTTTGCGCGCATCACGCGCGTGCCCAACGGATACGAGAGTGTGCTGGCGGGAGTGCGCGCTGCGCGGCAGGCGGGCCTTGATCCGGTGAAGATCAACTGCGTGCTGCTGCGCGGCTTCAATGAAGATCAGGTCATTCCGTTTGGCATGTTTGCGCGGGAAGAACGGGTGGTGGTGCGCTTCATCGAATTCATGCCGCTGGAAGAAGATCGGGTTTGGACGCCGGAGATTGTGGTTACGCTGGATGAGATCGTGCGGCGCATGTCGGAGTATCTGCCGCTCGAAGAGATTGCGCACGCGCGCAGCGAAACGGCGCGCCGCTATCGTTTTTCCGGATGGCGTGGGCGAGATTGGGATTATCGCGCCGGTATCGCATCCGTTTTGCGGACACTGCAGCCGGATTCGCATCACCTCGGACGGCAAGCTGCGAACCTGCTTGTTTTCCGTGTGGGATCACGACCTGCATGAGTTGATGCGGCGCGGCGCGACCGATGAGAAAGCTTGCCGAGTTCATTGTGAAAGTGGTGGAGAAGAAAGAAGAGCGCCACCATATTGGGGAGCCGGGATTTGTGCCGGCCTCGCGGACCATGGTGCACATCGGGGGTTAGGGCAGCGTCGGCGGTCAGCGCCGTGTCGGTCTCAGCTCAATGGCGCCGGGAACTGCCGCCTCCCATTCCGCCGGCTGCTGGGGCTTCTATCGGCAGCCCTCGTTCCTAAAAATCAAGTCCTTTTCAGTCACTTGCATAGATTACTCCAGTGGTTCTATGGCCTTTGGATAGATTGCTCCCGTCGGCGGCGCGCCTTATAATGACGGTTACTCTGGTTCTGGATTCTCTGGCAGGTTTTCGGGTAGGGTTGGCCCTACGTAAGTGTGTCTTTTTGGCGGAGTTGTTTTGGCCGAACTGAACCCGTATGCTTAAACGCCTGCAAATCGCGCTGATGGCCAGCTTGACCGCGATCTCCTTTCTTTCCACGCTGTTTTCGACTCTGCCGGCGCGGGCGCAAACAGACGCCCGGTCTAGCGAAAGCGCGGGTGCGATCACTTCGACTACCGACGAATCCGGGCGCAAAATCTATGTCAACGGGGAAGGCAGTAGCGGTGGCGGATCTTCCTCGGCTTCCAGGGCAGGAGCTCCACGCCATCCCGATCTCCGCTGGTTTATTGGAGTTCGACCGAACACCGCTTCAAGCCGGTTCCCACGAGCGGAGCAGTCATGCGGGCGGCGCGTTCGGCAGCTTCGGAAGTCAACACCTATCTCGACGGACAAACCGCAAAACCATCAGACTCCTAACTTCAGCCCTGCCTTTACGCAACAGGATATCGACGCCGCGATTGACGCGGCGGCGGCACGGCATCACGTGGACCCGAGCCTGGTGCGGTCGGTGGTCAAGGTGGAATCGAATTTCAATCCCAATGCGGTGTCGCGCAAGGGAGCGATGGGGCTGATGCAGTTAATGCCGGCGACGGCGCGTTCGCTCAATGTTGCCAATCCTTTTGACCCGGAACAGAACGTGGATGCCGGGGTGCGGCATCTAAGGAAACTACTGGATAGCTATGGCGGCAACGTTCGCCTGAGTCTGGCTGCCTATAACGCCGGGTCGGGAGCGGTGGCGCGGAGTGCGGGCGTTCCGCATTTCAGGGAGACGCAGGACTACGTTCGGCGGATCACGAGCCTGTATCACGGCGGCGAGAGCCGGATTCGTATGTGATTGGCGGACGTTGCACATAATCCGTTCGGGCAGGAACCGGTGCGGGTGCAGCGGGATGCCACGGGGCGTGCTCTACATCAGCAATACGGAATAGCGGAGCTCGCAACTTCGTGTACCGGGAGCGTTCGCTATTTTTAGCAACTTCGCAGCGTCATTTGAGTTTGATAGGGAGCGTCGCGATGCAGGTTGGCATTCGAGCGCACGGGCTGGTACATAGGTCCTTCACTTCGCTCAGATGACTGAATGCATCTCGATAGCAGGATTTGTGAAGACCCAGGCTTCTACGACCCTAACTCGCACGGGCCTCACTCGAGGCGGCGCGCTTTCGCTTTGGCGCAGCGTTGTTCTTCGTGCTGCTGCCGCTGGTTTCGGCTTCGGCTCGCTTCATCCAACGTCCATTACAATGATGCCTGGGCTCGCCAGCAATTTGCCAAAGCGGACCGCATGCGGGAGGCTTTGAACGGGCGTCCTGTGGGCGAGCGGACTCGGCGCGAATATCAGCATGTGATCGATTCTTACCGGCGCGTTTACTTCAGCGTCTCCGGCATCCTCGAAGGCGGACCCGAGCGTGGTGGCGACTGCCGAGCTCATGGTCGAGATGGGGCGGCGCTTTGACGATAACAAGATTTGCGCGGCGCGATCGATCGAGTATCGCTTTCTGCGCAAGGAATATCCCGGCAGCAAATACCGCTTCGATGCGCTGTTTACGATTGGCGAGATCTACAAGGACGATCTGAACGATCCGGAAGAGGCGCGCACCACCTTCACGGATTCTTTGCATCGCTATCCGCGCAACCGGCTGGCTGACGATGCCCGCGCCGCAGTAAGGAAATCGATAAGGAAATCGATGCCGAGGCCGCGGAGACGCAACACGCGGCGCAGAAGACGGCGCGCAAGCAACGGGCCTCATGCCGGTAACGGCGCCGGTAACCACTTGGTAACAGTGCAACTGCCAGCGCGGCCGCCACCAGTTCCCTTCTGCGACATCGGCGAATCCGGCAATGCCGCCAACGTCCGCCGCAGCGGTTGCCGCGCGTGACCGGCGTTCGCCACTGGTCCACGCCCGACTACACCCGCGTCGCCATTGACGTGGAGCAGGAAGTGAAGTTTGGCTCGCAGCGAATCTCGAATCCGGATCGTATTTTCTTCGATCTGCGCGATACCAAACTCGCATCGACGCTGGTCGGGAAAACTTTTGACGTCGACGATGGCTTTCTGAAAAAAATTCGGGTGGCGGAGTTTCAGCCGGGGCGCACGCGCATTGTGCTCGAAGTGGACAACCTGGCGAGCTATGACGCTTTCCTGTTGCCCGACCCGTACCGGCTCATCATTGATATTCATGGGAAGGATGTTAAGGGAAAAGAAAAGCGGATGACGGCGGACGCGGCTCGCAACGCTGTTCACTCCGCGCCGGAAATGGATGCGGCTTCCTCGGACGCGGATGACGACTCCAGCGTGGTGGAGTGCCGCTGGCCCTGCCGCCGAAAGGACGGGCGAGACGCCCGATTCACCCCCCGCAAGCGGACGCCAGCGCGGAATCTGGTCCGCAAACGTCCGGGAAAGATGCGCGCGGACAATGGAGTAACTCTGCGAAGACCTACAGTCGTGGGGAAAGAGTGGAGCGAAGACCTCCATTGCGGTAAAACGACCGCGCCGGATCCCGAAGACAATTGTTGCAGCGGACGCGGACTCCGGGGACGTATGCCAAAGACGATGCGAAAGACGCGGCTCCGAACAGCGCGAAGGACTCCGCGCCGGCGACGTGGCCTCGCGGCGAGAGCCTTCATCTTCATCTTCATCTTTATCTTCGCCGATCCGCGTCGCGCCGCAAGAAGTCGCGACCGGCCGCCTTGGCATCCGCTCCTGACACTGCCGATCTTCATACGGATGCGAGCCTCGAAACTCGCGAAACGTCCCGCGAAGCGCGCCCCAACGGCTGCCGGCGACAGATCTTTGACTCGCGCGCTGGGGCTGAAGATCGGCAAGATTGTCATTGATGCCGGTCACGGCGGCCATGATACGGGGACCATTGGTCCGAATGGCCTGCAGGAAAAAGATGTGGTCCTTGATGTGGCCAAGCGCCTGGGACGGCTGCTCGAATCTCGTCTAGGAGCCGAAGTGATTTACACCCGGCAAGACGATACTTTCATTCCGCTCGAAACGCGCACCGCGATTGCGAATCGGGAGCGGGCGGATTTATTCATCTCGATTCATGCCAACTCCAGCCACGATACGGATGCGCGCGGCGTCGAAACCTATTACCTGAATTTTACTTCGTCTCCGGAAGCGCTGGAGGTTGCGGCCCGCGAAAACGCGGTCTCGGAAAAATCAATTTACGAACTGCAGGATCTGGTAAAGAAGATCGCGCTGAAAGAAAAGATTGAAGAATCGCGCGAGTTTGCCGGCGACGTGCAGCAATCGCTCTACGGAGGACTGGCCCTGAACAACGCGGGCATCCGCAATCGCGGGATCAAGAAAGCGCCGTTCATCGTGCTGATTGGCGCGAATATGCCATCGATTCTGGCGGAGATTTCGTTTGTGTCGAATCCGACCGACGAGCGCAAGCTGGAAACCTCCGAACATCGCCAGCGCATTGCCGAGTCGCTTTACCGAGGCGTCTCCAAATACGTCAACGGCTTGAGCGGGGTGAAGGTGGCGAGCAAGATCGACAAGCCTGAAGGACAGTAACGACTCTCAGTTAGCTCGCAGAAATTGGCTGTCCACACTGCAGTGTCGTTTCCCACAATTTCTGCGATAACGTTAAGAATGACATCCTGACCCTGGGTGGCCGTAAGGGCAAGCTGACCGATGTACTCGGTTCGAAACTCCATCCCCTAAATGTGCATGAAATGTGCCTGACACAGTGATGCCGCGTACTTCCGGGACACGATACGAGCACGCTCGCGGAAAAATCGATCTTGCGCCCGATTTTGGGTGGCTAGCGCTTGAGCGCTGCGGTAAGTGCACATGTTTTAACTCCGAGCTTTAGCCACTGAGCTCACGCTTTCTGCTGGGAATCTGGCTTCAGTAGCCTGCCATGACCAAGTTATCGCCAGCCACGTCCATCGGTGATGCCTCAGATAGTTGCCCAGATAGCCGACGCAAACCGCCCGAGGTATGCTGCGTATCATGCTAGAAATGCTGGGGCTCGGCTCCAAGCACCGTCGAAATGCTCCACGCCCCACTCGTTCGGGAACCGGAACTGTCCAATTCGCCGAACTTGAATGCGCGTATCCGCTGTTTCCAATGACCACACCCAGCTTCCATGCGGTAAATCGGCAGGTACGATACAAGGACTAATAAGGCCGCACACACCACGACGAGAATCCCGGCAATTTTTGACCCGGATTTCACCCGATCGCCGTACCGGACGAGAAGTCGCGAATCATCGCCCTGATGTTACGGGCCCCTAAGGCAGTGCCAACATAGTGGAATTCGGCTTGAGCAAGGATTGTTGCACTGTAACATCAGCGATTGCACTAACCATCTCGCCGTGCCGTCCCTCCGAACGGGAAGGACCGGCGGCGGGCTGCCAGGCCGGCCTTACAGGTCAGCTTGCGGTTCGCTCTTTTCTTCGGATGTGCAGCAATTTCTCGATCTGCGCAATGACTAGCCCGGATTCGTCCTTGACCTCGACGGTAAACACGCGCTCGATTTTCTCATTTTCACGTGAATTCAGGGCTTGCTTGATTTCGCGAATCTGCTCTTCTGCCAACCGGAAACTGGCGCTAACCGTTCCGCGTCCCGGCTTTCTGAAGCGGATGCTCGCCGACTTGTCCCAGACAATGTAATCCTTACCCAAATTCTGAATCAGCATGACCATAAAGAAGGGGTCGGCCATGGAGTACAGCGAACCTCCGTAGTGGGTGCCAACGTAATTCCGGTTCCACCAGCGCAGCTTCATCTCTACGTCAATTTCCGTCCAATCCGGCGTGAGGCGCCTTACGCGGATTCCTGCACCCAGAAATGGCGGCCAGAGATTCATCAGGATTCGCATGTGGCGCTTCCAGGTTGCTTTCACGCTATGCTCCAACACACAAGGGAATGGTTCACGGCCGCTCCATATTCGCCGCCCTATATTGAACGACCCACGAGTTCGCCGCAAGTGGTTCGCCGCAAATGTGGAATGGCGCGAAATGCGGGAATATCGCCGCTTCCGGGTGGAAACTTTCTTAGGCTGCCGGTAGTCTAATTCAGTAGCGTATTGTGTGCCTTTTTTCCGAATGAAATTCTCGCGCCAGGTTTTCGTGGTTTCTGTCAGTCTTCTTTGTTGCGCTCAGTTTTTTGCGCTCAAGTTTTTGCTGCCGACCCGCCTCGGCCGGCGCCTGCTCCTCCGAACTCAGCCGCGTCCACTCCCCGTTCTTCCCACAGATTTTGGCGGCTGGCAGTTGAAAGGCGAGGTTGCGCGGAGCGACGATCCCGCTGCCGCCGATGCGGCAGAATGCTCCGGTTCTGAAAGAGTACGGCTTCGTGCGCTTGGAGAAGGCTAGCCTACACGCGCGACGACGGCCGCAATCTCACCATCAAAGCCGCCGTGTTTCGAAGATGCCAGCGGGGCTTACGGCGCCTTCACTTACTACGATTCACCAGAGATGGAGCAGGAAACCATCGGCGGGCAGGCGGCTTTTTCCGAATAACCGCGTGCTCTTCTATCAGGGGAACGTGTTGGTGGATGCCGTGTTTGACCGGATGAGCGTGATGTCGGCATCGCAACTGCGGCAACTGGCCGGACTGCTCCCCCAAGCCGAGGGCGGCAAGAACAAGCCACCGTCGCTGCCGGGGTATCTTCCGAAAGGACGCATCGGATCGAAGAATCTGGAGAAAAACACGACGAAATATGTTCTGGGGCCGGTAGCGTTGGATCGGGTCGGATCGCCGCTGCCTGCTTCGATGGTGGATTTCAAATCGGGTGCCGAAGTTGTGCTGTGCAAGTATGCGGTGAATGCGGGCGATGCCACGCTGATGCTGATCGAGTATCCAACGCCGCAGATCGCCGCGGAACGGCAGCGGCAAATTGACGCCTCGCATCAGGTCACCCAGCAGCAGCCGGGGTTGCGTCCATTGTTGACGTCGGCCCGTTCTTCGACGCGCGCACCGGTCCGATCGTCGTAATCGCCGGCGGGCCACTTTCGAAAAGCGAAGCGCGCTCCTTGATGTCGTCGATCAGCTACGAGGCCGATGTCACGTGGAACGAAAACACCTACGTGAGCTAAGAAAGACAATCTGGCGAACTTTCTGTTCAACGCGATTGTCCTTTGCGGAATTGTGGTCGGCCTGGCGCTGGTTGCCGGCATCGCGTTTGGAGGCTTGCGAGTGCTCGTAAAACGGTTTTTTCCCGACTCCGTGTTCGATCGCCGGGAAGCCATGGAAATCATCTCGCTGCACCTGGAAGACAACCCCCGGCCGGTGCGTCGGGAACGCTAAGTGACTCAATCGAATATCGTTAGCGACTCAAAGCCGGACATTTTATGCCATTTTGGTCCGGTTTGCCGACTTGTGGACGTATTCGCGTAAGTTACTGAAAATAAGAGTATTTAAGTCATAAATTTTGCTTGACACTGCGGTTTTAAGACTCATAAGATTCCCGCAGAAAGTTCTGATGGATAAAACCTCCGTTGGGACTATTCTCCCTTGAAAGAAAAGGCCGCCCAAGTTGCCGGGTGGCCTTTTCGTTTTGGAGTCTCAGCGATCGACGGTCACCTGCCAGTTTTCAGTGAAATACTCAAACCCCCGTCGCCCGACTGGGAGACCGCAAACGATCTGAAACTCTTGAGGGCTCGCATCCGTATCACTGCCAGCAGGTTTTCGTAATCAAGTTTGTGGCAGCGAATTTGTGCGGCACAGTACGTGGAATTCCCGGAGGTTAAGCAATGTTTTGCAATCAATGTGGTGCGCAGTTGCAAGGCGGAGAACCACGCTGCGGACGCTGCGGCAAACCTGCGCTTGGACTCGTCGAGCTGCGGCACAGCCGGGTTCGCGAACATGTCCGGCTGGTGGGCATTCTCTGGATGGCGTATTCGGCATTGCACGTGGTAATCGGAGTGGGAATCATGATGATGGCACAGATCATGCTCGGGCGGGTCTTCGGCCACATGGTTCATACTGCAGACGGTTCACCGCCCGAAGTCACGGTTTGGCTGCGACCTGTGTTCACTCTCATCGCGTGGCTGATCCTGGCGAAAGCCGCCGCCGGTTTCTTTGCCGGTTGGGGCCTGCTACGGCGGGAAGGTTGGGCACGAACCGTTGCCCTGGTAATGGGCTTCCTGGCACTGCTCAGCGTTCCGGTCGGCACTGCACTCGGCGTCTACACGCTCTGGGTGCTGCTGCCCTCGCAATCCGACGAGGAGTACAAAGCGCTGGCGCAGGCCGCGTAATCCGGCGAAATTCAGGTGTGCGGGGCATCTCCGCCACTGTAATCCAAGCGCCGTCCCTCGACAGATACGAAATCACTCGCGCAAAATCAGCCCAGCAGTGGCGAGGAGCGTTACGTTCGGCTGCCCGACCATGATTGCAGGAATCCCAGACGAGTTTTAGAATCGAAAGCAGGCCGACGTAGCTCAGTTGGTAGAGCAGCCGATTCGTAATCGGCAGGTCAACGGTTCAAGTCCGTTCGTCGGCTCCAACCTAACCCCAATCCTTCATTCAGTCTCTCAATTTCCAGTCCAGCAAGGGCTGCCTTCGAATGCTGATCGGGCGGCGAAGTCGTGCTGGCGCCGATTCAACCTGTTAACCGGGTGCCGCTCTGACCCTCACATTCGATCAAGCCTAATACAGCAAACACTGTATACCGAATCCGTATCCCTCCATTGGACAATGCTGCGCTGGCTTGAATGACCAAGTCGGATCAGACAGCTCGGGCACTACCGTGAGAGTGACGATTTCATTCGAAATTGAGTTCCGAGGTGGCAGTCACGAGCGTTCGCAGGCGGTTGTGTAGTCCGCACGCATCAGTATCAATTAAGAATTCAAGCAAGGCACGATTTGAAAGGTTGCTTCAACCGTGTCCAGACGAATCTTATTGTGTGTTGATGACGAACCGGATGCTCTGGCGGTGCGCCGACTTCTCCTCGAATCGCAAGGTTACGCAGTCCTAACCGCACAGTCCGGCGAGGAAGCGCTGAGTTTGCTGGGGCAGGACAAAGCAATTGATCTCGTCTTGCTTGACTATGTGATGCGCGGGATGAACGGCGATGAACTCGCAGAGAAGCTTCGCCAGCAATTCCCGCGTCTTCCCCTCATTGCAGTCTCCGCTGTGGGCCAATTACCGAACCGGCTGCTAAAAAACGTCGACGGCGCGTTTCAGAAAGGGCAAGACCCAGAGGTTCTCCTTTCCCTTGTGGCAGACACCTTGCGCACGACTGACAGCCCATCGGTGAGCGGGACAGTTCTGTGCGTGGACGACGAGGAGCAAGAGCTTGATGCACGCAAGAAGCTGTTCGAGTCTGCTGGTTTTCATGTGCTTGAGGCGCGATCTGCCGATTCCGCAATGGAAGCCTTTCGCACGCACCGTATCGACGCCGTGGTGCTGGATTACTGGCTATCGGGAAACCGCAAAGGAACTGCCTTGGCCCAAGAGATGAAGCGCCTCTTTTCGGAGATTCCTATCGTTATCCTATCGGGGTTCGGGTCTCTACCAGGAGAAGGAGTGATTGTTGATTCGTGGATCAGTAAGGGCGGTGATCCCGAAAGGCTGGTGAATGAGGTCAAACGGCTCATCGCAAATCGTGAGCCACGGGAATCCGAGCACTCCTGATGAGAATCTTTAGCACGAAGGATTCAGCCAGATTGCCAGAGCGAGAGGAACAACAAAATCGCCGCGCGATGTGGCTTCTTTTATTTCTGTGTTCGTCATTTCTCATGCTGTTTTTCGGCAGGAGCGCTCGCGCCGAAAACACCGAACCCCAGCAACAGCTCAAACAGCTGACTCTGGAGCAATTGGGGAATGTGGAAGTAATCAGTACAGAGAAACAGCCGGAGCAACTCAGGAAAACGTCCGCCGCAATCTACGTCATTACACAAGAAGACATCCAGCGATCCGGCGCGACCTCGATTCCAGAGGCTCTCCGGCTGGCTCCGGGTGTGGAGGTGGCCCGCATCGACAGCAACAAATGGTCAATCGGGATTCGTGGCTTTGGCAGTCGGCTGGCGCGAGATGTTTTGGTACTCATTGATGGCCGAACCGTTTATACGACTCTGCTGGCAGGAACGTATTGGGAAGTACAAAACGTAATGCTGGAAGATGTGGAGCAGATCGAAGTCGTTCGGGGGCCGGGTGCCACGATCTGGGGACCGAACGCGCTGAACGGGGTCATCAACATCATCACCAGAAGCAGTAAAGACACCCATGGAGAATTGGTCACTGCTGGTGGTGGAAGCGTAGATCAGGGGTTCGTGAATAGTCGTTATGGCGGGGGCAACGGTCGAACTTTTGATTACCGCATCTACGGTCTAGGTTTTGTTCGCGGTCCCGAGTACCACTCCGACCGAGACAACTATGACAGCTGGCGCGCCGTGCAGGGAGGCGGCCGTATGGACTTCGCGGCCAACGAGCGCGACCATTTCACCTTGCAAGGCGATATTTATGATGAAGGCGCGGGTGAAACCGTGACGTCGGTGACGTATGCGCCGCCGTACCAACAAGTCGTACAGGGAACGGAACTACTTTCGGGCGGGAATATTCTCGGACGCTGGCAGCGTACTCAGGGCGAAGGCAAAGACTTTCAGTTGCAGTTTTACTATGACCGAACAAACCGCCATGAACCTAATTTCGCGGACTACCGCAACACCTTTGATGTCGATTTCCTGGATCGGTTTCAACTACCAGGGCGGCAAGAGATTACGTGGGGATTGGGAGCGCGCGCGAGCGAAGGCAGAAACCCAACCATAGTCTCGGGGCTTTACTTCGTTCCGGGCAGTAGAACGGATGAATTGTTCAGTGGTTTTTTTCAGGATGAGATCGGGCTGATAGAGGATCGTGTATTGCTCCAATTGGGCACCAAGTTATTGAAGACCAATTACACAGGGTTGCAGGCGCAGCCGACGGCTCGACTCTTGTGGACGCCGACCAAGAATCAAACTATCTGGGCTGCCTTTACCCACGCGCTGCGAACACCGTCGGACGCGGAAAGAGCATTCTATTTAACAGGTTTCACAGGCATGTTCGTCAACGGGCTGCCGTATTTTGCTCGTTTCCAGCCCAACCCCAATTTCAAGTCGGAAGAGATGAACGGCTATGAATTTGGCTATCGGCACCTCATTCGAAAGTCGCTCTATTTTGATTTGGCAGCATTCTTTAATCATTACAATGATCTTTTCAGCGAGGACATAACGGGCCCACCGTTCGTTGAGACGGAACCTCCGCCTACGCACCTGCTGTTGCCCGCCGACTTTGGCAATGGACTTATGGGCACCACGCGAGGATTCGAGATTGCCCCGGAGTGGAGACCCTTCAGCTTCTGGCGTCTCGCTGCCTCGTATTCCTTCTTGCAAATGGAAATAGCGAAGCGTCCCGGCTCGTTGGATGTGGAGCCACCCTCGGCTGTTGCAGGATCGAGTCCCAGGCATCAGGTCACGGCACAGTCCGATTTTAATCTCACCAAGACAGTGAGCCTCGACCTGACCTACCGTTTCGTAAGCCAGTTGCCAGCTCAAGCGATTAACTCCTATTCCACTGCTGATGTGCACTTCGCATGGAAGCCTCGACCCTTCCTACGGTTGTCGATCGCGGGACAGAACTTGTTTCAGCCTTACCATTACGAATCTGCCAGTGATCCGGGGCCGAATGTCGGTATCAAGCGAAGTGTATATGGACAGATCACGTGGCAAAGGTAACCGTTGCATCAAACACCGGGCCGTCGTCACGCCCGCTCACAAGTCGACCTTCCGCTGTCTGTAAGTCTGCTCTAGCTCTTCTTGTTTTGCTCCTGACTGCCTATTTTTCTCCCGCACAAGAATTGCGACCTACCGAGTCTCAAGTCGAAGCTGCTTACCTCTACAACTTCGGCAAGTTCGTAACTTTTCCGGCAGATCGAGCCGCGAGTTCTGACTCCTTCCAAATCTGCATTTTGGGACAAGACCCATTCGGAGAAATTCTGGATTCGACGGTGCGGGGCGAAAGCATCAGTGGCCGGAAGATTACAACGCAAAGACTTTCCAACATGCAGCAGGCGCACGCTTGCAGCATCCTGTTTGTCAGTCTGTCGGAGGAGAGCCGGCTTCTGGCCATTATCAAGGATGCTGACCAGTTGGGCTTGCTGACTGTCAGCGAGATCAAGCATTTTGCCGAGCGCGGCGGGATGATAGAGCTGGTCAAGCAAGAGGGCAAAATTCGTTTCGAAGTCAACCTCAGGGCAGCGCAAGAATGCCACTTAGTGCTCAGTTCGGAACTGCTGAAAGTCGCGATCCGCGTACTCCAGAAAAACGAAAAAGGAAGCTAGGATGGTTTGGCGAAGACCACAATCAATTGCGACTCGACTCACGCTGATGAATATGCTCGTGAGCAGTCTCGCACTGGTTTTGGCATGTGCTGGATTTTTCGTGTACGACCAGATCACGTTCCGCGATAATTTGGCTCGGACGCTGTCAGCCCAAGCTCAAATCATCGCCTCCAACAGCGTCTCTGCCATTCTATTCAACGACCCGCAGGCCGCGGCCAACACCCTGGCAGCTCTCAAAAGCTCCCAAAACATCACCTCCGCCGGAATCTTCACCAATGACCGGCGCCCGCTCGCGGAGTACGTGCGGAATCCCGGGGAAGACATTCTCAATATTCCCGCGTTATCTCCCCGCGAGGTCGAAACGCATCGTTTTGGAGCCACACATCTGGTATTGGTAAGGCAGATTGTCTCGGAAGGTAAACCAATCGGGTTTGTTTCTTTGAGGGCTGACCTTCGGGAACTGGATGAGCGGCTCAAACGCTACGCATTAATTTCTTTGTTGGTGCTCCTACTCTCGCTATTCGCAGCCATCTCGGCGTCGTCGACCTTCCGCAAAGCGGTGGCGAAACCAATCGTGGATTTGGCCGCAACCGCTCGACAAATATCTCGTGACAAGGATTACACAACACGGGTGCCTCCGGGGGCTGGAAACGACGAGGTCTCGGTTTTGATTGATTCCTTCAACGACATGTTGAACGAACTTCACAAGTCACATGATGAACTCGATCAAAGGGTCACGGAGCGTACTCGCGAACTCGCGTCCGCAAATCGGGAACTGGAGGCATTCTCGTATTCGGTCTCTCATGACCTGCGCGGACCGCTGGATGCAATCAACGGATTCAGCTACGTGCTGCTCAACCAACATGGCAGGAAGCTTGACCAACAGACACGAGAACTCGCTGAGAACATTCGGGACGGCGCGAAACGCATGGCAGAACTGATTGATGCCCTCCTGAATCTCTCTCGTGTCGCCAACAGCGCAATGCGGCCTGAGCGCGTAGACCTTGTCCCGCTTGCAAAATCTATCATCCAAGACCTGAGACGAACTGACCCTGAAAGAAAAGTAGAGTTCCTGACTTCTGTCAAGGAGGAAGTCCACGGCGATGCCCAGCTTCTCCGAGTCGCGATGGAAAACCTGCTGCGGAACGCATGGAAGTACACTTCACGCCACGACTCCGCTCGCATTGAATTTGGATCGCTTCAGCAGGACGGACAGACGGTCTATTTCGTGAAGGACGACGGTAGTGGCTTCGATCCGCGTTCGTCGGATCGCTTGTTTCAGCCGTTCCAGCGGCTGCACCCGAAGACCGAGTTTCCGGGCAACGGAGTCGGACTTGCCACCGTGAGGCGAATCGTACAAAGACACGGCGGCGAGATATGGGCGCAAGGAGTCGTTGAGGTTGGAGCTACATTCTTTTTTACGATCAATTCGGGCGGAACAAACACCGGCACATCCGGGCGTCGCGCCCTTGAAAGCCGCGGTTCGACGAGATGAGTGATAGTCCCAAGCCCCCCTTGAGTTAAGCCCGAGATCGAGTTCTCCAAGCCCTGCTTCGTTTCATTTTCAATGCTGCGAGGTGCAGGGGCATCACGAACCGCCCAGTGGACGCATGGGTTGTCACTACGCGGCTCTCCGCCAACCTTTGATTCCCTTGATTCCCTCCAGCGCGATTCGATGTCTCGGATTGAAGACCAGCGTCAAAACTGACCCGACACCCAAGCCAACCATGAAAAAAGTCAAGGCAGAATAAACGTCGTATTCGTTCTTCATTGCATTTTCCATAACCACCTCACTCCTCGTACGAAGCCACACCGGTGGGCTGCAAGAACCGTGCCACTCTGGCAAACGCCCTTTGTTTTCCTGCCGATACATGACTGTCACGGATCGCGACCAAGAAACTTCTACCTGCTTGCACCGACAAAAGTTCTCGCTGCGTCGGGTTGCCACGCATCTTTAATTTATTTGGTTATTAGTTAATTATTGTCTCCTGCGTGTATGCGAGAGATGGGACCGTGGGCAATGTGCCCGCGGTCCCATCTCACTTTAGAACGGTTTTCGATACTCAGTTAACGCTACGCTCGCTACTTTCCTGTGCCCGTCAAGGTCACCGTTTGAGTGCCTGCGCCATCGGTAATTGACACCGTCGCCGTCCGCGTGCCGCTGGCTGTGGGTTTGAAAGTGATCGTCAGGGTGCAATTGGCACCGCCGAGCAAGCTGCTTCCGCATCCGTCCTTCAGGATGAAGTCGCTTGGGTCCGTTCCGCCGAGTGCCACTTTGCTGATCGCGAGCGACGTGCTTCTGTCATTCGTCAATACCACGGTTTGCGCTTTGCTGGTGCTGCCCACCGCCTCGACCGCGAAGGTGATGGCGAGTGGCGATACGCTCACCGGCTGCGTGTTGTTCAGCAGGATGGTGACCCAGTCCTGCGTCGTCCATCCCGCATTGCCTGCTACGGCTATGTCCATCATGCCGTCGCCGTTGAAGTCTCCCAACGCAATGCCGGAATTATCCACGCCGCCGACCCACGGGCCGTCGTCCAGATTGAAAGTGCCGTCGCCGTTCCCGGTGTAGACCAGCGCCGCACCCCAATTGTTTTGTCCGCTATATTCGGTACCACAGGCGCTGATCTGGACGGCAAGCGCCAGATCCAACTTGCCATCCTGGTTGAGGTCGGCTGCGCCGATCCAGTAGGGATTGGATCCGCCGCTCGGATAGCATTGCTCCCACGTGCCGAAATCGTAGGTGGTGCCCACGTTGAACGTACCGTTGCCGTTGCCCGTGAAGATGGTGAAAGCTCCGCCTGAGTTCCAACTGCTGAGAGCCAAATCGAGTTTGCCGTCGCCGTTGAAGTCGCCGGCTGCGATTCCGACAGGGTTAATCGGCGAGGGCGTGATGATTGGAGCGTGGAACGTGCCATCTCCATTGCCCAGCAGGACATTGACTGCCGTTCCGCTGTAGTTGGTGATGGCGATATCCAGCTTGCCATCCCCGTTAAAATCTCCGATTACGATATTTCCGGCCTCGGTGCCGCTGGCGCCGGCTATGACATTTGCCGCACCATAAGTACCTTTGCCCTTATTGAGCAGGATGCTCAGGCTACCGTCAGCGTTCGAGAGTACGATGTCCAGTAGTCCCTTGCCCCTGAAGTTGGCCAATGGACCGACATAAGACTGTTGCGTCGTCCCGGTGGAATAGTAAACGGGCTTCTTGAATTTTCCTTTGCCGGTGCCCGCTAGGACGGCCACTTCGTTGTTCGGACAACCACCTCCGCTGTTGGCAACGGTCGCCACTACATCGACCTTGCCGTCGCCGGTGACATCGCCCAAGGCGAGGTTGTTGACGCCGCCCCGATTCGCTTGGCCGCAACCGACCGCGGTGGTAATCGGACTCCCATACACGCCGTGCCCAGTGCCGAGCAAAACCGTGATGCCAACTCCGGTGCTGCCGCCCGCCTCGACGATGTCGAGGTTGCCATCGTTGTTCATGTCGGCCGTCGCGATCTGGGCAACGGTTCCGCTCCAAGTGTAACCATAGCTCTGGCTACTCCGGAACGTTCCGTCTCCATTCCCGAGGCCGACGCTCACCCACTGCCCTTGAGCGTTGGATGTGGCGAAATCCAGATTCTTGTCGCTGTTGAAGTCGGCGACAGCTATGTTATTCGGATACCCACCCGTGGCGAATGACCCTGCTGTAGTGAATTCGCCTTTCCCATTGCCCAGCATCGTCCATACCGCGGAGGAAGACAGCGAGCTCACGACGAGGTCATTCTTCCCATCGCCATTGATGTCGGTGATCGTGATGGAATTAATCCACGAGGGACCAGACAGCACTGGGGGAGTCTTGAAGGTGCCATTGCCATTGTTCATGTAGACATACGCACCGTTTCCCGTTCCCATCACGACGTCTCCATGGTCGCCTTTCTTAAGCTGCCCGACGGCTACCGTCAGGGCGCCGGAGTTTGACCCTTGCGCATAAAACACGGGAGTTTGGAAAGTGCCGTCGCCGTTGCCTAGCAGCACGTAAATGCCGTCGCTGCTTTGGGTGGAAGCGACGATCAAATCGGGTTTCCCGTCATGATTTACGTCCGATGCCGTCAATGCCGTCGGATAGTTGACAGCGACCTCAGCGGGTGCCTGAAAAGTGCCGTCGCCGTTGCCTAGAAGGACCTGCATTCCCCCCGTTCCATTGTTATAGCCGGGATCGAGCGTGATCAAATCGAGGTCGCCATTCCCGCGAAGATCGGCAACCGCCAGTCCGGTGGAAAGATTGTAGTAAGGACTGCCGGTCGCATAAGTGGCCTTGAGAGTAAAGCCGCCCGCGCCATTGCCCAGATAAATCGCGAGATACTGGGGTGCCTGGTCGTCCGCATAGGTAACGGCAAAATCCAGATTCCCGTCGTGGTTAAAGTCGCCGACAACGACGCTACCGACCGAGCCATACGAATTGCTGGTCCCGATCTCCACCGCAGGCTGAAACGTGCCATCCCCGTTGCCGAGCATGAAGCCCCATGCGTTGGAATTCGCGCTGCTATCGAGCGTGATAAGGTCCGGCACACCGTCATTGTTGAAGTCGCCGACGGCGATCTCCTGGACGGGAATAGGGCTGTAGTTGGCGATGATACCGCCGCCGTTGAACAGTGTCGGATTCACAAAGGTCGCTGGTGGTGGGGCTTGCCCAAAAGCGAAAGACGGTCCCATCGCGAAGCCTGTCATTGTCAGCAAGGCGCAAAGAGTCTGGGTTAACACAGCAGTGAAGCGGCAGTGCTTCGACATAAATCCTCCAAAGTTGGTGATTCAAAGATGTTTGCCTGTGAGAAAAACGAGTTTTGGTGGTGACCCCGGTATTCAGCTCGCCCGAAAAAAGCCGGGGGCGTCAAAAGGGGGACTTTCGGCTCGCGACTCCGCGTATAATGTGTGAAACACGCCCTCCCCGGCAACGGACAACAACGGACATAAGCGGGTATTAGCGGACATTTAGGATGGGCGACACCTCCGTACGGCCTATAACCAAACACCGCCTTGATTCCTGGAAGGAAATCGCTGCCTTCTTCAGCCGCGACGAACGCACCGTTCGCCGCTGGGAGAAGGATCGAGGACTGCCCATCCTTCGGGTTCCAGGCGGCGAGCGCGGAGGTGTGTTTGCCTATGCCGAGGAACTGCGGGAGTGGGTGAAGGGTCGAACCGGCGAATTTGAAGGCGCCGAATTGGAACACATTCGGGCCGTTGCCGATGGCATAGTTATCGACAACGCCACCGGTAGACCCGCCAGCGGCACTGCCAACACGGAAGAGGCCAATCTTGCACCCGCATCCGAGCCTGCGAAAAACTCCGCCGCTGCCGAGTCGTTGGTCGATTTGCGAACGGCTCCCGCTCCACCGCAACCGTCAAATATCCGAATGACGCTTTGGATTGCGCCGCTGGTTTTGGTGGGAGTTTTGGTGACCGTGCTTTCGTTCAGCCATCGCGAACCCCAATTCAAGAACGCCGTGGCCGGTCCGCATCGTCCCAATTCGGAAGCGCAGGAGCTTTACCTCAAAGGCGAGTATCACTGGTCCAAACGCACACCGGAGGATCTGAATAAAGCGGTCGATTACTTCACCCAGTCGATCGTGAAAGACCCCAGTTACGCGCAAGCCTATGTGGGCCTCGCGGACTGTTATAACCTGCTGCGCGAATTCAGCGTGATGCCTGCGGAAGAAGCGTATCCGCGGGCGCTGGCCGCGGCCCAGCGGGCGGTCGAACTCGACGACACTTCCGCGGGCGCGCACACCTCCTTGGCCTTTGCCACTTTTTACTGGAATTGGGACCCGATCACTGCCGAACGCGAATACAAGCGCGCGCTCGAAATCGATCCGAACTTCGTGCAGGGACATCACTGGTATGCGACGTTTCTTCTGACGTCGGGACGCTATCGCGAGGCGCTCGACCAAATCGAACAGGCGCGCAAGCTCGATCCTTCGTCGACGACCATCCAGGCTGACAAGGGCTGGATTCTCTACTATGCCGGCCGGTTCGACGAAGCACTCGCGCTTCTCAAACAACTGGAATCAACCGATCCTTCTCTGGCGACCACACACAGTTACCTGGCTCAGCTTTACCTTGAGCGCAAGGACTATGGCAACTTTTTTGCAGAATCGAGGCAATCGGCCGAACTCCGCCACGATGAAGCCGCGCTGGCCATTGCCGCCGCCGCTGAAAAAGGCTACGCGGACGGCGGATTAGACGGCATGCGGAGAAGTATATTGCCCGTCCAGAAAGAGATGGTTGCTCGCGGATTGGGCTCGGCGTATGAGTTGGCGGAAAACTGTGCGTTGCTGGGTGATAAGGAAGATGCGCTGCACTACCTGCAAGCGGCTTACGAGAAGCGGGAAGTCGGCTTGCTGTCCTTGAACCACGACCCCGATCTGAGATCTTTGCACAATGATTTGGCGTACAAGGAAATCGCCGAACGCGTGGGGCAAAAATTGTCCAATCCATTGAATTGACCGGAGTGGTCCCGGAATGTCCCATGCTGCAGGCTGTGTAAGCCGGCAAGCGCCCTGACGCGAGTGCGTGGTTCATGCCTCGCGAAGCGCCACCATCGGGTCTACTTTCGCCGCTCGCCGGGCTGGTATGTAACTGGCTAAAACGGCGACCGCCAGCAAAAGCGCCGGCACCGCAAGAAACACCACTGGATCATGAGGGCGCACTCCATAGAGCAAACTGGCCATCATGGACGCTCCGGATGCAGCCAGGAAGACTCCGGTCGCGATTCCGACGGCGGCTAGAACGAAACCTTTTCCCATGATCAATTTCAGGATGTCGGTTCGCCGCGCGCCCAATGCCATGCGCAATCCGATCTCGCGTGATCGCTGGCCCACCATATAGGCGAGCAGGCCATAAATTCCGATCGAAGCGAGAAGAAGCGCCAGGCCTGCAAATCCAGCGACCAGGTCTGCGGAAAAACGGCGGGAAGCGAGCGAGCGATCCAGGATGTCGTTCATGGACGAAACATTAAATACAGGCAAGCCCGGATCAATACTCTGGATTTCATGCCGAATCTGCGGCTCGAGAAGCGACGCTGGCAAAGAAGTCCGCAAGGCTACACTGAATGCCCGGTCGCCGCGCTGGTAGATGGAAACGTAGATGTGAGGAACACCATCGACGTCGAGGCCGTCGTGTTTGACGTTCTTGACTATGCCCACAACCGTCATCCAGGGTTGGGTTGGATTTTGTCCGAAGCGCACGCGCTGGCCCAGTGGATCGCGGTCGCTCCAGTAGCGGCGGGCGGCGTTTTCATCGATGATGGCGACTGGCTGTTTGCCGTCTTCATCGGCTTCGGTAAAAACGCGGCCGCGCACCAGGGGCGTCTGCATGACCTTGAAATAATCGGGGCTGATTCGAATCCTCTCGGCACGCAGGTCTGGCGCGGACTCGAGCGGACGGCCTTCGATCGCCAGCGCGTCGGTGTCGGACTGGTCAAGCTGAAAGATGGTGGGTAGATCGGAGGTGAGGGCGGCGACATCGATTCCCGGCATCGCCCTCATGCGCCGCAGCAACTCTCGATCAAAAGCTGTTCTCCGTGGGAAAGAGGGATACGGATCTGCTTTCGGATTGTTGGGAAGCGGAAGCCAAACATCGGCAGTCACGACATGGGAAGGATTGAAGCCGGGGTTTTCCTGGAGCAGAACGCGCAGGGTACGCAGCAGCAAGCCGGCTCCAACCATGAGCATGACGGCTAGCGCCAGTTCGGAGACGATTAGCACATCGCGCAGGCGACCCGTCCTGGCGCTGTAGCCGGACCCGCGGGCACCATCTCGAATGGCTGCGGCCAGAGCGATCCTGGCGGATTGAAGCGCTGGAGCAAGTCCAAAGGCGGCGCCGGTAAGAAGGGAAATCAGGAGCGCAAACGTGAGCACCACCCAGTCGATTCTTACGTCATTCAAACGCGGGATGCTGGCTGGAACAAAACGCAGGATGAAACTCAACGTGGCGACGGCGGTTGCGATTCCGGCGGCACCGCCGATGACCGACAGAAGCATGGACTCGGTGAGCATCTGGCGAACCAGGCGGCCGCGGCTTGCTCCCAAGGCCTGGCGCACTGCCATCTCCTGCTGGCGCCCGGAGGCGCGTGCCAGTAGGAGATTGGCGATATTCAACGATACGATGAAAACGATCAGAATCACTGCTCCCATTAAGACCAGCAGCATGGGCCGCACGCTGCCTACCAAGGACGCTTGCAAGGGCTGAATCTCAATCGTCCATTGGGCCTGCGGAGAATAATCGGTAGGAAAGTCTTGGCGCACTTGCATTGCCATGGCAGTGAGGCGTGCCTGCGCTTGCTGCAGAGTTATGCCAGGTTTGAGGCGTCCAATAGCCGAGGGCATGAACCGTGTACTGCGCGCCGGCGGGGGACCTGGGTCGGCGCTGAATCCGGCAGTACAAAATACGTCCACGTTTCCGGAAATGGTTGGTGCGGGATAGCGAAATCCGGGAGGAAGAACACCGACGATGGTGTAGGGATCGCTATCGAGCGAGAGATTGCGGCCGAGAACATTGGGATCAGCGCCATAGGAACGGCGCCAAAGGCCATCACTGATCACTACTACCGGAGCGAACCCGAGGGCGAAGTCCTGAGGCCCAAACAATCGTCCAATCTGCGGGGACGTGCCCAGCATAGAAAAAAAGTTGGGATGGGTGACGGCGAGTTCGAGACGCTCGGGCTGGCTGGCGCCGGTTAAATTCACGCTACCACCGCCGACCGTGCTCACGTCTGCGAAGATACCGGATCGATTTCTGAGATCTTCGAGTTCGGGCACGGAAAACTGAACATCCCGCAAGCCCACTCCTGGTTTGTTAAAGAAGATTCTTACCAGGCGATCCGGATCGCGGTAGGGGAGAGAACGCAGCAGGACAGCATTCACGATGCTGAACATGGCCGTGTTGGCGCCGACTCCCAAGGCCAGGGTCAGGACGGCCACGATTGTAAATGTCGGCTTCTTCCCCAGCACGCGCAAAGCGTAACGAACATCCTGAAGTAGCGTCCCCATGATCGGAAGGCTCCTCTCGCGCTTAGATTGTGCCGCTGCTGAAAATTCGGGATCGAGCGAACCGTGTCTCGAAAGATATTGCAAGTTGCATACCAGAAGGACCAACAAGTTATCTAATTGATTGGCCTGATCTGCATTCGCGGTTGATTTCTTTTCGTTGGCGATACTGTGTCCGCTCGCGGAATTGAGTGTCCGCTATTGGGCAGCCGGTGGGCTACTTTAGCGTCAAGCCAGATCCAGCAACCGCTCAGAGGGGTTCTACGAGATCCGATGTGAACGACAAGTTCATCTTTCAGTTCGAACACTGTATCTTCGGTAACCTTTCTGATCCACGACTCGGCGCGTAACCTCAAACAGAAGGCCTCACCTGGAAGGAACTCACCACCCCCTATGTCTTCTCCTGCGATTAGTCCTCCGAATATAGTTCCGTCTGTTGTCGGGCCCGCCGACATGTCATCTCCCGCCGTCAAGCCTGCACCGTTCTCGACGCCGTCGCTTCTTGCGGCGATGATCAAAACCTCGACAAAGATCAGCGATCTCTTTTTCACTCCCGGCAAACCGCCGCTCGTCGAAATCGGGGGGAAACTTACCCCGGCCGGAACCACACGGACCCTCTCCCCTGACGATACCCGCCGCATCGCGTTCGATCTGATTGGCAAAAACCAGATTGCCCTCGATAACCTGAAGGAATTCGGTTCGTGCGACGTTTCCTACAGTTTGCCGGGCACCGACCGCTTTCGGGTCAACGTCTTTATGCAGCGCGGCTCTTGTGCTGTCGTCATGCGCGTGATTCCGGGCAAGATCCCGGACTTCGACTCGCTCCACTTACCCGAGGAATTGAAGAAGATCATCAGCCTGCGCAACGGAATTGTGTTGGTGACCGGCCCGACCGGCTCCGGCAAATCATCGACCTTGGCCGCGATCATTGACCGAATCAATACCGAGCAGTTTTATCACGTGCTCACCATCGAAGATCCCATCGAGTTCCTCCACCCCCACAAGAACTGCATCGTGAATCAACGCGAATTGCACAGCGACACTCCCAGCTTCGCGCTAGCCCTGCGCGGCGCTCTCCGCCAGGCTCCCAAAGTCATTCTTGTCGGAGAAATGCGCGACAAGGAAACGATCGAGATCGCGATGGAGGCGGCCGAAACCGGTCACCTCGTCCTCTCTACGCTCCATACCATCGACGCCTCCAAAACGGTGGAAAGAATCGTGGGAGTTTTCCCCATGGCCGAACAGCACACCCTGCGCAACCGCCTCGCAAAGAGCTTCCGCTACATCATTTCCCAGCGACTCGTTCCGCGCAAGGATGGCGCTGGACGGATGGCGATTATTGAAATCTTGAAGTCGACGCTGCGTACCCGTGAATATGTCGAGAAGGGCGAATCGGACGGCAAGACCTTGCTGGATGCCATGCGCGTTGGCGAAACCGAGGGCATGCAGAGTTTCGATGGCGACATCGAGAGACTGATTCGCGCTGGCACCCTCGACATGGAAACAGGTCTGGCGTACGCCACCAATCCCGGCAATCTTCAGCTCGACATGTCCGATCTAAAACTCGAGGCCGAGGCCGAAGCCGATCCCCTGCTCGAGACCAGCGGAGATAAGCGGTAAGTCCCGTTTGCAGAAACGACGCTTTCTGTGTCGAACCTGAAGCGCCTTAGTTTCTTTTATCCTGGCCAGCGCGTGCAGCAATTCCGAGATGACTCCGGTAATTAGCGGTGTGGAGGCTTGTCTCGGTAAAGTTAACGCTAAGGTGAAAGTATGAAACGAATACTGGTTCTGACTCTGATTATTATCGTCTCGACCTTGGCGGCGGCTCGGGATAAGAAGGTAAAGCCCCACCCAGGCCCGTACATATTCACCAGCAAGGCTTCTGCTCAAACGGTCAAGGCGCTCATTGTCCAACAGAATCTGATC
The DNA here is from genome assembly GCA_963699405.1 of uncultured Acidobacteriaceae bacterium. Lineage (GTDB taxonomy): Bacteria > Acidobacteriota > Terriglobia > Terriglobales > Acidobacteriaceae > Acidiflorens. The sequence goes on along the minus strand of CAVOTW010000012.1, from coordinate 114,794 downwards.
GAAGGCTACACGCTCGATTCTGACAATCAGTTTCAGTTCCGCTTTTCGCAACCCGGGGAGATGCCTCCCGTCGATGAGATTTTCATGGCCTCAAGTGGCTGCAAAGGCATGACCACAAAAAAGGTGTGGTCGTACACTCTGCTCGAAATCAATGGCACCACCAAGATAACGGTCATTCCTTTCTGGGAATATCCAGACGATTACTGCGAAAAGCAAACCAAGGAGTTTTTATGGAGCCGGCCCGAGGAGATGGCGGCGTTTCAAGCTATGCTTGACAAGGCTCCCGTTTCGAGCACGCCCGCTCCCAGCGCGATTCCCGCTTCGCCAGCCGCTGCTCCGGTTCCTACGCCAGTTTCTGCGGCAGATCAGCAAAAAATAAAGCAACATGCCGCCTGTGTCGAACTGGCGAAAGCTAACCCCAGTATTGTTTGCCAGTAAGCATCAGAACGATCGCCCGTACCCTCACCCGCCGCACTCGCTGAGCAACCGTCGAAATCCCCCATTCCCGTCAGAGCTTCGCCAAGCGCTTGCCATCGGGGAAAACCGTCCAATATCATTGGCGGTCCCATGACTTATTCCGATGACTCTCGTCCAAGGTGAATATGCGCAAACATGCGGCGTGTCTGTTGTTGCTTCTGGCTCTATCGCTGGCAAATGCTCAAGCGCCATCCACACAACCGTCTTCTGAGCCGGTTTTGCCCTACAGCCCCAGCCTCGACGTTTCGTCGATGGATCAATCCGTCGACCCTTGCGTGGATCTTTACCGTTATTCCTGCGGCGGTTGGCAGACGAAAAATCCGATCCCACCTGATCAGACGTCTTGGTCGGTCTACGCCAAGCTCTATCAGGACAACCTGACCTTTCTCAAGGGCATGCTGGAACAGGCGGCCCAGCCGAATGAGCCGAGGAATGACCAACGCAATGCCGTAACACGGCAGATTGGCGACTTCTACGCCGCCTGCATGGACGAATCCACCGTCGAAAAACGCGGATTCTCAACCATTCAGCCGGAGCTCGATGCAATCGCGCAGATCAAGTCGACGAAAGACCTGACGCCGCTGGTGGCGCGGCTGCAGCTCATCTACTACCGGTATTCCTACAACAGTTCCCTGCTCTTTTCGGCCGGCTCAACCCAAGACCCCGACGATTCCGAGCAGGTGATCGCGGATGTGGATCAGGGCGGCATCGCCCTGCCCGATCGCGACTACTACCTTAAAGATGATGCCAAGTCGAAGGAAACTCGCGATCGTTACTTTCAGCACGTGCAGCAAGTGTTCGAGTTGATCGGCGACAGTCCGGCCGCGGCGAAGCAGAACGCGGAGGCCGTGCTGCGTCTGGAAACGGCCATGGCCAAGGCTTCGCTCAGCCGCGTTGAGCGCCGCGATCCCCACAAGCTGGTTCATAAAATGAAGGTCGCCGATCTCATCCAGCTTGCGCCCAATTTTGACTGGGTCGGCTACTACCGCGAGATGCAGTATCCGAAGATTGGCGTCCTCAACGTGGACGCGCCCGAGTTTATCAAGGAACTCAACCTGCTCCTCTCTTCCGAATCCATCGACAGCTGGAAATCCTATTTGCGCTTCCACGTGGCCGATACCTCTTCGCCGTACCTTTCGTCGAAATTCGTGGAGGAAAACTTCCAGTTCTACCGCAAGTACCTGCGCGGCGCGAAAGAGATGCAACCGCGCTGGAAACGCTGCGTGCAGTACGTCAACTACGACTTGAGCGAGGCGCTCGGCCAGGTCTATGTGGCCAAGGTTTTTTCTCCCGAACTCAAGCAGAGTACGCTCGATATGGTTCGGCGCATTGAAGACGCGATGGGCGCGCGCATCCGGGAGCTCGACTGGATGAGTCCCGAAACCAAACAGCAGGCCTTGACCAAGTTGGCGGGCATCCGCAACAAGATTGGCTATCCCGATCATTGGCGCGACTATAGCTCTGTGAACATCGTGCGCAACGATTTTGCCGGCAACGTGGAGCGCGCACATCAGTTCGAGAGTCGCCGCGGAATTGACAAAATCGGCAAACCGGTCGACCACGGTGAATGGGACATTTCCGCTCCCACCGTTGACGCCTACTACAATTCGCAGATGAACGACATTAATTTTCCCGCCGGCGTGCTGCAGCCGCCACTTTACGATCCGAAAATGGACGACGCTCCCAACTATGGCAACACCGGTGGCACCATTGGCCACGAACTCACCCACGGCTTCGACGACGAAGGCAGTCAGTTCGACGCCAAGGGAAATCTGAAGGATTGGTGGACAAAAGAAGACCGGGAAAAGTTCGACGCGCGCACCAAGTGCGTGGACGATCAATATTCCGGATATGTTTCGGTGGACGATGTCCACGTCAACGGCAAGTTGACCCTGGGTGAAAACGTCGCCGACCTGGGCGGCGAAATTCTGGCTTACATCGCGTGGAAAGACGCGACCAAAGACAAGCAGCTAAAGCCCATCGACGGACTGACGCCCGAGCAGCGCTTCTTCGTCGGATACGCGCAGTGGGACTGCTCCAATGAACGTCCCGAAGACATGCGTGTGCGCGCCAAGACCGATCCTCATTCCCCCGCGCGCTACCGCATCAACGGAGTCGTGGTCAACATGTCCGAGTTTGCCGAGGCGTTCCACTGCAAACCGGGACAGCCCATGGTGAAGCCCGCCGCCAATATGTGCAAGGTTTGGTAGTGAAGTTGGTAGCGGGGGAGTGAAGTTGCGCAACTTAGAAAAAAGCGCTCTTGAACTGCTCACTCCGGCGGCGAGCCTGGCTGACCAGGTTTTGGAATTCCGGGTCGTCATGCAGACCTTGCAGTAAAGGATCACCCACGAAGTAGGGATAACAAAAGAATCCACCATCGACGCTATAGCGCAACATCTGCAAGGCTGCAGCCTTGTCTCCCAGGACGGCGTAGGCTTGCGCCACTTTGTAAATACCCTCAGCGTCGCTCACCCCGCGCTCTTGAATCCTGCTTTGCGTATGCCGCAGAAGCTCCACGCCCGCTCCGTTGTCATGCTTGATCGAGTCACTCACTGCTTTACCCACATTGGCAGGAAGCGAGGAAGGATCCTTTTCAAAAGCGCGATCAAAATCCTTGGCCGCCTGGTCGAGGTTGTTCAAGTAATATTCGCCAAAGCCGCGGTAGAAGATGATGTAAACAAAATCTTTGTCGGGCAGGCTCTGTAAAAATTTCTGGTACTCGCCCAGGTAAAGATAACTGTTCATGGCCGAGCTGTTGATTTTGACCAGCGGATCGATCTGGCGAGCTTTTTCCGACTCCGCCACCGACTCTTTCAGCATCCCGGCGTACCGGTAGGCATAGCCCAGCTCCCAATGGGCTTCGGCGTTGTTTGGACTGTCGTGCAAGACCGACCGCAACAAGGGAACAGCCTGTTCCACTCTGCCGGTATCCGTCAGCAGATTCGCCATATAGATTCGGGGCTCAACTAGCGCGGGATTGAGTGCAATCGCCTTTTCATAGGCGGCCTGAGCCTTGCCGTAATCCTCTCGCCCGCCGAACTCGAGCGACGCATTGGTAGTGTAGGCTCTTCCCAGATTCGCCCATGCGGGTGCATAGCTTGGTTCAACCGCTGTGGACTTCTGCAGCATTTCGATCGCGGCCGAAAACTCGTTCAGCGAGTAAAGATCGATGCCGCGCAGATAGTCTTCGTAGGCCACCGCGCTGATCGGTTTCTCGGGCTTCAGATTCTCAGCTTCGCGGGGCGACAGGTTCACTTCCAATTCTTTAATAATCTGTTGCGACACCCGGTCTTGAACCGTCAGCAATTTGTCGTACTTCACATCGATCGAGTCCCGCCATAGAATCTTGTCGAGCTTCGCATCGATCAGTTGGGCCGTAATCCTCAGGTCATCGCCATCTTTAATGAAGCTGCCCGTCAGCAACGTATCCACGTTCAACTCCGTAGCAACTTGCTTGGGGTCGATGATCTGATTGCGATACTTGTCGATGGAAGAGGACGGACGAATCGTGAGCGCATTGACATACCCCAGCTTGGTAATGATTGCGTCCGCCAGAGAGAATCCGAGGAAATCAGTCTGCGGATCCTGCTTGAGATTCCGGAAGGGCAGAATTGCCAGGCTGTGTGGCTGGGCTGGCGTTATGGGCGGATTCGATCTCCTGAAATAAAAGTAGCCGATGGCAGCAATCGCAACCAACAATGCTGCGAGTGGCCAAAGCCATTTTCTTGTCCGCTTTTTCGGCAAGGCCGGGCGTACAGGTGTTCTGCTTCCCGATCCCATCCTCGCCGCTTGCGCTCCAGTCGACCTCAGCAGTTTGGCTTGAAATTCTGATTCCTTTTTGAAATCCTGCAGATCGATCAGCAAATCTCCCACAGCCTGGAACCGGGTTTCGCGGTCTTTGCGCAGCGCCTTGCCGATGATCCGCCCGATTTCCTGCGGCACATCTGGAGCAAACTCCACCGGCGGCGGCTCAATTTTCAGGATCTCCGCCATCACGTCACTCGCGGTCTCGCCCCCGAATGCCGATCTGCCCGTGACCATCTCATACATCACCGATCCCAAACTGAAAATATCGCTGCGCCCATCCACCTCCACGCCACGTGCCTGCTCCGGCGACATGTATTTTGCTGTTCCAACAACCATGCCCGGTTGGCTCGACGTGGAGGTCAACGTCAGCCCACTGCGATCTGTGCCACCCTTCTGGGTCAGCTTCGCGATTCCGAAATCGAGGACCTTCACCAGTCCGTCGTTTCGCACAATCACATTGTCTGGCTTGATATCGCGATGAACAATTCCAGAAGCGTGAGCCGCCGCCAGAGCACTCGCAATCTGGATCGCAATGTCGACCGCCGTATGCAGCTCCATCCTGCCGGCCGCCATTTTGTAGCGAAGCGTGATCCCCTCTATATATTCAGAGACAATGAAACGCAGGCCCTCAGCCTGTCCGAATTCATAAATGGTTAGGATGTTGGGATGATTCAGGGCCGAAGCCGCTTGCGCTTCGTGCTCAAAACGGCGCAGACCGCGCTCGTCAAGCGTCAGATCGGGCAAAAGCAACTTGATCGCAACTTTGCGCCCAAGGCGCGTATCCTGGGCAAGGTAAACTTCGCCCATGCCTCCCGATCCAAGTATGGAAATGATCTCGTAATGTGCTAACCGGGTCCCGGGAGCGATCATTCCGCGACGATTTTCCACGATCCTTTAAGGTAAACAAATTGAGTGTGACTCGCAACCATTGTTCGAACGATGTTCGAGTGACTCCGTAGGACCGTCCACTCCATGTCGGGTTGCCACCAGCGCGAAAACACGGTATTCTCTCGCGTCCCGAGGGAGCAGATATTTTGATCACGCGTACTTTCCGTTTTTGGGGGTTTTTCAGCCTACTTCTTCTAGCCTCTTCCCTTTTCCACAACCGATCGATGTTCGCGCAATCCGCCGATCCCAACCTTTACTCCGCCATGCAGTGGAGAATGATCGGCCCCTACCGCGGCGGCAAGGTGAATGCGGTTGCAGGCGTTCCGGGAGATCCAGCCGTTTACTACTTTGGCTCGAACGGCGGCGGCGTGTGGAAGACAGCGGATGGCGGCACCGTCTGGAAGCCGATCTTCGACAGTCAGCCTGTGGCTTCGATCGGCGCGCTCGCTCTCGCACCCTCCAACCCCAACATCATTTACGTGGGCAGCGGAGAAAATAATGTCTACTCCGACATCACTTACGGAAACGGCGTCTACAAGTCCACGGACGCGGGCGCAACCTGGAAGCATCTGGGGCTGGACGATACTCGTCACGTCGCGCGTATCCTCATAGATCCCCGCAATCCTGATGTTGTTCTGCTCGCGGCTATGGGCCACAGCTATGGGCCGAGCACCGAGCGTGGAGTTTTCCGCTCCACCGATGGGGGCCGCACCTGGAAGCGAGTCCTGTTCAAAGACGAAGTCACTGGCGCCGTTGATCTCTGCTTCGCGCCCGGCGATCCACACATCGTCTATGCGGCGCTCTGGCACCCCATTCGCAAGCCCGGAGAAATCGAAACTGGGTTCGGCCCGGGCAGCGGCATCTACAAATCGACGGACGAAGGCGTCACCTGGAAGCCGGTCGCCGGCCTTGGCCTGCCCCCCAAGAGTTGGGGACGCATCGGCGTAGCGGTCGCTCCCGGCACGCATGGCCAGCGTGTTTACGCGCTGATCGAGGCGAAGGACAAGGACAACGGACTGTACCGCTCCGACGACGGCGGAGCAAACTGGAAGCGCGCCACGACAGACGATCGCGTCCTCGGCTTCTGGTACATGAGCGAGATCTTCGTTGATCCCGGTAATCCCGACGTCATTTATGTTCCCAGGCAGTCCCTCTACCGCTCAACCGACGGTGGGAAGACATTTACGGTCATCAAGGGCGCGCCCGGCGGCGACGATTATCACACCGTCTGGATTGATCCCACAAACTCGCGACGCATCATGCTCGGAGTGGACCAGGGAGCGACCATCAGCATGAATGGCGGAGAATCCTGGAGCACCTGGTACAACCAGCCCACAGGCCAGTTCTATCGCGTGGCCACCGATCACAGATTTCCTTATTGGGTCTATGGATCGCAGCAAGACAGCGGAACCGCAGCTACCTCCAGTCGCGGCAACGATGGCCAGATCACCGAGCGCGACTGGTTTCCCGTAGGCCCGGGAGAAAGTGGCTACACCATTCCCGACCCACTCGATTCGGATGTGGTTTATAACGCCGGCCCCGTGGGCAGTGTGGTGCGATTGTCGAAAAAGACCGGGCAGGTGCGCGATATTTCTCCGGGGCCAATTCCGTTCGGAACAAAATACCGTTTCAATTGGAATATTCCCATGGTCTTCTCGCCCCACGATCCGCACGTGCTTTATCTGGGAACGCAATTTGTGCTGAAGACCGTTGACGGGGGCACGAACTGGGAGACGATCAGCCCCGATCTGACGCGGACTCCGGCGGACGAGAAAGATCCGAAAAAACCGCTCGGCTCACTGATGACCATTGCTCCATCGCCCGTAACAGAAGGAGTAATCTGGGCCGGCAGCGATGACGGCGCGGTGCAATTGACGCGCGACGGCGGCGCGACCTGGCAGAATGTCACACCGTCCGCTGTCTCCGAGTGGAGCGCGGTGCCACTTATCGAAGCGTCGCACTTCGATGCCGGCACGGCCTATGTCGCCGTCGACCGGAATTCGCTGGATGACTTGCGTCCACACATTTTTCAAACTCACGATTTCGGCCACACTTGGCAGGAAACCGTAAGCGGGATCGGCGCCACCGATTTTGTTCGCGTGGTCCGCGAAGATCCCGTGCGCAAGAATCTCCTCTATGCAGGAACCGAGCAGGGTGCCTACGTTTCTTTCGACGGCGGCGCCCACTGGCAATCCCTGCGTCTGAATATGCCGATGGTGGCCGTGCATGATCTCGCCATCGAGCAGGACGATCTCATCGCGGCAACCTACGGCCGCTCATTCTGGATTCTCGATGATCTTTCGCCGCTCCGCCAGATTGACCCGCAATCGCCTACGGTAAAAGCGGTTCTCTTTGCCCCGCGGCCCGCGATACGAATACGCCGCGACGAAAATCAGGACACACCGCTGCCGCCGGAAATTCCCGCCGGAAAAAATCCTCCCGACGGCGCCATCCTCGATTACTTTCTGCCGACGACGAATGCCGATATTCAGATCGAGATTTACGATGCGGGAGGAAAACTGATTCGCGCATATTCCAGCGCACCCCTGCCCGAGGTTCATGAACAGCCGTTGCAAATTGCAGAGTATTGGATTGCGCATCGCCAGCCGCTGGCGAAAACGCCGGGCATGCATCGCTTTGTCTGGGATCTGCGCTTCGCCGACCCGCAGGCCGTGCATGTGCAGACTCCATACAACTATCCCATGGGCGCAATCGTTGGCGAAACTCCGCTCCCGCCGCAAGGTCCGCTGGTCTTGCCCGGAACCTACGAAGTCCGGCTAACCGTAAACGGCCAGACCTATCGCCAGCCCCTCGAGGTGAAGATGGACCCGCGGGTGAATTATGCGCGCAACGAATTGCAGAGTTCACTCAACCTGGAACTGAAGATTTCGGCAACGCTAGGCCGAAACTTCGCCGCCTATGAGCAAACCAAAGACCTGCGTTCGCGACTGGCGGAGTTCGCCAAACGGCCGGCGGCGGATCCGGCCGCCGCCGGGGCGACACAACTCGATTCGAAAGTGGGGGCGCTCGAAGGCAAGTCCGTCTATATTCTCGATACTCCCAAGGGCGGCAGCTTCCTCACTGTGAACGATAGCCTGGTATCGCTGATTGCCCTGGTAGATGGTGCTGATTTTGCGCCGTCCGCCGAATCATTTGCGGCCTGGCAAAGAGTCTGCGCAGCCATGAACGGGACGCTGGAAGAATGGCAGAAACTGAAAGACAACGATCTGTCGTCTTTCCGCAAGCTTGTTGACCCGCAAAAGCCAGGCGCAATGCCCGATTATCCGCCCATAGCGGTCGACGCAAACTGTAGCAAGTAGCTCGTTGCATCCAACGCGCCGGCGAGGTGCTGTACACGCGTAGAATCGGGTCTGAAATTACCGCGCCACCACATCGAATGGCCGCATCATCTCGTTATCTTCGTGTTCTAGGACGTGGCAGTGCCATACATACCGTCCCGTGAACCCCTCGAAACGGATAATGATACGCGTTACCATTCCGGGATCAACACGCACCGTATCCTTCCAGCCGGCTTCACCCGGCTCCGGTGGCATCGCCGGCCCCCTGTAATTGAGCTCTCCTTTCATCCAGTACCTGGCGATGTCGAAAGCTCTGCGATCGAGAATCTGAAACTTAACCAGGTGCAGATGAATTGGATGAGCGTCATCGGTCGTGTTGATGAGATTCCAAATCTCAACCGAATCGAGAACTGGATTCTCCGTCACCGGCATACTCCAATGCGCATTGTTCAATAACATCTGCACCGGCCGCTGGACCAGATCCTGTTGCTCCACTAGCGTCAACGCGCGCGTTTTCACGACTGACGATTCCGCCATCTTCGGCACGGGTCGCAGCGTCTGGGGCAGTGCGCTCTCATCTCGCATTCCCTTCCCCGCCATCCGAAACTGCATCACGTTCAAATTGTCATTCTTGAGAATGAGGCTCGCGCCAGCGCTGCCGGAGAAATCAACGATCAAATCGGCGCGCTCTCCAGGCGCTATGGACACGATCTTCAGCGGCACGGGCGCCGGCAATAGTCCTTGATCGCTGCCGATCTGGTGGAAAGTTTGACCAAAAGTCTCGCCGCCTTTGGAGAAGGTCAAGTGAAAGAACCTGCCATTGGCGCCGTTAAGCACGCGGAAGCGATACTTGCGCGGTTCGACTTCCAGGTAAGGAAAAAGTTTCCCGTTCACCAAGATCGCGTCACCAAAAACTTCCGGCACCCACGGAGATTTCTCGTCCCCCGATACCGGGTAGTTCAGTTGGCTATCCAGATCGAAAACCCGATCATAAAGGGCGAGCGGTATTTCATATTTGCCGCGAGGCAGGTTCAGGGAATCTTCAAATTCATCACGCACAAAAAATGCACCAAACAGTCCAGCAAAAACATTCAGCCGGTTAATGCCGAGCGCGTGGTCGTGATACCACAGCATGGTTGCGTCCTGCTGATTGGGATAATGGCAGATAGCCGACTTGCCGGGCACATACCAATGCTCAGGATAGCCATCGCTTTCCGGCGGAGCTTTCGCGCCGTGGAGGTGAACCACCGCACGCACTTCGGGCTTGTCCGCCTCCGCCCCGTGAATGCTGTGGTCGATCGGCAGGAAATGCTTCTCCGGAAGTTCGTTCACCCACTCGACGAGAACGCCCTGCCCACTGCGCGTTTCAAAGGTTGGTCCCGGCGAAGTCGACCCATATCCCCAAAGGCGAGTCGGTTTCAAATCGCGGTGTACTTGCGTTTCAAATTGCCGCATTGCCACGCGGTAATACGGAAGTTGGACCGCGGAATTCCCGGGGCTTGGCCGATGACCGCTAGGCGAAATGATTGGCGGTAGAGACAGGGGGTCAACAAACTGTGCGAGAGAACTCGCATTCAACTGCGGGCGAAACTTGGGCGGGGCCGCATGAGACATCGCGTGCCCCATGCCCCGGCGCATAGCCAACGCCATCGTCACCATTCCGCCCCGTGCTAGAAATTCTCGTCGCGTGATTCCCAAAGCTCCATTCTCCTTATGCAGACGCATGCTTGCAGATATGAAACCTAAAAACAAGAGCGGGCATGCGATACCAATTTTCGCATGCCCGCTTCGACCGGCTGGAATACAGTTTCTTGCGTTACTGACAGAGTTTCTTGTCTACTTCTCCCGTGATTGGGCTCAAGCACAGCGTCCCATTCGCTCGAATCTTGGTGAAATCGAAATCCTGGACGATGGAGTTGGCATAGGCATCGAACGAACCGTTGCCAATGCGTTGTCCACCTAGCCAGTTGTCTTCGATGAAGTGGATGATCGACGTCTGGTCCGTGACTGTGTGGTCCACGAAGTTATCTTTTGCCCACGGTGAAATGACCAGCATCGGCAATCTCGGACCATAACCGCAGCGGCCGAGAGCATGTGGGTTCACAGCCGCGCCAGCATAGCCAGGCAGCGAGGTTGCCGCCGTGCCGCAAGCGCCCGGTCCGGTCAGAGCATCTAGCGGGCCGGTCGAAGTATTGACGATCGGTCCCATCTGATGGTCGTACCAGCCGTCGGAGTCGTCATACATGATGACCACGGCGGTGCTGCTCCAGGTCGGCAGACTCTCCAAGAAGTTGATCGTTGTCACGACGAAGTTCTGCTCGTCAATCGGATCGGAGTAACCAGCGTGCGCATCCTGGTAACCCGGCGCTTTCAGGAAACTTACCGCCGGCTGGAGTCCAGCGCTAGCGGCGGCGTAGAAATCCTGAATATCGTACTGGTGGTTGGCGGGCCCGTTATTCCCGATCTCTGAAAGACTGGCGGGTCGAGTGTGATTCGGGTTGGCAACAGATGGCCAATATGCGAACAAGGAGTGGTGCGGGATGTAGTCGGTTTCCGTTACACCCGTAATATTCGAGGTTGTGCTGCGGTTACAACCCGTCGTCCCGTTCTGATTCTGGATCGTCAGATTGAAGCCGCCCATGAAACCACCCCACGTCACCCCGGCGTTGTTCAATAGATCGCCTATGGTCATGCCTCCCATTTGGGCCTGATTGCGAGTCGGATTTGAGCAAACGTCGCCGATCGGGTCGGGATCGTCGATGTTGGTCAGCGATCCGTCCGATCCACCGGGCACGAAACTGCCCGTTCCATTCAGGGACGCAACCACGCCGTTGGTCTGGCCCGATACAAGATTCATCAGACCTACCGACGAAGGCCCAAAAGTGGTCCCGTAGGAGTTATCGCTCAAAACGAAATTCTGAGCATAGTTCCACAGGGCCGTCACGGTATTGCCATCGTAGTAACCCATGACCAGGCCGTTGGTATTCACGATTCCGCCTCCTGCTGGCGGCGGTCCGGCGGTTCCCGTGTACAGCGGGAACAGGTCCATCAACCCGGCGTCGGACGCTTGTTGCTCGGGCATGTAGTTATGGTCCTGGTCCGCGGTATTGGCCTGCTTCACGTCGAGCCGGAACGGATTGGTCGCTCCGCTGCCGTTTGCCGGATTCAGATTGGGGTTGTTCGTCAGCAGCGCGGCCGACAGTCCGTTGACGGCAGGAGTGTTGGCTTTGGCTTTGAACTTATTTTCAAACTCTGGATTCAACGCGTTCGGGTAAGTTCCAAAGTAGTGATCGAAAGAAATGTTCTCGTTGAAAATTACCACCAGGTATTGAATCGGCGTCGCGGTGGCGTGTGCTCTGCTCGCTGGTTTGCTTTCCGGCTTGACCGAAGAGGCGAACGCGGGAGTAACGGTCGGTCCCACGGTAATGGCTATGGCCAGTAATGACGCCATCACCCGCCTGAAATTGGCAAAGGCTTGCTGCGGTGCAATCATGCTGAGTTCTCCGTTTCCTGGAATTGCCCCGGCGCAGGGCCCCACAGGCCTGACGCGTGGCGGAAAAACTGCAAGAACATTAGGCGGTAGATATTTCCCCACTGTGACGGCAATGTTAAGGAAAGATGAATTCGTAAAGCGGTTCCGTTTGCGCGATTGCCGCGGTTCGGGGTTTTTGAGTGTAATTGTTGGTTTCGACAATTGAGCGTTGACTCTTGATGCAGTCGGCCCGATAATGAAACCCCTTTTGGCGACAGGCTTATGTCCAACGCTCCCCAATCGCGTAAGACGTTCAAAATTTCCGATTCCCTTAATCGGCGACTCAATACGTACGCGCAGGTGGCGGCCGCAACCGGAGTGAGTGTGTTGGCGCTGGCCGGGGCCTCGGAGGCCGAAGTTGTCTATACGGAAACGTATCGGGTGACGCACGGAGACCTATACATTGATGTCAACAACGACGGCATCAACGACTTTGTGCTGCGCCAGACGTTTTACGCGGGAACCGCGGGCTTGGAGGTAGGGCTCGATGCATCCGGCATCGCCAGCAACCTGGTCGCCGGTAGACGTCTTCGTACCAGCGGCGGATATTTTTTTTCTGCTGCCTCCGCATTGCACGCCGGCGTCGAAATCGGACCAAAAGGCAACTTCTCCGTTCGTTTCCCACTGATGGCAGTGGAGGATTTCGGCCGTGTTGGCGACCAGTACTCCGACCTGGGCCCGTGGGCCGGCAAAGGTAAGGGTGTCAAGAATCGATATTTGGGACTAAAGTTCGTCGTGGACGGCGAAATTCACTACGGCTGGGCCAGACTCAGCGTCACGTTTGAGCACCAACAGCAATACGGCGATGTAAGCGGCACTCTGACCGGATATGCTTACGAGACCGTCCCCGACAAGCCTATCGTCGCAGGCCGGACCACCGGTTCGGATGTGATTACGGTGCAGCCCGGAACGTTAGGCGGGTTGGCGCTTGGAAGAAAATAGCCTCCCATCTGACGTTGTAAAATTCCGATTTCACTCAAACCTCAATGAGCGCTATCGCCTGATAACCGAAGTTACATGCAGCGCTCTCAGCGTGATGAAAAAGAGCCGCCCAAACATCGGGCGACAGTGGTGTTTTAGTTGCGATTCGGGACAATCTCCACCCGGAATCGAAAAGTCACCGCTGCAAGGTAGCGGTGACAACCGTGTCTGCGTCCGTCTCAATAGCAAGCATCTCTTTCCCACCATCAACAATCACGAAGCTGAAATTTAATGCGGACTCGCCTTTCGGCGTTATTGTAAGTGTGCCCTTGCAGTTCGCATCGACCGAGTAAGACCCTGTGATTGGTTCCTCAGCGAATGTGAGAATCGTGCCGTTCTCGCTACCCGCTATGTGTCCGCTTATCACTCCATCTCCAGAAGCGTTAACACGTAATGCTAACTCGCCGATGAGGATCACTGGACCCGTGAACGGCGCCCCTGCGAGGAAGCTCCCCCTCACTGCCAACCCAAAGCGACCCTTAACTCCGGCATTGGTGCAGGTCGGAGAACGTTGCGCCACCCAGACACCTCCATTGGTAGCACCTGGGTTTCCGCTGACTGATTGCAACCCGGCGGAAGTGACCACAGCAGAGAACGGGTGAGTGCTTCCGCCTTTCGCGGTCGTACCCTTGAGGGTGCAGTTCGGAGCGACTTCGTATGTTCCACTAACAGAAGCCCCGGTTTCATCCGTTCCTGTAAACGTGCCTGTGGATGGGTCAAGTTTGAACTGAAACAGGTTGGCCTCGGGCTGACCCTCGGGGTTCGTGCCCTCGCCCAAAGACCCGTAGATACCACTCACAGATGCGTTTGAACAGGTCCCCGCCCAAGCAGCGGAACTAAGCGCAAAGCTGGCAAGAACAATCGTTAATGCAATGCGAAACGTTTTGGGCATCATGGTGCTCTCCTTTTCCCTGTTTGTTTGCTTGCGTCCGTCTATCTAGCCCGGAGTTTCCTTTTAGGCCCCTAAAACCCTCTACTGAGAAAATCGGAAATGGTAGGCGAAAGACGACACCAGGCCCAAAAATTTCTATTGGGTCTTTACTGCGGAGATGGCGATGCGTGCTTTCTCGGCAGGAAGATAGGCCAACTTAATCATCAAAAAGGATTTGCACGCTGCCTTGGAAGTCAGTTGTCCCAAAATCCCGTTTACACCAACTACGACCCGCCTGGATTTTCATGCCGTTTGCGGCGACATAGACGTTTTGGGCCACTAAAGATGACCTCGAGTGTTACACCGCCCGCATCGCAAATAAGCTCACAGTCAATTGGCGAAACATCCCGTTTACAGTCAAAACTTCGGCCGCTGGGGTCAATGAGCGCTCTCGCCTCACTGCAATAGTCACCGATTGTCCGGCCTCAGGGGGCTACGCGATCTTGGGTGCAGAAAATCTTCCCATCTTCAAGAACGTATTCACAGTGCCAGCGAAAACCCTTGATGTCATGCGAACCATATCCCCACACCCAGAGATACAGTTTGTCCTCTTCGATCCGCGACGCCTCCACGAAGACGTGGTCGTTCTCGCGTAGCGTCGGTCGGAGATCGGAAGGAACCATGCGGACCAATCCCGGTTCATCCAGTACCACCGCATCATCGAGATGGGCCAATGGGAATACCAGCGCGCGAGAGGTCCTTTTGCCGACGTATTCCGTGACGGCAAGGAACTCGTTTCCCGACCACGCAACAGCGGCGACGCCAACATAATCATCGAGTTTGCGCGACCGCCCAGTGGCAATCTCAACCAGCCAAAGACTGTTGAACGTGCCGGTGAAGTCAGATGGAGAATGATGCGCCACGTCATTCCGCACTTCGTATCGTCCGTCAGGAGACGGCAACGCATTCGCCTTCGGAAATACTACGAACTGGCCACAGAAAGCAGAAGGGCAGAATGCAAGCGCCGCGAGGACAAACAAGATGATTCGTTGCCGAATCTGCATACGGGAATCCCTGCCATATATTGCAATGGAGTTCGTCCGCTGTTAGCAGTGAGGTGCCTCACGACGGGCATTACTTTGGTTTTGCCGACGATGTTCCTCGACGCAGACCCCTGGGCAGACAAGGAAGCGCCAAAAGGGCGGCGCGGACTCGAACGTCTAGCTTGCGGTGATCTCGGCGTGTCACTACTACACGACCCCGCGCTAGTCGGGTGTCCAGCCAAGAAATTCTTCGTGTCCACTGAAGATCTCGACCAGAAGATCTCGGGCCGGTTGCTGCGGGCTCACCGGCTTTGGTTCAGAGACCTGTACGGTTTTCTTCTCCACCGGCTGTTCTACCGGCGGAGCGATGGTTGTCGCTGCCATAAGATATCTCCTTTCAATCAGCTTGACGGGCCCGCCAGACGAAAGCTTTCCTTGCCTCCGTCGAAGCTCACGCCTAGCGTCCAACTCCCGCCAGACGGTGGTCGTCCTGCGCCTGTCCGATTGCGGCCTTGGGAGGCATCGGGGTTACCGCGGTTGTTGGAGCCTCCTTCGCAATTCTGCCCCTGATCAACGGTCTCAGCACAAACAGGGAGAAGATGGCCGCAATGCCACACAGCACAGCTGAAATGTAGAAGGGCACTGTGAAAGAGCCGCCGAAGTACGCCGCCAGCGTCGCCGCGCCAAATCCGGCAAATACCGAAGCCACTCCCTTGGACGTATACACCATGCCATAGTTGGCGGAAGCGTTCTTCGGACCGAAAACGTCGCCCGTCGTCGCCGAAAACAGGGAATAAGATCTCGCCCCAGAAAAGGAAAACGAACGAGAACAGCACCACGAAATCCGATCGGACTTCCAGCCACTCTCGTCACCAGGAACACCAGGACCGCCTCGACGCCAAACGTCAGAAACATCGTATATTCACGCCCCAGCCAGTCTGAGACCGTCCCCCAGACGATTCTGCGACAGAGCGTTGCAAGTGACGTCAAGGTTGCGGCCAACGGAACAATCGCGAAGCCCCATACCTTCGCGTCGCTCACATGGAGCGACTTGGCAATTTGTGAAAGGTTTCCGGTCGCGATCAATCCGCCAGCGCAGGCAAAGAAAAACATGGCGTAGAGCAGATAAAACTCGGGTCTGCTCAACAGTTTGCGATCCAGGTAAAATTCACCTTCGACTGCACGACGGCCTTGTGCAAGTTCTTGCGCGCTGGTCCCACGCCGGCAGGCACCCAGCCTGACGGCGGATGGCGGAGTATCATGGCCGCGGTGAAGGCGATGATGCCCTGGCCGATCCCCCAGACCAGCCATCGCCTTGGCCCAACCCATGCTGTGAATCGAACTGGCAATCGGCATGATTGTGAGCGCGGCGCCGCCTCCGAATCCTGCGGCGGTAAGTCCAACCGCCAAACCCCGCCTGTCCGGAAACCACTTCACTGCATTGGCAACGCAGGAAATGTAAATGATCCCCGCGCCGGTTCCGGCAATCACGCCGTAATATAAGTACAAGCGCAAGCGGCGACGTCGCGATGGTCCCACCCAGCACCCATCCCAGCGCGATGCAAGATCGCGCCGAATGTCATCAGCTTCCGGATGCCGAACTTATCGACAAAATACCCAGCCACCGGCATCGGCCAGGTCTCAAACAGTATGAAAGCCGAAAACACGGCCGCTATTTTCGCGTAAGGCACTCCGGTGAAGGTCTGTTTCATGCCTGGGGTAAAGAGGGTGAAGGCATACTGATAGTTGGAGATGACGACCATCGCGATGATGCCGCACACCAACTGGATCCAGCGATTTCCAGCAATGCTGCCGTAGCTTCTCTTGAGCGCTGTCTCGTGGTTTCGGTAGCAACAATTCCAATACCCATGGCATTATTCCTCTTCACTTGCCCACTGCGGCAAGACGGATCGTTGTACGCGGGAAATATGCAGTATTGCTCGCGCAGGCTCAACGTTGGCTCGGAGTATGTGACGGAGATAAAGTTGGCGACTTCGAGGGAAAGTCGCGGAAGGATTTACAGGAATATTGGTGGGCAGAACGACGGCAGGCGGTTTTGTGACGAACGCCCACTGGAATTGCGGATTCGCGATCGCGCTCATCGCCCAGTCTGCGACCGCAGCTTCCGCGGCACACGCTGGTGCGCTTGGAGTCCCTACTTAGCAAGGAGGTCACATTCGTGGCCATATCGGCCTCCTCCTGGGACGGTCACAATCGGTCGTCTTCGCTGCTGTCGCGTACGCTTCTGGCCGGAGCCGGAGCATCCGGGTCCGGCATAAACGAAACCCGCCCCGTTTCCAGGGCGGGCGGAAGTTATTCAGTTCCAGCGTCTTTCTGGAGCGGGATGATTCCCGGCACCAGCCACTTGTTCCACATCTCGTCGATCTTGCTCTGGAAGTATTCGATATCTTCCTCGATGAAATGCGCGAACCTTCCCTGCTTGAGCAAGTAATCACGAACCGGAAGACGTTTGAATCTGCCGTTCGCAATGTCTTTGCTCTTGCCGTACATCTTCAGCTTGCCGTTTTCGATTTCGTACAGCGGGAAGATGCCGGTATTCACGGCCAGTTCGCCCAACTGGAACGAAAGCACGGGATCGAAATCCCAGCCCTTCGGACAGGGGTTAAGGCAGTGAATAAAGGTAGGACCGCCGACCGACAGCGCCTTGCGGACGCTGTTCATCGCCTGCAGCGGATACGACGTCGAGATCGTGCTCACATACTTCACCGTGGGATGGCCAACCATCATTAACGGCGCCATGTTCTTCTTCCAGCGGTGATTCATGATCCGTTTCACTTTTCCCGGCGTACTGAACGACGTGTTGACGCCATACGGCGATGTCCCGGAAATCTGGATATCCGTATTGGCATACGACTCGTTGTCGTACATCAGGATCAGCAGGTTGTAATCGGGATGACACATGGTAGCCGAAATCGCGCCCAGTCCCATGTCCGCGCCGCCGCCGTCGCCGCAGAATGCGATGACGTTGATGGGTTCATCCTTCATAACGCCCTTGCGCATCTGGACGCGGAATGCCGCCGCCGCTCCCAGCGCGCTCGAGCCCGAACTGCCCAATTGCGTGTGCATCCACGGGACGCCCCACGGAGTTGAGTAGTAGGAGGTGTTCGCCACGTACATGCAACCGGTGCTGCCCAGAACAATCGTTCGTGGACCTGCAGCCTTCGCCATCAGTTTCATGATTTGCGCAGACTCGCAGCCCTGGCAGGTGCGGTGGCCGGACGTGAAGTACTCTTCGTGTGGAACCTTCTTGACTCCTTTGAAGGCTTCCAGGTTTTGCGTAGGTTTCTCGTCTACAAAAGTGCTGGTGCTCATAATTTGTCCTTTCCGGCTCTCATAGATGAGGTACGCGTCATGCCCGTCGAAGCTCGCCTCGCACATTTACTCCCGCAGCCCGATCCATTGCGTCAGGGGTTGCGCCTTACCTTTCGCGGCTTGGAACACGATATCGGTCATCGTTTCCACGTCAGGCACTGTCACTTCGCGGCCACCTAGCCCGCCAATAAAGCCAATCACCGGCGGTCTGGTGCTGCTGCTGCGAGTACATGGCCGAGCGAACTTCCGTCGCCACCACGCCACTCAAGTCCGGCGAACCGAACGAGAAGTCGCGATCGAGTATGCCAATCGCCTTGAATCGCGACAGGCACTTGGCAATCTCCGGACCCGCAAACGGACGGAACCAGCGCAGACGTACGAACCCGACTTTCTTGCCCTGTTCGCGCATCTTCCGAATCGCCACCTTCACCGGCGTTGACATCGTTCCCATGCCCAGCAGCACGACTTCCGCATCTTCTGTCATATATTCTTCGAAGAACGGATTGCCGTACTTGCGTCCAAACGTTTTCTCGAAGTCCGCATAGACTTCGCGAATCACGTCGCAGGCCACTTCGGTGACTTTGTAGTTCTGCCGTCGAATCTCCATCACCCAGTCCTCGTTGGCCTGTGGGGCCACCGAAATCACGTTGTCGGGATGGAGCAGCAGATCGCCGCGGTTATACGGAGGCAGGAACTTCTTGACCTGCTCCGCTGCCGGAATCTTTACCAATGCTTGCGAGTGCGTCAGAAATGCGCCGTCGCAACTGATCGCCAGGGGCACAAAGATGCGGCGATCTTCTGCCACACGATACGCAATCAGAGCCGTATCCAGTGCTTCCTGCGCGCTGTCCACCCAGGTCAACATCCAACCCAGGTCGCGGACTGCGAGCGCATCGTTGTGTTCCACGCCAAAGGCGCCGGGATCGTCCAGCGCCCGGTTGCCCACCATGCACACCATCGGAACGCGCAGCGCCGGACTGACGGTCAGCGCTTCCATGGCATACATCCAGCCCACGCCGCTCGAACCGCAAAACACCCGCGCCCCGCAAACCGACGCATGTTTCACGATTTCGAATTGGGAATGCTCGCCTTCCGCCACGATATATTCGCAGTCCATTTCGCCATCTGCGACCAGCTGGCTGATGTACTGCATCACCGTGTCGTAAGGCCGGATCGGGTAAGCCGTGACCACGTCGACGTTCGCCAATTTGCATGCAATCGCAATCGCTTCGGCGCCCGTAATCAGAGCTTCCTGTTCTTGAATTTTCTTTTTTTCCTCAACCGGTAATGTGAGTGTCGCCATCTTAATCTCCTTGTCTTCGAGCTTGCCGCCGGCCCCGCTAGCCTTTTTTCGCTACTTCCAGAGCTTCGGGAATTTGTTCTGCATACTGACCGCGATACCGGAATCCGTGGGACCGCTCTTCAATCGGTTCCGCTTTTTCGATCGTGCTCTCCAGCCATTTCAAGTACGCGTCTTTGTCTTTCCGGAACGCTTCCCATTGGCTGTGGTTATCGTGGAACTCGGATTCGTTCACCATCGACACGCATTCCTTCACCGGGCAAACCTCTGCGCAAATGCCGCAACCGCAGCACGACTCGAGATTGGCGTCGTAGTGTCCGTCCGGCGTGACGTCGAATGACGCATCCGGGCAGTTGAGTCCGCACAGTGTGCACTTGGTGCAGGTGGAGAAGTTCACCACCGGCCTCATGCTCCGCGTCGAGTACTTCTTGAACAGCTCGTTGCGGTGCGGCCGGAACCCTCCCACTTCTTTGCTGACCGGATCCGCATACGGGCCGCCCTGCTCCTGACCCTTCACCGAAACGCCGCCCCGCATTTCCTTCCAACCCGGCAGCTCGAACTTGAACAACTCTTCGGGATTGCCCTGGCCGGCTTTCACATCGACGGTGGTGAAGCGCTCAAAAGCGTTGCGAGCAGACGTGACTTTCAGCGGGTTCTTCAGCTTTTCGTTGATGAATTGTTCCACCGATTTCAGGCTGAATAATTCCGGCAGCGCCTTGGCAATGACGCCCAGGATGCGTACGTCCGTATGGTCATCTTTGTAAACCCACATGCCGGAAAAGCTGGTCACGCCTTTTACGATTCCCAGCTTGTAAGGCTGTTCCCGGCGGTGAATGTTCTGCAGCAGGGCGGGCGCGTTTTCCCGAGAAATTACCGCGAGTATGTGCCCCGGTTTGAGCGCGCGATGCACCGGCTGCAAGCCCTACCACGCCCAGGATTCGGTGCCCTTACAGAGTGTGTCATCGAGTACTACCGTGAGGTCGACTTGCTTCGGTTCGTATTGCGCCATTCCGGCTTCGAGCGTCTGCTCGTCG
This sequence comes from uncultured Acidobacteriaceae bacterium, assembly GCA_963699405.1. Taxonomy (GTDB): domain Bacteria; phylum Acidobacteriota; class Terriglobia; order Terriglobales; family Acidobacteriaceae; genus Acidiflorens. The sequence goes on along the minus strand of CAVOTW010000012.1, from coordinate 94,229 downwards.
TTGGCGACGATGGCAAAACTCTTGGCTGGAATCCCATTACGTTCCGGAGCATCTCCATAACGACCAAACGAAATACCCAGTTTGCCTTCGTTGTGCGCAGCCAGAACAATGCCGCGCGTTATGTTCTTGGCCAGGGTCTTCTGAAAGACCCCTCGGTAAATCACTTCGACCGCGAATAACTGGCCCATTGTGAAAACCTCCATTCTTTTACAGCTTCTTCAGAACATCTTTAGAGCTTCTTCAGAACAATGTTTTCGACTTCCTGTATGTGCTGGCGCATAGCAGCCTCCGCGGCTGCGGCGTCGGCACGTTTCAGAGCTAAAAGAATTCGCTGGTGACCGGCGAGCGAGTTTTCTTGTCGTCCTTCGCCTTGCAGCGACCGTTCCCGCGTTTCGCGCAACAAATCCATCAGCACGTCTACTATTTTCAAGACCACGCTGTTGTCGGACGCCAGAGCAATGCTGTAATGGAATTCGGCGTCCTCTTCAATTCCTGGATCGCCTTCGCGCACCTTCGCCGCCTGGCGTTTGAGAATGTTCTCCATCTCGGCGAGTTCATCGGGTGAGGCGTGCAGAGCGGCCCGCCGGGCCAAGGGTGGCTCGATCATTTTGCGGACATCGAGCAGTTCCGCAATCATCTTCCGCTTCGCGATGAGCGCGTTCGCCAGAGGATTGGAGGGGTTTGCTCCCGGGATCGCATACCACCGTCCCGATACCCTGGCGCGGTTCGAGCAGGCCCATCAGTTCCAGGCTGCGAATCGCATCTCGTACGGAGCCTCGGCTGACTCCAAGCATTTGCACCAGTTGCCGCTCGGGTGGGAGCCGGTCGCCCGGCTTCAGGTCCTGGGTAATACGCCGCTCCAATTGCCGGGCAACTTCCTGGTACACCTTATTTCTTGGAATCGCCTCGAACCCGTCACGCGGTGATGATTGGGTATCGATCATCGGAAATCGGCAGTGGTCTGATGACTGACCATTGCCTCACAAGGTCATTTCGCTCCTCCAACCCAAATTCGCGCAAGGACATCGATCACCCATCATTGACACATCGGTCACAATTCGAAGTGACATGATCAATTTGCCATTGAGTAGCGCCGCCGTCCCGGCGGCTGTCTGGAGTGCGTCCGCGCCCTCCGCACTTACCTCCACAATCATTCGCTGGAATAATCCCCAAAAGTGCGAGAAAATGAGTGTTTGTGTTTGCCGGAACGGCGCTGTCCAAGGCCGCTCAATCCGGCGAGGGACCTACCAGCCTGGCTTTGCTGCGGCGGTGGAGAGCGTGCCATCGTGGCCGCAGCCCACGCTTAGCTCACAGGCGACACTTCCCTGCATGCGTTCATTTCGACCAACTAGCGGGATCGCAATCCGCGGTTTGTTTTACGGAGAGAATTCACTATGGCCACCACCACGATAGAGGTTGAACCCGCCGCGAATAACCATAGGAATGCCAAGCTGGAGCGCTGGGTTCAAGAAGCAGCCGAGATGTGCAAACCCGACCGCGTTCACTGGTGCGACGGTTCGCCCGAGGAATACCGCGACGTCATGCGCCTGCTTATCCTCACCGGCACTGCCATCCCTCTTGATCCGGAGAAGCGCCCCAATAGCGTCTTGGTTCGCTCCGACCCTGCAGATGTCGCGCGCGTCGAGGATCAGACCTTTATATGCTCCCGCACTAAAGAAGAAGCTGGCCCCACCAACAACTGGGAAGATCCCGCAAAGATGAAGCAGAAGCTCGCCGGGTTGTTCACGGGATCGATGGTGGGCCGCACCATGTATGTGGTTCCCTACAACCTGGGTCCGATCGGTTCGCCAATGTCACGTATAGGCGTGGAGATCACCGACTCAGCCTACGTCGTCGCCAGCATGCACATCATGTCCAGAGTGGGAAGTCGCGTGCTCGAAGCTCTCGGCGAAGATGGAGATTTTGTGCGCGGCCTCCACTCCGTTGGATTCCCGCTTGCCCCCAATCAGCCGGACCGCACTTGGCGCTGCAATACGGAGAACAAATACATCTGCCATTTTCCCGAAACGCGTGAGATCTGGTCGTATGGCTCGGGCTACGGCGGCAATGCGCTGCTGGCGAAGAAGTGTCACGCGCTGCGCATCGCCTCCGTGCAGGCGCGCGACGAGGGTTGGATGGCCGAGCACATGCTGATTCTGAAGTTGATCAGCCCCTCGGGTCAGGCGAAGTACATGACCGCCGCTTTTCCATCGGCTTGCGGCAAGACCAACCTGTCCATGTTGATCCCGACGATTCCGGGATGGAAAGTAGAGTCCATTGGCGATGACATCGCCTGGATGAAATTCGGCGCCGATGGCCGCCTCTATGCCATCAACCCGGAATTTGGCTTCTTTGGCGTCGCCCCCGGCACCAGCATGAAGACGAATGCCAATGCCATGCTCACCATAACCAGAAACTCCGTTTTCACGAATTGCGCCATGACGCTCGACGGCGACGTGTGGTGGGAGGGAATGACCGAGCAGAAGCCGTCCCACTTGATCGACTGGTTGCGCCGCCCTTGGACTCCAGACTCAGGACGCAAAGCGGCACACCCGAATTCGCGCTTTACAGCTGCCTTAAGTCAATGCCCTGTAATCGCCCCCGAATGGGAGAGCCCGCAGGGAGTCCCGATCGATGCCATCCTGTTCGGCGGAAGGCGCGCCGGAATTGTTCCGCTGGTCACTGAAGCATTCAACTGGCAGCACGGCACTTTCCTGGGCGCCACGGTCAGCAGCGAGACCACAGCCGCGATCACCGGCAAGGTCGGACAGTTACGCCGCGATCCCATGGCCATGCTCGCGTTTTGCGGCTATCACATGGGCGACTACTTTGCCCACTGGCTTAAGATGGGAGCGCTCGCCAACCCATCCAAGCTGCCGAAGATTTTCTACGTCAACTGGTTTCGCCAAGATAAAGAAAAAAGCGGAAAGTTCCTGTGGCCCGGCTATGGTGAAAACAGCCGCGTGTTGAAATGGATCTTTGAACGCTGCGAGGGCAAAGTCCATGCCAAAGATACCGCCATAGGACGACTGCCCGAAGTGGCCGATCTTGACACCAAAGGACTCGACCTAACCGCCGCAAAAGTGGACGAGCTACTCAATGTCGACATCGACGGTTGGTTGGCGGAAGTGCCGTTGATCAAGGAACACTTCGCGACCTTCGGTACCCATCTTCCAGAAGGATTAAACATAGAGGTAAGCAAGCTGGAAGAGCGGCTGCAAGCAGCCAAGAAGTAAACGATCTCCGCTAGTCGGAAAGCGGTGGGTGCCCCGGCAGCCGGGTGCCCCATCCTTAACGTCGCGCCTTTTGCGATGTTAGGGTGGGATTCCACAACCCCATAACCCTTGGGATCCTCCCGTCGACCGTAACAACCGAAGGCCATACCCTCTCCTCTCGGTAAACAGTTTGCTGAAAACTCGCGTTTCGTATCAGGGCATCGCTTTAGCGATGCCATAGGTCCATAAAATTGAGATGCCCCTTTATGGGCTCAGCGCGCAAATCGAGTTTTCGAGCAACCGGTAAAGCCCCTTTCAGATTCAGTCGATAATCATGCTGTCAGGAAAAATTCCACGAGCACGCGCGGGACCCACACGGTCTGACACATGGCTGCCACGTGCGGAGAGAAAGAATGAAGCTAACACTCGGGAAAAAGCTCGGCCTGGGCTTTGGCGTGATCCTCGCCTTGATGGTCTTCAGCGCAGCGATGAACTACGTGCGGTCGACAAACATCAGGCAAAGTGAGGACGGCGCGATTGAACTGCGTTTCCCGGCAATCGAGGTCGCGACAATGTTGCAGCGCGATCTGAACTATACCCAAGTCAAGGGTCGCCAAGCGATTCTCGCAGGCACTGACCGGCCGCGCTGGGAGGAAGCGAAAAAGGCGTTCAACGGAGCCTGGAAATCCATTGCAAAAGATGTTGCCCAATTAGATGACTTGGCGCCCAAATGGCCGTCCGACGATCGTGAGCGGTTGGACGATATCAAGAAGCATCTTCCCTGGCTTCGCGCGACGGAAGAGTCGGCCATCCAGCACGCGGCGAGCGGCGAGCGCGATGCTGTCATCCGCGCCGGCAACGAAAATGCCGACCTGGTTACCCCGGCCAATATCGCGGTTAAGAAATCCCTCGACGATTTGGCGGATTCGCTGGTCACGCTGTTGGCCAAGAACAAGGACGAATTGCACGCCGCCAACCGTGACCTCAACTGGGCTATGGCCGGGACCGTTTTCGTCGCCCTCACTATCGGAATCGCCGTGGCCATCTTCCTGAGCCGCACCATCACTGGCGCCCTCCAATCCGTTCTGGACCAGGCAGAAGCCATCGCAGCGGGCGACTTGACCCGCGACGATCTGAACGTCCGCAGCCGCGACGAACTCGGAGACCTCACCGCGGCCATCAATAAGATGAGTGGCAGCCTGAAACGCATGATCCTCGCCATCACAGAAAATGCGGCGCGCGTCGCCAACGCCAGCCAGGAACTGGATGCCACCAGCCAGCAGATCACCGCCAACTCCGAAGAAACCTCGGCCCAAGCCGACGTGGTTTCCAAGGCGGCACAGGCAGTCAGCCAGAACCTCCAAACCGTTGCCACCGGCGCCGACGAGATGGGCGCCAGCATCCGGGAAATCGCCAAGAGCGCGACCGAAGCTGCCAGGGTCGCAACTTCGGCCGTCAAGGCCGCTCAAAACACCACCGCCACCGTCTCCAAACTCGGCGATTCGTCGACCGAGATTGGACAGGTCATTGAACTCATCACTTCCATTGCCCAGCAAACCAACTTGCTCGCCCTGAACGCAACCATCGAAGCGGCGCGCGCCGGCGAAGCCGGCAAGGGTTTCGCCGTGGTGGCCAATGAAGTGAAGGAATTAGCCAAAGCAACCGCCAACGCAACCGAAGACATCCGGCGGAAAATCGAGGCCATTCAGACCGACACTAGAGCCGCCATGGATGCGATTGCCTCGATCAGCGAAGTGATCACACAGGTGAACGGAATCTCCAGCACGATTGCCACCGCCGTCGAACAACAGAACGCCACCACCAATGAGATGTCGCGCAACGTCAGCGAAGCGGCCCGCGGCAGCAACGAGATTACCCGCAACATCGCCGGCGTGGCCGAAGCCGCTCAGGGCACAACCCACGGAGCCTCCGATACCCAAAAGGCATCGCAGCAACTAGTGGAGATGTCCACGCAACTCCGCACCCTGTTAGGCCAGTTCAAAATCCGCGCCGATGGATGCGAAGGAGAATCAGTGGGAGGCGCGACCCCGGCCACCAGACGTACGGCCGCTCAAGCGTGCACGTGATTTAGTTTCGCTTGTCCGCATCGCACGAACTGTTGTGGAATGAAATGCCCGGGCATACAGCCCCGGACCATGCGTCTTTTCTTTTCACAGCGGCTGGTTGTCCCCGAGCGAGCCGGTCCTTGCGAGTATTCCGTTGGGTGCGGCATTCCATCTCCCCCAATGCTTCTCATAGTCGTGTTCAAGGCACGGGACGCCCTAACGACCGTGCGATGCAGCTTCTTCAACGAGCGCCGCAACCTCCTTCGGGTGTGAAACGTAGACCGAGTGGCTGGCGCCTGGGACTTCGACTTTGTGGCTACCGGCTCGGCTCGCATACCACCGTTCGAGATCGGGGTTGATTGTTCTGTCGCTACCGGCTACCAACATCCAGCTTGGTTTGCTTCTCCATGCAGCCGTGGTGATGACTGCTCTGAAATTCTCAGCCTTGTTCATCACCTGCGACCGCGCCATGAAGGCAGCTTGTTCCGTCGAAAGGTCGGCGGCGAAGTATTCGTGAAATTGCGCCGGGTCCAGATAAGTGAAACCGTCGGCCGTTTTCTTGATCGCACCAGACTTGCTTAGATCGCTGGGAAATCGTTTCCCGTCGTCAGACTCATTCTCGCCCGCGTCTGGCATGTGAGCCGCGATATACACCAATCCGACGACGGCCGGGTCAGTACCCGCCTCGGTAATTACGGCTCCCCCGTAGCTGTGAGCAACAAGAATGCAGGGTCCACCTTGGAGGGCAAGGACTCGCCTCGTAGCGGCGACATCTTCCTGGAATGTCGTCTCCGGTTCCTGAACGATGCTGACGTTGTAACCATCCTTGGCAAGAATGTCGTAGACGCCCTTCCAGCCAGAGCCGTCTGCCCAAGCGCCATGAACAAGTACGATGTTTTTCACCGGATTCTTCTGCGCCTGGGCGTTTGTCAGGGCCAGCGCTACAAGCAGGACGACGTATCCAAAACCGATTTTTAGGCTGTTCTTAAACATACGAATTCTCCTTTAACACTGGATTTACCTCATGGGATCAGGCCGTTTACCTCAACATCGATTTTTGCACTGCATTTTATAGGAAGGGCACTGTGCGGTGCACCTGATGTTCCCGGCCTGACTGAAGGAATGCCACCTCCCTCAAGACAATGGATTTCTCTGCTCGCCGACCGGATTCAAGAACCGGCTTACAGCCCTCTATCCTCGTCAGTGAACGAATCGGACCATCGCTGTCCGACGAATCGATCGAAAATTCCCGATAAGGTGAAATGATTGCTGATATCGTGCCGTGAGCCCAGTGGCTAGTGGTACAAATCGTTCAATACCGTCTCGCACAGTCCGCGGAGGACACATTGCGGGATCAAAACCCGAAGAAGAGTTAGGTTCAAAAGCAGATTGGAGATGCTATGAAAAGTGATCGCGTTCTCGGCTTCGAGTTGAATCGGCGGCGTTGGCTAAGACTCAGTGTTGGCTCCGTCCTGGGCATGAAGGCGACGGGGACGTTGCTGAACGCCCAGTCTCTGGCTCAGAGCTGTGCGCCTTCCATCCCTCAGAATCATGAACCGTCCAACGGCGGGACATGTCCGTACCCGATCCCTTGGCTCGATAAAAATGGTAACCACAACCAACCGGCCGGGCCAAATGTCGAACTTTCCAGCATCTATCATTTCAAAGGAAAGTTGGCGCGCTGCAGTGGGTTCCACGGGATGGGCACGGATAATAAAGGTAACCGGCTGGCTTGGGGCACTCCTACCACCGACTACAGTTACATGGCTGGCGAATACTGGGCGGCACGGCGGGCTCAGGAAGGGATCTTTGCTCACACATGACTCACCCTCTTTAAGGGATCGGCGATCCCCGCAGACCAAATTCATGATTTCCATTCCCCAATTTCTCCAGAAGGGCTGTACTGGGTAACTCCCGTCCCTTCCGAAGGTCTGAGTTTCAGCACTGACGGTAAGGTTGCGACCTTGCAGATGGTCAACCTGCCCATTATCGATCAACCTCGTTGGCCGGCGATGGATGCGGCAAGCACTCCAGCATTTCTTGATTTCAAATTGGTCTTCAGAGCAGGCGACGAACGGGTGAATTACGAAGACCTCACGCGGCAGTATCGCTTCGAGGGCTTCAAAGCCTTGGCACAATTGGAGGCCGAAGTTCGAGTGCCGTCGATCGATTTCACCTTCAAAACCGACCCGCTAGAGACTTCCAGATCCGATTTCGCCGTCATGGGTACCGAGGTGAACGGAAAATACCACCCCTAGTTTCGGCAAACAGCCGCGCTTTCCGCTACGCTACCCCGCGCGCTTTGATCGGCGTCGCTACATTAGCTGTCGAGACCGCGCGCTGCGAATCCTGCACCGCCCGCGCCGCCATCGGCTTCAGCCACAGCAAAGCCATGAACGCAGCCAGCAGATCGCACACGATCATCGCCCAGAAAACCTTTGTCCACGAGCCGGTCTTGGCAAACAACCAGGCCGCGCCGGGACCGGCAAAACCTGCGGCCACTCCCTTGGCCGTGTATACGATTCCATAGTTCGTAGTGGCCCACTTTTTTCCGTAGAGGTCGCCGGTGAGCGAGGGGAACAACGAGAAAATATTTCCCCAGGCGAAGAAACACAAGCCCGATAACACCACGAACCACACCGGACGATTGATCAATTGCAGCAGCGCGTACACCGCAATCGCCTCCAGAACGAAAGCGATGAAAATGGAGTTCTCGCGGCCAATGTTATCCGACACCCATCCCCAGAAGGGACGCGTGAACCCATTCAGGATGCGGTCGACGGTGATGGCCAGTACCAGGGCCGTCATGCCGAAGGCCACCACGATCTTATCCACATGGTACGAGGAAGCCATGGGATTCAGTTGAGCCGTGACCACCAAACCGCCGAATGCCAACATGGTCATCATCAGGTAGATGACATAAAACGACGGCTGGCGCAGCATCTGCATCGGCGTCATGTCAATCGCCGAAGTGTTCACCTTGGCCTTGATCTTCGCCTCTTTCTCTTTCCAGTCCGGTGGCGTCCATCCCGCCGGCGGCTTAGCCAGGAACAAGGCGCAAGCCAGCACCACCACTCCCTGGATAATTCCCCAGACGATGAATGTGTGCTGGTATCCCGAAACCTTCAGCATGTCGGCTATGGGAGAGATCGTAGTCGCGGTGCCCACGCCAAAAGCTCCGGCAGTCAATCCCACGCAGAGCCCGCGATGATCCGGAAACCATTTCAGCGCATTCCCAATCGCGCCGCCATACACGATGCCGGCGCCAACGCCGCCCACTCCATACCAGAAGTAGAGGCCGTTGATCGTCTCCGCATAACCCGATCCAATCCACCCGAGCCCCACCATGATCGAACCCAACCCCAGCATAAATCGGGGCCCGATGATATCGACCAGGTATCCTTCAAAAGGTACGAGCCAGGTTTCCATCGCCACGAACAGAGTGAAGGTCCACTGGACCGCCACCAGCGACACGTGCAGATGCGCCTGGATGGGCTTGGTGAAGAGCGTCCATGCGTATTGCAAATTCGCGATGGCCATCATGGCCACGATGCCTGCTGTCAACTGGATCCAACGATTGGGAATACGCGAGGGGTGAATCAGCGAGGCTGGGGAAGCAGCCATAATGATATCTCCTAGGCAGCGCGATTCGATGTCGCTGCACCCTACCAGAACGACTTGGTTCCGTAAACGTGTGCCAGCCCACCCACTGGGCTGCAATTCGAGTGCACGCAGTCCGCAGCGACCTGCGATATACTGGTCCACTGACCGTACCACTTGCGGCAAGCACTGTAGCATCCCAGCCTCAGCGCCGTCAAGAGATTCCGGAGAGGCCGCTTGTGGTCAGTTCGAGTTTGTCTTGTTTGTATCAGGGCATCGCTTTAGCGATGCCCTGAGTCCTTAAAATTGAGATGCCCCTTTAGGGGCCAGAATCGTCAAGCCCGCCCTTAAGACGGCAAAATCGGGGGAGATCGACCCAATGGAACTAAGCCAGCAAGCACAAATCGAGACCTACCTCACTCACCTGGAAGGCCTGATCCGCCGCGGCCAAGCCGTTCGAGACAAATTGGTGGAGGACGCCTCTAACCCCTCCGTGATTGCCGCGACTCGCGTCTGGCAGGAAGATTGTGGTGTAACCATCAACCAACTCTCCGGAGGCAGCAAGGCCCATTGGCTCGCGCGCTCGTTTAGCGAAGCATTTTTGATGCGTTCAGCGGCTGGTAATGCCGTCGAAGCGGCGGAACCGGCCGAGATCGTCCAGCGACTGCTGCATGTCCTCAAGCAGGCAGTTCAAACTCTCTCCGCGATGGACCCTGCCATAGACGCCACCCAAGACCCGAGTTTTCCTCGATCCTCGTCTGCCGCGACGGAAGCGCCGCCGCCTCACCGGTTCGATTTCGTTCACAACTCCGAACTTCGGCCCGTCCTCGAGCAGGCCTACCTAGATAGCAGGCGCGCCCTAGAGCAAGCGGACTATGGCGTCACTCTCCTCACTTCTTGCGGCATCCTTGAAGCCATCGTGACCGACGCGCTGGAACACAAGGGTCTGAGTGCGCTGCCTGACTCAGGCGTTCCGGCAGGCGGTTTGGCCGAAAGCGACTTGACCAACAAAAAGATAGCCGATTGGTCGTTCAATACCCGCCTCCTCGTCGCCGAGCGCGCCGGACTGATTCGCAGTGGTTGCGCCCGCCTGCCTGCCGTCGCTCGGACCTATCGAGATCATCCCGATACCGGCGTCGCCGGCCTCGCGAAGCCAGAGATTTCCGAGCGCGATGCGAAAGTGACTGGCCAAGTGCTGCACGTGATCATGAGAGATCTGGATCCCGGCCGCTAGCGTCGCCTCCCCCATCTTTCCGGCCTAAGTTAAGCTCGTCATCAAGCTAGTTTGTCATCTGTCATCTCATCTCATCGCCTGTCATCCTGACCGAAGCGAAGGATCTATGGATTCTGTTTGCTATACGGGTATTTCCTTCGATGTGGGGAAATCTTGTCAAGCCCCCATTTTCGCTGATTTCCGACTAAGTCACTGTAACTACTCGGGAAATAAATCCTCAAAACCTGTCCATCTACCTATCGTAAATTGATAAAATAGAATAGCGTTCGGATCTTGCAGGAATTTCCGCCTAACCCGATGATTCCATAAGACCGCACAGTTAATTTTTGCAACATTTGCAGGCCACCCGCCGCTCTTCTCCTCCTCACCTTCTCCTCCTCACCTTCTCCTCACTGTGCGCACATTGGGATGGCTAGGGGCTCACGATCGCTTTCTTTTTTGTTGTCTGGCCGTCTGAGTGGGATCAATCGACGAATGGTTATTCAGGAGGCAGGGTGAATCTCAAACACATTCCGGCATATCTCATGACGTGCGGCCTGGTTCTCGCGTTGCTGCGCGGGCAGGGGTTCGCGCAGCAGAATCCCGGCGCGTCGACAACCAGCGCTGAGCAAGCTTCCGCGGAACGGGATGGGCAGCACGATTTTGATCCGCTGATTGGGACATGGAAATTTCACGTGAAGCGCCGCCTGCATCCGCTGACAGGCTCGAATACCTGGATCGAATCTGACGGTACCGGCGCCTGCTACAAGATTTGGGATGGCCGCGCCGAACTGGACACGATCGAGATCGATGAGGCATCAGGCCACCTCGAAGGTCTGACCGTGCGTACCTATGACCCTCAATCCCACCAGTGGAGGCTTTATTGGGCCAACAGTAAGCATGGCATCATGGACCCACCCCAGGTTGGCAAATTCAAGAATGGACGCGGCGAGTTTTTTGCTCAAGATACGATTGATGGCAAAACCATCCTGGTTCGATATGCCTGGACGGAGATGACCACGAATTCGCCGCACTTCGAGCAGTCATTCTCGGACGATGGTGGCAAGACCTGGGAAGTAAATTTTATTGCGGATCAGACACGCGTGAAGGATGAATCTGCCAAGGCGCGCTGAGTTCACGCATCCCGGCGTGGCTGCGGCTCCACGGTCCTGCGTTCCTAAGAACCCCGCCCTTCGCTTTGCGATAGGACGGGCCACCCGCGCGATACAGTGATACAAAGTCAGGTGCAAAACCAGATGCAAGAATCATGCTCGACGCTTTTGTGGAATCCCACCCTAACGTCGCAAAAAGCGCGACGTTTAGGATGGGGCACCCGGCGGCCGGGGGCGGGCGAAGGCAGGGCCTTCGCTTCGCTCAGGATGACAATTCGGGAATGGACACTAGTGAGTACTAGTTAGTCTTCGAGGTCTTGCCGGAAGACTGGCTGGGCGGGATCTACGGTGCCATCGATTACTCCTACGAGGAGCTCGCGGTAGGCGTCTTCCGCTTCCGGCAGCGCGGCGTAGCCTCGTTCGCGTTGGAGGGCTCCGGTGGATGAGTAGATCAGAGTGAAATAGCGGCCTGAGGAATATTGCAGTTCGAGCAACTTGTTCGGCATGTCAGGATCGCCTTCCTGACCGAGGACGTCCATCAGCGCCACCGTCCACTGGCGGCCCTTGGGGTCGGTGATGACCTCGCGCTCGAGGTATTGCCACTCGTCCATGCTCCACAGAGGCATATTTATTCCAGTGAATGTTCAGCCCCTGAAGGGGCATCTGATTTCAAACGAATTGCGGTATCGCTAAAGCGATACCCTGATACGAAAACGCGATACCGTGATACAAAACCAGGTGCAAAAATCTCGCTCGACGCTTTTGTGGAATCCCACCCTAACGTCGCAAAAGGCGCGACGTTTAGGATGGGGCACCCGGCTGCACTTTTATCCCAGCAAATCTCTCTAGCGCTTTGGCTACCTGGGCTCCGGTGAAGGGCTTTGGGACTAGCAATACCCTTTGCGCTTTCCTGGAGCGGAGGCTTGCATCCGCGATCTCGGGCGTGTCGCTGATGATGACTACGGGTAGCTCCGCGTGATTCGGGTGATGACGCACGGCATCGAAGAGCGCTTCGCTCATGTCGTAGGAGGTGCAGTCCAGCACCAGGGCGTCGGCATGCTGCTGCTGCACGAGTTCGTTCACGGCTGCGTTATAGCCTTCCGCGAACACCTCGTAGCCGTGGTCGCGCAAGGCGAAGGTCAGCAACTCGGCAATCTCCGGCGTGTCGTCGATGAGCAGGATGCGGGGCAATTTTAATGCCCGCTACTTCTTGCTCGGTCCGGTGCCGGGCAGCCGCGGCTTTCTTGCCTGCACGGGTTCCAGATCCATCACCCAGATTCTCCCGCCGGCGGTGTAATAGGCGCGATTATCGTTCTCCACCATCGCGCCCCACGCCTCCAGAGTCCGCATGGCGAAGGTATACTCCCTCGAAGTTCTTGCGCGCGTGGCTCAGCACTTCGTTGGTGTGCCAGTTGTCGGTCAGGATGGCGTCGCCAGCGTGCACGCGCACCACCGTGTAGTAGCGGTCGTACGCCGCTTCCGGACGCACGTCGCGTGCTGGACCCGCGCTTCTTGCCTTCGGCTGACGATGTAACTTTCCTGGCCTTCGGGTTCGACTTCAGGGGCAGTTCGAGTTGTTGCTTTCGTTGTTTCATACCGTCTCCGCCACAGCCGCGGCTTCTTCCGCGGCCGCCATGTTGACCAGGTTTTTCGCATCCGCGGCGTTAACCAAGGCCTCGGGAAGTTCGACGCCCATCATTCCCCATTGCTGGTTGGCGAACTTCTGCAGGTTCGCGATGTGCTCGGCGTGCAGGTGACCGAAGCGTCCTTGCAATTTCAAATACTCCGACACGGGCCGCATGTTCTGCGGGCGGAAGCTGTAATCGAACGCGCGCTTCTCGGGATTCCACTCCCAGATGGGATAGAGGCCGCATTCGACCACCAGACGGCCCAGATCGATCGAGCGCGGCGTCTCGTATACGAAGCCCTTCTGGCACGGGGTGTAGACCATCAGGTACGCGGCGCCTTTGTGGTTGAGTCCCTTGCGGACTTTGTTCATCAAGTCGATGGGATAGCCCACGCTCGCGGTCGCAACGTAGCAGTGCGGATGGCCCGCCGCCATCATGCGCGCGAGATCCTTGGGATAGAGCTTCTTGCCTCGGGAACTATCGGGCCGGGAGGCGAGAACGTGGTCATGCCTCCGTAAGGCGTGCGCGACGACGCCTGGATGCCGGTGTTCGCATACTGCTCGTTGTCGTAGCAGATGATGAGGCAATCGTGATTGCGATAGAGCGCGCCGGAAATCGAGCCGAGGCCGATGTCGGAGGCGCTGCCGTCTCCAGCTTCGCAGATGATGTTCGGGAAAGCGCCCTTCCACTTGCCCTTGCGGATCATGGCTTCGTAGGCGGCGGCTATGCCAGCGGTGAAGCTGCCGGCGCTGCCGATCTGGGTGTGCGCCCAGGGCACGTTGTAGGGCGTGCAAAGATACGAACTGTTCGCTACGTACATACAGCCCGTCGGTCCGACGAGGATGGTGTTGTCGCCCGCGGCTTTGCTCGTCATACGGTACTGGATCGACGGCCCGCAACCGGCACAGGTGCGGTGTCCGGGGACGAAGGGTTCGCTCGAGGGGAGCTCGGGGTTGTAGAAACGCGCGCCCTGGTTGGGGCTATCGAGAATCGGCAGCAGTTGCCGTTGCACTTCTATGGTTGCCATATGAATCCTCCTCAACTCGTATGGGCGTCTCGCCCGTTCAGCCGGCGGGACGCCGGCGCTACTACTACTCTTCGAATCCGACCCAGTGGGTGCGCTTTTCGATCTTGCCGCGTTTCTGTGCTTGCATCATTTTTTCGGTCATCCAATAAAATTCTTTCAGGACGATGGCCTCGCCGCCCATGCCAGCCATGAACGAAACGACCAGCGGACGCTTGTCGCTTTCGTAAAGCGCGGCGCAGGCGTCGGCGTAGAGAACGCCTCCGCTGCTGGGGCTGCCGAGGCCCATGTTGGTTTCGATCACGCCGACTACTTTGAACTTGCTTAGAACATCTTTTACGCGATCGGTGGGGTAGGGACGGATTGTGCGCAGGCGTACCAGACCTACTTTCAGGCCCTTCTCGCGCATGTGCTGAATCGCGAAACGCGCCGTCACGGCGTGGCCGCCTTGCATGAAGAAGACCACGTCAGCATCATCGGTCATGAACTCTTCGACCCAGGGGTCGTAGCGGCGGCCGAAAATTTTGGCGAACTCGTCGTGGACTTCTTCGATGACGGCCATGGATTCTTCCATGGCGCGAGCGCGCTCCAACTGCAGCGGCGGACCCTGCTCGGGCATGATCTGCGGGCCGTGCGATACGGGATGGCGCGGATCGAGCGGGTAGGGATGCTTGTAAGGCGGCAGAAATTCTTTCACCTGGCCGGAGTCGGGCAACTCGACGTCGCTGGTGATATGCGAGACGAAGAAACCGTCCTGGCAAACCATCTGGGGCAACAGCACGCGGCGATCTTCGCCGATGCGATAGCCCATCAGGTGATTGTCGAAAGCTTCCTGCGCGTCGCAGGCCCAGCCCATGAGCCATCCCATGTCGCGGGTGGAGAGCGCGTCGGTATGCTCAGAACCGAAATCGCCGGGAGGATCGAGAGTGCGATCGGCAATCATCATCTGCACCGGCATGCGGCTGCCGGAGATCGGAGAATAAAGCTCGTAGGCGAACTGCACGCCCACGCCCGAGCTGCCGGTGAAAACGCGCGCGCCACTCGACGAGGCGCCATGCGCGATGCTCAATTGCGAGTGCTCGCTATCGGCCACGATGTACTCGGCGTCGAGTTCTCCGTTGGCCACCATTTGCGCGAGCGCCATCATGGTCGCCGTGTAGGGACGGATCGGATAGGCCGCGATCACATCGACGTCGGCATATTTGGCGGCCTGCGCCGAGGCGACGCAGCCGTTGATGCGAACCTTCTTCTTTGTTGCGGTTGCCGTTGGCATGGTTCACTCCAATTCGTTCACTCCAATTTCCAGAAGCTAATTAGTCAATCACTCACTGCCTAAATATTTTTTGCCGGCCGGTCGCCGAGTTTTCTCAACTCTTCAGCCTGTCGTCCATGCAGGCCCGGAGAGATGGCGAACGCCGTATCCATACGGACTACACCGGTATCGAAATCGAGTTCGGGCACGCCCTCGAGACAGCCGGTTGGACACTCTTCGATACAGACGCGGCAACCTTTGCAGTAGTCGATCAGAATTTTATACATGCCGTTCGAGCGCTCGGGACGCGCGATGCAGGGCTCGGGACAAACCAGATAACAATTGTCGCAGGCATTGCAGGTGCCACAACTGAAGCAGCGTCCGGCCTCCTCGACCGCCTGCTCTTCTGAGAACGCCTGAATCACTTCCTCTTGCGTTTTGCGGCGGCTGGCGGGGGCCAGCATCGGCTGGTGAACGCGCGGGAAGTGCGGGAAGTATGTCATGTTCATGCGGTTCAAATCGAAGATGACGTCGACAGGAATCGTGCGCGGCTGCAACGACTCGCCACGCATGACTTTGTCAAGGTTGAAGGCGACGCGCTTGCCATCGCCAACGGCATTCACGACCATCAGCGGCTGACCCATGCCCAGTTGCACGACGTCGCCGGCGGCGAAGAAGTTCGTGTCGCCGAGGCGTCCGAAGCGGTCGATCTTGATGGTGCCGCGATCGGTCTTGAACTCGTCGGGCAGCCACTTGAGAGCGGCTCGCTGTCCGATGGCGATGATTACGTTGTCGGCGTGGAAGCGCTCGGGCTGCGCTTCGCGATCGACGTTGATGGGCGAAGCATTGATGGCGCCGGAGAAGCGCGCGGGATGCAGTTGCAGGGCTTCCACTTTGCCGTTGCCGAGCACGGCGGTGACGGCGCGACCGTGCATTAGCTCGACGCCTTCTTCTAGCATGTCGTGGAGATCTTCCGGCGAGGCCGGCATCTCTTGCGGATGCGCCTCGACGGTGATCATGGTCACTTCGGCGGCGCCTTGCCGCAGCGCTTCGCGAGCACAGTCGATGGCGGTGTTTCCTCCACCGATGACGGCTACGCGTGCGCCCAGCTTGACTT
This sequence comes from uncultured Acidobacteriaceae bacterium, assembly GCA_963699405.1. Lineage (GTDB taxonomy): Bacteria > Acidobacteriota > Terriglobia > Terriglobales > Acidobacteriaceae > Acidiflorens. The sequence goes on along the minus strand of CAVOTW010000012.1, from coordinate 78,002 downwards.
TGGATGTGCCCATACCAATGTCGCGAAGGAAAGGAAGTCCGTAATGGACGCCGTTTTTATCTTCGCCCTCGGCTCGCACACTATTCGGCTCGGTGAGGCCGACGGCCAGAACCACGGCGTCGTAGTCCTTCTTCAAATCGTCCCAGGTAACGTCTTTGCCGACTTCGGTGTTGGTCTTGATGGTGATGCCGAGTTCGACGAGGCGCTCGATCTCGCGATCGAGCACGTCTTGCGGGAGCACCCAGTCGGGAATGCCGCCGCGATTGAGTCCTCCGGCTTTCGGAGACTTTTCGAGGATCGTAACTTTGTAGCCGAGGCGCGCCAGTTGGTATGCAGCGCTGTGGCCAGCGGGGCCCGAGCCTACGACGGCAACTTTTTTGCCGTTGGACTTTCCGGGCTTGACCACGTCGTGCTTCAGAGCCTGTCCGAGATCGCCTAGGAAGCGCTCGACGGCGCGAATGGAAATGGCTTCATCGTACTTGCCGCGATTGCACGCTTGCTCGCATGGGTGATAGCACACGCGACCCGTGACCGACGGAAAGGGCATGTCTTCTTTAATCAGCGCGTAGGCATCGAGATACTTGCCGCGCTTGACCAGATCGAGATAGCCCTGGATCTTTTCGTTGGTTCCGCAGGCGTTGTTGCAAGGTGGCAACTTGTCGCGGTAGACCGGCCGGATGGAACGCCAGTTGCCGGTGGGAAACAGGTCTTGTCCCTTTTCCTGTGTAGGCGCCGGAGTGATGCCGGCGAAGGGAACCTTGAGCCAATCGGGAATATGTGCGCCTTTGGTCGACATGTAGTCCTTCCTGATAGTCGTTGGTCGTTGGTCGTTAGTCGTTGGCAAAACCGTCGCCGACAAACCGTCGTTGGCAATCTATTAAGAACCGCGAACGACTAGCGACCAACGACTAGCGACTGGCTTTACGCAGCCACTGGGTTCAACTTCATAATGTGGAGCTGATCTAGCGCCATTTCGAATGCACGCTTGTTCGCTATCATCGGCTCGATCGTTTCCATTTTGACTATGCCTGTCGTTTTGACTACGGCGGCAATTAACGGAGCGGCGATATCGGGCGCTACCAACTTGCTGCGCTCTGCGGCGCCTTCGGTTGATAGACGATCGAGACCTAGTTCGCCCAAACGGTAGTAGAGCCATTTGTGGTCGGCCAGGTGAGCGGCATCAACACAGACGAGTTGCGCCAGCCGCTCCGCACCGGGGACGAAACGAATCATGTAGTCCGGGGTATAGTGCGTGTTGATCACCAGCGTTCCGCCGGGAGGCATACCGCGCATGTAATCCCATCCCTTCACCATCGTCCCTTCGACCAGGACGATGATGTTGGGTTTCTCGTTCTCGTAGGTGAGCTCATTCTCGATGATCTCATCGCTCACGCGACAATATTTGCGGGTCGGCGCGTTGGTGCGATCGGGATTATCGACATAGTTCTCCATCGCCTGCGCGTACTTACCCTCGATGCGGGCGGAAGCGGAAATGGAATTGACGATGTCGCGGCCTTCTTTGTCCATGATGATGCCGCGTGTCCAGACGGTAAGTTCGGTGTAGCTCATGTGCAAACCTCGTCGTTGGTCGATGGTCGTTGGTCGTTGGTCGATGGTCGTTGGTCGTTCGCTATCGTCTTTCGCTGTCGTCGTTCGTCTTTCGCCGTTCGCTGTTCGTCGTTCGCTAACGACTAACGACCAGCGACTAACGACCTTCATCCCCGGTACCACTGCTGATCGCTTTCGACTTCTTCCACTTGTTGATTACTGCTACTTGCCTGGGACTGCCGCGGTCCGAATCGAGAACCGCCATGAAGTCGCTTCGCAAAACTACGAACGGCGGAACGCGTGTGCCGTTGTGAAATTCTGCAATCGCCAGCAGCGTGGCCTTCTTGCAGAGGCTCTCGATATCGGCGCCAGTGGCGTTTTCCATGCGGCCCGCGAACTCGTCGAAATCGACGTCTGGCGATAACGGCACGCGCTGGCAGCAGAGGCGCATGATGGCAGCGCGCTCGGCCGCGTCGGGCTTGGCGAAGGACAGGATGTAGTCGAAACGTCCGCTTCGCAACAACGCTGGATCGATGCGCTCGGGACGATTGGTGGCACCGAGGAGAATCACTCCCTTGACGTCGCGCAGGTTGTCGATTTCGCGCAGGAGTTGGCTGAGAATTCTCTGATACACGTCACTGCCAAATTGATCGGCGGCAAACTTGGGCGCGACCGCGTCAATGGTGTCGAAGAACAGAATGCAGGGAGCGGCGCGTCTTGCCTTCTTGAAAACTTCGCGCAGCGCACGTTCGGATTCGCCCAACCACTTCGAATACAGTTGAGGGCCATCGATGGCGATGAGCGGAACCTGCTTTTCACCGGAGAGCGCGCGGGCCATCGCAGTCTTTCCTGTACCTGACGGTCCGGTCAGCAGGATGCCTCGCGGTGGCGCGAGGCCGACCTGCTCGTAGATATCGTCGCGCATGTGCGTGTGCTCGAAGACGGCATCGAGCAAACGCTTCACCTCGGCAAGACCACCCAGAGAGGCGAACGTCGAGGAACTCTTCTCGATAAAGAATTCACGCGTCGCGCTGGGCTCAACTTCCTTCAAGCCGGCGAGAAAGTCGTTGCGCGTTACCTGCAATGCGGCCAGATCGGTCGATGCAGCGTGATCGGTTTCGAGCGGGGAATCGGAAAGAAAACGGCGCAAGGCAATCATGCCGACTTCCTGCCCCAGGGCCTCGAGATCGGCGCCGACGAAGCCGTGGGAATGCTCAGCGATTTCCAGCAGATCGACGTCGGCGGCTAGCGGCATGGCGCGGGTGTGGATCCGGAGGATCTGCAGACGGGCTTGCGTATTGGGAACGCCGATTTCGATTTCGCGATCGAAGCGGCCGGGACGGCGCAGGGCTGGATCGAGAACCTCGGGAATGTTGGTCGCGCCGATCACGATGACCTGGCCGCGCGCAACAAAGCCGTCCATCAAGCTGAGAAGCTGTGCCACGACGCGCTTTTCTACCTCTCCGGCAACCTCGGTGCGTTTGGGAGCGACGGCGTCGATCTCGTCGATGAAGAGGATCGCGGGCGCATGGCGGGCGGCTTCGTCGAACACTTCGCGCAGCTTCGCTTCGCTCTCACCGTAGAACTTGCGCATGATTTCGGGGCCATTGAGATGGATGAAGTGGACGCGGCTTTCGGCAGCTACGGCGCGTGCCAGCAGAGTTTTGCCCGTGCCCGGCGGACCGTACAGCAAGACACCCTTGGGCGCCAGAATTCCCAGGCGCTCGAAGATGCGCGAGTGTTTTAGGGGGAGTTCGACGATTTCGCGCACTCGTGCTACTTCGCGCTCCAGGCCGCCGATATCTTCGTACGATACGGAGGGGGCGCGAGCCACCGTGTGCTCGCTTTCCACGATGCGGATGTCGGTGCGTTTGCCAATCACGACAGGACCAGAAGGAATGGTGCGGACCACCTGGAAGTTGACGGCCTTGGCGAATGTCGGAACGCGCACCACGCAGCCCGCGATTACCGGAACACCTTCCAGATCCTCGAGCATGCGGTCGGGGGCGATGGTTGCAGGTGCAGCTCCAACCCACAATGGCGAGAGACGCACGGCCACTGCCTGCTCGTGTTCTACCGGCGTAACTGTCACCTGCTCCTGCAGTCCCGCTCCACAATTACTACGGCAGGTGCCGTCAATCTGGATCATGCCTTCGTAGCCGTCGTCGGAACGCTCGGCGCGCGCGACCGCGCTGGTACCGCCCGTGATTTTCAGAACATCGCCTGCCTGGGCACCGAGGCGCAGCAGATCCGTGGGCGCCAGTCGCGCGACGGCGTGACCGATGTCCTCGACACGGGCCTCGGCTACGCGAAGCGCGGCGGTCGCGGTCTTGTGAACTGCCGCGCCATCTGGCTCATGAGACGCCATGGCGGCACGGGTCATGTCTTTTTCCAACTCAGGCATATCGGTTCAGTAAATCCGGTTATCCCCAAACTACCTTCGACGCCCCACGCATCGCTGTTGCGGTAACGCTTTGCTCACTGGAAACGCGATCAACGGCAGCGGGCGAGGGCGCCCGCTCCACACTCCACACAAACGAGCAAGGGAAAACTCCCTTGGTCAATCTTCATCCTTCCTGTTCATCCAGCACGATCTCTTCGACATCTTCGATGTGCCGGCGCATGGCCGCCTTTGCCCCTTCGGCATCGTGGCGCTTGATGGCGGCCAGGATGCGGCGGTGTCCGGCGAGCGATTTATGCGGACGCCCCTTCAACTGCAATGAGCGTTCCCGCGTTTCACGCAGCAAGTCCATGACAATGTCGAGCACCTTTAACACGACGCTGTTGCCGGATGCCAAAGCCACGCTGTAGTGGAATTCCGCGTCCTCGTCGATGCTGGCTTCGCCACGCGACAGGGTCACTTCCTGCCGTTGGAGAATCTCTTCCATCTCTTCGATTTCGTCGGCAGAAGCGTGGGTGGCGGCACGCGCAGCCAATGGTGGCTCCAGCATCTTGCGAAAATCCAGAAGCTCGCCCACCAGTTCATGGCGGTGCTTCAATACATTCGCAAACGGATTGACCAGCGACTCGGCCGATACTTCCTTTACGATGGTTCCGGCACCTTGACGCGGCTCTACCAGACCCATCAGTTCCAGGCCTCGAATCGCGTCTCGAATGGAACTGCGGCTTACTTGCAGCATCTCCGCCAGTTCACGTTCCGAAGGGAGTTTGTCGCCAGGGTGCAGCTTGTTCAGGATCAAGCGTTCGATTTGCTTGGCGACTTCTTCGTAGACCTTGTTTCGACGGACTACTTCGAAATCGGATTTGACTGGGGTCGGCATGTGCAAGTGGTCCGATAAGTGGACCAGAGGAGTATACCCCTGTTGTCAAGTCCCCGGCAAATCTTCTCCCCAGAGGGTCGTGGGGTCGTAGCGCCGGCATCCTGCCAGCCGTCTCGAGCGCGTCCTCGTCTCGGCGGGCGTGACGCCCACCGGACAGCCGCCGGGACGGCGGCGCTACGATCACAGCGCGGCGAATCTCCGTTCGATGAGAATCCTCAATAGGACCTTAGGGACTACACCGTTGGTGATCTCCTCCGAAGGGGTGGAACCCTTCTAGAATGAGGGCTCAGGCTGAATCCCCCGCACCTCCCTGCCGGCAAGACGATTCGTGGGGAGTTGGTCACCAGCACAGACTTTTTTGAAAAGAGGCAATGCTCATGGCTACTGGTACTGTTACGGCACGGGAACCGCAAGGGGATCCGAAAACCGAAACGCAGATTGAAACTACGGAGAGCGGCGCGGCGCAGCCCCTCACCTTAATTCAACGCTTCCACCGTTTGCTGACTCACATTTTCGAAGGACGTGAAGAACACCTCGGCTGGCGTCAGTAACATCCTGCGGCGCAGGGCGGCTGTGGATTCTTGCGGCGTGCCCAGCATTCCCGGAAAGAGTTTCGTATTGCCGCGCCCGTGATTCCTACGCGGGCTTCGCGGTGTTTCTTATCGGTTCTTAGTGTGCACCCGCGGATTTCGCTTGTATGCTCAGGACTGCATTGGCGATCTGTTCCAAGGGAACAACGGCGTCCACAACGCCGCGGGAAATCGCCTCTTTGGGCATGCCGAACACAACGCAGGTCGCTTCATCCTGCGCGATGGTGGCGGCTCCTGCTTCCTTCATTTCACAGAGACCCTGGGCGCCGTCGTCGCCCATGCCGGTCATGATCACGCCCACGGCCTTGGGGCCGACCGAGATGGCCACGGAGCGGAAGAGCACATCGACGCTCGGACGATGCCGCGAGACCAGCGGGCCATCGATGATCCGGATGACCAGTTCTTCGCTCTCGCGATGAACGAGCATGTGGCGGTTGCCGGGAGCAATCAGGGCGCGGCCGGGGCGGAGCCGATCGCCATCACGGGCCTCGGCGATTTCTATTTCGCATTCGCGGTTCAAGCGGTCGGCAAAGGCGCGGGTGAAGACTTCGGGCATGTGTTGCACAATCACGACGGGGGGACAGTCGGTCGGCAAAGCTGACAGGAACACGCGGAGTGCCTCCGTTCCACCGGTCGAAGCGCCCACGGCAACCACTCCGTTTAGAGCTCTGGCACTGCCGGATTTGCTTTTGCGGGGCAATACCGCATCGGCAGTCAGTCGCGGAGTGGCCGCCATGGGCCGGGGCCGGATCTGGGCTTGCGAGGCACTCCAAACTGCATCGAGGAGGGTGACCGCCGATTCGTGCAGAAACTCACGCACGCCGACCTTAGGCTTGGTGATCACTTCGACGGCGCCTTCTTCCAGCGCGCGCAAAGCAAGCTCGGTGCCGCGAGCCGCCAGGCCGGAGCAGACCACAACTGGCGTGGGCATTTCTGCCATGATTTTTCGAATGAAGGTCAGGCCGTCCATGCGCGGCATTTCCAGATCGGTAATGACGACATCGGGAGGTTCTTTTTGCATTTTTACCCATGCAATCAGCGGATCTGCCGCGGCCTTGACGGCGATCCGGCGATCCATGCCCAGGATGGACTGCATTACCTGGCGCACCATTGCCGAGTCGTCTACGACCAGAACCTGCAGACTATTTTCTTTCATGTTCCCTTTCAAAACAAAACCAAATTCAAGACTCGACACTCCCGTGGAATCCCACCCTAACGTCGCAAAGAGCGCGACGTTAGGATGGGGCACCCGGCCGACCGGAAAGATCCTTCCGAGCCATTCTCTTGTTGTCGGCCCTCATTTTCTCCTCGTCCTTTTCCTCGTCTCCCGTTTTGATATAGATGGTCGGTTCCAGGCTGCGAAACTGGGAGGACATGCTGCACAGGTTCTCGGCGTGGCCTACGAACAAAAAACCGTTGTCGGCGAGATGACGTGCAAGATTCATGACCACCCTGCGCTTTGAGGCCAAGTCAAAATAGATCAGCACATTGCGGCAGAAGATGGCGTCGAATGGGCCTTCGGCGAGTTCGGGCTCCTGATGCAGGTTGAGCCTGCGGAACTCGACCATTTGCTGGATTTCGACCTTCACTTTCATCTCGCCTTGACGCTCCGCCGTGCCGCGCAACATAAAACTGTGCAGAAAATCCTGGGGCAGCTCCTCCGACCTCGCGATGGGATAAATCCCCTTGCGCGCTTTTTCCAGAACGCGGTTCGAGATGTCGGTGGCCATAATCCGCACATCCCAGCCCTGCTCCGCTGGAAGATGCCGGGCCAACAACATGGCCACGGTGTAGGGCTCTTCGCCGGAGGAACATCCAGCACTCCAGATCCGCACACGGCGCGGGCGCGACTGACGTTCGGCTTCCGCCCGCCAGCGAGGCAACACTTTTTGCACGAGAAACTCGAACTGCCGGGGCTCGCGGAAAAAGCGGGTTTCATTGGTGGTGATGGCGTCGATCATCCGGGCGCGTTCTTCGTGCTGGTCGGGCTGGGCGACGCGTTCGTAATAACGTGCCAGGGAGTCCATTCCGAGTTCCCGCAGGCGCCGGAACAGACGTCCGCACAGCAAGGCGGTTTTTGAACTGCCCAGCCAAATGCCGGTCTCGGAGTAGATCAGCTTCTGGAATTTTTGAAACAGCGCGGGGCTAACCGTGAGGTGAGGCAGTTTGCTCTTGCTGCTGCGGGCGCGAAGTCCAGCATCGATCCGGCGGGGCTTGCCTGAATCCTTGCCTGGCGCCGTTCCTGCCTGCACGAGCTACGCTCCAGCCTCGAAGTGTTATTCCTTGGCGGGCGCATCGCATGGCGCGGCATCGGCGGGCCGGTCGCTCGGCAACCGATTCTGTCACCGCGAGCAGTTCGTCGGCGGAGAGTACTTTGTCGATATCGAGAATCAGGCAAAACTTTTTGCCCATCGCTCCCATGCCGAGCAGGTATTCGGTCTTGACGCGCGTGCCGAAAGGCGGAGTCGCTTCGATTTCGTCAGCGGAAAGATCGATCACCTGGCTCACAGAGTCGGCCAGAACCCCCATAGTAAGCGGTCTCGCCCTGGAACATCACTTCGGTGATGATGATGCAGGAAAACTTGGAGATGCCGCTGGCGGCAAGCCGAACTTCACCGCCAGATCCACCACCGGGACCACCCGGCCGCGCAGGTTGGTCACGCCGCGGATCCAGATTGGAGTGTTGGGCACGGTTGTGACCGCCTCGTACTCGACGATCTCGCTCACCTTTCCGATTTTGATCGCATATTCCTCGCCCGCGGTCAAGAAGGTGAGGTATTGCGCTGTGCTCACCGGGAGTTGGTTCTTCCGCTTGCTTCGTGGCTCCCATGTTTGCATCCTCGTATTCCGGCTCGTTCTCCTCGGCCATTTGTCCGTCTGACTCGCGGCATGCGCTTGCAATGCTAGCCGTCAAGCTTGCTTAGAACGGAGAGAAGTTTGCTTCCTCCGCCGACCTTGCCGTGCACCGGCTGTGCGTGGGTGCGCTGTGCCGTATTCGTTGCTTGAACGTGCGGCTTCTAAGGGCATGCATACGCGCTGCTTGCCTTTGCCGTCGCGATTGGCGGGCTGTTCTCCGCCACTCGGAAGAAAGTCATCAGCTGCTGCAGTTGTTCGGACTGTGCCGCCAGTTCTTCGGCGGTGCTGGAAAGTTCTTCGGCGGAAGATGCGTTGCGTTGCGTGACCGTATCCACCTGCGCCATGGCCTTGTTGATCTGCGTGACTCCGCCCGATTGTTCCGTGGATGCTGCCGCAACGTCCTGCACGAGTTCGGCGGTCTTCTTGATGGAGGGCACGAGGTCAGACAGCAATTGACCGGATCGTTCGGCGACGCTGACGCTCTTTCCGGCGAGGCCGCCGATTTCCTGCGCGGCCAACTGGCTGCGCTCGGCCAACTTTCGAACTTCGACTGCGACCACGGCAAAGCCGCGGCCCTGGTCTCCGGCGCGCGCCGCTTCGATCGCGGCATTGAGCGCCAGAAGATTGGTCTGGTAGGCAATTTCTTCGATGACCGAGATCTTGGCGGCAATCTGCTTCATGGCTTCGACTGTTTCTTTGACGGCATTGCCGCTCTCTTCCGCAGCCGCGGCGCCCTTGGCCGCCGCCTGCTCGACCTGCCGGCTGTTGTCGGCATTCTGGGTTATCGACGCATTCATCTCCTCGAGGCTGGCGCTCATCTCTTCTACCGAAGCCGCCTGCTCGCTGGTTCCCTGCGACAGACTCTGCGAGGACGCGGAGACCTGCTGGGCTGCAGAAGCAACCGCTGCCGAACCTTCGCGAACGTCGCGGATGATGCCGGAGAGTTTGCCGCTCATCTCCTGCATGGCCTGCTGCAACTGGCCGGTTTCGGAACGGTTGGTGACGACGATCTCCTTGGTCAAATCGCCGGCTGCGATCCGCTCTGCGTATTCAACTGCCTGCTTGATGGGCAGGTGATGCTTCTCGTGACGGCGGTTGCCGCGAGCGTAGACGAGATCAGCGTGAGAAACAACAGCAACAATCGCCACCTTGCGTCCCAGTGAGTAAGCTTCCTGGCTTTCCTTCATGCTTTGCGTTCATCGCGGCGGTCTGAATGTCGATGAACTTCTGCCACGAAGCGCGGTACTTGTCGAGTGCCGGAATCACCTCGTCGCTCAGCGCTGCGACCGCCTGGTCACGCTTTTTGTCCGCCAGCAATTTCTTAGCTTTTTGCCGGGCCGAGATATAAGCCTGGCGATCCTGGGTGACGACCTCGAAATAGCTCGCGCTCCTGCGAAGAGCTGAGGCTTTTTTCGATTTCCGCGACCTGCGCGCTGATTGCGTGGCTGATCGCCTCGTTTTCCTGGTTGAGCTTCTTTTCCTTGTCGAGGCTACGTGGTCTCGAATAATTGCATGGTGATGCGCGCGTTGGTGATTGAGTTCTCGATGGTCTGGTGCGTCAACTCAACCGTGTTGTAACGCTTCTGCAGCGTGGCTGACATGTTCGGAGTTCAGGCGGCCGAGCCAATTCAGCCCGAATCCGCCGACCACGATCACGCACAGCATGATGGCCCCGAAGACGATCCCGAGCCGCGTGCCGATTTTCTGATCTTGCCAAGTTTTCATTGTCTTCACCTCTTTCGAATGGCTGATCTCTTCGAATCTAAGCTTCGTGCCTGCTAAAGCTGCGACTGCATGACTCCGCGCATAAGGCTGGGAACGTCGATGATCAAACCGACGCGTCCGTCGCCGAGAACCGTCGATCCGGCGATGCCAGGAACTCCGCGCAATGCCCTGCCCAGCGGTTTGACCACTGTCTGCATGCCGCCCAACAATTCGTCGACTGCGATTCCGGCATGGAATTCATTCACCTTGACGACCACGATGTTCTCCTTTTCGGAGCTCTCACCCGACAGGCTGAAGGCGCGGCGCAATCGCACGTAGGGCAGCGGCCGTTCCGCGCAGGCTGAGAATTCCGCTGGCCTCGGCATTGCGCTGTTCGGCCGGCAATTCCGTGCACTCGGTCACATGTTCCAGAGGAACGACAAAAGTCTCGCTGCCAACTCTCACAGAGAATCCTTCAATGATGGCGAGGGTCAAGGGCAGGCGGATGGTTATGGTGCTGCCTTTGCCGGCTGTACTCGATGATCTCGACGGTCCCGCGCAGATTGTCGATGTTGCGGCGGACCACGTCGAGGCCGACCCCGCGGCCCGAAAGATCGGTGACGGATTCCGCGGTGGAGAATCCGGCCTGGAAATACCAGACTGTAGATTTCCTGGTCGCGAATCTCGTCTTTGACGCAGACAAGAGCCCTAGGCGCTTCGCTTTGTCGAGAATGCGGCGCGGTCGAAGCCCGCTCCATCGTCCTGCAGCGTCACAACAATGTTGCCGCCACTGTGAGCGGCGGTGAGCCGGATCACTCCGCAAGGATTCTTGCCTTGCTTCTCGCGAACTGCCGGAGTTTTCCAGCCCGTGATCCACCGCGTTCCGGATGAGGTGCAGCAGGGGATCTTTCAATTGCTCGAGCACGGTCGTGTCGACTTCGACGTCTGCTCCGACGACTTCGAGACGCGCCATTTTGCCGTGGCTCTTCGCCAGATCGCGGACCGAACGCACGAACTGGCGAAACAGCGGGCCGACCGGCACCATGCGGATGCTCATGACTTCACTCTGCAAGTCCATGTAGAGGCGCTCGGCTTCGCGATGCATTTCGAGGATGGCGCGGCCCTGCTCGGTGCCGAGTTCTTCGATCATCTGGCGCAGGCGCCCTTGCGCGATCACAATTTCGCCAGTCAGATTCGAGCATGTGATCGAGTTTGTCGACGTCCGCGCGCAGCGTGCGGTGAGCGGCCCGGGAAGCGTATCGGCCTTCGCGGCGCGCACCGGTTTCCTCCCGAGGCTTCGCTGGCCGACACGCATCTTTTCGACCGCTTTTCCACTTCGCGCTGCGATTTCCTTTTCGAGGTCCCGTTGCTTAGTGAGTGAGTTCCATGGCACCGGTCGCGCGCGGTTGAGACCATGGCGCGGAGTTCATCCACCGCCTTCAGCAGCAGAGAAATCAAGTCTGCGCTGGGCAGCGCCTGCTGCTCGCGAAAAACGTCCAACAGGTCCTCTACAACGTGCGCAAACCCTGCCAGTTCCGTGAGTTGCAATGAAGTTGCGTTTCCCTTGAGGCTGTGCGCGACGCGGAAAATCGTGTTCAGCAGTTCGGGATCGGATGGATTCGATTCCATCTGCACCAGCGACCTGCTCCATCACATCCAGACCCTCTTCCGATTCGACGAGGAACGACGCGATAACTGCTTCACGATCAAAGTCCGCTAAATCCATCGTTCCTCCTCTCTGCAGTCAATTCTGTCACTTCTCTACGCTGAACTTTCTACACCTGGTCGAAATTCTTGATCGTCGTCACGCCATCTGCCATGCTGAAAGACCAACCTGCGGCCGCGCTTGCCGGAGACGTCTCTTTCCACCACGGGAATGCCCGCGGAGCGAAGAAACTCCTCCGCGAGCTGCACATTCCTTGTTGCCCAACGACTGCGACGGGTCGGCACCGAAAGCGCTAGACCCGCCAAAGATCTTGGCCTGTAAATTTCGGATTTCGCATCCCAACGCCAGAACCCGCCGCAGCAGTTCAGGGTTCGCGGCATTGCCGTAGCGCAGTCGGTTCGCGCCGTCAGTCCCGCCTTCGGGCAGGAGATAGTGGTTCATTCCTCCCGCCTTTTTGTGCCGGTCCCAGAGACAGACCGCGGCGCAGGATCCGAGGATGGTGGAGATGACGATCGGCTCTCGCGTCGCGAACACCTGCCTGGATAGAGAAAGTGCCGGGGTTCGTTGGCTTTCCGCATGCTCAAAACGCTTCATGGACTCGGCGGGCAGAACTGCGGGATTGAATTTGGGGGAATTCTCGCTCATGCTTCCCATCCCTGGTGCCCCGGTCACTGGCTTTAAATCCGGGCGTGGAACCCCGGTCCAAACAAGGCTTGGCAGCCTCGTCGGAAAGAAGTTTGAACAGTTCCATGTCGCAGCCGTCGAAGGCGAGTTTCTGAGGAAGCAACCGCAATATCGCCAGTATCGCGATCGTCTGATTCGCCTGGCGGATGGGAACAAACGCCTGCGCCTTCGCCATTGTGTCAGCACGCTCGCGACCCCCGAATTCCACGTGGCACTCTCCGCGCATCACCCGTTGCAGCCCGGAATTGCCCAAGGCCATAGCAGGTCATACTTCTCGAGGTCGATTCCGAAGGACCAAAAAGCGGGGAAGGTTGTGGTCTGCGATCCACTCGGAACAGGCCAATTTCCTCAGAGCCGAGGAAGTTGGCACGATCTCGCGCAGGCCATCAATTGCATCCTCTTGCCCACGGCTCTCGGCCAGCCGCTTGCGGGCCGCTCCCAGCCGCACGTCGTTCATCGCGTCGGCTGCAGATCGCCTGGGCCCGATGCCTTGCTCCTGTATCGCTCATAACGGTCGTTCTTGCTCCGATTCGTTGTTACCAATCTCCAGACCAAAACTCGAGCGCGCACTCACTTGCTCTACTCGCCCAGGTAACTCTGCAACAGGGCCACGAGTTCGGCGCCATCCACCGGCTTGGTGATGTAGTCGTTGCATCCGCTCTGGAACCCGGCCTCCATGTAAGACTCTTCGCCGCGAGTGGTCACCAGAACAATGGGAATCTCGCGGGTGCTGGGCTGCTGACGCATCATCTTGCAGGCTTCAAATCCATTCATATTGGGCATCACCACATCCATCAAGACCAGGTCCGGGCGCTCCTGCTGCGCCTTCTCCACGCTTCCTGGCCATCACTCGCGGTCACACACTGGTAGGTGGTGCGCCTTTCCAAAATTTCGCGCTCCATCATCAAGGCTGTCTTGGAGTCGTCCACTACAAGGATTTTTTTTGCCATGGTTTTTCTCGAAATGCTTTTCTCGAAACTGTAGTGCCGAGTTCTTAGCCAACCGCTGCGGGGAGGAGGTCCGGGCGCGGCACCTCCGGCGGTCGCTTTATTAGTAATCTCTAACAGAGATGAGTATTACGTAGGTAATTACGTCGGTAATTACAATCTGGCGGGTAACCCCCACTTGCAGGGCATTTTATTTTGCGGAGTTACGAGGTAGAGCGCCTGAGGGTGGTTCTTACGGGGTAGGTTTTCGAGCACATTCGGACAGCAGCCGGGTACAGTTGTATACCGTGCGGGTACAGGTCATGGGAAGGCCCACGCGCTCGCCAAGTTCCACGACCGCGCCTACCAGGGCTTCCAGTTCCATGGGGCGGCCCGCTTCCAGATCCTGCAACATAGAGGTTTTGTGCTCGCCAACTTTTTCCGCTCCGGCCATGCGTTGTTCGATGGACACAGGCAATTCCATGCCCAACTTGTGGGAGACGGCTTCCACTTCGTGCATGATGTTTCGGATTACCGAAGAAACTCCGGGATCGCGGACCATTTGCACCAGGGTGGCGCGGGTCAGGGCGCTGACCGGGTTCAAGGAAGCGTTGCCTAACACCTTCACCCAAATCTCGTGGCGGAGCCGAGTGGTGACCGGACAGCGTAAACCGGAGGCGATGAGCGCCTCGGCAATTCGACGGCAGCGGTCGGAGCGCGAACCGTCGGGCTCGCCGAGAGAGATACGGTTACCCTCGTTGTGTTGAATTACTCCGGGAGCAGGAATCTCGGTGGAAAAGTAAACGATCGAGCCAACCACGCGACGCGCTTCGATGGCCGCGGAAATCACTCCGCCGGGATCGACCCGTTCCAGTCGCAAACCATCCCACTCACCACCGAAACCCTGAAAGTACCACCACGGGATTCCATTTTGTGTGCTGACAACGGTGGTATCTGGCCCGAGGACCGGCTGCAGATGCGGCGCCAGTTGCGGGAGGCCGTGTGCCTTCACACCGAGAAAAACGACGTCAACCGGGCCCACTTGTTCGAGAGAGCCGGCGATGGCGGGATGCGCCACGAAATCTCCCTCGGGGCTCTTTACTTCGACGCCACGCTCTTGCATGGCGTGAAGGTGTGGTCCGCGAGCGAAGAGCGTGACATCGAAGCCGGCCTTCGCCATGCGGGCGCCGATGTAGGCACCGATGGCGCCGGCACCCGCGATCAGGAATTTCATCGGTTTGTATCCAGGCTAGTCATTCTGTCGTTAGGTGCGGCGGTCATCCGTGAGCGCGGCGGCAACGGCTCGGCGGCGAATTTTTCCGGTTGCGGTCGTTGGAATACTCTCCACCAGATAAATTTTGGTGGGACATTTGTAGACTGCCAGAAATTCGCGACAGTGCTTGATGAGTTCGGCTTCGGTCGCGCCTCCGGGTTGGTGCAAGACCACGGCGGCGGCCACTTCTTCGCCCAGAACAGGATGCACGCAGCCAAACGTAACCGCCGCCGAAACAGCGGGATGCCGGAGCAGAATTTCGTCGACTTCGTGCGGCGCTACGTTCTCACCGCCGCGGATAATGATGTCTTTCATCCGTCCCGTCAAATGCAAATAGCAGTCGTCGTCCAGCAATCCCTCGTCACCGGTGCGGAACCATCCATTGACAAAGGCGCGGGCGTTGGCTTCGGGATTGTTTTCGTATCCGCGAAAGACGTTGGCGCCCTGAATGGCGACTTCGCCGCGCTGATTGGTGCCAAGGTGATTGCCTTCGCGATCCATGATGCTGATGAGGAGTCCGGTACCTACTCCCACAGAACCGGCCTTACGATGCCGCGGCGGCAAGGGATTCGAAGTCATCTGATGAGCAGCCTCGGTCATTCCGTAGGCTTCGACGAAGGGTACACCAAAGAGCTCTTCAATCTTATGAATGAGCTCGGCCGAGAGCGGCGCGCTACAGGAACGGATAAAGCGAAGAGTCGCGGCTTCCACCGGCTTCTCGTGAGAGCGGGCCAGCAGAAGCTGGTGCATGGTCGGCACTCCCGAATACCAAGTTACGCGATGCTCGCGGACGGTCCGCCAGAAGGAGAGGGCGTTGAACTTGCCGGGAACCACCACGGTCCCGCCGGAAAGCAAAGTTGCCATGGTGGAGCCAATCAAGCCATGGATGTGGAACAGCGGCATGATGCAGAGCGATACATCTTCTTCGGAAAGGGCGTAGGTGTTGGCGATATTTGCGGACGAGACCGCGAGGTTGAAATGCCGCAGCGGAACCCGCTTGGGGCGTCCCGTGCTTCCGCTGGTGTGCAGGACGAGGGCAATGTCATCGGCCGTGGGCTCGGGTGCGGTGGCTCCGCTTGGCGCATCCACGAGATGAACGTTGCCGTGGTCGGTCATCCCGACCGAGACCACAGGGATCTTGCGGTCGGCGGCTGCGCTGCGGGCGAATTCCGCGCCCACGGGCGGGCACAGGAGAACCCGCGCATTGGTATCGCCGAGGAAAAACAGAAACTCTTCATAGGGGTACGCCGGGTTCAAGGGAGCGGCGGTTCCGGCGATGGAAGCTGCGAGAAAACTGACGATCGCAGGCAATCCGTTGGGCAGGGCGATCGCGACTGCATCGCCACGGCGAATGCCAGCGGAGGCCAATGCATTTGCCATGGTCAGCACTTGCTGCCGCAGCGAATCGTAGGTGACACGGATTCCAAGCTCAGGAACGATGATTGCCGTGTGGCTGTCGGCAAAATGTAAAACGTCCAGAAGTGTGTTAACCGACTTCAGAGTCATTACGGTTCACCAGGGCAAAATGAACACTGAATTATAGTGCTACGGCGGGGTAGTCGGACGCCTAACGCACTGTAACAAAGAAGTACGCGGTCATCACGACGCCCACGGCGATGACTGCGACCCGCACTTTCCCAGGGTCTGCCTTCTGGGCATAATGCGCGCCAAACCAGCCTCCGACGAGGGAACCTGCGATCATCACGACGCATTGCGGCCACAACACGGCGCGAGCGACGATAAAGGTGACCACGGCCGCTGCATTAACGGCCACCGCGAGCAGGGTGCGGATCGCTCCCATGGCATGGATGTCGCGCATTCCCATCATGGCGAGCATGGCCAGCGTCATAAAGCCGATGCCCGCGCCAAAATAACCGCCGTAAACGGCGACGAGTAACTCGGCGGCCGAACCTGCGAGGATGGCATGCCGGGAGATGCCTTGCAGATCGTCCACGACGGCAGTCTTGCCCACTACGGCACGGATCGAATTGCCGAAGGCGAATAACAACGTGCCAGCCAACAGCAGCCAGGGGACGAGACGCAGGAAAGTATGCTGCGGTGTTTTCAACAATAACAACGCTCCAGCCCAGCCGCCGGCGAGGCTGGTTGCGAGCAAGGGCAGCAATAAGCGCAGTGGTGCGTTCAGCCGTCTTAAGTAAGCGAGCGCGCTGGCCGCCAGCCCCGGCCACAGGGCGACCGTATTGGTTGCATTGGCCTCCACGGCTGGAATTCGCAGGAACAACAATGCTGGAAAGGAGATAAAACTGCCTCCGCCGGCCAGCGCGTTCAACGCGCCAGCGATGGCTCCCGCGAGGAGTAAGAAGACAACCTGGCCGAAGTGTAGTCCCATAACCTGGATCAGAACGGCGTGCCGAGAAGCAGGTCGCCGAACCCAGCGACGCAAGCCGAGCGCCGATTCTAGCAGGAATGAAAAGGCGAACACTCGGTCGATTCGTGCCAATGTAGGGCAGTCTGGGCTCAAGCAACGGTTTAACGTGCGTGGTTTAACGTGCGCGCGAGATTTTTAACGGACGAAATCCGGCGAAATAAAATCGCGGCACGAGAGGCGGGACAAACTTTCCCTTGACAACGCTGTTTTCGATATGGTAAACCGACCAGTCGTAACTGGTCCGCTTTTCATACCGGACATGCACTCATTTGTAACTTAGAAATCTAGTCGGTTCGTGGCCCATCGATCAAAGGCAGCGTACTGTCCAGTACGTGTATGTCTTGACGATAGGTCCGTTTTGCAAATCATCCCGGGGAGAAAAACATCATGCGCTCGCTAACAACGTTTTTCGTGCTTCTGGTGGTTTCGATGGCGCCAGGTTCTCTCGCCAATGCTCAAGGCACGGAACCTGCGAGCAAGACGGACGGATCGGGTTCCGCCACGAAGGCAGAAGTCAGCCAGTTACGGAGCGAGGTCGCCGCGCAGCGCCAGACGATCGAAGAGTTGAAAGCTCTGGTCGAGAAACTGGTTGACGGAAAACTCCGGGCAAGTGACGCCGGTTCGGCTCAGGTCCGGCCCGTGGCAGACACCCCATCGGTGGACGCGAGTGCGCTCACCGCGGCCGACGGCGCCCCCCATCTGATGAATACGGTTCTGGTCCAACCCGACCCGGTGATCGATATGGCGATGGTGGATCAGCCTCAGTCCAGCCGCGGCTCCGAAGAAAGACACTCCGCTCACGGCCGGATGGAACGGGGAGCACTTCTTTATTCAGAGCCCCGACGGACAGTTCACGATCAGCCCCTACGGCTACGTGAACACCGATTACCGCGCCTATAAAGGCGACGGCGCGCCGGCCGACACGTTTCTGTTGCGCCAGGCCCGCTTTCGGATTTCAAGGCAGCTATGGTTCGCACTTTGATTTTGCGCTGCTCTCCGACGCAGCCTCGACCTACCGGTTCGGTGGTGCGCGACGTTTACCTGAATGTCAGATTCAAGCCCGAGTTGCAATTCCAGGCCGGCCAGTTCAAGGCTCCATTCGCTCAGGAAACGCGGAATCGGCGACACCAGTCTGGACTTCGTAGAACGCGGATTTCAATCCATGCTGTACCCGTCGGCAGCCTCGGCGTACCGCAGCCCCGGAGTCGCGCTGCATGGCGACATTTCGTGGCGGCATCCTGCAGTACTGGGCGGGCGCGTTTAACGGCAAGGGCTATGCGCTCGCCAACACCACCAACGAGCCGGATTTCATTGGCCGGCTTCGCTTCTATCCGTGGCGCAAATCCAAAAGCACATGGTTCAAGCAACTTGCCTTTGGCGGATCCATTGATCAGCGCGCTGCGCGGGGTCTTTCCGGCGATCAGAGCTTCAGCGGCGCGCTGCCCGATGGCGCCTACAACTTTTTTCCGCAGTTCGCCATTAACGGCCCCATCGAGCGCTACAACGGTGAGTTCACCTACATCAAGTCGCGCTTCGCGCTGCGCGGCGAATACGATCAGCTGAATCAGTTCCGGCACAACGTCGGCTCCGAGCAAGTCGGGAGGGCTGGGCTTCCTGAGCCTTCCGGGAATCACCGCCAAGGCCTGGGACCTCAGCACGACTTACCTGCTGACGGGAGAAAAGCGGCCGGAAAACGGCACACCGCGGGTGAGGCATCCGCTGTTCGGGCCCGACACTCCGGGCGGACAGGGACGTGGATTGGGAGCCTGGGAACTCGCCTTCCGCTTTACCGGCATTCAGGCCAATGAGCCGGGTGCGAGCTTCTACGACAATTACTACGTCGCGGGTGATGTGCCAACGTTTGATTACCACACGTTCGAGTACACGGTGGGACTCAACTGGTATCCGAACTATTGGGTCAAGTATATGTTCAACGTGGGTATTGACCAGTTGAAAGAACCCAGTACAATCGGCAATCTACCGCAAAACTACTATGTGGTGACGCAGCGGTTGCAGTTCCGATTCTAGTGCCTCCCCGAGGCGGTATCCGCCAGGGAGGGAAGAGTCAGGAGCCGATGGAATGTTCAACGAGTTTGGTACTTGCCGCGGCGGTTCACCGCCATCGGGAAGGGAAATCGCAGGAGGGGATTCGATGAGAACAATGATGCTATTTACCGTTATTCTTGCCGCGATGTTTGTGATGAGCGGCTGCGGAAATGTTGCCAACTGTCCCACGTGCGGCACCACGACGGGCGGCCAGTACGCTGTCATCGACGTGATCGCGGTTCCCGAGCACAACAATACCGGTGAGCCGGGCGGTCCGTTTAACTCCTTCGACATCAGCTGGATCGCGCCAAACCCGAGCGGCGCCGGACACAACATGGACTACGTGTCGGACCGTATCGGTATAGCGGTCCAGGTGATCGACACGACCACCAACATCGCCGTGAACTCCATCGCTGGAGCGAACGGCGTGTCTGGAGCTGGCAACAATGCCAGCCCGTGTGTTCCTACCATCCCACCGATCATCGGGGTGAACGGCAATTTCACTCGATTCGGATGCAGAACCGCGCCTCCAGGAACGACGGAACCTTTCCACCTTTCTTCCGGATTCGGCGCCAACGGCTTACTGGGCGGATTTACTGGTGCTCAGTGCTGCGCCTCCCGCGGCAACGGAGTGAACCCCATGTCCGGCCCTGACGGCGAAGTGGCAACACCAGACGGCAAAACTCTGTTCACCGGAAATGGCAGCTCCAGCGTAGTCGTTTTCGACCTCACGACGAATCCCCCGACGGTGATCGCCGATATTCCAACGGGCGTGTCGGCCGATTATGACGGCCCCAATGGAATCTCTGCCTGCCTCGCCTCGTGGAACGGCGAAGCCGGGTCCAACGAGCAATGCGGCGACGACCGTGGCGACGAGCTATCGTACGATCCTACCGATCAGATTCTCGCCGTCATCAATGGCGATCCTGGACTTCCATTTATTACCTTTATTGATGTTTCAGGCGTAGTCGCCCGCACCTCGAATTGTCTGCCGATCGATCCCGTCACTCCTTATGGTCCGGCTGCTCTCGGTAACCCGCTTGGGAACGGATCGTCCTCCTCGCCAAGTACAACCGGCGGCCTTAATCCTCCGAGCTGCATTCTTGGGCAAATCTATTACGATGCCGCGTACCCCATCGACAACACCGTTGTGGTCGATCAGAACAACGGGTTCGCATGTCCGGATCCGTCGAATCCGACCACGCTCTCCGGTGCCTCCGGGACTGGAACCACTCCTCTCGCCGGCACTCCCCTAAGCGGCTCAGCGTACACGATTCCTTGCCATCACGGACCGATCCTCGACACCAACACTGGCATCTATGATCCGACCTGTAACCCGACATTGGGAGGCGCTATATGCGAAGCCGCTGTCTCTCCGGCGGGGTTGGGAGGGCACGCCTGGGATCCCGCGACGGGATATTTTCTGCTTTCGAACTCGAACTCTACAACTAACCTTGCCGTCGGAAGCATAGATGTAATCAATCCCAAGAGCCCGGTCGGTCCGATTGTGATCAACAGTTTTCCCATGCTGAACTGCATGCCCACCAGCGTTACTCCGGGACCTGGGAATTATTTCCTCATCGGCTGCGCCGACCATGACGGCTTTGCGTTCCCTGCCAACGAATATATTGTTCATAACACTCCGAGTCTGGCCATCGCTTGCACGGGGGTGGCGGCTACGTCCAGCAACTGCGTGCAAATCACCGAGACCGGCGGCGTGGACGAGACTTGGTACAACCCCGGCGACAACAAATACTACCTTGCGGCGCGCGACATGCTTCCCGGTCCGCAAATGGGCGTCATTGATGCCGGATCGAACACCTGGCTGTACAACCTTCCGGTCAATACCAATGCGCATAGCATCGCGGTTGACCCCGGCAATAATCATGTTTTCATGCCCCAGCAATCTGGCGCGATCTGTGGGAGCCTAGCCGGTAACGGATGTATTGACGTCATCGGGCAACAATGAGCTTGGGCCGACACAGAAAATAGGGGAGCACATCCGTCTCACGGGCTCGATGCCTGGACCGGGTGTGCCTACCAACGCGCAATCAGATCAGAGAACGTGATATAGTTCGCGCAAGGCGGGATTCTGAGTTCGATGTGAGTGAAGTGATTTATGGAAATTTTCCGTAGAGCAGCGATGGGTTACGTGTTGGTTGGTTCGATTCTGGTCGCGCTGGCAGGGGCAAGCGAACCCACGACACCGAAAGCAACCGACGTGCCGGCGACCGTGATCGCGCACTTGCCGTTGCCGGAGGCGACGGGAAGCCAAATGTTGCTGCAGAAGGAGAACGGGAAACAATATCTGTACGTGCAACAGGCGGGAAAGCAAGGCTTCATGGTGGTGGACGTGACCAGGCCCGAGAAGCCGAACCTTTTAAAGCGCACGGCGGAATCGAATCAGGCGACTTCGGGCAACCTTCAGATCGTTAGTCCCAATGTGGCCATCGCGGAAGCTCCGGAAAGAAAGCCGACGACTCTGACCCAGAGCAACCATCCTACCGAAACGGTTCGCCTGCTGGATTTGAGTGACCCGCGCAATCCGAAGACGCTGGAGACCTTCACCAAGGTCACCAGCTTGCTTCCGGACGGTGGGCATGGCTTGATCTACCTCAGCAACAACGAGGGCTTGTGGATTCTGCGCTACGTTCATCCAGCCCTACTGGAGCCAGCCAAGAAGAAGCCGCCCTGCGACTCCGAATCGGAGATCATGGCCATGCCTCCGGATTGCGACTAAATCCCTAACCGAAGCGCGCTTTTGCGATAAACCCGCTAGCGAGAGACTGAGCTCTCCGAGCATTCCTTGTCGAGCGTCTTGATCGAAGTAATGGTTAGCGTCACTGGAGATGGAGAACCCGTTCTGGCTGACGTGTCGGAACTGGTGCTCATCGACGGCGACTCTGAACCCGTGACCTCAACCCGCTGCCCCATGTAACGGCGAAGTTTTATTTTCCCGGTAGCCTGCAGTTCATAAGTGATGGCTGGGTTCTGTTTGATCAGAACGTAATCGCCGCTGGATCGGTCGACACAACCTTGGATCGTTTCCTGTCCCTTGGAAGCTTTCGACGAATCCCGGCTCATGGTACTGCTGTCTTGCGCCATGAGAAAGCTGCTTGCGAGCAGTACAGCGAAAAACAGTTTACTCATAGAGATTCCTCCTCCTGATTGCACTCCCACAGCCGTTGAGATTCCAAGGCTAGGGCAGTGGTTGCAATAAATCGCGAAACGGGTGAGGTTACTTGACGCGGGTTTCCTGGTAGTGCACTTCTTTCCATTGCCCAGCGCGCTTCATCCAGAGCTCGCTGATGTACACGCGAGAGATGCGGATTTGGGCCCCTGGCGGGAACTGGATGGTGGACTCGTAGATGACGAGGGCGGCATCTGGCGACAGGGGAATCAGCTTAGAGCCCCAGAGCGTATAGTTGAAAACATTCTGTTGAACCAGTTCGTTGACCGCTTGCGTCTTACTCCGTTCGCCCCGGCCATCGACCTCGACGCCTTGATAGTCGTCCGCCAAGAGGTCGGCATAGCTTTTCCTGTCCTTGTTCTTCAGCGCCTCCCATTCGGTCTTGATCTTCGCTTCGAACATCTCCTTCAGCGCCGTGTCGGCAGAAACCGCGGTGGCTTGGCTGGTGTCGCCAGGCTTCGATGGCAGGGCAGGCGCTTGCGCCAGGGCAAGAGATGCCAGCCCGACAATACAAACGAAGACGAAATAATCTCGCATCATTCCTCCGCGGCAAAGTGCTGCGAAATCTTATCAGGGATGCGCCCGTCTGGCGCAGCGGAACCCTGTTGAGCAGTGGCTCACTTTGCAAAAACGGCCACTACCAAGGTCACGAAGGCACACTGAGAAATGCCATTGAACGAGAACTTGGTGGCACTTCGCGTCCTTCATGGTTCAAGGTTTTCTTGTGAGCGCATCGTCAAAGTAAGCTAGAGCCCTTATTGCAAATCCTGGATTTTCGCTTTCAGCGCAGCCAGCAGCAGGGGCGGCAGTTCGGCATAGCCTTCCTGGACTGCAAAGTGTTGGCCGTCCGTGTAGATCCATTCCAGGAGATTGTTGATCGCCACGACGTGAACCGAGTCCCTGGACTTGAGGCGCAGATAAATCCAGGAAAAACTGGTTATAGGAAAGGAATCGGCGCCCGGTGCATTGGTCAACGATGCGGAAAAGCGATCCCAACGCGGCGCTTCTATCGCCTTGCACGCAGCCGCAATACTCGCCGCGGAAGGCTCAACAAACTTGCCCTCGAGATTCATGACGGCGACACGTGGAATATTGCCCTTCACCGCATATTGATATTCCACGAAGCCAATCGAGCCGGGATTGTTTTTCACTTTGTCTGCCATGTCTGCGCTGCGTTCTGCTGGCATTCCCACCGGCCACTTGGGAGAGGCTGAGATTCCAACCTGGGTGCGAAACCTGGAACTCACCTTGGAGAGGAAATCTGTGAATACGTAGTTGGATCCCTTTCCTGGGGGGCGGGTTATAACGCGGATCGGGAGGTTCGGTAAGACCAGCTCAGGATTGAGCTTTGCGATCTGTGGCGCATTCCACTTCTTCACGTCGCCGAGGAAGATTTCGCCCAACACTTCCCCCGAAAGCCGCAGCTCCTGGTGAATATCAGGAAGGTTGTAGATGGGAACGATGCCAATGATCACAACGGGCAGTGCGACTAAACCGCCCTCTTTCCGCTCTTGTTCCGAGAGCTGAGCTTCCCCGGCGCCAAAATCGGCTGCGCCATGCGCGATCTGCTTGATTCCCTCGCTGGTGCCGGATGGAACGTAACGCATCTGAACGTTGCGGTGGAGTTTGTCATACTCCTGTGCCCATCGGCTGAAAAGAGGCGCAGGAACCGTAGATCCAGATCCCACCAGGACAACTGTGTTTTGGGCGTGGACCCGAACGCTGGTGAGGCTAAGTCCCGCCGGAAGCAACAAACCGATGGGCAAAAGCAAGCGGCGCCCGTAGCCATGCACTGCCCTGCTCATCATCGAAGATCGTGCCGCTACCCTCATCGAGTTCCTCCGCATTGCGGCCCAACGCGCGAACACGTGGACTTTGGCTATTGGAGTACGGAAGCTGGCTGATGAGTTGTAGACTATCATTAACCTTGCGTACGATGCTGAACGTCCGGATTCCCCGGGCGCCGGGCATCGCACAATCTACTGCAGTGGCGGACTTGGCCATCTTATGCCGCACACGTTATGTCGCACACAGACGTTGAAGCTGTAGCGCTTGAACTGCTGTCCGCGTTTGAGACGGGGGCAATGGTCGCCATCCCTCCCTCGCAGCGCCCCGGTTTCGATCTCAACGCAGCGTATGCGGTTGAAGCGGCGCTCAAGCGGTTCCGCGAAACTGCCGGACACAAAGCCGTCGGGCGCAAGGTTGGTTATGCCAATAAAGCCATGTGGCGAGTGCTCAAACTTGAGACCCTGGTTTGGGCCCACATGTACGACGACACGGTGCACTACAGTGAAGGCAACTCGAGTGAGCGCAACCCGGCCGCGCTGACGCTTGCACATCCGCGTTCGCTGAAAATCGAACCCGAGATTGTTTTTGGCTTGAAACAGCCGGTGGTGACCGATGCCGCGGAAGCTCCCGATGCCGCTGCTGCGCTTGCGTCGACCGATTGGATGGCGGTGGGATTCGAAATTATTGATTGTCCTTTTCCGGAATGGCAGTTCCAACCCAGCGATTTCGTGGCATCATTTGGGCTGCATGCCGCACTCGTGGTCGGGGAGCGTGTCGAGGTAACACCCGATCGCATCGCCGCACTGGTGAATGAGCTTCCGCAATTTAAGGTGCGAGTATCGCGCTCTGGCAGATCGAAAAATGGAGAGTTTCTGGAAGAAGGATCGGGCCGGAACTCGCTGCGGAGCCCCGCCTTGTGTCTGGCGGAACTTGGCCGCGCCATCGTGCGGCGATTCCCGACCGAGCCTTTGCGCGCTGGTGAAATCGTCAGCTCCGGAACGCTCACAGCCGGCCATCTCACCGGCAGTGGGGATCTCTGGACGGTTGAGGTCGAGGGCCTGTCTTTGTTACTGCCGCCGCTGACACTTCAACTCACCTGATCGACAGGTCACAAAACTCTACAGTTCAGGCTGCTTCAGAGCGGTATGATCCCAGTCAGACAACGCTGAGTTTCTGCACGATATTATGAAGGGTTCTAACCTTCGCTTTCTTATTTTAGTTCTGACCACGGGCAGATCGCGCCCGAAATTTGTTTTCCAGTGCCTTTTCTTACTTCAAATCCTTGCGTTCCGCGCGCACCTTTCGCAGGGGCAAACCCCCGCGCCCGCAACTGGAGTGCACACCATTCACGGCGTCGTGAAGTCGGGAAACATGCCGATTCCTGGCGCCGGTGTTTCCGCAGTGAATGCGTCCACGAAAGAACAATTCAATTCCTCGACGGATGTGGATGGCAGTTACTCGTTACAGATTCCCTCCGAGGGTCGATATACCGTGCGCGTGCAAATGGCGGCGTTCGCCGGGGAGGCGCGAGAAGTGGTTTTAGACGCAGGCCATCAGGATGCGCAGGCGAATTTTGAACTGGTGCTGCTATCGCGAGCACACGAGGGCGGCGCCGGCAACAACAATAATGTCAGCAACAATAATAATAAGGATCAGGCGCAGCGCCGAGCTAATGCCAATGGTCGCGGCTTCCAGAATCTTTCCGTCTTTCAGAGCGAAGCCGGGCAGGATGCGGCCAGTGGTTCCGCGGGCAACTCGATGCGCGATGTAGTACCTTCCGGTATGCCGGTGCCTGGGATTGCGCCGGATAGCGCTACCGAATCTGTCGCGGTCGCGGGCAATACTTCCAATCCGTTCAATACGATGAGCGCCGACGAGATGCAGCAGCGCTTCAACGATGCGCGCCAGCAAGGCGCTGGATTCGGAGGTGGGGGCGGATTTGGTGGTCCTGGCGGCGGTGCGGGAGGCGGTCGCGGAGGCGGAGGGTTCGGTGGTGGAGGAGGTTTTGGCCGGCGCGGCTTTGATAGCAATCGCCCGCATGGATCGCTCTATTACAGCGCGGGCAATTCGGCGCTGAATGCATCGCCATTTGCGCTCACCGGACAGCCCGAGGAAAAGCCGGCATATTTCCAGAATGGTTTCGGCGGCTCCGTGGGCGGACCGCTGAATATTCCCCATATCTACCACGGCGGGAGCAAGACTTTTTACTTCATCAACTTCAATGGCAAGTACGGAGAGAATCCGTTCGATCAGTTTTCTACCGTGCCTACGCTGCTGGAGCGGCAGGGAAATTTTTCTGGGGTCACCTACACTTCTGGACCCGAAAAAGGACAACAGGTACAGCTTTTCAATCCCATAACAAACGCGCCCTACGCCGGCAACATCATTCTGGGATTCAGTTCACAAACGTGTCCCTGGACAGGGCCCGCAACGAGCGCGGCGGCGGGGCTATTGCGGTACATACCGTGTCCGAACCTGCCGGGCAATTATCAGAACTTCCACTACGTGACTTCCGCCACCAGCAACAGCGACGATCTGAACATTCGCTTGAACCATAGCTTTGGCGCAGCGTCCGCGGGCGGACGCCGCGGCGGAGGCCGCAACTCTCCGCGCAACAGCCTGCAGGTTGGCTTTCACTACCACCAGTCGAGCGCCACGCTTACGAATCCATTTCCCAGCGTGGGCGGCAGCACCACGGTGCGCAGCTTTGATATTCCCGTGTCTTACACGCGCAGCATCGGCAAGCTGACGAACATTGTGCGCGTCGACTTTAACCGCACCCGGACGCGCACTCAGAATCTGTACGCTTTCAACAACAACATTACGGGGGCGCTCGGGATCACCGGAGTGTCAACCAACCCGTTCGATTGGGGGCTGCCGAATCTCTCGTTCACAAATTTTGCCAGCCTTCAGGACACGACTCCATCGCTTAATCGGAGCCAGACATACACTTTTACCGACAATGTGATCTGGAATCATGGCAAGCATACGTGGCGCTGGGGCGGAGATTTCCGGCGGGTACAGGTGAATCCGGACACTGACAGCAACCCGCGCGGCTCGTTCGTTTTTACGGGCCTCAATACGTCGCAGATCGCTGGTGGCCAGGCCGTTCCCGGCACCGGGTATGACTTTGCTGATTTTCTGCTTGGGTTGCCGCAGCAAACCTCTGAGCAGTTTGGACCCCCTATCTACCTCCGCGGCAACTATTGGGATTTGTATGCGCAAGATGAGTGGAAGATGCGTGCCAACCTGACGCTGAATCTGGGAGTGCGCTACGAGTACGTTTCGCCACTGACGGAAATCAGCAATCACCTGGTAAACCTCGATCTTTCTCCCGGAGTGCTGAATCCAGCGCTACCGCTGGGGACGAATCCGGTGACGCCGATTCAGCCGGGACAACAGGGACCCTACAGCGGCAGCCTGCCGGCCAGCCTGGTGCGGCCCGACCGCAAAGATTTTGCGCCCAGAATCGGCTTTGCCTGGAAGCCGCTTCCCGACACGGTGGTGCGCGGGGGATACGGCATTAACTACAACACGGGCGCATATCAGGGCATCGCGCAGGAACTTGCCGTGCAGCCGCCGTTTGCCACCACAGCGACCAACGTTGAGTCGTTACCGCCAACGTATCCTCCGACGCTGTCGCTGCAAAACGGATTCCCGGCCGCCACCGGCATCAGCAACAGCTATGCGGTGAATCCGAATTACCGGATCGGCTACGTGCAGATTCGCAACCTCGACATTCAACAACAAATTCGGCCCACCCTGCTGCTGAACCTTGACTACACCGGAACCAAAGGAACGAATCTCGACATTCTGGAAGCGCCGAACCGAACCGCGAGCGGGATTCGTATTCCGAACGTCGATGCCTTCACGTACGAAAACTCAGTGGCAGATCAGGAAGCGAACGCTGGATCGGTGCGGGTGCGTAAGCGCTTGTCGGCAGGGTTCGCGATCGGCGGCACCTACACCTTTTCCAAGTCGATCGATGACGCGTCTTCCATTGGCGCGGGAGCGACCTCGGTGGCGAGTACTCCGGGACTGGGCGCGGGCGGCACCGGAGCTGCTGGGAGTACGACGTCGACAAACGCCGGTGCGTCCAATGTTGCGCAGAATCCCTTCAATCTGCGCGGGGAGCGCGGGCTATCCAGCTTCAACCAGACCCATAAGTTCACGGCGGATTATTTGTATGAGCTCCCCTTCGGCCACGACAAGCGCTGGCTCACGGGAAGCACTCCGTTGCGCGCCGTTTTTGGCGACTGGCAATGGAGCGGCGATTGGACGATCGCGTCGGGGTTGCCATTCACGCCGCGACTGCTGAACGACATCAGCGACGTGAGCGGGGGGACGAACGGTACGCTGCGGCCGAATTTGGTTCCCGGGCAAACGGTGAGCCTGCCGCATCCTTCGATCACGCAGTGGTTCAACACCGCCGCTTACACCGCGCCGCCAACGGGCACCTATGGCGATGCGCGCCGCAACAGCATCATCGGCCCGGGCAGCAAAGTATTCGACATGGCATTCACAAAACTCTTTCCCCTGAAGGAAGCGCGTGTGCTGGAGTTTCGCGCTCAGGCAACGAATATTTTCAACCTGGTGAATTATTCATCGATTGATACGAACTTCAACTCACCCACGTTTGGACGGGTTACGGCGGCTGGAGGCATGCGACAGTTCACGATCACGTCGCGCTTTCGTTTCTGAAGATCGCGGCTGCGGAGAAACACTTTGGCCGGGAAATGCTGCGAAGAGAATGCAATGACTCTGACTTCAAAGCGATTCGTTGATAACGGTGCGATGGTGCTGCTGGCGCTTGTGGTGCTATGCGCTGGCTTGGCTTCGCAAGATCAAACGGGATACGTGTTTCATTCAGAATCCGATCTCGTGCTGGTGAATGTCACGGTGAAGGACAAGAGCGGCAGGTTTGTGCCGGGATTGAAACCGGAAAACTTCACCATCCTCGAAGACAACAAAGCGCAGAAGATTGTTTCCTTTGATGTGGAAAACGTTGACGCTGTGCCGGCGACCGAGGTGGCGCAGGCAAAGCCGCTGCCGGAGGCGGCATCCGGAGCAGCAAATCCGGCGCTTTCCACGGCCAACGCGACCGATCAATTCAAGGATCGCCGCCTGATTATTTTGTTTTTCGATCTTTCTGCGATGGAACCGGACGAAATCGATCACGCGATTACGTCCGCCGAACATTATCTCGATGCCCAGATGGCGCCCGCCGATCTGGTTTCGATCGTTTCGCTGGGAAGCTCATTGCTGGTGAATCAGGACTTTACTTCGGATCGCGCGCTGCTGAAAAAGCAATTGGACGCGTTTAATACGGGCGCGGGCCAGGGTTTTGAGGAAGGCACTACGGGTACGACCGAGGGCACGCCCGACACCGGGCAGCCGTTTACCGCCGACGATACGGAATACAACATCTTCAACACCGACCGGCGGCTGGAGGCGTTGCGTTCGGTGGCAGAAAAGCTTTCGCACGTGCAGCAGAAGAAATCGCTGATTTATTTTTCGAGCGGCATGGACCGCACCGGCATCGAGAATCAATCGGAACTGCGCGCGGCGGTCAATGCTGCGGTGCGCTCTAACCTGGCGATTTACACTATGGACATGCGGGGCCTGCAGGCACTCGTAGCCGGCGGGGAAGCGCAAAACGCCAGCCTGCGCGGCGTTTCGGCGTATTCGGGACAGGCGACGCTCAATGCCTTGAATTCCAATTTCACAACGCAGGAAACTCTGGTGACTCTGGCGAGCGACACCGGCGGCCGCGCTTTTCTCGACTCCAACGACTTCAGCAAGATTTTTAAGGGAGTGCAGGACGACACGTCGACGTACTACGTGATCGGTTATCACAGCTCAAACCCGGCACGGGACGGGCGCTACCGGCGCATCGTCGTGAAAAGCAGCATTGCCGGAGCGAAGATCGACTACCGCCGCGGTTACTACGCGCCTGCCGATTATCAACATTCGACGAAAGACGACAAGGAGCGGCAACTAGAGGAGGAACTTGCATCGGAGATGCCGGCCACAGATTTCCCGCTGTATCTGGGTGTCGCCTATTTTCGATTGGAGAACAACAAGTTTTTTGTTCCCATCTCGCTGGTGGTGCCGGGCTCGCAAATTCCATTTGTCCGCAGCAGCGATCGCGACCAGGCAACCCTCGACGTGATTGGAATGGTGCTCGATAGTGCGCGCCATCCCTTAAACAGAATTCGCGATACCGTGAAACTCGCGGTGAACACATCGGCCGAGGTCCAAAAAAAGAATGTGCAGTATGACACCGGCATGAGCCTGTTGAGCGGCAAGTATCATCTGAAATTTGTCGTCCGTGAAAATCAGACCGGCCGCATGGGATCGTTCGAAACTGACATCGAAGTGCCGGAGTTGAAGTCGCTTCCGCTGAAAATGAGTTCCGTGGTATTGGCTAACCAGACGCAACCGGTAAAGGTAAAGAAGAGTGCGGACCTGAACCCGCTCGTGCACGACGGCTCCGAGATTATCCCGAACATCACCCATGTTTTCTCGGCCACGCAACATCTCCTCCTTTATTACGAGGTATATGATCCGGCGCGGCCAGCGACCGCTGAGGCCGGCCGAGGCGCGGATCCCGCAAAAGCGCAGGATGCCAAGACCAGCGTCCGACTGTTGTCTAACGTCGCGTTCTTCCAGGGTAAAGTGAAATCCTACGAGAGTTCGCTGGTGGAGTTGACGGAATTGAATGCGCGCGAGCGGAAAGCTGCCGTGTTTCAGCTCGACGTGCCGCTGACATCCCTCAAACCCGGCTTTTACACCTGCCAGGTAAATGTGATCGATGACGCCGGCGGACACTTCCTGTTTCCGCGCCTCGCTCTATTAATCCGGCAAGAGAGTGCGAGCGCAGCTGGACATTGAAGAACATGTTTGGCGGGAGGTTCCGAGAGTCACGCGAGCATATTATGTTAGTCGCTTTTTTGTTATAGTTACCCTCACAATTTTACGGATCTCGCGGCTCGGGAATATGCCGCGAAACGACGCAGGAGGTAAACCATGCCTGGTGCGCTCGGAACACACAGCGCCACCGCAGAGAGAGTCGGCGAGCAGCCTGAGGTCGGGTTGCGCGAGCGGAAGAAGGCACGTTTGCGGCAGTTGATTATTGACACCTCGATCAAGCTATTTCGCAAGCACGGCTACGAGGACACCCGGATCGACGATATCGTGCACACCCTCGAAATCAGCCAGCCCACGTTTTTCCGCTACTTCCCCAGTAAAGACGCGGTTCTGCGCGAGGTGGGAGAACGCGGTTATGCCTGCATCTGCGAACGGCTGCGGTCGGAGCTTTCCAGCAAGGCGAAAACGAGCGACCGCCTGCGGCGGCTGTACGTGACCATGGCGCGCGAGGTCGAAGCCGACCGGCAATTGTGGCAAGCCGTGGTCTTGTCCGGCGCCATGGATCCGGTTCGATCCGCGGAACTACGCGATCAGGAGGAGACTGCGGTCAGCCTGCTGCGCGAAATCCTGATGCAGGGACAGAAGCGAAGTGAAGTAACGCGCGCGTTTCCGGTCGTGCATCTGGCCGAGTTCATGGAAGGGTTGTACAACACGGTGGTTCGGCAATGGGCAGTGGATCTGACGGGGCCGCATGAGCTTACCGACCGGGTGCGGAGCGCGGTGGATTTTTTCTTGCGCGGCATCCGGCCGTAAACGTTTCTGGCATCGCGCCGCGCTTCTTTATCACTAGAGTGTCTGTTCGAGAGGAATACGCAATGAAGGCCGCCGTTCTGCACGAATTCAAGACTCCGTTATCGCTGGACGAAGTGCCCCTGCCTGAAGTTGGTGCGGACGAAGTCTTGATTGAGGTCGAGGTTTGTGGCGTGTGTCATTCCGATCTGCACGTTGCCGATGGCGACTGGGCGCAATTCGCCGGCATCGTAAAGAAACCGCTGATTCTCGGACACGAGATCGTGGGCCGGGTCGTTGAGAGGGGAGCCGCGGTCCAGACGATCCAGGCAGGAGACCGCGTGGGTGTGCCCTGGGTGCAGTGGACATGCGGGCAATGTGAGTTTTGCCGCGAAGGCAATGAGAATCTCTGCGCAAAGCAGCGCATCACCGGCGTGATGGTAGATGGCGGATATGCGGAATATGCCAAGGCTCCCGCGAGCCACGTGATCAACATTCCCGACGCGCTTTCCTCCGAACAGGCGGCGCCGCTGCTTTGCGCAGGGGTTACAGTTCACCGCGCCCTCAAGCAGGCCAAGATTCGCGCGGGGCAGCGGATGGCGGTTTTCGGCGTCGGCGGACTTGGCCACATTGCGGTGCAGATTGGCCGCGCTGCGGGAGCGGAAGTGACCGCAATCGATATTTCCGAAGAAAAACTGGCATTGGCGAAGTCTCTGGGCGCTGCCCGCGTTTTGAACGCAGCCACCAACAACGTGGTGAAGGAAGTGCGGCGCTCTGGCGGCGTGCACGTCGCCATCGTAACTTCGGCGGCCAAATCGGCGTATGACATGGCGTTCTATTGTGTGCGGCCGACGGGTACCCTGCTGGTGGTGGGTTTACCCGCAAACGATATTTCGTTTCCTGCAATTCTCATGGCCGGTGGAGAGATTCAGATCAAGGCTTCGGCCGTGGGCACGCGCGAAGATCTGCGCGAGACGCTGGCCATGGGAGCGTCTGGAACCATTCATTGCCAGGTGACGACGCGACCGCTGGCTGAGGTGCAGGAGGTTCTGGGAGAACTGAGCCGCGGCGAAGTTTCGGGGCGGGTGGTGCTCCGACTGTAAAAGTATTGGCGCGATTGCTGCACGTCCGTGGCGGTGAATTGACGTTAGCAACTTTAATATGATATTAACTATCACCTTTGCTGTGGCGCTGCTGTCCGGAAAGGCAGTTCTGGGGTGAACGTCAAACAACTTTTCGATTTAACCGGCCGCGTGGCGATCGTCTCAGGCGGTTCGATGGGCCTGGGCCGCCAGATGGCCGAAGGCTTGGCGGAAATGGGAGCAACGCTCGTGTTATGCGCTCGAAAGAAGGACCGCTGCGAAGAAGCCGCCGAAGCTTTGCGCACCCACGGCGTGCAGACGCTGGCGCTAGCATGTGACGTCAAGGACAAGGCTTCCATTCATCAGGTCGTGGAAGAGACTCTGGCGAAGTTTGGGCGGGTCGATATTCTGATCAACAACGCTGGCGTATCCTGGGGAGCCTCAGTGGAAGACATGACGCTGGAACAGTGGGACAAAGTTCTCTCCACCAACTTGACCGGTACGTTTTTATTTTGCCAGGCGGTGGGCAAAGCGATGGCGGCGCAGGCATCGGGCAAAATTATCAACATCGCGTCGGTGGCGGGTTTGGGAGGTGCGTCGGCGGAACTGCAGGCCATCGGGTACCACGCAAGCAAAGGCGGAGTGATCGCGTTCACCAAGGATCTCGCGTGCAAGTGGGCGCCACACAACATTCAGGTGAATGCAATCGCGCCGGGATGGTTTCCGACCCACATGTCGGGATGGATCATCGAGCACCGGAAAGATTCCCTGCTGGAGAAGATTCCGCTGGGCCGCTTTGGCAGCGATCATGATCTGAAAGGCGCAGCGGTGTTTCTGGCATCAGATGCTTCGGCATACGTGACCGGCCACGTGCTGGTTGTCGACGGAGGCCAGACGGCCTGGTAAAACATCTTTATGAATATTCCCCTCACGCCGGTGCGATTTCTTCGTTACGCAGAACAGCAGTTTCCGCGCAAGACAGCGGTGGTGTGCCAGGACTTGCGATTTACTTATGCCGAGTTTGGCGATCGCGTCGGTCGGTTGGCGGGTGCATTGCGCGCCGCCGGTGTAAAACCGGGCGATCGCGTAGCGTTTCTCAGCCTGAACTGCCATCGGCTGCTCGAAGCTTACTTCGGAGTTCTGGAGGCGGGTTGCATTCTGCTCCCGCTCAATATTCGGCTGGCCGGACCCGAACTAGCCTACATTCTGAACGATTCCGGAGCGACTGTGCTCTTCCTGGAACAAGAGTTTGTCGGACTCGTCGATTCGTTCCGGCGAGACCTGCGGACGGTGCGCGCATTTCATCAACTCGATGGAACGCCGCAAGTGGAATGGCTCTCCGATCAAACCTACGAGCAGATGCTGGCGTCTGCCACACCGTACCGCGGAGACCTGATGGAGTTTGACGAAAACGCGGTCGCGGAAATTTTCTATACCAGCGGAACCAGCGCGGCCCCAAAAGGCGTGATGCTCACGCATCGCAACGTGTACCTGCATGCAATGAGCATCGCTTTGTACCATCACACAAAGTATGAAGACGTGATGATGCATACCATCCCGCTGTTTCACGCCAACGGGTGGGGAGCGGCCCATACGATCACATTCGTGGGCGGAACGCATGTCATGCTGCCGCGCTTTATTCCCGAGGAAGTATTTCGACTGGTGGAGCGGGAGCGGGTGCGCGCTCTGACTCTCGTCCCAATTATGGCCAATGCGCTGGTGCACTCGCCTGCACGCTCCAAGTACGACCTGAGCAGCGTGGAGTGGGCGGTGATCGGGGGCGCGGCGTCCTCACCGACTCTCGATACGGGATGTTGAGCGAGACGCTGGGATTTAAATGCTATTCAGGGTATGGCCTGACGGAGTGCGCGCCTTCGCTGGCGAACGCCGAACTGAAATCGGACATGCAGTGCTCCGATGAAGAACGGTACGTACTGCAGGCAATGACCGGATATGCTTTTCCCGGCTGTGAGCTTCGGGTCGTCGACGCGCAAGACAAGGACGTGCCGCACGACGGTGTGACCATGGGAGAAATCATCGCCCGCAGTGATGGCGTGATGGCCGGTTACTGGCAACAACCAGATGCCACGGCCGAAGCGATGCGCGGCGGATGGTTTCATACCGGCGATATGGCCGTGATTGCGGAGAACGGATTCATTCTGATTGTCGATCGCAAGAAGGACATTATCGTGAGCGGCGGAGAAAATATTTCTTCGCTTGACGTCGAAAAAGTCCTGTCAGCCCATCCTGATGTTTATGAAGCCGCGGTGATTCCTGTGACCGATCAGAAATGGGGAGAAGTAGCGAAGGCAGTCGTGGTGACGAAGCCGGGAAGTAAAGTGAGTGATGTGGAGCTGATCGAATTTTGCCGCGCTCGTTTGGCCCACTACAAGTGTCCGCAATCGATTGAGTTTTGCGAGAGCTTGCCGAAGACTGCAACCGGAAAAGTTCTGAAGAGAGATTTGCGCAAGAAGTATCAGGCAGCGCCGGCAAACGCTGCGCCGGCAACTCCTGGTTCGAACGGCGCATAGGAGTTTTATCGAAATATGAGCAACCTCATAAAGGTCAGCAAAGATCAGGATGTCGCGATCATCACCATTGATAACCCTCCGGTGAACGCTCTTGGTCCGGGTGTGCCCGAAGGCATCGGGGCGGCCATCGATGAGATCAACCATGATGCCGGCGGTGAAGGCTACGGTCGTGATTGGCGCCGGGCGCACGTTTGTTGCCGGCGCAGACATCAAAGAATTCGGCAAGATGACCGCGGGCGGACCCCGCAGAAGCCTGCTCCCTTTACTGCTTCACATTGAAGACAGCGCCAAGCCGGTGGTGATGGCGATTCATGGCCAGGCGTTCGGAGGAGGGCTGGAATTGGCCATGGCCGGGCACTACCGCGTGGCGTCGCCTACGGCGCAGGTTGGGCAGCCGGAGGTAAATCTGGGCATCATTCCCGGAGCCGCTGGAACGCAACGTCTGCCGCGACTGGTCGGCGTTGCGAAGGCAGTCGAGATGTGTGCAGGGGGCAAGCCGGTTTCCGCGCGTGAGGCGGCTGCGCTCGGACTGATTGACCGATTGATTGACGGGGATCTGCTTAGCGGCGCAGTGGAATTCGCGCGTGAAGTTGCCGGCAAACCGACGCCGAAAGCACGTGAGCGAACCGAAAAACTGGGAACGTCCGAGGAGAATGCGACGATTCTTGCGTCCGCGCGCGCTGCTGCTTCCAAGAAACAACGAGGATTGAAAGCGCCGCTGGCAGCAATCGATGCGATCGAAGCGGCTACCAAAATGCCGTTCGAGGAAGGCTGCCAGGTCGAGGCCAAGCTTTTCACCGAGTGCCTTTTCTCCGATCAGTCAAAAGCGCTCATCCATGTTTTTTTCGGCGAGCGCGAAGTAGCGAAGATTCCCGACGTCCCGAAGGAAACTCCGGTGCTGCCCGTGAATCGCGCGGCGGTTGTTGGTTCCGGGACGATGGGTGGAGGGATCGCGATGGTCTTTGCCAATGCCGGCATTCCTGTGCTGCTCAAGGACGTTGACGAAGCAGCGCTCGATGTGGGCATGAGCAAAATTCGGAAGAACTACGCCAATTCGGTGCAGCGCGGGCGCTTCACTCAAGCGTTCGTGGACGAACGGCTGAAGCTGATCACGCCGGTGCTGAACTACGACGCGTTCTCGGAAGCCGACATGGTGGTCGAGGCTGTTTTCGAAGGTATGGCGCTGAAGAAAACCGTTTTCGCGGATCTCGACCGGGCGTGCCGCAAGGGTGCGATTCTGGCGAGCAATACGTCGACACTCAACATCGATGAAATCGCCAGTGCCACGTCGCGGCCGGACGCGGTCATTGGGACGCACTTCTTTAGCCCGGCCAACGTGATGCGCTTGCTGGAAATTGTGCGGGGGAAGAAGTCGAGCAAAGAAGTGATTGCCACCTGCATGCAACTATCCAAGAAACTGGGCAAGATCGGAGTGCTTGTAGGAAACTGCCGCGGCTTCGTGGGTAATCGAATGTTTGGTCCGTATCGGCGCGAAGCGCAGTTTCTTGTCGAAGAAGGCGCAGGGGTCGAGGCCGTGGACCAGGCGCTCGTCGAATTCGGCAACGCTATGGGTCCGCTGGCGACCGGTGATTTGGCGGGTCTCGATGTGGGCTGGCGCATTCGGAAGGAATATCGTCATCTCGAAAAACCGGGAATCCGCCAGCCCCTTGCCGAGGATCGTCTTTGTGAAATGGGGAGATACGGCCAGAAAACGGGGCGGGGATGGTACTGCTATGACAAGAACCGGCGTCCAAGCCCGGATCCCGAGTTGCCCGCCCTGATGCGGAAGTGGAGCGCGGAAGCTGGAATCCCGCAGCGGCAGATTTCGGCCGAGGAGATCGTCGATCGTTGCGTCTATGCGCTGGTAAATGAGGGAGCGCGGATTCTTGAAGAGGGATATGCGCTGCGAGCCGTCGACATCGACATCATCTATCTCAACGGATACGGATTTCCCGCTTACCGCGGCGGTCCGATGTGGCATGCGGACACGGTGGGATTGCAGAAGGTCTACGAGCGCATTTGCGCATTCCAACAGCAGCACGGAGAACTCTGGACGCCCGCTCCTCTGCTGAAGCGATTGGCGGAAGCGGGCAAGACATTTGCCGAGTTCGACAAGGAACAGGTCGCGGCCGCGTAACAAATTTCGGAGATTTCATGCGAGAAGCAGTCATTGTCGCCAGTTCGCGCACGGCCCTGGCCAAATCGTTTCGCGGATCGTTCAACATGACGCGTCCCGATGACCTGGCGGCGCACTGCATTCGGGATGTTCTGCGCAAGGTGCCGCAACTTGATCCACGCGAAGTCGAAGACGTAATTCTTGGTTGCGGACAGCCCCACGGCGCGCAGGGACACAACATCGGGAGAGTTTCTGCGCTGCTCGCCGGCTTGCCGACTTCGGTCGGCGGCCTCACTCTTAATCGCTTTTGCTCTTCCGGGCTGCAGTCGATTGCGCTGGCTGCATATCAGATCGTGAACGGCGGCAGCGATGTGATGATTGGCGGAGGCGTGGAAAGCATCAGCATGATTCCTCGCAACCACGATCCCAATCCGCGACTCCTGGAGCAAATGCCCGGCGTGTACATGGTGATGGGCGACACCGCCGAGGTTGTCGCCAAACGCTACAAGATCAGCCGGCAAGTTCAGGACGAGTACGCGCTGCTGAGCCAGCAGCGCACGGCTCGCGCGCAGCGTGAAGGTTTTTTTGCGGGAGAAATCGCGCCTATGCGTACCGTGCGTGCGACTCTCGACAAAAAGACCAACGAGGTGATTGCGAAGGAAGAAGTATGCGCGGACAAAGACGAGTGCAATCGCCCCGACACGACGCTCGAGGGCCTGCTAGCGCTGAAGCCGCATTTTGACCCGACCAGCGGCCAGGGAACGGTCACAGCGGGAAATTCTTCGCAGCTCTCTGACGGCGCTTCGGCCACGCTTGTGATGTCGCGGCAGCGTGCCGACCAGCTTGGCATTCCCTACAAATTGATTTTCCGAGGCTTCCAGGTGGCGGGCTGCGATCCCGATGAAATGGGCATCGGACCCGTCTTCGCAGTGCCGAAGCTGTTGCAGCGCAGCGGCGTGAAAATGATCGACATCGATCTTTGGGAACTCAACGAAGCGTTTGCGGTGCAGGTCGTTTACTGCCGCGACCGTCTCGGGATCGATCCTGAGAAATTGAATGTGAACGGCGGCTCGATCTCGATTGGGCATCCCTTTGGAATGACAGGGTCGCGGCTGGTGGGAACACTTGCTAATGAAATGGCGCGGCGCGAAAGCAAGGCTCGCTACGGAGTCGTCACCATGTGCGTCGGCGGCGGCCAGGGTGCGGCTGGACTGTTCGAGCGTGCCGGCTAAGAGCGCGAAATGATAGAGCGAAGCGCATGAGCCACATCGTTCTGGTGCGCCACGGGCAAGCGTCGCTGCTCGAGCGGGACTATGACAAGCTCTGTGCCAACGGCGAGGCGCAGGCCAGGTTGCTGGGGGAGTATTGGTCGCGGCGGAACCTC
The DNA here is from genome assembly GCA_963699405.1 of uncultured Acidobacteriaceae bacterium. Lineage (GTDB taxonomy): Bacteria > Acidobacteriota > Terriglobia > Terriglobales > Acidobacteriaceae > Acidiflorens. Next base: position 39,289 of record CAVOTW010000012.1, on the reverse strand, counting down.
GCTTTTAGCGGCGTTTATTCGGGGCCGCGGGTCCGGCAACGAGAAACGGCCCGTCTTGTCGGCGAAGCGTATCGCCTTGCTGGGCTTTCTTTTCAAGAGACAGTGATCATGGACGAATTCGACGAGTATGAGGCCGACGCAGCCCTGCGGGGATGTCTTGCGAAACTGCTGCCCGTAAATCTCGAGATCAGAGAATTGCACTCCGCGTTTCAAGATTCCAGCGAATCAGGTGAGCGGCGCAAAACATTTCAGAAGTTGTTTGAAGCGGTGATTAGTAAATGGGTGGCGGGAGAAGTCGTCGCAGACGGGATTGAATCATGGCCCGAATTTTGTTTGCGCGTGGAACGCGGCCTGGTGCAGGTGGTGCGCGATACGCCTGCGGCAGCGACCGCTGTGATTTTCACATCGGCGGGGGCGATTGGCGCGGCCATGCGCCGGGCCCTGCATCTGTCGGCCGAGGACACATTACGCGTGACTTGGATGTCGCGCAACGCCTCCATAACCGAATTCCTCGGGTCGGGTGAGCGTTTCACGCTGAGCACTTTCAATGCGCACCCGCATCTCGACGGAGACGGCTTGCTGACGTACCGGTAACAGATTGAGGAATGGCGAGTATGGCGGCACTTTGCGATCAAGCCGGGAGCGTGAGAGCGGGCGAAGAACTCGATCTCGCTCGCCTGCAGCCGTTTCTGCAGGAGCACTTCGGCGACAGCGGTTCGCTTTCCGTAGAACAATTCCCCAGCGGCCACTCCAATCTGACGTATCTTTTGCGGCTGGGTAAGCGCGAGGTCGTGTTGCGACGTCCGCCGTTTGGCAGCAAGGTTCGTTCCGCGCATGACATGTCGCGCGAGTATCGCGTGCTTTCAAAATTGCATTCCGCCTATCCTCCGGCACCCAAGGCGCTCCTCTATTGCGACGATCTGTCGATTCTCAATGCGCCTTTCTATTTGATGGAGCCGGTTCGCGGAATGATCCTCCGCCGCGATCCCCCGCTGGGTGTGCCTTTTCCACCGGAGACGGCGCGGCGATTGAGCGAAGCATTCCTCGACAACCTTGCGCGCCTGCATCGCCTCGACTATGCCGCAATCGGATTGGGCGATCTGGGAAAGCCGCAAGGCTATCTCGAACGCCAGGTCAAGGGATGGATCGAGCGTTACCACAATTCGAAAACGCATGACCTGCCGGAAATCGAACGCATCTCCGCATGGCTCACCACACGAATGCCCGCTAGCCATGAAACGGCGTTGATCCACAACGATTACAAGTATGACAACGTCGTGCTCGATCCCTCCGACCCGACTAAGATCGTGGGCGTTCTCGACTGGGAGATGTGCACAGTGGGCGACCCACTTACCGATCTCGCAACGGCGCTCGCTTACTGGGCTGATGCGCAAGATCCGGAAGAACTCCAGGAGATTCGCAGCGCGCCCACCACGCTGCCGGGCACGCTGACGCGGGCGCAACTCGTCGAGCGCTACGCGGGGGCGACTGGGCGCGACGCGAGCAACATGATTTTTTATCTGACTTTTGCCCGCTTCAAGGTCGCGGTCATCATCCAGCAGATTTACTTCCGCTACGCCCAAGGTTTGACACAGGACGCGCGTTTCGCGACTTTGCCGAAACGAATCCACGCGTTGCTGCGCGCCTCATGGCATTGCGCGGAGAGCGGAACGATATGAGCGGACACGGGCGGCAGAGTTCACTGCGGGTAGTAGCGAATCAGCCACTCGGCGACGCAGCATGGTTTGCTCGAAGACTCGCAGTCCACCTGAACGAGGAAGGTTGCGTCTACAAACTCCGGCGACTCCTTCACAGAAAGCAGCGAGACGCGAGCGCGGACCCGCGAACCCGCGCGAACCGCCGCCGGAAAACGAACCTTGTTCAATCCGTAATTGACGGTCATCGCGATGCCCGAGTGGATATGGATGGCTTGTTTCAGAAAGTGGGCGAGCAGCGAAAGAGTCAGGAAGCCATGGGCAATGGCGCCGCCGAAGGGCGATTCTCGCTGGGCGCGTTCCGGGTCCACGTGGATCCACTGCCGGTCGTCGGTGGCATCGGCAAATTTCTGGATGCGATCCTGCGCAACCAGAATCCAGTCGGTCGCCGGGAATTCGCGGCCTTCCAACTGCTTCAAGGAATTCAGATTCTCAATCTCAAAAGGTGGCATAGGAGTTGTTCATGACGACATTAACAGACATCCCGCGCAAAACCACAAAAGGAACCGCGTTTTCTGCTCGAAGACTCGACACCTCAGGACATTTTCACTCCGGAGGATCTGAGCGAAGAGCATCTCGCGATCGGGCACATGGTGGATGAATTCTGGGCCAACGAAGTCGAACCGAATCTGCCCGCGATCCGCGAAAAGAAACCGGGCGTCGCTATGGCTGTGTTGCGCAAATCGGTGGAACTGGGTCTGACCGCCATGACCATCCCGGAGGAATATGGCGGCATGGCCATGGATCTGCCGTCGCTGATGGTAACCGTCCGAGCGCATGGGCCGCGACGGTTCTTATGGAGGCTGGCACTCGGCGCACACTGGAATCGGCACGCTGCCGCTTGTCTATCTTCGGCAATGAACAGCAGAAGAAAAAATATCTGCCTAAGCTGGCGAAAGTCGAAATGCTTGCTGCCTACGCGCTCACCGAGCCTCTGGCGGGCTCCGATGCGCTGGCGGCGCGAACGCGAGCCGATCTCTCGCCCGATGGAAAACACTACATGTTGAACGGCCAGAAAATGTGGATCACCAACGGCGGCGCGGCCGATCTGTTCACCGTATTTGCCAAAGTTGGAGGAGAAAAGTTCACCGCATTTCTGGTCGAGCGAAATTTTCCCGGCGTCAGCAGCGGGGCCGAAGAACACAAGATGGGAATCACGGGAAGCTCCACTACCGCCGTGTATCTCGACAACGTTCCGGTGCCGGTGGAAAACGTGCTCGGCGAAATCGGTCGCGGGCACGTCATCGCATTCAACATCCTGAACATCGGACGACTGAAGCTGGGTCCGGCCAGCGTCGGCGCGGCGAAAAACGTGCTCGCAATTTGCCTGAAGTATGCCAAGCAGCGAAAAGCATTCGGCTCGGCCATTGCCGAGTTCGGCGCAATTCAACACAAGCTGGCGGAAATGGCGATCCGCATTTTCGCGGCGGAGTCGATGACCTGGCGCGTGGTCGGACTGATTGAGAATCAAATGCACGGCGCGCCCTCAGGATCAGCCAACAATTTGCCGGACGCTTCTCAAGAGCTGCAAAGCCATCGAGGAGTTTGCCGCCGAGTGCTCGATGGTCAAGGTCTACGCCTCCGAGATGCTGGACTATGTGGTCGATGAAGGCGTTCAGATTCACGGAGGCTACGGATATCATCAGGACTACACGGTGGAGCGAGCCTATCGCGATTCGCGCATCAACCGTCTGTTTGAGGGGACCAGCGAAATTAACCGGCTGGTGATCACGGGCATGCCGTTGAAGCGCGCGGCCCGCGGACTTCTGCCTCTGTTCGAAGCCGCCCGCGCTGTCCTGCAGGAGACCGAGCCGCAGTCTCGATCGTGCAATGTCCGGAGGATGCGGAGCAGAGCCCTCGTCCACAACGCGAAGAAGATTGCCCTGCTGACGCTGGGAGTCGCGCACGAGAAATATCGGCGCGCAACTGGAACAACAGCAGGAGATCATCATGAATCTCTCCGACATCATCGATGGAAGTCTTTGCCATGGAGTCGAGCCTGCTGCGCAGCCGCAAACTGGCGGCATCCGGAGGTGGAGCGAACGCCGCCGACGCCTGCGCCGTGTACCTGCGCGATGCCATCGCACGAGTCGAACTTGCGTCGAGAACCGTGCTGAGCGCCTGTGCTCAGGGCGACGACCTGCGGCGGAATCTTTCGCGCCTGCGCGGCTATGCGAGTCACGATCCGGTGAACGCGATCGCGCTACGCCGCCAGATTGCGGGTACGACTTGCTGGCGAACGAGCGCTATACGGTCTGAGCAGCGGAACCGGCAACGTAAGGAGGAACTATGGCAATCACGAATCACAAGTTTCTTCTAGCGGCGCGTCCGGTAGGAATGCCGAAACGTACCGACTGGACCTATGAGGAAGAACCCGTTGCGCGAGCCGAAGGAAGGCGAACTGCTGGTTCAGGCTTGTTGTACATCTCGCTCGATCCGGCGATGCGCATGTGGATGAACGATGTTCGCTCCTACATGCCGCCGGTGGGCATCGGAGAAGTGATGCGGGCTCTGGGTGTGGGAGTCGTGACCGCATCGCACAACCCGCTCTTCGCGGTGGGCGATCATGTCTCCGGAGTGTTCGGAGTGCAGGAGTATGCGCATCACCGACGGGCGGGGAGTGAGACAAGGTCGACCCGAGAATTGCTCCGCTGCCCACATATCTCAGCGTGCTGGGCATGACGGGGATGACCGCGTATTTCGGGCTGCTCGACACGGGGCAGCCGAAAGCAGGCGAGACGGTGGTGGTCTCGGCTGCCGCGGGAGCCGTGGGCTCGGTGGTGGGACAGATCGCAAAAATCAAGGGTTGCGGAGTTGTTGGCATCGCGGGAGGCGCCGGAGAAGTGCCGCTACATCGTGCAGGAACTGGGATTCGACGCAGCCATTGACTACAAATCCGAAGACGTGAGCCGGTCGCTGCGAAAGCATTGCCCGGAAGGCATTGACGTCTATTTTGATAACGTAGGCGGCGCGATTCTGGATGCGGCCCTGGCGAATATAAGGATGCACGCCCGGATCGTAATCTGCGGTGCGATCTCCCAATACAACAATACCGGCCCGATCGCCGGACCCAGCAACTACCTGTCGCTGCTGATCGAATCGCGCGACCATGAAAGGCATGCTGGTGCTCGACTACGCCGATCGCTATGCGCAAGCGGGAGCGGAAATGGCGGGATGGATGGCGGCGCGCAAGCTCAAGTCGCGCGAGGATATCGTCGAAGGCTTCGAAACCTTTCCCGAAACTCTGCTCAAGCTTTTCAAGAGTGAGAACGTTGGGAAACTGATGCTGAAAGTGGGCTAGAACGTCGTTCGCTGTTCGTCGTTCGCAGTTCGCCCAGCACTGACAAGGGTTTGCGAACAGCGATCGCGAACGACAAACGCGAAAACGGCAAAGGATGGAGACGATGTCATTTGCTGACAATCACGGGGTAAAAATTTATTGGGACGAACAAGGCGAGGGAACGCCGCTCCTGCTGATCATGGGCCTCGGCTATACGTCGGCCATGTGGCATCGCATTCGGCCGGCGCTGGCACAGAAGTACCGCACGATCGCGTTCGACAATCGAGGCGTTGGACGGAGCGACGTTCCTCCCGGGCCTTATTCGATTGCGCCCATGGCTTCAGACGCTGCCGCCGTGCTCGACGCCGCCGGTGTTACCAGTGCCCACGTTTTCGGCGTTTCGATGGGCGGCATGATTGCTCAGGAATTTGCGTTGCAATACCCCGCGAGGACGCTCTCACTGATTCTGGGCTGCACCTCGCCGGGCGGACCTTTGGCGACGCACGCGACGAGCAAGGTGATCGATGTTACTGTTCGCGCGGGGTATGACACCGGAGCAAGCGCGCGAAGCTATTCTTCCGTATATTTATGACGCCGCCACGCCGCGAGAAAAAATTGACGAGGATATTAGCGTACGCGCAGCCCGTGGCTTCCTACGCCGGCTGCCTATATCGCGCAACTACAGGGGATCATGACCTGGGAATGCTTCAGCCGCTTCGCTCAGATCAAGGCGCCGACGCTCGTCATCCATGGGAAGTCGGATGCGCTGTTCCCCCCGGCAATGGCGAATTGCTCGCAGAACACATTCCGGGAGCAAAACTCGTTCTCCTCGATCACGCCAGTCACTTGTTTCTTGACCGATCAGGTCGAAGCTTCGGAAAAGGCAATCTTCGATTTCCTGTCTTCGGTTTCTGCCGACAAAGCTGGCCACGAAAAACGGAAGGCATAAGGCCGAAACTCGGGCCAATGCGTTCAAAACCGACATTCCTGGCGAGCATACATCATCATCAAAATAATTCATTTGATGAATTTCGATGAACGCGGATACGCTCGCGCCCATCATGAAGATGCGGCGCTCTGAAACCAGCGTGGGGGAAAGTGTTCGCTCTTATTCCGTAGATCCAGAAATGCGGAAAGCTTAAAACCAATTCCAGACTGGAAAGCAGGGGCGCAAGAACGGCTTGCTGCTGACAGGCGACCGGAGTCGTTCGTTGTGGCGACTCAGGCAAATTTGAAGTGGGGGGAATATGCTTTTCGAACCGAGCAGTTTGATTGGTCGTGTAGTTGCCGCCGGTGACGCGCTATTCCACGTTGAAGTCGATGCGCGTCTGCTTGCGTGCTTGCTGTTCGCAACCCTGATCGGCACACGCGCAGGGCGTGGGCACGTCGGGAGAGATCACGCGGAACGGTAACCGACTCTTCCGGCGGCGTTGTGCTCAAAGCCACAATCAATGTCGTGGAAACGCAGACGGGTCTGAAGCGCACGGCCATCACGAATGGCACCGGCCAGTTCCGGGTAACGGGGCTGTCGCCAGCCACGTACGACATCAGTGCGGAAATGGCGGGTTTTGCCACGGCGATTCGAAAAGGCGTCACCGTAGCTATCGGGCAGACGGTCGTCTCCGATTTCAAGCTGAATCCGTCGCAGGTGGCAACTGTGATCGAAGTGACCGACCAGCCGCCGGTGGTGGAAACGGAACGAAGCAGCCAGGCCGACACCATCACGCAACAGTACATCGCCGACCTGCCCATTGACCGCCGTGATTACCTTACGTTTACCTTGCTCGCGCCCGGTGTCTCCGATTCCACGCGGCTTGCGGGAGACCAGGATTTCAGAGTCAAGCAAACCCCGCAAAGCGGACTTTCCTTCTACGGCAGCAATGGCCGAGGAAACAGCATAACGGTCGACGGTGGCGAAACCTCGGGCGATAGCGGCGGCGTGCGCCTCACCGTAAGCCAGGACGACGTGCAGGAATTCCAAATCAATCGCAGCAACTACGGCGCCGACCTGGGGGCAGCCACCGGCGCGTCCATCAATATCGTAACCAAGTCCGGCACCAACAATGTGCACGGCACGCTCTATGGTTTTTTCCGCAACGATGCCATGGACGCCCGCGACCCGTTCGCGTTCAGTTCGGCCCTGCGCGCCCGACCCGACCTTTCGAATTTCAACACCACCTCGTCCGGCGATCGCCGATCAAGAATTCGCTCAGCCGCCAGCAGTACGGCGGCGCCATTGGCTTCCCCATCCAGAAAGATAAAACTTTTCTGTTTGCTTCTCTTCGAAGGCCTGCGGCAGGACTCACAGAATTCAGTTCCCCTTCTGACGGAAAGCTCGATCTTCGCCGGGCCCTCCGCGACCGCGACCTCGAACCCCTTTCCGCAGAATGATCCAAGGTATGCGCAACAAGCGATCGTAGGCGCTGGCCCAGTCAACGAACTCCGAGCGTGCCTTGCCTGCAACCGGCTCTCCCAAATGCTGCCAGCCGGCCGTGATTGCGCTGGTGTTCTACAGCTCGCCCTCTCGGTCGCTCCGAATCCAGGGTCTGACCCACGATTCAGCCAGGCGTTGAATAGCTTCCTCGTAACCCAGTTTGAAAACGAGGGCGGAGTGTTTCCCTACGACACGCGGCGAATACCTGGCGTCGACCCGCCTCGATCACCGCTTTGATGCGAACAACGAGATTTCCGTGACCTACAGGTATGGGCACGATCTCGAGGAGTCGCCGGATGTGCAGTCTCTGACCGCTTTTTCGGCGGGAAGCTCGATCCACGACTACGACAATAATCTTGCAAGCCGCCTGGTATCACCAGTTGAGTCCAACCGCCCAGAACGAGGCGCGGGTGCAGTGGGATTACTACAGCTTCAACGTGATTCCCAACGAGCCGGCGCAGGCGGGACTTCAGATTCCAAGTTTCATCAATAACCTGGGAACGAACATTTTCCTACCCAACATCACCATCCTCCGCCGCTACGAATTCGCCGACAATTTCTCCATGATCCGCGGCCATCACGCTTTTAAGTTCGGAGCCTACGAACTGTCTGCGCGGCAATCACACCGAATCCCACACTTTTTTCCCCGGGCGCTTTGTCTTCGGCACCCTCCCCGGAGGGGCGATCAGCCCGTGCTTTGCTCCCACGCGCCGAGAATCCCTGCTGGAGTGACTACTCCAGCGGGCGCCAACCATCAACTCGCTGCAAGTCGGCATCGTTGGGCGATCCCTGAGGTTTACCAGCAAGGATTCGGCGATCCGACCTACGGGTATTACGCGCGGCCCCTGACCGGCGCTCTACGCGCAGGATTCCTGGAAGGTAACGCCGAATTTCACTCTGAACTACGGTCTCCGCTGGGAACTGGACACACAATTCGCCCCTTTGACCACCTACAAGAAGGATTTTGCCCCCCGGGTCTCCTTCGCGTGGGATCCCTTCAAGGATCACAAGACGGTGGTCCGCGCGGGATACGGAATCTTCTACGGACCCGTCGACGCTCAGATTCCCGACGTCGACTTGAGCCTGGGGGTTGTAAACAAGAATAAGTCCGCAGTCGAGAACAGCACGCCGGCCGGCCAAGTGGCAAACGTCACCGCAATCTGCGGAGTCTCCCAGTTCGGAGTAACTGATCATCCCCGGCACACGGCACCAGCCCTTGCAACCGCGAAATTTCCATTTATGCGGATCGCATCGCCGGAGTTCCGCCGTTGGGTATAGCCGGCGCGGCAACTATTTTCCAAACGCTCTTTGCGCAGGGACTTGATTCAGTGCACCACCCCAACCGCGGGGAATCATGCCTGCGTCACGCCGGCGGCTGTGGCTGGCCCGTTTGCGGGATCTCAACCGGTTGGCATCGACGTTACCAACACCGGTCCCCTCTCTCCCCTGCAGGTACTTTTCGTGAACCAGCCCGGCTATCGTCCCCCGATCGCGCAGCAGGCTTCGTTCGGAATCGAACGCGAGCTCGGACCCGGCTTCTCGATTTCTCTGAGCGGAATCTATACTCATACCCAGAGAATCCCGGTCGCGCTCGATACCAATCTTGCTGCCCGCGCCGTTCAGCACGGTAACTCTGGCCAACGGCAAAACGGTTTCCTATCGCAACTGGAATACGAGCCCCGGATATGGGCTCCGGACCCGCTGGGCGGCGGATTCCGAGGGCCTGTCCCTGTGCGCCCAATCCTGATCGTCTGCTTTGTGAATCCGCTGATCGTGCAGAATAACCAATACAGCTCTGAGGCCTATGCTCTTTACGAGGGCGGTATTGTGGAAGTCAAGAAGCGCTTCCGCGAGCACTTCACTGTGTTTGGGAATTACACCTATAGCAAAGGCTTTGACACTTCCACCGATTACAACACCGACTACGGACCACAAGATCCGACCAACCTCAATTTAGATCGCGCGCTTTCCGAGTTCGATCAGCGGCATAAACTCGTGATCGCAGGTGTGCTCGACAGCCCATGGAGACAGAGTATTTTGTCGGGATTTCAGCTAGCTCCAATTTTCGAAGCCCACAGCGGACATCCCTTTAACCTGCTGGCCGGAGGAGAGGTGAACGGCAACAATCACATCACCAACGAGCGTCCCATCGGAGCCCCGCGCGACACCGGTCTCGGCCCCGACTACATCGACTTCGACATGCGCTTGACGTGGGCAGCACAAACTAGGCGAGAAGTCGAACCTGCAATTCACGGCGGAAGGATTCAACCTCGCGAACCGGACCAACTACGCCAGCGTGAATAACGAGGTAAGCCCGCTCTTCGGCTTTCACATCCCGGGCTTCACGACGTTCAACGTGCGCGGAGCGCCGGGAAACCCGAGCCAACCGCTGGCCTTCACCTCGGCCTTTCCGAAGCGCCAAGTCCAACTTGGCGTGCGCTTCAGTTTCTGAGGCCGGGCGGGGATGAAGAGATTGCTCTCAGCTTTCAGCTGTCAGCTCTCAGTTAAAGCGGATTCTGTGCAACAGGACGAAGCGTTTGAAGGCCGCTTGACTTGAGCACCCTCGACTTCAGGCGATTTTTCACTCAGGCCTCAGCAGCGGCTTTGTACTTCCGCAATTCCAGTTTGGCAATCAAGGCGCGATGCACTTCATCGGGGCCGTCCGCGATGCGCAAGGTGCGGATGGCGGCAAACATATCGGCCAGTGGAAAATCGGACGAAACGCCGGCGCCTCCGTGCATTTGAATTGCCTGGTCGATAATCTGCAAAGCAATGTTGGGCACGGCGACTTTGATTTGGGAGATTTCGCTGCGCGCACCCTTCGTGCCTACTTCGTCCAGCATCCACGCAGCCTTGAGGGTAAGAAGACGGGCTTGCTCCAACATGATGCGAGCGCCGGCGATGACGTCGGCGTTGCCGCCCAATTCGGCCAGCGGTTTGCCGAAGGCCACTCGCTGCAGCGACCGCCTGCACAAAAGTTCAAGGGCGCGTTCGGCGGCTCCGAGCGTGCGCATGCAGTGATGAATGCGACCGGGACCGAGACGGCCCTGCGCGATTTCGAAGCCGCGCCCGGGTCCGGCGATGATGTGATCCAGCGGTACTCGAACATTGGTGAAGCGAACCTCGCCGTGACCGAAAGGCGGGTCATAGGAGCCAAAGACGGGCACCATGCGCTCGATCTTGACTCCGGGAGCATCGAGCGGCACCAGAACCATGGAATGCCGCTGGTACTTCCCGGCAAATTGATTCGTGATGCCCATGAAGATAAGCAGCCGGCAATGGGGATGACCGACGCCCGAACTCCACCACTTCAGCCCGTTGAGGATGACGTGATCTCCTTCAATGAGTGCGGTCGCCTGCATGTTGGTGGCATCGGAAGAGGCCACGTCGGGTTCTGTCATGCAGAACGCGGAACGAATCTCGCCGGCCAGCAAGGGCCGGAGCCAGCGTTCTTTTTGCTTCTCCGAACCGTACTTCACCAGCACTTCCATATTGCCGGTGTCGGGAGCATTGCAGTTGAAAACCTCGGGAGCGATCGACGAGCGGCCGGTAATTTCCGCCAGCGGCGCATATTCCACATTGGTGAGGCCAGCGCCAAACTTCCCGTCCGGAAGGAAAAGATTCCACAAGCCGGCCGCACGTGCTTTGGCCTTTAAAGTTTCCATCACGGGAGGCTGCTTCCAGGCGCGCCAGTCGGGAAGATTCTGCAATTGCGCGGAATACTCAGGCTCCGCCGGCAAGACCTGCTCTTGCATGAACGCCGAGAGGCGCTGGACATAGCTCTGGGCTTTCGGTGACGGAGAAAAGTCCATGGATCCCCGCTGATGGTATGCGCTGACTCTGCGCTGACGACGCGCGGTACGATCTGCTTTGACCGCGCAGGTTCCCTAGCCTAGCGATTTTTGCAGAATTCTCCTAATGAATCCTGTGAATCCTGTAATATATGCGGCGTGCATTTAAGCCAGGTCGACCTGAACCTGTTCGTGGTGCTCGAAGCCATTTATCGCGAGGGCAACATCACTCGCGCCGGGCAGCAACTGAATCTGACTCAACCCGCGATCAGCCACGCGCTGAAAAGACTGCGCGATCTGCTGCAGGATCCTCTGTTCGTCCGGCAAGGGCCGCACATGGTCCCGACGCCATTCACCCGGAACATGATTGAGCAGGTGCGGCAGGCGCTGCAAATTCTGGAAGTGAACCTCAGCCAGAGCCGTAATTTTGTTCCCGAAGACACACGGCGAAACTTTCATCTGTCGTTGTGGGAATACGCCGAGGCGCTGATTCTGCCGCCACTGATGCGCCGCCTGACAAGCGGCGCTCCGGGAATGTCGATCACCACGTCGCGAGCTAAGCGCAGAGACCTGGAGACCGAACTGGCCAGCGGTTCGATCGATCTGGCCGTCGATATCCCCATGACCACGAGCGATCGCATACGGCATAAATGGCTTCTGAATGAACCCTTCGCGGTCATCGCCCGCCACGGTCACCCGGCGATCAAAGACAAACTCGACCTGGATACTTATCTCGCACAGCGCCATATTCTGGTCTCTTCGCGGCGCTACGGCCCGAGCCTGGTTGATATCGAACTCAATCGAAGCGGTCTTTGCCGCCAGATATTTCTGCGCAGCCAGAGCAATCACGCGGCCAGCAGGGTGGTGAGCATGACGGATATGCTGTTGACCTTGCCCGAACACCATGCGCAACTTGTGAACACCGGTCTGGTAAACCAGCTGCTTCCCTTTCCGCTCCAGGAGCCGCGACTCGAAGCTCACTTGTACTGGCACGAGAGTGTGGAGAATGATCCGGCAAATCGGTGGCTGCGGGAAGAAATCGAAAACGTCCTGGCACCGGAATGTCGAACACCGGCAGCGATACGCAAGGGCGGGAACGGGCGTCGTGAAGACAGACTCGCCAAACTGAGCGGCCCCGCTGCGATTGGGACGCGTAGAACGAATGGCAGAGCAGCAATTCAGCCGTGAAACATTGAGGAGTGAAACAGAGTCCGACCGGGCAATTCCTCAGGCCAAAAAACGCACGGCCCCCGAATTCACCGGCTTGCGCGGCTTGCTCGCGACAATTCTTTTATCAGGTGCTGAAAATCGGTGGGCGGTTTGCATTCAATCGAGACGCTTTTCCCAGAACGCGGATGGACAAACTGAAGATGCGCGGCATGAAGCGCAACGCGATCAATGAGCGGCTCCGCCGATTCGGCCGGATGGTACTTTCGATCGCCGATCACGGGATGGCCGATCGCCGAGAATTGCGCCCGAATTTGATTTTGCAGTCCGGTGACCAGCTGGACGCGAACTAGCGAAGCATTGGTAAAGACGCGTTCGACGGAATATCGCATTTCGGCGCGGGTGGCCTGCGGATCTTTTGCTGTCCGCAGTTTTTGCCACATTCCCTCCCGTCGAAAATAGTGGACGAGCGTCACTGGCTCGGCGGCCAGGCGGCCGCGCACCACCGCCAGATACTGCCGGGCGGGAATATGGTCGAGAAACTGTCGCACCAGTAGGTTGCGATCCCGGCTCGTCTTCGCAAACAACAGAGCTCCGGAAGCGAACCGGTCGATGCGATGCACGATCAACGCGAACTGTTTTTTGAGCTTGAAATTCGCGGCCAGCAGGGACAAAGCCGACGGAGTATCGGAGCCCGGAATCGGCACGGCCAGCAGCCCAGGCGGCTTGTCGACGACGACCACGGCATCGTCCTCATACAGCACGGAAAGCTCGCGCGAGAAACGAGGGCGACGCCGGTCTTCCTCGGCGGGCATTCGCTGGGCCGGCATTCGGCGGGCCGCGACTCGATCCTTTCCAACAGGGCGGCGAACTTTTCGCGAAGGCTTTTTCATTGGCTAGGTCCCTGACGGCCAGCCCATTATCAAACCAATCCGCCGCCATCGCAAATAGAACGTTTTGGAATTGCCATCTTAGAGCAAAGCGAAGGATCTGCGTCTTGACGCCAACTGCGGATCCCTCGCTTCGCTCGGGATGACAAGTCTGAGAAGGCTTGTCTTTACTGAGGAGGCGAGGAGTGAGGAGTGAGAACTGACGACTGAACGCCGATCACTAAGAACTTCTTGATGACATCGGTAACCGCCCGCCGCGCGACCGTCATAGTAGAATCCCCAATAATGGCTCCCGAAACCATGGTAGCGACGGCGCGGCGCGCGCGCGGAACTCGAGAACAGTCCTGCGCCGGGTCATCCGCGGCAAAGACGACGTCATTCGACTGGCCCTGGTTTCCATCTTCGCCAAAGGGCATCTGCTGATCGAAGGCGTCCCCGGAGTCGGCAAAACCACGCTCGGCCAGGCGCTGGCTCGCGCCATCGATTGCACGTTTCAGCGCATCCAGTTCACCAGCGACATGCTGCCCTCGGACGTGCTGGGCATCTCGATCTACTCCGCCATCGAGCAAAAATTCGAATTCAAGCGTGGACCAGTGTTCGCGAACGTCTTGTTAGCGGACGAAATCAACCGCACTACTCCGAAAACGCAATCGGCGCTGCTTGAAGCCATGAACGAGGGTCAGGTCACGATCGACGCGCATTCCTACGTGCTGCCGCAACCGTTCCTTGTGTTGGCCACACAGAATCCCATCGAGCACCATGGCACCTATCCCTTGCCGGAATCGCAACTTGATCGTTTCCTGATGCGGGTTCGCATGGGATATCCCGAAGGCAACGCCGAGCGCGAGATTCTACGCGCCGAAGCCGGCGTCGCCCAACTCGAAAATCTGCGCCCCGCGCTTAACGCCGCCGACGTGGTTGAAATCCAGCAAGCCGTGGCCCAGGTTCACGTGGATGAATCGCTGATCACCTACCTGCTGAATATTGTTACCAAGACGCGCGAGTCCGAGTACTTATCGCTCGGAGTTTCTCCGCGAGGCTCGCAGATGCTGTACCGCGCCGCGCAAGCAATGGCCTTTCTCGAAGGCCGCGACTACTGCACTCCTGAAGATTTCAAACCGCTGGTCGTTTCCGTCTTCGCCCACCGCGTGGTTGTGAGTTCGCTCTATACCTCAACCCTGAAGAAATCTGAACAAGCTGAGCAAGTCCTCCGCGATATCGTGGATAGCGTACCGGTGCCGGTCTAGAGACGCGCCTATTCTAGAGGCCGCTTGAGACTTGGCGGGATGTCCTTTTCTTTCAATTCCGGCGGCTGCCGAGGATGCTGCGGTTGATTTTGTTTCTGCTGATCCGGCGTCGGAAGGTCTTTCGATGGGACAGGATTACTCGCTGGACGTGAAACCCCGATTCCTCCCTAACTTTTCGCCCTTACTGGTCGGCGCAAAATGCAAGTCGAACCAATATACGAGCAGATTCACGGGCACCGTGTAGTCAACCGCGATGTACCAGGAGGTATATTCTCCAGTGCCCGTATGCCGCACTGTCACCTGCTTGGGGTCGATTGCAATATCGTGTTTTGCTGCTTTCCGGACGACGATGTTGCGAAGTTCTTCGTCCGAGATTGGCGGGGCTACGCCGGTGCGCCATCCAATCTGCGCTGCCGCATCCTGAAGTTCGTCCTGGAACACGAGGTTGGTGATTGCGGGCTGGATGATCCTCCAACCCGCAATGCCCGCCGCCAGGACCAAGGCGATCCAGAAGACATACTTCATGATCGGGGACTCTCTTGCCACGCCGGAAGTCCGCACGCATGGGTGAAGACCGCTAGTTGGGAACTGACGTGGTTAACAGGTATCACTGGGGACGAGTTTACTCGCCCGAGGCTACTGGCGGCGCAGGCTGCAAGCTGGAAAGCCGCGAGATCGCCGCAACCATCATCCCAGAGAGAAACTGCATCGTGGCGACATCATTATTGTCGAACGCGTGGGGCGTCGACGACAGCACTTCGAAAACTCCGAGAGTTCGCCGGAAGTGGCGCAACGGGGCGACCAGAATCGAGCGCACGCCCATGCTCCGGCAGGTAGTCCAATCGACGCGCGGATTCGTCTCCGCATCGTCGCAGAGCAGCACTTCGCCGGTGCGCACGCATTCGGCGGAGAGACCGCTATCGGTTTGCAGGCGGACCCCGATATCCGGAGCGGTGCGTCCGGTGCGCGCCCGGCAAACAATTTCGTTGCCCCGGCGCAGCGCAATGGCGGCTCCGGTGGCGCCGGTCAGTACTTGCGCTTTTTCCGCGATGATGCTGATACCCGGCTCAAGATCAATCTCTCCAGCGTTGATGAGCGGATGTGTCACGGCGACGGGGCCGTGATGACGGGGGCGCATGCGATGGCGCGGGGCGAACGTGGTGGCCGCGGGAAGATCGATGGCATATTCGTCGTTGTGTTCTTCGCCGGTCTCCGCCACTTGGGGGACGGTGTAGAGCAGCGATCGCACCAGACGGTCCAGTTCCGCGTCGGCTATGAGGTGTGCGGTCTGCTGGCCGCGAAGTGATCCACCCAGCACACGCGAAAGACTGAGCACCGCGCTGCTGCCGCATGCCAGACAACGCGGCGTGTTGTTTTGGCTGAGCAATTCGCACTGCACGCAAAACACTGCCGACTGCAAGGAAATGAAATTAACGTCGGTCGCTTTCAACGAACCTTGCATGGGGATGATTGCCTCCGGCTATCTCAGGAGTATGAGGAAGAATGAAGGGTAAACAGTTGCGCTCACAGGAGTAAGTGACAGCGATGGTTCCGGCTGTGGATAACTGGGGGGACGCCACGTCTCAGAGCTTTCTCCTATAATTCAGCTCATGTCATTTCTTCGCTTTCTCATGCTCTTGTCGCTTGTAGTCTGGATCGGCGGCATAATCTTTCTCGCGTTCGTCGAAGCGCCCATCGCTTTTTCACCGGGGCTTCTCCCCACCCGCCACATGGCGGGATCGATCGTCGGCCATTCGCTCGATTTGCTGCACTACATGGCCATCGTTTCGGGGATTGTTTTTCTGATTGCGTCCATGGTCTACAGCCGGATGACCACGGGAAATGCGCGTCCGCTGGTGGGACGGCATCTGCTGATCGTTCTAATGCTGCTGCTGACCGTGATCTCGCAATTCGCCATTTCCCCGAAGATGCACGCGCTTCGCGCCGAGGTTGGGGTGATCGATAACGTCCCCTTGGATAGTCCCTTGCGCCGGGAATTCGACCGTCTGCACGTGTGGTCGGAAAAGTTTGAGCAGGCGGTGCTTCTGCTGGGGTTGGTGGCATTGTATGCAACGGCCGCATCCTTCCGCTGATTACTGGAGCGACGGCTATTCGTCGCAATGATTTATTCTTTTGAATTAACTGACAACTGAAAGCTGAGATACGTCCCCATGAAAACCGGCATCATCGGTCTGCCGCAGGTCGGCAAGACATCTTTATTTCGCATTCTGACCAAGGCAAGTCTTTCCGAGCACGCGCTTGCGAATCCCCGCGAAGCGCACATCGGAGTCGCCAAAGTGCCCGACGAGCGTCTCGACAAACTGGCCGCGCTCTACAACCCGAAGAAGCTGACGCATGCTTCGGTCGAATATGTGGACGTCGGCGCCATTGGCCAGGACGCTTTGAAAGAGACTGCTTACATCGGCCATCTGCGGCAGGTGGACGCGCTGATCCACGTTCTGCGGGCATTTGAAAGCGATGAGATTCCGCACGTCGGACCGATCGATCCGCTGCGCGATATCAAGAATGTCGAATTCGATCTCATGGTTAGCGACCTGGGGCAGATCGAAAAGCGGCTGGAGCGGCTGGGAAAAGACTTGAAGAAAATGAAGACTCCGGAACTGGAAAAAGAAAACGAGTTGCTGATCAAGGCCAAAGCACAGATCGAAGCAGAAAAGCCGTTGCGAGAAATGGAAATGTCGCCCGACGACAAGAAACGCATCCGCGGCTTTATGTTTCTGAGCGAGAAGCCGATCCTCTACGTGCTCAATATCGGCGAGAGCACGGAACTCGGCAAGGACCTGGAAGCGGCGGTTGCAAAATTCAATTTGACCGAAGTAGCCGCGCGTCCGAATGCCGGAGCCAGTGCGATCTGCGGCAAAGTCGAAGCCGAACTCGCGGAGATGACGGACGAAGATGCGGCGGAATTTCTCGGCAGCTATGGGCTGACCGAAAGCGGACTCTCACGGCTCATTCGCAAGAGCTATCACCTGCTGGGTCTGATTTCGTTCTTCACCGCCGGTGAAGACGAATGCCGAGCGTGGACGATTCCGCTGAACACGCGGGCGCAGAACGGTGCTGGTGCGATTCACTCCGATCTGGAAAAACACTTCATCCGCGCCGAAACGATTCGCTGGGACCAACTACTGGAAGCGGGATCGGAAGCCAACGCCCGTGCCAAGGGTACGCTGCGCTTGGAAGGCAAGGATTATATTGTGCAGGACGGAGATGTCATGCACATACGGCATAGTGGATAAATAGTACCCAGTACTCAGTACCCAGTACCCAGTACCCAGAAAAACCTATGGCTCAGCATTTCAAGGACCTCGTTGTGTGGCAAAAGGCCATGGATATGGTGACGGAAATCTACAAGGTGACCGAATGCTTCCCGAAGCGTGAAGTCTACAGCCTTACCGATCAAATACGCAGAGCGGCGGTCTCGGTTCCGAGCAATATTGCCGAGGGACAAGCACACTACAGCCATCGTGAATTTCGTCATTTCCTGCGTCACTCCGCAGGTTCTCTTGCCGAGTTGGAGACCCAATTGATTCTTGCTGAGCGTCTCGGATATACCGATCATCCTTCGACAGAGGGTTCGCTGCAACGGGTTCATGAGGTCGGCAGAATCTTAAACGGATTAATCGCGTCCCTACCCGAGTAGGTTTTTCTGGGTACTGGTTACCGGGTACTGGACACTTTTTTTAGTGGACATGAAAAAATCGATCCAGCAGAAACATGCAGGCCGCTCCGACAAAGACCAGCAGGGCCATCTTCACTCCGGGTTCTTTATTCACCTCCGGAATCAGATCCGACGCAGCCACATAGATCGTAACGCCCGCTGATAACGGCAATCCGAAGCTTACTTCGTGGCGGAAGACGGCCATCGTCATCACTCCGGCCACGGTGGCTACGCCCAGCGCCACGGACGATCCCCAGGCAAAGGCGCGGCTTCGGCCGCTGGCCAGCATCACCGATGAGATGGTGAATCCTTCCGGAATTTTGTGCAGAAAAACAGCGATGAAGATGATCCAGCCAAGAGCCGGGGAAACAAGAAACCCCGAGGCGATGGCGATGCCATCGAAAAATGTGTGGATCAGCAGGCCGATCAGAACCGAGTATCCCTTGTGCGAATGCACGAACTGCTCGGCATGAGTTTCTTCTCCGAAGTGGAAATGCGGAGTGACCGTGTGCTCGAAAAAATGGACGAGAAGGTACCCGCCAAGAATAAGAAACCCTGCGTACGGGCCACGGAGCTTAATGCTCTCCGGCACCATCTCGACCAGCGCGGTCGCCAGCATGAACCCCGCGCCGAGTGCGACGAAGTAGCGGAGGTAGGAGCGCTCCCAATTTCTTTGAACGATGATGGCGCCGCCGAAAACGTTCGCGCCCGCCGCGGTCAATCCCAGCAGCATGCTGATCAGAATGGGAGACATGCGGGAAAAGAATAGCAGGAGAGAGCTGTCAGCTGTCAGCTATCAGCTGTCAGCCATCAGCCGTCAGGAAAACCGTCGGCTGGACTGGCTGGTCGCGGTGAGCCAGTCAGCCTCCACAATCGATTCTAAAATCGGGCCAGCTATAATCTGGGTTACCTGATGGCTGATGGCTGATGGCTCGCCGGCTCATGCGCTTCGAATTTTTCATCGCAACTCGCTATCTTCGCGCCAAACGCCGGCAGGCGTTCATTGGCGTCATCACGGGGATTTCCATCCTGGGAGTGGCTGCGGGCGTTGCTTCGCTGATCGTAGCATTGGCCATCAACAACGGCTTTCGTCAGGATTTGCAGGCGCGGCTGCTGGGTTCTACGGCGCACATCAGTGTGCTGCGGGTGGAGAGCGACGGGATTCATGATTGGCGTCCGCTGCTCGATAAGCTGTCGAAGCAACCGCATGTGGTGGCGGCGGCTCCGGCGATTTACGAGCAGGTGCTGATTTCGCGCGGGCCGCGGGCGCGGGGGGCGGTGCTTAAGGGGATGCTGCCGCGGTATGAGCGCAAAGTCAGCGATCTGCTGAACTCGGTTGACGCTGGGATCGGCAGCGGCGCTGGAAGAAGTGCCCGCGGCGGTCACTCCTGCACCGGCGGAGACAACTGCAAAACCAAATTCAAAGCAACGGCAGCGGGCGAGGGCGCCCGCTCCACACATGCGCAGACAGAATCTCCTGACGACCTTGCTGGGGTACAGCGGCGGGTTGCGGCGATGCCTCCTATTATTCTGGGCAAAGATATGGCAGACGAACTCGGCGCTACCGTCGGGTCGGTGGTGCTGGTGACTTCTCCGCAGGGAGAACTGACGCCGTTTGGCATGGTGCCGAAGTACATTCGTTTTCATGTGGCGGGAATTTTCAACTCCGGATTTTTTGATTACGACTCTTCCTGGGCATTCATCCGGCTGGCCGACGCGCAGGAGTTGTTCGGCTTGGGAGATGTGATTTCGGTCATCCAATTCAAGATCGACGATATCTACCGGGCTGGCGACGTGGCGCGGGCGCTCGAACAGGCAGCAGATCTTTCCTCAGGAAGCCACGGCTTCATGGCCACCAATTGGATGGAACAGAACAAGCCTCTATTCCGCGCGCTGCGGCTGGAGCGCGTCGTGACCTTCATCACCATCGGTCTGATCGTGTTCGTGGCCGCGCTCAACATTTTGATCTCGCTGATCATGATGGTCATGGAGAAGACGAAAGACATTGCCGTCCTCATGTCGCTGGGAACGAAGAAGGCGCAGATCCGCCGCGTATTCATCGCGCAGGGCGTTTTAATTGGCGTGATTGGGACGGCGATCGGGCTGGTGCTCGGCTACGCGATCTCGTGGGCCGGCGGACATTATCACTTCATTTCGCTCTCGCCCGAGGTCTATTCGATTGACTACGTGCCTTTCGCTCCGCGCCTGGTGGACGGAGTAATCGTGGCCCTGGTTTCGATCGGGATTTCTTTTGTGGCCACGATTTATCCGTCGTGGTCAGCCGCGCGGATTTTGCCGGCGGAGGCGCTGCAGGTACGAATAGGTGGACGCTCACGAAACGGACTTCGTGCCATTTTACCGCTCGCGATGTTTACACGCCTCTAGCATCAGTGATGGTGGTCACATTGCCGTTGTTTTCGATAGGTATAGAGTTTTGGCATACCCGGTTTTCGCGAGCGCAATCGCGAAGACGGGTTGTTCCTCCTCGCACTCTGACGGATCTGGTACTGGCGAATCTGGTCAGAGGGATCGTGGTGCAGCGGATCGTGATCTAATGGATCATCTGGTCTAATGGATCAAGGATCGTCTTCTCGGGTTGCAACGGGTTGGGCCGCTGATCCTTAGGAGGGCAAGTTTGCATCCAATAACTCAAGACCCTCTGGTGAGGGTCGAAGGGTTAAGTAAGGTGTTTCGCTCAGGCGAAGCGGAGCTTGTGCTCTTTGAGAATCTGTCTTTTGAGGTCGCGAAGGGAACGATGCTAGCCATCGTGGGGCAATCGGGTGCGGGAAAGAGTACCTTGTTGCACATCATGGCGGCGCTTGATCGTCCGTCGGCGGGTGCCGTATACTGCGCCAACTCCCACGTGAATGCGCTTTCTGAGGATGCCGCCGCCGAGTTTCGTAACCGCGAGATCGGCTATGTATGGCAGTTCCATTACCTGCTGCCAGAATTCACCGCCCTGGAAAATGTCGCCATGCCTTTGCTGACGCGCGGGCAAGCGCTGGCTTCAGCCGTAAGAGGAGGCTTCGCGGTGGTTGCGCGAAGTGGGACTGGAAGTCGCGTGGACGAACACCGCTCCGGCGAGCTTTCTGGCGGCGAGCAGCAACGGCTGGCGCTGGCAAGGGCGCTCATCACGCAGCCGCAAGTTTTGCTGGCCGATGAACCTACCGGCGATCTCGATGGACGCACCGGAGAGTTGGTTTTTGAACTGGTCGCGCGATTGCACCGCGAGCATCAACTCACCTCTTTGATCGCCACGCACAATCTGGCGTTTGCACGACGGTGCCATAGGGTTTTACGGCTTGGATCAGGGCAGAATAGAGGAATTGGCGCCCGAGTCGCTTCCGGCGTGACGAAAGGCAGAGCACAAAAGGTTGCATCAAAGTTGAAAGCTGGAGTACACAGAAGTAAGGCTGTTACGTAATTGTTACTGGAGGTAAGACGTCCAGTTACCACAAGGCGGATATCGCTTGGGAGATTAGGCGATATGAATGCATAATGAGGTAGGGTCATGGGTTTGGCGGAGAGGCTTCGCGCTCCGCAGAAACTCGGGGGAACGAGTATATGTTTGAACGCTACACGGAGAAAGCCAGGCGCGTTATCTTCTTTGCGCGGTATGAGGCCAGCCAGTTTGGATCTCCTTATATTGAGACCGAGCATCTTTTGCTGGGACTGCTGCGCGAAGACAAGGCACTGACCAACCGGTTTCTGCGCTCGCATGCGTCGGTGGAATCGATCCGCAAGCAGATCGAGGGTCACACCACCATCCGGGAAAAGGTTTCCACGTCGGTCGATCTTCCCCTGAGCAACGAATGCAAGCGCGTGCTGGCCTATGCCTCGGAAGAAGCGGAGCGGCTTTCGCACAAACATATTGGAACCGAGCACCTGCTGCTGGGATTGCTGCGCGAAGAAAAATGTTTTGCGGCTGAGATTCTGCATGAGCGCGGATTGCGGCTTTCGACCATCCGCGAAGAACTGGCGCGGACCAGCCAGGAAAAAGCAGCGCCGCAACGCGGACAGCGCGAATCCTCTTTACTGAGCGAATTCTCGCGCGATCTGACGCAGTCGGCCATGGATAGCCAACTTGATCCGCTGGTGGGCCGCGACAACGAAGTGGAGCGCGTGGTGCAGATTCTGTGCCGCCGCACCAAGAATAATCCGGTCCTGATCGGCGAGCCCGGCGTGGGCAAGACTGCCATCGTAGAGGGCCTGGCGCAGCGCATCGCTGACGGCGAAGTTCCGTCCGTTCCTGGCCGACAAGCGCATTCTGGCGCTTGATCTTTCTCTGATCGTCGCCGGCACCAAATATCGCGGACAGTTCGAAGAGCGCCTCAAGACCATCATGAAAGAGCTGATGGAGTCGCAGAATTCCATCATCTTCATCGACGAGTTGCACACGCTCGTCGGCGCGGGCTCGGCGGAAGGCTCGCTGGACGCCGCCAATATCCTGAAGCCGGCCCTGTCGCGCGGCGAAATTCAGTGCATCGGCGCAACCACGCCCGCTGAATATCGCAAGTCGATCGAAAAAGACCGTTCGCTCGAGCGCCGTTTCCAGGCCGTGAAAGTTCCGCCGCCGAACGAAGTCGACGCCGTCAAGATTCTTTTCGGAATCAAAGAGCGCTACGAAAAATTCCACGCCGTCACCTACACCGACGACGCCATCAATTTCTCGGTGTCGCATTCGAATCGCTATATTCCGGACCGTTTCTTGCCGGATAAAGCTATCGATCTGATCGACGAAGCGGGCGCGCGCGTAAAACTGCGCCAGACTACGCTTCCCGAAGAGTTGACCGAAGTCCAGAAGCGCATCAAGTTCATCGTCCACCGGATGGAGAACGCCATCGCGAACCACGAGTTCGAGAAGGCGCGCTTCTACTCCGACGAAGAACGCAAGGAGCGCGAGAACCTGCGCGCCCTTCGCGAAAAATACCACCTCGATGAATCCTCCACCGGCGTTGTCGGTCGGGAGGACATCGAGGACGTGGTGTCGCGCTGGACCGGCGTTCCCATCACCTCGATCAAAGAAGAAGAAACGCAGAAGCTGCTGCGCATTGAAGAAGAGCTGCACAAGCGCATCATCTCGCAGGACAAAGCCATCAGCGCGCTGGCTCGCGCCATCCGCCGCAGCCGCGCCGGCTTGAAGAGCCCGAACCGCCCGATCGGCTCGTTCCTGTTCCTGGGACCGACCGGCGTCGGCAAAACCGAAGTGGCCCGCACCCTGGCCCAGTTCATGTTCGGCAGCGACAAAGCGCTCGTCCGCTTCGATATGTCGGAGTTCATGGAAAAGCACTCGGTCTCGAAGCTGATCGGCTCGCCTCCGGGATACGTGGGCTACGAAGAAGGCGGCCAACTGACAGAACGCGTGAAGCGCGCGCCATATTCTGTCGTTCTGCTCGACGAAATCGAGAAGGCGCATCCGGATGTGTTCAACATCCTGCTGCAGGTTTTTGAAGACGGCCAGTTGACCGACGGCCTGGGCAACACGGTCGACTTCAAGAACACCATCATCATCATGACCTCGAACATCGGCGCGCGGCACCTGATGAAGCGCGAGGGCCTCGGCTTCCAGTCGTCGAAAGACGAAATGGTTTCCGAGAAGGTCGAAGACCTGGTGAAAAGCGAGGTCAAGCGCACCTTCAATCCCGAATTCCTGAACCGCGTGGATGAAATCATCCTGTTCATGGCGCTCAGCGAACTCGACCTGATCCAGATTCTCGAACTGATGGTCAGCCAGCTGAACCAGAATCTGGCGCAGCGTTCGATCACGGTAACGGTGGCCGACGAAGCCAAGAAGTGGATCCTGAACCAGACGCTGACCGACCGCAGCTACGGAGCGCGTCCGCTGCGTAGGGCATTGCAGAAGTACATCGAAGATCCGCTGTCGGAAGCCTTGATCCAAGGCACGATCACCACCCGGCCGGCGTTCATCGAGGTCTTCCTCGAGTCGAACAAGCTGTACTACCGTCCGGTGGACGCGGAGAAAACCGAAGGCGTGCTGCTGTACGAGAGCTAGCAAACAGCCATCAGCCATCAGCCGTCAGTGAAAACTGGCGGCTTTTGTTTTTTCAAGTTGTGGACACGCTAGAATGCCAACCGGTAAATGCCCTGCAACGTAGGCTGCTTGCTTCGCCTCCCACGAGGCGCGCATCTCACAGGCCAAGTCATTCTCCCGCAAGAAGTTGCCTTTCGAGCGTGATAAGACATTTGAGAAATATGTGATGTCGCACCCGGCGCGATTCGCAGTAAGCTCCCAAACGCGTCCTGCCCCAGACCGCGAAGGAGACTTATGAACCACACAAAGCGAAATGACCCCAAGGTTCCTGCAACGACGGTTTCTGGCGTTCTCGCGCTGGCTGCGTTTGTTGCGCTGCTGCTGGTTGTCGCGCCGCTTGCGCAATCCCAAACCTTAACCGTCCTCTACAGCTTTGACACGCAGCCGGGCGATGGGAACTTTGCCGAAGCGGGCCTGATCTTCGATTCAAACGGCAACCTCTACGGAACCACGGCGAGCGGCGGCGCTTACCACGGGGGTACGGTGTTCGAGTTGACGGCGGGCGGCACGGAAAAGGTCCTTCACAGCTTTGGCAATCAGCCCGACGGGACCTCTCCCTATGCGGGCGTGATTTTCGATGATGCCGGCAACCTGTATGGCACGACGGCTTACGCCGGATCCTATAGATGCTCGAACGCGTATGATTGCGGGACGGTGTTCGAGGTGAAGGCGGACGGGACGGAGAAAGTCCTCCACAGCTTTGGCAACCCGTACGGCTACGACGGTGCGAAGGGCGATGGGACCGATCCCATGGCTGGCCTGATCTTTGATAGTGCGGGCAACCTCTACGGCACCACGGTCTACGGTGGCGACCTCAAATGCGGCGGTTTTGGCTGCGGCACAGTCTTCAAGTTGACCCCCAAAAGCAAGGGGAACTTCAAGGAGAAGGTCCTGTATCGCTTTGGCAGCCATGCGGGCGATGGGTTCTCTCCCTCTGCGAGCCTGATTTTCGATCATGCGGGCAACCTCTACGGCACCACGTTCGACGGAGGCTATTACGGCTACGGCACCGTATTCGAGTTGACTGCGGCGGGCGAGGAGAAAGTCCTTTACAGCTTCGGGCGCTATAAGGGCGATGGGCAACATCCCTCGGCGGCCCTGATCTTCGACAATGCGGGCAACCTCTACAGCACCGCGTTTTATGGCGGCGCTAATGACAACGGCGCGGTATTCGAGTTGACGGCGGACGGTACGGAAAAGATCCTCTACAGCTTTAGCAACGGGCCCGGCGATGGGGCGTATCCCGTAGGTGGCGTGATTTTCGATACAAACGGCAACCTCTACGGAACCACGTCCTCCGGCGGCGCTTACTACGCGGGCACGGTGTTCGAGTTGACCGCGGCGGGCACGGAGCAAATCCTCTACAGTTTCGGCAGCCAGACGGACGATCTGGTGTCGCCGTATGCGACGCCGATCTTCGATAACAACGGCAACCTCTACGGCACGACGTCTTACGGCGGCGACCTCGAATGCGAGGCTCCGTATGGCTGCGGCACGGTGTACAAGCTGACTCCGTAGCGACGCGGTTTTGAATCGTCGACGAAATCGAGGGTTAAGGCTTCCAACTCTCGTTGCAAGAAAGACACACTTTAATCCACAAAAGGTGGATTGACCGCGACTGTCAAGTTGTGTATAACTCCATGAATCGGGGCTGGCTCAACGCAGTTGCTTGGAAATACGTACCAAAAATTCTGGGGCGTGAGACCGAGGTGCGTCATGAAGTCCAGCTCGTACGCTGTCCTAGCAGTGTCCCTTCTTGTGGTAGCCGTTCTAAGCCTAACCCTAAGTGCCAGCGCGCGGGAGACCGTGCTGCCCGCTGGAACCCTTCTGCAATGCACCATGAATGAACCGAACTTTTCTTCTGCCACCGTTGCCGTCGGTGACCCCGTGCTCTGCCATCTGCACTCGGTCACGGAATTCGGCCGGCAGACATTTCCGCGTGGAGCCTACCTGGTCGGGCATCTCGAATCGGCGCAGGATCCTGGCCATTTCTGGGGCAAGGGAAACATGAGGCTGGTGTTCGATCGCATCGGATTGCCGGACGGCGACCTGCCGCTTGATGCGAAAGTCATCGCGACCCGCGGCTACAAAGTAGATAAAACTGGAGCCATCGACGGCAAAGGCCATGCCAAGCGCGACATCGTCGAATGGATGATTCCGCCGCTCTGGCCGTGGAAGATCATCATGCTGCCTGCGCGCGGTCCGCGTCCCACGCTCAAGGGCGAGAGCACGCTGGAACTGCGCTTGATGGATGATGTGCAGATCCCGCAAGTCTCGTCCACGAACGGTCCCGACTGGCATTTCTTTGGGAAACCGCGGATGGAGAATGATTCGTATTATCAGGGCTCATACCAAGGCGCATCCTACCAGGGCGCGAGAGCAACGGGTGACAACACGATTCCCCAGTTAGCGGTCCGCAACGTACGAGTCACGGCGAGCGACCAGCCGACGACTGAGATAGCTGAGCAGGGTCCGCAGGTTGTCTATGCCAGCTACGTCACTAAGGGGACGGGCGGCTCCGGTGGAGCACCGGGAGTGCCGGTGTTTGTGCTGAAGACGGGCATGGTGCTGGAGGTGGGCAACTACACCTATGAGAACGGCCGCATCAGCTATGAATTGGCCAGTGGCGGAAGCGGCGTGATCAGCACCGACGAAGTCGACTGGAGCATAACCACGCGGATCAACAGCCAACGCGGTGTGAGGACGATGCTGCGCGGTGGACACCCAGGAACCGGGACAGCGGGATTCTAGACAGCCGTCAGCTCTCAGCCGTCAGCTCTCAGCTCTCAGCTCTCAGCCGTCAGCCGTCAGCCGTCAGCAAAAGCTGGCGGCTTTTGCTTGTGTGGGGACGAAGACATCGTGCCGTCCAATTATCCTGCGACCAGCGGAGTCACGGTGTCATCCATTAGGGACGAAACATCTGACGGCAGAGGAAGTCCATGTCAAAAATCAACATTGCCGAAAAGTTCTCCAAGATTCACGACTTCTACAATCCCCGTATCGCGGCCGAACTTAATGGCCAGTATGTGAAGTTCGTGAAGTTCGATAGCCCGTTCGTATTCCATCACCACGAGAACGAAGACGAGATGTTCCTTGTCGTCAAAGGCCGCTTTCGCATGGAATTCCGCGACCGGCACGAGTGGGTCGAAACGGGTGAGTTTATCGTCGTGCCGCGCGGTGTCGAACATCGTCCCGTGGCCGAGGAGGAATGCTGGATCCTACTCTTTGAGCCGGCCACCACGCTGAACACCGGCAATGTCGAGAACGAGCGGACTGTCCACGAGCTCGAGCGGGTTTGACACAGAACCGGTCAGCAACGAAACTGTAAGCGCCACATGGAAATCACCGTCTACTCCGCCCCCTGGTGTCCGGATTGCCGGGAGGCCAAGCGCTTCCTCGATCAGCACAAGCTTCCCTACACCGACATCAACGTCGAGACTACTCCAGGAGCCGTCGACGAAATTGTGAAGCGTACCGGGAAGCGAGCCATCCCGCAGTTTGTGATTGATGGAGAATGGATCCAACCCTACCGCGTGGGCGAGGGTTTCCTCTACGACGAGATGGCTAAGCGTCTGGGCGTCGAGCCATAGCCAAGTTACCTTCGACCCGCTTCCACCGAACTTCTGTACCCTACAAGCCTTGACCTGGATGCGTCAGGATAGTGGTTACTGTCCCGTCATCTCCCTCCGGGCCGAACTGAATACTCTCATGTTCAATTCCGATCGCGGCGAAGACGAGCTGGTCGAAACCTGGCAGCGGTTTGTCCAGGGCCTTTTGGGCGTGCTGGCATTGGTCGGAGCGGGAATGATGGCGCACTACTATGCTCCCCCGGAAAACGCCGGCCTGGAGCAGCAGGTGCACCAGCTCACGCGTCAAGTCGCAGACCTCGAACGCCAGCAATCGTTTTCCTCTGCAGCGGTGGACGACGCGCGGGAATCGGTAGCGTACATCTACGGGATTTATCACGTGTCCGGTCGACCGCAGAGCTATCGCGCGCGGGTAGCGGGAACTGGGTTTGTCGTTGCGCCGGGGCTGCTCGCCACCAATCGCCATGTGGCCGAGCCTTGGTACGGTGATCGGGAAGTCGCAGCGGCTCTGCGGCAAGGTGGATCGCCGGTGCTCGAAAAGCTGGTGGCATATTTTCCGGGCTCGCCACTTCCGGTAGCACTGGAGACGGCGGTTGTGGCCACTCACGGGGATCTCGCCCTGCTGCGCCTGGAAACCACTGCCTTCACCAACCAACTACGACCGTTAACTCTGTCGTTAACACCGGCGCATGTGGGCGAGTCGGTGAGCGTGTTGGCTTATCCGATGGGAGTGACGGGGATGGTGGCGAAATCTCCCGCAGTTGTGTACGACCGACTTTCGTCGCATCCTGACGATGCTGACACAGCGGGGGAATTGGCGGCCTTGTCGTTGATCCGGCCTTCGGCGACGTTTGGGCACATCGGCGATGTAACCGGCGACAAGCTCATCTATGACGCGCCCACGGCTCGCGGAGGCAGCGGAGGTCCGGTGCTGAACTCACTCGGCGAAGTCGTGGGCATTAACTCCGCTTACATCGACGGATTCTCCGGAGGAACACTCGGAATCACAGCGTCGGAGCTGCGTCCACTACTGGAGACGGCTAAGCGCGCGGCGCCGGAAGATCCAGGTGTCAGGTCTCAGGTGTCAGGTCTCAGGCAAAACGTATCCTCTCTGCACTGAGAACTCTTGTAATCTGGTGGACCAATTCTTTTGACCCCTCCTACTGCGGTCTTTTGGAATCAGAGACTTAGCGGTTGTTTTTTCCCAGGTCTTTGAGAAATAAGGACTTACGTGTAATATATTTTAAATCAATAACTTAGCTCGTTTGTCTCCTAAGCTTGGAGGATTTTCGTGTTTTGCCTGTTCCTTTAATTTATGGCAATCGGTCGTGAAACCGGGATACGCAGACGGGCCTTCTTCGCGGAGACAAACGCCTTGAATTCGGGTACATTGTAACTTCCTGCCTTGAATTGGCTCGGCTCCCAGCTGGGATAGATCCCGAGTGCAAGCAATGTTAGGGCACGGGCTTCAGGCAACGGTTTGCCGGCGGGCAGACTCCAAAGAAAATTGAATTTAACGGAGTTCATTATGTTAAAGATTTCCCTGCTTGCGATGGTTTTGCTGAGTCTGTTGGTGATCGGTGGATGCGCCAAGGGCGGCAACGGCATTGTTCCTACGGTTAGCGTTAGCATCACTACTCCCGCCAATGCTAATCCCAGCGCGATCTACCCGACGCAGACTGTGACGCTGACGGCGATGACAACCGATCCGACCAATGCTCCTATTACCTGGACGCTGAGCGGCCCAGGGTCTATTTTGTCTACAACTCCGGCGAGCTCGACCGCTCCGGCAACTGCTACCTACCAGGCGCCCCCGTGCGGTCAGAGCGTGTGGTATTTCACAAGGTCGAACGGTCTTGGTGGCTTGGTCCCGTCCGGGAGCGGCGGCGGATCCTTCAGGTGCTGCAGGTCGTAGGGGCCGACCGTCATCACGATTGCGGCGGGGCGCAGCCTCAGCGCCTCCGGAATCCGCAAGTCGATCCGGTTAACGTCCGCGGCCTCGGTTCCCAGGTCCTGGAAATCCACCACACCGCCGCAGCGTTCCGATAGTGCGGCCGAGGCTCGCGCGGCGAACAAGTCATCGATAGTTCACCGAGGCACCCCTAGCTGTCGATGATCCGACGACGACAACGCGCAGGGAACCGGGTGGTCGCGGCGCACAGGACCCGGCTGAGCGGTAGCCGCAGTCGTTGAAATGTTCAGTGATCCAGGAACCCTCCCAGACCTTGTCGTGTGACGTGCAATCGGGATGATAGCGATAGCCCGTTTGCGTCACGTATCTGCACGCGTATGGGTCGTCAGCCTGCACATAGATCAACCGGATGGCCGCCTCGGCGCCGGCCAGGATAAACAGCATCGTCATGATGAAGATTGCAGGCAGCAGGATGTAATCGCGACGCGGCAACAGCCACTGTGCTTTGTTGTCACCAACGGTTTGAATGGATGTATCCGGCATCATCTCTGCAATCGACGGTAGATCAAGCCGGTGTTGGTGCGCGTGTCAGAGATCATGCAGCAGGATTTCCAGGTTCCTTCTCAGTTCCGAGATTAATCCGGACGTCCGACTTGCATCACTACAAATCGGCGTAGATCGCCGCGTCGGATGATAGGCGAAGGTCCAGCATCACTGGCTTCCAAACGATCAGCCCATCTCTATCGTCTCCGATATGGTCTTGATCTTATCGAAGTTCCGCACCGGCGTTCAGGTCGTCACAGATGGCATATCACCGCACGATCGTCTGAATTCCGACGTCTCGCCGAGACCCCTTACCGCAACGGACGGAAAAACGCCTGGATCTCCGCCGCCAAAGCCTCTGGCTGTTCCATCGCGGCGAAATGGCCGCCCCGAGGCATCACCGTCCAGCGTTGGATATTCGGTATACGTCTGCTCGCGCGATGGAGCGCGGCGGCGCGGATGATCTCCTTCGGGAACGCGGCGTAGCCCGTTGGCACATCGACCGTGCCGCCGTCGGGGATCGGCCACTGGCCATGCATCCGGGCATAGTACGGCCAGAACGAGGACCCGATCGCCCCGGTGAACCAATACAGCGACACGTTCGCCAGCATATGATCCCGGCTGATCGCGGATTCGGATCACCGCCGCAGTCGGACCAGGTGCGGAATTTCTCCGCGATCCAGGCCAGCAGCCCGGCCGGCGAATCCGTCAGCCCGTAAGCCAGGGTTTGCGGCTTGGTGCCCTGGATCCACTGGTACCCGGTTTCCTCCTTCAACCAGGCCGCCAGCTCCTCGAAGTAGCGGCGCTCCTCCTCGGTCGGGTTGGCCGGCGGCGGACGGTCGCGCCGGATCGTCAGCAAATTGATATGAATGCCGATCAAGCTGTCCGCATGGGCGTGACCCAGGCGCGACGCGGTGAAGGCCCCGTAGTCGCCGCCCTGCGCGCCGTAACGCCGATAGCCGAGCACATCGGTCATCAGCGACGGCAAAACACGCGGCGATGTCCTCGATGCTGAACCGTTTCTGCCCCGGCGCGAACGACAACCCGTACCCGGGCAGCGACGGCGCGACCACCGTGAACGCATCCGCCGGATCGCCGCCGAAACGGGCCGGATCGGTCAGCCGCGGAATGATGTCGATGAACTCGTAACACCGATCCCGGCCAGCCGTGCATCAACAGCAGCGGCATCGGCGACGGCCCTCTGCCCCGGCACATGCAGATAGTGCAGATCGACATCCGGCATCTGCACCTTGAACTGCGGAAAGGCGTTCAACGCGGCTTCCTGCGCGCGCCAGTCGAACTGATCCTTCCAATACGGGACCAGCGTTTTCATGTACCCGAGGTCGGTCCCATAGGCCCACGGCGCATCCGGCGCCTGGTCGGGAAACCGGGTCAGCGCGAGACGAGTGCGCAGATCGGCGATCGCCTGCTCCGGAACGGACAAAGTAAACGGCGCCGGGGCCGAGGCCATGCCTGATCTCCTTCTACGCCAGCCTTGTGCTCTGCCACGTCACCATCTGCCACTGCCCGCCGCGGTTGGCATAGACATCGACAAACCGCACTCGGAACGAATTCGGCACGCCACCGCTGTTGACGCTGATCGCCGCGACGCCCGTCAGCACGACGGCATCGCCAAGATCCTGCGCAACGACCTCCGACGGCTCTACGGCCGTATAGACGGTAGCGCCCGACTCCATGGCACCGATCAGGGTTTTCTTGGTGTCCACCCGGGCGGAGGAATGCGTGTAGATCAGGTCGTCGGCGATGATCCGGTCGAGCGTGGCGACATCCTTCTCGGCCATCGCCGCCATGCGCTGACGATCCAGTTCGATGATTTTCTCAGCGTTTCCAGACATTTTCGTCGTTCCCTTAATCGTTCTTGACCACCAGTAAGCCTAGCCGAGACCCAACCCAGCCGTCAAAGCGGATGATCCGCATTGCGCCATCAGCTTTTTGCTCCGGCCGCCCGCATAGCCGCCCAAACGCGGGCGGGCGTGGCCGGCATGTCGAAATGCCGGATACCGAGCGGGGCCAGCGCGTCGTTGATCGCGTTCATCGCCGCGCCGAGGGCGCCCACTGTCCCGGCCTCACCCACGCCCTTGGCGCCCAGAGGGATTGACCGCGGTCGGCACCTCGCGCGTCGCCAGGCGGAAGTCGGGATACTCGTCGGCGCGAGGCATCTGATAGTCCATGAAGGATGCGGTCAGCATCTGACCCGACTCCGGGTCGTGCACTGATCACCTCGCCCAGCGCCTGACCGACGCCCTGCACCACGCCGCCGTGGATCTGCCCGGCGACGAGCATCGGGTTCAGCACCCGCCCGAGTTCCTCCACCGCGCTGTAGCGGACGATTTCGGTCACGCCGGTTTCGGCATCGATCTCGACCTCGCAGACATGCGTGCCGTTCGGGAAGGTGACCGCGGTCGGGGTGAATTCGCCGGATTCCACCAGACCGCCCTCCTCGCCGGGCGGGATATGCGCCGGATCGTGCGCCGCGCGGCGCCACCGTCGGCCAGCGAGACCGAGCGGTCGGTGCCGGCGATGCGTGAACCGTCCCGTCGGAGAATTCGATGTCGACGACCGCGGCCTCCAGCAACTCGGCGGCGATCCGCGGGCCTTCTCGATCACCTTGTCCACCGCCAGCGATGACCGCCGATCCGCCGATGCACAGCGCGCCCGAACCGCCGTTGCCCTTGCCGCTGGCCAGCAGGTCGGTGTCGCCGCCCTCCCAGCGCACCTGCTCCAGCGCCACGCCGAAGCGGTCGGCGACGAGCTGCGAAAACGCCGTCTCCAGCCCCTGCCCCACCGACATCGAACCGGATCGCAGGATCAGCGTGCCGTCCTCGGCCAGCCGCAAGCGTCGCGAGTGTCCTTGGCCGGGCGCAGGAACGGGCCGCCGGCGACCTCGATGCAGTTGCACAGACCGATGCCGCGCAGCTTGCCCCGTGCTCGCCGCTTCCGCCCGGCGTTCCTCGAACGACGTCGAAGTCGGCCAGCGCCGCGGCTTCCCGCATGTTGCCTTCGAACTCGCCGCAGTCGTACAGTGAAGGTCAGCGCGGTCTTGTAGGGCATCGCCTCGGGCGGGATCAGGTTGCGGCGACGAAGTTCGTAGGGGCTGATGCCCAGCTCGCGGGCGGCGACGTCGATCAGGCGCTCGATCGCGTAGGTCGCTTCCGGCCGGCCGGCGCCGCGATAGGCGGCGGTCGGCACGGTGTGGGTCAGCACGCCGCACACCTGAGCGGCGATGAACGGGATGATCGTAGACCCCGGCGATGCCGCCGATATTGCCGACGCCCCAGCCGGAGCGGCCCGAGACGTAGGCACCCAGGTTCACATCCCAGCGCAGCTTCAGCGCGGTGAATTTTCCGTCCGCATCCAGCCCGAGCGAGGCGGTGATGCGCATTTCGCGGGCCTGTTCGTCGGTCAGAAAGCCCTCGGTGCGATCGGCGATCCAGCGCACCGGACGGTTCAGCCGGCGCGCGGCCCAGGCGACCAGCACGGACTCCAGATGCACGCCGGACTTTCATGCCGAAGGAGCCGCCGACATCGCCCGGCAGCACGCGGATATCGGTCGGCGGGATCTGAAAATTGCCGCTCGGCCATCCGTTGCGCAGCGCGAAGGGCGATTGGTGGGAGGCGTGGAGCTCGATCCGCCCGTCCGCGGCGATCTGGGCCCAGGCGCCGCGCGGCTCCATCGAGTTGGCGGTGACGCGCGAGACGGTGAAGTCCAGGGTCGGTGACGTGGGCCGATCCGGCCAGAGCGGCGGCGGTGCCGTCCGCGTCGCCGCGCTTCCACAGGAAGCCGATATTGTCGGGAACGTCGTCCCAGACCGCTGGGAGCGCCCGACGCAAGCGCCGCGATGGGCTCGGTGACGACCGGCAGGGCGGCGTAATCGACGGCGATCGCCTCGGCGGCTTCCAGGCCGGCGGCGCGGGTGGCGGCGATGATCAGGGCCACCGGTTCGCCGACGAAGCGCACTCGATCGGCGGCCAGCAGCGGGCGGTCGGTCTTCGGCGCGGGGCCGCCGTCGGGGCGGGGAAAGCCGATGCCGCCGGGAATCGGAGCGACATCCGTCAGGTCGGCGGCGGTGTAGACGGCGATGACGCCGGGGATGGTTCGGGCGGGGGTTGGGTCGATTGCGCCGATGCGGGCGTGGGCGTGAGGGGAACGGAGGAAGGTCGCGACGGCGATGTTCGGCTGGGGTGGCGTCGGCGGCGTAGTTGCCCTGGCCGGTCAGCAGCCGAGGGTCCTCACGCCGCCGGACCGATTTCGCCTGAATAGTCGCCATTCTTCATGCTCCAAGCTGGTTCGGAGGGAGCATAGCGGTTTGGCGCGGAAGCGCGATTCCGGCGGGGGTTGCGCTGTTCATCCTGGCCCGGCGCGGAACAGGAGCGTGATCAGCGACTTGGTTCGTCGATGTCAGAGGCCATGACCGCGGAATTGTGCGAAGGGTGCGGCAAGTTGGACAGCCGCGCCCCATTCGCCATCGGGCAGGAGATCAGCGCAAATGTGCTTGGAACCATTCGCACGCTGGTCCGGACGATTGATCAAACATCTCGACATAGGCATCGAAGTGGCCGCCTGGCAGCAACACGAGACGCTTAGGCTCATGGGCGCGTTCATAGGCCGCGATAGCGAGATCTGACACCGTCAGATGATCATTAATTCGCGACAATCATCATCAGCGGTGTCGGAGAGATTTGACTGACATAGGCCCCGGGCTCATAGCCGAAACCGTACTCAACCGTGCGTAGCGTAACTTCGTTGCGCCATGCTGGTGCCCGAGCGGAGGCTGTCTCGGTAAACCACTTATAGGAGATCAACGGTGGGCAGTGCTGCTGGCGCCATCGGATCCTCGGCCACAACAGGTAGCATTGCGGGCGCAGCGCCCGACGCTCGGTTGTCCCGATCGGTGTGCAACCCGTTCCGAAGGGGCGCAAGAAAGTCCGCGCGGACGAGCCGGCGGAAGTTCTGCCAGCCGCTGATCAGCGGAACCTGCGACACGACGCACCGCACTCGCCGGTCGATCGCAGCCACGACCAGCACGTGTCCACCGCTGTAGCTGGACCCCCAAACGCCGATGCGCCTAATATCCGTTTGCTCGAGGCTCCGGGCGAATGTGATGGCATCGGAGTAGTCTCTGACCTGCAGCCAGGGGTCGATCTCCTGCCGCGGCTCGCCGTCGCTCGCGCCGAAGTTGCGATTGTCATAAACGATCGAGGCAAAGCCTGCCTGCATGAAAGCCTCGGCGTATTTGTCGAGGTACATTTCCTTCACGGCAGAAAAGCCATGCGCCATAACGATCGTTGGATACCTGCCGGACCCGGCCGGCAGATAATGCCAGCCTCGCAGCGTTGTGCCGTCTGTTGTCTTGAACGCAATGTTATTACGCATGATTGCCTCCCGTTTTATTGGACTGTTGGACCGCGTCGCATTGCCTCCGCCGGTCGGTGAGAAAGTGGTGGTTGATCTTGCCGAGCGCACGCTGCGGCACGACCAAACCAGGCGGCAGCCCTGGCCGAGCGCGCGCGACTATAGGCTATCCCTTGGCATGGCGTATATGTCGCTTTGGCGACCTCGCGGTCGCGATCTACGAAAAAGACCGCCTTGCAAACTGTGCAGATTTTCCGTCTGAAACAGCCGCGGCATAGCCGGCGGAGAGGACAAACATGCAATCACCAATCACGATTCCGCGGACACCGGGGTGGGTCGCTGAGTTTCGTGCTTTCATCATGCGTGGCAATGTAGTCGATCTTGCCGTAGGCATCATTATCGGCGTCGCCTTCAGCGCCATTGTCAGCAGCTTGGTGAAGGACATCATTAACCCAATCATTGGGCTCGTGATCGGCGGCGTGGACTTCAGCAACATCTTCATCGCGCTGAACGGCCAGCATTATGATCGTTGGATGCGGCTCAGAAGGCGGCAGCCCCAACGGTCAACATTGGCATATTCATCAACACGATCATTAACTTCCTGATCATCTCGTTCGCGATCTTCTGGGTGGTGAAGGCGATGTCGCGAGTGGTTCGCAAAGAAGCACCGCCCGAGCCCGGTCCGACCAAGACCGAGGTGCTGCTCAGCGAAATTCGCGACCTCCTGGCGACGCAGCCCCGGTCATCTGGTCCGCTCACTTAGCCGAAGCGGCGGGGCGGGGCTGCACAAAGTCCGCTCCCGCCGCGGGAGTTCGTCGCCGAGACGCTGGTCGACCGCCACCGCCGCTGCTTGGTCAGGCCGCACGCAACCCCCCGGTCGATCTCTTGATATTCTTCAGTTACTTGGGAATGGCCGAGCTGGCGGAGTATCGTCATGTTGTCCCAGGTCACCCACCACTCGGCGATCTTTCCGGCCTCGAAGCGGAAAACCGCCCCGAAATCGAATTGCGCCTTACGACCCGAAGGCGGAAACGGGCCGATTGGTCCCTGCGTGCCCTCATACGTGGTCCATGCAGCGACGAGATCGCCCTCGGCGACCAGAAGCTTGACCGTTTGAACAGAATCGGGAAAAACCGCTGTATCCTGCTGTAGAAATTCCTTGATGTGGTCGAGATTTCGAACCTCCATGCCCGGTGTTGCTTCGCAGTGGCGGACAACATTCCCGCGGGCATTGGACGGGCGCCCAACGAAGCGACTATTGCGCGCCTGGCACACCGGCAGCCGAAATGTGCGGAGCAAGTATACAGCAATTGTCTTTCATGCCTCCTCGAGAATGGTCGAGCCGCATTCCGGGCCGAAGCGGAACGCCTCCGCTGTCTGTGCTTGCCGACCCAAAGCGGCCATTCGGAACACGCTTTGTATTGCTGAATGGCGGCCATTATTTCGGCCTCCCGCATGTCGTCGATGGGCTCCGGCATTTCGGCGGGGGCGGCGGGGATTTCGTCGCCGAGACGCTGGTCGAGCGCCTTTTCGGTCTGGAGGGTGGAGCGATTGAGGCTGTTGGCGCAGCTTCGGTAGCGGAGGCGCATGGATTGTGACATCTCGGCGGTTTTGGCCTCGGCGAGGACATCGAGGGTGGTCATGCCGAAGGCGATGATGTGAGCGGCCTGCAGCATTTCCGCTCTGGTGCGGGTTTCGTAGGCAGGCCAGGGTGTCGAGGATTTCGGACCGGGCTTCGTGCTTGTCCCTGGAGGCTGCGGAGAAGTATGGCAGCAGGAAAGCGATGATCGTTTCAAGAAACGCGCTCCGGGCGCTGGGCAGCATCGACTTCCGCCCACCAGATTCACTCAACGGGCAGCCTTGTAAGCTCAAGAAAATCCGCTTTATCGGATATCTTTTGGTAATCTAGTCAGTTTGGGAAAAAGCGGCACGGGAGACTGCGTGATGCACGTCACCGATCTTTTTTTTCTTGGCGCCCGCAATCACCCGCATCGTCTGGCCCTGAGTGGCGACGGCGGCGACTTCACTTACGTCGAGACCCATGCACTGAGCAATCGCATCGCCCGTCGGCTCCGGGCCGCAGGGCTGGATGTCGGCCACAAGTTCGCGGTCATGAGTCCCAACACCAGCCCGGCGCTGATTGCCATGCTGGGAGCATGCGTGCCGGACTCGCTTGGTGCAATCTCAACATGCGGGCCGCCATCGGCGATATCATCCACATCCTGAAGGCCGGCACCTGCCATGTCATCTTCATGCATTCGTCAGCCGAGCCGATGATGGCCGAGATCAGGGCCGCGGTGCCGACCTTGCGAGAGATCGTCTGTCTCGACGCGGCGAGCGCACATGGTCAAAGCCTCACGGCCTGGTTGGGCGACGTCACCGATGCCCCGTTGGACCTCCGCCTGCCCGACACGGCGCTCGGTTTTCAGGGCGCCACCGGCGGCACCATGGGGCGCTCCAAGTTGACGCAAGCCAACAATCGCTTCGTCGCGACCTGCATCGCGGCTTGGTCGTTCTGCTTTCATTTTGACGTGCGGCCGATCAATCTGGCCATCGCCCCCATCACGCACGCCAGCGGTATCCTCGCCCTGTCGATGGGCCAATTCGGCGGCACCACTGTGATGATGGCGCAGCCTGATCTCGGGCGCATGATCAACCTCATCGCCGACCGACACGTTTCGCTGCTGTTCCTTCCGCCGACGCTGGTTTACATGATGCTGGCCCATCCCGCGCTCGCGACGACCGACACGTCCTCGTTGCGCTATTTGTTGGTCGGGGCCGCCCCGTTCGCGCCCGAGAAAATCGTGGAGGCCGTGGATAGGCTCGGTCCGGTTATCTGCCAGGCCTATGGCCAGACCGAAATCGGGGCTCCCGCTCACCTTCATGTCGACGCACGACGTGGCGGCAGCGGTGGCAGATCCCGCCAAACGCTATCGTCTGCTCTCATGCGGCCAGCAGACCAACATCGTCGAGGCGCTCGAGATCATGAATGACGAAGGCCGCATCCTCGGTCCCGATGAGCAAGGCGAAGTCGTGATGCGGGGGCCGACCGAGATGCTCGGCTATCTCGACGACGCCGCCGCCACGGCCGAAATAGGAAAATTCGGCTGGCTGCACACCGGCGATATCGGTCGGCGTGATGCCGACGGTTACTTCTACATCACCGACCGCAAGCGCGACATGATTGTCTCGGGCGGCTTCAACATCTTCCCCTTCGAGGTTGAGGGCGCGTTGATGGAGCACACGAGCGTGCAGGACTGCGCTGTGATCGGTGTGCCAGATGAAAAATGGGGCGAGGCCGTCAAGGCATGCGTACAGTTGAAGCCCGGCTCGAACGTCGGCGCCGAGGAACTAATCGCCTTCGCCAAAGAGAAGATCGGCGGGATGAAGGCGCCGAAATCGGTCGATTTCGTTCCCGATCTGCCGCGCAGCCCGGTCGGAAAAGTCCTGAAGCGCGACCTTCGCGCACCCTACTGGCATGGTAGAATACGTGCTGTGAACTGAGGCCTCGGATCAGTGCGCGATCCTTGCTGGAGTTGGACGCAACCTCATCCGCACGCGCACGGACGAAGGTAGGGCGCGGGCCTAAAGAAACCCTCTTGATCGGGGTTGTTGGGG
>CAVOTW010000011.1:0-40724 GCA_963699405.1 uncultured Acidobacteriaceae bacterium | reverse complement strand
CGAGAAGGTACAACATTTTGCAATCGGCCATGGCGGCGGGCGAGCGCGTGTTCAAGCTGCTGGATACGAAGATCGAAGTGGCCTCGCCACAGCGATTCCAAAACGGTCGCACGGCCGGGGCGGATCGAATTTGATCATGTGTGGTTTGCGTATGGGAACAAGTCTGCAGCGGAAGATGCAGCCGACTTCTTCGAGTCGGCTTGGACGTGTGGGGGCACCCGTCCCTACACGAGCACCTGCTTCCACGCCAGCACCGGAGCCTGATTGGGTTTTGCGGGACGTTGGTTTTGTGATTGAGCCGGGCGAG
Source organism: uncultured Acidobacteriaceae bacterium (assembly GCA_963699405.1). Taxonomy (GTDB): domain Bacteria; phylum Acidobacteriota; class Terriglobia; order Terriglobales; family Acidobacteriaceae; genus Acidiflorens. The sequence continues at coordinate 40,417 of CAVOTW010000011.1, read as the reverse complement.
ACGATCGCGGTCGTCGGACACACCGGAGCGGCAAGACGACGCTGATCTCGCTGCTGATGCGCTTCTACGACGTGCAGCGGGGCGCGATTCGCATTGACGGCGTGGATATCAAGGAGATGAACCTCGACGACTTGCGCGGCCGCTTCGGGGTTGTACTGCAGGACCCGTTTCTGTTCAGTGGCACGATTGCGGGCAACATACGGCTGGGCACGGCGCGCATACAGGACGCAGATATTGAGCAGGCAGCGGAGGACGTCAACCTTGCCGACTTTATACGAACGCTGCCCGGGGGATTTCAGGAGGAAGTGCGGGAACGCGGCTCAACGCTTTCTACTGGCCAGAAACAATTGATCAGTTTTGCGCGGGCGCTGGCTCACAATCCGAAGATTCTGATTCTCGATGAGGCGACTTCGAGCGTGGATACGGAGACCGAATTCCGCGTGCGTGACGCGCTCAACCGCATGGTGGAAGGGCGCACGGCGCTCATCATCGCGCACCGGCTATCGCACAATCCAACGCGCCGACAAGATCATCGTGATGCACAAAGGGCAGGTTCGCGAGATGGGATCGCACCAGCAACTGCTGGCCCAACGCGGAATTTATTACAAGCTCTATCAGCTGCAATATAAGGACCAGGAAGTGAATGCGGCGCGGGTGCCCTCGCCCGCGGAATGCAGACGACTAGATCCGTTTCTTTTTTATCAAGCCCCGTTACAATCTCAGCTGTGCAAATTCTCATCTCCGCGGGTGAAGCCTCGGGCGAAATGTATGGCGCTCAGCTCATGGAAGCTTTGCGGCGAGCGGGCGAGCTTCGCTCCGCTGGGCAGACGGGGGCGTCTGCCCCTACGCAGGCTCGGCAGATCCATTTTTTCGGGGCGGGTGGAGAGCGCATGGCTGCTGCCGGATGCGAGATTGTTGTCGATGCTAAGGATCTGGCAGTGGTCGGCATCACCGAGGTTTTGAGCCGTCTTCCGAAAATTCTTGGACTCTATAAGAAGCTCATCCGTGCAGCCGATGAAAGGCGCCCCGATCTCGCCGTCGTCATCGACGCTCCGGCCTTCAACTGGCGCGTGGCGCGGCAGATGCGCCGGCGCGGGATTCCGGTGGTTTACTACGTCTGCCCGCAGTTCTGGGCGTGGCGGCAGGGGCGGGTGAAATTGCTGCGCAAGTACGTCAACAAGGCGCTGGTGATTTTTCCCTTTGAAGAAAAGTTCTATCGCGATCGGGGGGTAGACGCCACGTTCGTGGGGCATCCGCTGGCCGACCTGCCGGCACCGACGATTTCTCGCGCGGCATACGCGGCTGAGCACCGGGTCGACCCCGCTAAACTTTGGATCACGCTGATGCCGGGCAGCCGCCGCAAAGAGGTTCGCATGAACCTGCCAACCGTGCTCGAGGCTGCTGGGAAGCTGGGCGGCAGTTACGAATTCTTGCTGCCGGTCGCCCGCACGCTCGATGCATCGTTTCTTCGGGAATTGATCGAGGTGGCACCGACGGAGACGCGGCAAGCCGCGTCTCTACAGGGAAGTCTTCACCTGGTACCCGAGGCGCTCCCGGCGCTTCATCACTCCCGCGCCGGAATCATCGCCAGCGGGACGGCTACCGTCGAAACCGCCCTCATGGGCACTCCGTTTGTCATGGTGTATCGCGTTTCTCGGCTGACTTATGCCATGGGCAAACCACGGGTGAAGGTCCCCTATTTTGCGATGGTCAATTTGATTGCCGAAGAGGAGATTGTCCCAGAGCTGGTGCAGGACAAATTCACGGCGGAAAACATCGTCACGGAAATGTACAAGATCATTCCTGAAGGCGAGCCCCGGTCCCGCATGATCGAGCGCTTGGGGGCGGTGAAGGCTAAACTGAAGCGGGGGAGCGGGGGCGTTGGGCATCCTTCGGAAAAGGCGGCCGAGATCATTTTGCGGGAGATCGAGGCAGGGTCCCTAGCTCGACGGGACCGTGGAATCCCACCCTAACGTCGCAAAATGCGCGACGCTTAGGATGGGGCACCCGCGCGGTCAAGTTCCCTCGGATGCGGCGGCAGTTGGGTAAGCCACGGCCGCGGACAGGAGTGTCCACGCCAGAGTTAATCGCAACAAATTTCGCTAACCCTTGTCCTCCAGCATCTTTTGCGTAAAAATTAACATCTTAGAAATTGTAGCCCTGCCAGGAGACTCTACTTGAAGCTCTGCCACTCTCGACCAGCGCGCCGGGCACTCCGCCTGTCGGTTGTCTTTTTGCTCGGCTTCTTTTTCGCCTGGGTCGCAAGCCGGCCGGCGCTGGCAGCCGAGAAGAACGCGTCTGCGCGTCGACGATTACCAGATCGACGTGCGAACTCCTGCCGCAGACTCACAAGCTCGCGGCACACGCCGTGGTCAAGGTCACGGCCCTCGAAGACCTCAACGTAGCCACGTTTCAGTTGAACAACGCCCTGCGCATCACCAAGCTCACCGACTGCGAACAACAAGCCGCTGACGCCGGAACGCAACACGCAGGATTCGACCGTCCGCTTCTCGCTGAACAGCAGCATCGCAAAGAGCGCGAGCACTACCTTCACCTTCGAATATGAAGGCACGCTGGAAAACGCCGACGACAGCCCGGTTCAGGGCTTGAAGCTCGCTTACGTCGGCCCGGATACCAGCTACCTGCTGTACTCCGGACTGTGGTTTCCGGTCGCGGGCTATGGCGTCAACCGCTTTACTTCGACGATCAGCGTTACCGTCCCTTCGCACATGGTCGTGATCGGCAGCGGCAAAGAATCATCCGCGGCGGCAGCAGCGACTGCAAAGAAAGCCCGGGGCCGACCTGGCCAACTCCAAGACTTTCACCTTCACCTGGGACAAGCCGAGTTTCCCGGCACGATCATTGCCGGCACTTTCCAGGAATTCAAGAGCGACGACGCCGGGCTCGATCTGCACGTGTTCTTCAAGCCCAATAAACAGGACCTGGGCGCGGAATATGCATCGACGGCGGTCAAGGCGTTCACTTACTTCGTCACGCAGTATGGAGTCGCACCGTCGACGCGGCTCTGAAGGTCGTTGAAATTCCCGATGACACGGTGCCCTCGGCCTATGCGCCGGAAATCGCCGCGATTTCGAGCCGCGCGATCACCGAGAAAGTGAACTACCGGCTGCTGGCCAATACGATTGCCCATCAGTGGTGGGGCGTGTCGGTGAGTCCCGCATCGAAAGACGACTGGTGGATCAGCGACGGCTTCGCGCGCTACTCCGAAGCTCGCTACGTGGAGAGCGCAGCGGGCGAAGCCGGGCTCGAGGAAATGATCAAAGACATGTCGGTGGGCGCGCTCGCCTATGACAGCGTGCCGCTTTCGAGCGCCGACAAGCTGGATTATTTTTCTCCCGAATTTCAGTCGCTGGTTACCGACAAGGGCGCGATGATCCTGCACATGCTGCGCTGGGTGGTCGGCGAGAAGAAATATCTGGAGATCATGCGCGACTTCGCCACCAAGTATGCGGGCAAATCCGCCAGCACCGACGATTTCCGCGACCGTGAGCGAAAAAGTCTACGGCGAAAAACTCACCTGGTTCTATTCGCAGTGGATGGATTCGACCAGCGCGCCCGAGTTCAAGGTGAAGTACACGTGTCTACCGGCTGGGCAACAACAAGGGCTTCCGGATTGTCGGCGCCATCACCCAGGATCTCGATCTTTTCCGCATGCCGGTGATTTGAGAATCGACACGGACGGCAGAACGGAAGAGAAACGCATCGAGGTCGTGGGCACGGATTCTCCGTTTTCGGTCGAAACTTTTGGACGCCCGCGACGCATCTCGATCGATCCGGAAAACCGCGTGCTGACCAACTCGAAGGACGTCAAGCTGCGCGCCTCGATTCTGCGCGGGCAGGGGCTGACCCAGCAGGGCGATCTGGCGGGAGCGCTGAGCGAGTTCAACAAGGCGCTCGAAGTCAACAAGAACAGCTCGCTCGCGCACTACCGCATTGCCGAAGTTTTTTTCCTGCAGAAAAATTATCAGGCTTCCGCCAATGCCTACCGCGAATCCCTGAATGGCGACGGCGAACCGCGATGGACGGAGGTTTGGAGCCACCTGCAACTGGGCAAGATTTTCGATGTGACCGGCCAGCGCGAACGCGCCATCAATGAATACCGCCAGGCCATCCAGACCAACGACAATACCCAGGGCGCGCTCGAGGAATCCCGCCGCTATATGCAAAAACCCTACGAGCGGGAAAAAGAAAAGGAAGGAATGTAAGCGGCTGCGGAAAAACTAGTTCCCAAGCTGGAAGCGCTGGTCAGCGGCTAAAAGCCGCAGTCGAAAAATGCACTCATCGCAGCGCTAAAGCCGGCGCCACCCAAAACCAACGCAAAATCGATTTCGTCCGGAGGCTGAAGAAATGGGGCCCGTACCACCAGGCGAATAGCGGTACGGGCCAGGAGGGAACGATTCAGAATATAGAACAGTTCCCGGAATAATGTCAAGTAAGTTTATGGACTTTATTTTATCTGTAAACCACGCCTTTATCTTGATGAAAATGGAACGGTTATTCGCCTGAGCGGATTCGGCGTCAGGCTTTGGGCCCGCCAAACCCCTTGCGCCGCTGCTCGCTGTAGCGGTGCAACGCATCCTCGATAATCGGATATGCCTCGGTTGCCGGCTGAATTTCATCCACCTCGACCGATTTTCCCTCTAGCTGCTTGTAGTCCTGAAAAAAGCGGCGCAGCATGAGCAGCCGGTGCGGCGGCATTTCCGCCGCTTCGCGGTAGGCGTTGAACTCCGGGTCTTCGGTGGCAATGGCGATGATCTTGTGGTCTTTCTTCCCGCCGTCGATCATGGTCATCAGCCCGATGGCGCGCGCATGGATAATGGTCAGCGGCACGACTGGCTCCTGGCACAGCACCAGCACATCGATGGGATCGTCGTCTTCGGCGAGGGTTTGTGGGATGAAGCCATAGTTGGCCGGATAGTAAACCGCCGAATACAAAATGCGGTCGAGTTTGATCAGGCCGCTGGCTTTGTCCAGTTCATATTTCACGCTCGAGCCGAAAGGAATCTCGATCATGGTGTTGAACTCCTGCGGCAATCCGCTGCCGGGAGTCACATCGTGCCAGGGATGGATCATAAGAAGGATTGTAAATGCAGAAGGATGACGGTGTGGCGCGGACGCCCCTGCGACAGGCTCGGCCCGAACCTGAGCAGTCTTGACCCGCATTCAGCCGAGCGCGTAGAGTTTCACAGCAGGGGTGGGGTTTTATATGTCAAGCGAAACCAGCAAATATCTGAAATTTGGTTCAGTCACCGTTCTGATTCTGTGCTCGCTCGGCTATCTTGCCTATACCGGCGTGCAGGACAGCAAGAGCTATTACGTCACCATCAAAGAATTGAACGGCATGGGCAATGAGGCTTATGCCAAGCGTCTGCGCGTGGCGGGGAACGTGGTGCCGGGCTCGATCAAGCGCAACGGAACCCGGGTCGACTTCGTGCTGAAGGAAAATGAACTGACGCTGCCCGTGTCGTATACCGGGACCGAAGCTCCTCCCGACACTTTCAAAGACGACTCGCAGGCTTTGGCCGATGGCAGCTTCGGCCACGACGGCGTGTTCCATGCCAAGCAACTGCAGGCCAAGTGCGCGTCAAAATACGCGCCGCAACCGGGAGCCACTCCGGCCGCCGAACCCGGCAAGAGCATGTCGCAAAATCAGGGCTCCCAGGGTTCCGGATCGACTGGGATGTCGAACTGACATTCATTTCTTATTCCTTTGACTGAAAACGCGACCGTCCCCGTCATTACAGTCACGAACCTGATCAAGCAGTTTGGCCGTTTTGCCGCGCTGCGCGGCGTGACCGCGGAATTCGCCGGCGGCAAACTCTACGCCATTCTCGGCGATAACGGCGCCGGCAAGACGACGCTGCTGCGCACGCTGGCGGGACTCAACCAGCCGTCCAGCGGCGAAGTCACAATTCTCGGGGCGAAGAAGTTTCACGACATCTGCCACCAGGTCGGCTACATGGCGCATCCGTCTCTGCTCTACGACGAGATGAGCGGGATGGAGAACCTCGAATACTTTGCCCGGCTTTACGGAATCACCAGCCGCACGCGCTGCGCCGAGGCGATCCGCGCCGTTGGGCTCGATCCTGACCTCATTCGGCCTGTCGGCCAGTATTCGCAAGGGATGCGGCAGCGGATGTCGTTGGCGCGGGCCTTGCTTAACGATCCCAAAATACTTTTGCTCGACGAACCTTTTTCGAATGTCGACCTGCATTCCGCCACGGAAATGGTGGGCCTGCTGGCCGGTATGCGCGATCAGGGCAAAACGATCTTCGTCGTGACGCACCAGGCTGCCTTGCTTGAGGGCGCGGCCGACGAGTTCGTCTGGATGGAGTTCGGCAAGATTGTTGAACGCACGCGGGACCTGACGAGGGAGCAGAAAAAGATGAGCGCGCCCACCGGCATCACGCGCGTCACCCTGCTTAAAGACCTGCGCCTGGAGTGGCGATCGAAAGACGCCATCAACTCCATGCTGTTTTTCTCGCTGCTGGTGGTGGTCGTCTTCAGTTTTTCGTTCGATCCCAGCGCCGAAGAATCGCGCCAGATTGCTGGTGGCCTGGTCTGGGTGGCGTTCCTGTTCGCAGCGGTGGTGGCGCTCAACCAGACCTGGGCGCGAGAGATTCGCAACCAGGTGCTCGACGCGTACCGCGTATCGCCCGCTCCTGCTAACTCCCTGTTTTTGGCCAAGGTGGTGGGCAATTTTATTTTCGTGAGCGTGCTGGAAGCGCTCATGACTCCGCTATTCATCATGTTTTACCGGCTGCGTGCGCTAGGCCCGGCGTGGCCACTGCTGCTGGTCGCGGTGCTCGGCACCTGGGCTCTGGTCGTGAACGGAACTTTCTTTGCCGCCATGTCCCTGCGCACTCGCAGCCGCGAGATCATGCTGCCGCTGCTGCTGTTCCCGATTTCGATCCCGGCCCTGCTCGCTATGGTGCAGGCCACCACCTCCATATTGAACGGTGAAGGGGCGCGCTTCTGGATCGTGTTGCTTGCAACCTACGATGTGGTGTTTACTACAGTCTGCCTGCTCTTGTTCGAAACCATATTGAACGCGGAGTAAGCTGCGAGCTACGAGCTGCGGGCTACCAGCGTTCTGCTTTGGAGCGGTCTGCTTGCTCGTGGCTCCAAGCCCGTAGCTCGTTGCCAGTTTGGGTTACGGATTCAATGCCGCGATGATTGAATAACCATGAAACGAGTTTTCCCCATCCTCGGACTCCTGACCGCGATTCTGCTGATCTACGCGCTTTACCAGGCGCTGGTGGTGGCTCCCACCGACCAAATGCAGGGAAATGTCTATCGCATCTTCTACTATCACGTACCTTCCGCATGGACCGCATTCACGCTTTTCTCCGTTAATTTCGTAGCTTCGGTGTTGTACCTGATTAAGCGCCGGCCAACGGCGGATATCGTCGCCATGGTCGCCGCAGAAGTTGGCGTTGTTTTTTTAACCGTCAATCTGGTCACAGGCCCGATCTGGGCGCGTCCAGTGTGGGGTATCTGGTGGACCTGGGACTTGCGCCTGACCTCGACCCTGGTCCTCTGGCTCATCTACGTGAGTTATCTTTTTCTGCGCCGCTTCTCTTCCAGCGGAGAAACGCCGTTGCTGGCAGCCGCCCTTGCCGTTCTGGGGGCGCTGTGCGTGCCATTCGTATTCTTCTCCATCTGGTTCTTTCGCACCCAGCACCCGCAGCCGGTTATTGGCGGAGGCGGATCGATGGATCCACGCATGTTGCACACACTGCTCATTAACTGGCTGGCTTTTGGCTGCTTTGCTTTTCTGGTTTGCTGGTCGCGTTATCGACTGGAAAAACTACAGCGCGAGGTCGACCACGTCCACGCCTTGGAATCGCTGATGGATCCCCGCGGGAGCGCCCGATGAAGGGAAACCCCTACCTCTTTGCCGCGTACGCGGTGACTTGGATCATCCACATCACCTATTTGAGCACCATCGTCCGCCGCTACGCGCGCCTGAAGGGGGAGATTAAAGAGACAGGTGTCAGGTCTCAGGTCTCAGGTGTCAGGAAACCGTAACCGCAGGTGTCAGGTCTCAGGTCTCAGGTGTCAGGAAAAAGACGGGCCTCGTTGTGTGGTTTTGACGGGTTTTCCTGAGACCTGACACCTTCCTCAAAAACCTACCAATCTCACCGTGACTCGCATCACTGCCGGCACTTGGAAGCCATGCTTGACTCTCAATAGAGAAGCTCTATGGCCGAAAATTATCGTGACCTGATTGCCTGGCAGAAGGCAAAGAGTCTGGCTTTGAGCGTATATCGCTGCACCCGCCTCTTTCCAAGAGACGAAATTTACGGTCTAACCTCGCAAATGCGGCGCGCAGCGGTGTCAGTCCCCAGCAACATCGCGGAAGGAAAAGGACGTCGTTCCCAGAAAGAACTCGTGCAATTTCTTTACCACGCGCGCGGATCTCTCCTCGAATTGGAGACTCAGCTCTCTATCGCCTATGACCTCGAATACATGGACTTGAAAGTCTTCAGAACCATGGAGTCGCAAACAGAAGAGTTGGGTCGAATTCTGAACGGCCTGATCAATCGCTTCCATCCTTCCATCGAAAAGGTTTCCTGAGACTGAAAAGGTTTCCTGAGACCTGAAACCTGACACCTGAGACCTGTCTTACAACCATTTGTCCCTCTTTGCGCTTCTCACTATGCGGCCCATGCTGTCTCGCCCGCTTGACAGCGTATCTCTTGGATGTAAAAGTATTTGCTTGGCTTAATCCCAGTATTCTGGTGACAGGTCCGATCCGCTTCCTGAGGGTGTCGAGTGGCAGCTCTGTTTGTGCGCCAGCCTTGTTCTCACCCCGTGAAATTGGGAAATCGTCGGAGGAAGCTTCGTGAATCGGAATAGCCCCGTGTTCGTAGGAGGTTCGGTGAGACGTTCAGTTACAGAAAAAAAGTCAGCAAACAGACAGGAAATGGGATCAAGGCTGCGTTTCTGACGGTGGCCGTCCTCGCCACCGCAAGCGCCGCGCTTTATTTGGGAACCGCCATCCATAGCGCGAACGCCGCCGGGCCGGAATCTGCAACGCGCAGCGCCATCGCACCGGCCGCGCCGCTTCCGAACGCGCAGTCATTGTCCCTGTCCTCCCTGCCCATGTTTTTCGAGCCGAACCAGGGGCAGACGGCTCCTCAGGTCAAGTTCCTTGCCCGCGGCGCCGGCTACGGCTTGTTTCTGACCGCTGACGAAGCCGTGCTGAAACTGCAGCAGGCGGTGCCCAACCCTCGAACGGCCACTCCCATCCCAGGCGCCGAAGGCTGCATCGGTCATCCGCATGCAGCTGGAGGGTGCGAACACCTCCGCTCTGGTTTCCGGGACGTCGCCTCTGCCGGGAAAAAGCAACTACTTCATTGGCAATGATCGCTCGCAGTGGCGGCAGAATATTCCGCAATTTGGCCGCGTGCAGTATCAGGGGGTGTATCCCGGAGTCGATCTGGTTTACTACGGCAATCAGGGACAACTGGAATACGACTTCCGGATCGCGCCCAACAGCGATCCCAATCAGATCGCGTTGAGCTTTACGGGCGCAACCGTTCATGTGGATGCGGAAGATTCGGGTGACCTCATCCTCTCCACCGCCAACGGAGACATCCGCTTCCATGCGCCTCACATCTACCAGACGTCCGTGCCGGGAAGCGCATCCGGCAGCGCAGTCCAGACTGCGGAAAAAACGGTGGCGGGAAGTTTTCGCCAGCTTGCGGATAACAAAATCGGCTTCACCGTCGGAGACTACGACCACAGCCGCGAACTCGTCATCGACCCGATCCTCACCTATTCGACTTACCTTGGTGGCGGTGGCGAGGGCGGCCTCACAGGCAATTCTCCGGTGAAAATCGCGGTGGATGCGGCTAGTAATATTTATGTCGCGGGCTCAACCATCTCGGCGGACTTTCCCGTGAGTGGCTCGTCGGCTCCGTACATTCCACCGTTGCAGACCACGCTTAATGGCACGCAGAACCTGTTTATTTCCCTGATCAATCCGACGCCGCAAGTCGGCTATCCACAGCTCGTGTTTTCCACCTACTTGGGCGGCTCGGGCATCGACAGCCTGGCAGGAATCGCCGTCGATCAGAACGACAACATCTACGTTGCCGGTTCGACCACTTCTCCCAACTTTCCCACGACATCCAATGCTTTCCAGTACACGGCAACTTTTGCCCCGAACCAGACCCACGGATTTGTCACCGCAATCCGTTATACGGTATCCCCAAATAACTCCTACGCTGTCTACTATTCAACTTATCTAGCCGGCAATGGCAACGATGCGGTGACGGGACTGGCCATTGACACCATTTGTCCCACAACCTGCAACGCCTACGTCACTGGCGTCACCACTTCCTCCAACGACCAAAGCAACGGATTCCCCGCGAACCCGGAAGGCTACCAGATAGTGTCGAACTCTCCCGGAAACGCGCAGTTCTTCGCGAGCAAGGTGAATACCTCCGGCAGCGGTTTCGCGAGCATGATCTACTCCACCTATTTCGGCGGCGGAAATTTTGGAACCTCCACCGATACTGCTTACGGCGGCGGCATCGCCGTGGATCCTCCCCCGAACGATTCGCCCAACATGTACTTCACCGGCACCACTAACCAACTGGGCGTGTCGGGAGCGGGCGGCACGGCGCCGTTTCCACTTTTCGACGCGCAGCAATCCTGCCTCAACGAAGCCGGTCAGACCAATTGCACGGGGCAAGACACGACGCACACCGATGCTTTCATAGCGAAGATCAACCCGAGCATGGGCGGTTCCCTCCCCATCTACTCCACCTATCTCGGCGGCAGCGGTAATGACAATGGAAACGCCGTCGCGGTGGACACGTCGAGCAATGCCTACGTGGTTGGAGCCACCAATTCGAGCGACTGGAATGGCACCGGCGGCGGGTTCCAGCTCTCCTATGCCGGAACATGCAATCCGCAAGTATGCAATACCAACGCCTTCATCGCCAAAATCGGCCCGAATAATGGCAGCGGCACGGCGTATCCCATAACCTACTTTACGTATTTGGGAGGGAACGGCCCCGACAGCGCCGCGGACATCAAGGTGGACTCTACAAGCGCAGCCCACGTGGTGGGCACAACCTCTTCCGTCAACCCGCCATTCCCGACAACGCTCCTAACGCTTCAGCCGGTTTACGGCGGCGGTGTATCTGACGCGTTCGTCGCGCTGATCTCCACCACCCAGTCGGGAACACTTTCGTTAGGCACCGCTCCTCCTGGCGACTACTCAACCTATCTGGGCGGCAGCGGCACTGATCAGGGGTGGGGAGTCGCAATCGACCTCAACGGCGCTAACGCCACCTATGTGGCTGGCACCACCGAATCCACCAACTTTCCCCTCCCTTTGCCTCAGTATCCGCCTCCGTACCAGTCGACATTGGTTGGTGCACAGGATGCGTTCGTGAGCAAGCTCGGCGCTTACAGCCAACTCTCTGTCTCCTGCCCCTCCCCCTGCACCAGCCCAAGTCCCAACCCGGTCGCGGCCGGAACCCAGGTCGCGTTTACTTTCCAAATCGTCAACGCAGGTCCTGACAACGCCAGCAACGTCGTTTTTACTGCCGTCGGATTGCCCACCACTGGCCTGACAAAGCCTGCCACTGCCCAAGTCAGCACCAACACGGGAAGCTGCGGCTCAGAGCAAGGGACTGGCTCGCAGGGTACGATCTCTTGCTACATTCCGACCGTGGCGGCATGCCCGACCCCGTGCTCCACCCCGACAACGGTCGTGGTCGACTTGACTCCGTCCAGTCCTGTCCTCCAGAGCACCATCACGATCTCTGCCACCGTCAGCGCGAACGGCGGTCTCTCGGGCGGATCAGCACCGCCGCAAACTGCAAACGTCGTCGACTTCACAGTGACCGCTAAGGCTACTGCGCCCTCGGTGAATGCCGGCGATTTGGCCCAAATTCTCGTCACATTTTGTCCGACTCCCGGGCAGTACGGCTATAACGGTACGATCACCCCCAGCCAGACCATCTCGCCTTCGATGGTGACGGCGACGACTCCCACCTTTAATCCCACGACCGTCACCCTTTCGGGAACGGCTTGTGGAGGCACGACGCTGAACATCCAGACCGTGCCTCGCCCCGTGAACACGGGCAGCCTCCGGCACTTCTCGTACTACTCCACATGGCTGCCGATCGGAGGCCTCAGCCTCCTCGGACTGGGTATCGGCGCGGGTCGCAAGCAGCGCCGCTGGTTGGCTGGAGCCGTCCTGTTTCTGATCGCGGGCATCATTCTCATGGAGCCAGGATGCGGAAAGACGAGCAACAGCGCTACCACGCCCGGCGGAACGGTGGCGGGAACCTATACCATCCAGATCACTGGCACTGACGGTGCAGCATCGCATCTGTATGACGTGCTCTTGCAGGTGAACTGACCCGTCACCGTTCCCATGACTCGTTTCAGCCTCCGCTGCGGCGGAGGCTTTTTTTATGCGAGATGGAGCGCCGGGCGTCGCGACGGACGGACGGGGGAGCGGACGGTCTCCCCATGCCTAACCCTAACCCCTTGTAAATACGCCAAATCCAATTCTTGACATTATTTCATATTGCGATATTGTTATCGCGATCTGCTATATCTATGACACTGGGAGAAAAAATTCGCTACCTGCGCGAGGTCGAAGGTTCCCTTCGCGGCCTGAACCGCCCGCTCACCCAACAGGAGTTGATGAAGGGCATTCAAGCCGAGACCGGCAAGAACCATCAGCCAGTCGTATCTCTCGCAGATCGAGCGCGGCAAGCGTCCGCACATGACGCAGTCGTCGCGCACTTTGCTGGCGCGCTTTTTCAAGGTGCATCCGGGCTTTCTGGTCGACGACCCCGAGGGCTATCACACCGAACTGGTCAGCGACCTGCGCACCACCGAAGGCCAACTCGATGTCTGGCTGCTGCAAGGCTCGGAGCGTTTCGCCAGCGACCCGCAGGTGAGCGAAGTCCTGATCAAGGTCGCGCGCGACAAGGACACGCGCCGCTGCCTGCTTTTGCTTGGCGAGATCCTGAACACGCCCGGACTCGCCGACCGGTTGTTCGAAGCGCTGCGTCCGGAAGCTGGGCGCGACACCGGAGCCGCGCCGAGGAGGCGAAGCTTATGACGTGGTCCGATTTTTATCTGACTTGTTTCGCCGTCGGTTTTCTGTTGAGCGCGGTTTCCTTCATCGCCGGCGGAATGCACTGGCATCTGCATCTGCCGCATTTTCCGCATGGCGGTGGACACGTTGGCGCCGGGCACGCACCCGTGGCCCATGGGACCACGGGCACTGGCGCTACGCGCATGGGTCAACCAGGCACCGGTTTCGCCGTTCAACTTCGTCACGCTGACTGCATTTCTGGCCTGGTTCGGCGGCACAGGATTCCTGATCACGCGCTTCTCCAGCATCTGGTTCGCGCTCGGATTCCTGATCGCCATCGCTGCCGGCATCGTTGGCGCTGGCATCGTTTTCCTGTTTCTCAGCCGGGTGCTGGTCTCGCGCGAGGAAAACATGGATTCCGCCGACTACGAAATGGTGGGCGTGCTGGGACGAATCTCGATGCCCATCCGTCGAAAACGGCACCGGCGAAATCATTTACTCGCAGGCCGGAACGCGGAGGACCTGCGGCGCCCGCAGCGAAAACGGCACCGCGATCGAAAAGGGCGCGGAGATTGTGGTCACGCGCTACGACAAAGGCATCGCCTACGTAAGGCTGTGGGAAGAGATGAGCGGCGACGAGCCGGCGCGCACAGAGCTGATGGCTGAGAGCGAACAGCGGAGAGCTGAATTATGAGAGTTGAATTATGAATCGACGCATTCCAGAGCGATGTGTTGGCGGAAGAAACGCACACGGGACGCATTTGGATTCTGCTCATCGTGCCCGCGCTGATCGGCCCGGCGATCTCCTTGTCGCAGCCGCGGTGGCGCACCCCGGTGGTCATTTGGGCGGCGATGCTGGTGGGTCTGATCGCACTGGGCGTGAGCGCGATGGCGTGGAGCGGATTCCAATATCGCTTTCTGCAGCATGGCGTCGAAATCCGCATGTTGGGATTCCGGCTGCGCTCGATTCCCAGGCAGTCGATCATCGGTTATTCGATCGAGCCCTGGGCCTTTGTTCGCGGCTACGGCATTCGCGGCATCGGCAGCACGCGAGCCTATGTTTGGTGCAACCAGGTCGTGCATATCCGGACTTCCAACGGCGAGATTTATCTGGGCCACAGCGATCCCGAACGCATCGTGCGCGACCTGGACATGGTGATGGGCGTTCTGACGCGCGGCTAGAAAGCTGCGAAACTCATCCGTCGTCTCGGATTGTGAACTAGCGCGAGAGCTGGGCACTCGGCAGCTGAGTTTTCTCAGGAGGCAATATGTTCGGCATAGCAATTGAAATCTGGGTCATCGCGGGACTGGTGGTTCTGGTCATCCTGTTCCTGATGAGCATGCTGGCCCGCTTATACCGCAAAGCTGGACCGCATGAAGCGCTGATCGTTTACGGCTTTCGCGGGACTCGCGTAGTGCAGGGACACGGCACGGTCATCTTTCCGATGGTCGAAAACTGCAACGACCTTTCGCTCGAACTGATGTCGTTCGACGTAGCTCCGCAGCAGGATCTCTACACCAAGCAGGGCGTCGCCGTCACCGTCGAGGCCGTCGCGCAAATCAAGGTGAAGTCCGACAAGGAGTCGATCCTGACCGCAGCCGAGCAGTTCCTCACCAAAAGCGATCAGGAGCGCGAAAGCCTGATCCGCCTGGTGATGGAAGGCCACCTGCGCGGCATCATCGGACAGCTCACGGTCGAAGAAATCGTCAAGCAACCCGAGATGGTCGGCGATCGCATGCGCGCCACCTGCGCCGACGACATGAACAAGATGGGCCTCGAAGTCATTTCGTTCACCATCAAAGAGGTCCGCGACAAGAACGAATACATCACCAACATGGGCAAGCCCGACGTCGCGCGCATCAAGCGCGACGCCGACGTAGCCACCGCCGAAGCCGAGCGCGACACGGCCATCAAGCGCGCCATGGCAACGCGCGAAGCCGCGGTCGCCAAAGCGCAAGCCGATCAGGAGCGCGTGCTCGCCGAGACGCTCTCTCAGGCCAAGCAGGCCGAATCGCAGCGCGATCTCGAGGTCAAGAAAGCGCAGTACCTCGAAGTCACCAAAAAGCAGCAGGCGCAGGCCGACAAGGCGTACGACATTCAAACCAACGTCATGCAGCAGCAAGTCACCACCGAAAGTGTGCGGGTGCAGCAAGTCGAAAAAGAAGGACAGGTCAAGGTTCAGGACGCCGAAATCAACCGCCGCGAGAAAGAACTGATCGCGACCGTGTTGAAAGCGAGCCGAGATCGAGCGTCAGCGCATCGAAACGCTGGCCGCCGCCGAAAAGCAACGCCTGATCGCCGAAGCCGAAGGCCACGCTTCGGCGATTCGCGCCCAGGGCGAAGCCGAGGCCGAAATCATCTTCAAAAAAGGTGAGGCCGAAGCCAAAGCCATGAACGTAAAAGCCGCGGCATTTCAGGAGTACAACCAGGCCGCGGTCCTCGACAAGCTGCTCACCGGCTTGCCGGAAGTGGTGAAAGCGCTGGCCGCGCCGCTCGCCAATGTGGACAAGATCACCATCGTCTCCACCGGCAACGGCGACACCGCCGGACTGAACAAGATCACCGGCGACATCACAAAGATGGCGGCGCAAGTGCCGGCGCTGTTCGAAACGCTGAGCGGCATGCCGCTAGGAGAGCTGTTGGGCAAAGTCCGCCAGATCGGCGACAAAGCACCGAAGCCGGAGGAGAAGCAGTAAGGCAGTCGTTGGTCGTTCGTCGCTAGTCGTTCGCAATGCATCTGCAAACGATGAATGGCGAACGACCAACGACTAACGACCATCGACCAACGACCGATTTCAGGAGGTATGTCGTGCAAGACGAACTTCATCACGCAAGATCACTAGGCCTGTCGGTCGCCCTGGGAGCCGCCATGGGCGCCGCCCTCGGCGCCGCTCACCGGCCACATGGGCATCTGGGTCGCCGTCGGAATCGCGGCCTACATCGCGATCACGCTTGGTAGGCGGCGCCTGGAACAGCGATTGCTGATGGATGACGTCGCGCAATGAAACGCAAGATTGAAATTAGGAGCGAAGAGGCTGAATCATGAAACGCATCATCGGAATCTCTATCGCACTCGGCGTTCTCCGTCGGCGCTGCGGTCGCCCTGCTCTTCGCACATGCCAACCTTAACGTCAGTGTCGGCATTGCGGTAGTGCGCAATCTTGGCTGGGAACCGCCATAACGCGCGGCCGGCTTCAGTTCGAAGCGCAATGGCATGGGACCCAACAGCGAACGACGAACAGCGAACGACGAACGACCAACAACGAACGACCAACAACTAACGACGATTCAACACGAGGTGTTTTATGGCATTACTCGAACGCGTTTCCACCCTAGTCCGGGCCAACCTCAACGACCTGATCGACAAGGCCGAGGAGCCCGAAAAGATGATCAAGCAAGTCATCCTCGACATGCACAACCAGCTTTTGCAGGTTAAAACCCAGGTCGCCATCGCCATCGCCGACCAGCATCTGCTGGAAAAAAAGAAACTGGAAAACGACGACAAGATCAAGGAATGGATGCGCAAGGCCGAACTCGCCGTCGACAAGAAGCAAGACGACCTGGCCCGCGCCGCGCTGCTCCGCGTGGAAAGTTATCGCGACATGAGCGCCAACTTCGCGCAGCAACTCGAAGACCAGAAAGCGCAGGTCGAAAATCTGAAGTCCGCTCTGCGCAATCTCGATCAGAAGCTGGCCGAAGCCAACGCCAAAGCCGATCTGCTGATCGCGCAGCACCGCCGCGCCCGCGCCGCCATCGCGCCACCGACGCGCAGTCCGGCATGGACGCAAACAGCAAGTCCGCCACCTTCGATCGCATGAAGAGAAAAGTTGCTCGCGAAGAAGCCATCGGCGAAGCCAAAGTCCAACTCCTGGCCGACGACGTGGAAAACCGCCTCGCCGCGCTGGAAAAAGAAGACCGCATCGAGCAGTTGCTGACCGAGCTGAAAACAAAGCGCGGCGCGTGACGGACGTTTATGTCGGAAAAAGCGAACAAAGCTCGCTTGATTGGGATGCTCATCGGCGTCGGGCGCTCATCGCGGCTTTGCTATGGAAGCGTCTTCGATAGGGTTAGGTCAGCGGGGCTGCAACTAAACGGGCGGCTCATCCGTAATGATCATGGCGGCCTGTCGGTCATGATGAGGCAGCCCATCGAACGAGTTGTTTTTGAAAGGAACATCGAGCGTGCAAAGAGGACTTGTTTGTGCAATTTTTCTTGCGGTTGGCATCGGCGCGTCGCACGCCCAGAACATTGCGGGCGACTGGCAGGGCACTCTCAAAGTGGGCGGCGCGGAACTTCGCCTGGTTCTGCACGTTGCCAAGAACACTGACGGCAGCCTCAAAGCCACGCTCGACAGCGTCGATCAGGGAGCCAACGGAATTCCCGTGACTTCGATATCGCTGAAAGATTCGAAGTTGAACTTCACCGTCGATGCCGTCCACGGCACCTACGAAGGCAAAGTCACATCGGACGGAAACGAGATCAGCGGAACCTGGACGCAAGGCCAGGCTTTGCCGCTGAGTTTCAAACGCACGGCCGCTCCCGTCAAAACCGCGCACAAGCCGGCCAAACCGTCCGATATCGATGGTGCATGGCTGGGGTCGCTCGATGCGGGCGCGATGAAACTCCGCATCGTCTTTCACATCAGCAACACGGAAGACGGTCTGATGGCCACGCTCGACAGTCCGGATCAGGGAAAAAATGGAATCACAGTAACCTCCGTGACCCGCGATGGCGCTTCGCTAAGGTTGGAAGTGAAATCCATCAACGGTGGTTTCGAAGGCAAGATCAGCCCCGACCTGAGGACCGTCGAAGGCACGTGGACCCAGATGGGGAACCCGCTGCCGCTGACCCTCAAGCGCGTGAAAGATACCAGTGAACTCGAGCGCCGCCGTCCGCAGAACCCGGTAAAGCCCTACCCATACAAAGAAGAAGAAGTTTCGTTCGATAACAAGCCCGCGGGCATTACGCTTGCGGCCACGCTCACCTCGCCTCAGGGCAAGGGACCATTTCCCGCCGTGGTCCTGATCGCCGGCTCAGGCCAGCACGACCGCGATGAAAGCATCATGGGGCACAAGCCCTTCCTCGTGTTGGCTGATTCTCTGACCCGGAAAGGCATTGTCGTGCTGCGGGCGGACAAGCGCGGTTGCGGCAAGTCCACCGGAAACTATGCCACCGCCACTACGGTAGATTTCGCAGCCGACGCCGACGCGGGCGTGGCCTACCTGAAGACCCGGTCGGAAGTTGACCCCCATCGCATTGGCCTTATCGGTCACAGCGAAGGTGGCATTGTCGCACCGATGGCAGCCGCGCAAAACCCTGATGTTGCTTTCATTGTGATGATGGCTGGTTCCGGAGTTCCGGGAGACGAGATTCTGGTGGCGCAGGGGATGTTGATTTCCGAAGCTGCCGGCACGAGCCATGAAGAAGCGGAGAAGAATGCCGCCGACGAGCGGGAAGTATTACAAATTGTGGAGCACGAGAAGGATGACGCCGCGCTGGAAAAAGAGTTGCGCGAGAAGCTGGCAGGAAAAATTACGGAAGCCCAACTGAGAGCCCAAATCAAAACCCTCGCTTCGCCCTGGTTCCGCTACTTCCTTACCTACGACCCGGCGACCGCGCTGCGCAAAGTGACCTGTCCTGTGCTAGCCCTGATCGGCGAGAAGGATTTGCAGGTGCCGCCGAAGCAGAACCTTCCCGTAATTCGTAAGGCCCTGGCGGACGGAGGCAACAAGAACTTTGAGGTCGACGAACTGCCCGGGTTAAATCACTTGTTCCAGACGGCGAAGACCGGGGCGATCAGCGAGTACTCCGAGATTGAGGAGACCATAGCACCGGTCGCGCTGGAAAAAATCGCGAGTTGGATATTGAACCTCCCCTACAAATCCGCCTGACGAGCAAGTAAAATTAGAACCGCTCCTATGCGCAAGGTCTTCCATTTTGACTCGCCCGCCGACCCTTACGTGGCCGACGCCGCTGTGCTTTGCTGTTTCGATCACCGCATCAGTTCCGTCGTGCGAAAATTTCTGAAGAAGCAAGCCATCGAGCGCTCCGACATGATCGTGGTCGCCGGAGGCGCCAAGACCCTGGCTTCCCCGCGCAACGACTTCGAACAGGACTTCATCCTCGAGCAGGTGCGCATGTCCATCCGCCTGCACCAGACGAAGCGTGTCCTGGTAATGAGCCACTCCGACTGCGCCACCTATGGCGGACTCGCTCATTTCAAAGGTGACCAAGTCGCCGAGGCCGACCATCACCGCACCGAACTCCTGCGCGCCGGCGAACTTCTCAGGTCCAACTTTCCCGGCGTTTCGGTCGAGCCGTATTTCGTGAAGTTTGATGGAATCTGGGAAGTTCAAGGCGCGGATTACCTGAAATCCGCGCAAACGCCGTCCCGGACCGTCCGCGAAACCGCGCAGCCATAGCCTGGCAAAGGTTGTATTGTCAGGCCAATTGGCGTATTCTAAGTAGCCAAGAGGCTAGTATGACTTCCGTCGTCATCGCCGAAGTTCTGGGCGGCAGAAAAGTCCTGGGACGCTCGATTAAAAATTTCGCCGAACTGGCGGAGTTGATCCGCAACGGCCTGCCCTCGGGCTCTCTGCTCGTGCTGGGAGCGAAGCTCGATCTCAAGAGCGCCGCGCTTTCCGAAAAGCTCGGCATCCCGCAGCGAACTTTGACTCGACGCCTCAGCCGTCACTCCCGCCTCACCGCCGCCGAGTCCGACCGCACCGTGCGCCTGGCGCGCGTTTACGCGACCGCGGTGGAAATGATCGGCAACGCTGCTAAGGCTGCGGAGTGGCTTCGGACACCCAATCGCGCGCTCCGAGGCCAGGTTCCCATCGATCAACTCGACACCGACCTGGGGGTCAGGGAAGTGGAAAACATTCTCGGGCGCATTGCCTACGGCGTCTATAGCTGATGCGGGTGTGGAGGATTTGCCGCGCTATCCACGCCGCTGGTGCCTTCTCAGGCGAGGGTGCGCGGCTTTTCGGTGGCCGCTGGAATCGTCAGGGCGTGCCGGCGGTCTACGCATCTCCGTCTCTCGCTTTGGCTGCGATCGAGACTTTTGTTCACCTCGAACCAAATCTGCGGCCTGACGATCTGGTGTCGATTGAAGCGGAGCTTCCCGACAATCTCGCGGTTGACCGTCTCGAACTGAATTCTCTTCCTCGGAAATGGTATGAGCTGCGGGATGAATCGCTGAGCACATTCGGCGATCGTTGGATTCGTGCCGGCAAGACGGTCGCCTTGCATGTGCCTTCGGCGGCCATTCGCGGCGAATGGAATGTATTGTTGAACCCGGCGCATTCCGATTTTCACAAGTTGAAGATCGAAAGGGCCAAGCGCTTCGAGTTTGATCTTCGCATGTTCCGATGAGGGGTTTCGCCAGCAGGCTGCATCCTTGAATCTCTATTTTGACCTACGCGCTGGCTTTATCCAGCAGCGGCAGTGGCTTATCGATGGACGCAGACGCGGCCGTGTCCAGCTCCAACTGCTCTTGACCGCTGAGCGCGGTCACTTTCCCCCGATAGTTTTTCAGGTGCCGCTGCGCGGTCTCGAACGCTTCCTGCGCCTTGTTCAAATTCTTGCCGACGTTTTCAAACTGGTTCTGGAAAAAGTCGAACGACTTCTGGGCCTTGGCCAGTTCGGCGCGGCTCTTCTCAAAGCCCTTGGCAACTTCGTACCACTTGTGCACCAGCGAGATCGTGTGCAACGTCATCAGCAGCGTGTTGGGTGAGACGGGGAATACGTGCTGCTCATTCATCCAGTCGCCCAGTTCACGGTTGCGGATGACCTCCATATACAAAGTTTCGCTCGGCAGATACATGAGCGCGATATCAGTGGTGCCGTTTTCGGGCTGAATATACTGCTGAATGCGCTTCGATTCCGCCTTCATCACGCGCACCAGCGCGATACGAGCCGCTTCTATCTCGGCCTTGTCATTGCTCTCAAATAAAGCCATCACCTGCTCGCGCGGAAACTTGGCGTCGATCGGCAGCGTGCGGTCGGGAAAGTAAATGACCGCGTCGGCGCGTCCGGGGCCCTCGCCTGGCGACGCCTGCAGCGCGAACATGTGCGCGGGCAGGAAGTCGGCCAGCAACCGCTCCAGGCTCGCCTCGCCGAACTGCCCCCGTAGATGCGGAAGCTTGAGCAGGTTATTCAAATCGTTGATCGAGTGGCCGAGTGCGCCGACTTCGCGGAGTTGTTCTTCCGCAGCCTTCAGGTGCTGCTGAACTTTTTCGAACTGCGCAAATCCTTCCTTAATGTTCTGATCGAGTTTCACCTGCACCTGCTCGGTAATGGCCATCAGCTTCGAATCCACACGATCGCGAATCGAGTCGAGGCTTTGCGCGGTCTGCTGGTTCAGGCTCTGAAATTCGCTCTTGAGTTGCTGCGTGGTGAGCAGAAGAGAACTCCTCATCTCGCTGCGGCCGTCGCTCAAGCTCCGGTTTTGTTCTTCCCTGCCCGCTGCGAACTGCTGCTCAACCGAGCTCCGAATCTCTGAAAAGCCTTGCTGGATGCGGTCTGTGACCTGCTGGCGGAGGTCACCTTTGGTCTGCTCCAAGCGACTGGCCATATCGGCAGTGCTGATACTGATCTTCTGGCCAAGGGTTGCATTGAACCTTTCGAGCTGACTTGTAACTTCCGCCTTTACATCTACTTGCGCAGCCGCCGAAACGCGCCGCAGCAAAACGGCCGAGAACCCAAGCAGGGCAAGGGTTCCGGCGAGAACGGTAACCAGAAGTATGGTCTCCATGGTAAGTAGCTGACCTGAATTCTAGAAGCTAGCGTGAAAGATGGAAAGCGGAACTTTATCGGCAACTCCCCGCGCCGTACCGCCAACCAAGAATTCTTATGCGTCGGACCCTGTTGGCTGCATTCGGGATACTAGCATTCAGTCTCGGGCCCTGCGCCGCACAAACCAAAGCGCCAGCAGTCGATATTCGCGTCCGCGCCAGCAACGGTGCTGCGAACCAGTTACCCACCCCCAACTCGAACTCGGCGGCCGGATCTTCTGCGGGAACTTCTGATGAGGACTCCGGCGCCGAGAACGAACTTCTGCAAGCAGTCAACAAGAGCCGCGAACTCGCCGGCGTGCCGCCATTGCGCATCGACGAAAGTCTGCGCCAAGCAGCGCGAGCGCATGCCTTGCGAATGGTTGCGGCTGATCGTCTGGAGCATCAGTTGCCCGGCGAACCCTCTCTGCTCGAAAGAATTGCCCAGGTCATTTCGCCGAACATTCAAACGCCGGGCGGTCCATCACAGGAGAGTCCAGCACAGGACGCGCTGAAAATCGACAGGGCCGGCGAAAATATCGCCAACGCGACCTGCGTTCTGGGCGCAAACGACGTTCTGATGCGCTCCGCACCGCACCGTCAAAACCTGCTCGACCCGGGCTTCAATGTCGTAGGCATCGCTACCATCTGGAGAAAAGGCCGCCTCTACGTGGTTCAGGATTTCGCACACGAACTCCCGTCGTATTCCACAGAGCAGAGCGGACAGTTAGTGGCCCGCTCCGTCGATGACATCCGCCAACAGGCTGGTCTTCCACAGCTTGAGCAACTGACGCCGCCGAATCTGAACCAGGCCGCATGCAAGCTGGCAGACGAGAATCGTCCGAACGCCCATCTGCTGGCCGCCGCCTACAGCAATCGAAAAATAGTTGCCTACACGGAAAGTCATCCGGAAACGCTCCCTGCCGGAGCGTTGCGTCTGTTGCGTGACCCCAGCGTTCGACAGTTCGCCGTCGGCTCGTGCTACGCGCGCAATGCTGCTTATCCGACCGGGATGTACTGGGTCGCGATACTGCTCTACTAAAATCCTCAATCGAAGTTATTTATCCTGACGTTCCGCGTACGCAGTCCTGCCACGCTGCGCCATGGGGCAGTTCAATCGCGGCGAACTCCAGATGAACCACACGCCGGTTGGAGGGCCTTGCTGCAGGTGGGGATGAGTGCAGAATCAAAGGTCGCATCAAAATAGCGTCTCCGCGAACGGCAGCACACGCCACTGCGCCTTCTTTCGATCGGTTCTGAATTTCAGAGTCCGAAAGAAATCCATCTCGATGAGACCCTGGAATCACCCGCAGTGGGCCGTTCTCGTCTCCACAATCGTCAAGGTGAATGCGAATGGCGAGCATTTGCTCCAGAACCGTAAACGGAGGTCGAACATGAATTACGCCGGCCTTGTTCGACCATGGACCCCAGCCCCCGATATCGAGCTTTTCGCAAACGGCAATCACACAGTCTTGATGCCATGTGACCTTCCAGTTTGCTTTTGGATTTTTGTTGAAGAAAATTCCTCTTACAGCAAAACACTCGTGTCCAAGCACGGACGCAACCGGCCCCCTCACCTCATCGGATCCCGCGATGGTTCGAACGACCGGGTTGGAGAGGAGGTTGCGAATTCCGTGCTGGCTGGCGTCAAGTGATGTTTCCAAAGCTCGGATGGTCTCGCCAGATATGCAACGGCAAACGATGGCATACCCTTGAGCTTCGACTTGGGGTTTGATCGCATTCATGCAAAATCAATTCAGAGTCTAACGCATCGGCAATCTAGCTCGCGGCGTTCGCGGGCGAGGGCGCCCGCGCCACACAAACACTGCCACACAAACCCTGTGCTAACCTGCGAACATCTGGCCCGCCCGTATGGAACCTGCTCCGCGAATCCGCATCGGGACTGCCGGCTGGTCCTACAAAGATTGGGACGGGATTCTCTATCCGCCGGAAGTCACGCGCAAGAAAATCCATCCCGTTGAATTTCTCGCAAGGTTCTTCGACGTCATCGAAATCAACACTTCGTTCTACGGACACATTCGCCCAGAACTGGGCCGTCTCTGGTCGCAGAAGGCGGCAGCGGTCAATCCGAATTTTCTTTTCACCGCGAAACTGCATCGCTCCTTCACCCATTCTCCGCTTGCGGTGATGGAACCAACTTCCGCGGCCAGCATCCGTCCGAATGATACGGACGAACGCCTCGCCCGCGAGGGTCTGGACTCGCTGGCCGCGGAAGGCAAACTCGGCGCGCTGCTCATCCAGTTTCCTGTTTCGTTCAAGAACACATCCCTGAACCGCGAATACCTGGAGCAGTTGCTGCGCCAGTTTATCGAATATCCGAGAGTGGTCGAAGTGCGCCATGAGAGTTGGAACCAGCCGGAAACGATCGCCGAATTCATGCGCCACAACATCGGTTTCTGCAACATCGATCAGCCGCTGCTTGGCCGTTCGCTCGCTCCGACCGAACATGTCACCTCGGGCGTCGGGTACGTCCGGCTGCACGGCCGTAACTACGAGCACTGGTTCGACAGCGGGTTCGACGGCGACAATCGCAACGACCGTTACAACTATCTCTACAAGCCCGCAGAATTAGAGAAATGGAAAGAAAAAATCCAGACGATTGCTCACCGCGCCGAGTCGACCTACGTGATCGCGAACAATCACTTTCAGGCCAAGGCGGCGGTGAATGCGCTGGAACTAAGGCATCTACTCGAGGGTAAAAAGGTCCGCGCCCCGGAAACTCTGCTCAAGCACTATCCCGAACTGAAAGGGATGGTAAAAGTCGAGGGTGCCACCGGGAACTATTCGCTCCCCATATAGCAGAAAAACAGGCAATTCGCGGCGGCTCTTCTTACTCCTCCACTGACACTAAACGATAGTATCTGCTGAACTTACCACCGAAAAACCGCCCTCACCGTCAGCCCCTTCCTGCGATATAATAGTTACACGTCCATGATCCCTGGCCGCATTGGATGCGAACTCGCCCTGGTGGCAGTTCTCTGTGTCCTGACGATTTTCCTTTTTCCCGCAATGCAGGGCCCGTACTCCGTCGTGAACGGACCAGTCACTGCGCTCCAGGCAACTCGAGCCGCAGCCCGCATGCGGAAGCTCATCGTACAGGCGGCGCTAATCTCTCTCTTGTCTCTCTGGAATCGCCTGATCTCGCCTCTCGCTGTTTTGTCTTGGACATCGCTTCGAGAATCCGGCTTTCACTCCGTTGCCGTGCCCGAATTGAACGCCATCCTTCGTTGTTAATTCTTTTTCAACTATCCCTTTAGCGTTTCAATCTCTGCCGCGGCCGCCGCAAGCAGCTTGCTCCGATTGTGTATGGCTTCGCGGTTCGAGGTTGTCTTTCATTCATTGCTCCATTGCGAACTCAATGTTTCTTCCATTTGAGGAGGATTAAATAAAAATGAGGCACAAAAGAATCACGACATTTGCCGTACTCGCAGCGCTGGCAGCCGTGTTATCGCTAGCAGGATGCGCCAAGAAAGCAGCGAAAGTTCAACCACCAGCTCCGCCGGCGCCCGCTCCCGCGCCCACGGCCACCCTCGCCGCCAATCCGGCCGCGGTTCAGCAGGGCCAGTCGTCCGTACTAACGTGGCACACCAGCAACGCTAACGAAATTTCCATCGCTGGACTCGGCACGCTGCCGGCGTCTGGTACAAGGTCTGTCACACCCAGCGCATCCGCGACTTATACCCTCGTCGCCAAAGGTCCGGGAGGAACGAACGAGGCCGACGCTCGCATCACCGTAACCACTCCAGTCGCCAACGCCGCTCCTTCACCCACGGATGAGGATCTGTTCCGGCAGCACGTCAAAGACGTGTTTTTCGACTACGATAAATACGCGATCCGCTCCGATGAAGCGCCCACTGTGCAAAATGACGAAGCCTTCCTGGCGCAGCATTCGAGTATCAAGGTTCTCGTCGAAGGCCATTGTGACGACCGCGGGTCCGAGGAATACAACATCGCCCTCGGAGCCAGTCGCGCGGAATCGGTCAAGCGTGCGCTGGTGCAGGAAGGTGTTCCCGCCGACCGCATCCGCACCATCAGCTACGGCAAGGAGAAACCCTTCTGCACCCAGGACAACGAACAGTGCTGGCAGCAGAACCGGGTAGACCACTTCGCATTCGACCGCTAACCAGCCATCAAGGAGGGCGGCTCGATTTCGGGCCGCCTTCCAACCCATTGCGATATTCTCTTAAAAAGAATTCCCCGAAAGCATGAGCGAAACCGTCCAGACATCGAGCGCAAGTGGGTTGAGATCCTGGTTCTCAATCCGCCTGGCCGAACTGCTGCACCGTGAGCGCCAGGTATTTCTGGTCCTGGCGCTGGTGATCGGCGCTTTGACTGGATTGGTAGTCGTCGCCTTCATTGTGGTGACGGAACGATTGGGAATGCGGCTGTATCCCGTGGGAGGCGCTCCGTGGCGGCGGCTGCTGTTTCCCGTCGCGGGTTCGCTTGGGATCGGTTATTTGTTGTACCGCTATTTTCCAAATGCGCGGGGCAGCGGCGTGCCGCAAACCAAGGCTGCATTGTTTGCGCGCGAAGGCCGTATCACCTTCCGCACTGTCTTCGGCAAATTTTTCTGCACCTCGGCAACGCTTGCCAGCGGCATTCCGCTCGGTCGCGAAGGACCCTCGGTGCAAGTAGGCGGAGGCATTGCCTCTGTGCTCGGACGTTCGCTCGGCCTGCGCACCGAGCAAGTAAAGAATTTGATCCCGGTTGGAGCGGCCGCGGCCATTGCTGCCGCGTTCAATACGCCGCTCGCCGCCGTTGTGTTCGCGCTCGAGGAGATCATGGGCGATCTCAACGCCCCGGTCATGGGCGCGGTAGTGCTCGCGTCCGCCACTGCGTGGATGGTTTTGCGCGTCTTCCTTGGCGATCATCCTCTGTTTAAAGTCCCCCAATATCAACTGGTCCATCCCGTGGAGTTTGCGGTCTACGCGGTACTCGGCGTAGCCGGGGGCGTGGTTTCCGCTGTCTTTGCCAAACTTCTCCTGGGTATGAGGGCGCGCTTCCTGCGCTTCCCGCAAAGCACAGCGTGGTTCCAACCACTGGCGGGCGGGTTGCTGGTGGGAGTGATGGGCTGGTTCGTGCCGCAAGTTCTGGGCGTTGGTTATGGCTACGTCGGCGACGCATTGAACGGAAGAATGGCCTTCCAGTTGATGCTGCTGTTGGTGGTTCTGAAGCTTTTTGCCGTTACCGTCAGTTATTCCTCCGGCAACGCGGGCGGTATTTTTGGCCCCGCCCTGTTCATCGGCGCCATGTTGGGAGGCTCGGTGGGCACCGTCGCGCATCATTTCTTCCCAGACTATACTGCGACGCCGGGAGCCTACGCGCTGGTCGGAATGGGCGCCGTCTTCGCGGGCATTGTGCGCGCTCCCATGACTTCGGTGTTGATCATCTTCGAGATGACGCAGGACTACGCCGTGATCGTCCCGCTGATGATTGCGAATATGGTGAGCCTTTTCATTGCATCGCGATTGCAGCACGAGCCGATCTATGAAGCACTCGCAATCCAGGATGGCGTACACCTGCCGACCGCGGAGACTCGCCAACGATATGGTCAGCGTCAGGTTGCAACAGTTATGCAACGGGGGAATGAATCGCTGCCGGCTGTAATGACGGTTCGCGAGGCGTTAGAACGGGTGCGCTCCAGCGGCGTGCGAACTTGGCTGGTGGCGGATGAACGCGGCGTAGTGGGCGTCGTTAATTCTTCCAAATTAGAACAAGCGATGGCAGAAAGTGCTGATAAGAAGCTATCCGAACTTCTCGATCCAATGCATTTCCCGCACGTGCATCCCGACCATGGCTTGGATTTGGCACTTGAGCGCATGGGAGCAAACCAGCTTGAAATTCTGCCGGTCGTAAACCGCGGCAACGTGCACAAAGTCGAAGGTATCGTGGCCTTGCGCGATGTTCTAGATTCCTACGGTGTCGGCCGCGCTTAGCCACCGAATCCATTTTGGATTGACGTTCATCTATCTTGCATGAACATCGATAGCTTTTTTGTGGACCCGCTTTCTTCGCTCCAACCGCTGACCGCAAATTTTCAGGAAGAGAGTCTGCCCGAGGAAAGCCTTCCTTCCGCCAACACCGGCTCCGCTGACGCAGGCCTGCTCGACTCATACTCGCATGCGGTAATCCACGCAGTGGAGAGAGTCGGTCCGTCGGTGGTGAACGTCGAAGTGCATCACGCCGTCCCCCAAAACCCGGGCCGAGTTCGTGCCGGCGAACCGCGCGAGCGCCGCGGCGGCGGCTCCGGCTTCGTATTCACGCCCGATGGCTTGATTCTCACCAATAGCCACGTAGTACATAACGCAACGCGCATCGAAGTCACTCTACCGGATGCACGCCGCGTTCCGGCTCACACCATTGGCGACGATCCCGCCACCGATCTTGCCGTCATTCGCGTGGACGCTTCTGGATTGCAAGCCGTAACCCTGGGAGATTCGCAGCAGTTGCGCCCCGGCCAGATCGCCATTGCCATTGGCAATCCGTATGGATTTCAATCCACCGTGACGGCCGGCGTGATCAGTGCTCTGGGGCGATCTCTCCGTTCCTACTCGGGCCGTCTGATTGAAGATGTCATTCAGACGGACGCCGCTTTGAACCCCGGAAATTCCGGTGGTCCACTTGTCGACTCGCGCGGCCAAGTGATTGGAGTTAACACGGCGACGATTTTGCCGGCTCAAGGAATCTGTTTCGCGATTGGGATCAACACCGCGAAATTTGTTGCCAGCCGCTTGCTGCGCGATGGCCGAATCCGGCGCAGTTTCATCGGAGTATCGGCGCAAACCGTTCCCATCCATCGCCGCGTGGTGCGCTTCTATGGCCTGGCGCAGGAAACCGGCGTAGTCGTCGCGGGCATCGAAGATCCGAGCCCGGCGCGGACCGCGGGCCTCCGTGAGGGCGACGTAATTGTCGCGCTCGATGGGAAGTCAGTTGCCGGCGTCGACGACCTCCATCGCCTGTTGACCGACACTCACGTCGGCGCGCGCTGCGAGCTGACCATCATCCGTCACACTGAGCGGTTGGTCTTGCCTATTTTTCCGGAAGAAGCGCGTTAGTCTGCACCTTAGCGCGCTTTCCGCCTGAACGATCGGCTGGTTACAGACTCGTTCACGAACTTGATTTGATTTTTCACTGCAATCTTTTGCAGTCGATCCATCGCGTGCTCTCCGCGCGGTCTGTAAAGAATTGTTGAAGACTTGTCAAAATCTTGTCTCCAATTCCATTCTTCTTGACATTGGTTTTTGCCGGTGTGATCATTTCGCTCGACCGCATGGGCAGTGTTCGTACAGGATCCTGGCAGCGAGCGCGCAGCCCACTCCACCAACTGTTTCCAGCAGCGTAAACCGATCCCCCGGAGGGAACCCACTGTGAAGAAGACAATCGCAATTTCGGTAGCTTGTTTGGTCATCGTTCTGGTCGCGAGCATGGCTCTGGTCGCGTCCGGCGCCAACAAGTTTGCTTTCAGCCCAGACCTCAGAACCGTTAAGGCCAATCACGCTCCGACCCATGTCCTACCCGCCGTCACCGAGAAGAAGACAAAGGCGAAGCCCATCGCGGGTGCGGGCAACTTCAGTAAGGATAAGACCGCAGATGTATTTCAGCATCTTTGGCAATACCATCGACCAGGGCGTCAATGGCTATCCCTTTCTCATTTGGCAAGGGAATGCCTTCACTCCTACAGTAAACGCCACGGCTGACAGAAATTCAAGTGGGACTTGGAGATCTGGACAGCGGCCACGGCTCGATCCAGTTGAGCCTGTACAACGACAACAACGGCGTACCCGGGACCGAGCTCGATCAAGTCCGTCACCGCCAAGAACGTCCAGCCTTACGGGACATGCTGCGGCGCTACCACTGCTACGCTGCGCACGGGATAGCGCTCACGGCTGGAACGCAATACTGGGTCGTCGTCAGCACCACGGCGCAGGAAACGGGACATCTATGGCTGGAACTTCAACACGACCAATATGTCAGCGCAGCCGGCGGCTGAGTTCTGCCAGGGATCATCCACCTACTGCGGCAACAACAGCGGAGTATGGGTCCCGTATGTATACGTGCCGAATGCATTTGCAAGTGCTCGGGCAACTAGATTCTGCTGGAAGAAAGGGTAAGCTGGCCATGATCCTCAGATCGGGCCAGCTTTCTTTTTACGGCAAAACCTCCACCACAAATGGCACGAAGGAGCACGAAGGAAAACGGTAGAATTGAGGAGCTCGTATCCCTCGTTAGGACCTTGTGTCCCGCGCGGTTCAGGTTTTTGAGGCCGCTCGTCGCAGTGGCCCCGACCCCTCCTATCGCATTGCACACACTGGATTTCGTGTGTTAGCTTCGACTCGGAGAGTTCCGCTTGCGACACACGGTTCCGGCTGGGACGGATGGACCGCAAGGAAACTGATGTTTACCTGCGGCTTGATTCGGCGAGTCTTCCCCGGCATATCGCGATCATCATGGACGGAAACGGGCGCTGGGCCCGGCGCCGGCACATGCCACGCGTGGCCGGACATCGCGCCGGGGTGGCCGCCGTGCGCTCGACGGTCGAAACCGCGGCCCGCATCGGAATTCCCGCACTCACCCTCTACGCCTTCTCCGAGGAAAACTGGAAGAAGCGTCCCAAGACGGAAGTCGATTTCCTGATGCGCCTGCTGTGCCACTATCTCAAAGCGGAAATCAAGACGCTCAACGAAAATAACATTCGGTTGCAATATATCGGACGCAAGCACGAGTTACCCGAGTCGGTGCAGCGCGAAATGGCGGAAGCGAGCGACGCTACTTCGAACAATACCGGCATGCTTGCTGACCCTGGCGCTGAATTACAGCGCGCGCAGCGAGATCGTCGACGCCTTCCGCTCGCTCGCCGAGGCTGCCGCCCGCAACGGCGGCCTCGATCACATGGAAGTCGATGAGCAGCCGATCAGCGATCATCTCTACACTCGCGGCCTGCCCGATCCCGACCTGGTCATTCGCACCAGCGGCGAGATGCGACTCAGCAACTTCCTGCTCTGGCAACTGGCTTATGCGGAAATCTATGTGACTCCAAACCCTGTGGCCTGATTTCCGCGGCATGCAACTGCTCGAGGGCATTGAAGACTATCAGAAGCGCGACCGCCGTTACGGAGGCCTGGGCCCCGACGGCCATGCCCCGCAGCCCAAGTCACACCGCCCTCACGCCGAGGCGAAACGTTGATGAGTTCGGCGCCTGAGCAGAGCCAAAGTTCGATCTCCACCCCATGATCAAGCGCGTCGCCACCGCCGTCGTTCTCATCCCCCTGGTCCTGCTGCTGGTGCTGAAAGCGCCGCTCTATATGCTTGCTCTTGTGGCCGGAGCAGTCGCCCTGCTCGCGATCGCGGAATTTCTGAAACTCGCAACGCACTACGCTGTTCAGCCGCTGGGCCCGGCGACTTATGTTTTCGTCGCGCTCTTCTTTGTCTATGTGATTCGTCGCGTCCTCCAATCGCACGCCGCTGGTAGAGACAACGGCCTTGCTCTACGGCATGCGCTGGCAGCCGCGCTGGCGCCGTTTGTGTTTCTAACGATCGCCATGAAACGCACGAACCTGGCGAGCGGCTATCCAGCGGCCGCAGCTTCGGCGTTTGCGTTCGCGTATATCGCGATCCCGATGGCCCTGCTGGTCGCGATACGCGAACAGCCCGCCGGAGCGATCTGGACCATCTATACGCTGCTCGCCGTGTGGGCGGGAGACATCTTTGCATACTTCGTAGGCAAGTCGCTGGGCCGGCACCGCATGGCGCCCCAGATCAGCCCGAAGAAAACATGGGAAGGCGCGTTGGCCTCAATCCTGGCCAGCGTGGTCGTCGGCACGCTCTGGATGCAACACGCGCCCGCGATCAGCTCCACTCTGCTGCGGATCGGATTGATTGACCGTCGCGATGGCATGTTCGGCCTTGAACAGCCGCAACTGTGGCCCATCATCCTGCTGTCGGCCGTGGTCAACATTGCGGCCCAGTTGGGCGACCTGGTCGAGTCGCTCATCAAACGCGGAGCCGCCGTCAAAGATTCCGGCACGATTCTCCCCGGCCACGGAGGCATGCTCGACCGCATCGACGCCATGCTCTTCGCCGTGCCCGTGGTTTGGGCTTACGGCGCTTGGCGGATGATGCAGTAAATCGGTCGTTAGTCGTCGGTCGCTCGCTGTTTGTCGCTCGTCCGCGAGATTTGGAATTACTTGCCGGTTGTGGAAGGTTGTGCCCAACGACCAGCGACTAGCCGACCAACGACTTCGCAGCTTCTGCACAGAAACCGGATAGAATGGAAGCAAATGCCCACCCAATTCCAGCAGCCGCTCACGCGCGAGGGCTATCAGATTTCGCTTTCGGGATATGACCTGATCAATTCTCCGCGGCTGAATAAGGGAACCGCCTTCTCCGATCACGAACGCGACGCATTTGACCTGCACGGTTTATTGCCGCCGCATGTAGGAACTCTTGAGGAACAGATTGAGCGCCGGATGCAGGCCTTCCGCGGAGCAGCCGAACTCCTTCCACAAATACAGCTTTCTCCGCGACCTGCAGGATACTAACGAGACGCTGTTCTATGCGCTCTTGGTGCGCAATATCGAAGAGATGCTCCCGCTGGTGTACACGCCAACCGTGGGTGAGGGTTGCCAGCGCTTCAGCGAGATATGGAGAAAGCCACGAGGCTTGTTTCTCAGCTATCCGAATAAAGATCGCATCGATCAGATCCTGAGTCATTCCCGCTATGACGGTGTGAAATGCATCGTGGTCAGCGATGGCGAACGCATCCTGGGTCTCGGCGATCAAGGCGCCGGAGGCATGGGTATCCCCATCGGGAAGATGGCCCTTTACACCGCGCTCGGCGGCATTCATCCGGAGCATTGTCTTCCGATTCTGCTCGATGTGGGAACGGATAATGAGGAAAGGTTAAAGAGTCCGATTTACATCGGATGGACGCATCATCGGATTCGCGGCGAAGAGTACGACGCTTTCGTGGATGTTTTTGTTAACAGCGTGAAGAAGCGCTGGCCGCATGTTCTTTTGCAATGGGAGGACTTTGCCGGTTCGAATGCCTCTCGACTTCTGGCTCGCTACAAAGACCAACTCTGCACTTTCAATGACGATATTCAAGGCACTGCGGCCGTAGCGACCGCGACCCTGCTCTCTGCCATCAACGTGACCGGCGTGCCACTGGAGCAACAGAAGATCGCTGTATTTGGCTTCGGAACCGCCGGCATCGGCATCACCAACCTGCTTGATGCAGTTCATGCAGGAGAAGGGCCTCTCGGAACAGGAAGCTCGCAATCGCATCTATGCCATCGATCGCTACGGTCTGATTACAGAAAACGGCAAAGATGTCCGCCCCGAGCAGCTGCCCTATGCCCGCAAAGAACAGGAAGTGCAGAGCTGGAGACAACCGAATGGAGACATCACCTTGCTCGATGTGATCCGCCATGCGAAGCCTTCGGTCCTCATCGGAGTCTCGGGTCAAGGCGGAGCCTTCACCGAAGAAGCGTGTCCGCGAAATGGCCAAGAACACAGACTCGACCCGTCATCTTCCCGCTTTCAAACCCCACCTCGCGCAGCGAAGCCACTGCCCAGGATTTGATGGATTGGACCGAAGGACGGGCGCTTGATCGGTACCGGCAGTCCGTTCGAACCGGTGAGCGTTGGGGGGAAGAAAGTTCCCATCTGCCAGACCAATAACTCGTACATATTTCCTGGCCTCGCGCTCGGGATCGTCGCCTCCAAAGCCAAACGCGTCACCGATACCATGATCATGGCCGCGACCAAGGAATTAGTTCGTCTGGTTCCGACTCAAAAGGATAAGAAGGCAAGTCTGCTTCCGCCGCTTTCGGAAGCGCGCCAGCTCAGTCGCTCGATCGCGATGGCCGTGGGAAGGCAGGCGATTCGAAGATGGCCAGGCGCAGGTTGTCGATGGACTGCTCCCCGAAGATAGCCTGGACCGCGAGCTGCACGCCAATATCTGGGACCCGGTATACGAACCTTACGAACGCACCGTACCCTAGAAAGCCCTCGATTTCCCTTTGATCGCCCGTGCCCCTGTGGTTAAGGTTCGCTATTCCCGGACATCGGCATTCCCGTACATCATTCCCGTACAATAGAAGAGTCCTCACGCATGAAACGCATCGCCATCCTGGGTTCGACCGGCTCGATCGGCCGTAGCACATTGAGCGTGGTCGAAAGCTATCCCGATCGTTTTCAGGTCTCGACGCTGGCGGCCGGCAACAATGTCGAGCTCGCTTTCGAGCAAGCTATGCGCTGGAAACCCGTGGTCGTATCGATGGCCGACGACGCCGGCGCCCAAGGCCTCCACTCGAAACTCCGGCAAGCAGGTTTGGGCGAGATCGAAGTCGTCCAGGGCACCTCAGGAACGGTTCGCGTGGCGACCCATCCGGAAGTGGATTTCGTAGTCAGCGCCATCGTCGGCGTCTCCGGCCTTGAGGCGACCTACGAAGCGGTGCGCGCTGGCAAGACCGTCGGCTTGGCCAATAAGGAATGTCTCGTCGTGGCGGGCGAGTTGATCACCGCCGAGGCGCGAAAGCAGGGCAAGCCGCTCTTGCCGATCGACAGCGAACATAATGCCGTCCACCAGTGCCTGCGTGGCGGCCGAAGCGATGAGAAGGTCAATGAAGTGGAGCGCATCTGGCTGACCGCGTCCGGCGGCCCGTTTCTTCATACACCCAAGTCGGAATTTACTTCCATTACTGTCGAACAAGCGCTCAACCATCCCACTTGGAAAATGGGTAAAAGGATCACCATCGACTCAGCCACTTTAATGAATAAAGGGTTCGAGGTGATCGAGGCCTGTCGCCTGTTCAACGTACCGCCCGAGCGCGTGCAAGTCATTGTGCATCCACAATCTACGATCCATTCGCTGGTCGAATTCGTGGATGGCAGCATCCTCGCCCAAATTTCCGTGACCGATATGCGCCTGCCGATCCTCTATGCGCTGACCTATCCGGATCGCATCCCGTCGGACCTACGCTTCTCGGTCACGGACTTGCGGCACCTCGATTTTTATCCCCCGGATATGGCCAAATTCCCTTGTCTTCGTTTGGCTTACGAGGCGGCGCCCGGGGGCACAAAAACCATCGCCCTGAACGCCGCCGACGAGGTCGCCGTAGCGGCGTTTCTGGAGGAGCAGATCGGATTCGAGGATATCCCCCGGATCATCGAGGAAGTGATCCACGCAACGCCAGCCGCCCATTTGGAATCTATACAGAAGGTGCTCGCCGTGGATACCGAGGCCCGCCTTTTGGCAAGCGAAATCGTACGCCAGCGCAGCCGAAAGCTATCGCCCATCAGGGCCATTTCCTGAGAGGATTTTTGGAGTAGTCTAAGAAGGTTATGCCCCAGCTTTTATCCATCCTTCATACCATCTTCATCATGATGATTGTGCTCGGATTCATGATCCTCATTCATGAGTTCGGTCACTTCGCCGTCGCTAAATATTTCGGCGTAAAGGTGGAAGTCTTTTCCATCGGCTTTGGCAAGCGTCTCCTGGGCTTCACCAGAGGGGAAACCGACTACCGCATCAGCGCCATTCCGCTCGGCGGCTACGTCAAAATGTCGGGCGAAAATCCCATGGACAACCGCACCGGCGATCCGGGAGAGTTTCTGTCCCATCCCCGCTGGCAGCGCTTCCTCGTTGCCCTGGCCGGGCCATTCATGAACGTCCTGCTCGCCATAGCGCTGCTCACGGGCGTGTACATGGTCCATTACGAGTACGCCGCCGTGGTCGATGAACCCACGGTTGTGGGATGGGTCAATCCCGATACGCCCGCGGAAAAAGCAGGCATTCAGATCGGGGACAAGATCGTCCGCGTCGACGACATCGAAAATCCGAATTGGGAGCAGGTGGACGTCAAGGCCGCTCTCAGCCCCAATCAGCCTCTGAAATTTGGCATCCTGCGCGATGGCAAGGTCACAGAAAAGGTCCTGGTTCCGGAACCGTCGGGCCCCAATCAATACGGGGACGTAGGGTGGGTGCCGAAAGAGTCCAGCGTGACTTTGACCACAGTCGAGCCTGGCATGCCCGCCGCCGAGGCAGGCATCAAGGTGGGAGACCAAATCCTGACCGCCAACGGGCAGGACGTTCCCCACCTGGCCGCGCTCATCCAGATGTTAAGCCGCACTAAGGATCAGCCGCTACAGCTCGGGATCCTCCGCGATGGGCATAAACTCAGCTTCACCGTGAAGCCAATCCTCGACAGCCGAGGCACTGCGGCTGATACCCGCTATCGGATCGGCGTCGCCAGCGTTCCCACGAAAGTGATCCACCTCCCCTTTGCGGACGCGCTGAAACGCTCTCTCGTGGACAACAAGAAAAGTTCTTTCCTTATCCTCGAGCTGCTGCAAAAAATGGCGCAGCACAAAGTCTCGATGCGCCAGGTTGATGGTCCGATTGGTATCGGCAGGGATGTTGGCCAAGCTGCCCGCGAAAAAGGCTGGACGCCGCTTCTTTTAATCAGCGCCGCCATTAGCTTGAATCTCGGCATCATGAACCTGCTGCCGATTCCCATCCTCGATGGCGGAGTGATCCTGCTCCTCTTCATCGAGAGCCTCATGCAGAGAGAAATCAGCTTGCCGATCAAAGAACGGATCTACCAGGCCGCCTTCGTCTTCCTGGTACTCTTCGCCGTGATGGTGATCTACAACGACCTGGTTAAAACCTTGCCAGGGCTCACCAGGATGCCGTAACCCTTTAACGCCGAGCACGCCGAGGTCACGCAGAGGTCGCCAAGGAAATGCGGTTCTAGCAAGCACTTCTCTGCGCTCTCTGCGATCAGCTCCGCGCCCTCTGCGTTAAAGGCTTCCTCGCGATTTTCCCCTGCCTGGTTTAAAATAGGCATTACACATGGCTGAAATTAAGCGTAGAAAGACCTTTACCGCCTCGATTGGCGGAGTCCGCGTGGGCAGCAATGCACCAGTTATGGTGCAGTCCATGACCAACACCGACACTGCGGACATCCCCGGCACCATCAAGCAAGTAGCCGCCCTGGCACGGGCCGGAAGCGAAGTAGTCCGCGTAACCGTCAACAATGACGATGCCGCCAAGGCCATCTCCCACATTGTCGAGGGATTGGAGAAGCAAGGCGTCCGCGTGCCCATCGTGGGCGACTTCCATTACAACGGACACCTCCTGCTGACCAAGTATCCCGCTTGCGCCGAGGGGTTGGCCAAGTACCGCATCAATCCGGGCAATTCCAGCATTGGACGCAAGGGCGATGACAACTTCCGCACCATGGTCGAGGTTGCCGTGAAGTATCAGAAACCGGTTCGCATCGGCGTGAACTGGGGGTCGCTCGATCAAGCTTTGCTGACCAAAATGATGGATGAGAACTCGCGCTTGCCCGAGCCGAAAGAAGCCCGCGAAGTAACCATGGAAGCAATCGTGGTCAGTGCGCTAAGCTCCGCCAAACTGGCCGAGCAGCATGGCTTGCGCCCCGACCAGATCATCCTCAGCGCCAAAGTCAGCGGCGTGCAAGACCTCATCGACGTGTACCGCATCCTGGCCGCGCGCTGCGAGTATCCGCTGCATCTTGGACTGACTGAAGCTGGGATGGGCGCCAAAGGCATCGTCGCCTCAAGCGCCGCCATGGCTGTTCTGCTGCAGGAAGGCATCGGCGACACCATACGAGTTTCACTGACTCCCGCTCCTGGCGGAGACCGCACCGAAGAAGTCCGCGTGGCGCAGCAAATTCTGCAGTCGCTGGGGATTCGCAGCTTCACGCCGCAAGTTACTGCCTGCCCCGGCTGCGGACGCACCACCAGCACATTTTTCCAGGAAATGGCCCAGCAGATCCAAACCTACCTGCGCGACCAGATGCCCGTCTGGAAGCAGACTCACACTGGCGTGGAAGAAATGAAAGTGGCTGTGATGGGTTGCGTAGTCAACGGCCCCGGAGAGTCGAAGCATGCAAGCCTGGGAATTTCTCTTCCCGGAACCGCCGAGGAACCTAAAGCACCTGTCTATGTGGACGGACGGCTCTTCACCACTCTCAAAGGAGACAAGATCGTACCCGAGTTCATCAAGATTCTCGACGACTATGTCGACTCCCACTACGCCGCCAGAGAAAAAGACAAGGAAGAAGTAGGCGCAAGACGCTGAATGTCTCCACGAATCCCGTTGGCGGGGACGCATTCGTCCTAGCCTAAGCGGGCTTGACCTTTAATTTTGCGGCTTCTTCAAGTTGCTTCACAGCCGCCATGGTGCGCGCTGTGTAATCTACACGCTTCGCCGACTTCGGGCGCCGGTTGCGTTTGGTCACAGTATCATGCTTTGACATTACTTTCTCCTGGGAGTCCTCGAGGATCTCCCTAGCACACTACTCCGGCAGCCGCGCGAAAAAATGGTCAATTCTGATCAGGTTCTCACGGAAAGGAAACTCGCGTTTCGTATCAGGGCATCGCTTTAGCGATGCCATAATTCTTGATAATCGAGATGCCCCTTTAGGGGACGAACACCGCAAATCGAGTTTTTCAGCAAACTGTTTAGCCGCTGCCAGTTCAACCGACCTCGAACCGCTTTCCAGCTAGCCCCGAAACAAGCTCCGCGTCAGCGGTCGGTCACTCCGAGTACCCGTCGCCTTCGTTTTCATCCTCATCCTCGTCATCTTCTTTTTTACGGTCGTCTTCCTCTTCGTCCTCGTCGTCGTCCGGTTCCTGCCGAAGAAAGGTGCCTGGACCAGCCTCGCTGGAATTGGGCGCGCACTTGTGCCTGTCGAATTGCTCTTGCAGGCTCGCCTGCGCATCGGAAGTCCTCCGCAGGGCACTTATCGGGACTCCAAATTCCTGGCTGCAAAGTATGCAGACTCCACGCGCCGGAGTAGTACTTAACCATTGAACAACCCTGAGACGGCGTTGGATCATGGGCAGCTTCTCCTCGGTTAAACTGAAGCTTTTTCGTTGTCAATCTTCTTAACCAA
This sequence comes from uncultured Acidobacteriaceae bacterium, assembly GCA_963699405.1. Taxonomy (GTDB): domain Bacteria; phylum Acidobacteriota; class Terriglobia; order Terriglobales; family Acidobacteriaceae; genus Acidiflorens. The sequence goes on along the minus strand of CAVOTW010000011.1, from coordinate 1,597 downwards.
TGATAAGCGTTGCACGGATGTTTCTGCCCCCCTCCATCAGCATCGGTCGGTTGGATTACCGCAGCGAGTTGCGGTTCCTGAATCGAGCGCTTTTGTTCCGACATCGAAAAGAGAGAACACAATGGAGTCTTCGATGAAGGAATTGAAGATGCTCGCCGACGAGATTTCCGCGTGGCCCAATATCGCAACTCATCCTCACCGTTTCGGAGGGAAGGAGTTCCTCTTCGGAAGCAGCGAAGTGGGGCATATCCATCCCGGCGGGATCGTTGACATTCCTTTTCCGCGTGCAGTCCGCAATGCATTGTTAGGCGCGGGTCTTGCAGAGCAGCATCACTGGGTTCCCAACTCCGGCTGGATCACATTCCGAGTGCGCAATGAAAACAAAGAAGACGTCGGCCATGCTCTCTGGCTGATGCGGTTGTCCTACCTGCGCTACGCGCTGAAGACGGCGAGCGATCCCCGCCGGCTGCTGCAGCAGGAGAGTGAGGAATTGAATTTGAATCCGGAGTTCAAAGCTCTGCTTGAGAGGTTTGTACCCACCACGGCCAACCTCGCTGCGACGAAGCCACTCTCAGCAGCATAAATCTTTCTTCGGGAACTGAGAACGGAAGCATCCGCCGCGAAGTGAGCTATCCCGTGAGTATCGGTTAGGTTCGTATTGGGGTGGGAGACGGGAATCGAAAACGCCTCAAAACTTGAATACAACAACTTGCAGAGCGTCGGGACGCTCCAAAAACGCCATAAAACACTATAGGAATTGCTAACAGTCAGTAAAAAGTCAGTAAGGAAGCCTGTGGGTTTCTCGCCCTTCACCCCCGTGCCGCCCAGCCTAAATGGCCGCTTCTATAGCGGACTGCGGCGGCGAAAGCAGTGGGCACCGAGGGCTCTCAGTCCACACATTGCCCCGCCGTAGCAGCACCGCTTGTACTTCTTGCCGGAACCGCAGGGACACATTTCGTTCCGCCCGGTCTTGGGAGAGGTGCGAAAGGCGAACGCAGATTCGTCTCATGCAGCCATCGCGATCTTGCGACCGGCTCTTCGCATGGAGGATTTGAGATTAGGCAATCAGGTGTTATATTGTCCGCCCAGCGTGCGAATCAAAAATTCCGCCCTATAGCGGGCGAGGAGGACAGGCATGGGATTCATCGTTTGGATTGTAGTGGGACTGATCGCGGGTTGGCTTGCGGGTCAGGTGATGAAGGGCGGTGGTTATGGCGTGCTCGTGGATATCATTCTCGGAATCCTCGGCGGCGTTGTCGGCGGCTGGGTCTTTGGACTGTTGGGAATCTGGCCGGGCGGCGGCATGATAGGAGCCATCATCGTCGCATTTGTGGGCGCGGTAATTTTGGTCGGGATTTCGCGCCTGCTTAAAAGGGCCTGAAAAAGACTTTAAGTAACGAAACTCCGCACAGCACACGGGACGCTTTTACGTCGTCTCACGGCTGAGCCATTTCTCAACCCGTACGGGACGCCACCCCTCCAGCGCATTCAACAGATCGGGAGGCGATTCCCTCGCTAGCACAAGCGCCCGGTTCTCCGGCTTCAGGAACCCCTCCGTCACCGCATGGTCGAACATCGCGAGCAGCGGGGAATAGTA
>CAVOTW010000010.1:0-104400 GCA_963699405.1 uncultured Acidobacteriaceae bacterium | reverse complement strand
GGTTTCCGATCTCAGCGCGGATGCGGTGAAAGAGCTGGCCGGAGAAGGCGCGACAGCGTCGTCTTCTTTGGACGACCTCGTCGGCAAACTGACCGCCCCGCGCGCAGCCTGGATCATGGTGCCGTCAGGCGATGCCACGGAAAAAACCGTGCAGACGCTGCTGGCAAAAATGCAGGCGGGCGACACCATCATCGATGGCGGCAACTCGTATTTCAAAGATGATGTTCGCCGCTCCAAACTTTGCGCTGCCAAGGGCGTGCATTACGTCGACGTTGGCACGAGCGGCGGCGTCTGGGGAATCGACCGCGGTTACTGCATGATGATTGGAGGCCCGAAAGAGGCTGTCCAGCGCCTGGATCCGATCTTCAAGACACTGGCTCCGGGACGCGGTGACATTCCACGCACTCCAGGACGCGAGAAACTTTCTGGCGCGGCCGCCGCTACGTCCACCGCTACGGCCGAAGACGGGTACATCCACTGCGGTCCTTCCGGCGCCGGACATTTCGTGAAGATGGTCCACAATGGCATCGAATACGGCATCATGCAGGCCTACGCCGAAGGCTTCGACATTTTCAAAAACGCAACCAGCAAAGATCTTCCCGAAGATATCCGCTATGATCTCAACCTGCCGGATATCGCCGAAGTCTGGCGGCGCGGCAGCGTGATCAGTTCATGGCTGCTGGATCTGACCGCGATGGCGCTGGTCGAGAATCCCACGCTCTCCGAGTACAGCGGATACGTGCAGGATTCGGGCGAAGGCCGCTGGACGATTCAGGCGGCGCTTGAAGAGGCGGTTCCGGCCGAAGTGCTGACGGCGGCGTTGTACACGCGCTTCCGCTCGCGGCAAGAGCATACCTTCGCCGAGAAGATGCTTTCCGCCATGCGACAAAAATTCGGCGGTCACATCGAACTCAAACCGCCGGCCAAGGCGAAGTAAGAAAGATTGAGTGATTGAATCATTGAGGTATTGAATCATTCACCTCGACGGCTCAATGACTGAGTGATGTAGTGATTCGATACCCCAATCGAGGGACCCATGGCTCTAACTGACTCACGGCTAGCACCGGCCAAACCGCATACGGGACGTACCGCGGACCCGTGTGTGATGGTGATTTTCGGCTTCACCGGCGACCTGACGCGCCGCAAGTTGATTCCTGCCCTCTACAACCTGGCTAAGCAGCAGTTGCTGTCACGCGAATTTGCTGTGATCGGTGTGGGCCGCAGTCCCATGAGCGATGACGATGCGCGTAAGAAGGTCACGGAGGACTACAAACAGTTCGCCTCTGGCGCCGTCGATGCCGATCTGTGGGAATGGTTCATCCGCCGCATCAGCTACATCAGTGGAGATTTTGACGATCCCGCAACTTACGACAAGCTGAAAGAGACCCTGGCCAAGGTTGACCAGGAGCACAACTCGCACGGCAATTATTTCTTTTACATGGCGACCGCGCCGCAATTCTTTGGCGATGTTGTCGAGCGTCTTGCGAAAGTTGGCCTGATGACCGAAGAGAACAGCCACTGGCGGCGCGTGATTATCGAAAAACCCTTCGGCCACGATCTTGAATCCGCGAAGATTCTGAACCAGCAGCTCTTGAAGGTTGCCTCGGAAACACAGATCTACCGCATCGATCACTACTTGGGAAAAGAGACGGTGCAGAACATTTTGGCATTGCGTTTCGCCAATGGCATTTTCGAGCCCATCTGGAATCGTCGCTATATCGATCACGTGCAGATTTCGGTAGCCGAGACCGTCGGCGTCGAGCAGCGCGGCGACTATTACGATGGCGCTGGCGCCCTGCGCGACATGGTGCCCAACCACATCATGCAACTAATCACGCTCACCGCCATGGAACCGCCCATTTCGTTCGAGGCTAACGCAGTACGCGATGAGCAAGCGAAAATCCTGCACGCCATTCAGCCCTTCAGTAATGAGGACGTGCTCAGCAAAACCGTCCGCGGGCAATACGGAGAAGGCACGTTGGACGGCGAGCACGTGCCCGGTTATCGCTCTGAAGAGGGCGTGCCTCCAGACTCGCGGACCGAAACCTTTGTCGCCATGCGCCTGTTGATTGACAATTGGCGCTGGGCGGGGGTTCCGTTCTATCTGCGAACCGGCAAGCGGCTGCCGGGCCGCAACACGCATGTTGTGATTCAGTTCCGGCGCGCGCCCTTCATGCTGTTCCGCGAGACCCAAGTCGAAAACATGATGCCGAACCAACTGGTGCTGCATATCCAGCCGGAAGAAGGCATCTCCCTGCGTTTCGCTGCGAAGACACCCGGTACCACCATGCAACTGGGCGAAGTGAATATGGATTTCGAATACGCCGACTATTTCGGCGTCGATTCTTCCACCGGCTACGAGCGCCTGCTGCATGACTGCATGATCGGCGATGCCACTCTGTTTCAGCGAGCTGACATGGTCGAGGCCGGTTGGAGCATTGTCAATCCCGTACTCGATGTGTGGAAAGCGCTGCCTCCCCGCAATTTTCCCAACTATCCCGCCGGAACCTGGGGCCCGAAAGAATCGGACGAGCTCATGGAGCGCGATGGGCGGCGCTGGAGAGATTTTGAAAAATGAGAGGGATTTTGTAATTTTGTAATCGGGTAATTTTGTAAATTGTTGTCGCTGTGCTTCCCGTTGGAATTAGATTACAAAATTACGAAATTGCCAAATTACAAAATCTTTATGTCTTCGTCTCGATCCATCGAAGTTCTCGCCACGGCGGCCGATCTTTTTCACGCCGCTGCCGAGGAATTCGTTCGCGCGGGCCGCGACGCCATCGGAGCCCAGGGACGATTCACAGTCGCGCTCTCCGGCGGCTCAACTCCAAAGGGCCTCTATTCCGCGCTCGCCTCGAAGTATGCCGACTTCGCCTGGAACCGCGTCTTTCTTTTTTTCGGCGACGAACGTCACGTCCCGCCTACCGACCCCGAAAGTAATTATCGGATGGTGAATGAATCGCTCCTGACGAAGATTGCCATTCCCCCCGAAAACGTCTTTCGCGTGCACGCCGAAAACCCGGACGCCGCGGCCGCGGCCGAGGATTATGACGCTGAACTCCGCCGCTTCTTTCAACTTCGTTCCGGAGGTCAGCCCGGAGAATTCCCGCGCTTTGACCTGATTCTGCTAGGCCTCGGTCCCGATGGCCACACCGCGTCTCTATTCCCCGAGTCTCCGGCACTTGAAGAGCAGTCGCGGCTGGTGGTCGCCAATTGGGTCGCAAAATTTAATACCCACCGCATCACCTTCACCTTCCCCGTGCTCAATCGTGCCGCCGAGGTGATATTCCTCGCGAGTGGTGCGGAAAAAGCCGACATGCTGCATCAGGTCCTTGAAGGCAAAAACACTCCTCCCTTGCCTTCGCAACGAGTGCAGCCTTCCGACGGAAAATTGTTGTGGATGCTGGACGAAGCCGCCGCCGCAAAGCTCACTCGGTGAAGTTCGCCGTGCGGCCCATTCCCACTACAGGGACAGCGGTACGCCCGATGGCGTACGTTTGACTCCGCGGGTGCAGAGGCTTAGGGCGTCGGTCAGTTTTTTCTGAGAGCTGACAACTGAGAGCCGACAGCTGATTTACGCTTACGCGGCGAATCCGCGCCAGTCGGCGATTTCTTTCAGACCTTCTCCGCGGGCATGCTCGAAGAGTCTGACTTTATGGCGGGTGTGCTCGAATTCGTGGATGTCGGCCCATACCTCCGCCTGCCACGCCCTTTCGTGGGCCGCAGCCTCGCCACAGCTGGCACAGCGGGTGTGAAAGGTGACGCCCGGCTTCGGGACATCCTGCCTTGCAGCACGGGTCGCGTCCTGCAATTCTTCATCTTGTAGCGCTTCGTCTTGCAACACTTTCTCTTGCAGCTCAATGAAGATGCAACGGACTTCCTGGATCTCGTCGTTGGGGCTCAGAATGTGCTCGTAACGCAGCAGGTACCCGAAGTGAAGCTTGCGCGCTTCGACCTCCGCTTCCTCCCGGGTGTGGAACGGCCCATATTCGGCCCGCAGTTGCTCGGTCGAGTCGCAAGCCATCCAGAAGACGTCTTTGTAAGCCATACCCATCACCCCGTCCAGGCCTTAAGTTCAGGTCTCAGCGCGCGCCGCGGCACACTTCGAAAAGTAAAACCTTCTTGTGTCTAAGACGAAAGAGCGACGAACGAATCGAAAAACTGATGAACCAGAACGAACCCGTCCCACAGCTACCCGAGCAATTTGATTACCGGGATTGAGGCGATCTTCGCGGCGTTTGCATCTGCACTTGCGACAGAATGATGAGCGTATGTCAATGAAAACAAGTGATGTGGGGTGCAATCTCACAAAGCCAGCAGCTCGACGGAAATCGGAGACTCTGGGACTGGTGTGCAATCTGTTTCCGTCGCCAAGACAAAGGTCTCACAAGCAAGGTTCTCGGATACCAGGCGGCGGCTCTCAGGAAACGCAAAACCACTACTGGAAAGTTTTCTTTCTGAGATCTGACACCGACCCAGCGACGGTCAGCTTGGCTGCGGCGGGTATGCGCCGCCGCTGCCAGTTTCTAGCGAGTGCCTCCGGAGGCCACCGCCGCCGCCTTTCTTTCTGCATCTGCAAAGGCGACGCTCTCCTCGGTGCTGGCGGCGGGCCACGCTGCGGCCGGCAAGCCCAGTCCGTTGCCCACTTGCACGTGCCAGTTCGCGCCGCCGTGGCCAGCGACGTAGAGCGCAAGTTCGAGCCGGGTCCATACTCCCAGCTTGTCAAAGGCCGTGCGCAGGTAGTTTTTTACAACCTGCTCGCTGGTAATGAGCACACGGGCAATATCTTTGTTGGTGAGACCCTGCCAGACCAGAGTCGCGACTTGAATTTCCTTGGCGGTTAGCCGATCGCGGGGTTGCATGGTTGCACCTGCTCCTTGATGAACATGGCGGTTGCCAGTTTTACTCGCTTCCGGCCTTCTTTAATGCCTGCGCGCAAAAACAACGTGCGCAGGTGCTGTTTCACGGTCCGCGGGCTGATATTCAAATGGCTCGCGATTTCCTTGTTGCTGCATCCCTGCACGAGCAGACGTAGCACCTGCTGGTCACGCGGCGTTATCTTAATCTCATTAAGGCTAATCATTGGCTTTAAGTCTGCTCCTTCAGTTCAGTCTTGGGGTCGCGACCCGCCATGATCCGATGCAAGCCATTCGCCAAATCTTCGCTTCCGACAACGCCTTGCAAAACCATAGGGTTACGCGGCTGGCCTCTGCTTCCTTTCAGCCAGGTCTTAGACCATTTTCATAAAGCGCTTCCAGAATGGCGTTCCTAATCGGGAATAATCCTCAACCGTCCTTCGTTTTCTTCGTTTCACGCTGCCCATCTTTGGACTACAATCGTGGTACTCTGGACGATCTTCCTCCCTCCGTTGCCATGCCCCTGACCCGGCCCAACTTGAAACGACGTGACCTGAGACTGGACGAGCAATCCTTTCAGGGTCTGCTGTCCGCTGCCTTTACGATTCAGGAACATAACGACGTGTTGAAAAACGCTCGACTGGCGTCCGCGGAGTCGGAAGCGCGCCTTGAAGCGGAAGGCGCGAGCTTCTGTCCGCAATGCGGCTCTCTGAAGCGCGCCGAACAACCGCGCTGCCAAGACTGCGCCGCCGACCAGTTTCGTCCGGGAGAGCGCCTGCAGCGCAATTGGGCCTCGATGTGGCTGATGAGCCAGGAACAGGGCCTGTGGTCGGGGCGTCCGGGCGAGGTTGGCGAAGATACGAAAAAGGCAAGCGAAGGCAGGTCAAAAGAAGCCACGGCCAAACCTGTTGCGCCCCTTGCCAGCGAGCGCCGGGCCCTTCCACCTCTGGCGGCCCAGTCTGCCAGCAATGGTTTACTCGGGCCACCAGCGGCAAAGCAGATGGCCAGGACAACGGTCGCATCCGCAAACGTGCGGAGTGAGGCCATCCGCGATCGCGCACTCGAGCCACCGCTTGTCGATGATGCAAGTGTTGACGAGTTCGCTCTCGGCCAGTTCGACACGCCCGAGGCGGGACAGGAGTGGACCACGGAAACGGACCCGGCTTTAAACGACGCAGACGAAGTTGTCCCTCCGTTCCAGTTGTCGGAAGACGCCGATGTTTCGGCGAGCGAAGCCAACAACGACGACGGCCACGCCACAATTCCCAGGGATCATTTGGCAAGCTTGCGTGTGATGCTGCACGTTCATCGCGCCGATATTTATTTGGGAGTGGCCATCCTGGTGGCTGGGCTGGCCTTGCTGTGGCCGACGGGAATCTCGCCGCGCCGAGCGTCGCTCGGGCCGGTGGACAGAGCGCTCATCGCGCTGGGAATTGCCGAGGCTCCCGCAGCACCCGCGGTTCATCTGCTGGGGGATCCGAACATCGAGGTCTGGGTCGATCCCCATCATGCTCTTTACTATTGTCCAGGCGAAGAGCAGTACGGAAAGACCGCCGACGGCCGCTTCACCAGCCAGCACGATGCCGAATTGGACAGCTTCGAACCCGCCAATCGCAGCGCCTGCGAATAACTTGAGGCCATCGCAACATCACATTTAACCGTCACAAGATTGAACGATGAAATCCTTGCGAAGATCATTTTAAATCCTGATTCAAGGGCTATTGATTTAATGATTCCATGCCCGAAACGGGGTACAATCGTGCTCCGACAGTGTTTATCCCAACGATCTTGATTTCAAAGATTAATGCTCAGGCGATCCATGCTTAGACGATTCACGGTCAGACGACTCACGTCCCTACAATTCACTTTCCGACGATCAACCTACTCACTCCTGGTTATCTTTTCATTTGCCGCGTCCGTCACTCTCGCCCTGTTCTCAAACCACGTTCCCGTGGCTCGTGCCCAAAGCAAACCCGCGCAGCATGGCGGCGAAAGCGCCGGTGCCGCATCGGTCGTTGCCCGGGGAAAGTATCTAGTCGAAGGCGTGGCCATGTGCGGCGAGTGCCACACTCCGCACGACAGCAATGGAAATCCCGACCGCACGCGATGGCTCCAGGGCGCGTCCGTCCCCTACTTGCCGGCGAGGCCCGATGCGGATTGGCCGATCAACGCGCCGCGCATCGGCGGCACTCCACCCGCCAGCGACGCCGATATGATCAAGCTCCTGACGACCGGCATCTGGACCAACGGCAATCGTCTTCGCGCTCCGATGCCCCAGTTTCGCCTGGACCGCAGCGATGCCGAGGCGGTGGTTGCCTATTTAAAGTCGGTTACCCCGAAACAGTAGCAGCAGCACGGATCCTGACGTAGAGACGGGCTTGTCCGTCTGCTACGTCTGGCGGAAACGCAGGCAAGCTGATCTCAACGCAAATTCAGACTGTTCACTCCTCGTGCGGAAGCATCCGTCCGGTGCGAACATAACGGTCATGCCAGCTCAGGCTCTCCTTGAGCAGGTGAGGAGTGTGTTTGCCGAATGACAGCCGTTCCGCGCGCTCCTCGTAATCGCGCAGCAGAGGACGATAGTCCGGATGGGAGCAATTCTCGATGATGAGCTTGGAGCGTTGCCGCGGCGACAGGCCCCGCAGGTCGGCGAGCCCCTGTTCGGTGACGATCACAGCGACGTCGTGTTCCGTGTGATCCACGTGCGACACCATGGGCACGATGGTCGTGATCGCCCCCTTCTGTGCCGTCGACGGAGCCATGAAGATCGACAGGTATCCGTTGCGCGCGAAGTCTCCCGAACCGCCAATCCCGTTCTGAATCCGCGATCCCATGACATGCGTGGAATTCACGTTGCCGTAGATGTCGGCTTCGATCATGCCATTCATGCCGATCACGCCGAGACGGCGAATCATTTCGGAATGGTTGGAGATTTCCTGCGGCCGAAGAACGATCTGCTTGCGGAAGCTTGCCATTTCGGCGTTGACCTGCGCCAGCATGTTCGGACTGAGAGAAAACGCGGTGGCCGAGGCGCAAGTGACCTTGCCACTGCGCAGGAGCTCGATCATGCCGTCCTGAATGACTTCGGTGTAGGAAGTCAGATTTTCAAATTTCCCTTCCAGCAGGCCGAGCAGCACGGCGTTGGCAATATTGCCCACGCCCGATTGCAGCGGCAGCAGAGAGGCCGGAATGCGCCCGCTTTTCACTTCCCACGCGAGGAATTCCAGGATGTGGCCGGCAATGCGGCGCGAGGCCTCGTCGGGCGCTTTGAACGCGCTATTGCGGTCGGGAGAATCGGTTAGCACGATGGCGGCAACTTTCTCCGGCGCAATCTTAAGATAAGGAGTGCCAATTCTTTGCCCCGGATGCACCAGCGGAATCGGCTGGCGGTTGGGCGGCGGCTGCATTCCGTAATAGATGTCGTGCATGCCCTCCAGTTCGGCCGGCTGCCAGGCTATTCACTTCGAGAATCACTTTCTCTGCCTGGTCGATCCAGGTGCGGTTGTTGCCGAGCGAGGAACTGGGAACTAGCCGCCCGTCTTCGAGAATCGCCGTCACTTCGACGAGTGCCCAATCCATCTTGCCGAGGAATCCGTATTCCACGTATTGCGCGACGTGGCCAAGGTGGATGTCCATGTACTCCATCTCACCGGCATTGATTCTTTTGCGGGTTTCGGGATCGGACTGGTAGGGCAGCCGCAACTGAATGCCGCCGGCCATGGCCAGCGCGCCGTCTAACTCGGGCCCGGTGGAAGCGCCAGTGAAGATGCTGACCTGACATTTCTCACCACGCAGGTTGGCGTCGGAGATGCGACGGGCCAAGGCCATGGGCACGGCTTTCGGATAACCGGAGCCGGTGAATCCACTCATGCCGATGCGCGTGTTGAAGTTAATCAGCGCCGCCGCTTCGTCGGCGCTCATAATGCGGGATTCCAAGCTGGCATTCAGAATTCGACTGGTGGAGGCAAGAGAAGTGGCCATAAAGATAAGTTCCTTTTAAACCTAGCGAACGCTGAATTCTACGTCCGCTCTGAATGCCACGCTGTGACGCAGAACACAAGAGTTAGACACCTTCCGGGGCCGCGTTGCTTTATCCCTGGGCCGGGCCGGAAGTAACTCCAAGCTGGAAGTGGACAGGGAAGGCCGGGGCCCCATTCTTGCGCGTTTTTTGCGCAAGAGTGGGATTCCACTGTAGCGTCGAGCTAGGGATTTTGCATTCGTTTTTGGGTGGCGCAGCGCTTTAGCGCTGCGATAAGTGCGTTGTCCCGAGTGCGGCGTTAGCCGCCGGGGACGGCAATTCTCGATCTGTACAGTACCAGCCTGCGATCAGATAGAGTGGTTGCAGGTTAGGCGCGCTCGCCTTACTTAGCCCCAGCCTTTACTTCCACGCCCGCCCATTTTTCCAGCAGCGTAAGTGTCGCGGCATAATCCAGATCCTGTTGGCCTTCTTCGGCCGCGACGTCATAGACCTCTTCCACGGCTTCGAGGCCGGGCAGGCGGACGCGCGATTCCTTGGCCGCGTCAAGCGCCAGGCGAATATCTTTCAGCATCAGACGCAGCGGAAAATTCGGCGAGAAGTCGCGCTTCAGAATGAACGGAGCTTTATAGTCCACCACTCCCGATCGCACCATGGAAGCCTGGATCAGCGGCAGCAGTTTGTCCACGTCCACGCCGAGCTTGGCAGCCAGCGTGAGCGCTTCGGCGAAGCCTTCATAAATGAGCGCAATCTGCAGATTCATGGCCAGCTTCGTCGCTTGTCCCTTGCTGGTCTCGCCCATGTGAAAGACCTGCTTTCCCATGGCCTGAAACAGCGGTTGCAGTCGCGCCAGCACCGCTTCGTCGCCACCCACCATAAAAATCAGGCTCCCCGCTTCGGCGGCGATCTTCGATCCGGTCATGGGAGCGTCCACGTAGTCAACCCCGCGCCCCTTCACGCGCTCGGCGAAACGCAGCGTGGCGGAAAATGAAATCGTGCTCGAATCGGCAATAATCATGCCCGCGGCGAGCGCCTGCTCCACACCGTTCGCGCCGAACAATACGCCCTCGACGGCTTTCGTGTCGGAGAGGCACATCCACACCACTTCCGCGCCTGTTGCCGCGTCCGCCGGAGAAGCCGCACTGCGTGCGCCTTCCACGTCCTTGCCGGCCGAGCGATTCCACACTGCAACCTCGTGTCCGGCCTTGACCAGATTGGCTGCCATCGACCGCCCCATGATTCCCAGACCAAGAAATGCGACACGCATTACGATTCCTCCACTCTAAGTTCTCTAAGCTTTGGATTATAAATAGGAGCAGCCGAGCCAAGGTCAAGGAAAACACAATTCTTTACGTGGAAGTTCAAGAAGCGGAGGTAACTACGCGCCCCCTGCGTCGATGCCGTGCCCGGGAGCATCCAATTACACTAGTGACTTGAGCCAACAAAGCCGATAATAGACTCACCATCCACCCGAAAGCGCGCTGGTCAATCCCCACGTCATACGGGTCGAAAACGAATGTTAAAGTCCGAATGTTAAAGTCCTCATTGAAAAATCGCGCTTTGCGCAAACGTGCCGGCCAGTTCACCCGCTTGGTCCGGAATTCGGCAGTCACGCCGCGCACCGGCGAAACCCACAAACCGAAACTGGTCACCAACGGCCAGTTCGGCGTCACCTTTATAGGGCACTCCAGCTTCTTCCTGCAGATGGGCGGACAGAACGTCGTCATTGATCCCAATTTCGCCCGCTGGCTCTTCGTCCTGAAACGACTGCGGCAACCGGGAGTGAATCTCCGCGATCTGCCTCCGATGGACCTGGTCCTGGTGACGCATGCGCATTTCGATCACCTGCATCGCCAATCGTTACGCACCATCGCGCGCCAGACTCGCCGCCAGACTGGAACCGCGCCCACCCTCGTCGTTCCCCATCATTTATTCGATCTGGTCTCCGATCTTGGCTACGAACAGATTGTCGAACTGGAGTGGTGGAACACGTATCGCCATGGCAACATCGACATCACCCACGTGCCCTCGCGCCATTGGGGAGCCCGAATCCTCAAGGATTCGCACCGCGGCTATGGCGGTTACGTGCTGCGCAGCGGCAAACACTCCGTCTACCATGCCGGCGACACCGCTTATTTCAACGGCTTCCGAGAAATTGGACGCCGCTTGTCCCCCGAACTCGCGCTGCTCCCGATCGGCGCCTACAATCCGCCGCAATTCCGCAACGTCCACACCAGTCCCGCCGACGCCACCCGCGCCTTCCTCGATCTGAATGCCCGCTGGATGATCCCCATGCATTACGGAACCTTTCGCCTGTCGCATGAGCCCATCGAAGAGCCGCTCCAGTTGCTCGCGCAAGAGGCCCAGGCGGCCGGCGTGAAAGACAAAGTCGTCGTCCTGGAAGAGGGCATCACCCGCTTCTTCTAGCTCTGTCGATCACATCTGTCCGTCAATCGACGTTAGAGTGTATGCTTCCCCTATGGTCGAACTCCCAAAAGACAAGAAAATGGACAAGAAGGAAATCAACTCCCCAAAGTTGACCGAGCATTTTCTATTCTGGGTTTGCGGCATTGGAGTCTTGCTGCTCGTGCTTGGATTTGCTCACTTCGTCTACCACATTTTTTGAAGCTGGGGACGCAAGGGAGAATTGCCCCATAAGCGCTAACTTCAGAATTACTTGTAGTTTGCCGGTGATCCAACCCGCATCCGAACCCCAGTTGATCCGGGTCCTAAGCGCTATCGCCTCGATAACAAAAGTGAACTCCGGTTTGCCCGTGACTCGGGGGTAGCTGGTTTGCTAAGGTCGTGGTCATGCCCGAGCATTCCACCGAGCAGATACGCGAATTGCTGGACTCCCTTTATCGCGGCGAGTCGGGGCGAATCCTGGCGACTCTAATCCGCTTGCTCGGTGATTTTGACCTTGCCGAGGAGGCGATGCACGAAGCCTTTGCGGCTGCGCTGAGCCTGTGGCCGACGGGTGGTGTACCCGGCAACCCGCGACCGTGGTTGATTTCGACGGCCCGATTCAAAGCCATTGATACGCTGCGTCGCCGGGCAAGATTTGATGCCTCTCAAGACGAGCTTGTGCGCCATATCGAAGCGCAATCGGCGGAAAGGTCCAATTCCACTGAAGAAGACAGCCTTGAAGACGATCGTCTGCGCTTGATTTTTACCTGCTGTCATCCATCTCTACCGCCGGAAGCCCGCGTTGCGCTCACCTTGCGCGAGGTGTGCGGGCTGACAACCGAGGAGATAGCAAAGGCCTTCCTCACCACTCCGCGCACGCTGGCGCAGCGCATTGTGCGCGCCAAGGCGAAGATTCGAGAGACACCGATTCCGTACGAGGTGCCGACGCCACAGCAATTGCCGGAGCGAATCGATGCGGTGCTTCAGGTCATCTACCTGGTCTTTAACGAGGGTTATTCGGCTGCGGCGGGATCGAACGTAACGCGGGCCGAGCTAACCCGCGAGGCGATTCGACTGGGCCGCTTGCTGGTCGAACTCCAGTTGGCCGAACTCCGGCCAGAGCCGGAGGTCATGGGGCCGGAAGTCATGGGGGCCGAAGTAATAGGCCTGCTTTCCCTGATGTTGCTGCAGGAATCCCGTCACGCCGCGAGAACCTCTCCGACCGGAGAGCTGATTTTGCTGGAAAATCAAGATCGCTCGCTCTGGAACCGGGGGCAGATCGGCGAGGGAGTGGCATTGCTGGAGAAAGCCCTGAACTCCCAGCAGAAATCCAACCGCTTCGGCTCCTACACACTGCAGGCCGCAATTGCCGCCGTTCATGCCGAGGCGGAATCGGTCGCTGCGACCGACTGGCGGCAGATCGTTGCGCTTTACGACCAATTGCTGCGAATTCAGCCTTCGCCGGTTGTCCAGCTAAATCGTGCCGTGGCAATTGCCATGTCCGAGGGACCAGAGGCCGGTCTGACGCATATCGACGCCGTGTTGGAACATGGCGAATTGGCAAATTATTACCTGGCGCATTCCGCCCGCGCAGATATGTACCGCAGGCTGGGCAGGAGAGCCGAGGCTCGATCCGCTTATGAGAAAGCTCTGGCCCTGACCCAACAGGAACCAGAGCGCCAGTTCCTGCAAGAGCGGATTCGGCAGTTGAAATAAAACAGCTCTCAGCTTTCAGCTCTCAGCTCTCCGCGAAATGCGATTTACTGTTAGGTCGATGTTTACTTCTTAGTACCGGAATGCCACCTGGGGTTGTCTTTTAGAATCAATAACTTAGCAACATATTTCCCTCAAGTCTTTGAGAAATAAAGAGTTACTACTGGTTCCGAATTCGGCGCAATTTAGAAATTCTGTCAAGAGGCAAAAGACCTCCGAATCGGCGTAAGTACCTGAAACAGGGGCTGATATAGTTTCGCTCGAAATGTCCGTTTACCCCCTGGAACATGAAACAATAGATATAGATAGAGAAAAAAAGCAGCGCGGCCTTGTGGCCGCGCTTTTTATTTGGAGCGAAAAATGGGCGATGGGGTGGAGATTCGGCGCTGTCAACACATCAAGGTCAATGGAACGCAGTGCGGATCGCCCGCGCGGCGGAACGAGCGCTACTGCCACTATCACCGGGAAAATCAGCCGGAGCGGGTCAAGGTCGGCGGTAAGGACGGGGTCGAAGTTTTGATGCTGGTGCTGGAGGACGCGCAGTCCATCCAATCAGTGGTGAGGCAGGTGGCGATGCTGGTGCTGGGGGGAAAGATCGACAACAAGCAGGCGGGCTTGCTGCTCTATTCGCTGCAGATCGCGTCCGCCAACCTGAAGCGGATCGAGGTAGAGAAGCCGCGTCCAGAGCAGGTAGTCGTCGATCCGGACAAAGTGGCGGAGACGGAGATGTGGATGACGCCGTGGACGACAAGGCGAGGAGGGCAGGAACTGGAGGATGAGGCGGTTGGGTTCCAGGGGGAAATCGCGGCGAGACTCAAGTGGCAGGCACGGTCGGTTAGAGAAAGACTTGGAATGCATATCCGTTCGGCACGCAAGCTGGTCGAATACGCGCAAGCCGAGTTGGACCACGAGCCCAAGCTGGATTACGACCAGATAAGACGCACCCTGGCGATATTCGTAGCCAACGTAGAGGAGGAGTTGGGACAGTATTGAGCAGTTTTTCGGCGACTTATAAAGCAAATGACCCCGGATATCCGGGGTCATTCGAGGCCAGATAGAACAAGTCTTTAGCCAAGGCGGGCACCTCCGTTGGGCGGATTGTAACAGGGAGCGGTTAATCCTGGTCAATCTTGGGGCGGGTGGCCCAGCCTTTTGATCTCTCTGGCATCACCAACGCGGTGGGTGCCCCGGTCCCTCCCTCTGTCTGCGAAGAGCCCGCCCTGAGCGGCGCCGCAGGCGCGGGTAGGAAGAAGCAAAATTTCCTTGAACGATTTGTCGAATTCCGTCCGGCCGTTCGACTATATGGTGAAGGCGGGGCAATCGGCCCGCTCAAAGACTAAAGAATAAAGACCATTACAGGAAAAAAGGAGACGTCATGCCCCAATATCTAGTTTCTGTCTACCACCGCGACGACTACGACCCGTCTGTCGAAAGCGCGGCGATGATCGAAAACATCCAAGCGCTCAACCGCGAAATGATTGCTGCCGGTGCCAGGAAGCTCGCCTGCGGCATTTCCCCGGCCGGCAAGGCCAAGTCGATACGGTTCCAGTCCGACGGGAAGGTGCTCGTCACCGACGGGCCGTACACCGAGACCAAGGAGCACATGGGCGGTTTCTGGATACTGGAAGCCGCTAACCTGGACGAGGCGATGGCCTGGGCGCGCAAGGGTTCCGTCGCCTGCCGTGCGTCGGCCGAGGTGCGCGAGCTTCTTTTCAAACCGGACGCGAAGGGGGCAACGAAATAGTCTGACCAGAGCGGGGAACCTGGGCTCGGCGAAAGAATATGCAAATCGCGTGTCGATTCTGGCCACGCCGTTCGACTAGTATGTGGAGCCGGGCCCAGCGCGGTCCAGACTCTTATATAAAAGGAGCGGCCCGGATACGGTGTCCGCTCGTCGTCTGCACAACGATTGCACAACGTCCGCACAACACTCAAAGGAGAACACCATGCGCTTCATGATGATCATGTTTCCGAAAGACTACGAAAACGCAAAACCCGGCTGGGTGCCCGACTTCAAAGAGATGGAGGCAATGGGCAAGTACAACGAGGAACTAGGAAAAGCCGGCGTGCTCGTCGCGCTCGACGGGTTGACCCCGCCCGCGACGATGAGCGCGCGCGTCACTTTCAAAAACGGAAAATCGAAAGTTACTGACGGTCCGTTTACCGAAGCGAAGGAAGTGGTCGGCGGCTACTGGATCATCCAGGTGAAGTCGCGCGAAGAGGCGCTCGAATGGGCGTCGCGCATTCCCGGAAGGGATAACGAAATGGTCGAAGTTCGCCGCATGTTTGAATTAACCGACTTCGATGCCGAGACCCAAAAGGAGATCCAAAAGAAGTTCGGCGACGACGTGGCGGCGGAGATGCGCCTTTAGTAAAAAACTCTCGCTGCAGGCCGTTTTTTTTGAGGCCGGCCTGACAGCATGGCATCGCGTATCACCTACTAAATCCTATGAGCAATCAACTCACCCGTCGTGATTTCGCGATCCGCACCGCCGGCTTTGGTCTGGCTTTGGGACTCGCACCTGCAGCTACGCTGGCGCAGGTTCAGCAAGCCTCGCGCTCAGAAACTTCGCCGGCGGTTGCGGATCCATATTCCCTGGTCGATCCCGAACTTCTACCCACACTCAAGCAGTTTCCCCCCTTTGAAATCTCAGCGGAGATGGTTGTCAAGTTCCGGCAATTGCCCGGCGTGCCCCCGTTACCCGCTCCCGCGCCGCAACCTGTGGAGCGCCATATTCCCGGGCCGCCGGGAGCACCCCAGGTTCGTGTTTGGGTCGTGGATCCCGCGCCGTCGGAGAAGGGCAAGCCGTTGTTGCTTCACATGCATGGCGGCGGCTTCATGATGACCAATCCCATGTTGATGCCCCAGATCCAGGGGATCGCGACCGATTGCCATTGCGTCGTCGTCTCGGTTGACTACCGGCTGGCTCCGGAGACGCGCTATCCCGGCTCGCTGCAGGACAATTACGCCGCGCTCCAATGGGTCCATGCCCATGCGGCGGAGCTCGGCATTGATCGCTCCAAGATTGCCGTGGGCGGTGAGAGCGCGGGCGGGACCCACGCAGCTAGCCTTGCGCTTCACGCGCGCGACCGCAACAAAGAAGACGTTGCCATCTGTTTCCAGTTGCTCATCTACCCCGCCCTGGACGATCGAACGGGCAGTTCCCGCCCAGCGTCGCCCGCTGTTGGCCGCTTTATGTGGACTCCGAGTGCCAATCGTTTTGCCTGGAGCTCGCTGCTCGGTGTTCCCGCGGGTTCGTCCAAGGTGCCGGTAGCCGCCGTACCCGCCCGTGTAGCCAGCGTCGCCGGCCTGCCGCCTGCCTGGATCGGCGTCGGTTCTATCGACCTGTTCGCCGAAGAAGACATGGAGTACGCGCGCCGTCTCGTCCATGCCGGAGTGGCAACCGAACTCCTTGTCATGCGCGGCGCTTTCCACGGATTCGATCTCCTCGTGCCGGATGCCGAAGTCTCCAAACAATTCAGCGCGAGTTGGAAGTCAGCGCTGCGCAAAGCATTCGCCAGCGGCAAAGCTAATGTAGCGGAAAAGCCAAAGGAGGAGAACAATGCGTAAAACAATTAGCGCGATCGCAATCAAAAGCTTCGCACTGCTTGTGGTGCTCGGAACGGCGTACCTCGGTACGGCGAATCAAGCGATGGCACAGGATGCCGCGACATTTTACCCGAACATGGCTCCAATCGACCAATACCTCATGACCGATCAGAGTGCGGAAATAGCCCTGGCGCGCAGTGCGGCGCCGGACTCCATTGCACGCGATGCCGAGGTACAGGTTCTTGGACGTCATGGTTTCGAAACGGCGGTCAAGGGCAAGAACGGTTTCGTGTGCATCGTGGGCCGCTCGTGGACATCCGCTCCGGATGCTGAGTTTTGGAATCCGAAAGTGCGGGTTCCCATGTGCGTGAACGCGGCAGCCGCACGTTCTTACCTTCTGCGCTTCACCAAAGAGACCGAGTGGGGCCTGGCCGGGCGGACGCCAGCTCAGATGAGCGAGTCCATCACCGCTGCCACTGCCAAGAAAGAACTGCCGCCGATGGAATCCGGAGCAATGTGCTACATGCTGTCGAAGCAAGGTTACGGCGGCGACAGCACTCCCCACTGGCCTCCTCACCTCATGTTTTTCTATTCGGACGCCGACCCCGCAATTTGGGGAGCGAATCTACCGGGCTCCCCCGTCGTTGGTATGAGCGATCCCGTGGAACACTTGACGCAGTTCGTGATTCCTGTGCAACGCTGGTCGGACGGAACCGAAGGCCGCTAAGCCGGACTGTGCAAAAGGCGCACAAGCGCCGCAACAAAACAATTAAGAGAGGATAGACAATCCCACGAGAGTTGTTTCAATGCAATTCTATGGAATGACATTACGACATTAGCAGCCGTGAGCGGCCAGTCAGGCGCCGGAGTTGGCCTTAAGCATGTTGCAGAACAGTCGTCCTTGCTCGATGGCATCGTCGAGCGCCACATGCGTATGCGGCACGGGATCGAACCACTCCGGGGGCATCGACTCCTTGCCGCACGCTCGATACGGTTTGCGCAGCAACGCCATCGCGTAGGTCTTGATATCAATTGCCGAATAGCCGAATGGGTTCTCGCCAGCGAACTCGGTGAGATACCAATAGACGAAAGAAAAATCAAAAGCGGCCGGGTAGCCGACAAACACAGGCCGTCCGCCAAACGCCTTGAGCCAGGCAAGGTAGCGCTTCAGGGCAACAGCAGGCGCTTCGAGATTTTGCCGGCAGGCCGACCACGCCTCCGGCTGTGTGGCCCACCATGCGGCGGTTTTGGGATCGGGGGCCGATGCGGGCAGCGTTTCCAGGTTGGCGGAGAACGTCCCGAGCAGCTCTTTGTCGGCCAGATAGGCTGCCGATCCAATGCTCAGCATGGAATGTTTTCCCGCGACCGGGCCGTCGGTTTCTATATCCGTGCTGACGTAGATCTCAAGCAATGGTGATTCGCTCATGGTTTGCGGTGGCGGATTCGGGCCGACAATCATGTCGAACGCCAGGAAAAACGGAAGACGTCATGGCTGTCACCACTTTCTTCAAGCAATCCAGACATATTCCCGATTACGACGTAGCGAGGGGTTTATAAATAAGACCGATGATGATCCCGACGATAATCCACTGGACGAAGTAAGCCACAGCCTGTACCAGAGCGAGTTTCAGCCCGATGTTCAGGTTCACGTAGTTGTGCAGCACAAATCCGCAAACCACGAAAATGCCGATGAGAACGCCCAGGCGCGCTCCTTCCGCAACGCCCGACCCGCCCTGATGCATCATTGCGAAAATTACCGCGACCACCAGGATCGCTATCAAAGTTGCGACCATTCCAATTGGCATAACCGCCATCATTTTTTCCTTGTCGCGGAATACGGCCGGGTACTTGTGGGCTTCGGTGATAAGAGCCGGCGCCAGCCAAACCAACAAGAAACCATAGGCAAAATACGCGACCAAGCCGCCAAGCGCCGCCAGTCCGAGACTTGAATAGCTCATGTGCATGGATCCAGAATTCGTTTTGGACTTCGAAAACTGCGAAGATTGTACACTGAGGTTTCCCATCTTTGGCAGCGTTGAAACAAGAACTGCCATCTCAGTTCTCCCGAAGCTGTGCAAAACGGCCCCATTCAAGAGAATGCCTTCCTCCGGCCCGGTTTGACAACATTCCAAGCAGTTGAAACAAAAAAATGGAGTAGCTGTCGATTTTCGGTCTCCCGAACGACTATCTGATAACAGAACGATGAGCTACGGCTTTAGGTCACAGGAAAACTAGGAGTCACAGGAGGCACGGAGGAATGGATGAAATACATCTGTCTGAGATACCTCGAGCCAGGAAAAATCGAAGGGATGACCGAGGCCGAGCGACACGCCATGCTCGATGATTGCCTTGCGTACAACGACCATCTGCGCGCCAACGGACATCTGGTTGCCGAAATACCTCTTCAGCCTCCGGAGACCGCGTTGACCCTGTACTGGAAAAACGGCAAAGTCGCGACCACCGACGGCCCCTATCCAGAAACCAAAGAACTGGTTGGCGGCATTCACATCCTTGAGGCCCGAGACCTCAATCATGCCGTCCAGCTCATGTCACAACTCCCAGGCTTTAAGTATGGACTTGGACCGGTTGAGATCCGTCCGGTTGCGGATTTGACCGAAATGATCAAGGAGAGCGAGCGGCGACGGCAAAAGGATACTTCCCGATGAGGGCGTCACGAGGAAAGAATGATCGGTGCAATGGAGAGGCTGGGGTTTGCAGCATCGGTTGCGACGTCGCTCAAACGGCGCTTAGATAGTAAAGCCAGTCTTCCTGGTTCACACGCAACTCCTCCGGATCGATAATCGGTTCGCCCGTTGCCAGGCTGAAAACATGAATATCTCGGAATCCCGATCGCGTTAGTTCCTGCACCGCAAATTCAGGAGTGGCGTAGTGCGTGCGCAGTCGATAACCCAGTGCTCCGTCATACACTTCGCAATACCCGTCCCTTCCAATTCCGGAGCCGCGATTATGCCAAAGCAAGCGGCCTGTCCAGAGCAGCTTCGAAGCGAGGGCCCTCGGCTTCAGAACAAGGTGGGGGCGGAGCCGCTGTCGCAAATTATTAAGGTTGTGCGTTGAGAACGCGAAGTGCCCACCTCTCTTGAGCACCCGGCGTATCTCACGCAGCGCATCCGGCCTGCTCGCGTGCGAAATGTAATCCAGTCCGTTGTAGCTGAAGAGAACGAAATCAAACTTATGGTCGGAAAACGATGACATTGAACGCACGTCAGCGACTTGAAACGTTAGTCGATTTGGTGTTTCTTTGAATCGCTCTCTGCAGACCGCGATCATTTGTTCCGAATAGTCAATTCCCACGTAGCTTTCTACGAGGGGCGCGAAGTGAAGTGTCGTGCGTCCTCCGCCCACGCCGACATCGAGCATGCGAGCTCCATTCAGATGCTCTTTTACGGCCTTCAAAATGGACGCTTCAGGAGCTTGCAATTTCTCTTCGCGGCTATACCGGCGTGCGAGCTCGCTAGACTCGTAGACGGTTTTATTGTCGGGCTTCATTGCCGGAGATGATCGCACCCCATCCTAAGCACATCCACAATCCGCGTGTGGTTCGCAAACAATACATATCACCGCTTATCCATCCAGCGCAACCAACCTGCTCGACACTGTCGACGTGGTCAGAGACGCCCGCCAGCAACCGCTGCGGGACATGGTCTTCATCACATTTCTGACTCGACGCACGAGGTTCTGCGGACAAACAAACGCGCTCCCCAGAAAATATCTGCGGAGCGCGCGGAAATCGCCAAGCAATAGAAAGCCTATTTCAGAGTCTTCACAAAAGCAGCGACAGACTTGGCATCGTCTGGAGAGAGCCCGGAGATAGCCTTTTTGTGTGGCGCTTTCTTGGCGTCATCACCTGCGGTGAGCAGGGCAGTGATCTGATCGGCGGTGAGGGCGGTTCCCGCTAGCTTGGGACCGACTTTGCCTTGGCCTTCGGGGCCATGACACATGGCGCACTTCGCTTTGTACGTAGCGCCTCCGTCTTGCGCAAAGGCAGGCAGAGCCAACGATACGGACAATGTGATTACGAAAAGCACGACTAGCAATTTGGAAATTTTCACAAGGCCTCCTTCTGAGGAAATAGAGATATTTGGAAATGGGTTTGGAGATACGCAGGCGATTGTAACCCCAACTCGGTACGGTGTCGAACCGAGGGCGGTTCGCAGGAGGACGGAGGGAAGCTCGTGGGCCCAAATCAAGAGCCAGTTCGCTGCTTAACCTTCGGGGACCGGCGCGTCCAATCTTCAGTTGCTACGGTAGCCGAAGGCATGCTCTCAACACGCAAGACGTCGAGCGTAGCCCCCATGCCGCGATTCAGTCTTTCGTGTACTGAGCCTCCCCCATGCCGAACGACCAGTTCTCCCAAGCGACTTCGACCAGATTGACAAAGACATCCTCCGGCCGAATTCCCGGCGACTTGGCGAGCAACTCCGCGATGCGCCTGTACAAGGCGCGCTTTTGTCCCGGTTTGCGCCCGGTGCTCATCGTGATCTGAATCAATACAACTTTGTCAGAGCGGTGAATGCCCATGTAATCGGGGTCGTAGATAACACCGTCCTTCCCGTGTTCCGTGATCACCTGAAAGCGGTCGTCGGGCGGAATGGCGATCGCGTCGATCATCGCCGCATGTACATTGTCGGCGATGGCTTTTCGGTAAGCAGCGGACGTTCCAGTAAGCAGATCAATCCGAACTAAAGGCATAGAGTCTCCCTCGCCCCATTAGACGAAGGCTGCCCCAACCAGGATGCGGACGAGGAGAAATCGAAGGCGGTTATCCCCGGATTTGGCGGAAATCGAGGAAAATCCGATCCCACCTCCACCCCTTGCCCGCTCAAAAGATGTAGCGCGCCTGTAACTCCCGGCGCCCGTTTGCATCCAAGTAAACAGGCGCTTTTGCATGGTATACTGCGCTCAGATGGGGTGGCTGGATCCCTGTAGTTCCCGCCCGAGGATTTCGACACATGGCCGGTAGTGCTCGCCGTTCACGCTCTCGTTCACTTTTCCTGATCATTTTTGTCCTTGCTGTGTTCGGTCTGCTGGGCATGCTGTTTGCGCAAAGAATCAGCCCGGCAACCACACCCAGCACTGACTCCGACGTCCGCGACAGCTTGAAGCAGTTCACCGAAGTCTATGAAACCATCGAGCAGAACTATGCCGATCCGGTGAACGCCGACAAGGCCATTTATAACGGCGCCATTCCGAGCATGTTGCACCAGCTCGATCCGCACTCGAACTTTTTCGATCCGAAGTCCTATTCCGCGCTCCGCGAAGAACAGCGCGGCAAATATTACGGCGTCGGCATGACGGTCGGACCGCGCAATAATAAGGTCATCGTCATCGCTCCCTTTGTCGGCACCCCGGCCTATCGCGCCGGCATCCGTCCCGGCGATATCATCGCCGCCATCGACGGCAAGCCCACCGACAACATGAGCACCTCCGACGTAGCCGATCTGCTCAAGGGACCGAAAGGAACTACCGTCCGCATCACCATGTTGCGCGAAGGCTCCGACCATCCGCTCGAATTCGCGGTCATCCGCGACGAGATTCCGCGCTATAGCGTCGACCTTCACTTCATGATCAAGCCCGGCATCGGATACATGCACGTTTCTGGTTTCCAGGAAACCACCGAACATGAAGTCGCCGAAGCGCTCGATCAAATGGGCGATCTGAAAGGTCTCATCCTCGATCTGCGCCAGAATCCCGGAGGCCTGCTCAGCGAAGGCGTAGGCGTAGCCGACAAATTTCTAAAGAAGGGACAACTCATCGTCTCCCACCACGGCCGCTCGTCTCCCGAAAAGCGATACATAGCGGCCCACGGCAACGGCGGCAAGGATTATCCGCTGGTAGTGCTGGTCAATCGCGGCACCGCATCCGCTGCTGAGATTGTCGCCGGAGCGATTCAAGATCACGATCGCGGCCTGATCGTCGGCGAAGTCACCTTCGGCAAGGGCCTTGTGCAAACCGTGTATCCGCTGGCCGAAAATACCGGCCTCGCGCTAACCACCGCTAAGTACTACACTCCCAGCGGACGCTTGATCCAGCGCGATTACTCGAATCTTTCGCTCTACGACTATTACTACAATCGCGAGAGCGAGGAGAACAACGCCAACCACGAAGTCAAGCTCACCGATGGCGGACGCACTGTCTACGGCGGTGGCGGCATCACTCCCGATGTGAAACTTGCCGCCCTACAAGTCCAATAAGTTCCAGGAAGAATTGCTGCAGCATTACGCTCTGTTCAACTTTGCCAAGCGCTACACGATCACGCACAAGATCTCGCAGAACTTTGAAGTGGATGAAGCCGTGCTCCAGGATTTCCGCAAGTTTCTCGACGAAGAAAAGATTACGTATACCGAGGGCGAACTGCTCGAGAATAACGAATGGCTGCGTTCCAACCTCAAAAGCGAGCTCTTCGTCGATGCCTTCGGCCAGGAAGAAGGCATGAAAGTGCGGGCCGAGACCGACCCGGACGTGATCAAGGCTCTGGATCTGATGCCGCAAGCACGCGCTCTGGCAGACAATGCCAAGAAAGTAGTGGCGGAACGAAACGCGGCCCCAGCGGTCAGCCGGTAGGCAATCATCGTCTTTCTTCGTAAAGTCGAATTGTAGTCAAGGCCCGGACCTCCGGGCCTTTTACTCCTGTCTCCGATGCCGCCAAAGGGTTCTCTGACTTCGTTCGCTTCCGTATCCAAATCCCGAAACCTTCGTTGCCTGGCCGTGCTCGCTCTGCCGGTATGGTTCACGATCACGTGGTCTGCCGCCGAAGCTCCGCAGCAGGTCGACAGCGGCGCCCCATCGCACTCCGCGCGTACGCTGGGGGAGAAGCGCAAAATAAACGGTATCGCCAATTTCGGTGAAGTGACGCCGCAGCTTTTTCGCGGAGCCCAACCCACCTCCGCCGGTTTCGCAGCGTTGGCGAAAGACGGCATTGATATTGTGGTTGATACCCGCGGCAATCGCGCCGCGAGCGAAGGAAAAGAGGTGCGACGCCTCGGATTGAAATATGTGGCGATTCCGTGGCACTGTCCTTTTCCCCGCGATGAGGTCTTCGCCCGCTTCTTGCGGCTCGTCCACGAGAATCCCGGCAAGAAGATATTCGTGCACTGCCGCCTGGGAGATGATCGAACCGGCATGTTCATTGCCGCCTATCGCATGGCGATCGAGGGCTGGACCGCCGGCGAGGCCATGCGCGAGATGCAGAAGTTTGGCTTCTCCCGGCCCCACCATTTGCTCTGCCCGTCATTGGCGTCGTATGAGAGAAACTTTCCCAGTCATCTAAAGGACAATCCCATATTCAAAGATCTGCATTGAAAAAGATGTGCGCTGAAAAAGATGTGCGCTGAAAAAGATGTGCGCTGAAAGACAGGTCTCAGCCGTCAGTCGTCAGCTCTCAGGAAAACCTCAAGCTACCATGAGTCATTCTGGGCAGATGGAGCAGAGCGATGCCGGCCCGACAACTGACAAGCTCAACCAAGAACTTCGCTCTTGAGTGTCCCCTCCGAAAGCCCTAAAGTACAGAAAGCGAAATGCGCGGAGGCGCCTGTCTGCCAGCGGCAATCATGCTTCAGTCCGGTCGATGGCTTCAGCTAACCCCATGGATTCAAATCAGCCAATGGATTCCCGCCCTATTGCTGGCCCTGGTTGCCGGCATTCTCGACTGGCGCTTCCGGCGAATTCCGAACTGGCTGACGGTCTCGGGAGCCGTGGCCGGAGTCGCCGTCAACACGATTCTCTACCGCTGGCCGGGACTGAAAACCGCATTGCTGGGCATGGCGTTGGGACTGGGCCTGCTGCTGCCGTTCGTCGTCGTCCGCAGCCTGGGTGCCGGAGACTGGAAACTCGCCGGGGCCTTGGGAGCCTGTCTCGGCTGGCGACAACTGCTCTCCGTGCTGATGGGCACAATTCTGGTGGCGGGAGTCATGGCCTTGGCAGTAGTGATCTGGAAAGGCCGGCTGAAACGAACGCTCGTGAATATCGTCCACTTGCTGGCAGCTTTGTTCAGCCTGCGAATGCCGGCATCGGAGGTATCGCTCGACGATCCGCAGTCCACAAAAATTCCCTTTGGCGTCGCCATGGCCGTAACCGTTATGCTCTTCGGCGTGGGCCGGGTCATGGGGAAGGTGTAAAGTTTGAATTGTAATTTGCGATTTGTAATTGGTAATTTGTATTCCATTCACCATTTGGTATTTATTTAGAACTTGTCATCCCGAGCGAGCGGGGCCCCCGGCGCGCCCGCTTTTGGCATGTGGGGTGGAAAGCGAGGGATCTGCAGTTTGCTGAGAGTCAAACGAGTCGCGTGCAAACTCGCCAACCCGGACGGCGCCGAGATCGCCGAAGCCGCGCTGGTGCTACCCCTGGTTTTCATGATTCTGTTGGGCATCGTCTGGTTTGGACGAGCCTACAACATTTATTCGACCATCCAGCAGGCAGCGCAGCAGGGAGCCATTACCGCGGCACGGTCGACATGCGCTTCGTGCGGAGATGCTCAAGCAAGCGTTGGCACAGTGGCCTCATGCCCCAGCGCCACTCCGACCGTGACCTGTGCAGTGGTAGCAGTGATGCAGGCATCCAATCTCGATCCTACCCAGATCAAACTACCGCCCGCCCCGAATTGTGCCGCCGGATTACCGTGCGCCGCGTGCCCGACGCCCCCGCCGTTTCCACCGGGCACTTGTGCGGCTCCGGCCAACGGCAGCATCTTTGTTTGCCAGAACGTACAGCTGAATCCTGTGGCGAGCGGTGACACGCAGACCCAGCCCACACAATGCGGCGCCGTTGTCAGCTTTCAATATCCCTTCCAGTTCTACTTTCCCGGCACGTCGCTCAACATGTCGACGGTTCTTATGACGGCGCAGGCGCAAAGCCGGATGGAGGACTAGATGGCGAGCTTACGACTTCCGCGTCGCCGAATGGCTTTTCTTCTGCAGGAGACGCAGGGCCAGGCTTTGCTCGAATTCGCCATCACACTCCCGCTCTTGGTCGTATTCATCGTTGGTATCTACGATTTCAGTGGCGCTTTCAACCAGAAACAGAAAGTCGCGCAGGCAGCGCAGGAAGGCGCCATCATCGCCGGCGCTCAGCCGATGAACGACATTCTGACGAGCGGTTCTTCCGCTCCCACCAATCCGGACTCGCTGCTGCCGGTGGTAACCGCGGTTTTCAACTCGCTGGTTGGCAGCGGAGTCCTGTCCAGTGGCACCACCTGCACACCGCCGGGTTCAGTCACCGGACCGGCTGGCCTGACGTGGACGTACACGATGTCGGGGTGTGACAGCGCCGGCGACAACCTCATCGTCACCATCAACCGTGGGTGGGTTTGCGGCAACGGCGCAGGGTGTTCCACCGGGCCGCCAGTCGCTGTCGGTACCACCGTGACCGTATCCTATCCGTATCAATGGCAGTTCAATAGCGTGATTCAATTGCTATTCCCGGGACCGAACGGCTACGCCAGCCCAACCAGTGACCGAGACCGCTACCGTTCATAACCAGACATGAGATGCTTGCCACAGCGCCGGACCAAATTTCAAACCAGCTCACGAATCGGTTTGCGCCGTGGCCGTCGCGGGTGTCATGGCAATGAGCGCGGAGTTGTGATTGTGCTGGTTGCGGTCTTCATGCTCTTTGTGGTGGGAGCGATGGCCGCTCTTTCAATCGACGTTGTAACTCTCTACACCGCGCGCAGCGAGGCGCAATTGGCCGCCGATGGCGCGGCTTTGGCGGCGGCGCGCGTGCTGGCAAACTCGGGTGCAACTTCGGACCAGACTGGGACGCTGCTCACCGCCGCCACGAGTGCCACCGGTCCGGCAAAGACGATCGCGGTTCAGGTGGCGACGCAGAACCTAGTAGGAGGAACGCCCCTGACCAGCACCAGCGTGAATGTTACTTTTGGCCAAATTGTCGCTCCTTGGACTAATCCGACGGTCACCGTAAAGGTCCAAGCCAGTCTGCCAACATTTTTCGCTCGCATCTGGGGAACAACCCAGGTCGCAATCAGCGCCTCGGCCACCGCGGAAGCCTACAATCCAACTCCGGGGTCCTCTTCGACTGGCGGGACACCTATCCCAGTCGCGCCGATTTGTGTGAAACCGTGGATCCTGCCGAACCTCGACCCCAACACCGGAGGCGCGATTTTCAAACCCGACGGCACCCTCGCCGACCAGGCACTGCTGGGATGGACTTCCGGCACGACACTACTGACGAACGCCTGCGAGATGGGCAACTGCACCGCGATAGCGCCAGCGCCCTGGGCGTTTTATCCTGGGGAAACGGCGACCACCTTCCAACCCCCCGCAAAGTATCCCACCTGCGCACCGGCACTGACCAGCGCATATGAGCAGAGCGTTGGAGGCTGTGTACCGGCCGCCCTCGCATGCAACGGCAGCGCGGATATCGTCAACCGCCCTCATCCAGGCCAAACGGCAAACGCGGTGAATTGCCTGACCCATGCGGCCAGCAATGGGGGCGACACCGTCACCGTTGCTTCGAACCCGCCGATTGTGCCTTTTGAGTTTGTCCCCGGCGCGGATAATCCACTGGTGCTCTCCGGAGCAATAAAAAGCACTGCAACCGATATCATGGTCAGTGATTCACTGGTCACGGTGCCGGTATACAACAGTACCGTCAACGCCCCGACCCTCCCAAGCTCCGTACAGATCATTGGGTTCGTGCAGCTCTTTCTGAATCCCACAGGGCAGGCGACGGCAACAAGTGGGGCAACCGAAGACGAAGTGATGACCACTGTCATCAACATGACGAGCTGCGTAACCGCCAGCGCCACCGGGCAGCCGATCCTCGGCAATGGCGCGTCTCCCGTGGCCGTGCGGTTGATCTCTCCCCCATAGTCTGGTGACGCGCAAACGTGCGCAAGATTGTGAGCTAAGTCTTGTAGATTACAATGCGTTACAAATACTTTAGAAGTAAGTCCTTATTCCTCAAAGACCTGGAAGAAACAACCGCTAAGTCTTTGATTCCAAAAGACCGAAGTAGGAGGGGATACAGCCAAAGGCTAGTTGCTAGAAGTTGTTGGGATCGCGCAGCGTCAGGATGACGCGCTCGAGCGTCGAGTTCGTTACCCACAAACATAAAGTTGTAATGGGAGCCATTCAGCAGAGCGCCCAGCACGTCGCGCGCTGGAGCCGGACCAAGATCGGCGACCACTCTTTCTTGCTCGGCGCCGGCCGGAATGGCAATCTCGGCCTGCGTCTGGCGCTGAACTTCGTACAACACTTGGCCAGCGTGGCTCTCTGGGCGCGGATGCGCAACATCCCGTCCGTATAGGTCACAGTCACGGGCGGTGGTGGAGGAAGCGGCGCCAGCGTCCCATTAACACCGGCAGGAATCGCAGCGGTCGTCGCCTGAGAAACCATCCGAGAAGCCGGAGTACGCGTAACCACGGCTGAAACTTGGGCGGTCGTAACCTTCGTGCCCGCAGGCAGCAAAGTATTCTGAAGTCTTGCGGCCTGTGCAGGCGGAACGTAGGCGGTTTGGGATCGAGCGTCGGCATGGGCGCTGCGTCACCGGATTCAGGCTTACTTGACTCTGATTTCCCCCGTTTGCCTCGCCCAGTTTTATGACGACCGCATTCGGCATCGTCGAAATCCGGTACGACTGCGGCTCCGCTAAATCAAGCACGATGCGCGTAATGGGAGGGTCGTTAAAAAACAATCCAGCGCGTATGCGCTTCAGCGCACCACGATTGACTTCGAGCGCGTGCAGTTCGGCGGCGGGAAGCGCCCCGGGAAAATCCACGACGATGCGGTCGGGACCGGCGATGGCTTGGGTATCGGGAGCAAGAGGATTTCCGGAAGTCTGAATCTCTACTTCCATGGCAGCGCCGCTGCCGCGCACAAGAACGTGCTGGACGCGAGCGCCACTCGGCGAGAGCAGACTGTGCGCTCGTCAGCGCGTTCTTCTGAGCGGAGGACGGTGTAGTCAGCAACGCCGCTATGCCCAGCAGGGCTCCGAGATAATGGAGGCGTAGCATTGGGGATCTGATTAAAGTTTAGCAGTAATACGCTAGGCCATCCGCACCAGAAGTCGTAGTACTAATTGCTTGCTGGATACCGCGGAGCCGAGCAGAATCCCGCCGCCGAACCCGGACAGCTATCCGATCTTGATCGCCGTATCGGGAGCCTGGAAGGCGACCTTATGACTGCCGTCGCAAAAAGGCCGGGTGGCGGAAGCGCCGCAGCGGCAGAGGGAAAACGCTGTTTTGCCCGTGAGGTCATACTTGTTGCCCTCGGCGTCGACCATTTCAACCACGCCGTTAGGATCGTCAACCCGCAACGGACCGTTCGGGCGCACTGTGATTGTGACTTGCGACATGAAACCTCCAGTGAAATGTGAGCGGCTTTCAACTATTGTACAGAAGAAAGGTTGACCAGTTGACGGTCGACAATCGGCGTGCTAATCAGCGCCAGCGATCCACGGCTTCAAACCACAGGGTCTTCATCCACTCATCCAAAGTCGTTTTTGCCCACTCGCGGTGTGTCCACCAGGCGTCGCCAAAGCTGGCAGGATCCGCGGGCCGCGGCCACGCTGAACTGATATTGCGGCAGACGATGGCGAAAGATCATCAGAGCCCGGCGGGTGTGAAATTCGGAAGTCACGATCAGCACGCGATGTGCGCCCACCGACTCGCAGGCAATGGCTCACATCGTCGGCTTCCGCGAACGTCGAAAAGCCAATGATCGGACATACCGATACGCGGTTAGCTTCGGGAAGGCTGCTCACATATTTCTGCGCAATGTCGGTAAGACGCTGACCGTAAACCACCTCGCGCGTCTCCGCATCGAGAAACATGTGGGGGGCCATTCCCTGGCGCAGCAGTTCCACAGCGCGGGCCGGACGAACGCTGGTTTCTCCCGCCAGCGACCACGATGGCATCAGACTTTTCCGGCGCGTCCACCACCAAAAAGTGCGCCGCCCGGCTAGCGAGCGCCGCAGCCACAGATCAGGACAATGACAACCAGGAATGAAACAATATGTGGGAATCGCATCTCAACTCCGCATGTTACTAAGGAAAGCGCAGCGCGGGGCATCTTGATTACCGGAGTAATCAAGATCGCAATCGCAACGCTGAAATTCATAGGAAATCGAGCGAAAATCATAAGGGCTACCCGCAGTTTCGGCGGCTTCCGGAGGTTCACTAACGATCTCCGATGCTAAGATTATTGCTATCCTTATGACTATTCAAGCCACTGCTTCTTCTCTTTTTACTGATCTGAAGGCCCGCATTGATGCGCGCCAGGCGAAAATCGGTATCATCGGACTGGGCTACGTCGGATTGCCGCTGGCTTTGCTCTACAGCGAGCAGAAATTTCCTGTCACCGGTTTCGATATCGATCAGCGCAAGGTCGATACCCTCGACAATGGCGGCACCTACATTGTCCGCATCACGCCCGAGGAGATCGCGGCAGCCAAAGCAAACGGCTTCAAGGCGACCGCCGACTATTCGCGGATCACCGCCATGGACGCCATCATCATCTGCGTCCCCACGCCGCTCAACGAATATCACGAGCCCGATCTCAGCTACATCACCGACACCGCCCACGCCGTGGCGCCGCATCTGCGCGCCGGCCAGATCGTGATCCTCGAGAGCACCACCTACCCGGGCACGACCGAGGAAGTCCTGGTTCCGATTCTCGAGAAGGAAAACAAGGCCGGCCTGAAAGTCTCCCGCAAGGGAACGGCCGCCGACAACGAGTTCTGGGTTGCGTTCTCGCCCGAGCGCGAGGATCCCGGCAACACCGAGGTGGCGCGGCACGATATTCCGAAAGTGATTGGCGGAGTCGATCCGCAGGCCAGCGAAATCGCAGCCGCGCTTTTACGGCTCCATCTTCCGCCGCACCGTTCCGGTCTCGTCGCCCGCCGCCGCGGAGATGACCAAGTTGCTCGAGAATATTTACCGCTGCGTCAACATCGCGCTGGTCAACGAACTCAAGATGCTCTGCCTGCGCATGGGGCTCGACATCTGGGAGATCATCGCCGCCGCTGCCACCAAGCCCTTCGGCTTCCATCCGTTTTATCCCGGGCCGGGTCTCGGCGGACACTGCATTCCGGTCGATCCCGTTCTATCTTTCATGGAAGGCGAAGGAATTCGACTTCCGCACCCGCTTCATCGAACTGGCCGGCGAAATCAACGTGGCCATGCCCTACAACGTGATCGCCTCGACCATCTCCGCGCTCAACAACCAGAAAAAGGCCGATCAACGGATCGAAGGTTCTGGTTCTGGGCGTCGCCTACAAGAAAGATATTGACGACCTGCGCGAGTCGCCCGCTCTCACCATCATCGAATTGCTGCAAAAAGAAGGCGCGGCAGTCAGCTATAACGACCCTTACTTTCCTTTTGTCGGACGCGGCCGCAAGTACGACCTGCAGATGAAGTGCGCTCCGCTCGACAATCTCGGACAGTATGATTGCGTGCTCATCGTCACCGACCACTCCGACTACGATTACAAGAAGATCGTCAACGAAGCGAAGCTGGTGGTCGATTCGCGGAACGCCACTCGCGGCATCAAGAGCGACAAGATCGTGCACTGCTAGCCGATAACGACCCGTCCCAACGTCTGAGGATGACCCGTTTACGATGACTTGTCTTTCGGGGCGACCGCATCGCTTCCGTTGGGCCATCTATTTGGCAAACTATCCCTCTTCAAACGATCCTGCAGTTCGAGTTTCAAAACCTTGCCATAGGCGTTGCGGGGCAGTGCTTCTATAAAGATGACTTGCCGCGGCAATTTGATCTTATTGATTCGAGGGCGAAGAAACTCGATGATTTCGAGGTCGCTGGCGCTGGCGCCCGATTTCAGCGCAACGAACGCGACTGGAACCTCGCCCCACTTCTCGTCAGTCGTGCCAATGACGGAAGCCTCGGCGATCGCCGGATGATCGAGCAATTCTTTTTCAATCTCCGCCGGATAGATGTTGACGCCGCCGCTGATGATCATGTCTTTGGAGCGGCCGGCGATGTAGAAGAACCCATCTTCGTCGCATCGCGCCAGATCGCCGGTGTGGAACCATCCTTCCGCGTCGAGCACCTGAGCGGTAGCGGCTGGATTGTTCCAATAGCCGCGGCAAACGTGCGGCCCGCGCAGGCACAACTCGCCGACCTCATTGGTCGCAACCTGACTGCCCTAGGCATCGACGAGCTTCGCCTCCGTGAACATCATCGGCTACCCACCGAACCAGCCTTGCGCACGGAGTCTTCGTCGCTCATGGCAAAGCAGTTGACGCCCGACCTCGGTCAGCCCGTAGCCTTGGTCGAAAAACACGTCCGCGCTGCTGGTAGGCATGAAGAAGCTGCAGGGGAAGCGGAGCGCCTCCGCTGGCGCACCAGCGCAGATGGCGGCCATCAAATGCCGAAAATTCGGGCGAATCGAGCAGCATTTTGAAAATCGTCGGCACGCCGAAAAAAAGCGTGCATTCATACTCTCTGAGCGCTCGTAAGATTTCAGCCGCGTCGAAGCCGTCGTGCAAAACAATGCTCCCACCGATGGCGAACAGCGGAGTCATGAATACCGTGAGTCCGCCGGCGTGATACATGGGCGTATAAACCTGAACCCGGTCTCCCTGGCGCAATTGCCACGAGACCACCGTGTTGTAGGCGTTCCATGCGATCTGCCGGTGCGGAATCATTACGCCTTTCGGCCGTCCGGTGGTGCCGCTGGTATAGAGCAGGCAGAAAATATCTTCGGGCTGGATTTTCGCCGGGAGCGGATCTGGCCGAACTCGCTCGATAGCGTTGGCATAAGCTTAGCGCCTTCGAGATGCTGCCGTCCGCATCCAGACTGATTAAGTGCTCGAAGCCCACGAGTTGTTGCAGCTCCTGCGCGAGCTTGCTCGTATCGCGCGGAGTACATCAGGCAGCGCGGTCCGCAATCCGCGAGAATCTGTTGCAGTTCGTGAGCCGTGCTGCGTGTTCCGAGAGGAACGAGAATGACGCCGGATTTTCCCGCCGCCCAGAAGGCATCGACATATTCAACCCGATTCTCGGAAAGAATGCAGACGCGATCTCCCGGGGCAAGAGAGCAGAGATCCGTCCAGACCCGCGCACACTGCAAGGCCCGCCGATTGAGTTCCGCGTAAGTAAACTGCCGGCGCGTGGGAACATGGATCAATGCGACGTCGTCAGGACTAAGACGGGCGCGCTCTCCGAGAATGTCGCCGGTGATCACAGTGCTCCCAGATTACGGCATCCGAAACGCGCAGCCCGCCTGGTTGTATCCGACCCCGGAGCCCACCATCACCACCAGGCCGCCGGACTTCAACTTGCCCTGTTCGATCGCGTGGTCAAGTGCCATGCCGACGCACGCGGAGCCAGTGTAGCCATACTGTTCCATGATGGTATGCGCGCGTTCCGACGGGTACGCCGAGCCGCTCCATCACGCGTTCAATCGTGGGCTTCCGCACCTGGGTGAAAATGAAGCAATCGACGTCGCGTAAATTGAAACCGCCGTCCTTGGCAAGGCGCTGCGCGATGATCGGCCAAGTCTCCTCGTTCAACTCCGGAGGATAGCGGTTCTTGATCGTGCACGCCGTGCGCCCTGCTTTCACCGACTCTTCAGTGGCTGGTTCGAAAGTGCCGCCAGAATAGATTCCCCAATAATCGTGATAGGAGCCGTCGGCGCGAAAAGTCGAAGTGATAAAGCCCGGCGAAGCTGCCGGTTCAAGCACTGCCGCGCCCGCGCCATCTCCGTAGAAGAAAAGCATGGGATCGGTAGCCGCCGTCAGTTTGTGCATCAGATAGACGCCCACGACGAGCACCGTCTTGATCCCAGGATTCGCGGCGATGATTCCAGCGCCTGCGCTAAGACCGGTAGGAAACGAAGCGCAGGCACAACCGACATCAAACGTGCCCGCATTTTTTGCGCCGAGCTTATATTGCAGTACGACCGAAGTGGCGGGAGTGATGTAATCCGGTGAATCGGTGCCGAGGATGATCAGGTCGATATCTTCCGGCTTCTTGCCAGCGCGCTCGATCGCCAGCTTGGCTGCGGGCAAAGCGACATCGCTGGTCGCCCAGTTTTCGGGAGCATGCCAACGCGTCTTGATGCCGCTGCTGGCCTCCATCTTGTCCACGAAATCCGGGATATGCTTGAAGCGCTCGCGCAGCATGTCATTAGTCACTTCGATCTCAGGCACGTACCTCCCGGTGGCGACAATGGTTGCGTAACGCGTCATGGATGAGCCCTCTTGAATTGCCGTGTCGAATTAGAAGGTTGAATTGCCAGCTTGAATTACCAGATTACGTCCCCAGCACTAATCCGCCGTCGACCGAGAGCACGGTGCCGGTTATGAACGATGCCGCATCGGAGGCCAGCCAAACATAAGCCTCAGCTACGTCTTCAGGCTTGCCCATACGGCCGAGAGGCGTGTGCGACACCATGTTTTGCACCACCTTCTCCGGCATTTTCTGCACCATTTCGGTGGCGATGAAGCCCGGAGCAATGGCGTTCACGCGGATATTGTATTTCGCCAGTTCGCGCGACCAAGTCTGGGCAAATGCGATGACCCCCGCTTTGCTGGCGGCGTAATTCGTCTGCCCGAAATTTCCATACAGACCGACGACCGAAGAGGCGTTGAGGATCACCCCCGAGCCCTTGCGGATCATGTGCGGCACGACCGCCCGCGAACAAAGGAAAACGCCCTTAAGGTTGACCGAGATGACCGAATCGAACGCCTCATCGCTCATCGTACTGGCGACTACGCCGTCCTTCCACTTGACGAATTGCGAGTCGCGCGTGATGCCCGCGTTATTGATCAGCACATCGACCGCGCCCCACCGTCCGACAACTTCTTCGACCGCAGACTCGACATCGGCATCACTGGAAACACTGACTTTGCGGAAGAGCGCCTCCGCTCCGAGCGCGGTGAGTTCGCGCAACAACTCGTCCCGCCCAGCATCGTTGACATCCCATGCCGCCACCCGGCAGCCTTCGCTGGCAAACCGCCGGGCCGTGGCGAGTCCGATCCCCGCCGCGGCGCCGGTTACGATGACGACCTTTCCGCCGAGACCTGTGCCTTTCATGCGACTCCTAAAAGTTGTACTTCAGCGCAAACTGAACCACTCTGGGCCCAGTCGTGGTTGACGCGATCTGTCCAAAGTTGGCCGACGAAACTATGTTTACGGGGTTGGCCCAATTCACGTTATTGAACAGGTTGAAGAATTCGGTCCGGAACTCCAGGTGTTGGCTTTCCGTCACCGGAAACAGCTTCATGATGGAGAGGTCCGTCTCGATCTGTTTCGGTCCGACGATGATGTTTCTTCCCAACTGTCCGAAGCCGGGATCCTTGATCGCCGCGGGTATCACAAAGGCGCTCGTGTCGAAATAGGCATTCAAGCGGCTTTCGACGTTGCCGCCCTTGATCGCGGATTGCAGCGTCCGGCCGGGAGCCAGATCGGCCACGGTTGACTCAAACGCCGAATCATCCCCGTAGATCGAGAATGGAGTGCCGGATTGCAGGGTCACGATCCCGGACACGCTCCAGGAGTTCAACGCTTCTTTCCCGAACGCCGAGCTTCCGTGATAAGCCTTCGGCAGCTCATATAAGTAGCTGGCGACGAAACGATGCCGCCGGTCGAAATCCGAAGAGCCGTAGTTATGCTGTTCGTTGACCATGTCTCCGGGGAGCGTGGTGATGTCACTGACGGGACTTCCGGAGTAGTAGTCCAGAGAGTGCGACCAGGTGTAGCTGAACAGCATTTGCAGTCCGTGGGAGAAGCGCTTGTTGAGAGTCGCCTGAAGCGAGTTGAAATTGGAGTTGGAATTGCTTTCCATCAGGAAGCTGCCTAAACCGGGATCTGTCAGATTGCCAAAGCCGGGGAAGAAAGGTCCGCTCACCGAGGGTGGCAAGCCGGCTAAAACGTTCCCAGCGGCACCCCGGAAGCGCCTGGTTGAACGAGAACAAGCGCGGAAACTTGCGCCCTAACGTTACCGACGTAGCCCAGGTCGAGCATCCAGTTATTGGCGATGCTGGTCTGCAATCCAAGGTTGAAGGTTTGAATGTAGGGGATGGCCCAGTCCTGCAAGTCCGGATAGAGCCCGGTGGCCGGAACCGGATAAGCGGGATCGTAGAATGGTCCGCCCGATGTGAGCAAGGTCACCGGCAGGAAGGCTGGATATCCTCCAAGGGGAAAGACGCCAGGATTGCCGCTGATGGTCAGCGGGAAAGCGCTGGGTAGGGGAACCTGCACAAATGGATTTTCGTTCGGCGTGGCCAGTGCGGTGGCCAGCATTTCGTAAGGCATGTTGAACAATTGGCTGTTGAACAGCCGCATGTTGGGCCGGTCATAGAAAATACCGTAACCGCCGCGCAGAACTATCTTGCCGGTGTCTCCTACCTGATAGCTGAATCCCACTCTCGGCCCGAAGTTCTTGTAGTTGGGCTTGACCAATCCGTCACTGACTTTGGGAATTCCAGGCAAGTTTCCATTCCCGGCCTGGACGAAGCCCCCAGTGCACGACCTGGCCGAGACCAGGCACAGTAACGGTTGTCGCCTGGGACGGGTACGAAGCCCACAAAATGGCCCTGGGTCTCCGTGGTGGGACCGAAGTAGTCATAGCGCAGTCCCAGGTTAAGCGTAAGGCGGCGGGCGATCTTCCAATCATCCTGGAAGAAAGCGGAGAAGTCGTTAGCGCGGTTGTGCAAGCTGTTGGTGCCCGAGCCAATTACCGAGAGGCCGTTCAGCCCTTCGAGGAAGTCTTTGATTACTCCGCAGTCGGCCTGTCCTCCCGCTCCGAGCGACGTCGGGCACGTAGCGGCGCTAAAGCCCAGATAAAACATTTCTCCGTTGGGAAACACATCGAAATAGGGAGCGTCCAGCATCTGGCGCTTGTATTCGCCACCGTACTTGAAAGTGTGCGCGCCCTTCGTCCACGTCATCGTATCGCCAATGCTCTTGGTGTCGGTCGCCGCGTAATTAATCGCCAGCGGAGACGGCCCGAGAGTGAACATGTTCGTGAACGACATCGTTGGCATTCCTGGGAACAAAGCACTGAGCGGCGACGAAATTCCTAATTGCGAGGAACTGATCGGCTGAGAGGGGTTGCCGGGACCGTAAATTTGACTCCATCCGAACCTGACTTCATTCAATAAACGACTCGATATCACTGAAGTTACGCCTAGCGAAAGGATACGCTGGTCGACATCTTCCTCAGTCGGCCAGCCCGGTGCCTGCAGTGGGCTCCCATCGCCGAACTGGTCATAGAGCGCCTGATTGGTGCGGTTCGCGGCAAAGAAGAACTTGCCGAAGAAGCGATTCGCGTTGCTCAGTTTGACATCAAGATTGCTGTTGAACTGATCTTCTTTGTACGTCGAATTCGAGGGAATCGTTTGCAACACCGGGTTGCCTGGGTTCCCCGGCGTGCACCCAGCACCCGTGGTGACGCCGCGAACGCCGGGAATCATGTACTGTCCGTTGGGAAGCTTGGCCGTCAGTGCCGCCGCAGCCGTAGGATCGACAAATCCACCCAAGCCATAACATACCGAAAGCGCAGCCAGGGAAGTGGGGTCGCGCTGCGCTCCCAAATAGGCCGGCAGAAACAAAGTGGCCATCGAGTTGGTCAGCGAGGTGCCATTGGTTTCGCGGGTGCCTTGATAGGAAATAAAAAACCAGGCGCGATCCCTGATCACCGGACCACCCAGGGTAGCGCCAAACTGGTTGCGGTCGTATGTGGGACGGGGCGTGCCAATTGCATTCAGGAAGAAATTGTTGGCATCCAGATCGGTATTCCGAAAGAACTCGAAGGCATCGCCGTGGAACTTGTCAGTACCGGACTTCGTGACTGCCGCTACGATTCCGCCCGCGTTGCGGCCCTGCGAGGCATCGTACAGGCTGGTCTGCACGACGAATTCCTGCAGCGAATCGATGGAAGGGACGGCGAGATTGGGCATCGATCCCGTGCCGATCGAGTTCGCATCAACGCCATTGATGACCACACTATTGGAAAGTCGAACGCTGGCCGTTGACATACAAAGGCTCATCGCCGCGCCCCAGATCGGAGGAGTTCTGGATCGGGCCCGACGTTCCCGTCGTCAGCGCCAGCAATTGCTGGAAGTTACGCGTCGGCAACGGCAGATCGCGCACCTGCGTCTCATCGATAACGGTGCCCTTGGCAGAGCTTTCCGTCTGCACCAGCGGCGTTTCGCCCGTCACCGAAACCGTAGTCGGCGCGCCGGCTACCTTGAGGCCAGCGTCGGCGACCGTGGTCGCGGTAATCTGCACCACCACGCCTTCCAGCTTCAGCGGACCAAATCCGCTCTGGTTCACTTCGATCTGATAGTCGCCCGGATCGAGCAGGGGAAACGTGTAACGGCCGTTGCTGCCGGTCGTGGTTTCGCGGCGCACGCCGGCGTCGCTGGTGAGCGCAACTTTTGCGCCGACTACGATGGCCCCGTCGGATCCGTCACCACGCCCACGATTTGCCCGGTGGTGGCCGTCTGCGCTTGCGTCATCGGTGCCATGAAACAGAGAATGGCGGCGGCCGCCACCAGGGTTGTGAGTGTTCGCATACTTCCTCCTCGTGTCGCAATCATGTGTCGCGCTTAGTGCTTCTTCGCAGCCCGGTTCTTCCCGCTGCAGGTGTACAGACGGACAAACTGATCGACCGCTTCTTCGTCACTCACGCCCAGATAGCGCTTGGCGCCGAAGAGTTCCTCCACCAGAAAATACGTAACAAACTGCAAGTACAAACTGACATAGGCCAACCCGGGGTTCACGTCGCCGGGGAAGGGAATCGGCGCCTTTTGGAACAACGCCGTGGAATAGGTGCGCAGACCTCCCGCAACTTCGCGATAGCTGTGAATGAAGTGCTTATGACGGAACTCGACGACGTCGACATACATCAGTCGCCAGTAGTCCAGGTTCTCCGAGACGAAGCGCCCGACGGCCATCCCCAGCTTTTTCAGCGATTCGGGATCGGGGGACTGCATTAAGGGAAAGAGTTCGCTCTGCCGCAGCGCTTCCATCTTCTGCTCCATGTGCTGCACCAGGCCGATGAAGATGTCCTCTTTATTGGGGTAATAGAGATAGAGCTTGCCCATGGATACGCCGGCTTTGTGGGCAATTTCCCGGACGGTGGTGCCGTGAAATCCCTGGCGCGTGAATAGCTCTTGCGCGGCGCGTTCGATCTTGCGCCGGTTCTTGGCGACGGTGTCGTCGAGAAGCTTGGGCATAGCTTCATGCGGCGCTGCATCAAGGCGAGCGCTCGCTCTTGTTGGCCGACATAGTAAAAGGCGGCCTCGACGGCTGTCAAGAAGATTTTCTGGCGGGCGCTGGCGGCTTTCCGGGAAGTGTTCTCAAGGATGTCGAGCGGGCCTGGGGCGCGGTCCAGCGCCTTCGCTAAAGCTCAGCTCGTCGGCCAGTGTGAGGGCAGGGAAGTCGTGACCATACTTCGATTCATCTCGCCGCCTCGTCGTGTCTGTCGTGTGTTGCGCGACACTGATCGGAATCTGCCCCCTGTGCTAGTATTTCGCGTTGGCCCAAAGCAGCGTTCCCGTGGCAAGCTGCATCTCTATGGTGTGCCGAGGATAGTGTGCCAATGAAAGATACGCTCGGAATCTTGCTTGCCGGTGGCGCCGGGGAGCGCCTTTACCCACTCACGCGCGACCGCGCCAAACCCGCCGTGACCTTCGGCGGCATCTACCGCATCATCGACATTACACTTTCCAACTGTGTCAATTCCGGGCTGCGGCGGGTTTTTATTCTCACGCAATACAAGGCGCTTTCGCTGAATCGCCAGATCCGCGAGGGCTGGAACATCTTCGGCCGCGAAATCGGTGAGTTCATTGAAATCCTGCCCCCGATGAAGCGGGTCAGCGAGAACTGGTATATGGGGACGGCCGATGCCGTCTACCAGAACATCTATTCCATCGGCAGCGAGCAGCCCAAGTACGTGATCATCCTTTCCGGCGACCATATTTACAAAATGAATTACGGCCGCATGCTCAAGCAGCATCAGGACGCCGGCGCCGACGTCACCGTCGCGACCCTGGTCACCGATCCCTCCGAATCCCGCCATTTTGGGGTGGTCGACATCGACCAGGAGAACCGCATCATCGGATTTCTGGAAAAGCCGGTGCAGACCGAGCTGCGATCCCCTTACGATCCCACGAAGATTTCCGCCTCGATGGGCATCTACATCTTTAACACCGACGTGCTCATCCCCGTGCTGCTCAAAGATGCCGAGGATCCCGATTCCAGTCACGACTTTGGCAAGAACATCCTGCCCAAAATGCTGGGTGACTACCGCGTTTACGCCTTCAATTTTGTCGATGAAAACAAGAAGGAAGCCCTCTACTGGCGTGACGTGGGAACGCTCGAAGCCTACTACGAAGCCAACATGGACCTGGTTTCGGTCACTCCCGTATTCAATCTTTATGA
This sequence comes from uncultured Acidobacteriaceae bacterium, assembly GCA_963699405.1. GTDB lineage: Bacteria > Acidobacteriota > Terriglobia > Terriglobales > Acidobacteriaceae > Acidiflorens. Next base: position 64,506 of record CAVOTW010000010.1, on the reverse strand, counting down.
CGAGCAATGGCCCATCCGCACGCACCAGCGCCAGTATCCTCCGGCAAAATTCGTGTTTGCCGAAAGCGGACGCATGGGACATGCTCTCGATTCCCTGGTTTCTTCCGGCTGCATTGTTTCCGGCGGTTCCGTGCAGAATTGCGTGCTGTCTCCGAATGTGCGGGTGAATTCCTACGCGGAGATCGAGAACAGCATTCTGTTCTCGCACGTCAATGTGGGACGCAGTTGCCGCATCCGCAAAGCCATCATCGACCGCGACGTGCATATTCCCGAAGGCACCACGATCGGCTACGATGTCGAAGCGGACCGCGAGCGCTACTTCGTCACCGACAGCGGCATCACCGTCGTGACCCGCGATTACTCGTTGTTTGAGAACCCCGTGACCGTCGACTACTTTACAAGTGAGTAGAAAAAGAAGGTCTCGGCGGGACTTAGGCGAGGGGGACCTTAGCTCCGTTAGGATTTTCCTGAAACCTGACACCTGAGACCTAGCACCTTCGCTAATGTTTCAACAGATCGTCCGACAGCAAATGCGCCTTCTCGGCCAGCGTGCTGGCCCGGCTTACATCGCCTTCCTGCAAGGCTCCGCGCGCACCGTTCATGTAGTTGCGGATTTGTCCTACGGTTTCCTGTTGTTGCGCGTTGAGCACACGGTCTGCGAGGCGTTTCAGTTGGTCGTCTGTCGAACCCAGCAACTGTTGCGCATTTTGACGCTCGCGAGAGGCTTCTTCGGCGGTCATTCCGGGGACAATCTGCGCGGCCGGTTCACTCGCTCCCCCCTCGCGCACAACAATCTTTCGCGGACTGCCTTCAGGCGTGGGCAGTGGCGGCCTGCGGTGCTTTTTACTTTCACCAGCTCACACTCCAGAATCCGACTGCTTCTTCTCCTCGTTCGCGTCTCCGCTTTCTTATCCGGCGAGGCCGAGGCATCGGCAGGAGCCTGGGCCGAAGATGGGTTTTCTGCCGGAGCCGGGGCAGTCGGAGTTTGTCCCAACAAGGGGAAACTCAGGCTAAGCGCAATCGCAAGTCCGCACGCCAGTCGCATAATAGCGACAAAGGAATTGTTGAACACAGTATCGCCAGGAATGCAAGGGCAGGGTTCGATTGGCAACAAAAAACCGGGGAAGCGTTTCCGCCTCCCCGGTTCGTGGTTGGGTTGAATTGCAGTTTTACTCGGTGCTGCCACGCGTCGGCAGCGGCGCTGATGGATTCGTTTTCCGGTTGCAGGACGACGCCGTCAAATGGAGTCGCGCCCACGAACCGTCCGCCAATTACGCTGACCCGGCGCAGCGGGTATCCGCTGTCGGGACCGCGCTGCCAGGAACGTCCGCCGTCGTGGCTTTCGAAAATCACGCCGGTGGCATCGCTCGTGGCCAGCAGGCGATGGTGAGTGGAATCCCAGCTGACGGAAGTGATGTCCTTGCCGGGCAAGCCGTTCTCAACATGCTGCCAGGTCGCGCCCCCGTCGGCAGTGCGGAACGCGCCTTGGCGGGAAGCAATCATGATCTGGTTATCAGAAGTGATGGCCAGGCTATGGATGCCAACCACATACGACGGAACGCCCGTCGCATGCCAGGTGGCTCCATTGTTATTCGAGACCAACACGCCGGAGTGGGTAGCTGCGACCAACGAGGAATCGTCCGCACGAACCGAAACGAAATCCGTCTGTCCCAGCACTGGACCACCCTTCCAGGTTTTGCCTTGGTCGGTGCTGGTAGTAGATGCCATCCGTCGTTGCTGCCAGCCAACGTCCGGCACCAAGTTCCAGATCGTTGACGCGCGCTACCAGTTCCTTCTTTTCGATGGCCGTGTGCGTGACCGCTTTGGTTCGTGCCTTTGCGCACCACTTTCGAAGTGTGCTCGATCACGACCACGTTCATGGAATGCCATTCGCTGGCATTACGCTCCAACGAATACACGCCGTGGTTGGTTCCGGCCACCAGCATTCCGTTCGGAGCCTGTTTGAGGGTGAAAACGTCTTTTCCGCCGAGGCCCGGCGCTTTCTGCAACCAGTGCTGGCCGGCATCATGGGAATAGAAAACGCCGCCGTATTCGCGGTCGTTCACGACGCCAACGTAAAGCGTGCTCGCGTCCTTGTTATCGGCCAGTATGGCGGACACGTAGCGATGCGCGTAACCCTTGTTGGAAGTGTTCCAGGTGGCGGCGCCATCGGTGGAGGCCATCACGCCGCTGCGGTCCGTGGCGAGCAGGACGTGATTGGAATCCCGCGGATCGACCATCACGTCATTGACGACGACCTCGGAATCGCTGACCCGCTTCCAGGATTTGCCGAGATCGACGGTCTTCCACAGGCCTTCGGTGGTTCCGGCGTAGACGATGTTTTCGTTGGTCGGATCCTGCTTCAGCACGCGGGTGCGGCGCGCCGAGAACGGAATGCCTTGAATCTTCGAGAACAGATTGCCCGCAGTTCTCGCTCTTGTAGATTCCCGAGCAAGCGCTGGCGAACACGATTGAGGGATTGTCATGGTCGACGATGACCGAAAATACGTCGGAGTCGTCGATCATACCCTTATTAATGTGCTGCCAGTTCGCGCCGGCGTCGGAAGTCTTCCAGGCCAAGTGCCAGGTTCCGGCATAGACGGTGTTGGGATCCTTGGGATCAACCGCGATCGATTCGATATTCTTGATGTCGGGGAGTTCGGACAGGCGCTCCCAGGTATCGCCGCCATTATTGCTGCGATAAACGCCATCGAGCGCGCCGGCGACCAGAACGTTGGAATCACCCTTGTACATGGCCATAGCGCGAATCGATTTGCCGTGCATCGCGGGCAGCGTATCCCAGCTGTGGCCGCCGTCACGGGTGCGGAAGATTTCGCCGATCTGCTGGCCCGACGAGCTCCATGCCGAGACGTAAATACGGTTGGAATCCTGCGGGTCGATGGAAATGTGGTCGAGCACGTACTCGTCGCCGCCGAGGCGCGCGAGACGCGACCAGGTGCGTCCACCATCATTCGAAGTAAACATCTGGCCGGTGCTGGTGCCGAGCAGAATGTGATCGGGATTGTGCGCGTCGTAAGCCAGACTGCGCGCGTCGCCGCCATCTGGACCTAACACCTGCCATGGCCCCGAGGCCAGCAGCGCGGTGCTCATAAGACTAACGACAGACTGACGCCGACAAGCAATAAAGTGGTGCGGAGAACGTTCCGTTTCCCTGTGGATTCCATGCGCGTAGATTGACCCCTGCGAACGATATTCGCCTGCGCTTAACTCTAGACAGCCTAGCACGCCTGGGACAAGGTTACCGAAGATCGAACACTAAAAAAGGCCGGAGGGGGCTAACCCCACCGGCCTTTCGTGCTTTTTTACTCGGTTATTCGGCCTTTTTCGCCGCTTTCTTCTTGGCCACCGGCTTCGGATGATCCGGAATCGCTTTTACCTTCATTTCGTCGACCGGGGTCGTGCTGCCGGCGTTGGGGAAGGTCGCGCCCGCCGGAACGATCCACTGTTCCGAGGTCGCCGTGCCTGCGTTTCCGGTGCGGCACTCGATGCGGCTGGCGTCGATGTTCTGTTTCGCCTCGCCTCCCGAGATGTAGACCTTCACGTCGACCGCCCGTTCGCCTGCCAGGTTCTTGCGCTTTTCATTCGGATCAGCGTTTCCGACAACGACCAGCTTGGCATCCGGATCCTGCTGCAGTTTAAGGGCAACATCGTCCAGTTCGGCCTTGCAGGTGTTATCGACACGCCAGGGCTTCTTGACGTTCGGGTATTGGCACTCGTTCACCTTGGTAGCTTGCGGCGCCGGCGGCGGTGGCGGATTTTCAACCGTCACCGTGCTCGAGGTCGAAGCCGTTAAGCCGCGCGAGTCGGTACATGTAGCGCCAATCGTGATGGGGCCCGAGGAAGCGCCGGTGGTGTTGAGGGTCGCGGAGTTTCCGCTGCCCGAAATGCTGCCGCCGCTCGCGGTCCATCCACCCACCGTTACCGGAACGTTATCCGGGCTGGTGCAGGTGCAACTGATGGTCGCACTGGCACCGGCTTGGAGTGACGACGGACTCGCCGAGCAGGAAATCTGCGGCGGGTTCTTGGGCGGTTCCTTCACGGTGAAGTTCGCGGTACAGCTCGCCGTGTTGTTCGTCTTCGCCTTGGCATCGGTAACGGTTGCCGTGACGGTGTAGCTGCCGCCGCTCACGCCGTTGGTGTCGATGCTCGCGGCCGTGTCCTTGCCCGTAATCTTGCCGCCGTTGCTGGTCCAGGCGTAGGTAAGCGCGTGCTTGGGGTTGAAGTTGCTGGCCGCAACCGTAGCGTTCACCGGTTCGCCGACCATCACTTAGGAGGGCTGCACCGAGCAAGCCGCCGCCGGCGGAACGATGGGAGCGCCGCCGCCAAATTCGTACACCAAGCCGGTCGTCAGGCGCACGCCGTTATAGCCCGCATGACGCAGCCCGAATTCACTGGCGGCACGATCGCTAGCCCAGTTTGCCCCCGCCACCTGATAGTCGGCTTCAAACACTCGGAGCTTCAATGCTTGGTGAGCCTGTAATCCATGCCGCCGCCCAGCAATCCGCCGACGCTGGGTGCTGTTATTGACGCTCAGAAACGAGATCTTCTCAAAGCCGACCAGCGCGTGCACGAAAAACTCCACGCCGTCTTCGCCACGATAGGTAACCTTCGGCCCAACCGCACCCATGTTGATGTTGATATGGTTGCCGTCGCTCCAGTTCACGCCCCAATTGGCTTCGAGCGCGAAATTCTCGTGAAGTTGTAGGAGAGATTCGCGCCCATGCCCCTCGGACAATCGAGGGCAATCTTGTAAGGGGTCGGGCGGGGAGTAGCTGGTATCGGGAATGTTGCCGCCAGGGTTTAACCACTGATAGCCAACGAACAACTCCTACTTCGGGTATGAGCTGTCCGACTGCGGAGTCGGCGCGTTGGGCGCAGCCGTTTGTGCGTTCAGCATCGACGGCAAAGCAAGCAGAACGAGGGCCAGGACGAGCGCGACACTCGCGCATCTCCGGTAGGTCGTGTGACAAATTGACATTGAGTTCCTCCGAATCGATCCACTGCAATTTATTTAGTAGAACTGAAAGCAATAAAAGCGCACTTCTGAAATCAACGAAGCCTTACGGCACGCACGGATAGACTGCACCTTGGGAAACAGAGAATTCTACAGCAAGCGGGTAGTTTTGCAAAAGAGGAAGGGTCGAAATTGTCTAGCAAATCAGTCTGCATCCTTAAAATTCCGCCTCCGCCCCATACTTTGCCGGTATCTTCCCCCTCGCGGGAGCATCATCGCATCGACCCACGGCGGCGAACTGTTCTGTTTTGCTCACTAGTTGCGGATTAGTACTGGAAGGTTGCAAACTTGTTATCGTCTCAAAATGACGCAGGCATGCCTTGCGGGGTTGCGGGGCGCCGCTGTTCCCTGAATAATGCAGTATGTATCAACGGCGCACGAATTCATGACTCAAGAACGCGTACTGATCGTCGAAGACGAAGCGAACGAACGAACCGGGCTGGCCGAACTGGTTTCGGGATGGGGCTATCGCACCGATACGGCAGCCGATGGCGTGGAAGCTCTGGAAAAAATTCCCGTCTTTGCTCCCTCCATTGTGATCACGGACGTGAAGATGCCCCGCATGGGCGGCATGGAACTGGTGGAGAAGCTGGCCGATCTGGCGCAATCGATCGCTGTCATTATGGTGACCGCCCAGAAAGCGACCGATACCGCATTTCACGCAGGCCGGTTGGGCGTGCAGGATTACATCGAGAAGCCCATCGACTTCCGCCGGTTGCGCTCCATCCTGACCAATATCGGCGAGATCCTCAACACCCGCACCGAAAATGAATTGCTGCGCCGCCGCTTGCGCGACAAAGGAGCGCTCGGCTTGCTGGTCGGCGCCTCTCCTCAAATGCAGGAAGTGTTTCGCCTGATCGAACTGGTGGCGCCGAGCACGGCCTCGGTGCTGATCACCGGGGCGAGCGGCACCGGCAAGGAACTGGTGGCGCGCACTATCCACGATCTCAGCCCGCGGCGCAGCAAACCGTTCGTCCCGATCAATTGTGCGGCCATTCCCGAAACGCTCATCGAGAGCGAGATCTTTGGCCACGAAAAAGGCGCGTTCACGGGCGCGGTGGAGCGCCGCACCGGCTGCTTCGAACTGGCCGAAGGCGGCACGCTTGCTGCTCGATGAGATTGGCGAAATGCCGGTCGGCACCCAGGCCAAGCTCTTGCGCGTGCTGGAGGACCACAAGTTGCGGCGGCTGGGCAGCAAGGTCGAAACGTCGGTCGATGTGCGCGTGCTCGCGGCCACCAACAAAGTTCCCGACGATGCCGTGGCCAACGGGGAACTACGCGAAGATCTTTATTACCGGCTCAACGTTTTCAATATCCATATGCCGGCGCTGCGCGAGCACAAAGAAGATATCCGCGAGTTAGTGAAGAGCCTGCTTGCGGACATGAACGAGAAGCACGATCGCAAGGTGGCGGATGTGAGCGAGGCCGTGCTCAATATGTTTCAGAGTTACAGCTGGCCGGGCAATGTGCGCGAGTTGCGCAACACGCTGGAGCGCGCCGTGATCGTCTGCGAGAGCGGACTGATCGAGACCAAACATTTGCCCCCGGGCTTTGGCCAGAGCGTGCGCCCGGTGGTAAACGATCCCGACGCCGTTCACCTGGGCGTGGGCACGACGGTAGCGGAAGCGGAGAAGTTGCTCATCCTGAAAACCCTGCAGGCCACCACGAACAACAAAACGCGAGCCGCGGAGATCCTCGGCATCAGCCTGAAGACGCTGCATAACAAGCTGAAAGAATATGGACGACCGCAGGATGCGCTGGTAGCCGAGGAGGAGTAATCAGTAAGGTCTCAGGTGTCAGTTTTCAGGTATCAGTTTCAGGAATCAGCGAAATCACTTAACGACGAAACGAATTGATTTTGCTTTTCCTGAGACCTGATACCTGAGACCTGGCACCTGCCTTTTCGATGACTCGCAAATTCATCATCGTGCTCGTGATCACCACGCTATTCACGGCTCTCGTCGTCGGCTTTTCCTGGATTTACCTCTCGCAACTGCTCCGCCAGCGCTTGCTGTGGGCCGATGAAACCGCGTCCCAGCTCACCAACCAACTGGAGTATGCCGCCTCCAAAGCGGTGCCCGACCTGACCAGTACGCGGGTTAATACCGAAAATCCCAAGGCCATGCGCGCGGCCATCACCAATTATCTGCAGACCGACACCAACCTCAACGACATGCTGGAATCGGTCGTGGGAAACTCCCGCATCATTTACGACGCCGCCATCATTGATCCGAACGGCGTGGCGATTCTCGATACCAATCCGGCGCTGAATGGCAAGCCCGTCCCAGTGCGTGCCCCGCTGAGCGTGTTGCGCGACGCCAGCTTCCGGCGCCAGTTGCGCCTGCTCTACGGCCCGGGCACGGTGTATGACGTGAGCATTGGGCTGGAGTTGGATGGGCACGTCTTTGGCAGCGTTCGCGTCGGCGTCTCGACAGTTTTTCTGCACAACGAACTGACACCGAAACTGCAGCAGGCAGGTTTCTTTTCGGTCGTCGCAATTTTCTGTTCTCTGGTGCTTTCGGCGGTGGTTTCCAATGTGGCGCTCGGCCCCCTGAAGGCCATCAGCCGAAACCTCGACAGTGCCAGCGCCGGAGATCTGTTGCCCGCCGAAGAGTCTGGTTCCGAAGATGAGGTAGGGCTGGTGTCGCTGAAGATCGCTCACCTGGGCCGGCAGATCCACGATACGAACCAAATCTTTTCCGCCCTCAAAGACAATGTCGAGCAAGTCATGACCAAGCTCCAGGACGGACTCATGCTGTTCACGCGCGATTCGCGCGTGGTGCTGGTGAGCGCCTCGGCGGAAAAATTTCTGGGCCGCCCGCGCCGTGAAATTCTGGGCCGCACAGCAGAAGAAATTTTTTCCGACGGAACGGTTCTCGGCGCGGTGGTTCTGCCCGCATTCCAGAAGCAACGTCCGCTGGTGCAGTACGAATTCGACGCCGTCGATGGCCGGCGCGTGCAGGTCTCGCTCGATTTCATCCAGGAAAAGGGCACCCCGATCGGCGCTCTGCTGACCATGCGTGACGCCGAATCGGTGCGCCGCATCGAGGACGAGATCGAAATCTCGCGCCGCCTCTCTGCCAGCGGCCGTCTGACCCGAGGCGTAGCTCATGAGGTCAAGAATCCCATCAACGCCATTGTGCTGCACTTGCAGTTGCTGCAAAACAAACTGCAGCAGGACGATCCTGATACCCGCCGCCACATGGATATCATTGGCAACGAAATTCACCGTCTCGACCGCGTCGTGCAAATCCTGGTGGATTTCACCCGTCCCCGCGATTTGCGCCTGGAGGACGTGGATCTGCGCAAGATTCTCGAGAGCGTATCGGTGCTTGCCGCGCCCGATGCCGCGCGCCATGACGTGCACGTAGTGCTGGAACTTCCCACCGGAGACGTAGAGACGGAGCTAGTCGCGTCTCTCGCGGAGGGCAGCACGAATGCTGCAGACGCGCTCATGGTGCGCGTCGATTCCGATCTGATGAAACAGGCAATTCTGAACCTGGTGCTGAACGGCGTGCAGTCCATGACCACCGGAGGCACACTCACGCTGAAGGCGCGGCGCGACGGCGAAATGATTCTGGCCGAAGTGCTCGACCAGGGTTGCGGCATTCCGCCCGAAGCGCAGGAGAAAATTTTCGAGCTTTACTACACGACCAAGAGCGAGAAGGGCGGGAGCGGAATCGGATTGGCGCAAACCTACCAGATCATGCAGTGGCACTATGGCTCGGTCGAGTTCGAATCCGTCGTCGGGGCCGGCACCACTTTTCGCCTGCGCTTGCCCGCAGCCGCGGCAAAACCGGAACACAAACAGGATCAACAGATAACAGCTTGAGCGGGCGCTTGGCTTTACGGAGCGGCAGAATTACCAGCTCGAGGCGGCTGAGGCAAGAGCCTAATGGACGACGACATCACACGCTCGATTCGCGAAAGCTACGATCGGCTCGCCGACGAGTACGCGCGCCGACTTTTTAACGAACTGGGGCAAAAGCCGCTGGACCGGGAACTGCTCAACCGTTTCGCGGCCGCGCTCGCCGGGCGTGGCAGCATCTGTGACATGGGCTGCGGCCCGGGTCATGTTGCCCGTTTCCTGCGCGATGCGGGCGCCACGGTGTTCGGATTGGATCTCTCCTCGCTGATGCTGGTACAGGCTCGAAAATTGAGTCCGGATATTTCATTTCGCGAAGGGAACATGTTGGCGCTGGACCTTCCGGAGGGTAGCCTCGCCGGAATCGCCGCCTTCTATGCCATCGTGAATATTCCTCACAAATCTCTGCCGATCGTGTTTCGAGAGATGGCGAGAGTGCTGCAATCCGGCGGTTTGCTGTTGCTCGCGTTCCACGTGGGCGATGAGGTCCTTCACGAAGATGAGCTGTGGGGTGAACAGATTTCGATGGATTTCTTCCTTTTTCAGACATCGGCGATCCGGCATCATTTAGAGAATGTAGGGATGGTGATTGAAGAGATCATTGAGCGAGAGCCGTACGCCCCGGAGGTTGAGTACCAGAGCCGAAGGGCGTACATTTTTGCACGAAAACCGGGTCAAAGCGAATTGCTGCCTTGAAAGGTCTGAATGAAACCTGTGTTGCTAATCGCCCTCACGGCATCCCTTTTGATGGGATTGCGGCGAGCGCCGGATGCCAGCCCCCTCCCCGCCGCATACGTCGGCTTTGATCGCAACGATTATCCCGGCGACGCAAACTTGAAGAGTCTCCGCCAGACCTTTTCCTACTCCGGCTATTGGCTCAATAATCCGCCGGGCGCGAAAGCGAATTCCTGGACGGGAAAACGCAAGGTCCTCCAGGCTGCGGGTTTCGGCTTCCTGGTTCTGTTCAACGGGCGCACCTACGCGGAGATCAAGCGGGTTGGCGACGCCGCAAAGCTAGGTGCCCACGACGCGGCGGCCGCTGTCCGCACCGCGCGCACTGAAGGTTTTCCCTTGCAGACAGTCATTTTCCTCGACCAGGAACAAGGTGGACGTCTTCTTCGCGAGCAACGCGACTATCTTCATGCCTGGGTCAATGGTGTGACTGCCGCGCACTTCGCAGCGGGAGTGTACTGCTCGGGCATTCCCGCCAAAGAGGATTCCGGAGTCTCGATCGTAACCGCCGAGGATATCCGCCAAAATGCCGGGGGAAGGGAAATCAAGTATTGGGTGGTCAACGATTCCTGTCCGCCCTCGCCGGGATGTACCGTTGTACCGAAGGATCTTTCGCCGAAGTCGAGTGGCATTCCCTTTGCCGACGTCTGGCAATTCGCGCAGTCTCCGAAGCGCCCGGATTTCGCCCGCGGCTGCTCCGCTACTTATAATAAAGACGGAAACTGCTACCCACCCGGCGTTTCTTCCGCGCAAGATTCGGCCCAGCGCCTATACCTCGACCTGAACGTCGCAACCTCAAACGACCCCTCTCATGGCAGAACCGAGTGATAGGGCAACGATTAATAGAAACAAACTGAGCTATTCGGGATTGAATTTGACTTCGACTGGCTCGCGGGATTCATGAGCCGCCGGCTCCCACTTCCAACTGCGAACGGCGTTCACTACCGCTTGTGCCAGAACCGGATGGCCGCCGCGGACTTCTACTGTTTTGGCAGTGCCCTCGGGAGTCACCAGCACGTCGACCCGAACCACTCCTGTCAACGCCATATTGCGAGCCAAGCTGGGATAGGCCGGAGCAGTCCGCATCACTACGCGACGCTTGCTGACGCCGTCTGGTTGGGACTGTGAAAAGCCAGAGGTCGGGATAAAGATCGGACTAAGGAGCGAGCACGAAAGGGCGAGTGCAGCCAACCAAGACGAGTAGCGTTGGGAGACAAGCGCCATATCGCGTGATTGAAGTGTAAAAATATTACAAATGCGGCAGAAGATCACGTAGGTAACGTAACTGACCGGGGGACTCCGGTTTTCAGACGTCGGGAGCACTTCCGCAAACGGGACGCTTAGCGACGCCGGGCGGGGCGTCGACACTTGGTCGATGCCCCGCCCGGTCGTCGTTTCACGCCGGCTTTTTCGCAAAAACTACTTCCTAGCCGGCGCCCTTGGTGCCTGCCGCTGCTGCAACTGCCGCGTTTGCTGCTGGTGCCGCTGCTGCAATTGCTGAGTTTGTTGCTGGTGCCGCTGCTCGACCTGCTGCGTTCTCTCCGGAGGCGCTTTCTGCCGCTCCAGTTGCTGGTGTTCCTTGTCCTGCTGTTGCTGTAGTTTCTGCCGCTCCTGATTCTGCTTCGCTACCAATCTATCCTGCTGCTGTTGGTACTTCTGGTCGACCTTCGGGTTGCCTGAGTTCGGAGCGGCGGGCCGCTCCACCGGGGGCAGGTCGCGAGGATGGGTGGGGGTGCTACCTGCACGTGCAGTACTTTCACCGCGTGCGGGAGGCGTATAAGCACCGCCGGCTTCTCTGGTCGCTACGACGCCGCGTCCGCTGAATTCTCCGGGCCTGGCTGTCGCTGCGATCGGTGGCTTGCCCATGTTCGCCGACGCGCGCAACTGCGGATTGCTTCGCGCCGCCTGGATGTGCTCAGTCTGCGCTGCCACCGGCCCGATATGCCGCTCATGCGACGCTGCTTCTTCGGCCGGCGTCGGACGCGCATTGATTCCACCGTTGCCGCCGTTGAAGGCTACGTGATTCTCGTTACGGTTGATCACCGTGGTGTTGTAAACGTTATGAATCTCGGTGACATTAATATTCATGACCGCGCGATTGTAGAAAAAGTGTCCGCCGTCCCAGCGTCCGCCTTCGAAACCAACGCCGAAATAGCCGAAGCCGTAATTAATTCCACCATAGAAACCGACGGTCGGTCCCCAGTAGCCGTCCCACCACCGGAAATGCCCACCTTCCCAACCCCACCACCCCGGAGTCCAGAGGAAACCCACTTCCGGCGCCAGAATCCATGTGCCCGGCACCCAGTAGTAATCATCGACGTCATAGTCATAAGCCCAGTATCCCGGCACCCAAAGGTATCCGTCGCCCGGGCAAAGCGGTTGCTCATAAACAGGAATAGGAGGTGGCCCGATGGTAATGGCCACGCCGATCTGTGCGAACGATGCCGTCGACAGGGACAGCACCACAAGCGCGAACATTAGCGCGGGGAGTAAAACAGACAACAACCTACGCACGGAACGAATACGCATGCTGATACCTCATGGCCGGTCATCCCTCGTTTTACCCGGTGGTGCTGGCTAAAGCTGCGGGCTTCGTGGATTGCACGGCACGCTTGCCTGAGTCGTGAACCTAAGTTGTGAAATCGATCGTTTCAGAATTATCGCAGGTTAGGGCTACTCTAAGTCAACGGTCTGCGCCAGCCGAAAGTTGAGATGGCGATCCACTTCGAATTCGATGTCTTTACTTTTTGCTTTGTCCATCCGGCGAACCCCGGAAGATGTGCCGCTGGCCGGCCGTTCCTCGCGAACGCCTCCCTTGGCGAAGATGCTGGAAGTTTCGATCGCCACCGTCCTGCCGCCTACATTCAAACTCACCAGCACAAGGCGCAGGTACCCCGGTTCCAACGTGTTCATGGGAGAATTTGTGGCGGCCTTGGCTTCAAGCACACGCCCGTTCGCGGATGTCCCCCCGGCTACCAGCGTCTGGCCGTCGATCACGAGCGGAGCATCGAGGATGGCACGAAAGCTGTCTCCGGAGTGCGAGGATGCGCTCGAAAGCGGTGTCTGAAGCCGAACTGGAAAGGCCGTCCCCTCAGGCAGTCTTGTGCCGGACGGAATCAGCGACTGGCTGGGTGAAATTCCCGTCGAGCGCGGCTGGCGATCGAAAGGCAGCTTTTGCGAATCGGAGGGGTTCGAAACATTATCCGCGGGCGGGCGCCCACAGGCACACAACAAGCACAGCATCAACCACGCAATCGGGGGCAGAATCGTCTTGCAAGCAGCGGCAACGCGATTGAGCCGGAAAGGCATGCTGACACTGTAAGATTTTACGCCCTGGGCCATTGGGTGCCCCATCCTTGCGCATTTTTGCGCAAGGATGAGATTCCACGGTAGCGGCTGGAATGAGAATTCTTCCAGCTCAGTGTATTTCGTCCGGCCGCTTATTTGTTCATCCGCTGTGGCGTTTGTTGGCGCGCCTGCTGTGCCGCCGCCTCGCGGCTCAACTCCGCGACCTCGCGCATCAAAGGCGCTGCCGGAGAGGGCGCAGCAATCTGGCCAAGCAATATTTTGTCGAGAGGCACCTCGCTGCCGTAGATCGCCTTGGTAGCATCCTGATCCTGACCCACCGATGCGCCTTCCAAGGCCTGACCCGCGAACACGCCTTTCGTCCGGGAATAAGTCAGCATTTCGCTGTCGAGGCTCGAGTCGGAACCCACCGAAACATGTTTTCCAACCGGCCCCGCCGCAACCGAACCCTCCAGCGTGAACTCGGTCTTGGTCGCGAGCAACTGTTGCATTCCCTTGTCGTTCATCACGACCATCACCAGGTCAATGCCCTCGGCCCCCACCTGCGCGCCGATACTTCCGCCGCCGATGGTGATGAATGCAGGGGCGCTCCATCCTGAATTAGCGCGGGAATTCGTACGGCACACCGCGACTCCGCGTCCATATTTTCCCCCGACGACTAAACCGGCTTTCACAAGGTTCGGAATCACCACGATGCACTTCGACCGTGCTACCACTTCTTCCGGAATCCCTTTATCCGGATTCGACGCAATCGCTTTCAGAACGTCGGCTGAACTCTTCAGGCGTGCGACGGCGTCATCATGTTCTGAAGCTCCCCACGCGAGAGTCCCGAGCAGTGCCAAACTACTGAATACTCTAAATAATCGTTTCATGTTTTGCTCCTTATATGCCAGGAAATGTCTCGAGACAGCGCTCGATCCCGTTCTCCCGCGCATTTACAACCTTGCGCGGCCGTATCGGCCTCACGCTGCCCGCTTATTCTCAGCGTGAGCGTGCCCGAAAAGTTTGATCATTTCCCGGTTGAAGGCCGGAATATCGTCTGGTTTGCGGCTTGATACCAGATTTCCATCCACCACGACTTCTTCATCCACCCACCGTGCTCCTGCGTTGCGAAGATCGGTTTTCAGAGCTGGCCATGAAGTGATCCGCTTCCCGCTGGCCGCTCCTGCTTCAATCACGGTCCACGGCCCATGGCAGATCACCGCGACGGGCTTGCCGCTGTCGAAGAAAGATTTGACGAACTCGACCGCTTTCGGTTCTATCCGCAATTTGTCGGGATTCATTACGCCCCCCGGCAACACCAATGCCTGAAACTCTCGCGCTTGAGCTTTGTCCAGCGCGACGTCTACCGGATACTCTTTGCCCCACTCGGTCGTACTCCATGCCCGCACCTTCCCACTCTTCGGTGAAACGATGCTGGTCTCGGCACCAGCATCATCCAGTGCCTGCCGGGGCTTCACCATCTCTACTTCTTCAAAACCGTCTGTAATCAGGATTGCGACTTTTAGTCCTTTTATGTTGTCCACGAACGCGCTCCTTATTCAGTGAATTAAATCCATCTCGCCCTTACAAGCGATTCCGTCCTTGGATGCCAATTGCAGTGGACAGGACCATCTTGGGCAATGAACATCGCGAGAGTGCCGACTGATTTGGAACGGCAGTTCCTTGTTGGTGACTGTTAGTCATGTGTAGCCTTGGGTGAATCCGTCAACCCCAAACCGAGTTCTAAACTGGCTAAAAAGACAGGCAGTTGAGCACCGCAAGTGCTCCGATCGTGCATGGTCGACGTTGGCCTCGCAGTCGAGACGTCCGTAACTTTCCCCGGCTGGTCGGCGCGTGTAGAAAGAAAGGGAATGCCGATATTGGGAAACATGGGATGGGACGAAGAGGCTCATATCGAGCCGATGATCGAGTCCATTATCGAGTCGATGATGGAAACAAACGACCCAGTTCGCCGTCAGTTGCCCTGTCCAGCAGACGTGACCGGCAGAACGCAACGGCTGACCTTCTCGAGAACAATTGACGCCGATGCTACGGCTACGATGAATGAGCGAGATGGTGATCTGAACGTCACGGTCAATGTTCTCAACGTTGAGATCCGTCCGGAAACCTGGCCTGGTGCGGATCAGAAAGACTGCGGGAGCGCCCCCCGGCACTACTGGATGGACTCCTTGCCTTGCCTTTCGAACCGTCGAGAGTCTCGATAGTTCGAAGCTGAGTGGGAAAAAGCACACGCGCCGGTAATGTCCGCAACCGCGCTAACCCACGACGTCGCGATATCTCAACTACGAGCCTGAAAACCATGCTGCCGCCCTCTTGCTGGCGACGGCCCGTACGATCCTCCCCTTGTTTCCGAAATGTCACAAATTTGGTGTGACGGCTCGCACTTAGCGGGTATGGAAATCGCTCTACACTTTCCCTAATCAGGTTGGCGAGTTTCATTCGCGGAAAAGTTGCACCGCATCTTCCCAGCTTGGAACCGGAATCAGCAGTCTGCGAACAAAGGCAACATGGCATGAACGTCATCACCCAATTTCCGGCGGTCCACGATGGGGACTCCCACCTGCGCTTCCAAGTGGCGTTTGAAGCAGCCGCCATCGGCATTGCGATTTGCCAGCTTGATGGCCGCATTCTGGAAGCGAATCCCGCGCTCAGCAGAATGCTTGGCTATAGCAATCGGGAACTGTCTGGCGCGCACGCGGGCGAACTCTATTCGGGAATTGCGTGCGATGTTGATCCCGGCAATGGCATGCCAGAAGAACGCCTGACTGACCAGCAATTGCTGGCCGAATTGCTCCGCGGCAAGCGCAGATCGTTTGAAATCGAAAGAAGCTACCGGCGCAAAGATGGCTCCGACCTGTGGGCGCACCTGACGGTGTCGCTCGGCCGAGACGCGCGCCGGCAACCCGCGTTTCTAATCGCGATGCTGGCCGACGCGACCGAGCGCAGGCAGGTGCAGGAACATCTGCATCAGGCCGAAAAGTTGGAAGTTATAGGACGAATGGCCGGAGGAGTCGCACACGACTTCAATAACCTGGTCACCGGCATTCTGCTGGACTGCGATCTCTTGAGCGCTGAATTGGAGAAGGACGGCTTGCTGAATGCTCGCTCGGCGAACGCTGGATTGGCAAAGTCTGGGTTGGGAAACTCTGGAGTTTCGAGCCTCACGCTGGCGGACCAGTGCTCAGAATGCTTGAAGAACCTCGAATCGGAGCGGCGCGAACTCTGCCAGCACGTGGACGAAGTTCGAATGGCGGGCGAGCAAGGGGCGGCCTTGGCCCAGCAACTGCTGGCGATCGTGCGCAAACAAACCCCGAAGCCATGCCCGACCGCAATCAACGAAATCGTGGCTTCCATGCAGAATCTGTTGCGGCGTCTGATCGGAGAGCAGATTGAATTGGTCACCGCGCTCGACTCCACTGTGGGACTAGTGCTTGCCGATCCTACGCAGTTGCGGCAGATCTTGTTGAACCTGGTGCTGAACGCGCGCGATGCCATGCCGCAAGGGCGGCACGATCGTGATCAGCACCCGCACGGCGGAATTTCCCAGAGAATCTCCAGGTGACTTTGCCAGTAAATTTGCCAGTAACTTTGCCAGTAACTTTGCTCTGGATCCTACGAAGCTGCGCCCCACCGTCTTGCTGGCCGTAAAAGACAATGGCTGCGGCATGGATGCGAGAACGCGCGCGCGGCTGTTCGAGCCGTTCTTTACCACCAAGAAACCCGGAAAAGGCACCGGTCTGGGCCTGGCGACAGTACAACGCATTGTCAGCCAAGCCGGAGGATGATCGAGGTCTCAAGCGAACCGGGACGCGGAACATTGATTGAGGTGTTTCTTCCGGTCGATTGAGTCTGGAACGTCCGCGTCTTCGTTCGAAGAATCCCGGGTCAAAGAATCCAAGGTCGAAGAATCCAAGATCGAGGAATCCGGGGTGGAAGAATCTTCGATCGACGAATCGTCCAGCGATGCTGCTTCGAGCCGAGCCAGCCCGCCGCTGCCAGCCGCTGAAAGTCTCAGGCGTCGGGATCCGAGTGGAACAACGCTCGATCAGCCTTAGCCGCGAAGCGGCGTACACGAACAAGCCCCCGGCAGAAACGCCGTGGGACTTACCGCCAGGAGATTCGCCATGGTAGCCGCATCATCCGCCGCCGTTCTTATCGAGAGCCAGAGCCGCCCGCCGCAAATCGTGGGCGCCAACTTTCTTAACCTCCTGATCGTGGAGGATGACCGCACCATCCGCGAAGCCTGCCGCGAGGTGGCGCGGTCGCTCGGATTCAATACGCAAGTGGCGGAGTCCGCCGAACAAGCGATGCGCCAGCTCGACCACACCGACGCCGTACTCCTCGACCTTCGCCCGGGCACGGCAAGCCTCGAAACGCTGCAGACCATCAAGAAACATCGCGCCGGATGCGCTGGTCATCGTAGTCACCGGCTATGGCACGGTGCAATCGGCGGTGCAGGCCATGAAGGATGGCGCGTACGACTACGTCACCAAACCCTTCAGCATGGAAGAACTGCGTCTGCTACTGGAGCGAGTCGCGGCTCATCTGCGTCTGAAGACGGAGAATCGCGTGCTGCGGGAGACCATCAAGTCGCGCCAAGGGTTTGGCAACATCGTCGGACGCGCGCCAGAGATGGAAAAGCTCTACCGCATCATCGCGAAGGCGGGCCAGAGCACGCATCCCGTGCTGATTCTGGGCGAAAGCGGCACGGGCAAGGAGTTGGTAGCAAAGTCGATTCACTCCGCGGGATTGTTCCGTAACAAACCGTTTATTCCAGTCGACTGCGGCTCGCTCGTGCCGACCTTGATCGAAAGCGAACTCTTCGGCCACGTGCGCGGCGCCTTCACCGGCGCGACCAATCCCAAGGACGGGCTGCTGGCCATCGCCGAAGGCGGCACGGTGTTTCTCGACGAAATTGGCGAGTTGCCAACCGACTTGCAGGCCAAGCTGTTGCGCGCGATTCAGGAGAAGGAGATTCGTCCCGTCGGAAGCGTGAAGCGGGTTCCGATCAACGTGCGAATTCTGGCCGCGACCAATCGCGATTTAGAGCGTGCCGTGACCGAAGGCACGTTCCGCCGCGATCTTTATTTCCGGCTGAACGTCCTCACGCTGCGGATCCCCGCCATTGCGCGAGCGTCGTCAGGACGTGCCGCTGCTGGTAGCGCATTTTTTGGAACGCATCGGGCGCGACGCCAACATGGAGAAAAGGATTTCAGACGCCGCGCTCAAAGCCCTGCTGAATTACGACTGGCCGGGCAATGTGCGCGAATTGGAAAATTCGCTGGAGCGGGCATGTGCGCTCGGCAGCGGAAACGAACTTCAGGTTCGCGATCTTCCCACCCACCTTTACGGAGCACCCGGTAGAACTCATGGCGGCAAGCCAGCCCCACAATGGCATCGTGCCCATGGCAGAACTGGAGAAACAAACCATCCTGAACGCCTTGGCGCAGGTGAACGGAGACAAGATGCTCGCGGCGCGGCTGCTGGGCATCGGCAAGACGACGCTCTACCGCAAGCTGAAAGAGTATTCAAAACTGAATTGATAATTGGTAATTTGTGATTGGTAATTGAAAATCGCCGAGGAATACAGAAAGATTTTGTGGTTGATTTCCCTTCGTGTACCTTCGTGCCCTTTGTGGTAAAGCCTTTGCTCCGAATCTACCAATCACGCTTTCCGCAGTCCCGAAACTGACCTGCCAGAACCACCCTCATTCCAGAACAGAACGTTAATGGAAGGCTTGAGCACCTAACTCATTTATTTTCAGCCAAGAATCATTGGCCCCGAAGTTGCGAAGGGTCCGTCATGATCCTTCTGGTGACGCCGAGCGATCGGGCAAACGAGTGGGCCGCGGCGCTGCACAACGCCACGGGCGACGAGGTCGTGGTCGCCGAAAGTCTGACACGGGCAACTCTACTGTTGCGAGCGGGATGCTATCGGGTCGTGGTGCTCGATCAGTATCTCGTCGAAGCCGAAGCGGTCGAATTCGACAGCATTGTCGAGCATTTTGGCATCGCCATTCCGGTGCAGGTGAATCTTGCGATCAGTGGAATGGAGCGTCTGGTCAGGGAAGTCCTGTCGGCAGTGCAGCGCCGCCAGCGCGAGGAAGCGAGCGCCCGGCGAGCCGCGATCGGTAAGCTCCAGAGCGAACTGAACGGCATGGTCACGGCCCTGCTGTTGTCAACGGAACTCGCCATGGAGACTCCGGACCTGCCCGAGGCTGGCGTCGAAAAGCTGCACTCGATTCACGAACTCGTGAAGGAACTACGCTGGCAGTTGGAGACTGCGGGAATGGATAGTCTCCAGCCCGCATCGTCTTAGAATGCTGCTCCGCACCTGCGGCGAAGGTAGTGTCGTTATAATCAGGACACTACCACCCTGAGAGCCGTTACCCGACAAGTTACTATTATGACTCGCCTTCTCTGAAACACTTCTAGCGAGCACACGCACAGAGCGCGGAGTGCTCGTGCGCCCGGTTTGCTTCCGGGCGCCATTGTCATCACCGTTTAAATTATGCTGACCACTCACGAAAAAGCTGGCTACAACCGCTTCCTCCTGCTGGTGGCAGGAATCGGTGGATTGCTGTACGGCGTGGATGTTGGCATTATTGGCGGAGCCTTGCCTTATCTCGAGGCCACCTCCGGCCTGAATGCTGGCCAGCTTTCGATCGTGGTTGCTGCGGTGCTATTGGGCAGCGTGATCTCAACCTTGTTTGCGGGCGCGCTGGCCGACTTCATCGGCCGCAAGCCGCTGATGATTGTCAGCGGCTTGCTGTTTGTCTTCAGCATTCCCGACCATTGCGCTCTCCCACGGCTATGAGTCGCTGGTGCTTGGACGCCTGTTGCAGGGCATCAGCGCCGGCCTCATCGGAGTCGTTGTCCCGCTCTATCTGGCGGAGTGCCTGTCGGCGGCGAGCCGCGGCAAGGGAACCGGGATCTTCCAATGGCTGCTGACACTCGGCATCGTAACCGCGGCCGTAGTCGGCATGTATTTCAGCTTTCGTGTCGAAGAGGTGTCGAGGCTGGGGGATCCCGCCAAGCTCTTCGCCTTTAAAGACACCGCGTGGCGAGGTATTTTCTGGGTTTCGCTTGCCCCCCGGCATTTTGTTCGTGATCGGAAGCCTGCTCGTGTCGGAGTCCCCGCGCTGGCTGTTTCGCCGCGAGAAACGTGACGCGGCCTATGCCGCGCTTCTCCGCTCCCGCACGACCGAGCAAGCAGACCTCGAGTTGGCGGAAATGCAGCAAACGGCCGCCGCGGAGAAAACGAAAACCTCCACCGGATCCAAGGTCCAAGGTCAGGTCGAAGAATCGCTCTTGCGCCGCAAATATGTAATTCCGTTTGTTCTGGCCTGCGTGATTCTCGCTTGCACCCAGGCCACCGGCGTCAATTCCATCATTGGCTATAACACCAACATCCTTCTGCAGGCCGGTCTTTCCGATGTGCAGGCTCATTGGGGCTACGTTCTTTTCACGACCGTGAATTTCCTGATGACCATCGGCGGCGTACTGCTGGTCGATCGCAAGGGACGCAAGTTCCTGCTGTCCGTGGGCACCGCTGGCATTATCGTGTCGCTCCTTTGTACCGGCGCGCTATTCCGCCAGACGGAGAAACTGCGCGTGGATGCGCGAACCGCTGTTCAGGCGATGGTAGGCGAATCCGCGGGTACTGATCTGCGGAACAACGATCAGCGGAACAACGATCAGAGGAACAACGATCAGGGGGCAACGATGATCAGGATTACGACCAGCAAGTCACGTTGCTGTACGACCAGAAGACCGCGGATACGCTCCTCGCGGCAACCGGCGAAGTCGGCCACGCGGTCGGCAACCGTCCCACGTCCCTGGTCGTCATCTATTCCTATGGGGATTTCCGCGCCGCGACCAAGGTGGCGCGTTCCAATGACAAGTCGGCCAAGCCGATCGAAATCACGCGCGAAAGTTGTGTGCCCGCCAACAAAGTAGTCGCGTTTTTCTCCAACCCGTTTGCCAATCTCGAGCTGGCGCGTCAAGCCCCGCTCAAAATCGACGCTGCCCTCATCACTCCCGAGGCGACCACTCACAATGGCTGGCTGGTGGAAATTACTCTCCTTCGTCTTCATAGCATTTTTCGCCATCGGTCCCGGTGTTTGCGTGTGGCTGGCGCTTTCGGAGCTAATGCCCACCCGCATCCGTTCCAACGGCATGAGCATTGCCCTATTGGTAAACCAGGCGGTTTCGACCACCCTTGCCGCCATTTTTCTGCCCACTGTCGGCAAGCATGGTTATGCGGCCATGTTCTTTGGCTTTGCCGCCTGCACCGTCATTTACTTCATCACCGCCACCGTCTTTCTGCCGGAAACGAAAGGGAAGACTCTGGAGGAAATCGAAGCGCATTTTGAGGGTGCGCGCTCTTAACAGCTCGAATACACCGATGCGTTCCGATTCGTCCTGCTTCCAATCCTCGGGAAACACTGGAATTACAACCACGTGTGACGGGGATCACAGAAGCTTGAGCCCCAAAAGCCTCAATATTGCCAGTTACACTGTTGCGTTGTTCAACACAGAAGTAGAGTTCTTCAACACAAAACTAAAAATGGAGCGTAAAGATGAAGAGAATTGGCCTTCCGATGTTTATTCTTGCAATCGCCTTCGCTGTTGTTCTCAGCCTTCCCTCGTCGGCCCAGGCGCAGGACGCTGGGGCTCTCTATAAATCAAAATGTGCGATGTGCCACGGCGCCGATGGAATGAAAGCGGCCGGACACGATCTCTCGTCTGCTGCTGTGCAAAAAGAATCGGATGCCGATCTTGCCGCTGTGATCACCGACGGTAAGCCTCCCAAGATGCCAAAGTACGGCGACAAGTTGAAGCCGGAAGAGATCAAGGGGCTGGTGGCGTACATCCGCACGCTGAAAAAATAATTCTTGGCTGCTTCCAGCCAAAAAAGTTCCAGCCATCAAGTTTCGGAAGATTGAGTTAGGGAAGATTGACAATCGCGGCGCTCGGTACGGCGCAAACGTCTAGCGTGTGTCTACCGAGCGGCGCCTGGAAAAGGGAGCGTACGGTTTCCAATGACTCTGCGAGAACGTCTCCAAGACTGGTTGCAGCCGATTTATTTTCTGGCCCAGAATCCAATCACGCTCATTGGAACTGTGGTCACGACCAGCACGGCGCTTACTACCATTTCCTTCTGGTTCTATGAAATCTTCCTGCCCGGACCCCCGCATCCTTACATTGGCCTTCTCGTCTTTCTAATCCTCCCGGGCGTTTTCGTGCTCGGCCTGTTGTTGATTCCCCTTGGCATCTGGCTCCGGCGGCGAAAGCTGCGCGCTAGCGGAGAACTGCCTACGATTTTCCCGGCCGTCGACCTCAGCCTGCCCGTAGTGCGCCGTACCGTAGAATACGTAGCGGCGGCGACCGTGCTCAATCTCCTGATCATCGGAACCGCCTCCTACCGCGGCGTGGAGTACATGGATTCGGTGAATTTCTGCGGCAAGACCTGTCACACCGTGATGGATCCCGAGTTCACTGCCTATCAGGGTTCTCCGCACTCGCGGGTGGCATGTGTCGATTGCCATATCGGACCCGGAGCTGGATGGTTTGTCCGCTCCAAGCTTTCCGGTTTGCGCCAAGTCGTCGCGGTTACCTTCCACACCTATTCCCGTCCCATCCCCTCCCCGGTTAAGTATCTGCGCCCGGCGCGCGAAACCTGCGAACAATGTCACTGGCCCCAGCGCTTTACCGGCGACAAGTTCCTGGTGAATACAAGTTACAAAGAGGATGAAAAAAACACGCCGCAAACCGACGTGCTGGTGCTGAAAGTCGGTGGAATCACGTGGCAGGGTTCGGTCGGTATCCACGGCCACCATCTCGCCGACAACGCGCGCATTCGCTACATCTCCACCGACGTCGAACGGCAGACCATTCCGGTCGTGGATTACACCGACGATCAGGGCAAGACCACCGAATTCATTTCCACGGATGCGAAAGCCACCAAAGAACAATTGGATAAGGGCGAGCATCGCGTGATGGATTGCGTCGATTGTCATAACCGTCCCACGCATGCCTTCGACTTGCCCGAAAATGCGGTGGATAAGCAGATGTCGAGCGGACGCATCAGTCCCGAGCTTCCCTACATCCGGAAAAAAGCGGTCGAGGTTCTGAAAGTAAATTACCCCACGCGCGACGTGGCGCAGCAACACATCAAGGAAGAACTCAACACGTTCTACAGCACGAATTACCCGCAAATCTATCAGACGCGTCGTGCCCTGATCGATCAGGCTGGCCAGGAAGTGGCGAATATCTACCTGCGCAACGTTTTCCCCGACATGCGTCTGACTTGGGGCACGCACCCGAACAATCTTGGCCACAACGATGCGCCCGGATGCTTCCGTTGCCACGACGGCAGTCATACCAGCAAGGACGGCCAGACCATCACCAACGATTGTTCCGCGTGCCACAACCTGCTGGCGGTGGGAGAGGAAAAGCCCAAAGTCCTTACGGATCTTGGCGTGAAGTAAATATTGACGAGAAATAGCATGGCTGAAATAAAAATAGCGCGCAGGAAATGGCGAACGATTTTGGGAGTTGCGGTGGCAATGCTTCTCGCCGCGATTGTCTCCACGCGCGTTTCCGAGCGCCCGGTCCGCGCCGCCGATCAGCCTGGAGCGGAATGTCTCGCCTGCCACGGCGACAAGAGCACGACCACGACACGAGGCGGTAAAACAGTTTCGTTGTTCGTGGACGGAAAGAAATTTGCCACCTCCGTGCATGCCAGCTTCGGATGCACCGGCTGTCATGCCGATCTGGAAGGAAAAGATTTCCCGCACCCGAAGCCGGCGCCCGTAAAGTGCGGCACCTGCCACGCGGATGAATTGGCGCTCTATACCAAATCGCTCCATGGCAAAGCGGTTGCTCGAGGCGATACCCTAGCGCCTCACTGCGTAACTTGCCACGGCAACCACGACATCCTTCCGGTGAAAGATCAGCGCTCCGCGGTCGCGCCTCTGAAAATACCCTTCGTCTGCGGCCAGTGCCATAGTGAAGGAACTCCGGTTTCGCGCAATCGCCAGATTGCCCAGGACAATATCCTGGGAAATTATTCCGAGAGCATCCACGGAGAGGCGTTGCTGAAGAAGGGCCTCTCAGTAGCTCCAACTTGCGCCACTTGTCACACCGCGCACTCGATACTGCCGCATACCGATCCCGCGTCGTCCATCAATCGCAAAAACATTGCCACCACCTGCACCAAATGCCACTCGCAGATCGAAACCGTACACCGCAAGGTCATTCGCGGAGAGCTCTGGGAAAAACAGGCCAACGTCCTGCCATCCTGCCCCGACTGCCATCAGCCGCACAAGATCCGCAATGTCTTCTACGAACTCGGCATGGCAAATGCGGATTGCATGCGCTGCCACTCCAACGAGAAGTTGCGGCGCGCGAGCGACGGGCAATCCATGTTCGTCAACGCCGACGAAGTCGCACATTCGCGCCACAGCAAAATTGCCTGCAGCCAGTGCCATTCGGAAGTCAACGCCTCTCGCGTGCGCGCTTGCGAGACCATCACCCACGTGGTGGATTGCACTTCCTGCCACGACGAAATTGGCAAGCTCTACGCGACCAGCATCCACGGACAGCTGACCGGCAAGAATGATCCGAATGCCCCCACCTGCAAGGAATGCCACGGCACCCACGGCATCCTCGGCAAGCAGGACCCCCAGTCCTCCACTTTCGCAGTCAATGTTCCCAACCTTTGCGCCCGCTGTCACCGCGAGGGTCAGAAGGCTGCTGTGCGCTACACCGGTACGCAGCACGAAATCATCACCAACTACACCGAGAGCATTCACGGAACTCTGCTCAAGAGCGGCCTTACGGTGACGGCCACCTGCACCAGTTGTCATACCGCTCACCACATCCTTCCGCGCGGCGATCCGGCATCGAGTGTGAACGCCAACAACGTTCCGACCACCTGCGGACAGTGTCATCACGGCATTGAGGAGCAGTTCGAAAACAGCGTCCATTCCAAGCGCGTGAGCGGATACAGCAAGCCCCTTCCCGTTTGCAACGATTGCCACACTGCTCACTCCATTCACCGGACCGATGAGAACAGTTTTCGTCTGAACGTCATGGGTACGTGTGGGCGTTGCCACGAGGAGATTGCCAAATCGTATTTCGATACCTATCACGGGAAGGTGTCGAAGCTTGGCTACACGAAAGCGGCCAAGTGTTATGACTGCCACGGCGCGCATGACGTGCTGAAGGTGACGGATCCGCGCTCTCACCTCAGTCGCGCCAATGTGGCCGCAACCTGCGCCAAGTGCCATGCCGGAGCGACCCGCCGTTTCGCCGGCTACCTGACCCACGCCACCCACCACGACCCCAAAAAATATCCGTTCGTCTTCTACACCTTCTGGGGCATGACCGGATTGTTGGTCGGAACATTCGTAATTGGCGGCGTTCATACCCTTCTCTGGCTGCCCCGCGCTTTCCAGATGCGCCGGGAGTTGCGCGACGCGGAAGCGAAAGCTGCTGCCGAACTTGGCCACGCCGGTCACAAGGAGGACACCGATGCCTAAGGTCGAAGTCCTGGAAGATCCGTCAGCAAGCCATATACCGTCGCCGAGCGTCGAAGTTGCGGACCGCCAGTTCGTGCGCTTCACGCGCTTGCAACGCGTCCTCCACGCCTGCATGATCGTGAGCTTCATCACCCTGGCCATGACGGGATTAACCCTGAAGTTCTCCTACACCCGATGGGCCGCCATCGTGTCGCATCTGTTCGGAGGATTCGAAACCGCGGGCTACATTCACCGCAGCGCCGCCGTAGTCATGTTCTCGGTGTTCATTACCCATCTGGTCGATCTGTACCGGATGAAGAGAAAAGAATATGGAACCTGGCGCGCACTGGTGCTGGGGCCGGGTAGCATGGTGCCCAATCGCAAGGACTTGACTGAACTCATCGGCACGTTGAAGTGGTTTGTTGGCCTCGGCGAGCGCCCAGCCTACGGCCGCTGGACCTACTGGGAAAAATTCGACTATTTCGCCGTGTTCTGGGGAATTGCCATCATCGGATCGACCGGCCTCACGCTGTGGTTCCCGGTTTTCTTCACGCGCTTTATCCCGGGTTCGTTCCTCAACGTCGCCACCATCGTTCACAGCGACGAGGCGTTGCTCGCCACCGGTTTCATCTTTACCGTGCATTTTTTCAATACCCACTTGCGCCCCGAAAAGTTTCCCATGGACATCACGGTCTTCACCGGCCGCATGCCCCTCGAAGAATTGAAGCGCGATAAGCCCAGAGAGTATGAAGCGCTCGTTGCCAGCGGAAAACTCGAAGAACACATGGACGTGGCGTATCAGCCCATCGTCATCCGCACCATTCGAGCCTTCGCCTGGGTAGCGCTAGCCTTGGGATTCAGCATTGTGTTGTGGATCATCTATGCCGTGCTTTTCGCCTATCAATAGGCCGCGCAGCGATGCCACCGCTGGTTCGTGTTGATGGTTTTCCGTTGGATTGAGGAATTGAGGAGAAGTGTTAGGAATGCTCGCGATTCGTGTTGCGTTAGTTAGCTTGGCGTTGTCGGTAGCTTCGACGATGGCTTCCGCCGCGCCCCCGGCAGATACCAATACTAATAAAGACAAGGAATGTCTCGCCTGCCACGGCGAGGCTGGAATGAAGTCCGGCGCCGGGAAGAGCATTTCGATTAATCCGGCCAAGCACGCCGCCAGCGCCCACGGCATCCTCGGCTGCCAGGACTGCCACACCGACATCAAAGAGTTTCCGCATCCGACGAAGGTTCTCAAAGTCCAATGCGCCACCTGCCATGCCGACGAGGCCAAGGCTTTCCCCGTCAGCGCCCACGCTGCCCTTGGCGATGCGGCGTGCGCCACCTGTCACGGCAGCGTTCACGAACTGACCACCACCGAAAACCTGATGCCGGGAAAGTGCACCGAGTGTCACGCTGAGGAAGTCACCGCCCTTGCCTCGAGCATTCACGGTCAGGCCGCGAAAAAAGGCGACAAAGACGCGCCCAAATGTGTTTCCTGCCACGGCCCCATCCACGCCGTGAAGGCTTCCAGCGAACCCGACTCGACCGTAGCTCGCAAGAACATGGCGGATACTTGCGCCAAATGCCATAGCGATGCGGGCTTCTTGTCGCGACACCAGATTCCTGTGGCTCATCCTGCCGATTCCTATAAGCAGAGCGTGCACGGCCGCGCCGTCGCGCTCGGCAAGGAAGCGGCAACCTGCTCCAGTTGCCATGGCACGCATGACATTCTTCCCGCCACCGACTCCCGCTCCAGCGTCAATCACTGGAAAGTAGCAGCCACTTGCGGGCAATGCCACAAGGAAATTGCCCGCGAGTTCAACGATAGTGTCCACGGCGAAGCCGTCAAGAACGGAGTGCGCGACGCTCCCGTTTGCATCGACTGCCACGGCGAGCACCTGATCACGGATCCGAAAAATCCCGGTTCGCCCTTAAATGCCGAGAATGTCTCGTCGCAGACTTGCGGCCGCTGCCATGGCGATCCGCGCCTCGCCCTGCGCTATGATTTGCCCGTAGACCGCCTCACATCCTATGCCGACAGCTATCACGGCCTGGCCCTCACCGAGGGGAAAGTAACCGCGGCGAACTGTGCTTCGTGTCACGGCGTGCATTCCATTCTCCGTTCGAGCGACCCGCGCTCCACCATCAATCCCGCCAACCTCGCGAAAACCTGCGGACAATGTCACAAGGGTGTGGTCGAATCCAGGTTCGTCATCGGGCCGGTTCACGTGCAGACTTCAACCGGCGCTGCGCATCCGGTCGTAATGTGGATCCGTTGGACGTACTGGGTGCTGATCCCGATGACGCTCGGGTTCATGATCCTCCACAACCTCATCGACTTTCTGCACAAGCTGATTCACCCGCGTCCGCATCATGTAAGTGGAGCGAAAGTGACGCGGATGAATCGCAACTTCCGTATTGCTCACTGGGGAGTGATCTTCAGCTTCCCAACCTTGGTGGTCACGGGGTTTGCTCTCAAGTATCCCGACGCATGGGTTTTGCGCCCGCTTCTGTTCGGGGAGAGAATCTACGGAATCCGCGGCGGGATGCATCGCGCTGCGGCCGTAATCCTGGTCGCTTCCACGCTCTATCACATCATTCACCTTGCGCTGGTCAAGCGCGACCGCATGTTCGTGTGGGCGATGATTCCGCAATTCAAAGACGCGACCGATATCGTGCAGGTCTTTTCCTACAATCTGGGACTCACGAAAGTGGAACCGAAGTTCGGAAAATTCAACTACGCGGAGAAACTGGAATACCTGGCCTTCATGTGGGGGACGCTGGTGATGACCGTCTCCGGCCTAGCGTTGTGGTTCAACAATTTCATGCTGCGGCATTTTCCCAAGTGGGTTACGGATGCAGCGACCGCAGTCCATTACTACGAAGCGGTGCTGGCAACCTTTGCCATTCTGATCTGGCACTCCTACATGGTGATCTTCGATCCGCTCGTCTATCCAATGGATACCGCTTTCATCGACGGCAAAGTTCCAGCCGAACATTACCGCCATGCGCGTCCGGAATACTACCGCGCACTGCAACGCGCACACCTGATCGAAGAGCCCACGAATCCTGCCGAATTCAAAGATGAGCAGGAAGAAGACGATTCCGGCGGCGAAAAATAAAAGGGCAGGCTCTGTCCGCTGTTTTTGACTCTAGCGATTAGTTTTTACCTGATGTTTACCAGTTGGTACTGGTACCCCCCCCCTCCCCCGGTCTTCTGGAATCATTGAGTTAGAGGGAGTTTCAGGCCTGGTCTTTGAATTCAAAGGAGTTATATCCAAAGTATTGCGGAATAAGGACTTACTATATCTTCGAGGTTTGCGGGCCTTTGAAGTGGGGTAAATCGTGTCAAGGGGAACCGCTTGACAGACGACGGGCGCTGGGGGACCCCGGTTTGCTTACGGCAGCTATGAAGTTATCAAAGAGCGCCGACTCGTGGGGCTGGAGCAGGTTTCGTTCTGGAGACAGGCACACCTCGTGTCCTGCTACAGGTCGAGCTCGATTGTCGGCGATGGGCGGTGCGGCGTCTGTGATGGTGCTCACTGGGCGTTTGTGATGAAAAGAAGTCGGACTCCCGCCCTTCGCTTCGCGATAGGACGGGCCACCCGTGGGTGTGTAGGGGGCTTCGACTTCGTTGCTGCTTCGCTCAGGATGACAACTTTCTGGATGACAGAAAGAAAACGGAACGCCCCCGGAAATGAGCAGGGCAAACTGCAGATCCCTCACTTCGTCCGGGATGACATCCAGTTCTGTTCAGAATGAGGTCTTCGCTTCGCTCAGGATGACAATTCTTGGGGGTGGCCCGTCCTATCGCGAAGCGAAGGGCGGGGTTCTTAGGCTTTGTCGCGGCGCTGGACGGTGGGAAAGATTCCTTGCTTTTCTCGTCTGGTTGCGGTCCAGTGCGATTCGATCTCTACTACTCCTTCTTCTCCGGTCAGATAGTGACGGAAGCTGCTCCATGGCCAATCCTCCGGACGGTCCACTAATCCACGCTTTACTGGATTACGGTGAATGTAGCGTAGCTTCTCGATGCGCTTGGGCTCGCTCCAGACGTTGAAGTCGTAATAGCGCGCTTGCCAAAATGGGTGGCGCTGAGCATTATCCCCGCCCTTCGCTTCGCGATAGGACGGGCCACCCTCTAGGGACTCACTACCCTCATGGGACGGGCCACCCTGGGATGCCGAACGCAGATTTCGGGAGACCATTTGCTTCTGCATTTGCAGGACCAGGGCTAGGTTTTCTCGCTCCGGTTCGCTTAGCAGCAAGTGCACGTGCTCGGGCATGACTACGTATCCGATCAGCCAGAAGCCGTACCAGCGGCGCACGGTTTCGAGAATCTGCACAAATATGTCCCGCGCGTGCGGGTCGTCCAGGAGCGGTTTGCGGTGATAACAGGTGAAGGTTACAAAATGGAGCTGGCGGCTTTGTTGATAGTGCTTCAGTCCGCTCGGCATGAAGTAAGACTAGGCGCGTCCGCGGTGATTGCGCTGTGATGGCTGAACATCTCGCCGCAATTAGGCAATCATCCCCGCCCTTCGCTTCGCGATAGGACGGGCCACCCGCGATAGGACGGGCCACCCACCAGAATATGCGGCCAACAGCAAAAGAAAACGGGGCCGATGGAGGAAGTCCGGCCCCGTTGAGTAGTGCACTTCACAAAACTTTTAGGCGGTGATCAGCGATTCCAGGGCTACTCGGTCTGGGATCACGAGCGTTGAGCCAGTCTGCTGGATGATGCGCTGCTTCTTGAATCCGGCGAACAGACGGCTCACGGTCTCACGCGAAGAACCGATCATCTGTCCGATCTCTTCGTGCGTCAAAGCCAGTTTCATCTGGCTGGGATTCTTGGCTTTGGTGTTCTGGTCTAGCCATGCCATCAGCAGCCGGGCAAGCTTTTCGCTGGCCGAGTCGGAAAGGATGAGGTCGCGAATTTCGCGGCAAGTGGAGGCGTAATCGGCGCTGATGTGCTGCGTTACCCACAATGCGAGCTCGCCGTGCTGGCGCATCAGCCGCAGCAGATCGGTCTGGCGCAGAAAGCTGATCTCGGAGGGTTCCTGGGTCTCGGCGGTCGCTTCATACTGGCGTCCGGAAACCACGGCAGCCACTCCCAATGGGCAACCGGCATCGACGATGCGCAGAATCAAGGTGCGGCCGTCGCTGCCGCAAACCGAGAGCTTCACTCGGCCGCGACGCACGATGAACACGCCGCGCGGAGCTTGTCCCTCGGCAAATAGAACCGCTCCGGTTGGATAACTGGTGGTGAGGGAATCCTGCTCGATGGCCGCGGCTACGGCTGGGGGAAGATCGCAAAACGGCTTGTCCGCTGCTGCTAGTCTCTGCGGCATGGTTTACGACTTGTGTGGCCATTGTGTTGCCTCCGCTCACGATACTGCTTTGGCAAGTCTCTCGCCATTTGTAGAGCTGGGGCCCAGATTTCAGAGAGGTTTTCTAAGTAGAAGAAAATACTAGCATTGATTTTGTACGTTAACGAACATTTATCTTTGCCGACCTCTGGGCGCGTAGCCGTGAGTGCGTACTTTCCCACAGCGATGTGTGATCCCTATCACTAAACCGTTGGTTACATGACCAGAGTTCTGGTTACGCGACACCGTAATGCGCGGATTGGCGGGTGGCGTGGGTTCGACCTCTTCGCAGCTGGTTGCGCAGGTCAGTTCGTTCCCGGGTCAGCCCAGGGTGCTATGGATGGTGTTCAGCAGCGCGGTTCGGGTAAAGGGCTTTTCGAGAAGCGTGATGCCGCGCTTCAAGACTTCGCGTTCGGCGATCAGTTCGCCGGTGTAGCCGGACATGTAGATGACTTTCAGGTTGGGGCGCAGAGGCGTCAGGCGCTCCACTAATTCAGGGCCGCTCATGCGGCGCATCACTACGTCGGTCAGCAATAGATCGATGGGGCCGGGATGAGACTCGACCCATTCGAGCGCGGACTTGCCGTCATCGGCCTCGACCACGGTATAGCCTTGCTCTTCGAGAACTTTTCGAGTCAGGCTGCGCATGATCTCGTCGTCTTCGACGAGCAGGATGGTAGTCCCTTGCCGTTTTGGAGCGACGGTCTCGACTTCAGATTTGGATTCGACGCCGATTTTGTGGTCCGCGCTGGGCAGATAGATTTTGAAGGTCGTGCCGTGTCCCGGCTCGCTGTAGACGAGGATATGCCCGGCGCTCTGCTTGACGATGCCATAGACCGTGGACAGGCCCAAACCCGTTCCCTTGCCGAGTTCCTTGGTGGTGAAGAAGGGCTCGAAGATGCGGGAGACGGTGGCTTCATCCATGCCGCTGCCGGTATCGCTGACGGCGAGCAGAACGTATTTTCCCGGGGCCATGTTTTGATGCTGCTCGGCAAAGGCTTCGTCAAATTGTTCGGAGCGGGTTTCGAGAATGAACTTGCCGCCGCGCGGCATCGCGTCGCGCGCGTTGACCGCCAGGTTGACCACGATCTGGTCGAGCTGGCCGGGATCGGCCTCGACCACCGCCGCCGGAGATTTGGACACAATCAGATTTCGACGTCGTCTCCCATCAGCGGACGCAGGAGCTTGCTCACGTCCTTCAAGCGCTCGTTCAGATCGAGAATGCGGGGTTGGACGGCAGAAGAGCGGCTGAAGGCCAGAAGCTGGCGAGTCAGAGCGCGCGCCCCGTTCGACGGCCTTCCTGATGTTGTCGATGTAATGCGACGGTCTCGGCGGCGGGATCGATGCGGTCGCGAAGAAATTCGGCGCAGGCATTGATGATCCCCAGGATGTTATTGAAGTCGTGCGCGACGCCTCCGGCAAGCCGGCCGATCGCCTCCAATTTTTGCGATTGATGAAGCTGACCCTCGACCCGCTTTTGCGCGGTGATATCGCGGGCAATGGCGGACGCTCCTACGATGTCGCCTTTGGCATCGCGCAAGGGAGACACGGAAATCGAAACGTCCAGCTTGCGGCCATCCTTGGTTACCCGCGCCGACTCGTAATGCTCGATGCTTTCACCGCGCGCGATCTTGCTGCAGAATCTCCGGAATTTCGTCCGGGCGATCGCCCGGCGTCAAAAGCGATATGTGCTTTCCGATGATCTCTTCCGGCGTATAACCATAGATGCGCTCGGCTCCCTTGTTCCAGCTGGTGATGATGCCGTCAAGTCTTTGCCGATGATCGCGTCCTCGGAGGAATCGACAATCGAGGCGAGCCGCGTGCGGTATTCTCCCAGTTGCTCGGCCGTTCTGCGATGCAGTTCTTCGTTGGCGCGGCGCAGTTCTTCGGCGATTCGCTTGCGATCGCTGATGTCGCGGATCGCACTTAAGACGACCATCCCATCTGCCGTGGAGACAGGACTGAGGCTGATCTCTACCGGGAATTGCGAACCGTTGCGGCGTCTGCCGTAGAGATCCAGATTCCGCTCCCATGCGCCGCGTTTTCGGCGCGGCCGCGAAGTCCTTCGCGATGGTGGTGGTGTTGGGCGCGATAGCTCTCGGGGACGAGCATTTCGACCTTCTGACCAACCAATTCGTCGCGGAGATAGCCAAAAAGCTCTTGGGTTTGGGTATTGACCTGAATGATGGTTCCGTCGCGATCGACGGCGATGATGGCATCCGGAAGCGTCTCCAGAAGCTCGCTGGAAAGAAGAAATTCAATCATGGTTTTTGCAGTAGGCGTAGAGGATAGAGACGAGCGTTCTTCAGGATGAGATGACCGCAAGCATAAAACTCCGCGATTAAGATTACTCTATTCTGAACCCGAGTAACTGTAAAGCCAGGGTGTGCAAGTAATTGAATTGAAATGGTTTCTCCCATTGCTGCGAGTCGCTTGTGATTGCAATCACATTGGTTTCCGTCGCGCGTGATCGCATCACAAAGCGAACCGCGAACGCGGGTGACAGGATCTCTTCTCCGTAGGCAACTGGCTCGCGTGCGCAGGTCTGAGAAACCTTTGCCCGCGGCTGGCCTCCTGTCGGGCTTGCGCCGTCAATTACACTGCTTGCGACCATGCGCAAGTGCAACTGCCACGCAGCCGTCCGTTCGGTGCTCGCCCCGGTGCGTGCCGTTTTTCGAGCCAGTCGTCGCGACGGTTGTGCCCGAGGCAAAACAATTCGACGAGCCCGCTTGGCTGGCGTTGGAAGCGCTGGTGGAGGACGCTCTCGAACTGCGCCCGCCCGGCTCTGCGACGGCAGTTGCAACTTTTTCTGCGCGCGATCGAGTGGCTGCCGGTCGTGCGCTATGGCCACGGTTTTCCGCGTTGGGGGACGAGCAACGCGAGCCGCATTCTTCGTCATTTGCAGGATCATCCGGTAGAACGGATTCGCTGCGGATTCTGGGGCCTGCGCACACTCGCACTGCTCGGTTATTACGGGCGACCCGAAGCCGCGCATGCGATCGGCTATCGTCCCGATGCGCGCGGTTGGGAGGCGGTGCAGGATGAAGATGAAGCGGTGCAGTTATGACATCGTGATTATCGGCTCGGGCGCAGGCGGAGGGACGGTGGCGCGGAGTTGTCGTCGCTCTGCCGCGACGGCGTGCGCATCGCAGTTCTCGAGAAGGGTCCGAAACTTCGCGACGAGGAATTTACCGGCGCGCGAAGTGGAGATGGCGACAGGCGCTCTACGAAGATGGCGGAGGCTTTCTGACCGCCGAACAAACCATGACGCTGGCCTTCGGAAGCGCGTATGGCGGATCGACGGTGGTGTATACGGGCACCTCCCTGCTTCCGCCGCAACGGGTGCTCGAGCGCTGGAACGTGCCCGGGCTCAGTTTTGCGGATGTGGAACAACGCGCGCGCAAGTATGTGGCGGAAAATAATGTCCACCTGCTGGAGGAATCGCTGCTCAACGAAAACAACCGGCTGTTTGTTTCGGGATGCCGGCAGTTGGGATATCGCGTGCAGCAGTTTCCCGTGAACCTGAAAGGATGCCGGGGATCGAGCCTGTGCAATCTGGGATGTCCGAACCAGGCGAAGCAAGGCACGAATCGAGTGCAGTTGCCGCGCGCGGAACAAAATGGAGTGGAGGTGGTGACGCGCTGCGAGGTGCGACGAATCGAAGTTCGAAGAGAGGTCCAAAGAAACGAGAACAAGAAAATATTTGCACGGGTCAGCGAGAAGGCAGAGGGCACTAAAGGCGAGCCCTCAAGCTGGGAAGCGGGCGACTACGAAATCGACGCCAAAGTCGTGGTGGTGTGCGCGGGCGCAGTGAATTCTTCGGCGCTGCTGCTGCGCTCTGGATTCGGCCGCGAGCTGCCGCGATTCGGATGCGGGTTCACGTGTCATCCTGCATTCATCATGGTCGCTGAACATGACCGGCCGATCACGAACGCAGTCGGTCACCCCAAGAGTTTTTACCTCGACCAGTTTGCCGAGAGCGATCACTTCCTGCTAGAGACCTGCATGTACTTTCCGTTCGTCACGGCCAAGGCGATGGTCGGGTTCGGCGAAGAACACAGCCGTTTCATGCGCGCCTTTCCGCGGCTGCAGATGATTCTGGTGCTGGCGTGCGATGAGGTGAATGACCACAATCGCGTAACGATCGATGGCGATGGGCGCCCGGTGGTTCATTACCGTTTCACGCCGGAGGTAATTCACGGCCTGGTGCAGGGCGCGATTACTTCGGCGAAGATTTCTTTTGCAGCCGGAGCGGTCCGCGCGCATGTGCCGGTTTCGCACATTTCCGACTATCGAACGCGCGGACGCGGGAACGTCTTGACCACATCGCGCAGAATCCGGATTTCAAACCTGGGAAACTTTCCATCTCGGCTGCGCACTTGCAGGGAGGTTGCGCCATGGGCAGCGATCCTGCGGATTCGGTGACGGATTCTTATGGCCGGGTGCATGGAGTTCCCGGGCTGTATGTGGCCGATTCGAGCCTGTTTCCGAATTCGCTGGAAATCAATCCGTACCTGACCATCATGGCGCTGGCGGACCGTGTAGCGGAAACGGTTCGGAAGGATCTGAGCGCCAAAGCTATGAGCAGGATGCTATGAGCAAAATGACGGGTGGTGACATCGTTGTGCGCGCGCTGGAAGACGAAGGCGTAGCGTTTACTTTCGGCATACCGGGAACTCACAACATCGAGCTCTACGATTCACTCGCCCGCTCCAAGAGCGTGCGACCCATCCTTGTCACCGATGAACAGAGCGCTTCGTTCATGGCCGATGGAGTCGCGCGTTCTTCTGGGCAACTCGCCGCCGTGAACGTCGTGCCCGGAGCCGGACTGACGCACGCGCTCTCGGGGATTGCCGAAGCCTATCTCGATGGAATCCCCATGCTCGTGCTCGCCTGTGGAATCCGGCGCGACACGGGAAAGGCGTTCCAACTTCACGATGTGGACCAACTCGCGATCGCGCGGCCTGTGACCAAAGCCCAGTTGCGCGCGGAACACGGATCGGAAATCTACGCGACCATTCGCCGCGCATGCCAAATCGCGCGCCGCGCTCCGGCCGGGCCGGCGCTCGTCGAGATTCCCGCCGAGCACTACATTTTCCGTCACGATGCCGATCTGGACGCGCGCGATCAGCGCCCGCGCCACCAACTAGCACCCAACCAGAGCAAGTCGCGCAAGCGCGGCAGTGGATCGAAGCCAGCCGCCGGCCCCTGCTTTATGTCGGCCTCGGAGCCCTCGAAGCCAGCGCTGACCTTGTCGCGTTGGCCGAGCGATTGAATGCTCCGGTTGCCACCACCATTTCGGGCAAAGGAGTTTTCAACGAAACCCATCCGCTGTGGCTGTGGTGTGGCTTTGGCGCGGCCGCGCCTTCGTTTGTGCGCAAGATCGCGGCCTCCTGCGATCTTACTTTGGCCATCGGTTGCCGCTTTTCCGAGGTCGGCACGGGAAGCTATGGCATGACGCCGCCCGGCAAACTGATTCACGTGGATATCGATCCTTCGGTGCTGGGAAAGAACTATCCCGCGGATCTGCCCATCGTTTCGGACGCTGCAACGTTTGTCGACGCTCTGCTTCTCGAATCTGAAATCGCGCCCAGTGGATGAATCTTTGCGACGCGACCTGCGCTCCGGGCATGAAGAGGTCAGGCAAGATTGGCAAGCGACGGAGAATTCCGAAGGCGTGTACCCGCCTCATCTTTTGGAAACCGTTCAGCGCTTGGTCGGCAACGACGCGATCTATACGACCGATAGCGGCAACGGAACTTTTCTCGCCATGGAGTGTCTGCGGCTGCAACATCCGCGTTCGTTTCTGCGCCCGGTCGACTATTCGTGCATGGGCTACGCCGTGCCCGCCGCGCTGGGAGCGGCGCTAGCCTGTCCCGATCGGCAAGTGATTTCTCTGGCGGGCGATGGCGCATTCCTGATGACTGGATTGGAACTGCTGACGGCGCGCCAGCTCAATCTGCCGGTGATGGTGCTGGTTTTGCGCGACCGCGAGTTAGCGCAGATCGCGCAGTTTCAAAAAGTCGCGCTGGGACGGAAGACCTGTACCGAGCTTCCCGATTACGACTTGGCCGCCATCTGCCAGGGAGTTGGCGTCGAGTACCTTGCCTTGCGCAATAATAATGATGCCGAGGCGATTCTTAAGCAGGCGCTAACATTCACCGGCGTCCGGTAGGCCCGCAGTCGTCGAGGTTGCAATCGACTATTCGGAGAAGACTTACTTCACCCGCGGCGTGGTGCGCACTAATTTGGGCCGCTTGCCATGGTCTGATCGCATACGTTTCGTGTTGCGCGCTCTGGGACGAAAGCTAGGATAAGACGGTTCATCAAAATCAGTATCATCAGTAGACAGCATGGTTGGCTTGTGTGCTCTCGATCTTTCCTTTCTCAACCGAGAGGAAATACGCTGTTCCACCCTCTCCGGTCCACGAGCCGAGATCAAAGTGCCCGCCCGCGGGAATTCGGTAGACGCTGATGTTACGGAATGTGAGGGGTTGCCGGGTTTTGCAAACATCAGGGGGCAGCGTGGGCCGAAGAAAGTACGCGCCTTTTCCGTTTCCCACCACCGTTGCTTTGCCATCCGCGTCAACCAACACCGCCGATTTTTCGTCAATCGCAATTTCGCGCGGAGAATTGGACCATCCATCCTGCATGATGCGGGCAAGAAAGCCCAGAGTGCGGCCCATGCGGTCGCGTTTTGCGAAGTGCGAATCGGTCAGCAGGTTCTCGAGATGCGGAGTCTTTAGAAATCCTCGAATCAAGGTCACGCGCTCGAAGTAAGGATTGGCCAGAACCTCGTTCGAAGCGAGGTCGTTGTCGTCGGGCTTGTCTCCGAGAGCGCCATAGACAAATTCACCGAGCACTGCGAGTCCGGCGCTGGTCCCTCCGATCGGCTTGCCTGCCGCAAGATTCGCATTGATCGCGTCCTCCACCGGAGTATCCTTCCAATCGCGAATGTAGCGGGCCTGATCGCCGCCGGCAATGAAAACGACCGTCGCGTGGCGAATGATCTCCGCGACCGCGGGATCTATCGCGGCCTGCCGGTCAGGAATAATCAGCGTAGCGACCGAGTTCGTCTGGCACAGCCCCTTGATATAGGAGTTGTAATCGTCGTTCCCGCGCGCACGCAAAATCAGGAAGTCACCACCATTGCCTTTCTGGCAAAGCCAGCGAAATGCTTCGTCAAGATCGCTGCCACCTCCCATCATGGCAATACCGGCCGCGGAGTGAGTCTGGAGGTCGTTCTTATTGCCGATGCGAAAGTATTGGAAGGAGCCAGCGTGCGCGAGACTCGACGCCAGCAACAAAGTAAGTGCGAAGGCCGCTTGCCGACAAGTGCTCATAATTTGCTGATGGAGACTCGAAACAACTACCGATTCACCGTTCGCAAGCAGTTTCGCAACTGCAGTAACACCCATCCCAGTGCTGCGATTGCAGCGATCCAGACGGCAAACGCCGCGGTCACCACCCACTGTGGGGCTACTCCGACGCGGCGCAACAGAAACGGCAGAAAATTCCACGTCGTGATGTGAACATAATCCCACGGGTCCCATGCCATGGCGTCGGTATTCAAGCCCCAGGCGTCCATCTTGCCCAGGGCGAAGGCGACGATGTTCTTGAAGCGCAGAGCGATCACCGACGTCGGATGTCCGAATGTTTCCATCTGGTAAATTTCGAGCGGCAGCCAGAAGGCCAGCGATGCCAACTGAATGATCAGGCTGACCACGACCAGCGCCCATCCCGCGCGCCAGATCGTTCTTCCCAGATGCTCGCGATAGCGCATGAGCAGCGGCACGGCAATGAGTGCCACCATTTCCACGGTAGTCGAAACGTAGCGGTCTCCCCACGCGAAGTCGCCGCTCCAGAAGGTGTATCTCGCGTAGAAGCAAATATAGGCCAGCAACAAGAGCAGGGAAGTCACCCCATACGCGCGCACCTCTGGAGTCAGACGCTTCCCCAGCCATCCCAAAAGAACGATGGCCAGGATCAGAAGAGGATCAAAAAGAAAAATAGATTTCTCGGGCTGAATAAACGGGCTGATAAAGCCGACGTGAAAGGGCGTGCTCCAGGGAAAATTCGCGGGCAAGGTGGGATCATTCTGGCGAAATTCCCGCGCGAATATCGTTACATAGGTGTTGGTAAAAGATCCGTAGCGGTAAAACTGGTAGGCACGATCGACAAGAAAAAAAAATAAGTAAACCGGTGCGGCGATTTTGGCGTATGCGACGCTACGCCGCCAAAAACCGCGGTCGCGCAATCCTTCAAACCAAAGCACCAGCAGCAGAAAGATCCCCGCCGCAATCAGGTCCAAGCCCGTGGTAAGACGCGTAAGCAGGTTCAGCCCCAGCGCGCAGGAACCGATGAAAAGCGCGCGCCGCCGGTCCGTGCGCAGCCACTCGTACTGGAATGAAAATCCGGTCAGCGTCAGCAGCATGATGTAGTTGTTTTCCATCATGTTCTGCGTGTAGTGCAGATGCGTGGTGCAGAACATCAACGCCAGCACGCCCGCGACTGACTCTTTCATGCCGAAACGCAGCTGACGAAGCAGCCGGAACGCCATCAGCGCGGTGAGAATGTTCACCAGAATGCTGGTGCTGTAACTGACCACAATGCTGCGCACGGCCGGGTCGTCGCCGTAACCGGAAAAAATAGCCCAGTGCGCGATCCATGTTCCCAGCAGATCGGCGGGCAGCATAAGCAGCGACTGGCCGATGCCATACCAACTATAAAGACGCCCGCCACGGCCATGCAGGCCAAACTCCGGATACTCATTCGGGAAAACCTGGGGCTCGGAAGTCCAGAGCCAATGCGTGGTTTGCAGGCGATGGGTCGTGTCGGATGTTCCCAACTCGCCAGATTGCACGACGAAAGCAAGCAGCCCCGCGGTCAAACACAAGAGAAAAAGCGGATCACGTAGCCATTGCCGGAGGCGAGATGTCTCGGGGTGAGAGGTCTCGAACGGAGGAGTCATCGCTTGGATGGTAATTCGAAACGCGTAATTTAAGAAGCATGGCCACGCGACAGCCGAACGGCGATCCGGGCGCGCGATCCGACCTGCGATCCGACGCGCCGATCAAGCCGCAAAGCGCTCAGCCGAGAATTTCGCTGCATCCATCTCAGCCGTCGCTCCAATCATCAACTGCGCCATGAGCTTCGCCGTCGCGGGCGCCAGCAGGATCCCGTCCCGAAAATGGCCGGTGGCGACAAAATATCCCGGCGTTGGCGTCGCGCCCAGAATCGGCAGCCCGTCGGGCGTTCCCGGACGCAGTCCTGCCCACGCTTGCAGAAAGCGCGCGTCAGCCAATTTCGGAACCAGATCGATCGCCGCCTGACGCAATTTCTGAATTGTCTCGGGCACGGTCTGCTTGTCGAATCCCAGCTTCTTCGCGGTCGCGCCGATCAGCATGCGACCGTCGCTGCGCGGAATCAGATACACCTCTGGCGTGCGGATCACATGGCCGCACCAGTTCTTTCCGCGGCATGATGACGCACAGCATCTGTCCTTTTACGGGCCGCGTCGGGAACGCGTGCGGCCCGATCTGCCCGGCCCAGGCTCCGGCGCAATTGACTACCATGCCGGCGTGAAATTTCGTCTTGTTGGTGCGGACTCCGCACGCTTTGCCGTCCGCCACTTCGACAGCTAAGCACCTGGTCGCCGGAGGAAAAATTGATGCTGCGACGTCGTCGCGCGGCCGCGATGGCGGCTGCGGTTAAATCCCGAGGATCCACGCAGCGTTCCTTCAGATAAACTCCCACAAGATCCCTTAGCCCTTACGTTCGACGCCTTCAATGCCGGTTCCAGTTCGTGCCAACGCGCGAGCCACCCATGCGCAGTCGAGTACATCCGACGCCGGGGCTTCGTCAAGAAAAAGCAGCGTTCCCACCGACCGCAAATCAATCTTCAAGCCCGACTCATCCTCGAGTTCACGCACGAACTCCGGGATACATCCGCGGCGCTCGCCGTCGCCAGTTCGCGCAGTGCCGGCGGTCGTTTCCGCGGGGAAGTCGGCCAGCATGCCGCCCGCTGCCCACGAAGCCTCGCGTCCCGGCTCGCCTTTCTCGACCACCAGCACTCGCAACCCTCGCTTGTTCAGTTCGATGGCCAGCGAAAGCCCGATGATTCCTGCGCCACTACGATCGCGTCCCAGCTCTTCACGCCTACCATTCTAGACGGCAAGCGACCGAGCTTCCGTCACGAGTACCTGAAACGCAATTGACAGCAACCCGCATCTCACAAACAATAGGCTCTACAGTCCACATTTCAAACGGAGACCACACTATGGCTGAAGGTGAGCAACCGAACGTCTACCACCCGAGCCGCAGAGCAATATCGGGAAATGGATTCTCATTGTGCTGGCCGTTGCCTTCGCCGGCGCGTCGTCGTATTTCATCTATGACCAGCACGGCAAGCTCGAGAAGCTGACGCAGGATCAGGCCGCCAGCCAGAAGGACGATCGGCGATCTGACCAAGCGCATGCAGGCCGCCGAAGCCGATTCTGAAACGCTGGCGCAGCAAATCGGCATGACGAAGAAAGAACTGGCCGCACGCGGCCGAGGAACTTGCAGCGTGAGCAACAGGCCGCAGCGGCGCGTATCGCGGCGCAGGCGGAACAAGAGAAGAAAGATGTCAGCGCCGTTTCCGGAGAAGTGGGATCGGTCAAGACCGACGTTGGCGGCGTGAAGTCGGACGTAGCCGCGACCAAAGCCTCGCTCGATGCCACCATTGCGAAACTGCAAGCACCGTCGGCGATCTCGGCGCAGCAGAGTGGACTGATCGCCAACACGCGCAGCCGATCTCGAAGCCCTTAAACACAAAGGCGACCGCCAATACTACGAGTTCACCTTGTTGAAGGGTGCCAAGCCGCAGGCGTTCTCGACCGTGGCCTTGCAGCTCAAGAAGACCGATCCCAAGCACGGCAAGTACACGCTCAACGTTAGCGGCCGACGACAAAACCATCGAGAAAAAAGACAAGAACCAGAGCGAGCCGGTGCAGTTCTATACCGGACGCGATCATATGCTCTATGAACTCGTGGTCTGGACGGTGGACAAGAACAAGATTACCGGCTACCTGAGCACGCCGAAGAATGCGCCGGTGCCGATCACCGCGTCGCCACAGTGAGGTCAGAGCTTAGAGGTCAGAGTTAGAGGTCAGATTGAGCGGTTGTGAAGCGAGCCGGGCCTGTGACCCGATGGGCGGCGTCCACCCCAAGAGCAAAGTGATCAGCCAGCCGCGGCCGCCGCCGGATTCCTCCCGCGTGCGCACTTCGCAGATCGAGTTTATCTTCCAGCAGTTGTTCCACGGTGCAATACTTGCCCGGCTTGGTGACGACATTGCCGCCCGCAGTGTCAGCGATGCGGCGGCGATGGCCGGCGATGGTGGTAGACGGAACCATGCCCACTGCCTGATTGCGCCCTTGTTGTTTTGCGATGTAGAGGCCGCGGTCCGCCAGGCGGAGCACTTCATCCACCGGCAAATCGGAGCAAGCCGGCGGAAGCCACGGAAATGCCGCCCATCCCACCGAGCACGAGCGCGCCAGACGGCGCTCGTTGCCCAAGTCAAATTCCTGCACTGTTCACAGCCTTCAGGATTCGTGACGCCAGCAGCGCGCCATCACTTGCGTTCGGCAGCGCGAAACACTACCAAAAATTCTTCTCCGCCCCAGCGAATCAGAAAATCGGATTCGCGTACCAGACGTGTGAGGCGCTGCTGCAATCTGCACCAGCACGCGATCTCCGGCATCGTGGCCATACTCGTCGTTTACGTCCTTGAAGTGGTCGATATCGACCATAAAGAAAAGCAGGTCGCGGTGATCGCGGCCATAGATTTCCGTTCCACGATAGGCGCGCACGGCTTGGCTGGCGTCCGCCGCAATCATGCTCTGAAAGAAACGGCGATTGCGGATGCCGGTCAGCGGATCGCAGAGCGAGGCTTCCTGCAGTTCGCGGTTCGCCCGCGCCAGTTCCGCGCTGCGCTCAGCCACGGCCCGCTCCAGGCGTTCGTTCTCGCGCCGATCCCGATACCGGTCCAGGAGATGGCAAAAACCAGCAGCACCACTCCGCCGATGCCGACCATCTCGGTCAACCATCGCTGCCACCACGGAGCCGAAACAGTAAACGAATATTCGGCCGATTCGCCTCTGCTCCAGTCGAGGAGAATCGCAGGTCACCTGAAACGTATAATCCCCCGCAGGAAGGAACGGTAGTGAGCAACCGGCAGATCCGTTTTGGTGAACTCCGTTTGCAGCCCTTCGAGCCGGTACCGGCAGGTCACGTTGTTGCTGTCCTTGAAAATCGGCGGCTGGGCAGGCCAGAGAGGGCGCCGTCGCTGCGTGGGTGCCGATCGACAGACAACAAGGCACAACGATGCGAGCCGTCGCAAATGGAGGCGGTGAATGGGCATGTGCCAGTCAAATGATAAGTCGCTCCCTGTCCCTTCGTAATGTAAAATCAGCATCTTCCGGTTACTTATGTAAGTAAGACTGGAAGTAACACACCTGTTTTGCAGAGCAAGCGAGGAACCCTTATGACTGCTGCTGAAACTCCGAACGGGGTAGGTTTTGAGGGCGTGACTCCGATTTTGCGCGTGAAGAGTCTATCCGTCAGCATCGACTACTACGTGACCAAGCTCGGCTTCAAGCTTGACTGGCAAGCACCGTATTTCGCGTCGGTCTCGCGGGGAAAGTGCCATATTTTTCTCAGCCAGGGCGACCAGGGGAATCCGGGGTCGTGGGTATGGATCGGGGTCGAAGACGCGGGTGCTTTATTTGCCGAATATCGCGCCAAGGGAGTGCAGGTGCGCCATCCTCCGACGAACTACTCGTGGGCCTATGAAATGCAGGTACCAGACCCAGATGGAAACATCCTGCGCTTCGGTTCCGAACCGAAAAGTGACCAGCCCGAAGGCGAGTGGCTCGATATGTACGGCGACCGCTGGATCACGTCGGGAACCGGCGAGCCGACGCGGGTGCCGAAAGGCTGAGCCAGATGATTTACGGATGTGTCATCTTCTCCGGCTTAACCAGCGCATCAAATTCCTCGCCCGTAAGGTATCCGAGCTTCAACGCCGACTCGCGCAGGCTCGAGTGCTCGACGTGGGCGGTGTGCGCAATCTGCGCTGCCTTGTCGTATCCCACCTTCGGAGCGAGCGCCGTGACCAGCATCAGCGAATTCTTCACGTAGCAATCCACCTTGGCGCGATCGACTTCAATGCCCTTGACCATGTACTCGACGTAGCCGTGGCAGGCGTCGGTGATCAAAGTGACCGAGTGCAGGAAGTTGTAGATGATCACCGGCTTGAACACGTTGAGCTCAAAGTTGCCCTGCGATCCGGCGAATCCCACCGCGGCCGTTGCGCCATGAACCTGCACGCAGACCATGGTCATCGCTTCGCATTGCGTGGGATTCACCTTGCCCGGCATGATCGACGATCCCGGCTCGTTCTCCGGAATCAACAGTTCGCCGAGGCCGCAGCGCGGACCGGATGCCAGCCAGCGAATATCGTTCGAGATCTTCATCAGCGACGCGGCCAGAGTTTCCATTGCGCCCTGCGCAAACACGATCTCGTCGTGCGCCGAAAGCGCGGCGAACTTGTTGCCATGCGAGCGGAAGGGAAGTCCGGTCAGCTCCGCAATCTTCTTCGCGGCGCGCTCGGCAAATTCCGGATGCGTATTCAGCCCCGTTCCCACCGCCGTCCCGCCAATCGCCAGGTCGTAAAGCCCGTCCAGCACCATCTCCAGCCGCTTGATGTCGCGATCCAGCAAGCTGGCCCAGCCGCCAAATTCCTGTCCAATGGTCAGCGGCACGGCATCCTGCAGATGCGTGCGCCCAATCTTCACTACGCGAGTCAAATTCCTTCGCCTTGGCCGCAATCGCATCGCGCACGGTTCTGATCGCCGGAATCAGCGC
The DNA here is from genome assembly GCA_963699405.1 of uncultured Acidobacteriaceae bacterium. Lineage (GTDB taxonomy): Bacteria > Acidobacteriota > Terriglobia > Terriglobales > Acidobacteriaceae > Acidiflorens. Next base: position 19,778 of record CAVOTW010000010.1, on the reverse strand, counting down.
ATTCTTCACCCGCTCCGCCGCCGCAATGTGCATCGCCGCCGGAAACGTGTCGTTCGACGACTGCGACATGTTCACGTGATCGTTCGGATGCACCGGCTTCTTCGATCCCAGTCTCTCCGCCAGCAATTTCAATGGCGCGATTCGAGATCACCTCATTCACGTTCATGTTGGTCTGCGTGCCTGATCCCGTCTGCCAGATGCGCAGCGGGAACTGGTCATTCAGCTTGCCGGCAATCACTTCGTCGGCCGCCTGCGCGATGAGCTTCGCGATGTCGGCAGGAAGTTTGCCCAGATCCTGATTCACCAGCGCGCAAGCCTTCTTGAGCGTGCCAAAAGCCCGAATCAGCTCCGGAGGCATGGTGTCGCGTCCAATATTGAAATGCAGCAGCGAGCGCTGCGTCTGCGCTCCCCAGTAAACATTCGACGGGACTTCGATCTTTCCCATGCTGTCGGATTCGATGCGGAACTTCCTTGCGGCCTCAGTGCCGGGTTCGGTAAGAGTGGACATGATGATGGAATCTCCTGTATCGGGAACCGATTATTATACGGCGCTGGCGGCCAGCCCCTTACCTCGAGCTAACTCCCGGCCCCAGTCCGGCGCCGTAGTATTCCGAAACTGCGGTCTTCTCCTCGGCGGTTAATTGTCTCGCGATACTACGCATGCGAACGTTAATATCGTTGGCTCGATTGCCATTGGAAAAATGCTCGAGCTGCTGCTCCAGATAGTCGCCGTTCTGGGTAGCGAGCGGAGGAGCTCCTTTCACATAACTCACCGGACCGTGGCACGACTGGCAGGGCGGTATGCCGCGCTGCCCATCTCCGAAAACAATGAGGCGGATGGCCATCGAGGCACGAGAAGGATCCTGTCATGGCCTGCGGAAACGCTCGGTTGTCTTGCGCATCACTCGCCGTCGGCAGCATCGCGAAATAGGCTGCCAAATCGGCCGAGTCGCGCGCGCGAAAATCCCTCGGCGATGCTCTGCATCACGGGTGAAGTACGCTTCCCGGATCGAAAATCCTGCATCTGTTTCCAGAACGACAACCGGTCCTCGCCCGCCAGGTTGGGAAAGCCGGGAACGGAGCTGAATCCCTCTTCGCCATGACAATGATTGCAGCGCCGGGCCAGCAGCAGTCCGCGAAAAGCGTCACCCCTGGAAATCAATCGCCAGGGTTTCTTCTGTCCAGGCCACGTTCGAAGGGATGCGAACCGGCGGTTCAGAATTCTCTTTGTTCGCGCGGTTGAAATCCCTTCCCGACAATTAGGAGAGTAATCGCAAGCAGAACGAACAGCGTTGCGAGCCATCGGGCCTGTATTCGCAGGCGCGCAGCCTGACTAGTGTGGCTCACAAGTCCGCCTTTCGCCGGGAAGCAAAGTGGCAAACTGGTCTCGCGGCACCACCTCCAAATGGCCTCTCATCGCATAATGGCCAGCTCCGCAGAACTCATGGCAGGGAATCTTGAATTCGCCTGGCTTCGCAAAAGTAAAGGTCGCTTCGGTGACCACTCCCGGCACAGCTTCGAGGCCGTAGTTCGTGCCCAGGAAGCTCAGCTTGTGCACGACATCCGCGCTGGTAATTCGAAACGTGACGGGAACGCCCGCAGGGACCACGATGCACTGCGGCACGAAAACAAATTGCTGCGCAATCATGCGCACGGTAAGCGATCCGCCCGGTCCTTCCGCCGCGCCCAGATTGCTCTCCACGAATTCTCCCTGCAGGTGCAAGGTCACAGGGTCGGGCCCTTCGCCGCCTCCAAAAAAATGCCATACCGGCAAGTCCACCATGTAGTAGCGAGTGGACAAAATTGCCACGTCCGAATAGCGTCATGGCTGCTACAAAGCCGATCTTCTTCTTCATGGCGATTTCAGGCTAACCCAACCTTTGCGTTTGATGAACTTGATGAACCTTTGATGAACTCGGGGACGAATCAGCTACATCGATTCTGCCCACGGTTTCGGTGCCCAACATTCTCAGACATCTGATAGGCTGACTCGATCCAGGAGGCGGCCTTGAAAAATGAGAGTGCTGAACAATCGACCGCGCACCCAGCCTGCAGCCGGATTCGCGCCCACGCTCGTATCGGCGCACGTCTCATGCTTTGTGCATGCCTCGTCCTGATAGCTAGCGCGCAACCGGCTGCAAAAACTCCGAGCAAGGATACCACCATGACACTCCACGCCACAGGACCCTTCGACCCAAAAATCACGCCGCTTCCGGGAGAGGACGCCACCGGAACCGCAGGCGGAAACATCAGCCGTTACGCGCTCGACAAGCAATACCACGGCGATCTCGAGGGCACAGCGAAAGGCGAGATGCTTGCAGGCGGAGATCCCGCCAAGGGCAATGCCGGTTACGTCGCCATGGAGCGCTTCACCGGGACCCTCCGTGGTCGTGGCGGCTCGTTTGCCCTGCAGCACTCCGGCACAATGGATCACGGAAAGTTGCAGCTCACCGTCACCGTGGTGCCCGGATCGGGCGCGGGAGATCTCGCCGGCATCGCGGGAACCATGGCGATCATCATCACCAATGGAAAGCACTCCTACGATTTCGACTACACGCTGCCGGCAAAGTCGGAATGATCGGATTGACAGGGCCATCCCGGTGCGACAGCCCTGGATGTGATACTGAAGGGAGGGGAACGAAGTTGTCGGAGCGGTCAGGAACAACTGCTGATGATCCATTCGGTGGTCGGCAACCGACCAGTCACGAGCGGATGACGGGACTGCCTTGGGATGCGTCGTACCACGACGGTCCCGCGCCTTGGGATATTGGCCAGCCGCAGCCAGCAATCGTGCGGTTGGCAGCGGAAGTCGAATTCGCCGGAGCAGTGCTCGATGCGGGTTGCGGGACCGGCGAGAACGCTCTGCACGTGGCCTCGCTGGGATTTTCGGTTCTGGGCGTTGACGTAGCTGAGACAGCACTGGCGATCGCTCGGCAGAAGGCCCACGACCGTGGGATCGAGGTGGAGTTCGCTGCGGCTGACGCGTTGCATCTGGAGCGTTTGGAGCGCAGGTTCGAGACGGTGCTGGACTGCGGACTGTTTCACACCTTTGACGGCGACGAGCGACCAGGATACGTGGCGAGTCTAGCGTCGGTGACCGAACACGGTGCGACCCTCTATGTGTTCTGCTTCAGTGATGATGGTCCCGATACTGGCCCGCACCCCATCCGTCAGGAAGAGCTGAGAACGGCGTTCAACCCTAGTCATGGGTGGAATGTCGCCGCCATCAAACCGGACCGGCTTCAGACGAGATTCCACGACAATGGCGCACCGGCCTGGTTCGCGACAATCAAACGAAGACTGGGAGACGGTCCGCCACGCGACAAGAGCGGACAGCTGTACAACGGCGTTGACCCGACGTATTACGCGGAGCTAGATCGATTTCACCGGAAGCGCCATCACGTCGTCCACCAGCCCAATTTCCTTTTGCACGAACGGCTCGGCGTAGGTGACGCCGCCCATCATGCCGTAAAAGCGTGCCATGGATTCCACGCGCGCTCGAATCTCTTTTTGCGCGGGAAAGATTCCGCTGCCGGCTTGCTGGTCGGTGAACTGCGATTTGTACGCCATCAGCGAAGCGAAGCGCGTTTCGAATTGATCGGTGATGTCAACCACGAACGTGGGCCGCACGTCGCGGTAGAGGCTGGCGTAGATAATTTTGAAAGGACGATGAGCGGACCCCTCCAACGGCAACTTGGCGAGTCCCGATAAGAACGCCGCTTCGTAGCCGAGAATCGAGGCCGTGTAGTGATCGGGATGACGTCCCTCCCAGTAGGGAAGAATCAGAACCCGCGGACGCTGCTCGCGGAGCATACGCGCGACTTTCAGCCGATTCTCCCAGGTATTTTCGACGCGGCCGTCGGGAATATCGAGGGCATGGCGCCAGGAAACTTTCAGGATGCGCGCCGCTTCGGCGGCTTCGCGGGCGCGATCTTCGGCGGAGCCGCGCGTTCCCATCTCACCTTGGGTAAGGTCGAGAATGCCGGTGCGGTATCCGCGCTCGGCCATCTTGAGCAGAGTGCCGCCGCAGGTTTGTTCGACGTCGTCGCGGTGCGCGGCCAGGGCGAGAAGGTCTAGGGGCATAAATGCGTCGTTGGTCGTTAGTCGTTGGTCGTTCGCGCGTTATAGTCTATTGCGGCGGCGATGCAGTCGCGCAAAGTATTGTAGCTGGGTTGCCAACGACTAACGACCATCGACCAACGACTGTTCTACGCTGCCGGCTTCGTCGTGCGCCGATTCGCCAAGGCAAAGGCTAATCCGAACATGAAGAGCGCAAACAGCAGCAACGTCAAAATCGATGCGGTCAGCGAGAACGCGCTGGGCGCTTCGGGATACATCAGCGTGCGCAGCGCTTCGACCCCGTAGGTCAGCGGGTTGGCGTACATCAGCCAGCGAATCCATCCTGAGGCACCGGAAAGAGGGAAGAGCGCTCCCGAAAGCAGCCATAGTGGAATCAGAAATAAATTGATGATGGCGTGAAAGGCCTGCGTGGAATCCATCGGCCAGGCTATGGCGAAACCGAGCGCGGTCAGGGCAAACGACACCAGAAACACGGTGAGCACGATAAGCCCGAACGAAGCAAACGTAAAGTGCACGCCGACGAGCGGCGCGAAAATCAGAAAAATCAATCCCTGGGCAGCGGCGAGCGTGGTGCCTCCCAAAACCTTTCCTAGAACAATGGCGGCGCGCGGCACCGGCGCCACCAGCACGGAAAGCAGAAAGCCTTCGTTGCGGTCTTCGATCACCGACATCATGGTGAAAATTGCGGTGAAGAGAATGATCATCACCAGCGTGCCGGGATAAAAATAATCCAGATAGTGCTGCTGCCCGGCGGCCTGTCCGGAACGAAATGACGTTCCGAAGCCGGATCCGATGACAATCCAGAACAAAAGTGGGGAGGCGATGACGCCAACTACGCGGGCGCGCTGACGGTAGAAGCGCACGACTTCGCGCCACCAGAGCGTGAAGGCGGGCAGCAGAATTCCAGCGGATGCGGGCGCGGTTGCGGGAAACGTTGCGGCTTGTGTGGACATTGGTTCTAGTTTAGCAGCGTTGGGGTGGGCTTGTAGTGGGAGCGCCTGGCCGCACGGGTGTGATACGCGGTCCGGTGTCCTTATGCCGTGAAAATCTCTCCTGTCGAAGCCATGCAGGCGTTACAATGACGCACCACGCGATCTTCCGCAGAATCGGTTTGAGTATGCCAACGAAAAACGTGCCGGCAGTTACACGCGAGCGCTTGCTCCGCTCGGCGCGCAAAGCCATGAAAAACGCCTACGCTCCTTACTCGCATTTCAGAGTAGGCGCAGCCCTGCTCACCTCAAAGGGCGAAGTGTTCGCAGGATGCAACGTCGAGAACTCTTCTTACGGGCTCACCAACTGCGCCGAGCGTACTGCAGTGTTTTCCGCCGTCGCCAAGACCGGTCCGGAACTTGAGATTGTCGCGGTTGCTATTGTCAACGATCAAGGAGTTCCATGCCCGCCCTGCGGCGCCTGCCGCCAGGTCATCTATGAATTTGGGCCGCGCGCCGTTATTTTCTATCAGGGCGAAAAAGGGCCAAAGCATAATCTCATCGCCGAACTTCTGCCGGAGGGTTTCCGCCTCACGTGAGCGAGCCGAGCGTTTCCGAATCGCGGTTTCGCATCGTCGATCTCATCGGCAAAAAGCGCGATGGCGGCGCGTTAACCGCCGCTGAAATCGGATATCTCGTCCAGGGCTACACCCAAGGCAGCGTCCCCGATTACCAGATGGCAGCATGGCTCATGGCCGTCGTGTTGCGGAGAATGACTCGCGAGGAGACCGCTGCGCTCACCGACGCCATGCTGCATTCGGGTGAGGTCCTCGATCTCAGCTTTCTTCCCGCAAAAAAAGTGGACAAGCATTCGACCGGCGGCGTCGGCGACAAGACCTCGCTCGTGCTGGCACCGTTGGTGGCGGCCGGTGGGCTCTTTGTTCCCATGATCAGTGGCCGCGGGTTGGGGCACACCGGTGGCACGCTCGACAAACTCGAATCCATCCCCGGATTTCGCGTGGACCTGCCGGTGCCCGAATTTCAGCGCGTGCTCAAAGCGTGTGGCTGTTCGATGATTGGCCAGACCCAGCAGATCGCTCCCGCTGACCGCAAGCTGTACGCGTTGCGCGATGTTACTGGGACGGTCGAGAGTCCGTATCTAATCTGCGCCTCGATCATGAGCAAGAAACTGGCCGTAGCCACCGACGCGCTAGTGCTCGACGTGAAGACAGGGTCCGGGGCCTTCATGAAGAAGGAGGAGGATGCTGTTTTCCTCGCCGAACTCATGGTTGAAACCGGCGAACGCGCGGGTAGGCAGATGGCCGCGCTCATCACCGACATGAACCAGCCGCTCGGCCGCATGGTCGGCAACGCGCTCGAGGTGCAAGAATGCATTGAGGTGTTGCACGGCGGCGGACCGCAAGATGTGCGCGATTTATGCCTCGAGTTGGCCGCCTGGCTGTTTTATCTTGGTGGCGCAGCGAAGACGGTGGCGCAGGGTAAGCAACTCGCCGAGCAAATCCTCGCCTCGGGCCGGGCCTTCGAGAGATTTCGCCACATGGTTGAGTTGCAGGGAGGCGACATCAGTGTGATCGACGACCCAAGCCGCCTTCCCGCAGCCGATCACCGTGTCGAGGTGCCCAGTCCCAAAAGTGGATATGTGACCGCGATTGCGTGCGAGCAGGTCGGCACCGCTTGCGTTGTCCTCGGCGGAGGCCGCGAGCGCAAAGAAGATTCCATCGATCCTTCTGTCGGCGTCGAGGTTCATAAAAAGCTCGGCGACAAAGTCTGCCGTCGGCGAGCCGCTCTGCACGATTCACTGCCACTCCGACCGGCAGGCCGCGCGCGCGAAATCGTTGCTCGAAGAAAGCTATCGAATCGCGCCCGCTGCGCCCGCACGGCAAGCATCTTTAATTCATCGCGTGATTTGTAAAGACAACAGTAAACTTACAATCGAATTTGATACGAGGACAGGGATGGGACGTTTTACTGGCATTCTCGGCTTGCTGATTATTTTGGGTGCGGCCTATGCCTTTTCTACAAACCGCCGCGCGATCAATAAGAAAACGGTTGTGTGGGGGCTGGGCTTGCAATTTGTATTTGCCATCTTCGTTCTGAAGATTGAATTGGGTCGAGTGTTCTTCCAGAAAGCGGGAGACGCGGTGAACCGCCTGCTGAGCTATTCGTTCGAGGGATCGAAATTCGTCTTTGGTCCGCTCGGTGCGCAAAACTCGTCGATGGGATTCGTTTTTGCCTTTCAGGTACTGCCGATCGTCATTTTCACCGCCGCGTTTTTTGCTGTGCTTTATCACTACGGCATCATGCAGTTCATTATTAAGCTGATGGCCACGGTGATGACCCGGTTTATGGGGACGAGCGGCGCCGAGTCGCTGAACGTTGCCGCCAGTATTTTCATGGGGCAGACCGAAGCTCCGCTTACCATTCGGCCATTTCTTCCCGACCTCACGCGCTCCGAACTGATGACGGTCATGACCAGCGGGATGGCTCACGTTTCGGGCGCCATCATGGGGGCTTATATTGCCTTTGGCATCGAGCCCAAACATATTTTGAGTGCCGTGATCATGACCGCGCCCGGTACCATCCTGATTTCAAAAATGCTCGTGCCGGAAACCGAAGTGCCGAAAACCGCCGGCCGTGTGGTGATGAGCGAGGAAGAGGCGGCTGCCGAGAAAAGTGAAAATCTGCTGGGCGCGATCGCGCGCGGCACGACTGATGGTTTGGGTTTGGCGCTCAACATCGCCGCCATGCTGATTGCATTCCTCGCTCTGATCGCCCTGGCGAATGGCATCATGGGCGGCATTCACAACCGGCTCGGGTTGATGTGGTTCCCTCCCAGCCTGCAGCAAATCTTCGGCACGCTGTTCGCCCCCGTTGCGTGGGTTATCGGAATTCCGTGGCATGACTGCACCGTGGTCGGCAATCTTCTCGGCACGCGCATGGTGTTAAACGAACTGGTGGCCTTTTCCATGCTTGGACCGCAGAGAGCTGCGCTTGATCCGCGCTCGTTTACGATCGCGACCTTCGCGCTCTGCGGATTTGCGAATCTGAGTTCAATCGGAATTCAGTTGGGCGGCATCGGCGCGCTCGCGCCCAACCAGCGCGGCGCGCTGGCTCGTCTCGGCATTCGCGCTATGCTAGCCGGGACCATGGCCAACCTGATGTCGGCGGCAATTGCCGGCATGCTTTTGTAGCGGGTCGTCGCTTGGGAAGTTTCGTTCAGGCATGACCGAAGAAGCAGTAGTCCACATCTTGTAACCGCCCGCCCGCACCACTGTGGACAACGATGTGCCAGCACAATTTGTTTGCTCCGCCACCCTCGGTGTGCAATGCTGTTCAGCGCAAGCAGATCGAATCACTCCGGGGGAATCCTGATGCGAAGCAAAATATGTCTTTTCTTGATTGTCGGTTCCGCGCTAACTCTTTGTGCCGCAGACGATATTCCGTTCCTCGACGTCAAGCAGGGGCTGTGGGAAGTTACCACCACGCATTCCATGAAGGGCATGCCGTCCGCCGGGAACATCCCGCCCGACGTTCTTGCGAAAATGCCTCCCGAGCAACGCGACAAAATAGCAGCCATGATGAGCGGGAAACCGAGCACCGATGTGATCAAAAGTTGCATCACGAAAGAAAAACTGGAGAAGCGATCGGCCTTCATGAGCAATCGCGGGGAGTGTAGTCGTACGGTGGTCAGTTCCACGGGCCGCAAGCTGGAGCTGAAGATTCATTGTGTCGATAAGGAGACCACATCTGACGGAACTGCGGTGATGGAGGCCATCGGGTCGGACAACGTCAAGGGGACGATGCACTTCGTCACCAAAACCAGCGAGAACACTTTAACCATGGACTTTACCACTAGCTCCAAATACCTTGGCCCAGCCTGCGGAGACGTTAAGTAGAGTTTGGCATGCCGCCATCACCAAACAAGAAAAGGCCCCGCGAGAGCGGGGCTGGTTTTTGTTTCAAACGACTCAAAAGGTTGAAGAGCCGCACTCCGTCAATTCGGCATCACCACCGAATCAATCACGTGGATTACTCCGTTGGATTGAAAGACATTGGCAATCGTTATCATAGCCATGCCGCCCTTTTCGTCTTTCAGTTCAAGGTGCTTGCCATCATGTAACATGACCCACAGCTTGCCGCCTTCAACCGTGGTCAACTCAGCCGTGCCGTTGCCCTCTTTAATTTTCTTCATCAGGTCTTGCGCGGAGAGCCGGCCCGCCACCACGTGATACGTGAGCACCTTGGTGAGTGTCGCCTTGTTCTCCGGTTTCAAAAGCGTGTCTACCGTTCCCGCCGGAAGTTTGTCGAATGCTTCGTTGGTCGGAGCGAATACCGTGAATGGTCCCGTCCCCTCCAGCGTATCGACCAGCCCCGCCGCCTTTACGGCTGCGACCAGCGTCGTATGATCCGCGGAATTCACTGCGTTCTGAATGATGTTTTTGGTGGGATACATCTGCTGTCCGCCCACCATTGGATCCTTATCCCCGCAACAGCTGAGATGGCAGCCATGCCCATCAGGGTCACAACCACTAGAATCTTGCGCGTCATATTCTCGAAACCCTTTCCCTTTGAATTTGCGTGCTCGGATTAGGTACGGTCCTGGCCGCAATTTGGATTTCGAGAGTTGCCAGAGATCAAAAAAAAAGCGCGCAACCCGAAGGCTGCGCGCAAATAACGTTTTGGAGGGGTTATCGGCCGGCAGCCATCGCCATCGCTTGTGGCTGTGTCTGTTCCGCCCGGTCCACATACATCTTGTAGGACTGATACACGGCGAACAGCACCGCCATCAGAGTGGCCACCGCTGTCAGCCCGCTGATCGTGCTGAAGGCAGAGGCGATCGCAGTCAATCCCGCACCGATTACGTAGTTCGGGAACGACCACAGGAACACCTTGTGCCACAGGGCAAAAGGATTCCCACCTTCCGTCAGTCCGATGATGCTCGCTACCGGCGCCGTATTGGCCAGGAAGTAGGTCGCCGGCTGCCAGTAACAGAGACATCGTGCGCGCTGCCGGCCGGGCCGCGAATATCTGGCTGTGGTAAACCAGGTAAGCGAGTCCAGCCGCGTTCAGCAGTGTGCATGCGTTAAATACAAATTGGACTGGTTTGGTTTTATTCCCGCCGGACTTAGGACTGCGCGATCGCCGCCGTGACTGCTACCAGCAGGCTTGCGAACAATCCCAGTTGCGTGACTCCCAGAAGAATGACGGGCAGATTTCCCGACATCGAGCTCGTCATCCCAGGCAGCTTCACCTTGAAACGCGAACTCAGCGCGGCTGCTGCCAGCAGGAGCACCAACTGTGGCCAGGCTTGCGACTGCCATCTGAGGACGCCGAACGACAGGGCGCACAGACTCGCAACGGCCACCATTCCGATCATGACTTTCGCTTTGATTGGTAATGTATTTGTCATGGTAGTCTCCGAGTATGGTTTCAGTCGGTTGTCTAGTTGTCTCCCGGGTCGCCATCGCTAAGTGCTGCCGTAGCAGTTGCGACCGTTGAAGTTGCACCCCAGACTACGCTGTAGCCAGTAACGGAGGTCGACCCCCAGACGACGCTGGTGGCGCCCCACACTACCGAAGTTGCCGAAAGTACGTTCGAACCCCAAACCACTGAAGTTCCCCACACCACCGAAGTAGCTCCCCAAACCACGCTGCTGCCGGCGAATTCCGAGTCAGGCGTGGTATTGACGAGAGTGACCGAGTTGTTGCTCGAGTTGAACACGGCGGTCGGAGAAAGTGCGACTCCCTGTTGAGAGGTCCGTATTGCCGAGCGCGGCAGTCGATATCCAGATACCCCGCTCCATAAGTGAAGAGGTCGTACTCGTTGTTGTAAAGGTTTCCATGGCTGTCGTGCGACGACGTGAACTGCCCGAAGCCCTTCCATGCCGTCTTCATCAAGCGCGCTTTCACCTGGTCGGGCGTCAACGCGGAGTTCTGTTGCAACATCAGCGCCACCGCACCGCTCACTACCGGTGTCGCCATGCTGGTGCCGCTGAGTTCGTAATACAGCGATGTTCCGCTGGTCGGCGAAATTTCATATTGAGGATAGGTTGTGTCCAGCGTGCTGCCCGCAACCCGCAATGACACCTGCCGGTTTCCCGGGGCGACCAGGTCGGGTTTCGCGATGTGATCGATCGCGGTCGGACCCTTCGAACTGTAGCTGGCGATCTGGTCGTCGACTCGTGTCGACGTCAGCTCGGTCATGGTCGCTCCCACCGTAATTACCGAGGGATCGTTCCCCGGAACCACGATGGTGCCGAAGCCGTCCGTCGGAGCATACCGGCCTTCGTTGCCCGCGGCGGTCACTACCACGATGCCAGCCTTCCAGGCGGCTTCCACGGCCTGGTCCACCGGATCGAGCGTGTAGCTTTCAAACATCGGACGACCCAACGACATGTTGATGACGCGGATGTTGTACTTACTCTGCAGCGCGATCGCTTCCTGAATGGCAGCGATCACCTGGCTGTCGGTGCCTGAGCCGTTCTGATCGAGCACGCGCAGGTTGATCAGGTTGACGCCAGGCGCCACACCGGCATAGGTCGCCGAATAGCCGTTGGCAGTACCCGAATTCGCACCGGAGCCGCCGATCAGGCCGGCCACGTGCGTTCCGTGTCCGAACTTGTCGGACGTGGTCGTATCGCCAGCCACAAAGCTCTGGCTATAAACCACGCGGCTCGTGCCGTTGGCATTGTTCAAGTCAGGATGAGCGGCGATTCCGCTGTCGATGACGGCTACGCCGACGCCAGAGCCAGTGAATCCATATTGCGATGCGGCCAGATCCGCCTGCACCGCGGTTGCAAATTCCTCGGTCACCGGATTCGAAAACTGCGACATCGGACGATCCGGCGAGACATACACAACATTGGCTTCGTTCTCCAGTGTTGCCAGCATGCTGACGGGCACTGTCATGTTGACGGCCTTGATCGTCGGCAACTGCCACCGAAGAGTTGCACCAGCCGACTGCCTGCCCTTCAAATAACCGTTGGTCGGATACGTTTTGAATTGAACGTTGACGGTAACCTTGCCGTTGGTTGATGCCGCGACCCATGCAGCGAGGTCGGGCGAATAATTAGGCTTCTTGGTCTTGGCGGCGAAGGCCGGAACTGTCAAGAGCAGCAATAGGGCCACTCGAAGAGGGCGTCCCCAAGCAGCACTGAATGCCGGCGAATTAAGCGGTCGGCTTTCGCGTCCGCTCGTGCTTTGCGATTGATCGATGTTGTTCATAAGTTTCGTTGTAGGCTTTTCGACGGAACATGGAATACAGCATGCCCGTCGTGCCTGGACTCATATAGGCAATCGTCAAGCCAATCGGTATATGGCTAAGCTGAGTGTTTACAATTAGTTGGGTCTAACCGACGGCCCGGCGCGATGGGACAACTTGGCCCAACCATCGAGCTTGATGCCCTTGCACAAGCCGTAACTCTCTGGAAATAAAGGTGGGGCCTTCCGAAAGGGCTGGTTTGGGACAAAGTGGCCCGGACCTGGTCTTCCCGTTATAGCGAATCGAGCTTCCTATGCCGCACTCGGAGCTAGCACGGCACGCAAGGGTGCGCTCAATCCCTGCATCACACGCTCGAATTGTGGAAGATCCAGAGACTGAGGCCCGTCGGAAAGCGCGCGTTCCGGGCAGGGATGGACCTCGACGATAATTCCGTCCGCGCCAACCGCGATGGCAGCGCGCGAAACCGCCCCGATCAGGCTCTGCTTGCCGGTACCATGCGACGGATCTGCCATCACTGGCAAATGCGAGAGTTCTTTAGCAAGCGCGACCGCGGAGAGATCGAAGGTGTTGCGGGTCGCGGTTTCAAACGTTTTGATTCCGCGCTCGCACAGCACGACCTGGTCGTTTCCTCCGGAAAGGAGGTATTCGGCCGCCAGCAGCCACTCCTTCACCGTAGCCGACGGGCCGCGCTTGAGCAGAATCGGCTTCTTGACGGTTGCCAGTCTCCGCAGCAACGCGAAGTTTTGCATGTTGCGCGCACCCACCTGCAGCATATCCGCGTATTCGCAGATCAAGTCCACATCTTCCGTACTCATGACCTCGGTGACCACCGGAAGGCCGGTAAGTTCGCGAGCTTCGCGCAAGATCTTCAGCGCTTCGATTCCCAAGCCTTGGAACTCGTACGGCGAAGTGCGTGGTTTATAGGCTCCGCCGCGCAGCATGGTAGCTCCGGCGCGCTTCACTCCGTGTGCGGTCTCGAGCAATTGCTCGCGCGATTCGACCGAGCAGGGACCGGCAATCACAACCACTGCCGGCCCGCCAATCTTGATACCAGCCTTTCCATCGCCCACCACGACCACCGACCCCTGCGGCCGCGTTTGACGGCTGACGAGTTTGAATGGTTGGGCGATCGCAACCACGTTGTCTACGCCGGGCGCAACCGAAAGCGCCTCGATTTCATGGCGTCGCCCGCCGCTGCCGACGGCCGCAACGATGGTGCGCTCCGTGCCCCGTGTGACGTGCGGCTGGAATCCAGCTTCGCGGATGCGCTGAATGATGTGTTCGATCTGCTGTTCCGTGGCGCTGTCGGACATGTTCACAATCATGATGATGACCTTTCTCACTTCGATTGGTTAGCTGGCACAAAAACAAAAGCCGCGATTGGATCGCGGCTTTGGCGGAATCTTTGAGCTGTCTTTCTTATCCCGTGGACTGGCTCCGATTCTGCACCTCGCGCCGCGTATGGAAACCAAAAGCGGCTAAACCGGCGAAAAATGCTAAATCGTGTCATAAATAATAAATCCTGATGCAGGAACAGAGGCTTCCAAAAGCGCCCGAAACCGGGACTACTGCCCGAGAGAACTCGCCACCGTGGAGAATGCGTTGTTGGCGTTGCCCCCGATTAGTCTCACGGTGCCGATGACCAATACCAGAATGACAGCAAGCATGACAGCATATTCAGCAATATCTTGTCCTTGTTCATCCTTCCAAATATAACGGAAAAACTGAACCATACATCCTCCGGCCTTAGCCATAAGTTTGTGGGGACAAACTTGTGTACGTATCATGACGACTCGGATGACGATTGTCAATCCGGTCAGGTTGGCCGGGCGATTTCCACAGCTTTGACCGGATGAGACCTGTCGTGCAGAGACAGTTCGGAGCGATGCCGCGGCTGTCGGAGCGCACCGTATCGCCCACCAGTTGGCGCGCGGAGCTGGCGGCATAATCGAGCACTTGTCCCGGCAACACTCCCAGGTAAAGTGTAGCCAGCACGCACAATGCAATGGCCAGCCCCGTAGCCGCTGGCACGGGAGCAACTGCGAACCTCGCCCCGCGGCTCCCGCATGTACATCATCACGATGATGCGCAGGTAATAATAAGCGCCCACTGCGCTGTTCAGCACCAGAATGATCGCCAAAATATTTAGATCCGACTTCAATGCGGCGGTCAAAACGTAGAACTTCGCGAAAAAGCCGCCCGTGATCGGAATTCCGATCAACGACATCAGGAAAAACGTAAACGTCGCGGCCAGCGCGGGAGACTTCCTGCCAAGCCCGGCGTAATCCTCAAGCGTGACGTACTTTTCCCCCGCTCCGGCGACGTGGCTGACTATGGCGAACGCCCCCACATTCATCGCCGCATAAGCGGCGGTGTAGAACATGGCCGCCGATGTGCCCAATTCGGGCTGCGCCGCAAACGCAACCAGCAGATATCCGGCGTGCGCGATCGAAGAATACGCCAGCAGGCGCTTGACGTTGTTTTGCACCAGCGCGCACACATTTCCCAGCGTCATGGTCAGCGCCGCCGAAACCCAGATGAGCCAGAAGCGTCCGGGCGCATTCGCTTCAAACATGACGCGCAGCAAAACCGCGAAGGCCGCCGCCTTGGGCCCGGTCGACATCAGCCCGACCACCGGAGCCGGCGCCCCTTCGTAAACGTCGGGAGTCCAGATATGGAAAGGCGCGGACGCGACCTTGAATCCCAGCCCCACGAACATGAGCGCGGTCGCAACGTACGCCAGCGCCATCATTTGAACATTGCCCGAGTGCAGCGCCTGGCTGATGGCATCGATGTTGGTGGACCCGGTAGCGCCGAACATCAGCGCCACGCCGTAGAGAAAAAATGCCGTGGCAAACGATCCCAGCAGGAAATACTTGAGCGACGATTCACTGCTCGCCGCGTCGCGCCGCCGGAAGCCCGCCAGATATGTAAGTTGAAATCGACGAAATTTCCAGCGCGATAAAAATCAGTACCAGTTCGATCGCCGACGACATCAGGCACATGCCCACCGTGCCGAATAGAATCAGCCCGTAGTATTCCCCGGCGCGGATGCGTTGCACCGCCATGTACTCGTAAGAACTAAGAATGGCCACCGCCGCAATCGCGATGACCAGGAAGTGAAAGAAGACGCTGAAGCCTTCCACGCGCACCATGTTCGAGAACGCCGTGCCCGGATACTGGCCATCCAGACCGTCGATGCCAGCGCGGCCAAGCGCGCCGACCAGAGCGATGGTGCCCAAGCGATTTGTGGCTGCTTTCCGGGTCGAGCAGCGGATCGACGACCATGATCAACATGCCGAAGATCGAAAGCACCAACTCCGGCAGGATGCGCATGTAGTCGGCGAACGGCGGCGGCTGAAAAGTCTGCGCCTGCGCCAGCAGAGCCGGGAGCGAATGCGCGAACGAAGTCAGGCTGGTCATCGCGCGAACATCGCGATCATCATCATTGGCCCACCACCTTGCCAGCCAATTGTGCGAGCGGAGCGAGCGCGTAGCGTTGCACCGCGGGATCGATCGCGCTGAGCCACACCAGCGGCGCAACGCCCATCACCAGCGCGGCAATCGCAATTGGAGCCAGCGCCGTCTTTTCGCGCAGGTTGAGGTCGGGCAGCGTGTTATTGACGTCGTGCGTCACCTTGCCGAAGAAAACGCGCTGATACATCCACAGCAGGTAGCAGGCGCTCCAGATCACGCCGGTCGCCGCCAGAATTCCGTAAATGGGCCGCGCCTGGAATGCGCCACTCAGCACCAGAAACTCGCCGATGAAACCGTTCATCAGCGGCAAGTCCCACCGAAGCCAGCACCGTGACCAGAAAAAAAGTAGCGTACTTGGGCATGGGCGTGGCCAGGCCGCCAAACTCGGAAATCTCGTAGGTGTGCCGGCGTTCATAGAGAATGCCCGCCAGCATGAAGAGTCCGCCGGTGGCGACGCCGTGCGCCAGCATGACGAAGACGGCTCCGTTCAGGCCCGCCGTCGTGAAGCTGAAGATTCCGAGCACGACGAATCCCAGGTGGCTGACCGAGGAATACGCGATCAGCTTCTTCATATTCGGCTGCACCAGCGAAACCAGCGCGCCATAGATGATGCCGATCAGCGCCAGCACCATGATCCACGGAGCGTTGCGGTGCGCCTGCTCGGGAAACAGTCCGACATTGAAACGCAGCAAGCCGTAAGTTCCCATTTTCAGCAGCACGCCAGCCAGCAGCACCGATCCCGCCGTGGGCGCTTCAACGTGCGCGTCCGGCAACCAGGTATGAAGAGGGAAGATGGGAACCTTCACCGCAAAGGCGATGAAGAAGCCGAGGAAGAGCCACAGCGAGGCGCTCTCGAAACCCGGCACGCCCCGCTGCGAATCGCATTCTGAATGACGACAAAATCGAAGCTGCCGGTCTTCGCATACAGCCAGACAATCGCCGCCAGCATGAACATCGAGCCGATCATCGTGAACAGGAAAAACTTCACTGCCGCGTAGACCTTGCGCCCGTGGCCGTACATGCCGATCAGCAGCGCCATCGGAATCAGCGTCGCTTCCCAGAAGAAGTAGAACAGGAACAAGTCGAGCGAAGTGAAAACGCCGATCAGCGCAGTTTCCAGAATCAGCAGCAGGATGAAAAATTCCTTCACCCGCTCCTGAATCGAAGTCCACGAAATCAGCACGCACAGAGGCGTGAGGAACGTGGTCAGCACCACCAGCCAGACGGAAATTCCGTCAATCCCCATGTGGTAATGAATGTTGGGAGTGGTGATCCAGACTTTGTCGATCTCGAACTTGAACAGGCTGGGATCGCGATGCAGATGCACCGGCAAATGCAGCGAAGCGACAAACGCCAGCAGCGAGATGACCAGCGCAAACAGCTTGATATCGCGATCGCGGCGCGGAATCAGCAGAATCAGCACGCCGCCCACGGCAGGAATAAACGTCACCAGCGAAAGAATGATGGGACTGAGGCCGTCCATGTTCATCGAAACGCCCATTTCATCGCACTCCCATCCAGACCATGTAGGCGATCACGACCGCCGCTCCCGCGGCCACCCACCCGGCATAGGACCGCAGATTGCCCGACTGCATGTGGCGCACGTTGTCCGATACTTGCGCGCGCCGCGTGAGCGGAGTCGTTGACCGCGGCGTCGATCCCTCCCTGGTCAACGCCATGCCACAGAATCGTGGTCGAGCCATCAATCAGCGGCTTGACGAAAAGGGCGGCGTAAATTTCGTCGATGTAGTACTTGTGGACGACCGCCTGGTAGAGCCCGCCAAGGCTGGCGGCGATGCGCGCCGGCAGTTGCGGGCGCCGGCTATACAGCAAATATGCCAGCAGCCATCCAAGTCCAGCAACGCTGACGGAAATACCCATCAGCAGATACTCGGTGATCTTCTCGGCTGCGGAAGAAGTTTCCTGCGCCACCTCCGCTCCCTGCCTGAAACACCGGAGCCAGAAAATGTTCAAAGTGATTTCCGTAGCCGACAAATCCTCCAACCACCGACAGGAACGCAAGCACCACCAGCGGACCCAGCATCACCCACGGACTCTCATGCGGATCTCCGTGCCCATGGCCGTGTCCCGAAGCATGATCGTCATGACGCGTCGTGACCGTGCGCCGCTTCGACCGGTGCGCCCCGGTACTCGCCGCCGAAAGTCATGTACATCAGCCGGAACATATAAAAGGATGTGATGAAAGCCGTAACCACGCCGATCAGCCAATACACCCAACTGACGTTCGCAGCTCGCCAAAGAATCTCGTCCTTCGACCAGAAGCCGGCGAACGGCGGAATGCCCGCGATCGCCAGCGTGGCAATCCCCATCGTCATAAACGTCCACGGCATGTAGACGCGCAGGCCGCCCATCTTGCGCATGTCCTGCTCGCCGCCGACGCCGTGAATGACCGAACCGGCCGCCAGGAATAACAAGCCCTTGAAGAACGCATGCGTCATCAGGTGGAAGATGCCCGCCGAGAACGCTCCCACGCCGCAGGCCATGAACATGTAGCCGAGTTGCGAGACGGTGGAGTAGGCCAGCACCTTCTTGATATCGGTTTGCGCAATGCCGATGGTCGCCGCAAATAAGGCGGTGAGCGTCCCGATGATCGCGACCACCGTCAGCGCCGTCGGCGCGCGCTCGAAAATCACGTGCGACCGCGCCACCATGTACACGCCCGCCGTCACCATGGTCGCCGCATGGATCAACGCCGAAACCGGAGTGGGGCCTTCCATCGCGTCCGGCAGCCAGACATAAAGAGGAATCTGCGCCGACTTGCCCGCCGCGCCCACCATCAGCAGCAACCCGATCGCCGTGAGCAAGCCGACGCCGGCAGTCTCCGCAGGCAGCGTCTGCACCGCGCAAAGACGCGCGTGAAGTCCAGCGATCCGAAATGCTTGATCATCAAGAAGAGCGCAATCAGAAATCCAAAATCGCCGATCCGGTTGACGATGAATGCCTTCTTGCCCGCCGCCGCCGCCGAATCCTTGGTGAACCAGAAACCGATCAGCAGATACGACGCCAGTCCCACGCCTTCCCAGCCGATGAACATGACCAGGTAGTTCTTGGCCAGCACCAGCGTCAGCATGAAGAACATGAACAGGTTCAGGTACGCCATGAAGCGGTAGTAGCCGTCGTCGTCCCACATGTACCCGACCGAGTAGATATGAATGAGGAAGCCGACGCCGGTGACCACCAGCAGCATGACCAGCGAAAGCTGGTCGAGATAAAAGCTGAAGTCAACCTGAAAACTTCCCGAGCGCAGCCAGTGGGCAAGATCGTAATAATAAGGAGCCGATGCCGACGAAAAGCCCGCAGCCAGAAACAAGCGCCATGGCAAAGGCAGCGCCGCAGAAAACCAGCGCGATCGTCGTGATCGCCTGCTTCGACGACCGCCGGCCAAAGAAGCCATTGATCGCCGCCCCCGCCAGGGGAAGAATCGGAACGAGCCAGAGATAAGGATTCGGCGTCATAGCTTGAGCAGGTTCACCTGGTCCACATTCAAAGTTTCACGCGTGCGATAGACGGCAATGATGATCGCCAGGCCGACCGCGGCCTCGGCCGCCGCCACGACCATCACGAAGAAAACGAAGACCTGCCCGCTGAGCGCGTGCCAGTGCGCGGCAAAGGCCACGAACGAAAGGTTCACGCCGTTCAGCATCAGCTCAATCGACATGAAAATCGTGATGATGTTGCGCTTGATCAGAAACCCGAGCACGCCGCACACGAACAGGATCCCGCTCAGATCAGATAGTAAGAAAGAGGGACCATCAGCGCTCCTTTCCTGGCGCGACGAGTTCGCCAGTTTCCTCGGACGGCCGGAGTGCTGGCATGAGAGCCAGCGCATCGCCTCGGGACGGCTGGCGAGCACGACCGCGCCCATGATGGCGATCAGGATCAGCACCGACGTGACTTCAAAGGGCAAAAGGAACTCATGGAAAAGCAGCCGCGCAATATCTTTTGGAAAGCCAGGCAACGCTCCGATGGCCATCGGCGCCTGCATATCGGACCGCTGCAGAAGCGTCCAGGCGGCGAGGCCTCCGCCGA
>CAVOTW010000009.1:0-104698 GCA_963699405.1 uncultured Acidobacteriaceae bacterium | reverse complement strand
TTATATTCGGGTAATCGCCTATCTGGTTTTTGGACCCCCTACCTGCGGTCTTTTGGAATCAAAGACTTAGGAGAATTTCTCATGTGATCTTTGAATCTAAAGGACTTACTCGTAAGGTCTTTATTCGTCAAGGACTTGGGCGATTTGATCAGTAAGTAACTGATAAATTGGAACTCGGAGAAAATGAATTCATGAGCGGGGATGCGGACGGCTCGGCGAAACGCGGGGGATTGGAGGCAAATCAAAGGTTAGAGGTTCTCACGCTTGAAAGGAGCGCGAGGGCGGGGCAGTGCCCCGAAAAATCGGGGAGGGTCCCGTCTGTTCCCGGACTTACCCGGCGGGCGAGGTCCGTGGTGCCCAGCTTTCCAACAGAAGGAAAGCTGGGGCAGCCTTTTTCATAGCTGAGCCACACAAAAAAGCAAAGCTGGGCCAGCCCCCCGAATGTTTATAGACTTCCGGTTGGGACTGCGCCGACACGCTCGTAATTCACGATAATGACGCCTTTCGAGGTGACTGTGCTTTCCGTCACCTTGAATGCCGCCGTGATCGTGCCCTCGGCAAACAATCGTTTTCCACCGCCCAACGTGATCGGAAATATCTTCAGCCAGAACGCATCGACCAAATCATGCTTCAGGAGCGTCTGCACGAGATTTGCGCTTCCATAAACGTGCAAATCCGGCCCTTCCTGTTGTTTGATTTTGGTGATTTTTTCCGCAATATCTCCGCTTAGAAACACGGACGGCTGCCATCCGTGAGAAGTCATGGTATTCGAGGCGACGTACTTGGTCGCTGAGTTGACGCCCGGCCAAATGTCGTTATGTTGCGGCCAGTATTGTGCCCAAAGTTCAAAGGTTTTGCGCCCTAACAACAAGTCAAACGGCATGTTCATCTGCTTTTTTATGGCCGTTCAAGTAACAGGGTCGGAATGTGGCCTTATCCACCCGCCATGGCGGGCCGCCACTGGTATCTTCCTCTCGGCCCGCCTGGGGCTTGTATGACACCATCAAGGGAGACAAATTCAAGCACATTGACTTTTCTCATGACTCGAGTTCCTTCGAGTCCTATCTGATTTTGTTTAACTTGACCCAGCAGCGCGGCTGTCGCAGATTTTTCTGTCACTGTTTCAAGTAGCGAAGCGCAACACATCCTGATTTAAAAGCCTTTGACTCAACAAGTTTCAATTGCAATTTCTCCCGCAGGCTGACGCCTTCCATCAACCGTCTCCCTTCTCCTGCAATGATTGGCGTAATGACAAAACGATATTCGTCAACCAGACCAAGCTCGATAAGCTGTGAAGGAATATCTACACCACCGACCAAAATATCTTTGCCTGGTTCTTGCTTCAATTTAAGTATTTCGTCGCGAAGGTTCGTACGAACAATTCTCGTATTTTCATCTTCAGCGCTGGCCAATGATCGTGAAAAAACAATCTTCTTCTTGGAGACAAAGGCTTGAGCAAATTCGATATCCGCTTTTGTCTCGGACTGGCTTTTTGCGACATCCGGCCAATAAGGAACCATCAATTGATAGGTTTTACGCCCATAGACGAGCAGGTCAAAATCTCGCAAGAGCTGCGTGTAATGTTCAAGTACTTCTTCATCGGGATTGAATTTGGTATGGTCGCAGCAGCCATCCAGGGTAATGTTGATTGCGTAGATTACATTTCTCATTGGATTGTCCTGATCCGCTCTTAATGTACCAGCGCTTGTACGCCCTTTCACAGTCCGGGTTAGCGATTTTCCGTTCCGTCCGACCACCGTTGCACAGGAATCACGAACTGCGTCAGGTGCTCCACGGGGTCGCTCATGCCAACGACGGGGGAACCCGGCAGATTCGCTCCCCAGCCGGCGAGGTCGGCGTCGGTATAGAAAAACATGAGGTGGGAAGGCCAGTGGGGGTGGCTGTCGCCGCCGTATCCTTGCTTCCCCATCATGTAGCACATGGCCCCGGATTCCATCGGCGGCAGCTCTTTCTTGGCGATGGCGGCGGGATGGCCTCGTTCATCTGAGCCAGCGTGCGCCCCGCCAAAGTCCCCACTCGGTCGATCTCTGGTGACGCGCAGAAGGTACGAACGCGCGGCTGCCGCATTGACACACATTGGCACGCGCACCTTCGGATCCCAGAAGTCAGCATCAGCCGCGGATGTCCACCCACGTCCCACGATACACACGAAACCGTTCTTGCCTTTGACCGCCGTTTCGAAACCATGACGCCCAAGAACCAGGACCTCGGCATCGCGTGAAATGGACTCCGGTGCTGCACTTCGCGCCAGGGCTATTTCCGCACCCGATCCGTCATGAGGTATTGGTCGATCGGGGCCATCTTCGGATACGGTGTGGAGGCAGACGGTGTCATGGCGGCCTGCGCCGCCGCCTGATATGCCGTTCCGAGCACGACAAGCAGTGCGAAGCTTTTGATTGCGATTGCGCTAATTTTCTTATGCATTGTTTTCCTCCGCTAAACAGCTTTGCCAGTGGCGAATGCTTTGCGCAGCGCAGACTTCCAACTCGCGCTGAATTGTTTGGAGGCTTCGGCATCCGGCACGAGGAGATCAAATCCGTGAAAGGCGCCACGCACGACCAGGAGTTCGGTTGCGACTCCGGCATGGACGAGCCGCCGCGCATACTCCATGTCTTCTTCGACGAACAGGTCGATAGAACCGACGCCGATCCAGGCAGGCGGCAGGCCGGCGACGCTGGCTACCCGGGCGGGTACGGCAGCTACCGGCACCTTGGACGAACCCGCCGGAACACCGAGCAGCGAGCTCCAGGCAAAACGATTGGCACTCGCAGTCCACATAAAGTGGCCAATGGCGGGCGGCGCTGGGTGGGAGCTGCCCGTTCGGTCGTCCAGCGCGGGGTAGATGAGCAACTGGAAGCAGATGGGAACGTCTTCTTTGTTGCGGTCGCGCGCGTGAATCGCAAGGCTGGCTGCGTGGTCGCCGCCCGCGCTCTCACCGCCCACGGCAATCCTGGAGCGATCAATGCCGAGCTCCGCCGCATGGGCATGAACCCATTTCAGCGCCGCGTAATTGTCCTCAAGCGAGCCGGGATAGCGCGTCTCCGGAGCCAGCCGGTAGTCAACCGAGACGACGACGCAATGGCAATCCGTCGCGATCCCCTGCAGCAGGGGCATCCACCCGGGATCGGTCATCATGAAGCCGCCGCCATGCATGTGAAGCAACAACGGCTTGCCCTTCTCCAACGGCGCAGGATCAACCACCCAAAGACGAACCTCGGGTGCTCCTGGCGGCCCGGGGATATGCCGCTCCACGGGCTGCGGCGCAGGAGCAGGTAACGGGGGCATGCCGGGCATTTGCCGGAACTTGCCGACCATCTCCAGCTGAGAGGTCAAAGGCGGGGAAACTGCTTGAGCGCAGGAAGAAGTTCGGGATCGACGAGGGAATATGGGTCCGCGACCGCCGGCGAAGTTTCTGAGTGCGAGGCTTGCTGAGCCTCCGCCAGCGTAGCAGCAGGCGCGAGTCCCAAAGCCAAACCAAAGCCGGCGGTGCGGATAGCGAAGTCGCGACGAGTGAGTTGATTGCTCATATTATTTAGTAGGCGATACGCGATGCCATGCTGTCAGGCCGGCATCGCGAAAAAACGCACGCACCTCGACCGGCGCCCGGCAGGCGACGACAGCCTTGCGGCCCCACGCCAGTGCCTCGTCCAGATCAGCGGCTTCCAGTATCCAAAAACCGCCGATGTGTTCCTTGGTCTCCAGATACGGCCCGTCGGTGATGAGCACCTTGCCGCCGGGCTGCGCCCGCAGCGACTTCGCGTTGCCGGCCGGGGAGAGACCACCAGCGAAAATCCTGACACCGGCAGCGATCATCTCTTGGTTGAGCGCGTGGATATCGCGATCATCGCTTCGGTTTCGGCGGACGGGTCGTAGTTGTCGGGGTGGTGAATCGCAACCAAATACTGCGGCATGATTTCTCCTTCTCCGGTGGCGGCTACATAGACGTCGTACGAGGCGTCGCGAAATCGACAAAGCGCTGAGAGTTTTTTACTACTGGCGCATCTCAGCGGCGACGTCGTCGCCGAACTTCTTTTGGATCTCCTTTTGGGTCTCGGGATCGAAGTCGGTTAGGTCAAACATCCGGCGAACTTCGACCATTTCGTTATCCTTTCCGGGGATGCGCGAGGCCCATTCGAGCGCCTCTTCGCGCGACTTCACCTGGATGATCCAGTAGCCGCCGACCACTTCCTTCGCTTCGGTAAACGGACCGTCGGTAACTTTCGATTTTCCGCCTTTGAAGGTGACGCGCGCGCTCATCGTCGCGGGCGGGGTCAGCCCGTCGAGCGCGAGCAGCACGCCGGCTTTCCCTAGTTCCTCGTTGTACTTGCCCATTGCCTCCATGTCTTTGAAGTCGGGTACCCAGCCGGGTTTTGCGTTTTCGTAGTCTTTCGGAAACATGATCATCATGAAGCGCATTGTGTTCTCCTTGAGTAGAGTTGAGTGTTGTGCGGACACCATATCAGGGCCGCTACTTTTATATAAGAGCTTGGACCGCGCTGGGCACGGAAATAGTTGCGAGTGCGCCGGGTGCGCGGTGCGGCTCCACTTACTAGTCGAACGGGGTGGCCGGGAATCGACACGCGATTTGCGAGATTTTTCGCGTAGCGTATCACCCGGGAAACACTTTCTGGCGGGCCGGTTGCCCGGCCTTCACCACATAGTCGAACGCCGGACCGGAATTCGACAAATCATTCTAGAAATTTTTCTTCTTCCGCGCTTTAGACGAAACCTGGGGACGAACCTGGGGCAGACGGGGCGTTTCCAGCTTTTCCTGACGGGAAACCGGGGAACGTTTCGTCTGTCCCCGGTTTCCCCCTCGCTCGCTCGTCACCGACTGCGGCGCTTGAACACGAGCGGCAGCGAGCGGCCACTCTGCTTCCACACGCCCGCGATCTCCGAGTGGTCGTTGTTCATCTGGCCGTCAAAGGTGCTTCCGAAGCTTCGAATTGCAAAGTGCAAATCAGGCTCCTTGTAAGTGACGGAGTCGATCGCCGTCCCAGTGGAGTCCTGGTCCGGACTGTCCAGGCTTCCGTTCAATGTTTTGTCGGCTGCCTGTGAAAGGTGGACGATCACTCGCAAGCTGCCATTCCCGGTGTCGATTTTTCCTTCCCAATCACCGATTGCCGCCGAGACTGAAGCCGTTGTTGTGGCGCCAAGGACCAATGTGGATGCGATCATGGTCACCAGCACCGCCGAAAATCCGAAGCGTAACGCCCTATGCATGTTCATGAGGTAATTCTCCTTTGGTTGATTGTGAGTATTTTTGCTCGCCACCCAACAGGCTGGCACGGTCAGCCGGC
Source organism: uncultured Acidobacteriaceae bacterium (assembly GCA_963699405.1). Taxonomy (GTDB): domain Bacteria; phylum Acidobacteriota; class Terriglobia; order Terriglobales; family Acidobacteriaceae; genus Acidiflorens. Next base: position 99,377 of record CAVOTW010000009.1, on the reverse strand, counting down.
GGATTTGCTATCGCCGGGTTCAGGTTCAAAGATGGTTTCAATGGGTTGCTCGAACAGTCGTGCGATGGCAAAAGCCAGCGGCAGACTCGGGTCGTACTTGCCGGTTTCGATGGCATTCACCGTTTGCCGCGATACCTTGAGCCGGCCAGCCAGGTCGGCCTGCGACCACTCGCGCTCTGCCCGCAGAACCCGAAGACGGTTTTTCATCGCGCACCGCCTCGTGGGCAATCAGTGACGAATTGCCGCTTCATCGGTATCTCCAGGCTGAGACCGCATAGGCGCCTGCCCATAGCAGCATCATGAAACTTCCAACCTTCTCCCATGGGGGGTGGCCGATTCCCGCTTGCTCGATGCCACCGAAAAAGGCAGTGATGATGAGCGTCAACAGGAACGCGATCGATGTCGACTCGAGGCAGATGCGCTTTTGCATCTCGTCCATCTTCAGGACGCTGCGTACCATTGCCGCGAAAAAGATCAGGTAAGGCAGAACCGGCAAAAGCCCCAGCCACCGCGGTACTTGCCCGTGAGCCACAAGCCATGTCACCAGGAGCTCCGTCAAAGCGGCAGCCACCGCCCAGAGAAAAACCGGGCGTTTGAAGCGGGATGGAAACGTTCGATTAGTCATCGCTTTTAACCTCCATCCACAAAGTAAAGCAAAGTTGATAAAATGTAAAGTATACTTTACATTCCACAAGAAGAAAAATGGGGGTTTGATCCGGTATTCCAACGATATATGGTAAGAATTGCAATTTTGTTTCCTCCTTGTATGTATTACTCTTACTCAATTTATATTGACGGACTATGACAAGCGTATAATACTACCAAGCATGAGTATGACAGAAAAACCCGACACCGTACGGTTTACGACAAAAGGTCAAGTCGTCATCCCGCTTCGTCTTCGCAAGCAATTTGAAATCGAGGACGGAACCAGAGCGGTGGTTCAGGCGACGCCGGAGGGTATTCTCCTCAAACCGGTGACTGCGGCACTCATCCGACGCGGGCGCGGTATCCTCAAGCGCGCGCCGGGACACGGGTCGCTGACCGAGGACTGGGCCGAACACAAAAAGCGGGAACGAGCGCTAGAGGAGCGCCATGCCGGCTAAGGTGCTCGACAGCTTCGCGCTCATCGCCTACTTCCGCGACGAATCGGGCGCGGAAGCGATCGAGCAACTCCTCGTCTCCGCCATTAAAAAAGACAGCCCGCTGCACATGACCGATGTGAACTACGCCGAGGTGAAGTACTCGATTGTGAAAAAAGACGGCGCCGCAGCCTGGGCGGAAGCCGCCAAGGTTCTAGAGGGCCTGCCCATTGATTTTCATTCCACAACCCGCGCGTTGGCCGACACTGCCGCCGATTTCAAAGCACGTTTCAAGTTGAGTTTGGCCGATGCTTTCGCCGCCGCGCTCGCCAAGGAAAACAAGGCCGAACTCGTGACCGGGGATACGGAGTTCAATCCGCTCGAAGGGGAAATCAAAATTCATTGGATGAAATGAAAAACCGGGGACAGGTCCCCGGATTCTGTCCCCCGTCCCCGGATTTTCCCCGGATTCTCATTCACTACGACAGCAGGACGACGCCGGTTGTTTTCGCCGCGCGGCGCAATTGCTCGTCGAGCGTGGCCAGGGGGAGGCCTTGGCGCAGGGCGAGGTCCAGGTAAGCGGCGTCGTATCCCGATAAAGACTGTTGACGCGCAACGGCAGGATGTGATCGAAGGCGCGGGGCGGATCGATGGGGAGGACCGCGATGGGCAGGGCGGCGATTCTCTGAAGAAGGGCCGTGACCTGCGCCAGGGCAATCCGGTTACGGCGCTCTGCGATCAGCAAAGCGTTGGCGACTTCCACCGGCCAAATCGCAGGAACCAGGGCTTCGGCGCCGGCCGAAAGCAGGTCGAGAACGCTTCGGTGAACTTGGTTGCTTCGTCCTCAAAGCACCAGGCGACGGCCACTGACGCATCGAGCACGAATCGTTTAGTAGCGGCGGCCTTCATCGATTAGCTCGCGTATGGAAAGTTTCCCCAGAGTGGCCCCGCGGCGCAGCCGGCGGATGGAGGCGGCTAAAATATGACCGTCTTCTTTCTGGCCGGAGTCGGGCGGAGAAAGCTTGGCAACCGGGATTCCGCGCCTCGTGATCTGAATGGTCTCGCCTTTCGAGGCCCTCTGGAGCAGCTCATTGAGGTGAGTTTTGGCATCGAACGCACCCACGGTTTTCATGCGTGCATTATCTCATAGAGCAAACCAGTCGATCAACTAGTTTGCTCGCACTGTGGCCGGGAGCGAACGGGACCTACCCCAGTTCCCGTCCTGATAAAATACCCGACGATTCGGGACCGGGAGTTTCGGGTGTGGGCATAAGCGCCGCGTAATTGACACGTGGCTCGAAGCGGCCTACGATATTGTTACAATTCGGATTCCGCGAAAGCGGTGCATCTTCTATTGTCGGCTCAAACCGAGAATAATGCCCAAATGGTTTTCGTGTATCCGTGACCTAAGACTTTCCCAAACAACTATAATGATAAAGAAGCTAGTCACCTTGACCATTGGTGCTGAGGTCGCTGTGGTGCATATCTACAGCCTTTGGCATTTGGTGCAAGTGTTGTTCTTCCAGCACGGCTGCCGTTAAGCCGTAAGATAATTGGCTGGAGCCTCTGCAAAAGTTGCGGAGTTCGGGGCGTGCGCCCTCGGGGGCTATGATTCACGGATCACAGTCCCGGTTTTCCCTGGCTTTTTGGCGGGTGGCCCCCTTCTGCGGTTTGAGTGTATCTCGACTCCGGTTCTTTGGATCAAACACAAATGGGGTGCCCCACTTCTCGCGCTTTTCGAGAAGTGGGCCGCCACACCGCCGACAGCGAGGGATTTCCCTTCGTCACAGCTGGATCGTGCGCGATGCCACCGCGCCGGGATACTGACCGGAAACCCAGGGACAGGGAAACCCCAGAAACTGTCCCGGGGGGTTGCTCCCAACTTTTTCATCACATTTTTCAAGTACGCTCATCACAGACATGCACTACCATCCCCTGCGAAAATACCTCGACAGTGCACTATCGAAAACTAGCGCCAGTCTCCAGAGACAAACGCGTTTTCGGCCTCAAATTTTTCGTGCTCTTTGACAACAAATGGCCCCGGTCGACACCCCCGCGAGTGCACGCCAAATCGTAAAAGTAGAGGCTAAGTCTCAATTTTTGAATGCTTTACCTCTAACTATTGTGTTATCAGCAACTTAATCAATTTTAGGGGGGGGAGGGGGGGTACCCCACAAATCTCTGAATTCAATCATCAGAAGCGGGACAGACAGACGTTCTCGGCGTCTGCGGGAGACCGAAAATCGACAGCTACTCCATCTTTATTTATTTCAACTGCCGAATCCGCTCTTGCAGGAATTGCCGCTCTGGTTCCTGTTGGGTCAGTGCCAGCGCCTTCTCATACGAAGCCCGAGCCTCGGCTGTCCTGCCGAGCCTGCGGCACATATCGGCACGGGCGGAATGCGCCAGGTAATAATTGGCCAATTCGCCATGTTCCAACACCGCGTCGATATGCGCCAGACCGGCCTCTGGACCATCGCGCATGGCAATGGCCACGGCACGATTGAGCTGTACAACTGGCGAAGGCTGAATTCGTACCAATTGGTCGTAAAGCGCAACAATCTGCCGCCAGTCGGTCGCAGCGACCGATTCCGCCTCGGCATGAACGGCCGCAATCGCAGCCTGCAGTGTGTAAGAGCCGAAGCGGCGGGACTTCAGGGCTTTCTCCAGCAATGCCACTCCCTCCGCGATCTGCTCCCGGTTCCAGAGCGAGCGATCCTGATTCTCCAGCAAAATCAGCTCTCCGGTCGGAGAGGTTCTCGCGGCGCGACGGGATTCCTGCAGCAACATCAGGGCAAGCAGTCCCAATCACTTCCGGCTCTGGCTGGAGTTCGGTCAGCAACCGGCCCAGTCGAATCGCCTCGCCGGTCAGCTCGGCCCGCGTTACCTCCGCTCCCGCCGCAGCCGAATAGCCCTCGTTAAAGACGAGATAGATGACCTGAAGCACCGCGCCCAGCCGCTCCGGCAATTCCTGCGGCGTCGGCACCTCGTACGGAATCGGCGTCTCTCGAATCTTTGCCTTGGCGCGCACAATGCGCTGCGCCAGCGTACGCGGAGTGGTGAGGAAGGCCTTTGCGATCTCCTCGGTTGTCAGCCCGCACACCTCACGCAAGGTGAGCGCAACGCGCGCTTCCGGCGCCAGAGATGGATGACAGCAGGTAAAAATCAGGCGCAGCCGATCGTCTTCAAGGCGTCATCCTCTTCGTTGGACCTTCCGCCGAACTCCACTTGCGCTTCGAGATATCGCACGAGCTCGTCTTGAGACGCATCAAATCGTGCCCGTCGACGCAGAGTATCGATGGCTTTGAATCGGGCCGTCGAAATCAGCCATGGTCGCGGGTTGCCGGGTACTCCACTCCTCGGCCACAGGCTCAGCGCAGCCGCAAAGGCTTCGTGCATCGCCTCCTCGGCAAGATCAAAATCACCGAGCAAGCGGATCAGAGTTGCCAGGATTCGTCCCGAATCCACGCGATAAAGGGAGTCGAGCAATTCGCGTATCTGCTCGGTGGAACGCTCGGACATGACACGCTCGGACATGAAGACGACCTTAGCAAACCAGCTACCCCGAATCAATTTGGCAAACGGCGGATCGATGCTGGTAGCTCAAGGCAAAGTGCCCAGGTCGTGACTCTGAACTCTGAAGCGCGCGCTCGGAAGTGTGATGTCGGTAGCCCAAACGAGCCATTCTCACACGTCGACAGGCAGTTTAGCTTAGCAATGAGCAGACTTCGGGGGAGGGCTGTTCGACGGGCGTCTCACGACTCTAACTGGAGTCTGGGGCGCCTTTGTTTTTCCATCCGAGATCCCATCTGCGATTCACTGACTCTGTGCTCGCAAATCCTCGTCGACTAATGACAACGCTTTTGCCGCGATCGCGGTCGAGCGTCCAGCCCCATGGCAACTTGCGGACGCGGACGGAGTATCATGCGAGTGATAATCAGGAGCTAAAGAATAACGAGGTAGAGCAATGCCTGAGTCCATTGACTGGCCGCCGACGCATCGTCCGATGCAGCCGCCGCGCCGCCGACGTTTCCTTCTCATTTTCGTCGTTCTTGCCGTCATTTTTTTCGGTGCTCGGACCGCGTTGTCATATTACGTGGACGTGCTCTGGTTCGGATCGCTCGGCTACGGGGACGTGTTCTGGAAAACGCTGAGCCTGCAATGGGGAATCTTCGCGTTCTTCACCGCGGCCACATTTCTTGATTCTGTATGGATCGTTCCTGGCGCTGAAGCGGGCGCATCTTCCCGATTTGCCGAGTGGCCACACGATTTTCATTGGCGGACAGCCACTGAAGCTGCCGGTTGAGCCGGTGCTGCGCCTGATCGCGCTCGGTATTTCGCTGGTCATCGCCGCTGGCACCGGCGCCAGCATGATGGTGGAATGGCCGACGCTCGCGCTCTTCTGGTACGCGCCCGGCGTTACTGGTGGCGGCGTCTCTGATCCGATCTTTGGCAAGCCGCTGAATTTCTTCTTGTTCACTCTGCCCGCGTGGCAGCTCATTGCCGGCTGGCTGCTTACGCTCGCCATTCTCACCTGTGTGCTCGCCGGTTTCTTCATCCTCATCACCGGCGGAAGCCGTGTGCTTGCCGGGCAGCTTAGCCGCTCCGTCACATTGCCCTGGCGCGGACTCTCCATCACGTTTGCGTTTCTGTTGCTGATCGTCGCGATGCGCGTGTATATCAGCCGGTTCGAGTTATTGCTCGAGGATCACACGATCTTCGGCGGCGTGACTTACACGGACGCGCACGTCACGCTTACGGGCTTGCTCGTCGTCTGCGCGGCGCTGGTTCTTGGCGCGGTGATCGCGGTCGTCAATGCCGTGCGGATGCCGCGCGGGCGCTGGCTGGTCGCGGCGATCCTTCCGGCCGCGGTCTGTTATCTCGCCCTTGCAAGGAGTCGCCTGGTACGTCAGCAGCTTCATCGTCAAGCCGAACGAACTGGTTCGCGAGAAGCCCTACATTGCCTACAACACCGACTTGACGCGGCAGGCCTATGGGTTGGACCGCGTCGCGCAGCGCGAATTTCCGGCCGAGACCACCGTCGACGCGGCCGACCCGGCGAACAATCAGGCTACGCTGCAGAATATCCGCCTGTGGGACTGGCACGCGCTGCAGGACACGCTGCGTCAGATTCAGGAAATCCGCACCTACTACGACTTTCCCGACATCGACATCGATCGCTATGACATTGACGGCACGACTCGCGAGGTGATGCTCGCCACGCGCGAGCTGAATGTCGACAAGCTTCCGGAGAGCAGCCGCAACTGGATCAACGAGAAGCTGATCTACACCCACGGCTACGGCATCACCATGAATCCCGGTCAATGGGTTCACGCCGGAAGGGCTGCCCACGCTGATTCTGAGCAACATGCCCGTCCAGAGCACGGTGCGCGGTCTGAACGTGACGCGCCCGGAGATTTATTTCGGCGAGATGACCAATACCGACGTCTACGTGAAGACGCGGCAGAAGGAATTCAACTACCCGCAAGGCGAGAGCAACAACCTTACGTCGTACGAGGGCACGGGCGGCATCGTGCTCGGCGGTTTTCTGCGCCGCATCATCATCGCGCTCGACCGCGACGACCTCGCAAAGCTGCCGTTCAGCGATGATGTGAACCCGGAGAGCCGGCTGCTGATGCGCCGCAACGTGCGCGATCGCGTATCGGCCCTGGCGCCGTTCCTCACCTTCGAATCGGATCCATACATCGTGCTCGGCGACGATGGCCGGCTCTCGTGGATCATGGATGCGTTCACGATTTCGGACAGCTATCCCTACTCGACCCATTACCGTCTCGGCAACGACCTCATTAACTACATGCGGAACAGCGTCAAGGTCGTCATCGACGCCTACGATGGCACGACGACGTTCTACGTGTTTGATACGGACAGATCCGATCATCGCAGCCTACCGGCGCATTTTTCCGAGTCTGTTCAAGGATGCCTCCATGATGCCGCGCCGGCCTGCGCAAGCACGTGCGCTATCCCGAGTTGTTGCTCAAACTGCAGGCGGAAGTTTACGGCCTGTATCACATGACCGATCCGGAAGTGTTTTACAACCGCGAGGATCTGTGGACGGTCGCGACCGAAGTCGGCATGGGCGAGGGCGGCGCGCAAACCACGCAGGCGATGCAGCCGAACTTCGTCCTGATGAAGCTGCCGGGCGAAACCGGCGAGGAGTTCGCGGAGATTCTGCCGTTCACGCCCTCCAACCGGAATAATCTGATTGGCTGGATTGCCGGGCGCAGCGACGGCGCACAATACGGGACGTCGGTGGTCTACAACTTTCCCAAAACCAAGCTGGTCGACGGACCCTTGCAAATCGAGGCGCGCATCGACCAGAACGCGGAGCTTTCTGGACAATTGACGTTGTGGAATCAGCAAGGCTCGCACGTGCGGCGCGGAGCGCTGCTGGTGATTCCGACCGGGCGCGCGCTGTTGTATGCCGAGCCGATCTACCTGCAGGCCGAGCGGAGTCCGATGCCGGAGTTGCGTCTGGTGGTGCTTGCGCTGCAAGACAAGCTGGCGTACGGACCAACCTTCGAGGCGGCGATGGCGGCGCTTTTTGGCGGAGCGTCTTCGTCCCTGAGCGCGCCATCAGCGAGCGCCCCGTCGGCGACCGCTGCGGCTGTTCCCGCCGAGGCGGCGCGAGGCGTACCGTCATCGGTTGCGTCTCCGCAGTCCGGAAGTGATCTCCATGGGCTCATCGCGGAAGCCGCCAAGGATCTTGCCGACTACCAGCGGCTGACGGCAGAAGGCAAGCTTGGCGAGGCTGGACAAAAGCTGGAAGAGTTGAAGCGCACGCTCGAGAAGTTGAACGCAGCGCAAAAGATAAGAATCTCGGTGCTGTGGCTGCTTAAGTTCCACCGCATATCTGCTACTCTGCTTTGGGACTTTTTCGAGGGATACTGATCCATGCGATGCCATAACTTTTTCAGGGTTCGATTTGCGTTGCTTCTTTGTTTTGTTTTGCCCCTGTCCGTCTTTGCGGCCGACAAGACCAAAGAGAAAGCAGCCGAAGCGGACAAGCCTTCGTACGAACTGCCGCAGCCGGCAAAAGAGAACATCGACCTCACCATGTACCAGCGCATTCGCGACGAGGGCGTGACCCATTCGCACGTGATGGACTACGCCTCCGCTCTGATGGATGGAATTGGCCAACGCCTTACCGGTTCGCCCAACGTGCGCCGCGCCAACGAGTGGACGCGCGATCAGTTGACGGCCATGGGTTGCAGCAACGCCCATCTCGAAGACTGGGGTGAATTTGGCATTGGGTGGCAGCAGCTCAATACGTGGGTGCGTATGACTTCGCCGGACACGGCCGTGTTCATTGCCCAGGCCGCACCCTGGTCGCCTTCGACCAACGGCGCAGTCAGTGGCCAAGCCATTTGGATGGATATCAAGGACGAAAAAGATTTCGACAAATACAAAGGTAAGCTTGCCGGGAAAATCGTTCTGCTGGGAGACATGCGCGAGGTGCCACCGGCGGATAAGCCGCTGTTCACGCGCATGGACGACAAGGATCTCGCCAAACTTGCCGAGTTCCCACTGGAAAAACAGAGGGCTTACTCCGACAGGTTGCAGGAGTTCGTAAAGCGGGCGGCCCTGCTCGATAAAGCCGGGAAGTTTCTTGTGTCTCGGAGCATGCTCTGGCGGTTATTCTTCCCAGCCGCGATGGACGCGACAGTGGTGGTTCCGGAGGCACGATCTTCGACGACGGCGGCCTCAGTAGATCCGCCTACAAGCGTGAGCAGGCAAATCCCTTGCCCGTAGTGGTGGCGGCGATCGAGAACTATGGACGCGTTTATCGTCTGCTGAAAGCCAATGTGCCGGTCAGCATCGAAATGAATGTCGATGTGAAGTACTTCGATGACCATGAGCATGGCTTCGATACCATCGCCGAAATTCCCGGCACCGATCCAAAGTTGAAAAATGAAGTGGTCATGGTGGGTGGCCATCTCGACTCGTGGGCGGCCGCGACTGGCGCGACCGACAATGGCGCCGGCACCGTGGTGGCGATGGAGGTCATGCGGATTTTGAACACATTGCAAGTCAAGCCGCGGCGCACCATCCGCATTGGCCTGTGGACAGGTGAAGAACAGGGGCTGTTTGGTTCTAGAGGCTACGTCAAGCAACATTTCGGATACGTGCCACTCTCGACCGCTCCCGATCAAATGCAGAGGCCCGAGTTTATGCGCAAGCCCGCCGGCCCCGTCGTAATCCTGCCGGAGCAGTCGCATATTTCCGGCTATTTCAACTTGGACAACGGCACCGGTAAAATCCTGGGAATTTATTTGCAGGGAAACAACGAGGTTGGCCCCATTTTTTCGCAATGGATAGAGCCGCTGAAAGATCTTGGCGTCACCACGATCACGGCGCGCAACACCGGGGGCACCGACCACCAATCGTTCGATGCGGTCGGGATCCCCGGTTTCCAGTTTATTCAGGACCACCTGGACTACGAAACGCGCACCCATCATTCCAACATGGATACCTACGAACGCCTACAACCCGCCGACTTGGCGCAGGCAGCAACTGTAGAAGCGATCTTTGTGTACAACACTGCCATGCGCGACCAGATGCTGCCGCGCAAACCACTGCCGCATCCCGAACTCGAAGAGCAGCGCAACGCTCCGCTCAAAGTGATGCCCGGAGTGGTGGAACCTGCGGAAGAATCCAAGGACAAAGATAAGATAAGGAAAACAAGTAGCGGCGCGCCCGTTGGAGAACAATCATGATGCGAAGAATTGCGGCGATTGGTTTTGTCGTGGCGACGGCGGCGTGTCTTATAGTGCAGGCCCAGACAGCTCCGGAAAAAGCTGCTGCCGCAAAAACTATCGCGTTGCAGTGCGGCAATTTGTTTGATGGGCGCGGGGATTCGCTGCGGAAAAATGTGGTGATTGTGGTGGAGGACGGAAGGATCAAGGACATCGCTGCGACCCTACCCACGGGAGTCGAAGTGATCGATCTTTCACGATCCACGTGTCTGCCGGGCTTAATGGATACCCACACGCACATTCTGCTGCAGGGAGACATCACAGCCAGCGGATTATGACGAGCAATTGTTGAAGCAGTCGCCGGAGTATCGGACGATTCTGGCGACAGTGAATGCGCGACGGGCGCTGGAGTACGGGTTTACTTTCATCCGCGACCTGGAAACCGAAGGCGCCGGGTATGCCGATGTAGACGTCAAGAAAGCGATCAACAACGGAATCATTCCCGGTCCACGAATGCAGGTGGCGACGCGGGCGATGGATGTGACGGGAGCGTATCCGTTGCAGGGCTATGCGCCGAACGTTGCGGTGCCGCATGGAGTGCAGATAGTCGACGGAGCCGACAATGGGCGGCAGGCGGTGCGCGAGCAGATCAGTCACGGCGCTGACTGGATCAAAGTGTACAGCGATCGCTCGTACTGGGTGCGTGACGACGGAGTGCTCGACGACATTCCGACCTTCACCATAGACGAATTACGAGCCATTGTGGATGAGGCTCATCGGGAGCGCCATAAGGTGGCGTCGCACGCGATGGCTCTGAATGGAGTGCATAATTCGGTCGAAGCGGGAGTGGATTCGATCGAGCACGGCAACTACATCACCGACGCGGACTTGAAAACCATGGCGGCGCACGGAATTTTCTATGTGCCGACAATCTACGTCGGCGAATACGTGGCGCAGGGACGGGCTGCGACAGGAGCACCAGTGTGGCTGAAGATGATCGCCATTCATGAAGACACGTTCCGGCGTGCGATGCAGGCGGGCGTCAAGATTGCATTTGGGACAGATGTGGGCGGATTCGACTGGAAGATCAATCCAGCCAAGGAATTTTCGTCGATGGTGAAGTTTGGCATGACGCCAGCGCAGGCCATCCGGGCAGCGACGTCAACCGCCGCCGAGTTACTGGGAACGCAAACTGAATTAGGAACGATTGCCGCGGGAAAACAGGCCGACATTGTAGCGGTACCGGGTGATCCGCTCGCGGACGTTTCGCTAATGGAGAAAGTAGAGTTCGTGATGAAGGGCGGCGTCGTGTACAAAAGACCGTGACTGCTCCGCGATCGAGTAACAACCGTACTTAAACCTTCCGAAATGCCCAGAACAGGAAGCCGGACAGCACCATCGAAGCCGGCAGCGTCAACACCCACGCCATCGCCAGGTTACGTACAGTTGACCATTGCAGGCCAGAATGGTTCGCCGCCATCGTGCCCGCCACGCCCGACGACAGCACATGCGTAGTACTCACCGGCAGCCCATACCAGTCGGCCAGGCCGATCGTGAACATGGCAACGATCTCCGCCGACGCTCCCTGCCCATAGGTGAGGTGGTCTTTGCCGATCTTCTCTCCCACCGTAACCACGATCCGCTTCCATCCGATCATCGTGCCCAATCCCAGCGCCATCGCCACCGCGACCTTCACCCATGTCGGGATAAATCGCGTCGATGCGTCCACGTGCTTCTTATAGTTGTCCAGACCCCTCCAATCGTTATCGCTGATCGCCGGACTCGCCGGCTGATGGTTCTTCTTCATCAGTCGCAGCGCTTCACTAGCCACATACATGTCGTTGCGGAAGTTTCGCACCCGGTCATTCGGAACCTTCGCCAATTCCCCGAACAGCACCGTCTCGTTGCCGATGTCGCTGACCAGTTGGCGCAAGGCCAGCATCGTGTTGGGCGTGAATTGCTTGGTGCGAATGTAGTCGGTCACTTCTTCGCGGGCATCGCTGATCACCGCGTTCGGGCTGACATAATTCGACAAAATCCCAGCCGCCTGCTGCGAAACCGCAATAAAATCGTCCGAGTCTTTGCGGGTGAGCGCGTGGTTCAACGCATAAGCCGTAGGCACCGTCCCGACCAGGATCAGCATGATCAGCCCCATGCCCTTCTGGCCGTCATTCGAGCCATGCGCGAAACTCACTCCGGTGCAGGTCAGCACCAGCAGCGCGCGAATCCAGAACGGCGGCGGCTCTGTCCCTACCGGAGCCTCGTACAGCGCCTTGTTCTTGATCACCGCCTTCATCAGCCACAACAGGAGAAAGGCACCGACAAACCCCACCACGGGCGACAACAGCAGCGACTTCCCGATGTTGGTGGCTTGCCCCCAATCCACGCCGCTCGTGCCAGTTTTCGGAGACATCAACTGATTCGCGATACCCACCCCAATGATCGATCCGATCATGGTGTGCGAACTGGAGGCAGGCAAGCCGAAATACCAGGTACCAAGATTCCAGATAATCGCCGCCACGAGCAAGGCGAAAACCATCGCAAACCCAGCTTTGCTCCCGACCTGCAAAATCAGTTCGACAGGCAGCAAAGAAACGATTCCAAAAGCCACCAATCCGCTGGAAAGCAAAACGCCCAAAAATTCCAGAACCCCGACCACACCACCGCAATGTGCGGCTCCAGCGAGTGCGTATAGATCACGGTCGCTACGGCATTCGCTGTGTCGTGAAAACCGTTCACAAACTCGAACCCCAGCGCCACCAGCAGCGCGATGCCCAACAGGACGTAAGGCATGATCGATCCGCTATGGACGACAGAGAGATCGGAGAGCAGGTGGTAAGCGGAGTAAATGACCCCAATCACAAGGACGATGCCGAAGCCCACCATCCCGATCATTCCCGGCCCTCTTTTCAATTTTTCATGGATCGCAGCCGCAGGCGGGGCCACAGTTAACAATCCCCTCTGTTCGCCATAAGTTTCAGGATTCGGTGCTGTGGCCATATTCAGTCTCCTCGATTCGCTATAAATTTCAGGATTCGGTGCCCAAAAACCCACCCCAAACGAACCGGAATCATACGGAAGATTTGTTACGACAGTGTTAACGCCTTTCGCGGGTACTGTCCTAAAGGTGCGTTGATGGGGAACTGGGCAGAAAAAATCATGAAAAGTATCTCTTTGCAGTACCTAGGCGCAGAGCGTAAACTTTTCGCTTCCCACGTATATGGCCTGCTACGTCATTACATTCGAACCCATTGGTTTGGGTGCAGCACAAAAAATCCGCGATCAGTTGAAGACTTTCGGGAATTATTGCCCAATCAATACCTGTTCTTGGGCAATCGTCACCCCTTGGACAGCGGTTCAGGTGAGGGATTTCCTACAACAAGCCAGCCCGTCTTCGCGCATTTTTGTGGTTCGATCAGGAACAGAGGCTGCTTGGCTAAATTCTTATGGCGTTACAAACAACGACTGGCTGAAAAAGAACCTCTAAGGGAATGCCTACACCGCCACATACCGATTATCAAGATGAAAAACCCCTGCGCGTTCGGCGGGGGAGAGTGGAGTCAGTAGACTTGTACGAGATCAAAGATAGCGAGCTGGAATTGTTTCACAAAGGTTCGCCTGCGGATCTGCAATTAAACTTCGCTATTTTTGCGCTTTCTATGGCATTTTCTGCCGTTCTCGCCCTATATACTGCCACATTTACCAACAACACCGTACATACCGCCGTGATCGTCGTGGCAGTCGTTGGGGCATTGTTTGGCTCGTACTTGCTAATTTCTTGGTGGAGAAATCGTACATCGCTCAGCGGAGTGTGTGATGTGATTCGTCAAAGGATCAAAGAACCAGACCTCATTATCAAAGAATCTTCATCCACCCATATCGTGAGTACTATTGATTCGATCCCTCCTACAGAGCCTAGCGAACCAGTCAAGTAGGAGTTTCTATCATTGGGTCGCAAGCAATTCTCTCAGGCTCCATATGTGATCGGTAAGGCCAGCTTCAACGGCGGGCGAAACGCGAAGGGTTGAATGAACGCGGCAAAAATTGTAATAGGCGAAGTGCAATGCACAAGCAGCCTTGAGGTTGTCCAGTTTCTTGCTGTACCCAAGTGTCAACCGTGCAAATCGCTTGATGGCCTGTCGCATGGTCAAGTTCTGCCTCTCAACGAAACTGGTCGAAATGTGGTCAGGGTCGGGCCGTCCATCGCATATCTTCACTATGGTTTCTATCATCGGAGAAGGCGAATATCGTGCTTCCGCATCACGCTGGCCGTAGTCTCCGTACAGCTTTATCATTTGCGCAAAGTCTGCCTGCCCACCAAAGATGCCTTGAATCGAACGATAGAAGTGATAGCCGTCAGTCGTGATCTGGAACCGTTCTTTGTTCAAACACTGTTGAAGGCCAGTCAGGAATTGAATCGTGGTTTCTTTTGTGCGCTTCCCGATCTCGAAGTACGGCACGAGCTTGGTATCCGCGTCCAGCGCTACGAATACCCATTGATCGCCGAATTCTGCCGGATCGTCTTTGCGTACATTACGCTGCTTCTTGGTGCAAAAAGTCCAGATTTCGTCGCTCTGCAAGCGCTTGCAGTGGAGGTTACGCATTCGCGAATCCATCAGTGCTATGCAGCGCTCTCCGGCGAAAACCAGCAGGCGAAGGATTGTGTCGCGGTGCAATTGCGTGATGCGCTCCGCACTACGCACGCTGGTACCTTCGATCAAAAGCTGAATTGCCAACAGCGCTTTGTCCTCTGGAACGATCATGTCGCCAAACAGTCGGGCGTGTTCTTCGGTATACGTCTTTCCGCACTGCGGGCAGCGAAACCGCTTGAGGCCGTTGCGGTGCGTTCCGTATTTCCTGCATTTCAGGTTGCACAGTGGGCAATTCATAGTCTGAATATACAGCAACCGCTTGCTGTTTGTCAAGAGGAAAGATTACGTAAGTTACGCTCAAAAACTACAGTCATCTGTGTAGAGACCAGCGGCAAACCCCAGACTGGCGGTGTCATCTGAAAGACACCATGCCAGAGATTGAGCAGATCGAAGATCGAATTAAGGGCATCCGAGAATGGTTAAAGAAGGAAGCTCCTGAGTGCTTCGTAGTACAGAAACACACTGAGGAAGGCACTCAGGAGCGCATTTATTGGCACCACGGATACATGATGGGTCTCCGTGATGCGTTGCGGCTATTCATTGGAGATCAGCCAGTCATCCCAAAAAACCACACTCAGGACAAGCCAACTGGGAGTTTTTCGGCTTAGCCGGATGAATGAGATTCTTCGGTGGCCTGAAAGTGTGATATAGCCAACATTCTTTAGCGTGTGCTGCTTGCGCCGTAGTGTAGTACCCGAACCAGAACTGCGGGTAGTACTCTGGCGTATGCTTTGATAACCGATCTGCGACATCTTCGTCAGATCGGCCTGCGTAGTCAATGTAAAAAACTCCGTCATCCCCACGCTTCCCTAGGACATAAGCTCCGGGTGATTTGTAGAGAACGGCAGCCTTAACGCCTGCATCAGTCAGCGGATGTGGTCCGCTTTGTAAACCAATTGGTACAGCCATAGACAACACTCAAAACTTTCTGGAACCATATTGGTTCCGGCTGCGCTACAATGGCGGAGGGCGGGGGGATCGGACCCCGTTCCAGTAAAGGAACTGCGGCGTATAAGGCCGCTCCTAGTGCCAACTAGTCGCCCTCCGTTCGGGGCAGTGTAGAGTTCCTCATCACGCTCGTTCCGCCCTTCTTGCCAGAAATCGGAACGGGCTTTTTATTTTCGCCCGACCTCACGATGAGACAGTGCAACGGTGGGGAAGGGCTAGTTCTCTAGGCATCTTCTTGTTCATCTTCAAAAACATCCTCCACTGGTAAGGCAATCAAGTCTTTGTGCTCGTTTTCGTATTTCTGAAGTTGATCGACAATTAGGAAAACAAACTGCCGGTCCTCTTGGGGCATCTTGAATGGATTTGCGGTAATTGAGACAGTCAGAGTGCCCCCGCTGATAAGGCGAACGATGTGTGTACTCGCCGCGCCATGCTGAGCAGGGATCGAGGCGACGTGAGGTTGCTCGGTAATTCCATTCTCTTGTCCTCGCTGGCGGGGGCCGCGCTTCTTCCGGGTTGCTCGAAGCAGTGATACCAGGTAAGGCGAGAGCGGCATATCTGCGAATTTCGCCGCCTTGAAAAAAACGTGATTGCCTTTTGTTTCGTACCGCCGCTCACTGAAAACTCCCGGTCGAAAGCGTCCTCAAGCATTTTCAGTGTCATCTTGGTTAAGTCGTGTTTTGCTAGGATCTGGTCGTATTGGCATTCAATAAGAAACCGGAGAACTTCTGGGCGCTTGTCGGGATGCTTTGCCATCTTGTCGAGGTGATCAGTTGAACTGTCACTCGCGTCCGGTTCGTCATCCACAAGGCCAAAGAACCTATACGCGTTCATAATGAGTCCCTGCGTCACACCTGACTGACTTCGCCACAACGTCCGATCAAGCTTCGGTGGAACGCCGTGTGAGAGCACGTCCAGCGAACTGAGGAACGTTTTAAATGGAAGGTACGGGGGAACTCGCTTGCTTGGCTCCATATTAGCTCCGTGATGCGGTAACGACTTAAGATGATCTAAAGTACCAGCGAGTTACCGCAATTACAAGAGTTTATTTTGTCTCTACCTGTCAATTTGTTAGCATCGCAGCAGTTAGGAGCAATGCTATGACAACAGGAGACTTAGTCAATGTGCAGACTTTCTCGGATGGGACTGTAAAGAGGCGTGTTGTGGAAATCCTGAGGAATACTGTGTATATCTGTACCGAGAATGAATGGCGAACAGCGCTCAAAGAACGGCGTCAACCAACCTGCGTTGGCTTCAAAAGCGAGTACGTAAGTGAAGTGATTGGCTAGCTCCCGCTATGATGGCTTGGGAGGGCGACCGCCCTTGAAACTCTTACGCTGCGCTGCGATCTTGCGGAAATAATCGCTGCCTCGCTTTGCTGTCGTCTTGCCCCCCTTCTTGCCAATCTCTACCATCGGGGACTGCGTCAGCAAATCATCGGTAAGGCTCACGGCGGCGGTCAGGAGTTCGTATGCTCGCTCAGATCGGCGCTCTGGTAGGGTTGTGGTGCGGAGAAGATCGTGCGCTTCCCCTATCATGTTGCGGAGTGCTTTCAGGTCGTTTTTGCGTGTCATGAACGCAACCGTAGCACCATCCACAATGCCCTTGCAACCGGTTGCTGTTTTTCTTCAACGCAAGTTTAGGACAAGACCCTTTCGCGTCGGCACTGTGCGTTTAAGACATTACCCCCGTGGGCGCGGCATTCGCCCATGCTGACGCAATGCAATGCAACGATCGCAGCTAGATACCATAGTTAGCGGCACGAAGCGCGTCTTTGTAGGCTTCGCGCGCCTCCGTGGTTTTGGTGTGGGCGTCGTGCTCCCGGAAGTGGGCGGCATCCCACGCTTCCATGGCAATCATCGAATGGTCAGGGGTGGCTAACGCTTCTTCAGCGCGAATGGCGTCTACCCATTCATCTACAGCTCGTTTGTAGGCAACTCGCAATTGATCAAGATCGGCTTGGCTCATAACCAGCGGAGGGTAATCCGACCCGAAGGCCCGGTCAATCGGTTAGGGGGAATTTAACGAAAAATTAACGTATGCGCGCGGCTGCTGGAGCGCGCACGAAAGCTCGCGATCTTCCAAATCATCGAAGCTGGAGTTGTAGAGACGCCGGAAATTTCGAATCCCGGTATTATTTCTGGTAATCCAACGGTTTAAGGCGGAATCTCCAATGTATTTCTTCGCGCAACCGCTTGAACCGCGGACGCACCAGATACAAGGTGGCCCAGCATGGCAGACAAGGCAGACTTCAAAACAACCGAAGACGCGCCGAAAGATGTCTCCAGGCGCAACTTCATCAAAGGGGTCATCACCAGCGGCGTGGCAGTCTCCTCCGCGAGCTATCTGTTTCGCGCCTCCTCTCTTCTGCAGGGCCAGCAGTCGACTGCCGGCGTGGGCGAGCGGCTGATTACCCTCAACGTCAACGGTCAGCAGCGGCGCGTCGACGTGATGAAGCAAGAGACCCTGGCGTCGACGCTGCGTTACAAGCTGGGCCTCACCGGCACCAAGCTGGGATGCGACCGCGCCGAATGCGGATCTTGCACCGTCCTGATCGACGATATTCCGCATTATTCGTGTTCGGTGCTCACGCACACCGTGCGCGGCCGGAAAGTTCTGACCATCGAAGGCCTGGCCAGCGCCGACGGAACCTTGCATCCGGTACAGCAGGGCGTCATCGACGAACAGGGATTTCAGTGCGCGTTCTGCATGCCCGGCTTCATCATGACGACAGTGGGATTCCTGAAAACCAATCCCAATCCCACCCGCCAGGAGTTGGCGCAGGGCATCTCGGGAAACCTATGCCGCTGCCAGGACTACGACAAGATTCTCACCGCGATGATGCGCGGCGCCGAGAATATGCGGAGGGCGAACCTTGGGTGATACAGTTTGGATCAAGCAAAGGCTGTTGACGACTGCGAAGCCTACCGAGCGCCAGTACGGAGCCGGCTACAAGCTGATCGGCAAGAACTATACGACGCCGGATCTATATGCGAAAGTTACCGGCCAGGCGAAATATGCCGAGGACTTTCGCGCGGAAGGCATGCTGTTCTGCAAGCTGCTGCTCAGCCCCATGCCGCATGCGCGGGTAAAGCGCATCGATGCGAACGCAGCGCTGGCCATGCCCGGGGTAAAGCCATTCTCACGGCGGACGATCTTCCCGCTCCGGCCGATACCCTTACCGACAATGGAACCGTGATCAAGGCCAGCAAGTGGGGCGAACGCGGCCTTACCATGGAGCCGGTCTATCAGGGCGAACCGATTCTTGCCGTGGCCGCGGTCGACGAACTCACCGCTGCGGAAGCCATCGAGAAAATTCAACATCGATTTTGAGCCGCTTCCGTTCGTGGTCGATCCGCTCGATACTTTGCGGCCGGGTGGTCCGAACCCGCGAACGGATGGCAATGTCTGGACCCGGCCGGCGTTCGCCGACAAGGTCCCGGCACGCCCGTAGTCACGGAACTCAAGTGGACCGAGGCCGACTTCGCCGAGGTAAAGCACGGCCGTCTGCCGATGGGCAAGACGCCCGACGAATGGTCGTATCGGCGATCTCGATGCCGGCTTCAAGAATGCGGCGCTGGTTCTTGACGAGACCTTCGTCACGCCGGACACCAGCCATCAGACCCTCGAGACCCGCAGTGCGATGGCTTACTGGCAGAACGGCAAGGTCTACATTCACACGGGCACGCAAAGCACCGCTCAAACGCTGCCCGCGATCGCGCGATGGTTGAATATTGATGCTGACAAAGTTGTTTTCATCAGCGAATACACCGGAGGCGGATTCGGCAGCAAGATCACCGGCGGCGTGTCGATGATTATCCCTGCTCTTCTGGCGAAGAAAACCAATGCTCCGGTGATGATGCGCATCAGCCGCGAGGAGGAGACTTTCATCGGACGCGCGCGGCCCGGTTTTCAGGGACGGATGAAAGTCGGCTTCTCGAAAGAAGGGCGGATCACCGCTCTCGACATGTTCGTTATTTGCGACAACGGTCCCTACGATGCTGTGGGGGATGCCCCGTCGTCGGGCCGCATCGTCTCTCTGTTGTACCAGCCGCAAGCCATGCGCTGGCGCGGGGTGACGGTGCTGACGAATACGCCGCCCCGCAGTGCGCAGAGTTCGCCGGGCGGGCTGCAGGGGATTGTCATCATCGAGCCGATCATCGCGAAAGCTGCGCGCAAGCTCGGAGTTGACCAGGTGGCGATTCGCCGCATCAACTGCCCGGAAGGCAAGGCGCCGTTCGGACCGCTTCTGCAGGGGAAACTGCAGCATGCCACCAGCGCATTCCTCAAAGAAGCGCTCGACCGCGGCGCGGAGCAATTCAAATGGAGCGAGCGGGTGGCGCGCACTCCGAAAAGAATGGGCACGAAAGTTCGCGGCGTCGGCGTATCGCTGAGCTGTTACGTTGGCGGCACCATCGGATTCGACGGGCTTCTGGTCATCACGCCGGATGGCCGGGTCACCTTCCAGTCCGGAATCGGCAATCTGGGAACGGAGTCGGTGATTGATGTTCATCGCGCGGGCGCGGAAGTTCTCGGCGTGCCGTGGGAGAAATGCGATGTCGTGTGGGGAAACACGACGAAGAACCTTCCGTTCACCTGCGTATCCGGCGGCAGCCAGACCACTCACGCGATGACGCGGGCCGCATATGCGACGGCGATGGACGCCAAGAAGAAGCTTCAGGAAATCGCGGCGAAGAATCTCGGCGGCAAACCGGAGCAGTACGAGGTCGCCAACGAGCGTGTCTTCCGCAAGGGCGGCGGAGCGGGCATGACTTTGGCGCAGGCCGCGAAACACGCGATTGAACTGGGCGGCGTCTACGATGGCCACGAAGCGCCCGCCGACGTCCACAAATTGACGAAAGCGTCGGTGGCGGCGCTGGCGGGCCAGGGCCTGGTGGCGGCAGCCAAGGACAACTACCCGCGCGACGGCTCGACATTTTCCTACGTCGCCAGCTTCGCCGAAGTTGAAGTCGATGTCGAAACCGGCAAGTACTACATCGTGGATTTCCTTGCCTCCGCCGATGTCGGGACGGTGATCCATCCCCGCGCGCTGGGCGGACAGATGCTTGGCCGTTCGACGCTGGGCATCGGCCATGCGATCGGTCAGAAGTGGGTGTTCGATCCGCACTACGGCGAGATGGTTTCCAAGCGATTCCACCACAGCAAACCGCCGACGATTCTGGATGTGCCCGTCGACATGCAATGGACGGCGTTGGATATTCCCGATCCGGAGACGCCGGTGGGCGCGCGCGGTGTCGGCGAGCCACCCGTTGCAGGCGGGTGTGCCTCCATCTTGAACGCGCTCTCGGATGCGCTCGGGGACGAGATTTTCCAGCGCGCGCCAGTCAATGCCGACACGATTCTGACGTCGCTCGAAGCGGGCCGGCCGATGCAGCATCCGCTGATGGCGCACATTTGACGAGGATTTGAAGGAAAGTTATGGCTGTTATACGAGACGTAATGCCCGCTTTCGAGCTCTATCAGCCGAGTTCCGTCGCCGATGCACAGAAGCTTCTCGAACAGCATGGACCCGACGCCTGGGTGCTGGCCGGAGGGCTCGACAGCTTCGACTGGCTCAAGGATCGAATCAGGAAGCCCAAGGTTGTGGTCGATCTGAGCGGAATCGAGGAACTGCGCGGAGTTCGCACGACCGGCGATGGCATCGAGATCGGCGCGATGACCACGCTCACTGAAGTCGTGAATCATCCCATCATCAAGCAGAAGTATGGTCTGCTGGCGCAAGCGGCGGAAGTGGTGGCGTCGCCGCAAATCCGCAACCAGGGAACGCATCGGCGGCAATGTTTCGCAGGACACGCGCTGCTGGTATTACCGCGCAGGTTGGCCGTGCTACCGCGCCGGCGGCAACATTTGCTATGCCGATACGCCGGAGGGCCGCAACCGCGAGCATGCGATTCTGCACGCGGAGCGCTGCGTGGCGGTGAATCCTTCCGATTCAGCGCCCGGCCCTGATTGCGCTGGACGCTAAGTTCGTCATGCGCACGCGCAAGGGCGAGCGCGTGGTGGATGCCGAGGATTACTTCATCGGTCCTGACATCGACATTACGCGGCTGCACATCCTGCAGCCCGGCGATCTGCTGACCGCCATTCGTATTCCGTCCACCTGGGCGGGCGCGCAATTCTATTTTGAGAAAGTGCGCGACCGGAATGTTTGGGATTTTCCGCTCATGAACGTGGCCTCAGCCATGGTGATATCGGGAGACACGATCGAGCGCATTCGGATCGCGGTGAATGGCGCCGCCGCTCGTCCGCTGCGACTAAAGGCGGTCGAAGACGCCGTTCGGGGCAAGCCGCGGAATGCGGCGACAGGTGAGATGGCGGGAAACCTGGCCGTGCAAGGAGCGGTTCCATTGCAGTTCAACGCCTACAAGATCCCGCTGATGAGAAATCTGGTGAAACGCGCCATTGGCGGCGTCGAGGAGGCCACATGGGCTTCTTAGAGTGGGCCACGAGTCCGTGGGGACAGACTGTCCCGATCCATATCGCCTGGTTCCTGATCTGGGTTGCGGCGATCGCGGGTCTGCTCTTCCTGATCGTTCATGCCATCTGGCTGAGGTATTTCGCCAGGAAGAAAGAGTTTGCGAGCGATGTTTCCCCGGAAGTCGTTGCGCGAATCCCCAAACACGTTCCCCGGCATTCGCTGGTGGCGCGGCTGTTTCATTGGATCATGGCAGCCTCGATGTTCACGCTGCTGTTTACCGCTTTCCTTCCGAAGGTGGGCGTCCAGTTCAATTGGGTGACCTATCATTGGATCGCCGGTGCTGTGTTGACGGTTTCCATCCTTTTTCACGTCATTCATGCATCCTTCTGGCTGGACTTTTGGTCGATCTGGCCCGACAGAATCGATCTCGAGGATGCAGGGAAACGAGTGCGCCGGTTTTTCGGAATGCCGGCGCCACCGCCGCGGAAGTTCGCCAAGTATCCGCTCGAGAACAAGCTCTTCCACGGCGTCATTATCTTGTGCGGTCTGTCAGCAATCCTTACCGGCGTCTTCATGATGTTTCGCGTTCGTACCATCTTTTTCCCCCGCAATCCATATCTATTCAGTGACATGACTTGGGGCCTGATGTACGTGCTGCACGGGCTGGCCGGCGTGGGACTGATTGCGCTGGTTATGATGCACGTCTACTTCGGATTCCGACCGGAGAAGCTGCCGATCACGAAATCGATGATCTTCGGCTGGATGGATCGCGACTTTTATCTGGAGGAGCACGATCCCAAGCGCTGGGTGGTCGAAACACCTTCTTCTTCGTCACTATCTCGCGGCGGAGACGCATCAAGTCGCGTCTCTACTTCGTCTCGAGGACTAAGCGATGCTGGCTGAGATCTCGAATCGTTGTGATGCCGTAGAAGAGTGTTATGAATTTATGCTCGCCTACGCAGCGCAGGGACTGCCGAATGACCACGGCAGCAAATCGGGCGGGCAAGTACGTGAATTTCTCGAGCGCGCTGTGAACGCCTTGACGGGGCTGGCGGAGGCTTGTGCGCTGGCAGCCAAAACGGAAGGACTTGAGCCCGCCGATAAATACCTGGCGTTCTTTGCGGTGCTCGATCGCGACGCTCGCGATTCTCTTGCCGCCATTGAACTAGTTCTCGCCCAGCCCTCCATCAGCTCCCAGTTGATCGACAATCTGAACGCTTCCATCCACCTCCGCGCACTGCTCACCGACTTGTTTCTCGTGGATGAGATCGTGAGAAAACACAGCAAAGTTACAAGCCAAGTCGTCGCAGGCGAATGAAGGCGATCGGGATTTTCTGAAGTCGCATCGTCTAATCATCTCCGAGTGACGTCAGACGCAGTCCTTCAGCATCACTTTACATTTTCCGCGCGGAACGATACCTTTCTCGTCTTATGCAGGCCACCGATTGGGAATTTAAGAATCGAGCGATGGTGTTCGGACTCATCTTTGGATTCACGTTTCCACTGTACGTTTTGGACCATCAGAATGTGACCGCCGCCGTAGCCAACCGGCTCGAAGCCGCATTTCGGGTAAACGCGGATCTGATTGCTCGCGTCCTGTTTGCGTGCGCCGCTCTGCTGCTAATTGTGGCTGCTCTTATCCGAACCTGGGCCTCGTCGTACCTTCACGCCAACGTGGTGTACGCCGCGGAGGTGAAGACAGAGTCGCTGGTTGCCGATGGTCCATACCGGCGCGTTCGCAATCCACTCTATTTTGCCAATGTGCTGATGGTCATCGGTATGGGCTCGATGATGAGCAGGGTCGGATTCCTGGTGGCCGTCGCGGCGATGGTAGTGTTTTGCTACCGCCTGATCTTGCGCGAAGAGTCCGAACTGCAGGCGACCCAGGGAGAGATGTATGAGCGCTACCGCAAAGCGGTCCCGCGTCTATGGCCGTTATTGTGGCCGGGCATTCCTCCGGCAGGACGCGAAGCCGAGTGGGGAGCGGGATTCAAAGCCGAATCCTGGTACTGGGGATTCGCCGCGGCCGTTCTGGCGTTCGCGATAACTCTGAACCTCAAGCTGTTTTTTGCAATACTCGGGGCGAGCATTGCTTTATTTTGGGCGCTCTCGACGGTTCTTGAGAAGAAGTCAGCTTCGCAAGCCTGACACGATCTAGGGCGCAGCAAGAGCGGTCAAAGGCACGCCGCTTTCCCTTGCCGTCTTTTCCCTGGCAGCCTTTTCATTTGCAATCATGGTTTCCTGCAAGCGCGTCCAGTCCCGAGCGATCTCGCTCTCGGAGACGTGGGGTTGCGTCTTACGGTTTAGTTCCATCTGCAGTCTGGCCTCCAGGAGTTGTTCTACCAATTGCGGAGGAGCATCGGTCGAGAACAGGTTGCTTGCAGAGACGCCGACACTGACCAGTTGCTGACCAACGTGCATCTGAAGGATCGGGCCGCCGTCCTCGTCGAGATCGGCTTTGGCTCGGGATTGCATGCGTCCCCACGCTTTTTCGAGGTGTTTTCCTGATGTCTCGGGATGAGTCTCGGCTAGTAGACGCTGCAGTTCGATCTGATAGGCGCGTCGATTCTCGCGACTCAGGGGCAGCTCAGGTCCGTTGGCGCTAAAAAGAGGCGCATTCGCGGTAGGGTTAAAATGACCCGCGCCGGTGAATACATACACCGTGGCCACGCAACCGGCAAAGATCGGACTCGCAATCGCGCTGGGCACGATGTACTTCTTCGATTTCAGGAATGATTCCACCACGCCGTGCACCGCCGTACTGCGCGGCATGCTGCCGGGAACCTGCCCATAAACGATGGTGGAGAAATACAAGTCGGAATGCCTTTCGCTGAACTTGAGCAGTCTTTTCGCAATCTGCTTGGGGGTCGTGATCCCCAGGTCGGCGACCACACTGCGGTGCAGGGAATGCGGGTAATAGAAGTTCAACACGTCCTTGGCAAAATCGGCGCAATTGTTCGAAGCCAAGTGGAAATGGGAGCGGTTGGGCGAAGTGTTGAGTTTTTGAATGAGTGCGGCATCCTGCGCGGCCGTAGTTTCGATTTCGAAGCCGAGGATGGTCCGATCATAGGAAGATCCCACCAGTTCGTACCAGTTTCCACCCGGTGCTCCTCCGTTTGGTGAATCAGGGGCAAGGGTTTCGAGATATTTCCGTCGATAGCGGTCGCGGAGGAAAGCGACTAGCTTGGCGTCGGCGAACAGGGGCACGTCTTCCGGGCGCTCTACGGCATACAAATAAGGGATGAGCGGGATGGCGATCCAATCATATCCGGCTACGCCATCGTAGCGGCTCAGGACGACGCCTGTTTCTCCAGGAAGGCAGACGCGCAAGATCACAGGGGAGTCAGCACAAACATCAGACAAATACACTGCCGCGTGACCGGTCGCAGTGAACAGAGCCATGTTTCCGTAGGGTTCTTCGACCAGAAGAGTCGCCGAGGCGCAGGCATAAGACGCCAGCCCTGACAGCAATACGGCGATGGCGAATAAAGAGCGAATTACCTTCTTGCTGTCGCGTGCCTGCATACCCTTCCCCATCCGTTCTTTTTCCTTACCGCTTTAGATGCGATTCCCTGCCTCTTTGTCTGAAACCGCAGATCGGCTCGATCTCCGGCGGCGTTGATGGGCTCCCACGATCTCCTTAAATTTTAACAAGATGGCGCGTACGGGCAAGACGATTTGAACAATCGGCAGTGACCAAAGACACGCGTACGTCTCACATTGAGATGAAAAATACAGGAGGTTGAACCTGCCACTGGAATCGCGAAACCGGCTGCTTCAAAAGGGATGAGGGAACGGAACAATTTTCCCTTGTTTGGTCATCCTTGCACTGTGCAAAATCGCTCACTCCCTTCGATGTCAGAGTTATAGGATAAAGGCCTGTCGATGGTTTGGCAGGGGACTTGCACTTTCACACTCTGGAATCAAATTCTTTTCCCCCGGAGACTGCGATGAAGAAAATGCAATTCGCTGATTCCGTGAGGTTGGCGATTGTGGCCCTGAGTGCTTTTTGGCTCACTGGGCATATGACGCTGGCGCAGAGCGCCGATTCTTCCCGCAATAGCACCAGTCAACAACAGCCCATGCACCCGGACAACACTCCGAATGCCCGGAACGCGGCTCCAGAGGCGACTTTCAGTGGGAAGATTGTGAAGTCCGAGGCCAAACTCGTTCTGACGGACCCCGACAACAGAACCACCTATCAGCTCGACGATCAGCTAAAGGCTCAAGACTTCCTCAATCAAAGGGTAAGGATCACCGGAGCGCTCGACCCGGCTACCGGAACGATTCGCGTGAGCGCGATCAACCCAATGTGATCGCTCGAAAAAAGCGAGCCACTAGAAGCCAACTTCGGGACAACGGGAGGGTGGTGGATAAATCGCCTTTCTTCTTTCTTTTCTTTTGCTCGTTGACGTAAATGGACCGTCCCATCGGAATTCGAACTGTCGAACAACCAGTCTGAGTGCTGTCGCGTCAAAAACCTGGGCCAAAGGAACCACGCATGCGATTGTTAAGTGTTCGCCTTATTGTTTCTCTTGTTCTAGGCATCACCCTGGTATCGTCTGGTTTCTCCTACTACGAAGTGCTGGGGCAAAAGCGCGCTCTGCGCAGCGATCTGGAGCGTCGCGACGAGATCCTCGGAGAAAGCCTTGTCGGCAATGTCGAAGGCTCGTGGAGAGTGATTTCAGAAACGACGGGCTCGCCGACAAAGAACTCGAGAAACTGGTGCAACGCTTCGGCAACCGCGAGCACCTGCTGGGTGTCGTCATCTACGACCGGCAAGGCGCCGTGGTAGCCATGACTCCCGAACTCGCAAAAATGCTGACCGCGATTCCGGCGCCCGTAACGCAGGCCATGGCGCAGGGCCGCGGAGAAAGTTCGTTCGTCTCGGCTTGGGAAGTGTGCCGGTTCACATTCTCGCGTTGCCGGTTCGCCGGCAGGATGAAGTATTGGGCGGCCTGGCCGTAGTGCACGACGTAAGTTATATCCGTGACCAGATTCTTCTCGTCTGGCGGCAAACATTTTTCCGAGTTCTGGCTCAGGTTTTCCTCATCGTTCTGATTACGTTGCTCATTGTCCGCTGGAGCATGACCGGCCCCATTGCGCGCGCAGCGCTGTGGATGCGCGCCCTGCGCACGGGGAAGATTCCGTTCCGCCAGGAAGATGCCGGACCTCGACATGTTTCGCCCGCTGGCGCGCGAAGTCGCGACCATGGCTGAGAGCCTCAACCATGCGCGCAACGCGGCCGAAAATGAGGCCCGACTGCGCGAGGCAGGGGAATCCATGTGGACTGCGGATCGTCTCTGCCGTACAACTCCGCACCCGTCTTGACGGTGGCCACCTCTTCGTTGTTTCGAATCGGGAGCCCTATATGCATCAGAGAAACGGCAAGACGGTTGACGTGGTCGTTCCGCCCAGCGGCCTGGTTACTGCGCTTGAGCCAGTGCTCGACGCCTGCGATGGCACCTGGATCGCGCACGGCAGCGGCAACGCCGACGCCGAAGTGGTAGACGCTCACGACCGCCTGCGCGTTCCTCCCGACGATCCTCGCTACAGTTTGCGCCGCGTGTGGTTAAGCAAAGAGGAAGAGGAAGGATACTACTACGGCTTTGCCAACGAAGGGCTCTGGCCGCTCTGCCATATCGCGCATACTCGTCCGCTTTTTCGGGCTGCCGATTGGCAGCACTACCAGGATGTCAACCGCAAGTTCATGGACTGCTGTGCTCGAGGAAATCGAGGACGTCGCGAAGCCGGTGGTGCTGGTTCAGGACTATCACTTCGCGTTACTGCCGCGGCTGATCAAGGAAAAGCGGCCGGATGCGCGCGTCGCCATCTTCTGGCATATTCCGTGGCCGAATCCCGGAGGCCTTTGGCATTTGTCCCTGGCAGCGCCAGTTGGTCGATGGCCTGCTCGGCGCCGACCTCATTGGATTTCACATCCAGTCGCACTGCAATAACTTTCTGGAGACCGTCGACCGCGTAGTCGAGTCGCGCGTGGACTGGGAGCATTTTTCCGCGCTGCGCCAGGACCACCGCACCATGGTGCGGCCTTTTCCGATCAGTGTTGCGTTTACCGACGACGATGTCGCGAAAACAGCAATCATGGCTTCAACTACCTCGAACGTTCCGCTCTGCTGCGCAGTCTGGGCGTGGAGGCGACGTTCATGGGAGTTGGTGTCGATCGCATTGACTACACCAAGGGAATTCTGGAGCGTTTCCTGGCGATCGAACGCTTCCTCGAAAAGTACCCAAGCTATCAGGGAAAATTCACATTCGTGGAGATCGGAGCGCCCAGTCGTACCCATATCAAGCGCTATCACGATCTGCGAGGCCGAAGTGGAGGCCGAAGCGGAACGCATCAATTGGCGTTTTCAGGGCGGCAAATGGAAGCCCATTGTGTTTCTCAAACGCTCGCACAGCCATCAGGAGATCGAGCCCTATTACCGTGCCGCCGATCTCTGCCTGGTGACTTCGTTGCACGACGGTATGAACCTGGTCGCCAAGGAATTTCTGGCCGCGCGTCAAGATGAACGGGGAGTGCTCATCCTCAGCCAGTTCACCGGAGCAGCCCGCGAACTGCGCGACGCTTTGCTGGTCAATCCCTACGACATCGATCAGACCGCCGAAGCCATTCGCGCCGCCCTGGAGATGGAACCGGAAGACAAGCAGTTACGGGTTCATCGCATGCGCAGGGTCATCAAGGAGCACAACATTTACCGCTGGGCGGGGAACCTGGTCACCGAACTTTGCGAAGTCCGGCTGGACGCGCCGGAAGATGTACACGAGAAATTTCGCGCCAACGCGTCGGTAGCCTGATGCTGCGGTTCGCTGAGAGTTCGGGAAGACTTGCGGAGAACCCTGAAAGGAGGAATGGTTGAGGGCCACCGATCCGATCGCAGCTCAGGCGTTTCTGCGAACTGTGTCGCGAGCGTCCGAAGCGGTCCTGCTGCTCGACTATGACGGCACGCTGGCGCCATTCCAGGTCAAACGCGACCACGCATATCCATACCCTGGAGTCATGGTCCTCCTGCAAGAGATCGTGCGCAATGGCCGTACTCGATTGGTTGTCGTTTCCGGGCGCGATGCGAACGACGTTCTCCCCTTTCTGACGATTCACCCGCGTCCTGAAATTTGGGGAGTCCATGGCTTGCAACGCTTGAAGACAGACGGAAAAATGGAGATGCCGCGCCTCGACGAGCGCACGCTCGACGCATTGTCGGATGCCAACCGCTGGCTCGGCTATCAGCAAGTAGGCGACGTTGCGGAATTCAAAAACGGGAGTATTGCCGTTCATTGGCGTGGATTGAATGAAATTGACGCGGAGAATCTTCGGGCGCGCGTGTTGCTCGGTTGGCGGCCGATTGCAGAGCACAGCGGACTCAATGTGCTGGAATTCGACGGCGGAGTGGAAATCCGCGCGCGCGAGGCCAACAAAGGTAACGCGGTTCGAACGTTCCTGAGTGAAATCAGTCCCGACACGCCAGCGGCCTATCTAGGCGACGATACCACCGACGAATCCGCTTTCCTGGCTATGGCAGGGCGCGGCATCAGCGTGCTCGTGCGTCCCACTTGGCGGTTGACAGCGGCCCAAGCGTGGCTGCAGCCGCCCGACGAACTTCTTGACTTTCTCGAACTATGGCGCAAGGCCTGTGTCGAACACGACGACTTTGGCAACGGCCTGTCTGCTGCCGTAAACGGTTGATCAGCACAGCACAATCCTAATCGGCACGCCTGGGGGGATTTCGGCCCCATGAAATGCTGCCTGCCCGGTCCCCGACGAGCACCGCCAGCGATTTGAGTTATAGTGTTCTGCGCGGGATCCCATCCAACCTATCTGAAGAAAGAGGCCGGAATGAACCGAGTAGCGAAGACGGCGTGTCTATTCATTTTATGTAGCATTATTTATGCGGGCATCATTCCATACGCACAGGCGCAGGGCCGGACGCCGGACGCCGCCACGGTTGCACGCCGCAACGCCACCGAAAAAGAACTCGAGTCCATCGCCATCATCGAGCGCAAGGTCATGGTGCCGATGCGTGACGGCAAGCGCATGCAGGCCGACATCTACCGGCCCAAAGACCAGTCGAAGAAATATCCCATCATCTTTGTTCGCACGCCGTACAACTTCAACTACTGGGATGTGGAACTCGGCGCGCCGCGCGATATGACGGCTGAGTTGGAAGCGGTCAAGCACGGTTACGCATATATCGAGATGAACGAGCGCGGCCGCTACTTCTCCGAGGGCGACTATGACATTCTCGGCCCGCCGCTCACTGACTCCGACGACGAACTCGACTGGATGGGCGGCGCTGCCGTGGTCTGCGGACAAGGTTGGCCTGATCGGCTGCTCCTCCACGGCGGAGTGGCAGTTGGCCGTGGCCTCGCGCGGCAACAAGGCCCTCACCACTTTTATCCCGGAGAGCTTCGGCGCCGGAGTCGGCCGCGTCGGTCCCTACTACGAGCAGGGCAACTTGTACCGCGGCGGCGCGGTGCAGATGCTTTTCGGCTCGTGGCTCTACGACTACGGACTTGAAACCAACGATGGCCGCCCCACTCTGCCGCCGGGCATGTCGCAGGAAGCTCTGGTCACAGCCGCCAAGTCCTACGATCTCTCCGCGCACCCGCCCACCGTCGACTGGTCGAAGGCCCTCTGGCACCTGCCAGAGAACGACATCCTCGCCGCGGCCGGAAGCCCGCACGGAATTTACGCCGACACTACGCCCTCCGGCAAGCCCGGCATGATCGCAGCGCACTCCCAACGATCCCGCCTGGTACCAGGGCGGCCTCTGGAACGACAGCATGCGCATCGACATTCCCGGCCTCTGGCTCATGACCTGGTATGACATCAGCGTCGGCCCCAACCTTGCCGCCTACAATTACGTCCGCAAGACCGCCAGTCCCGCCGTCGCCAACGAGCAATACGCCATCATCGCGCCCATGCCTCATTGCAGCTACAAGCGCGCCACGGAACACACTATGGTAGGCGATCGCGACTTGGGCGACGCGCGCCTCGATTATGACGCCATCACCTATGGATGGTTTGATCACTTTCTGAAAGGCGAGGACAACGGTTCTCTGGCCAAGACCCCGAAGGTTCGCTATTACACCATGGGAAGCAATAAGTGGCAGTCGTCCGACACCTGGCCGCCGGAAGGCGCTAAGCCGGTGACGTATTACCTGGCCAGCGGCGGCCACGCCAATTCGCTCAATGGCGATGGCTCGTTGCTCGCCTCGCCGCAACCGCAAGGACAGCGCCGACAAATTCGTCTACGATCCGATGAATCCCGTGCCCACCCACGGCGGAGGATTCTGCTGCATGGGCACCGAATACAAGGCAGGAGCGCTCGACCAGCGCGGCGTGGAAACGCGCGACGACGTTCTCGTCTACAGCACCGGCCCGCTCAAGGAAGGCATGGAAGTCAGCGGTCCCATTGACGTCACGCTCTACGTGTCGAGCGATGCCAAAGACACCGACTTTACCGTGAAACTCATCGAAGTACTGCCCGATGGCACCGCTTACAACATCGACGAAAATATCCAGCGCGTGCGCTACCGCGAGGGCTATGACAAGCCGCCCGTGTGGATGGAGAAGGACAAGGTCTACAAGGTCGCGCTTCAGCCCATGCAGACGAGCAACTACTTCGCTGCCGGACACGAGTTGCGAATCGAAGTCAGCAGCAGCAACTTCCCGCGCTTCGACCGCAACCTCAATACGGGCGGCGACAACTACAACGAATCCAAAGGCGTCGTTGCCCACAACGAAGTCCACCACTCGACGCAGTTTCCGTCGAGCATCACGCTGAGCGTTGTGAGGAAGTAACGTCAGGAAGTGACGTGAAGAAGTAACGTCAGGAAGCAACGTTGCGCATACCGGACTGGGCCTGTGTAGCTACAGAGAACACCCTATGTACTGGAGATCGAAGCGGCGGCTATCGTGAGTCGGATTTGTCCCGCGCAGGAGATCCCATTCTTTCCGATCGCACGGCTCGAAATTAAATGCCCAGCCAGTATCAAAACATTGTGTGGCCTGGCCGACCGTATCCCTTGGGGGCGACTTGGGACGGAGAAGGGGTCAACTTCGCACTCTACTCAGAGCATGCGGAGAAAGTGGAGCTATGCCTTTTCGACATTTCCGGAAAACGTGAGACGCTTCGAGTTCCGCTTCCCGAACAAACTGACATGGTGTGGCACGGCTACCTGCCGGAAGTCCGTCCCGGACAATTGTATGGATACCGCGTTTATGGCCCGTATGCCCCGCAGCAAGGCCATCGTTTCAATCCCCACAAACTTCTGCTCGATCCCTATGGCAAGCAACTTCGAGGAGCACTGAACTGGACCGACTCGCATTTTGGATACAGGCTCGGAAACAAGCAAGAGGACCTGTCGTTTGATCGGCGCGACAACGCTGCCGGCATGCCGAAGAACCGGGTGATCGATTCCGCCTTCACTTGGGGAACGGATGCGCCACCCAGAATCCCCTGGCACGAGACCGTGATTTATGAGCTGCACGTTAAAGGGTTCACGATGTGTCACCCGGATGTTCCGGCCAACTTACGCGGCACCTATGCGGGCCTGGCAACTGCCCCAGTGATTGGAACACCTGACGCGACTGGGAGTGACCTCCATCGAACTGATGCCGGTGCATAGTTTCGTCGATGACCGTCAACTGGTCGATCGCGGCCTGCGCAATTACTGGGGTTATAACTCCATCGGTTTTTTTGCACTCGAACCTCGTTACCTGGCGACCAGCTCGATCCGCGAGTTTAAGACGATGGTGAAGACCCTGCACTCGGCCGGATTCGAAGTGATTCTGGATGTCGTCTACAACCATACGGCGGAAGGCAATCACCTCGGTCCTACGCTCTCGCTCAAAGGAATCGACAACAGTACGTACTACCGCCTGGTCCCCGACAATCCGCGTTATTACATCGATTACACCGGCACAGGAAACACGCTGAACATGCAGCATCCGCGAGTTCTGCAATTGATCATGGACAGTTTGCGCTACTGGGTGCTCGAGATGCACGTGGATGGATTCCGCTTCGACCTGGCCGCCACTCTCGCCCGCGAACTGCATGAAGTCGATCGCCTCGGAGCATTTCTCGACATCATCCATCAAGATCCCATACTCTCCCAGGTCAAGCTGATTGCGGAGCCGTGGGATCTGGGCGAAGGCGGCTATCAGGTAGGAAATTTTCCCGTGGGCTGGGCGGAATGGAACGATCGCTATCGCGACACGGTTCGGTGTTACTGGAAAGGGGATGGCGGACTTGCCGGAGATCTTGCCTACCGCATTACTGGCTCCAGCGATCTCTACGGCCACAGCGGTCGGCGTCCTTACGCCAGCGTTAATTTTGTTACCGCGCATGATGGCTTCACGCTGCAGGATCTGGTGAGTTACAACGAGAAGCACAACGAAGCGAATGGCGAAGATAATCGCGACGGTAACAACGATAATCGAAGCTGGAATTGCGGAGTAGAGGGCCCAACTGATGATCCCAATATCCAAGCCCTGCGCGCGAAACAAAAACGGAATCTGCTGGCAACTTTGCTGTTGTCGCAGGGCGTGCCGATGATCTACGCGGGAGATGCCATTCGGGCATTCGCAAATGGGAAACAACAATGCTTATTGCCAGGATAACGAAATAAGCTGGCTGAACTGGAATCTACAACCTCAGGATCGCGACCTCTTGACGTTTGTGCAGCGCATGATCAGTCTGCGCAAAAGGCATCCCATCTTCCGTCGGAGGCGTTTTTTTCAAGGGCGCCCGATCAAAGGCGCAAATGTGAAAGATGTGCTATGGCTGAACGCTGGCGGTACGGAGATGAGCGAAGACGAGTGGCGCGATGGGTCGGTTCGATGCCTGGGAATGTTCCTCTCCGGCCAGGGACTGGACGAAACGGATGAACGCGGACGGAAAGTCGTCGACGAAAACTTTCTCGTGCTGTTGAACGCTCACCATGAGGATGTGGGGTTCGCTCTGCCAGCGTCCTCTCCACCAGTTCGCTGGAGCGCATGGATGGACACCTCGCGAGACGGTGGATTGCGCCCCGCCGACACCTACGACGGGGTGCCGTCTATCCGCTCCAAGCACGCTCCCTGGTCGTTTTGATGGAGCGCCGCAAGAACGGCAAGAAAGAAGAGCCGAATGAAGCGGCGTCATGACATGCCGTTCGGCGCCCAGTGCGGCGACGACGGAAGTGTGCGCTTTCGCCTTTGGGCCCCGGCTGCCCGTCAAGTGGAGCTCTGCCTTGGCGACGTGAACCGATCGACGCACATCCCTCTCGACCGCCGAGAGGATGGCTGGTTCGAGTTAGTCACCGATGCAGCAAAGCCCGGCACGCAATATCGTTTCCGGATTAATGATGCGCTGAAAGTTCCAGATCCAGCTTCACGGTTTCAGCCCCGTGATGTACACGGTCCCAGTGAAGTGATCGATCCCAATGCTTTCTTTTGGCTCGATCAGGATTGGCGTGGCCGGAGGTGGGAAGAAGCGGTCATCTATGAATTGCATGTTGGAGCGTTCACGCCGGGCGGCACGTTTGCGGCCGCACGCGAGCGACTCGACTATCTCGCGGAACTCGGAATCACTGCGATCGAACTGATGCCGGTGTCCGACTTTCCCGGACAGCGAAATTGGGGGTATGACGGCGTCTACCCCTTCGCTCCCGACAGCAGTTACGGCCGGCCAGAAGATCTGAAGGAGCTCGTGCAAAGTGCCCACAGCCGCGGAATGATGGTTTTACTCGATGTCGTTTACAACCACTTTGGCCCCGAAGGAAATTACCTCGGTACTTACGCTCCGCAATTCTTTACCGACCGCCATCCTACGCCGTGGGGCGATGGCCTGAACTTCGACGGTCCTGAAAGCCGTACCGTCCGAGATTTTTTCATCCAAAATGCACTCTACTGGCTGACGGAATACCATATCGATGGACTGCGGTTGGACGCGGTTCACGCCATCGCTGACGAATCCGCGCCAGACATTCTGACGGAGTTGGCAGATACGGTTCGAAGCTCCTTTGCGCCCGAGCGCCAGATTCATCTCGTTCTGGAAAACGATCGCAACCAGGCTCGTTATCTTCAACGTACGACCACGGGGCAGTGCCACCCTCGAACCTATACCGCGCAATGGAATGACGATATCCATCATGCATTGCACGTATTGATCACCGATGAGAAGGATGGATACTATGTAGACTACGCCGAACGGCCTCTCGACCAATTGGGCCGCTGTCTGGTCGAGGGATTCGCTTACCAGGGAGAAACTTCTGCCCACAGGAACGGCGCAGTCCGCGGTGAGCCCTCGAAAGGGCTGCCGCCTACCGCATTCGTTTCTTTCCTGCAGAATCACGATCAGATTGGAAACCGTGCCTTCGGCGAGCGGATCACCAAACTTGCCGATCTGCGCGCGGTCCGTGCGGCGACGGCAATTGTTCTGCTTGCCCCATCACCACCTTTGCTGTTCATGGGCGAAGAATTCGGAGCAGAAACTCCGTTTCTCTTCTTTTGCGATTTCGGGAAGGACCTGGCTGCGGCGGTTACCGCGGGCCGAAGGAATGAGTTCGCTCATTTCACTCGGTTCAATAATCCAGCCGAACGCGAGCGCATCCCCGATCCGAACGCAGCCACAACTTTTGAAGCTTCCCGCCTCAACTGGAGCGTCATTGGCCAATCGCAATCTGAAGACTGGCTCGGCTTCTATCAGCGATTTCTGAAATTAAGGTCCGATTCCATCGTTCCCCACCTTTCCAATGCGTGCCGGATCGAGGCGAATTACGAACTTCATAGAGATCGCGGCCTGAGTGCGAGTTGGAAGTTCGCGGACAATTCGAAGCTCACTCTGTTGGCGAATTTAGGAAAGGCTTCGCTTTCCGGTTTCAGATCCCCGGGGCCGCAAATTCTCTATGCCAGCGAGGAAGTTCGCGCCGACGTTCTGCAGCAGGGTACGCTTCCCGCTTGGTCGGTAGTATGGTTGCTGGAGTCATGAAGCCGCGCTCGCACATCCCACTCGCGACTTATCGCCTGCAACTCAATCGCGATTTCACATTCACGCAGGCCACTGAAATTGTTCCTTATCTTTCCGCGCTTGGAGTGAGTCACTGTTACATCTCTCCATGCCTCAAAGCTCGCCCCGGCAGCATGCATGGATATGACATCGTGGATCACAACTCGTTTAATCCCGAGATCGGGAGCGCTGAAGAATTTGACCGCTTTACCTCCACGCTCCATGAGCACGGCATGGGGCTGATTCTCGACATTGTCCCCAATCACATGGGAGTGATGGGCAGCGACAACGCGTGGTGGCTCGATGTGCTGGAGAATGGTGAATCGTCAATGTACTCCACCTTTTTCGACATAGACTGGCAACCGTTGAAAGATGAACTCCACGGAAAAGTGCTGATACCGGTGCTTCATGATCATTACGGTGCGGTGCTGGAGAGCGGTGAGCTTAAACTCGTTTTTCATGATGAGCGCGGAGGATTCGACATCGCTTATCGGGAACATCGTTTTCCCGTCGACCCCAAAGAATATCCACGCATTTTCGACCTCTGCGGAACGCAACCCGCCGAAATGGTCGGCGAGCAAAATCCTGATCTACTCGAGTTTCAGAGTCTTATCACTGCTTTCCGGCATTTGCCCGGAAGACGCGAACTCAGCGGTGAGCGCGTCGCCGAGCGCAATCGCGACAAGGAAATCCATAAGCGCCGGCTGGCCGAGCTTTGTACCCGTTCTCCCGAGATCGCAGGCTGCATTCACCGGGCTGTCGATCTGATCAATGGGAATCCCGAAGATCCTGCAAGTTTTGAAGACCTTCACGAGCTCATCAAGGCGCAAGCGTTTCGCCTCGCCAATTGGCGCGTCGCCTCCGATGACATCAACTACCGGCGCTTTTTCGACACCAACGATCTCGCCGGCATTTGTATGGAGAACGAGAGAGTATTCGAAGCGACGCACCGTTTCGTTCTTAGTCTGATGGCAGCAGGGAAAGTGGATGGCCTGCGCCTTGACCATCCAGACGGCCTCTACGATCCGGCGCAATACTTTGAACGCCTCAGGTGCAGTCTGTCTGCCGCCACGAACAGTCCGACGAACGGCACCGGCCACGAGAGCGCCGCAGGCGAAGAATTACCCGGAGGCTCTCCCCGAGTTTCACCCTATGTTGTGATCGAAAAAATTCTTACCGGTTCGGAGCGACTGCGCGCTGAGTGGCCGGTGAGCGGCACCACCGGCTACGATTTCTCCAATCTCGTGAACGGCCTGTTTGTCGACCAGGCAGCCGTGAAGCGATTGGCCCGCATTTACCGAAGCTTTACCGCCCACGAAACCGACTTTGAGGATCTCGCCTACCGCAGCCGGAAACTTATTATGCGGGTCGCCTTGGCCAGTGAACTAAACGTGCTTGCCAATCATTTGGCCCGTATCGCCCTTGCCAAACGTCGCACCTGCGACTTCACACTCAACAACCTGCGCGATGCGCTGACGGAAGTGGTCGCCGCCTTTCCCGTATACCGTACCTATGTCACTCCCGCGGGCGTTTCGGAAGAGGATACACGCTACATTCGCCTCGCCATCGCCGCGGCGAAGTGGAGGAGCCCAGCTACCGATACCACGATCTACGACTTCATCAACGAAGTGCTTCTGAATCGTATTGCCGAAGGACAAAGTCAGCCTTATCGCGACGCTGTCATAAACTTCGCCATGAAATTCCAACAGTTCACGAGCCCGGTCATGGCCAAAGGCCTGGAGGATACCGCCTTTTATCGCTACAACCGCCTGGTCTCATTAAATGACGTGGGAGCCGACCTGCACCGCTTTGGATTCAGCACTGCCGAGTTTCACTCCGCAAACCAGGAACGCCTGCGCTCGTGGCCGCACACCATGCTGGCTACCAGTACGCACGATTCGAAGCGGTCCGAAGACGTACGCGCCCGTATCAATGTGCTTTCCGAGATATCGGCACTATGGAGACTTCGCCTGCGAGACTGGAAGCGCTTCAATCGCCGTCATAAGCGCGTAGTGAACGACCAACCTGCCCCTTCCCCGAACGATGAATATTTGCTGTATCAGACGTTGGTCGGCGCCTGGCCGCCGGAAAGCGACCTGCGCAACAATAAAGATAACGACTGGAAAACCTTCCGCGACCGGATCGAAGCCTACATGTTGAAAGCAATCCGCGAAGCCAAGCGGAATACCAGTTGGATCAATCGAAACACGGAATACGAAGAGGCCGTTTCATCCTTCGTTAAGGCGTTATTGACTCCGGGTGCGAAGAATCGCTTCCTCAGCGATTTTGTACCGTTTCAACGGCGTGTGGCTCGCATTGGTCTGTGGAATAGTTTGTCGCAGACCCTTCTTAAACTCACTTGCCCGGGTGTCCCCGATATTTATCAGGGCGATGAGTTATTGGATTTCAGTCTCGTTGATCCCGACAATCGTCGTCAGGTCGATTATCTTGGCCGCCAACAATTGTTCGAATCTGTCCGGGCGGAAAGCAATACCCCCGATGCGTCTCCGGTGAGTCGCTTGCTCGCCACGTGTGAGAACGGTCAAATCAAGTTGTACTTGATCTGGAAAACCCTGGAACTCCGCCAGCAACAGCCGAACCTATTTCAGCGCGGTGAATACGTGCCATTATCGGTCGCAGGCGCGAAAGCCGATCATGTAATTGCGTTCGCCAGGGAGTTTGAAAACAGCAGAGTGCTCGTGATCGTTCCCCGCCTGCTGGCTGGCTTACTCAATCCCAACGACAGTGACACCCCGCCGGTCGGACCCCAAGTCTGGGGAGATACTCACGTCCTGCTGCCGTGTGGCTGCCCGGAGAGGTATCGCAATGTATTAACCGGGCAAGTCCTGGATCTGGAAGCGCAGATTAGTGTCTCGAATGCCTTGAGCGATTTTCCTGTAGGCCTTTGGGTGCGGGTCTAAACCGCCCTGTTTCACGGCAACCGCAATCCTATGAATCACATCGAACTAACGCATGTCGAAACGACCTCGTTCATCGCCGGAGAGCGGTTGTCTCACTTCCTCCATGCCGCAAAAGTTTCCGAGGAAGCAGGAGGAAATGTTTCGCGACGTCCTCCTGTTGCTCGAAGGGGCGGGCGTGCCGTTCGCGGTCGCGGGAGCGTTCGCTCTTCAGCAGCATACGGGAATCTGCCGCG
Source organism: uncultured Acidobacteriaceae bacterium (assembly GCA_963699405.1). Lineage (GTDB taxonomy): Bacteria > Acidobacteriota > Terriglobia > Terriglobales > Acidobacteriaceae > Acidiflorens. The sequence continues at coordinate 60,382 of CAVOTW010000009.1, read as the reverse complement.
ACACTAAAGATCTCGACATTTTTCTTTCTGCGGAAGACGCTTCCACCGCCCTCGCCTGCCTGATGAAGAAAGGGTTCGAATGTGAAGTCAACGATCCCGTATGGCTGGCAAAGGCGTATCGCGATCAGTATTTTGTCGACCTGATTACCGGCATGAGCAACGCCACGATCGTGGTGGACTCTTCCTGGATCAGGCATTCATGCCCGAGCAACGTATTGGGAGTTGCTACTCGGTTGCTGGCCCCGGAAGAAATGCTTGTCTCCAAACTGTTTGTCACTCGGCGCGAGCGCTTTGATGGTGCCGACATCGCGCACATTATCTATGCCACTCGTGGAAAGCTCGACTGGCAGCGCATACTGGAACGTACGGGCGAGCATTGGGAGATCCTTCTCTGGGCGCTCTTGTTGTTCCGCTATGCTTATCCCAGCAAGAGCAACTACGTGCCCATAAATTTGTGGCAAGATCTGCTCGGGCGTCTCCGCGAGGCGATCTCCGATCCTGATCCGGCGCAGGAATTTCGCGGCAGCTTGATTGACCCTTGCATGTTCGCCATCGACGTTAAGGAATGGCGACTGGAAAACCTGCTGGATCGGTATCGCGCCGGTCTGGCATCGAGAATCAGCATCGCGACCGAGGCTTCCTGCGCTTGATACTGCGTCCGGAATCTGCGCACTACCGGAACTACTCCGATGAGAATTGCCGCCACCGCCGATCTTCACTTTACCCCGCAGCGCTACGGAGCTTTGCGCGATCAACTGAATCGTGTCCGCGACGAGGCTGACATTTTCGTGGTCGCCGGGGATCTTACGAATTTCGGCCAACCCGAAGAAATGGAACCGCTGCTGAATGCCCTGGTTCGCCTCAGAGTTCCCGTAGTCGTAGTGTTGGGCAACCACGATTACGAGTCCGATAAACAATCCGACCTGATCCGAATGATGACCGATGCAGGCGTCAAAGTGCTCGATGGCAGCGCTTACGAACGCGACGGCGTCGGCTTTGCGGGTACCAAAGGATTTGTGGGGGGATTTGGCCGCGGCATGCTAACCGCTTTCGGCGAACCTGAAATCAAAACCTTTGTTCGGGCAGGAATTGACGAGGCTGTAAAACTAGAGCGGGCAATGTCGCAGTTGCGAACATCCAAAAGAGTGGTAGTCCTGCACTATTCCCCGATCGCCGCTACGGTTGACGGCGAAGCCCGCGAGATCTATCCATTTCTCGGTACCTCTCGTTTAGCGGAAGTGGTCGATCGTCACGGCGCCGACCTTGTGCTGCACGGCCACGCCCACAACGGAAAGCCCGATGGCAACACTACAGCTGGCGTCCCGGTGCACAATGTTGCCATCACTTTGCTGCAGGCGCAGAATCCATCGAAGGTCTACCGGATATTCGACATTTAGGGTTATCTGGCGGACGCCCCTGACGCCTTCAAGGAACCATTCGATTTGGCATTGGTCTGCGTGATGCATTGCCTCTGCAGTTCCTCGGCCGCCTCTGCCAGAGAGAGGTCATCTGGCGCGCGCTGAAAGTTACTTCGACTTTCATTCTGTTGCACTGCGATGGTTTTAAAGAACAATACTTTGCCGTGCATGTTGACGTGCAGAAGCGTCACTTCCCAATGCCCTGGAGCCACCTCTGACTGTCGAACATGAAATTCTCCGCCTTTGTTCAGGTAACCGAGTAAGCCACCCATGAACTTGACGTCCTTGTCGAGATGACCCTCGATTTCCGCCAGCCGGTTCTGCTTCTCGTCAATCCAGATTCGACCCGCCATGGCATGAAAGACGACATCTTCCCGCGACGAAGGCCTGAAATCGGGGTTCGGCCGGAAAAGGATTTCTACTAGATCACCCTTATGCTCTCCGTAGCGCGCCAGCACCGCGTCCGGCAATATCTTGAACAAATGGTCTTTCTGCCGGCCGTCCTCTTGTTGCGCCCGATGTCGTTTTTCCTGCTCATCGGCTTGGTGCAGCAGGCGGTTGATGCGCCGCTCTTCTTGTTTCTGCTCTTCCGTCGTAAGCGGTTGCCCATTCACCGACCGCAATCGAGCGAGATCTCCTTCGCGGGTTTCAACCACCACTTTCACTTGCTTTCTTCCGGATATGTTTTCATTTACTTCGTACATCCAGTGGCTGTGATCAGCGGCCTGGGCCTTCAACTCGCCATCCACGGCCCTGCGCAGGAGCTCGCCGGCTGAAATATTGGTGTCGAGCGGCGCATCTTGCGGAAAAGCCGGAACACAAAAAATCAAAAGCGCTGCACCGACCAAAACGGAAATTCTGCCTGCGCGCTGCCCTCTGTACTCGCCCCTGCCGACACGATGTGGAGGCTCCTCGATTAGTCCCGTATTTCGCATAGCAGAACTCCCGTCTGCGACCTCTAGCCCAAATCCTCTCGAGGCGTGTCTGATGCAATGCCCAATTCAACATGTAATCGTGGACGAGTGTTGCGGAATATCGAATGGATGCTGTAGTTTTGTTGCATAGCAGCCCTAGCAAAGAAAGGGCCGGCGCCGGCGTGCATCGGGCTCCGCGACAAACCTTAGAAACAGTTTCGGCATCTTTAGTGGGGTCAAGGTGAGTTCACGGAGCCGAAGCTATCCGACTGCCCACTTCGTTCGTCTGTCCATCTGGCGTTTGAAATGCCCTCGAAGTACGGAAAGAACCCAAGCATGGCCGAGCACAAAAACTTCTGGACAGGATGGCGCGAGCGTCTCTCAGCCCTTCGCAACGTGCCCGCTGTCCTTAGGATCGTATGGGACTCCGGGCCGGCCGTGGTGGTGTTTGGACTGGTTTCCCGCCTCTTAGCTGCGCTCCTGCCAGTGGCCCTGCTGTGGATTACAAAGCTGATTATTGATGGCATTGTCCGCGCCGTCTCGACACATCAACCAGTGCAGCCCCGGTTTTGGTGGCTGGTGGCAACGGAATTTGCACTGGCCGTTCTAGTCAGCATTCTCACCCGGGCGATCGACTACTCCGATTCCTTGCTGGCTGACAAATACACGCGTCACGTCAGCATTCAAGTCATGAATCACGCCGCAGGACTGGATCTATTGGCCTATGAGGATCCAGTTTTTTACGACCGCCTGGAGCGCGCCAGGGTTCAGGCCACCGACCGGTTGGGAATGATTCAAGCCATCGGACGGCTGGTACAGCAGGCGATCACCACACTGACCTTGTCGATATCGATCATGGTCTTTTCTCCGTGGCTGATGCTCCTGCTGATCGCTGGCGTGGTTCCGGCATTCCTCGGCGAGAGTCATTTTGCCTTTCTCGGGTATGCCAAGAACTTCCGCCAGACGCCGGTCCGGCGCCAACTGGACTACTTGCGAATTCTGGGTGGGAGCAAAGAAGCTGCGAAAGAGTTGAAGCTCTTCGGGCTGAAAAATTTCCTCCTCGCACGTTTCACCGGCTTATCGGACGAAATCTACGAGGAGAACGTCGCCTTATCGCGAAGGAAACTGATCGCGGGCTCGGTGTTGTCGGTGATCGGCACCATGGGCTACTACTCGGCCTACGTATTCGTGATCTGGCGTACGGTCAGTGGCGCCCTGAGCATCGGTACATTGACGTTTCTTGCGGGCGCGATTCTACAGGCCAGCAGCAATATTCAACAGATTTTTTCGACCCTTGCAGGCATCGCGGACCAGGCATTGTTTCTCACCGATTTGCTGGCATTCTTTGCGATGCAACCGACGATTCGCTCCAAACCGAACGCCCTGCCTGCGCCTCGACCGATCGTGCGTGGATTTGAGTTTCGGAACGTATCCTTCAGCTATCCAGGAAACTCGCGCCTGATTCTCAACCGCTTGAATTTTCAATTGCGCCCCGGTGAGCGCGTGGCGCTGATTGGCGAAAACGGGCAGGGAAAAACCACCATCGTAAAATTGATTACCCGGCTTTACGACCCCTCGGAAGGACAAATCCTGCTTGATGGCATCGATCTTCGGGAATACCAGCTTGAAGATCTTCATCGGGAGATGGGAGTCATCTTTCAAGATTTCATGCGCTATGAAATGACTGCTCGCGAAAATATTGCAGTCGGCCGCGTCGAGGAAATCGGCAATCTGGAACTTCTCGAGACAGCAGCAAGAAAAAGCATGGCGGATGACATTGTAGGACGACTGCCCCAGCGCTACGAACAGATGCTCGGCCGGCGCTTTGATCAGGGGGTGGACCTCTCCGGGGGCGAGTGGCAGAAAGTCGCACTGGCGCGCGCCTATTTGCGCGACGCGCAACTCCTGATCCTCGACGAGCCAACTGCCGCACTCGACGCGCGCAGTGAGTTCGAAGTTTTTCGCCGCTTTTCCGAGCTTACCGCCGGCAAGACCGCGCTCTTTATTTCACATCGATTCTCTACCGTGCGCATGGCCGATCGCATCGTAGTGCTCGACAATGGCAGCATCGTCGAAGAGGGCAGTCACGACCAGTTGGCAAGCCTGGGAGGTCGCTACGCCGAAATGTTTGAGATGCAGGCCTCCAGCTATCGTTAGGAAGCGTAATCGATGCCAGAGAATGCTCAGCCGGAACTCGTCAGTGCGGAAGCCGAAGGCCTGCGCCAACCTCCGAAGAAAACGGGCCCGGACATTGACATAGGTGCTTTGCGTGCCCGCGCCGCGGAATTATCGCGCACCTTGGCCTGGATTCCGGGTCAACCGGCATCGCGTCCCTTTCGAAGTCGTTGCCGGGCGCTGTCTCATGCACTCAAACCATTGCTCGCGGCGCTCGAATCTCCAGCTCCTAAAACCGTGTCAGATGATTTCCGCTGGTTGTATGACAACCTCCGCTTGCTGGAGTCGGAACTGGAAGATGTTTGTGAAATCCTGGAACTACCCGACAAAATCCCTCTGGTTCGTCTTCCCGACGGAAATGTGAGTCCCAGAATAGCCGCGATCGCGGAGGACTTTCTCACTGGCACCGCATACCAGTTTGGAGGACCGGCCTTTAGCGCTTACGTTCAGGCCTTCCAGGAAGTCATGGTCCTCAAAATGGTAGAGCTGTGGAGGCTCGCACCAGTTCTCAAACTGGTCTTGCTCGAACAGATTGCGACGCGCGGCTGTCGTTTGCTTGAGGACCCAAGCGGAACACACGGTGTGGATGTCCCGGTCCGAAATCTTCGGGAGATTGCACAAACCGGCTGGAAAGATATTCTCGAGCCGCTGATTCTGTTCGACCAAATTTTGCGCGAAGATCCCGCGGGAGCTTATCCCCGGATGGACTATGACAGTCGCGAGCTGTACCGGAAGAAGCTGGTGAAAATTGCGGACTACTCCGACTGTACTGAGATGGAGGTTGCGAATGAAGCGCTTGCGCTTGCCCGCGAGGCACAGGAACAGCCCAACCCGCGGGTGACCCGGCGCGCCTCGCACGTCGGTTCGTACTTGCTGGCGGAGGGAGCACCAGCGCTTAAGCGGAAAGTAAATTTTCGTCCACCGGTTGCCGAGCGCATGCGCGCTTTTTTGCTCGCCCACCCGGATGAGATCTATCTGCCCGCTATCGCCGTGCTCACCTGCGCGATCCTGGCAGGAGTAGTCCTGATTCTGACCGACGCGCACAGCTCGCCTTGGCTCATCCTGCTGGCGATGCTGGCCGTCTTGTTACCCAGTTCGCAGAGCGCTGTCCAAATCATGAACTACCTGGTAACGCTGCTGGTGCCTGCGCGAGATTTTGCCTAAGCTGGATTTTTCGGAAGGACTTCCCGGCGATTGTGTCACCTTGGTAGCGATTCCGACCGTGCTCTTGAATGAAAAACAGGTCCGCAAACTGGTAGAAGATCTGGAAGTACGTTTCCTCGGGAACCAGGATCGCAAATCTGCATTTTGCATTGCTCTCCGATCTTCCCGACTCCCGGCGGAGCCGCGCGAACACGACCCGCTCGTCGATCTGTGTGCGAGCTGATTAGCAGGCTTGAACGAGAAATATGCCGGGGAAGGGATGGGATCTTTCCTGTTGTTACATCGCCACCGCGTCTACAACCCGCGCGAAAAACTCTGGATTGGCTGGGAGCGCAAGCGCGGCAAACTCATGGACTCGAATAATCTGCTGCGGGGTGAATTTGACAGCTTTCCCGTCAAGGCCGGCAATCTCTCGATCCTGCCCGACGTTCGTTTCGTGATCACTCTCGATTCAGACACCGAATTGCCCCGGGGATCGGCCGCATCGGATGGTCGGGGCTTTGGCACACCCTTTGCATCAGGCGATCGTCGACCGGGAGCGGAGGCATTGTGGTCGCCGGCTACGGCATTCTCCAACCTCGGGTTGGGGTCAGCGTTCAAAGTACGGCGCGTTCCAGGCTGGCGAGCATTTATTCGGGGCAAACCGGTTTCGACATTTACACTCGCGCTGTTTCCGATGTGTACCAGGATCTCTACGGCGAGGGCATCTTTGTCGGAAAAGGAATTTACGAAGTGGAAACACTGCATCTTATTTTCGATCGGCGATTCCCTCGCAATGCTCTACTGAGTCATGACCTGATCGAAGGCGCTTATGCCCGCGCGGGCCTCGTCAGCGACATCGAACTGATCGAGGACTATCCTTCGCACTACAGTGCCCACAATCGGCGGAAACATCGTTGGGTGCGAGGCGACTGGCAGATTACAGCGTGGCTTCGTCCGCACGTTCCCGACGAGTCGGGCGGATGGTACCCAATCCACTCTCGGTGATTTCCCAGTGGAAGATTCTCGATAACCTGCGGCGCAGTCTGGTAGAGCCTGCGATGCTCGTTTTGTTCGTGCTGGGCTGGCTCTGCTTGCCAGGACGGCCGCTGTTCTGGACTCTCGCCACGATCGCCATTCTATTTTTGCCGGCATTCTGCCAGTTCATGTTCGACTTGGTGCACGCCGTGGCCGTGCGCAAACAAGTCATCGTCCTCGACGGTATGAACGCGTTTTTCAACGCAATTGTTACTGACGCGTTGACACTTACATTTCTGGCGCACCAGACCTTGTTGGCGATCGATGCGGTAGTGCGAACCATGGTGCGTCGTATGATCACGCGCGAGCGCCTGTTGCAATGGGAGACGGCAGCCCGAGGCGGAGTTGGCAGGTTACAAGCGCACCGTACTCGACGTTTATCTTGACTTCACTCCCGTGCTGGCACTGGCGTTGTTTCTGTTGGTATGGCTTGTGAACCCGCCGCGCACTCTCGGCTGCGCTACCCATCCTCTTATTGTGGGCGTGCAGCAAACCGATCTCGTTGTGGCTGAACCGGCCCTCTCGTGCTCCGCGCAAACAAGCTTCGGAAAGAAATCAGCGATTCCTCCGTCTTGCCGCGCTCCGTATCTGGCGATACTTCGCGGAATTCAGCAACGAGGAGCACCATTGGCTGATTCCCGATAACGTGCAGGAGGAACCCGCCAACATCGCAGGACGGATTTCCCCGACCAATCTCGGCTTTCTTTTCAATGCGCGACAAGTGGCGTGCCGCTTCGGCTATCTCACCGTGCCTGAATTCGCCGAGCAGACCCTCCTAACCTTGGCCAGCGTTTTAAAACTGCAACGCTATCGCGGCCACCTGTTCAACTGGTATGACACACGAACGTTGGCTCCGCTCGGGCAGCCCGTCGTTTCCTCCGTGGATAGCGGCAACCTGCTAGCATCGCTCTGGACCCTTCAGCAAGGATGTCTTGAACTGCTGGACCGGCCTCTGCTGCAGACCGAATTGTCGGATGGTTTTCTGGATCACCTGCGCGTGATGACCAAACTCCACGCCTTGCCGCGCCGGCGGCTCTTCGCTGTGGGCCGAGAGCTCAAGAAACAAGATGGCCTGCAGTATCTCCTGGGAATCCCGGCTGCAGTTCTTCATAGCCTCCAGCAGCCTGAATTCCAGCGCCACGACGTCGCGCATCGAGCCTCCAAGTCAAACCAAGCTGCCGACGCTCGCTGGTTTGGAGCGCAAGCGGTAGAGCGGATCGAGAATATCAGGCGAACCGTGCGGCGCTACGCTCCATGGCTGCTGCCCGAGTTTTCCGCGCTGGGGAACGATCCAGCGTTTCGTCCGGAGTTTCAGTCTGCAAGCCCTGTGCTCGAGAGCATGCCGAATTTCATCGATCGTCTCTCGGTCCGGTTGCGAGGCGTCCTTGATTCGAAAGTGGATTCGAAAGTCGATCCGGAAGCTGATCTGCACGGCGATGCGAACGACCACGGAGAGCACAGCGCCCTTTACCGGCAGCTCATGTCTTTGTTGCCGGAAGCTCGTTCTAATGTAGTACGTCTGATAGAGGACCTCAGGAAAATTGCTGACCAGGCCGGCACGCTTGCGAGCGAAATGGAGTTTGGCTTTCTTCTGGATCGCGGCAGACAGCTACTCTCGGTTGGCTTCGACGTCGAAGCGGAGCATCTCCAGGCCGCGTGTTATGACCTGTTGGCTACGGAATCGCGCATTGCCGTGTTCGTCGCCATCGCTAAAGACGATATTCCGCAAGACACCTGGTTCCTGCTGGGCCGTCCCCATGCTCTCGATCAGGGCAGGGATGTGCTGCTTTCGTGGACCGGGACAATGTTTGAATATTTGATGCCAGCTCTCTGGATGCGCCTTTACCCCGACACGTTATTGCAACGTTCGCTGGCCGCAGCCGTCCAGTCGCAACAGGCCTACGTCGAAGACCGGCGCATTCCCTGGGGCATCTCCGAGTCGGCTCACTTCAGAATGGATGAGGCTGGCAACTACCAGTACTATGCGTTTGGTGTCCCAGCGCTTGCCTTGCGTAGAGTCGATCAGAAGGCACCCGTGATCTCGCCCTATTCCAGTTTCCTGGCGCTGCATGTCGATCCCTCAGCCGCACTGCAGAACTTGCACAAAATGGACGGCAAGCGATGGCAGGGAGCTTATGGCTTTTACGAGGCGATCGACTTCGATTCCACCCGTCGCCGCTCCTGGCTCCGCAGTTACGAACTCGTACGTTGTTGGATGGCGCACCACCAGGGCATGAGCCTGCTTTCCATCGCCAACGTCCTTCACGACGACGTTGTGCAAGGCTGGTTTCACAGTCATCCGCGAGTGCAGGCTACCGAACTGTTGCTGCAAGAGAAACCCACTGCCCATCCCCGCCCGATACGCAGGGGCCACACGAAGGCGGCATGAAGTTATCGCATCGAGGGAATGGCCAGCCCGGGCTGACGGGAATCGCAATGCGGATTTGCCGCCGGCACGGCCTCGGTCTCGCCGTTCTCTTGACGTGCTCGTGGAATATGCCTAGGATCAGCGCGCAACTTGCCCCCACACCGGAAGTGATCGTCATCAATGCCAACGCTCCCGCACATCCATTCCCACATTTTTGGGAGCAGATGTTTGGCTCGGGACGCGCGATATTGAGCTTGCGTGACAGTTATCGGAGTGACTTACGTGCTGTGAAACGAATCACCGGCTTCACGTACATACGCTTCCATGCGATTTTCGACGATGAAGTCGGAATCTACGACGAAGACGGCCAGGGACACCCCATCTATAACTTCTCCTACATTGACCAGATATACGATGGATTGCTCGCGAACGGTGTTCGTCCTTTTGTTGAGATCAGCTTTATGCCTAACAAGCTGGCAGACCGACATATCCTGCATGCGTTCTGGTACAAACCCAATGTTTCCCCACCGAAAGATTGGAAGCATTGGGACGATCTGATCTCGGCGTTCACGCAGCATCTGGTCAATCGTTACGGCATCGATGAAGTTGCGCAATGGTATTTCGAAGTATGGAATGAGCCCAACCTCGACTTTTGGGCCGGAGAGCCTAAGCAGGCCACTTACTGGGATCTGTACGATCACACCGCGCTGGCCATCAAATCGACCAGTCCGCGATTGCGCGTCGGCGGCCCGGCGACCGCGCAAGCCGCGTGGGTGGACGCGTTCATCCGCCATTGTGCCGAGAAAAAAATCCCGGTGGATTTCGCCTCAACCCATGTCTATGCCAACGATCTCGCGCAAGATGTTTTTGGCGCGTCCGCAGACATTCCTCGTAACCAGATGGTCCCACGCTCCGTCCAGAAGGTTCACAACCAGATCACAGCCTCCAGCATGCCAAATCTGCCGCTGATCTGGAGCGAGTACAACGCCAGCTACAAAACTGAACCCGAGGTTACAGATTCGATCTACATGGGTCCGTGGCTAGCTGACACCATACGCCAATGCGACGGCTTGGTGGATATCATGTCGTACTGGACATTTTCGGATGTGTTCGAAGAGCAGGGAGTGGTAAAAACACCGTTCTATGGTGGTTACGGACTAGTCGCGGTGAATGGCATTCCCAAGCCGGCCTTCAACGCCTTTCAACTGTTGCATCAGCTCGGCGATCAGCGCATCCATCTCGATTCTGATTTCGCACTGCTCACGCGCAGGCAGGACGGAACCTTGGTATTGGCGCTGTGGAACCATGCTTCACCCGAGCAGGCCGGCTCTCCGAAAACTGTCACCGTGCAACTGAAAGGCACAAATGCCACACAAGCCTTCATTGCCCGCGTGGACCACGACCACGGAGATTTTCATTCCGCTTACGAAAAGATGGGCTCTCCGCGCTATCCGACCATGACGCAAATCGAGGAATTGCGTAAGGCTGCGGAACTTCCCGCGCCGGAAGTCCGCCAGATGCAGAACGGTAATCTAACTTTGACTTTGCCTGGGCACGGTTTGGCGGTCATTGAATTGAAGTAGATGAAATTGAGCAGATGCAAAAAGCATCACCACTAGAGCCGCGACCCGAACTCTTCGTGATCCTTTGTGCCCTTGGTGGTTCAGCGTCGGAATGCAAAGACGAAGCCGCTATTTTGTCGGTGAGGAAGCACGCGCCACCGACGGCTGGTACTTCTTGAAGCCAGCGCGATCCATGCCGCGCTGCGCCTCCGGGTTTTTCATGAAGGTATCCCACACGAAACCGGTGCGGACATTTTCTGCCATGAGCATCGTGATTCCCACGTCAATTCCAACCACGTCGTGGTCATACCAGTTTCTGAGCGGATTGAAGGCATTCACAAATCCATACCGGCTCCATGCCTGTCCATAGTGATCCTTGATATTCCGGAGAACTTGCATCACGGGTTGCGGCAGGAATGGCAGGGAACCCGCTGACGCGCTGGGAACGACTGTTCCATCAATCGGCCCCATCGCGGGAGGTCCTCCCCAAATCACGTAACCCTTGTCCGAATCGGAGGCGCTAATACCCCAGAGATCATCGCGGTAATCGGGAAACTGTTTGGCAAGATCGGTACAGAAAAGCCGATGCGCGTCCGTGGCCAGTTTCGAGTTTTGGAAATAGTCGGCGTATTTGTCACGCTTATCGCGGAAATCAAACCAGGCCTGCGAGTACTGGTGCACGAACAAAGGGGCGAACGAGCCGATGTAGCGAATGCCATCATATTCAAAGATGGTCCGTTTCCAGGCGTCCCAGGCTGCCACCGGCAGGGGATGGGAAAGCGATCCCAATCCCAGGAGATACAACATCATCATCTCGCTGTAATAATCCCAGCGATAGGGGAGAAAGCCCATTTCCGGCGTCCACCCGTGCGGCAATAACGATGTGTCCTCTGACAACCAGGACCAATCAACCCGGTTGAATATCTCATAGGCAAGAAAGCTGATTTCGGGGTGCTCCTCGAAGTGTTGCCGGCACATAAGCACACCGCAAAGCAAAATCGCCGTGTCGATCGAAGAAACCTCGGAATCCCACGTCCGCTCGCCCGTGTTAACGTCGGCGAAGTGGTAGAAAAATCCCCGATGCGTGGGCATCTTCTTTGCGAGAAAGCTGAGAGTGACAAACACTCGTTCGCGCGCGTCGGCAAATGAAATAAATCCGCGTTTTTGTCCGATGCAAAGAGCGGTCAGTCCAAATCCGGTTGCCGCGATACTCCCGACTACGCTGTTGTCATTCGCCCGTACATTGCATCGATCTTTGACCAGGCCGGTTTGCGGGCCCGCTTGGTCCCAAAAATACTGGCAGTTCAGCTTCTCCAGTTCCTCAAGTAACTCATCGTCAGCTTGCGACAGAGGACTTGGGGCCGGCGCGGGTTGCCGACCGCGTCGCGGTGGCTCGGCGAGCGCCAGCGGAGGAAACAACTTCAACGGATTCGACAGTCCCCACAAGCTCGCGCCCGCGATCCGTATCAGAAGATCTCGTCTCGAAACGCGGTTCGTGCGCGACCTGATCTCTTCCTTCTCATCCATCAGTTTAATTTTAGATGCTCTCCTGTGCAGAGGAGAACCGCGAAGTCTGTGGGAGAATTAAGGGCGTCGCCGTCCAACTGAGCCAGCCAACCTGCATTCACAAGAGCGCGTCATAGAATGTTACCCGAGGGCCACGCCATGAGTAGGAGAAGAAAAATTGCGATCTGGGCAATTTCAGTCCTCGTGGTTTCGGCAATCATCTTCACCCTTGTCCGCGTCCACGAGCGGCAACCGATCACCCTCAAAGGCGCAATCTTGGTACAGGACAGTGACGCGAGGAAACAGTTGCCAATCGCCGACGTTGTGATCACCGCGGTCAATGATCTAGGGACTGGCAAGGCCAAGTCCAATTCTTTAGGTCTGTTCACGCTCACTCTGCCCAAGGGACTCAGACGTCGACAACCAGTCACGCTTCAGTTCCGGCACAAGGATTATCAACCGCTGCAATGGGACGACTTTATTAGCGATAAGCTTTACATCGCTCGTATGGTGCCAATCCGCCAGGCAACAAGTGCGGAACCTAATCATCCCGAGATAGCGGTCTCCAATGCTCGTGTACGATATTCGGTCAAGGCCACAACCGAAGCGGACGTGGGCAGCTCCGTCAAGACGTTCGAAGTCACGAACACCGGGAACCAACTCTGCCACAAGCGGTTTCCGTGCTCCCCCGACGGTAAATGGAAGGCAACGATCGGCACCATGTCTCTCGACGCTGGCGAGAGGAATCAGTTCCGAAACGCCAGAGTCTCTTGCATTGCTGGCCCCTGCCCGTTCACCAGGATCGATCGTGAAGATCTTTCCCCAGATCGCCGCTACTTTAACGTATTCGTGCGCAACTGGTCCGACACAACCACTTTCTTGTTGGAGGCCGAGGTTGTGCACCCGATGGTCAGCGACATGGTGCGCGATTCGTATCCCGTAATCTTTGGGCGCGCCTTGAATTTCAGTCTGCCGCCGGCGGCGGAAGGTCCGAGCATTGAAGCGGAAATCGATGGTCAAGCCATTGTCTTTCCTTTAGGACCGACCCTGTTTTTACGCTGGGCCGATTGCCACGTCGGAGTGGACAGGGACCAATCCACAACTTATCGTTGCGAACTGAAACCGGGATACCAGTTCCGATAAGGCCAAGCGGTGTCAAGATGTGCGCAGAGAGGCGCAACTCAGTTATCGTGAACCAACCGTCTCAATCGACCGTCGTGAATCAACTATGACCAGCACCGGCACGCAATCGCATACTGTGACCACACCCACTCAACCCGCGAGCTACCGCCGCCCGCTGGCCATCGTGGCCCTCCTCTTTTTCATATTTGGCTTTCTTACTTGCCTCAACGATATTCTGGTTCCGCACTTGAAGGCGATTTTCGAGCTGAATTACGCGCGGGTTATGTTAATCCAGTTCAGCTTCTTCTCCGCCTATTTCGTGTTTTCCATTCCTGCCTCCAAAATCGTGGACTGGCTCGGCTATCAGTCCACCATGGTGGCGGCTCTGTTGACGATGGGCGCAGGAGCATTTCTGTTTGTTCCAGCGGCGATTGCGCCCTCGTATTCACTTTTTCTGACTGCGCTCATTATCCTGGCCGCAGGAATCACCGCCCTGCAGGTTGCGGTAAATCCCTACACCATTGTGCTCGGACCGCCGGAAACCGCCTCCAGTCGCTTGAATTTGACGCAGGCCTTCAATTCGCTGGGCACTACGATCGCTCCTAAAATCGGTGGCCTGCTGATCCTCAGCGCGGCTCCTCTAGCGTTCGAGCAAATGCAGCGGCTATCCCCGGCTGCTCTTCAGGCCTACCGCACCCAGCAGGCGGCTTCCGTCAAAACACCCTACATTGTCATCGGCCTTCTGCTATTGCTTCTGGCCTTGGTAATCGGCCGCTCGAAACTCCCGAAGATCGAGTCCGCGCAGCGTCATCCGGGCCAGCCCATCAACGATTCGCTTTGGAACCACCCGAATCTCATCCTCGGATCCGTCGGGATCTTCGCCTACGTCGGCGCCGAAGTTGCCATCGGGAGCTTCCTCATTAACTATCTCACTCAGCCGGGAATCGCCGGACTCACCGAGAAAAACGCCTCTGGGTATGTTTCTTTCTACTGGGGCGGAGCCATGATTGGACGATTTATTGGGTCGGCCCTTTTGCGGAAGGTCAAGACCGGACATCTCCTTGCCCTATGTGCGATCTGTACTACCTTGCTGGTTGCCACCTCAATGCTCACCGGCGGCCTTCCTGCCATGTGGAGCATCCTCGTCGTGGGGTTTTTCAACTCCGTCATGTTCCCCAGCATTTTCACTTTGGGTCTGGCCGAACTAGGTCCATTAGCAGGAGATGGCTCCGGAATCCTCAATATGGCGATCGTAGGGGGCGCGGTCGTCCCCCTGGCACAAGGCTACATTGCCGACCGGATCGGAATCCACCATGCATTTTTCTTGCCCGTCATTTGCTATCTCTACATCCTTTACTACGCGTTGGCCGGCTCCAAACCCAACAGCCAGCGCAGGCGGGTTCCGCAGGCGCTGGGATAGCGATCAGTTCCTGAACCCGAAGAACTGAAGGAAGATCTGATTACTCTCGTACGCGCTAACTTGAAGTAAGCTTGATGAGACAGGAGTGCTCGCGTTGCATTTGATTTCCGTTTTGGTATAAATTCAAACGACAGGCTGGTGAGGTAGCTTTCATGCGGTCGATCTCAAAGCGGGTTGCTTGGCTGTGTATCTTGCTGACATTGTGGTCGGCAACAGCATCCGCTGCGCATCAGCATTCGAGCGCGATCGAGTCGGCCAAGTGTTCGGTCTGCGCCGCTACCTTGTCGGCGTCTCCCAAAGCCCCTGCCACGCTGACGCATGTCACGTTTGTTGTCGTCGCCACACTTCGGCCACAGTCGGTTCCCGCCCAGCAGCGCCTGATAGCCTTCGCCCTGTGTGTGCGCCCGCCTCCTATCGTCTAAAGATCGCATCTCCTCTGCTACATAGGCCGGTTTGTTTTGCGGTGAACCGTGTCCTCGATCTTTAATACGGACCACTATCTTCTGGAGGAATTCATGCTGACTTCACACAAGAAGTCGCTTCATGCGGCTTTTATGGTGTTTTTTTGTTTTGCACTGGGCGCTTACGCTTACGCGCAGTCGGGCGGAAATTCAGGATCGATCAGCGGTACCGTTCTCGATCCTTCGGGTGCCGTGGTTGGAAATTCCAGTGTCGAGATTCATAACCCAGTCAGCGGCTATGACCGAACCACCACGAGTGACAATAAGGGAAACTTCAGTTTCCCGAATGTCCCCTTTAATCCCTACCACCTGACGGTAACGGCCGCAGGATTCGCGCAATACGCCCAGGACGTCACGGTTCGGTCGGTGGTGCCGGCCAATGTCCAAATCAATCTTCAGGTCGCTGCTGCCTCTTCCACCACGGTTACCGTCGAGGATAAGGGAGACCTGGTGGAGAACGATTCGACTTTTCACTCCGACATTGACAAGGACTTGTTCGACAAACTCCCTTTGGAGAGCGCTTCCTCCGGCATGAGCGCCTTGGTCACCCAAACAACGCCGGGCGTTGCTGCCGATTCCAACGGCCTCTTCCATGGTCTCGGCGATCACGCGGAGAATTCATTCTCGGTCGACGGACAGCCGATCACGGACCAGCAAAGCAAGGTGTTCTCGAACCAGATCCCCCTCGATTCCGTCCAATCGTTGGAGGTCATCTCCGGCGCACCACCCGCAGAATATGGAGGCAAAACCAGCGTGGTGATCGTGGCGGCCACGCGATCGGGGCAGGGCGTAACCATACCCCATGGCAGCGTGACCACTTCTTATGGAGCGTTTGGAACATCCACCCTGGCGGCCGATCTTTCTTACGGAGGTAAGAACTGGGGAAACTTCATTTCCGTGGACGGATTGAACGGTGGCAGATTCCTGGATCCACCGGAATTCTCGGTAATGCACGACAAGGGCAACGAACAGAACGTGTTCGATCGCGTGGACTACCAAATTTCAAACGCCGACTCGATTCACCTGAATCTTGGCTACAGCCGGAGCTGGTTTCAGACGCCAAATTCCTTCGACGCGCAGAACGCAACCCCGTGGGGCGCCTTAAACACGGTTGAGCCGCAGGTAGGGGCCTTCTATAACGGAGTGGCACCTAACGGCGATACCGTAGGCCCGACCGATCAGCGCTCGAAGATTGGAACCTTCAACATCGCTCCTTCGTGGACGCGCCTGATCAGTAACAACTCCGTTTTCACTCTGGGCGCATTCGTCCGCCGCGACGACTACAACTACTACCCCAGCAGCGATCCGTTCGCCGATCTTGGTCCACCGAGCCTCCAGCGGCAGTCAGTCGGTCAGAACCGCACCCTTACCAACACGGGGCTTCGATCCGATCTCTCCTACGTCAAAGGAATCAACCAGATCAAGGCCGGAGTCACCTATGAACAAACTTTTCTCAATGAAAACGATACGCTCGGTATCGTCGATCCAATCTTCAACGCGCCTTGCATAGAATTTTATGGAAGCCAGTATGTCGCGGCGCCCGGACTCACTCCCGCGGACTGCCCTGGCAACACTGGCACCTACCAGCAAAACAGCGCTAGCAACCCGAACGCCCCCGGTTCGCCGAACTCGATCAACCCGAACGCAACCCTTTACCCTCTTTTCAATCCGACCCTGGCTCCCTACGACTTGAGTCGCGGCGGAGTCCCTTATGCCTTCCATGGCCACACTGACGTGAAGGAGCTTGCTCTCTATATTCGGGACGTGATCACAAAAGGGAATTGGTCTTTGAATCTCGGGATCCGCGGCGATCTCTACAACGGGATCACCATAGCCCGGCAGGCCGAGCCTCGTCTTGGGATCTCTTATAACGTCAAAAAGACGAGCACGATCCTCCGCGTTTCTTATGCCCGCACGTTGGAATCGCCCTTCAATGAAAATCTGATACTTTCCAGCATCGGATGCAGCAATCCTGTCCTGAATCCGCTCCTTCTCTGTTCCGCGCCGGTATCGAATCCGCTGAGTCCCGGTTTTCGCAATGAATTTCACGCCGGCTTGGAGCAAGCTTTCGGGCGCTACCTGGTCTTTTCCGGCGAGTGGATCTCAAAGTACACGCACAACGGCTACGATTTCAGCGTGCTCGGCAATACTCCCATCACTTTCCCCATTGAGTGGCACAACGCGAAGATTCCCGGATATGCCGGCCGCGTGAGCGTTCCAAACTTCCATGGTTTTTCAGCGCTCATGGTCTTCTCCAGCGTGGCGGCCCGTTTCTTCACTCCACAGATCGGCGGAGCCGGAGCGACGGTGGCAACTGGCGCCGCTGGTGCCAGCCTCCCGTTCCGCATCGACCACGACGAGAAGTTCAACCAGACAACTCACCTTCAATACCAGCCCTGGAAACGCGGTCCATGGCTCGGTTTCAACTGGCGTTATGACAGCGGACTCGTAGCCGGCTCCACTCCCTGCGTGGCAACCACTGCTACCTGTACGTTTTCGACTTCGATCGCGGATGGAGGATCGAATCCCTACATCCCAAGCGGCTATGTGGGTATGGTTACTCCAGCGAACCTGCCTCTGACCGCCGATCAGGAGTTTCAGGCTGGTTTCACATGCAACGGAGTGGGCGCAACCCCGACTCATCCTCTGCCCACGTCCTGTCCCGCGTCCGAGTTCGGATCGGCGCTGATTAAGATCCCGGCGCCAGGTACGGAAAACGACGATCACAATCCGCAGCGTATTGCGTCGCGTAACCTGTTCGATCTAT
This sequence comes from uncultured Acidobacteriaceae bacterium, assembly GCA_963699405.1. Lineage (GTDB taxonomy): Bacteria > Acidobacteriota > Terriglobia > Terriglobales > Acidobacteriaceae > Acidiflorens. The sequence goes on along the minus strand of CAVOTW010000009.1, from coordinate 42,488 downwards.
CGGTGGGCCACGACAACCTTTTCCATGGCGATCGCTACAAATGGAGTCTGACGCTGACGGCCATAAATATCGCCAATAAACTGGCGCTGTACAACTTTCTGTCGACCTTCAGCGGAACGCATTATGTGACACCACGCGCTCTGACGGCTCAACTCGGCTTCCACTTTTAGCCCATCGTTCCAGGGTTATGTTTCCCGAAGAACGTGATTTTGCACCTCTGAGCAATTTTGCACAGAATCATTGGTTCCCGCGTGGTAGCGTGAGCGTGCGAAGTTTAGGAAGAAGTGCTCGTGTGAGCTAGGGAGATCAATATGCTTTGGACGATTTTTGTTGTGTTGCTGATTTTGTGGTTGCTTGGTTTTAGCCTCCACATCGCAGGCGGTCTGATTCACTTGCTGCTGGTTGTCGCGGTAGTAGTGCTGATCATTAACCTGGTGAGCGGCCGGGGTGTCTAGGTGACATCGTCGCCCGAAGGTTCCAGGGATCTAAATGAAGAAGCACTGCCTGCACTTCTTCGCTTGTTCCTGTACCCTCAGCTTCGCGAACGCGCACCGGCGATGCTCAAGACGATTCCACCCACGATCAACACCACGCTGATGATGGGCGAGATACGCTCACTGTGGTTGGTCTGAACGCCAAAATTCGCACCTCCCACCTTGATGCCCTCGGTCTCGGTGTGGGGAATGGGAACGATCAGGGACGCGAGACCCAGCGCAACCAGGATCAGTCCTGCATACAGTAACGCTTTCATACCCTTGTCCTCACCATGAAATTTGGCAACGGAAAACCTAGTCGTGCAGAACCACACTCAGCAGTGAGCTGTGCACTTGCAAGCCGCCTTCGGGGCCGCCGGAGTAAGCGACAAAACCGAGTTTCCGGAACCGGTTCATGAAAAAGCTTACCCGCGAACGGGTGGTGCCGACCATCTCCGCTAAGCTCTCCTGGCTGATTTTGGGGACCACCGTTTCGGGTACACCATCCTTGCCAAAATGCGCCAGCAGAAGAAGGACCCGCGCCAGACGCTTTTCACTGGAGTTGAACAACTGGTCAACCAGATCCTCTTCGTAGCGGACATTCCGCGCCAGTAAATACGCCACGAACAGATCAGAAAACGTGCGTTCCCGGTGCAGTGCTTCCATCATCGCTTTTTTGTCGATCCGCTGAACTTCACATTCCGTCATGGCAGTCGCGGATCCCATGCGCAGAGACTGACCCGCCAACGCGCCCTCACCAAAGAAGTTCCCCTCCGTTAAGACGCCGATGGTAGCTTCTCTTCCGGTCTTGGACACGACCGTAAGCTTTACTCTGCCTTTTTGGATATAGAAAACCGAATCCGCCGCGTCCCCCTGCGAAAAGATTCCTTGCTTCTTGGCGAATGTCAGGTTGTTTCTGCCTGCGCCGATGCTTGCCAGGAAGGTCGCAGGATCGAACCGGCGGCTCTTAATTCTCACTCGCGGAAGAGAAACCATAATCGATTATATGCCCAATGAAACCAACGAGCCTTCGCCACTATAGGCTGAACTCGCGGAAGGAGTTCTCTTCTCCAACGCGTCTCAAGTGAAGGCGACGTTTCCTGATGCGCGAATGTTTGGTCAGAATTGTATGTTGCCTGCGCGAATGCGTCGCCAGACTTCTCGCGAAAAGGGAGCGTCGTGCCCGTCAACGGTTAGGCGACCAGTCTTGGACTGACCACGATCTGATACTTCTCCTGATCCGCCCCCACTCCGCAGATCTGCTGGTATCGGAGGCCCTAGGTTGTTTGCCTGACGCAGCGTCGGCCTCACATTCAGCACGAACAGGACTGTTGCCAATAGAAAATGAGGTCCGTCAGACTTGACCACGAGTGCATCCACAGACTTTAGAGCGTCGCCCGGTAATTCGACGTGATCGACCACCATCACAATGGGCACTTCGGGCCGGATTCGCTTGATCTCATCGGCGATGGCCGCACCATCCAACAGGCCCAGGTGATACTCGAGGACAACTGCGTCCACGGGCTGCGACCTGAAAAGCTGCAAACCATCGAAACCGGTGGTGGCGGTTGCCAATTCATAACCGTTCTCCGCCAATAGATTCAGTTGAGAGGGATCCCTGTGAATACACAGCAGAGTGCCGGTAGCCATGTGGTGTATATACAACCCGGCTTCCCATATTTCTGTTCAAAATTGCTCAATGTCGGGTAGAGGACGCCCAATGGCAGCGACGGTTTCGCCACACTTGGTCAATTTTGACCAGTACCCAAGTCCACTGCGCTCCATACTGACGGTAAGCGAAATTCAACGTTAGACGAAACACCCAGACTTGGGATGCGGTCAGGTTCGTCTGCAAAACAGCCCCTGTTCATACTTCTACTCAAGAAAGTGAGAGACGAGTGGCACTACCCATCACAGTGTTTCCGAATGGACCCTTGGAACTAGTCCCCTCCTTGCCGGAGGTACCAGCGGTTTCTTCGACTCGCCCCAATAACCAGGCGAAGCCATCTCTGCCGAGTCGCATCGCCGTGATCGGGAATTACCTTCCCCGGCAATGTGGAATTGCCACGTTTACCACCGACCTGTGCGCAGCCCTCTCGGAGGAGTATGGATCCGTTCGGTTGATGGCGTTGCCGGTAAACGACACGGGGCAGGTCTATGACTATCCCGAACGAGTGCGATGGTCTATCGCGCAGGACGACGTGAAATCGTATCAGGATGCGGCAGAATTTCTGAACTTCAACAACATTGACATGGTGTGCCTGCAGCACGAGTACGGAATCTTCGGTGGTCCCGCCGGAAGCCATATTCTGCACCTGCTGCGCGGATTGAAGATGCCCGTGGTCACCACCCTGCACACGGTTCTACGTGAGCCGAATCCCGACCAACTCATGGTGATGGGAGAAATCGCCGAGCTTTCCGATCGTCTGATCGTGATGAGCCAGCTCTCTTCCCAATTCCTGCAAGAGATATTTAAAGTACCATGCGGCAAAATCGACATGGTACCGCACGGCGTTCCGGATTTTCCCTTTCTCGATCCCAATTTCTACAAAGATCGCTTTGGCGTGGAGGGAAAAGCTGTACTCCTGACGTTTGGCCTCCTCTCACCCAACAAAGGAATCGAAAACGTCATTCAAGCACTGCCCCGGATTTTGGCCCAGCACAAGAACGTGATGTACATCGTTGCCGGAGCGACTCACCCTCACGTGTTGCGTCGCGACGGGGACAGGTATCGAGAGAGCCTGCAGGCCTTGGCGAAAGAACTGGGAGTCGGGTCGAATGTGATTTTCTTCGATCGCTTCGTCAGCCCCGAAGATATGGCCGCTTTCATCGGAGCAGCCGACATCTATATCACTCCTTACCAGCATGAAGCGCAGGTAGTTTCCGGAACCCTGGCTTATGCGTTAGGTGCAGGCAAGGCGATTATTTCAACCCCTTATTGGCACGCAATTGAATTGTTAGATGACCGGCGTGGGGCACTGGTCCCGTTCCAAAATTCCGAAGCGATCGCCTCCAAGACCATCGAACTACTCAATACTCCCGCCATCCGCCACGGCATGCGGAAACGTGCTTATCTTTTTGGGCGGGACATGGTCTGGAAACGAGTTGCGCAAGGCTACATGGAGAGTTTCGCGAGGGTGCGCAGCGATCGCATGGAAACTCCCCGCGTACAGTTCTCCGCCCGCGCCATTCCCAAAGCGCTCGACCAACTGCCGCACCTAAAGCTGGATCATATCAACGCGTTGACCGATGACACCGGCATTCTGCAGCACGCGATTTTCACCATCCCCAACCGGGGCGAGGGTCATACCACCGACGACAACGCGCGCGCGCTCATTTTCGCGGTAATGATGGAGCCGTTAGCCAATGCGAGCGACAATGACAATGACAATGACAATGAAAAAGATGAGCGGAAGCAAACCAGTGTGCCAATCGCGGATTTCTCCGCTCGTTATCTGTCGTTCCTTGAGCATGCGTTTAATCCAGCGAACGGCAGATTCCGAAATTTTCTCGGCTACGACCGCACGTGGAACGAACCTGTAGGCTCGGAAGACTGCCATGGCCGCGCATTGTGGAGCCTTGGAACCGTTCTAGGTCGATCCACGAATCAAGGCTTGAGGAGCGCCGCCGGGCGTCTGTTCGAATTCTCGCTCCCTGCGGCCGTGGAATTCTATAGTCCTCGTGCCTCGGCCTATACACTGCTCGGAATCCAGGAATATCTCAATTCGTTTCCCGGAGACCGCGATGCGCAAAGAGTGAGATCCCTCCTCAGCCGGCGCTTGCTCGAAATGTATGAGTCCATCCGCCGGCCCGATTGGAAGTGGTTCGAGAACGTGGTCGCCTACGGCAACGCGAGATTGCCTCAAGCCCTGCTGCTCGTGGGTTCGGCCTGTTCGGATGATCGCATGATATCCGATGGCCTCGAAGCTCTCGATTGGCTCTTGCAGGCGCAGCATTGCGAAATCGACCACCACTTTGTCCCCATCGGATCGCAAGGTTTTTATCACCAGGGCGGTGACAAGGCGCGTTTCGATCAACAGCCCATTGAAGCTGCTGGCGCGGTCTCTGCGTGTCTCGAAGCCTGCCGCGTCACCGGGGACAGCCGCTGGCGCAGAGAGGCATGGTCGGCGTTTAACTGGTTTCTGGGCGACAACGACCTGCAGCTCCCACTTTATGATTCGGTCACCGGCGGCTGCCGGGACGGCCTGCATCCCGAACGAGCCAATCAGAATCAAGGAGCGGAATCAACGCTCTCGTTTTTAACCGCGCTCCTCGAAATGCGCGCCGTCAACCACTCCGAACATCGAGCTGAAACGCCGGCGCTGAAAGGTTGAGAGATCCTTCATGACGACTCCCGATTCAACCCTTGTCAACGTAGAAAGTCCCCACTACCCGTCGTTGCTCCTGCGACACCCGGCGAACCCCATCTTGACCCGCAAGGACTGGCCGTACTCTATCAACAGCGTGTTTAATGCCGGGGCCGCCTTGTTGCCGGACGGCACCACATTGCTCCTCTGCCGCGTCGAAGACCGGCGCGGCCTGTCCCATCTTTGCGCCGCGCGTTCCAAGAATGGCGTCGATGGATGGCAGATCGATCGCGAACCCACATTGATGCCCGACCCGCAACTGTATCCGGAAGAAATATGGGGCATCGAGGATCCGCGCATCACATTCGTGCCTGAACTGCAGAAATACGTCGTCACGTACACCTCCTATTCGCGCGGGGGTCCCGGAGTTTCCCTGGCACTGACGACAGACTTCCGGACGTTTGAACGCTACGGGGTCATCATGCCCCCGGACGACAAGGACTCGGCCCTTCTGCCGCGGAGAATCGATGGGTGTTGGGCGCTCATCCATCGCCCCATGACCAACCTCGGAGCGCACATGTGGATTTCCTATTCTCCCGACCTGCGTTATTGGGGCAGACACAGGCTGATGCTCGAAGCGCGCCGCGGCGCCTGGTGGGATGCCAACAAAATCGGTTTGTCCCCGCCGCCCATTGAGACCGTCCGAGGATGGCTCGTGTTCTATCACGGCGTGCGCCATACGCCTTCGGGATGTCTTTATCGCCTGGGATTGGCTCTCTTCGATCTCGAGAATCCGGCAAAGTGTCTACTGCGAGGGGACTCGTGGATCTTTGGGCCGGAAGCGGATTACGAGTGCAACGGCGACGTGAACGACGTTGTGTTCCCGTGCGGATACACGATGGACGCGGATGGTGACACCGTAAATATCTATTACGGCGCGGCTGATTGCTCGATTGCGCTAGCGCGGGCCAGCGTGCGCTCGCTGCTCGAGTGGCTGGATGCCAATGGGAGTTGCGAACGCCGCCAGCGTGTGGAGGATTGAGGATTGATAACCTCGCTCCTTTCGATATTCCAGTTTGCTATAGGCTGCCGTCACCGCCAGCGCAGCGGTGTATTTACGATCAACAAGCGGACATATCAGGTCTGCCTCAACTGCGGGCGGGAATTCGACTATTCATGGGCATTGATGCACTCGGTGCGCTCGAGTGTTGCCAAAGGTCCCGATGTGCCCCTTCCGTAGAACTGGATCGGACAAATGTAGCCCAGGCCCAATAAACCCTGCCGATTCGATCCGGTCGCCGCACCGGCCTCTCGATTTTGTTCTTTATTAGTGAGCTATCTTGCTCAGACGCAAAGATCGCCATCTGTCATTCTTTACTTCTGTTGAATGTGTACACGGAGCCTCGAACGCTGATTGGTAGCTCCGAGTCTAAGGCCGCTGCCGGTCGACACCTCATCGAGTCACTGCTACGCGACCACATCTTCATCTGTGTGTACGCCGCGAAAGCCTGCGGCGGACACGATTCGACCCTAGACAGTCCTGCACGTCGAACTTTTGCGGGAGCTCCTCCAGACAGATGAGAAGAGTGAGCCCGTCAAAAAAGGAAGGTCAAACAGTATGCCTCTGATTCAACTGCTCGAAGTTCTGATCGTGGTAGGCGTCCTCCTGTGGCTGGTAAATCGCTTCATTCCCATGCAGGGCACCATCAAGTCAATTTTCAACGGCATCGTGGTCATTGCCGTAGTTTTGTGGATCCTGAATGTTACTGGGCTGTTCCATTCTCTTCCCAATATTCGCCTTGGAAAGGGGTAACGAGCTAGCTGACGATCGGTCAGTGATGATCGATCAGTGAACACCAGGCCCGCCAACGCACGAACTCACGCGACTCGGCAGACATCTGCCAGGGAGATATTTTGAAAACTCAATTGTTGTTAGCAGTCGGAATCACCATTAGCATGAGCGCATTTGCTCAGACCAATCGCCAAACAACCGTCGTCGAGGTCGGCAATCCAACGCCCCTATTCCGAGTCAACGTAGTCAGCCGCAACGTGCAGGCTGTCGACTATGAGCATCGCAGCGGAGCCTCCAGGCTCGACTTCGCGGGCACGGACTTGATGCCCTCTGCGAACGGCGAGGCCAAGGTAAATAGCAAGCGCGGATCGATTGAGATCGACGCGGAATTCGGCGACCTGCGGCTGCCGACAACTTTCGGCAATGAGTATCTGACCTACGTGTTGTGGGCGATTTCTCCTGAAGGCCGCGCCGTAAACCTGGGCGAAGTGTTAGTCGGCGAGAACCATCGCAGCAAACTGCGCGTAACCACAGACCTCCAGGCTTTTGCCTTGATCGTAACCGCAGAACCCTACTATGCCGTGCGGCAACCCAGCAACGCGGTTGTGCTCGAGAATGTGGTTCGCGAATCTACTAAGGGCACCACCGAGGCAGTCAACGCGCACTACGAACTGATGGAGCGCGGTGGCTACATTCCCACCGGCTACAAGTTTGACCCGGTGGTCTTGAATGCCAGGCTGCCCTTGGAATTCTTCGAGGCGCGGAATGCTCTCCGTATCGCGCAATCTGAAGGAGCCGAACAGTATGCCGGCAACAGTTATCAGCATGCGGTTCAATTGATGAACAATGCCGACGAATTCGCCACGCAAAAACACATCGACATCAAGCCTCTGATCGCAGTTTCTCGCGAGGCCGTGCAGACGTCCGAAGATGCTCGCGAGATCGCAGTGAAGAAACTGGGCGAGATGCGCCTGGCAAACGAACGTCAGACGTCGAGCGACGCACAGGCGCAATCGCAGGCGCAAGCCGATGAAGCGATGCGGCAGAAAGACCAAGCCCAGTCCGAAACGGCGCGCGCTCAAGCGGCAACCGCGCAGGCTCAGTCCGACATGGCGAACAGCCAGGCTGCGTCCGCCAACGCTGTCTCCGCGGCACAGGCCGATGCCGACCAGTCTCGTTTAGCTGCCCAGCAAGCGCGGGCAAGCGCGCAACAAGCGGAAACCGACAAAGCCGCCATGCGCGCACGTTTGTCCGAGCAGTTGAATTCCATTCTCCAGACTCGCGACAGCGCGCGCGGTCTCATCGTCAGCATGTCCGATGTTTTGTTTGACACCGGAAAATACTCATTGAAACCGGGTGCACGGGAAAAACTGGCGAAAGTCGCCGGTATTCTGCTCGCCTATCCTGGACTCGACATCCAAGTCGGCGGCTACACAGACAATGTGGGCGGCGATGACATGAATCAAACATTGTCGGAGAACCGTGCCGGATCGGTCCGCGATTATCTGGTGCAAGAGGGCGTAGCGACAGGTTCAGTCTCATCCAGAGGCTACGGCAACAGCTTGCCAGTAGCTTCAAACGATAACTCCTCGGGCCGTCAGCAGAACCGAAGAGTTGAACTTCTCGTTTCCGGCGAAGCCATCGGCAGTGCTGTCAACGCGACAACTGGAAGCTTGCAGTAGCAGCTGAAAGCAAGCACACAACGAAATCGATCCATGGAGGAAACACACCTATGAAGCTAGTAGGATTTATCACCACCGCAGTTCTGTCTTTGACGCTCGTCGCTGCCGCTCCGGTGTTCGCGCAGGAGCAGCACGAGCAGGACGAGCAGAAAGCCAAGCCCGCCCAGCAGGAAGATAAAAAAGCGCAACCTGCCGCAAAGCCAGCGGCGAAACCGTCGGCGCAGCAGGAGAAGAAACCAGCGGCAAACAACGCCAAGCAACAGCAAAACAAGAACGCCAAGCCGGCAGCGAAAAATGCACAGCAGGCGCAGCGCGCCGGTGGCAACGGCGGGGGCCGCATTCCCGACGACAAATTCAAGGCCAACTTTGGGCAACAGCACAGTTTTCGTGTCACCCAATCCGATTACAGCAATCACCGCTTCCAATACGGTGGCTATTCGTTCGGGTTCGTTGACCCCTGGCCCAGTAACTGGCTCTACACACAAAACGTTTATGTTGTCGAGATAAATGGCGTGTATTACCTGTGTAACGCATCGTTTCCGGGCGTGAACCTGGCACTCAGCTTCACACTCTAGACTTCGGTTGGTGTCGCCTAAGGGTGCCACCGGCTTGCCTGTTATCGGTGCGAGTCCATTCCCCTGGACTCGCACCGTTTTTTCTGCCCCCCAGCGCGATCTCGATAAAACTCGCGAGCCTGATGGATGGAACATTCGCGAATAGTGAGCAGTTCTGCACAGATTTGGCAGTGCCTCTGTGGAATCCTTGCATCGACGCAGTCGCCGTTCCATCCGCGCAGCCCGCAGCAGCAAGGTACAACCGGGCAATCGAAGGATGATCTGGCAAGGTGGTTTAGATGCGCAAGATCCGTTTGTTGTCGCTCGCAGTTCTGATACTGGCCATGTCGGCCATCGCGTCCGCGCAGTTCGGCGTGTCGATTACTATCGCTCCGCCCGAACTTGTGGCGTACTCACAACCAATCTGTCCGCAGAGCGGCTATTTGTGGACTCCGGGCTACTGGGCTTACGGCGATGAAGGCTATTTCTGGGTGCCCGGCACATGGGCCGAACCGCCCGCGGTTGGCCTGCTATGGACTCCGGGTTATTGGGGTTGGGGAAATAACGCCTACGCCTGGAATGTCGGCTACTGGGGTCCGACCATTGGCTTCTATGGCGGCGTCAACTACGGCTTCGGCTACGGTGGTGTCGGCTATGAAGGCGGATATTGGCAAAATGGCGCCTTCAGCTACAACGTCTCGGTGAATAACGTCGATAGGAACAGCTTCCACAACACCTACGAAAAGACCGTGATCAACGAGAGGGCGGGAGCCAACGTCAGCTTCAACGGCGGAACCGGTGGAACAACCGCTCGACCGACCGCGGCAGAAGAAACTGCGGCACATCAGAGTCATACTCCGGCAACCTCAGCACAAACAGGACATCAACAGGCCGCCAGCAAGAACCACGAGCTTTTGGCGTCGGTGAATCATGGCAAACCCCCAATCGCTGCGACCTCCAAGCCGGGCGAGTTTACCGGCAAAGGTGTGACAACAGCCAACGGTGCTGCCGCTACCGAGAACAAGTCACCCGGGAATAAGGCAGCCGAAACTAAGGCCACTGAGAACAAGGCGGCTGAAAATAAGACGGCTGAGACAAAAGCGGCGGCACCTCGTTCGAACGAAAATGCGGCGTCTGAGAACAAAGCAGCGCCGCGCGCTCAGGCTCGTACCGAGAGCGCTTCTCATCCGGCGCCTGCAGCTCACGCGCAGCCTGCGGCAAGCCCACAGGCAGCGCCGCGCGCTCAGGCTCGTACCGAGAGCGCTCCTCGTCCGGCGCCTGCAGCTCATGCGCAGCCTGCAGCACGTCCACAGGCAGCACCGCGTGCTCAGGCTCATCCCGAGAGCGCTCCTCGTCCCGCGCCCGCAGCTCATGCGCAACCTGCAGCGCATCCACAGGCAGCACCGCACGCTGAGCCTGAGAAAAAAGCCCCTGGAGGTAAAGAATAGCCTCGTCAATAAGCCAGTCAACTCTCACATTGGTGCGGGTCCGCTCCTCGGGCTCGCGCCATTTGTTGTGAGTCGCAGTGTAGAACGGAAAACTTCTGCTCCCATTATTGAAAGAGTGCCATCTAACCAACCGTGCCGTTCGGCCGAAGTTCTGAGCCTCGAACCGTTCAGGGCTGACTTTGCCGAAGACATGGGTTATGCATCTAAATTTTGAGGGTGGCAACATGCCTGCAAAAAATTATGACCGCCGAAACAACGACCGCCAGAATAACGACCACCAAGACGAACTCGGACCCGATTCAGCCGGACAGTCCGGCGACCTTCAGGGGATATCGGACCTGGCCGATGCGGATTCCGAAAGCGTGAAGGACCTAATCGAGGAGGGCAACGCATTCGAAGCCGACGCCATCGACGGTGTGGAAAACGCCAAGGACCCCGACGTGTCGGAGGTCAGAACGCGTGAAGTGCCTGAAGACGACGTACCTGAAGAATATCGGAACCCCGACTAGCCACATGGCGTAGAGCCGAATCGCGCTCCAGCGGCGATCGTCATCCAGTCAACAGAGGAGAACACCATGCCACAGAGTACGCACAATCGACTCGCAGAGCTCCACAACCTTGCGGCGCATGCTCACGCCGCGGCTGCAGTCGCACACGGTAAAGCCGACCATTTGACCGCCCACGAACTCAGTCAGCAGGCGCACGAACACTCCATGAACGTACACAAGCTGGCTGAAGAAATTGCCACCAAGAAAAAGGACGCAAAAACCAGCGCAGCCTGACAATGGGAGGTATCCCGGCGAGGTTTCCCGCTGGGTGGCGTCCCGCGACCATCTCAAGTCTCCGCCTTAGCCGCCGTGTAGCTCCTGTGCTTGGCTAATGGCGACTCCGTCTCCTTTTTTTAATTCGCTGAAAACGATCGTCGACAGGATGGTCATTCCGCCGAGCACGAAGAACGCGTGGTGAATTCCCTGAATGAATTGCTGGGGATCGGACCGATAGCGATCGGGAAGGAAGAACACAGTCACCAGCGAAGCTGCAGCGACGCCGAAACTGATGGCCATCTGCTGGACGGTGCTGGCAATAGAACTGGCGCTGCTCGCCTGTTCTTCCGTGACATCGGCGTATACCAGCGTGTTCATGCTCGTATATTGCAGCGACGTGAAGAATCCGTAACAGAAAACTTCAGCCACGATGAGCCAAACCGGCGTCCCTCGCCCGATCGTTGCAAAAAGCAAAATCATCAAGCCAATAATCAGCGTGTTGGAAACCAGCACGGCACGATATCCCAGACGCGCCAGAATTCGCGGCATGGCCACCTTCAGGCTCATAGCGGCGATGGCCTGCGGCATCATGAGCAGACCGGATTGAACCGGTGTGAACCCGAGACCAACCTGATACAAAAGTGGAAAGAGAAATGGAATGCCGCCAATGCCCAGTCGAGTCAGGAAGCTTCCGCTCACCGACGCGCGAAACGTACGAATTCGAAACAGGGTGAGGCGCAGCATTGGATAGGCTGTCTTCGTAGCGTGAAGTCCGTAACCTGCCAGTAGGAGAACCGAAACCGCCAGAGCTATCAGAATCTCGCGGGTATTCAGCGTGTGTTCGCCAAACACTTCCAGCACGTAGGAAAGCAGGGCTACGCCGGAACCGAAAAGAATCAGCCCAGCCACGTCCAACGGATTGGTGCGCTCGCGGTAGTCCGGCAGGTGCCGGTACACCATATACAAACCAGCAAGCCCAATCGGAATATTCACAAAGAAGATAAACCTCCAGTGCAGGTATGCGACGATCAGTCCGCCCGCGATCGGACCGAGCATAGGGCCAACCAGACTGGGAATCGCGACGAAGCTCATAGCGCGAACCAGTTCGGACCTGGCGAACGTACGCACCAGCGTGAGGCGCCCGACGGGCACCATCATCGATCCGCCGCAGCCCTGCAGAATGCGACATGCAACCAGGAGATGGATGTCGCTGGATATACCGCAAAGAAACGACCCCAGCGTAAAGATGCCGATGGCGGAAGCAAATACGCGGCGGGTTCCGAACCGGTCGGCCATCCAGCCGCTGATCGGAATGAAAACCGCAAGGCTCAAAGTGTAGCTTGCCAGTACGGACTTCATGCTGAGGGGAGCGACGTGGAGCGCCGCTGCGATCGTCGGCACGCCGGTATTTAGAATCGTGGTGTCCAGCGACTCCATAAAAAAAGCCACTGCGATCAGCCACGGCAACAGCCGCATGCTGGAATCGGCCAGGGGTTGCGCGGAAGGATCTCCAATCGGACCGGGCGGGATCTCATTCATCGGACTCGGTAGCATCAGAAAGTGCAGGGCTCCACGCAGCAGGATGAGACGTAAGCAGTTCGATATAGCTCCATCGCTACTCGGTTGTGTTCTGCACCAGCGATCGAGTCCGCGGCGCCGGCAGGCATCATTTCACTGTAGGTCCCCATCGATCACTTATGATGCCGCTTTCGCCCGTCACGGCAGCCACTACTGCGGTTTCGGAGTTGCGGCCGCCGCGGCTTGAACCGGCTGGTCTGGGCCTGCTTTGGATGAGATGCCCGTAGGTTGCTTATTAGGTGGAATTTCGCTTCCGGCCGCGTAGATGAGGATCTGAATCCTACCCCAGCCGGCATCTGAACTCGAATCCGTTGCCTTGCCCATCCCCAGAGTCTTGAGCTGACTGTCGTCGAATCCGAAGTGCTCGACTAAATACTCGCGCACCACCATGGCCCGTGCTTCTGTTAGCACCAAGTCCTTTTGGGTATCGCCTTCCATCCCGGCCGACACCGCAATCACCGCAAACCCGAACTGATTCTTTGCCAGAAACTCGCCGCCGGCATTCAGAGATTTTTGGTTCTTCAGCTTGGCCGAATCTTGCTTGTCGAAAAGCTGCTTCGTTGGGTAGCTGAACTCTTTGATCGTCGCGCCTTGCGGCAGGCGTTCGATTTCATTCTGTGCCAGCTCGGCAGAATCCTCATAGCCGCGGTTCTTGAAATATCCGCGCAAAAAGAAATTGTGTTTCAGGGCTTCCATGTTCTCCTGGAAGTCAGTAACGCCGGTTTGCGCTTGCGCCATCGTGTTCTGCATGGTGCTCGTCGTCTGTTCGAGATTGTTATAGAGCTGTTTGTCGTTCACCAGGGCGCCTACCGTTCCCTGGCCCGTATTGATCTTCGCGCTGATCGAGTCGAGATTCGCCGTTGCCCGAGTGGCATTCTGAATAGCTTGCTGGCTGCCATCGAGTAACGTGCTTGCTTTTTCGAGCAGGTCTGACATTTCAAGGGGTGCTTCGCTCGCGATCGTGTCGCCGCCCCGCACATCGGACTTTCCCGCGGATCCAAACGAGATCGCCAGATACTGATTTCCCAGTAAACCCTCAGTTTCGATGGTGGCAACGGAGTCCTGCTTGATAATCTCGTGCGTCGACTTGCCCAGTTCCATAACGACGGTGACTTTTTCTCCTGGCTTGTGAGGCAACTCGATGTTGCTGACGGTTCCACTGTGAACCCCGCCCACCCGCACATCGGCTCCCGCATCCAGGCCCACGACATTGTCGAATTGCGCCTTCAATTGATAGGTGGAGCTGAAAAGATACTGCTTGCTCCCGATGATGAAAATACCACCCACCAGAATTGCCATTGTCACGATGATGAAAGCTCCCAATCGCGCCGCCCTCGACATAAGCCCTCCTACCTTCCTGCTATGAATGCCCCAGAAATTCCCGAACAAATTCGATCTCGCTTCTTTGCAGTTCTTCGAAGCTGCCTTCGATCACCACATTTCCCTCATTGAGCAGCGCCAGACGGTTCGCAATCGTCTTCGCGCTGTGTAAATCGTGCGTCACGACGATCGATGCCATGTGATGTTCTGCCTGGAGCTTCAGAACTAAATCATCGATCTCCCCGGAACTGATCGGGTCGAGACCCGCAGTGGGCTCGTCGAGCAGCAGAATATCCGGCTCCAAAGCCAGAGCACGCGCCAGTCCGACTCGTTTCTGCATACCTCCCGAGATATCCGATGGCATCTTCCCCAGGTGGCCCTCCATGCCCACCTCTGCCAGCAACTGCTTCACCCGGTCAGCCTTCTCAGATTTCGACATCTCCTTCTTGTGGTGCTGCAAGGGAAAAGCCACGTTCTGCTCGACGTTCAGCGAATCGTAAAGCGCGGCGTGCTGAAACAAAAAACCCATTTTCATTCTGAGTCCGCCGAGCTGGTCGAGCCCGAGCCCGGTGATATCTCGACCGTGGATGCAAACCGATCCCGAGTCAGGATTCTCCAGGCCGATGATGAGCCTCAGTAACACGCTCTTGCCGGTTCCACTGCGTCCTAGCACTGCCAGAGTCTCGCCCTGGCCCACGGTCAGGTTAATTCCGTTCAAGACCTTTTGACTTCCGAAAGACTTGTGTAAGCTCTCGACTGTGACAGCTGCAGCGCTGCCACCTTTCCCGTCTTTCCCCACCCCCATCGCGGTTTGAATCGGAATTTGTTCGACTGTGGCCATAATTATTTTGCGCGCTGCTTTTTCATTGAGTCGATGTCACGGGAAAAATATGAGAATGAGTTTCACCAGCACAACGTCCGCCAGGATCACGAATAGCGAGGACAGGACCACCGAGCTTGTGGCCGCCCGACCCACGCCCGCGGCGCCTCCCTGTGTACGCATTCCTTGAAAACACGCGACCAGCCCGATGATCAGGCCAAACACCATGGTCTTGAACGTGGGTGGCAGAAAATCATTGAAATCGGCGCCATTGAAACCGGCATTCATGAACTGATGGAAGGAAAGCGGCTCAACCAGGGCCTGCGCAATCCAGCCCATCAACAAGCCGCTGAAGTCGGCAGCGAGCGTCAACAGCGGGAGCATCAGGATGCAAGCCAGAATCCGGGGCGCCGCCAGCAGCCTGTAGGGGTTCACCGCAGACGCCTCGATGGCATCGATCTGTTCTGTTACTTTCATCGACGCCAACTCCGCGCCAATGCCAGCGCCCACTCGACCACTCACCACCAGACCCGTGATGATCGGGCCGGTCTCGTGAATAACGGAGAACACGATCGCGGCGGGAAGCAGCGACTTAGCCCCAAATCGAGTCAGGCTGTAACGGGCTTCCATCGAAAGCACGATGCCAGTGGCCGCACCAGCCAGGGCGACCAGCGGCAGAGACATCGATCCGATCTCGTCAAGTTGCCGAAACAATTCGCGGAACTCAAACGGCGGCGTGACGGAAGCACGCACAACTCGCCAGAAAAATATACCCAGATCGCCGAACCACTCCAGAAACTTGCTGACCAGGCCCAGAGAGGCGCTCGCCGCAGGGAACATCGATGAGGGCTGCGTGCCGGAAAGTGGATTCGCGACCGCAACCGTGCTGAGTTTCCGGCTAATCATGGATTGGAGCCAGATGGATTGGGTCCAGAATCTGGCGCTCCGTGGGTATCGTTAAGGTGCATGCGGGTAAGCCACGAGTGCGGTCCGCTATAAAGAAACTCAAGCGAGATGTTCGCGCCCACATAACCCAGCAAGCTGTAGTTGCCCATTCGGAATGCGTCCTTGTAGTTGTAGCGGCCCGGATACCAGCCATACACAGCCGCCATGGTCCCGGCATACGGCGAAACCAAATCGGGAAAAGAAAACACACGATGGCCATCGTCGCCGCGACGCGCGGTAAAGGTCGAAATCACCGCATGGCTGAACCGCCGAAACTTTCCTTTACACTCACAGCGGTAATACAGTGTGTCTTCGTGGAAGGCTTCCGAGAGCGCATAGCGCGTCGTCGTAGTTACTCCCGCGATGGCGAAGTCAGAACCAAATCGCTTGCCGTAGCCATCCACTCCTTGCTTCCATTCCGGTGGAGTGTTCTGGTATTGATTAATGCCCGCAGCGATTCCAGCGAAGACGATGGGATAAGGCCCGAACGCGTCGAAAAGATAGTTGTGGAGCTTCGTTGTCTGTGGCGGACGTACATACGTGTAAACCAGTTGCGGGTTCACGGTATTGACTGACACGTTGACAGTGCCATTGGAAGAATCTGCCGAATCGATCAATGCTTGCGCCTTTGCCAATACTGGTAGGACTGCGAGCTCCGCGATCACCAGTGTCAAGAGGGTAAATCGACGCAAGTTCATATCGAGATTCTCCATAGTCAATCTCTTGAGTCACTCTGATCGTCGCCTTGCACAATACTTCCCCAAAAGCTAAGAGTGATCGTTCTTGATTCTGGCGTGAAGCTGTATCCCACTTAACCTAATCATCGCTCAACAGGCAGGAGGGTAGCTGGTCTAAATTGATCACTCCGGCCGTGTTGCCAAAGCGACTGACAACCTTGCGCAGTCGTCGATCCTGCACCGGAGGGTGCCGGCGCCGGCGAGCTTAGACCTTCTTAAGCCACGGGAGATGCAGCCTGATGCGACCGTCATCATCCCATTTCACAACTGCGTCATCTTCGTTGGTTTGCTCCACGGTGCCGAATTCTCCCGTCGGCCTACCGAAATCGCCCAAGCCCTCGACCCGATCTCCCGGATTCAATTCCAAGCCCGTGGCAATCGGCTCGGCAAGCGGAGGCTTTCTGGCTCGGTCCGAGTCAGGGATCGCCCCGCGGTGCGACAGCGGCGGTTGGGGAGCGTTACGCAATCTCCGTATCGGGCGATTAGTGATATCCGTCATATTTAGTCTTTTCTTTCCAAGAAACCAGTCAGCGCCTTTACCTGCGCTCGTGCGTCCTCTTGATAGGTCAAGCATAGGCCAACAAGAATAGGTTGACTGATCTACAGTGCACAGTTTCGAAAGTATTTCTCTCGATGCAAGTAACTCAGGTCGTCATGGGGATTGTGGTGCGACCTTATGTTGGCAAGAAGCAGTTAGTCGTGAAGAACGACATTTAGTAGTGAGCTATGGACTTGCAGACCGTCGCTTCCATAGTCGACAAAGCCTAGCTTTCTGAACCGGTTCATGAAAAAACTGACCCGGGAACGGGTTGTGCCGATCATATCGGCGAGGGTCTCCTGGCTGATCTTCGGGATTACCGTTTCGGGCACCCCTTCCTTGCCGAAACGCGCCAGCAAGAGCAGAACCCGAGCCAGTCTTTTTTCACTGGAATTGAACAGTTGGTCGACTAAGTCCTCTTCGTAGCGAATGTTCCTCGCGAGCAGATAGGCCACGAACATGTCGGAAAACTCATGCTCTCGATGAAGCGCTTCCATCATCGCTTTCTTCTCGATGCGCAGAAGTCCGCAGTCCGTCATCGCGGTAGCCGACCCCATGCGCAACCCCTGTCCAGCCAAGCTCCCTTCTCCAAAAAACTCTCCCTCGTTCAATATGCCCAAGGTCGCTTCCTTGCCGATCTTGGATACCACCGTGAGTCGAACCTTGCCTTCCTGTATGTAGAAGACGGAGTCTGCCGGATCTCCCTGCGTGAAGACTATTTGTTTCTGGGCTACAACTAAATCCTTCTTACCTTCGCCAATCGTGGCAAGGAAGCTTCTCGGGTCGAGGTCGCGCCCCTTCTGGGCCAATGCCGCTGAAGATGTCATAAAGGACCTCGTGAGTGAAGAGACAGTCCTATGAATCATGCCACAATGAAATCGGGAAATATGTTCACTTTTGCACATAACTCAGAAAATAAGTGCGCTACCGCGAGACTCAACCTACCCGCTTCGAGAATGGGCCCTAAGTGAGCAATAGTGAACATCTTGCCGCTCGAAAAGCATTGCACAATGCAATTGTGAAGGCCAAAGATCTCACTCCGAAGCAGATACTGTCTGTGCCTTGCCCAACTTGTGGCGCAGCCATCGGCGAAGTCTGTGAACTGAACACGGGGGCCCCGCGCACCGAACCCCACCGGGATCGAAAACTTTCGGCAGCCGAAGCGGCGGAACGACAAGTCAAGCTCTAGCGGTAGCCTGGCTGCCCGGTACGCCTTAAATCCGACGCAGCAGCATCGGCTGGCGCAATCAGCTTCGGATGCAAAGTGAGCGATTGTGCTCAGCATTGCCGAAGTAAATGAGCGAGCCTGTAATCGGTCTCCACACAAGAGTTTCGTCATTCTCGCGGATTCAATCTCGATTCGATCAAAGGAAAAATATGAAAACGATCAAATTGTTTTTTATGTTGCTCGCAATTGGCATCATCGTGAGCTGCACAACTGCCCCTGCTAAATCGCCTGAGGTTTCCGACAGCATCCGTAAATCGCTCGATCAAGCAGGTCTCAAGAATGTTTCTGTGAGTCAGGACCGTGACAAGGGCATCGTGACCCTTGGCGGACAGGTCGGAAGCGACAACGACAAGATGCAAGCCGAATCCGTGGCAAAGTCTTTCGCGGGCACACAAGTTGTCGCGGACCAGATCGCAGTGATTCCCGTCGGCGGAGAGAAAGATGCCAAGGCTGTGAACTCCGACCTCGACAAAGGCATCGAGCAGAATCTGGACGCGGCTCTCATCCAGAACAAGCTGCACGAGCGTGTGAGTTACGCGGTGAAGAGCGGCGTCGTCACGCTGACCGGGGAAGTGAATTCGGAAACCAAGCGGACGCTCGCCCAGCAGGTAGCGACGAATGTGCCGAACGTTCTGCAGGTGGTGAATGATCTCCAGGTTAAGAATCAGAAAGCCACTTCGTCTCAATAGGATGTGCGGAGTGGATAGGCTTTGGAGTGATTCGATGGCCGATGCAATAGCCCCGAAGAAGTGTACTCATTTGTCATAGATTCGGCGTGGCGCGTCGCCGCAAACGGGCAAGCCCCATCTACACGGAAGCAAACTGACTGAAGGAGATGGTTATGTCGTTCGGAATTTATGCGATTGGGTTCGCAATCTTGATTGGCGGACTGATTTATGCCGCGCACCTTGTGCACATGCCTGCCCACTGGATTGTAGTGGGCGCGGTTGTACTCCTAGGTATTGGAATTCTGTCCGGAGTAAAGGCTACGCGGCAGAAAGATCCTGCGGAATAAAGATACTTAGGACTCTGACCTAAAGTGGCCATGCTCTAAATAAGACGCACACGTTCGAACCAGACATTGCACATTTTAGGCTGGACTCATTCGAGTCCGGCTTTTTTGCTTACCACCATCGTTACAAGAAACCTTCTTCGACGAAAATGGCGCAGCATCTCTGCTGCGCCATCCGTTAGAGCAAACAACCCCGGCGACCGCTTTGGGGCCGCATAGCTCGTTAGAGAGCTAACCTACAACCATGCCAGTTCGGAAATCTGTTCAAAATTGCACAGTCTTCGCCGATTTCACGGTACACACGGTCGTCCGGGTGCCGGTGTGACATTGTTCGAGGCTGAAAACGAGTGTACGCGGGATCCTTCGCCAATGAGACACACGATGCGCTTATATATGCGGCAGTTACAAATGAAGGCTGCTATAGCGCAATTTGGCTTTTTTCTTCATAATCCGTCGGTATGGCCCTAGTTGTCTTCCTCCGCGGTGTCAATGTTGGCGGACACAGGACCTTTCGTCCCAGCATCCTCGCGCGGGAACTGAGCGGCTACGATGTCCTGAACGTGGGTGCTGCGGGCACCTTTGTTGTCCGTAAACCTGGATCCCGAGCAAAATTCCATGCAGCATTGCGCAGCAGGTTGCCGTTCGAAGCGCACATTGTGCTGTGCGATGGCCGCGATCTCTTGCGACTGGAGATGGAGAATCCGTTTGGAAGTCGCCCATCACCGCCGGATGTTGTCCGGTTCGTGAGTATCCTGACGAAAGCCGGGGGTGTCCGGGCGTCGCTTCCAGTCACGTTTCCCTCGGAGGGGGAGTGGTTGGTACGGGTGATTGCGGCCGAAGGGCAGTTCGTGTTCGGAATGTACCGTCGTCACATGAAGACAATCGGCTATCTTGGCCAGATCGACAAACTGTACGGCGTGCCAGCTACGACCCGGAATTGGAACACAATCAATGCCATCATACGAATTTTGAACGGTCTCCCGGGCCGGGCGCGATGATTCTGACTGCTGAAATCAACGTTTACACTCATGCCCGCCCCAGGGGTCAACGAGCGAAGTGAAATCGACGTCCGATTATTCAACCTGCTCCGGTTCCGCCACAAATCGATATCCCACTCCTCGCACCGTCTGCAGATGCTTCGGGCGCGATGGGTCTTCTTCAATGTACCGCCGCAGTCGCACCACAAAATTATCGATGGCGCGTGTATCGGTGTCTTCGCGCAAGCCCCACACTTCTTCGAGGATTGCCTTGCGCGAAACCACGCGACCTTCGCTCTGCACCAGATAGCGAAGAAACTCCGCCTCCATCACCGTCAGGTGAATGATATTTCCCAGCGTGCGCAATTCCAGTTCTCCGAAGTCAATGGTCTTGTCGCCGAACCTGAAGGTATCCGCAGCGATCTCTTCGGCCGGCGCCTGCCGTTTCTGGTCACTGTCTTCGTCCTCGCTATTCGTCGCGCCGGCCCTGTCAGCATGTTTCATCCAAACGCTGCGCCGCAGCAGGCTTTCCAGCCGCGCGATCAGAATCGCCAGCTCAAACGGTTTGGGTAGATAGTCATCCGCCCCCGATGCGAAACCTTCCAGAACGTCTTCCGGACGCCCGCGCGCGGTCAGCATCAGAATCGGTACATAATTCTTCTTCTCGCGCAGCAACGCCGCGACATCAAAACCGCTTTTTCCCGGCAGCATCACGTCGAGAACTACCACGTCGAAGCGTTCTCTTTTTCCACCAGCCGCTCCAGTGCCGCCTCGCCGTCGGCTGCAACTTCCACGGCATGTCCTTCGGCTTGCAGGTTAAAGCGCAGGCCCTGCGCCAGGTGCGCCTCGTCCTCCACCACCAGCACGCGGCTCATGCCTTCGTCACTTTCCGCGGCAATTCCATAGTCACGGTCGTCCCCCTACCTGCGCCTTCACTCTCGGCAAACACGCGCCCGCCGTGCTTGCGCGCGATGGAGCGCACGATGAATAACCCCAGCCCCGTACCCTTAACTTGCGATATCGAGCGCTGAGTCACGCGGTAGAACCGTTTGAAGATGCGTTTCAACTCCGGCTGCGGGATTCCCACGCCGCGATCGCGGACGCGCAACACCACCCGCTCCTCATCCGGAGCCTCGAGTTCCACGGCAATGTGCACGCCATCCGGCGAGTACTTCACCGCATTATCCAGAAGGTTCGAAACCGCGGTTCGCAACTCCTCCGCATCGCCCAGAACCCATGCTCCGCCCCCATTCTGCACTGCCGAAGATGCAGATAAAGAGGAAGACTCACGGTAGTCGAGATCCGCTGCCTGTAAATGATGGCGCACTCGCGCAAGTTCCATGCACTCGCGCACCAGCGTGTCGAATTCCACCGGCGAGCGCTGCCGCGGGCCTTTCTTCTGCGCCGCCGCCCCAGCCTTGAGCACCTGTTCCACCGTGTGCAGCAGGCGGTCGGTATCGAGCAGCATCGACCCATAGAACTCCTGCCGCTGTGCCTCATCCACCTCGCGCCTCTGCAAGGTTTCAAGATAAAGCCGGATGGACGCGATCGGCGTCTTTAATTCATGGGTGACGGCGTTAATGAAGCTGTCATGTTGTTCGTTGCGGCGAATCTCACGGACGAGAAAAATCGTATTGAGGACAAGCCCGGCCACGATGGCGCCAAAAAAAATGATGCCAAGAAAAACTTTAATCCCTTCGCGCCAGTTGAGGATGATCCATCCGCTGCCGACCGCGAAGGCGATGGCGGCCAGGCACACTCCCAGCGAGAGAAACGTGTAGATCGCTTTCTGTCGGCTGATGATGCGCACAGGGAGATTTTAGCGGGAAACAACCATCAGCGCAGGGGACATGAAGAAAACGCAGAGCTCGCAAAGAAGAACAGGCAAAAGAAAAACCGGGGTACTTTCCCCGGTTCTCTCAGCGAACTCTGCGTAAGACTCTGCGTTCTCCGCGTTAAGCTTTAGTCGTTGCCCGCCGCCGCCGCCAACACCGCTGCCGCCTTGACATCGCGCGTGAGGGCCGGTTTAGGCGGCAGGTGATCAAGTTCGACCTTATATACGTGCCGCGCCAGCCCCAGCTTCTTCAGAGTCCAGATACCATACCAGTTCATATCGATTTCGTACCAGCGCAACCCGTGGCGCGCGGAAACCGGATGCGCATGATGATTGTTGTGCCAGCCTTCACCAAACGTAAGCACCGCCACCAAGAAATTGTTGGTCGAAAGGTCTTTGGTCGCGAAGCGCCGCGAGCCCCAAAAATGTGTAACCGAGTTCACCATCCACGTGGAATGCAGTCCAACCACGGTGCGCGCGAATACTCCCCAGAGCATCCACGGCAATCCGCCGATCGCATAAAGTATGACGCCCAGAATGACGTTGGACGTCCAGTGGTACTTGGTCAGCCAGACGTGAACTTTATCTTTGGTGAGGTCGGGGACGTAGCGGGCCAGGGTAGTGGTGTCATGATGCATCGACTTGCCCATCAGGATCCATCCCATATGCGACCACCACTTGCCGTCGTTGGGCGAGTGCGGATCGCCTTCCTCGTCAGAAAATTGATGATGAATCCGGTGTGTGGCCACCCAGAATATCGGTCCACCCTCAAGCGCCAGGGTTGCGCACCACGTCAGGAAATACTCCACCCACTTCGGCGTCTTGTATCCGCGATGCGTCAGCAGGCGGTGATAGCTCATCCCGATGCCCAGGCTGCCAGAAACCCACCACAAGAAAATGGCGACGAACAATGCGCTCCAGGTAAAATAAAAGAGCGCCGCAATCGCCCCCACATGAAACAGGCCCATGGCGATCGCCGTACCCCAGTTGAATCCATCTCGGTTCGCCTGGTCTCTACGATTGCTGCCTTCTCCGGCGTCTCGCATTTCCTGGCTACTCATTTCGCTCATCGTCTCGCGCACGGCTTCGCTCATCTTTTCTCCCTCTACCTATTTGACTGTGGCCCGAATAGGACGATACCAAGAGTCCGCGCAATTCTTTGTAATACTTCTGTAATCCCCGCTCATTAAAGGGGTTACGAGCGTAATCAGACGCGGCGCAGGCAGTCACCGGTTTGGCATCGAGAGTCTGTCGTCAGTCGATAGTCGACAGTCGTTGGTCGCTAGCGAACTAACGAAGCGATCGCCAACGACGAACGACGAACGACGAATGACGATTTCCCCTGGACCCTACTCTGACACTTCTCAGAACGATATTTGCCTTCCAGACTTTTCCTGTGACCCAATCAAATCTGACCCCACCTGGCGCGACCCATGCAAAATTAGTGAGAAGGGCAGTTCAGTGGCTGCGTAGCTATCGCTGCGGCGTCGTGCTCAGCGAGCAAGCCTGCGTCAGCGGCGAGATGCCTGATGCCATTGGCTGGAAAAAGGCGTGCCACTCGGTGCTGGTCGAGAGCAAAGTGTCGCGTGCAGATTTTCTCGCTGATCGTGACAAGCCCTTCCGGCAAAAGCCCGAGATCGGCGTCGGCTGTGAGCGCTATTACCTGACGCCGCGTGGTCTGCTGCGCGCCGACGAACTTCCTGCAGGCTGGGGGTTGCTCGAGGTCTGCGGACGTGAGATCGAAAAAGTGAAGGCGTCGGCAAAGAACCTGCGTTCCGAGATTGGTTTCCGGAACGAGATGAATTTGCTGCTGGCGAGTTTGCGGCGAGTCGAAATCCGCATTGAGCCGGAGAGCATCACCGATTTCCTCAAGTGGAAAAACCGTATGGCGGAGTACAACCGAGGCACCCTGCCCGAAGGACTGGTCGCCGCGGAAGAGGAAGCGAACGGATTCCTGCAGGAGACAGCGGGCGACTAAACAGTTGCTGGAAAACTCGCGTTTCGTATCAGGGCATCGTATCAGGGCATCGCTTTAGCAATGCCGTAAGCCGTTAAAATTGTGCTGCCCCTTTAAGGGCCCCGTAGCGTAAATCGAGTCTTTCAGTAAACTATAAAGACGGTGTAATCTCGTACGGCAAAAAAGAAACCGGGCGCTTGGGCCCGGTCTCAAGAAAGTCGGTGGCAACGCGTTTACATCGCCGACCGACGCATGCTGGCTCGGAGAATTGTGCGGCCGTGGTTGACGCCCGCTTGTGCGCCTCGCGCCAGCAAAGCCTTCAGAAGGAGCGGAGACGTAGCTGAAACTGCAACTTTGGGGCCAGTGTCAGATTCCGGGCAACGGTTTCGCGAGTTTCTGCAACCTAAAGACAATAAAAGTGGTTGGTCGCGCGGTTGTGGAATTGCCGACTGCTGCTGCCGCAATCGCTCCTCAGCAGCTGCTCAAATTGTTGCATAGTCTCCAGCGCGACCACCCTGGCAAGCACCACAAAACTGTCTTTGAGAGAAAAGAGTAAGATTGTATAATCCTGGCAAAAGAATTCCAGTCGCTGGGCCAAGTTTGCTTTAGGGGTAAAGTGTTGAATGGCGAATGGAAATCGGGAATCTGAAGACAAGCGACTGATTGAAAAAAATCCGACCAGGAAACCTTACACAAAGCCCGCGTTCCGCTTTGAGCGAGTGTTTGAAACGCAGGCGCTAGCCTGCGGAAAAGTTAGTACGCAGAACCAGTGCCATATTAACCGCAAAACATCCTAGCCAGCGTGGAAGCCCATCTTAAGCCCACCCTCGGTTTTCCCCCGCTCTCTACTTCAGGCCACCCTGCGTCAGCTTTACGGCGCAAAAAAGGTTGGCTCCGCAGGTGGCTGCAGTGCCGCTCGTCGCCAGAGTCCCGAAGTAAATGCTCTCTGCCTGGGCAACCCCGATGGCGTTATTGTCGATGGCGAAGCCCGTCGTGCCGCCCTGGTAGCCTGTCGCGGAAGCCGTGGGCGTGTCGCCCGTGCTGGTGAGTTGCGTGGTAACGGTCCACATCGTGACAACGTTAGATCCCGTGGTGGCCCCAGCATAGTCTCCTGAGCCAACGAAGATTCGGTCGGTGGCCCCATCATAAAATTCGGTGATTGGCGAGCAGATTCCGGTCTTGGTACCCGGATTTACATTCTTGTTCGCTCCCATCACCGGAGTCGTTAGCGCCAAACCGCTGGTCGAGTTAAAACCAATCGCAAACAGATCCTGCGCGCTCGCAGTCGTCGAGTCTGTACCGCAGCTATACAGAGTGGACGCGGGGTGGGTGCCATAGGCCGGACCATTCGTGTAATAGTTGTTATCGAACGCTCCGTAGTTGAAGTACACATTTGGAGTCGTACCGACGGGCCCGAGAGGAACAAAGACAGCCGAAGCCAGGCTGGTGGGCAATTGCGCCACCGAAGTGGCGCCGTTCTTGTCGTCTGTGGAGAACACGTAGACCCAACCGTTAAAAGCGTCCAGTAGGGGTGCGGATGCGGCGAACCCCTTTTTGTTGGCGGCATACGTGTACGACGCTGCCAGCGTGAATCCGGATGCTCCCACGGTGTAGGCGTAGATCTTGCTCGAATCGGTGACGAAGACCTCGTTTAGCACTTCATCGTAGACCGGTCCACTCATGTAGGCGCCGATGCCTGCATTGACAGTGATGCAGTAGTCGATCGCTGGAGTGCCGCTGAAGATGTTGGAGATGCGGTAAAGAATTCCGTTGTCGGCGCTGACATAGCCGCTATCGCTCGCATAATCAACGTACATATCGGAATCGCTGTCCCCGGACGAGCTCGCCGTGCACCCCGCTGCAGTGGTGTAGCCGAGCGCGACGTCGCAGGAACTGCCCGCGGGAGTACAAGCTCCACCACTCGTCGAAAACGTCCCGTTCGGGGCCACCGATCCTGTTGTGGCGTTGGTGCCCTGTCCCGTCCCGGTGGCCCAGGTGGTCACGTGGAGTACGACCGGATTCGAGTTCTCGAGCCATGCAATCTTTGTACCGTCGAGCGAAACTGTGGGCGAAAGAGCTGAGCCCGACGCCCCGATCGCGTAAGAAAATAGAAACGTGGGAGCCGTGCCGCATAGTCCCGTGGGAGTGCCCGAGTAGAGATTCGTCAAGCCGACCAGATTGGCCTGCGTGCCCGCCTTCGGGGCTGCGGTATCCGTATACACCACAAAGTCGCTGCAACTCGGCGGCAAACCCGGGTTTAGAGTGTACTTTGCCGGACTCTCTCCAACCGCCATGCCTCCCGTCCCACCCAGCGAGACCGCCCAGTCGACCTTCGAGTTGACGGTTGAGGGGCCCCCAATTTGGAGACCGCCTAACTTCCCAGGTCCTGGTGCCGGCAACTCTTCCGTATCTGCGTCGAAGCCGTTTTCGTTCAACCCAGCTTCATTCAACCCCGTGCCTGCCGCTGACCTGTCGCTGGTCGCGGCGTTCCCGTATGTAATGCAGAAGAATGTTATTCAGGAAGCGCGGATCGTTGCGGACCTTCAGCATGTCGTCCACCGAGCCGTTGCGGGTGTAGATGACGTGCTGCGTGCTCCAATCCTCCGGCACGCCGAAATGCGGCGCGGGTGGGGCAGGAATTGGGAGCGCATCTTGCGCGTATATCGTCCCCGTCATCAGCAACAGCGTACCGACGCAGAGAACAGTTCCTTGCGCAAACCGGAAGACACGGCCCATAAGTCGATCCCTCGAAGAAAATGGAAGATTTTAAGCCATTATACGCAAGCGGCTCAACCATCATCCAGTGACTTTAGGGGACCGACTGGAGAATTCGAACCAGAATGCGAACGCTGGCTGGAGCAAATTACCGAAGTCGGTCTGAGGTTGCGTCGGCTGAACTGGTCGCCGGAAGACTCGAGTCTTGTATCAGGGCATCGCTTTAGCGATGCCATTAGTCATTGGAGTCGAGATGCCCCTCTAGGAGCCGTACACCGAAAGTAGACTCTCTCCGCCAGCCGACGCTACATTTCCCGCCGGCCTTCCATGGCCTTCAGCATGGTGACTTCGTCGGTGTATTCGATGTCGCTGCCCACCGGAATTCCCATGGCAATGCGAGTGACCCGCAGTCCCTGCCGCTTCAGTTGCTGGGCCAGGTAGGTGGCGGTCGCTTCTCCCTCGACCGTGGGATTGGTCGCGAGGATGACTTCCTCGATTTCGCCGCCCGCCGACGCGGCTGATCAGATTCGCGATGCGCAACTGCTCCGGACCAACCCCGTGCAACGGAGAAATCGACCCGTGCAGCACGTGGTAGACGCCGTTAAAATGCCGCGTCTTCTCAACGGCGGCGATGTTGGTCGGCTCCTCGACCACGCACACCAGTTTTTGATTGCGCGTGGGACTGCTGCAGTAGACGCAGGGATCGACGTCGGTGATGTTGTTGCAGATCGAGCACAAACGCAGCTTGGCCTTGACGTCGCGCACGGCGGAAGCCAGGCCTTCGGCGTCATCCGCGCTCGACCGCAGAATATGAAAGGCGAGCCGCTGCGCGCTCTTATTGCCGATTCCCGGCAGCTTCTTGAGTTCGTCGATGAGCCGGGTCATCGGCTCGGCAAAACGAGACATAGGAATTTGTAATTGGTGATTTGTAATTTGTAATCTAAAACCGGACAACGCGCACTTGGCGTCCTTCAATTACAAATTACAAATCGCAAATTACAAATTCATTCCCAGTCCGCCCAGCATTCCGCCCACGCTGGATTGCATTTCGCCTGATCGACCTTGCGGCTGGCTTCGTTCACCGCGGCCATCACCAGATCCTGCAGCATCTCGACGTCTCCAGCCTTGACCGCCTCGGGATCGATCTTGATGGCGAGCACTTGCTTGCGGCCATCCATCTTGACCGTGACCGTGCCGCCGCCGGCCGAAGCCTCGACCACGGTCTGCTCCATCTTCTTCTGCAGCGTCTCGTACTGCTGCTTGGCTTGCGCCATCAGTTCCTGCAAATTGAATCCAGACATAAGAAATTTTCAATCGGTGATCGGGCAATCGTGTCATCGGGTGGAACTGCGGGGCAAACAGCATTTGGCTTTTCAATCACCAATCACCCAATGATCCGATCACCCGATGCCTCATCCTTTCTCCCGATAATCGATCACGGTGCGAATCTCGGCCCCAAATCTTTCCTTCATGCGTTGCACGATCGGATCCTGTTCAGCGCGGCTGCGGGCGCTTCCATTGGTACGCTCGCCGCCGCGGACGTAGCTGCGGACGCGCCGCCTGCGGAGATCCACCAGGCTCGACCAGCACCTTGATCGGTCTCCCAGCCTGGCCGCTGGCGGCGGCGCTGGCCATGCGTCGCGCTTCGGCTAGTGAATGACATTTCGATCATCGTGGCCGACGCCGCCACTCTGCGATCAGCGAATTTCCGTTCAGCGTCCACTCCGCGCTTTCCAGAATGGAAACCAGCATTTGCTGATTGCCCAGCGCGTTGAGAACGGCATCGCGCAAAGACTCAGCATTCGTTTCGGCCCGCGCCTCGGCCCGTGCGACGACGGCCGCTTCCGTGCGCGCAACGGGCTGCGGCTCCACTTGTAGCAGACTCATTCAACCGCCGGCGCAGCCGATCCCATAATGACGACGTTTCGCGCCCGGTCGATTGTGTGGCGCGGACGCCCTCGCCCGCGAAAGCCGCGAGCTCGCCGGAAGTCTCCGCTTTCGGAGTGCCCTTGCGCGCCGAGTCAGCCGCAAATGGCGACACTGAATTCGATCGCGCCGATGCCGATGCCGATGCTGAGCCGATGTCGTCGCTCAGTACGCCGAACGTCCGCGCCGCAACGTTCTTAACGATCCCTGGTCGCGCCGTGGCGGCCGCAGGCGTCACATCGCTCAGCAACTGCTCGATCGGCAGCAACCGCTGCGCGTGCGCCATTTTCAGCAATCCCAGCTCAAGGTGAAAGCGCTGCTCCTGCCGGTATCCGAGTTCTCCATGCGTGCGCAGCATGATCTGCAGATGCCGCGCCAGGTCTTCTTCGCTGAACAGATCGGCAATCGCCCGACGCGCGCGCGCTCATCGGAAGAAATCTGCAGCAACGCCGAATCCTTGCCCGCGATCTTCGCCACCGTGACATTGCGCAGAAAGCGCACCAACTGCCGCGCGAAATGCGTAGGACTGTGTCCTTCGCCGATCAGTTCGTCCACCAGCACCAGAATTTTTTCGCTCGAACTTTCGGCCACCGCCTGCATCACCGTTTCAAGCGCCGCCGCCGGAGCCGACCCGATCAGGCTGCGAACCGAATCAGCGGTCAAGTGCTCCGAAGTGGAAGCAATCGCCTGGTCAAGAATCGAGAGCGCGTCGCGCATCGAGCCGTCGCCCGCTTCCGCCAGCAGCGCGAGCGCGTCCTCGTCGGCTGGGATCTTCTCTTTCGGCCACGATCTCGCGCAGTTGCCCCATGATGTCATCGAACTTCATCGCGCGATAACTGAAGTGCTGGCAGCGCGACCGGATCGTCTGCGGAATATCTTCCGGCTGCGTCGTGGCCATCATGAAGATGACGTGGCTGGGAGGCTCCTCCAGCGTTTTCAGCAGCGCATTGAATGCCGCGTCGGTGATCTGGTGCGCTTCGTCGAGAATGTAGATTTTGAAGCGGTCGCGCGCCGGACGGTAGCGCGCCGCCTCGCGCAGTTCGCGAATTTCGTCGATGCCGCGATTGGTGGCCGCGTCGATTTCGATCACGTCGACAGAATTTCCGGCGCGAATCTCGGTGCAGGAATCGCAAATGCCGCAAGGCTCCGCCACCGGCTTGTTCGCGTTTCACTGTGGAGCGG
Source organism: uncultured Acidobacteriaceae bacterium (assembly GCA_963699405.1). Taxonomy (GTDB): domain Bacteria; phylum Acidobacteriota; class Terriglobia; order Terriglobales; family Acidobacteriaceae; genus Acidiflorens. The sequence continues at coordinate 12,699 of CAVOTW010000009.1, read as the reverse complement.
CAGTTCAGCGCCATCGCCAGGATGCGCGCCACCGTCGTCTTGCCGATGCCGCGATGTCCGCTGAAAATGTAACCGTGCGCGATGCGCTCCTGCGCGATCGCATTTTGCAGCGTGCGGGTGACGTGTTCCTGGCCGATCACCTCGGAAAATTTCTGCGGCCGGTATTTGCGCGCCAGGACCTGGTAGCTCATCGGAATTCCTGATTATACAGTCTCAGCCCCAGCTCGGCCGCAATCCCAGTCGCGCTTGCGCTCACGCCGTCGAGCGGAGCCCGCTCGGCCACTTGCACGCCTTACGCAGCCGGGGTACGCTCATAAATCGCGTTCTTACCGTAACTATTGGAGAAGTCGCTTATGCAACTGAGAATGAGCACACGGGCGTTGGAGGGCGTGCTGGTTGTGGATTGCAGCGGCCGCCTGGTCTTTGGCGAAGAATCGGCCAGCCTGCGCGACATGGTCAAGAAGCTGCTCTCCGACAATCCCAAGCTGGTGATGAATCTGCGCGAAGTGAATCATATCGATAGCGGCGGCCTCGGCACTCTGGTTTCGCTCTACACCACCGCCCGCAACGCCGGCGGCGCAGTAAAACTCGCCAGCCTGAGCAAGCGCGTTGGCGATCTGCTCCAGGTCACCAAGCTGCTCACGATTTTTGAAGTGTTCGACGACGAAGAAGCCGCCGCCCGCTCGTTTAAGGCGGCTTAATTTGCGTCCGACAGCTCCAGGAAAGACGAACTCATGCTCGGTGGGTTCCCATTCTGCACGTCCGTCAGCACCAGCGTACGAACCGCTCCCAGCGCTCCCGGGTTGATGGGTCTCGGTGATGATCGGCGTCAGGCTCCCCGATGGTGTGACATACACCGTGAAGCCCGGAGGAGGCTGGTCATTGTCGGGGTTGTATACAAGGAATACGTAGTTGCTTGCCTGCGTGTACGCCAGGCCTTGGATCGCAATGGGCGCCTCAGGTCCGGTGCTCGGATTCAATTCGATGTAGACATCCACCGTAGGTCCGCTAGGCGAGGCATGGATGACGCGGAATCCAACGTCCGCCGCCGGCGGCGTGGGAGTGTTGTCAGGAATCGTCAACAGGACAACGTTGCTCCCGTCTGTTCCGCTCTTCAAAATCCAGTCGCCACTAAGCTATAGTCCACTGCGGCGCCCAAACCCAGCGTGGACGAGAAAACCTCGGTACTCGTGCCTGTCACGAAGGCTTCGAGCGTGTCATTCCCCGAGGGCGCGTTGGTATAGCCCGGTTGGTTCGGCAGAACTCCGAGAAAAGAAATGTTGGTAAAATCCTGGCTTCCGTTGATGTCGACATCCATTGCGCCCGCGTCCTCGATGGCATGGACAAAACGTACCCGCGCTGAACCCGCTGTTCCCGCAACTGGCCGCGAAGGTGCTCAAGAACGCCAGGGCCAGTATCAGCGCCGACGCTAACGTTAATGACAGGACTTTCGACCAGCGCGACATCGATTGTCTCTTTTCCGAAGCGTAGTTTTGATGGCGAGCAAAAAGGATTCTAGCAGTTTGTTAGATGCTTCGCCCACCGCCCCAGTAGTGGGTCTGTCTCAACTTGTTTTGAAAGCGCGGGCCTTCAGCCGCGCCGTAACAGTAGATGGGTGCCCCATCCCTGCGCGTTTTTTGCGCAAGGGTAGGATTCCACGAAAGCGTTCGCCAACGTTTTGCTTTCACTTGATTTTGCTTTTGCTTGAATGGCGCAGCGCCGGTGCCCCCCAACACGCCTGGTTTTGGCGTGATCGGGTGGAGCGGTTTACCGCTGCGACAACCGTCGTATTTTCAATGCGGCTTTAGCCGCAGGGGAGTGCGGCGTCCAAACTGCCCCACCACCCGCCGCCCGCTCCCGCGACTAATTCAAATCATTCAACTCGACAAATCGCGGATTCAGTTGCTCGATCCCCTGTTGGTCGGTGAGGATCAGGGTGCGAATCGAGCCCTCGTTGGGGCCCCCTACAACGAAGGTCTGCTGAAAGATCGGGGCTGTGCTTCCGGCCGGACAGACGTACACCGTGTATCCGCTCCCGCTGGTGTTATAGGGTTCCGGTATGTACTTGCTCGTCTGCTCGTACGCCAGGCTGCCGATCGTAGCCGGAGGCGTTAGGGTCTGCACCCCCGACGGTTGGATGTAAATGTCCAAGGCGCCGGGTGAGTCCGGCGAAGCATTGATCACGCGAAAATTGATCATGCCATTGGCCGGCTCCCGGTTATCGTCAGGCGGAGTCAAGACCACAACGTTCTCGCCCTCGAAACCCGTATCAAATCCCGTCGCAACCACCGTGTACTGCCTCCCGCCGGGCAGTGTGACGTTGGGCCGGTTGAAGGCCACGGTCGAACTGCCCGTCAGTAATCCTTGGATCGTGTCAATCCCTTCCGGCACGACCGTATAGCCCGAAGCCGGCTGCACACCGGTGAATGCGATGTTTGTGAAATACTTTGTTCCGTTCACGGCGATATCCAATGCCCCGGCGTCCTCAATGACATGGACAAAACGAATCTGCGTCTGATTGTTGGAATTACAGCTCGCGGTAACGATTCCGAAGGCGGCAATCGCCGATGCCAGAAGCAGGGCCTTTAACACACGGAACATCGCGATTCTCCCAAGGGCGCTTCGCTGGTGAGCAACGAGGATTCTAGCAGTTTGTCAGGTGGTGCGCCGGGCCTCGGTTGAGGCCCGGTTCCTTCTTCTGAAGTTGCGGCGAGATGCTCCGCTCGCACGCGGCTCCCGCGATCAATGAAGGTCAGACAGGATTTGAGGGTTGGCAGCAAATCCGCTCGCCCCAGAATTGTCAGTCAGAACAATCGTACGGATCGAGCCGTAGCTTGCGCTGCCGAAGTTGTCGATCGTAAAGGTGAGGATTGGGTTCCCTCCCGGTTCGGCACATACATACCCCGTCCATCCGGTGTTGTCGGAGTTAAAGTTTTGAGTCTCGTAACCGCTCGTAGCCGTCGTGGGCGCTGAAGGGGCCGTAATAGTCGCGGTAAGAGCGGCGCCCTGAAGCTGACCTTGGCCGCTGGCGGGATTTGGAACGATATAGACATAGACCGTGCTGGGTGAGCTGATGGCTGCATCAATAATACGGAAACTCACCGAGCCATTTGCCGGCGCCGTGTTGTCGTCCGCTGGAGACAAGATGACAGGCTCGCTCAGCGTTCCAGTCGCAACTACCGTGTACTCCGACCCCGAGCCTAGGTTAACGTTGCTTGCGCTGAATTGCTGCGTGGTGGTGCCGGATATTGTCCCTTCGATCGTGACATTGCCAGAAGGCACGCCGCGATAGCCTGACGATGGCTGGTAGCTGGGGAATGATACCTCGGTAAAGTCCCTCCCCGAGTTGAAGAAGATATCCATTTCAGGCGATCCCGAGATGGCATCGACAAAACGAACCTCCGTATTACTGGAGTTGCAACTGGCAGTGACGAGGCCCAGGGCGCCAAGCGCCAACACCAAGGCCAACGTAAGGGGCAGAGTTTTCAGCACGCGACGCATAGATTCTCCAATAAGTAGTTTAGGTCGTGAATAAAAACATGGATGCAACATCGTAATCCCAAGTTTTACGGACCTTTGTAAATTTTTGTATTGGTGAATCTAGGTTAACATGATTCCCCGGTGAAGACTGACCCCGGAACCGGCAGCCCCAAATCGTACTCAGGCCGAAAGCCCCGAAAAATCAAGCCGCAAAAATCAGAACACGGATACGGCAAAGTGTAAAAAGAGTGAAGAGAGAAGGATGAGGAAAAAGACAAAAATAAAAACTAAAACAAAGATCAAAGAAGAGAAGACGAAAGAGAACGACAAGGCCGCGCGGATTATCCGTTGCATTCGCGCTTTGCCGTCCGGAACCGTGTCGAGTTACGGAGCAATCGCAAAAGCTGCCGCCTGGCCTGGAGCCGCTCGCCAGGTCGTTCGCATTTTGCGGCAAGTTCCCGGATTGCCCTGGCATCGCGTGGTCGGCGCGGGCGGTGCCATCAAGTTGCCCGGAGAAGGTGCCGCCGAACAAAAATTTCGTCTCCGTATGGAAGGCGTAACCTTCCGCGGCTCACGAGTGGATATGAAGCGCCACGAGTTTCGCTTCCGCCGATAGCGATGTAAGTTTGGCTTGAGAGTCAGTCGTTGGCCGTTAGTCGCCAGTCGTTGGCAAACCCGCGAACGACCACCGACTCGCGAACGACGAACGACTAACGACCAGCGACTGATTTTTTGCGAACGACGAACGACGAACGACGAACGACTGATCTAGCGTGGCAACTTTCCTTCCAGCAAATCAAAAATCCGCTCCGCCGGACAACGCAACCCGATATAGAAGCTCCCAAACAGCGCATAAACCGCGCTGACGTGATCGAAGCGCATCTCATAGATCAGCTTCTTGAAAACCAGCGGATCGTCGGCAAACAGATCGACGCCCCACTCCCAGTCGTCGAACCCGATGGAGCCGGTGATGATCTGCTTCACTTCTCCCGCATAGCGCCGTCCGACCAGGCCGTGTTCGTTCATCTGCCGCTGCCGCTCCTCCATCGGAAGCGTGTACCAGTTCTTGTCTTCGCCGCGCCGCCGATCCATCGGATAAAAGCATACGTACCGGTTCGGCGGCATCGCCGGGAACAGCCGCGGCTTCATCGCTTCTTTCTGGCGAGCGATCGTTTCTGCGATCGCCTTCTTCCATTCTTCCGAGTGTGGTTCCACGCCCCGCTCGGCGAGCGCCTTGTAGGTCTTCAGCGAAGATTCGTACAGCCCCAGCTCAATCACAGACAAGTACGAAGTTGTGGGCTCCAGGAAATCGCTGAGCCGAAGCCGCGCCAAGTCGAGCTCCGCCTGATTGAGCTGATCGAAGCTCGGCCGGAAGTGGATCAACATCAGGTCGCCCTTGTGTCCGAGCAATGAGAAGAGCGCGGACTGGCCCTCGGCTCTGGTTTCCATCTCGCCCAGCAGTTTTGCGGCTTCGGCGGCGATCTCGCGGCGGGCGTTCTCGGCCGTGGAACGCCATGCGGTCCAGCGGAAGCGCATCATCTGGTGAAGCGTGGCGTAGCCTTCGAGCGTCAGCGGCACAGCGGGCAGTTGCCCGGCGGCAACGGGCAGAGTTTCGGGATGAGTCGGATTCATGGATTTTATTGTATCGGGTCATCGGGCCATCGGGTGATCGGGTCATTGAAACTCGAGCGCATTTGGAACTCAGATGACCCGATGACCGGATCACCCGATGATCCGATGCTCCCCGCGGGGTATCCTGGCCGATACCGTTCGCAGATTGCTCCGGTATGCGCCCGTGTGCTACAAGTGCGATATATGCGCAAATGGATGAGCGAGCGCTTGAAGCGCCGCAAGAAGACCGGAACCGGCGCCGCCAAGGAAGAAGGCAAAGCAGGCAATGCACCTGCACCAGAGCCCTTGCAGCCGAGATTCTACGATGATGTGCCGACCGCGCCCGCCGTCTTGCCTGCCGTTGTCCCTGTTAACGTTCCTGCGGAACCTCCAGCAGCCGAGTCCCACCGTCCATCAAGACGGCGAACCATGAACCCTCCGAGCCAGCGCCTCGCCGCGCCTCCGAGGCGTCCGTCGCCGCGGAACCGAAACCACGAACGTCGCGGCGTCGTCGCAGCCGCGGAGGTCGTGGCGGAGCTCGTTCACGCCCGGCAGCCGCAATCAGGCGAGACTTCCGCTGCAGAATCATCCGCCACGGAAGCTCCGAATCGGAAGCATCCGCTCCGGAGCCAACGATTGCAGAGACAGTTGCCTGTCGCCTTCGTTACCAGCGCAGGCGGTGCCCGTTCAAGCTGCCGCGGCACCCGCCCGCCCCAGCAAAGGAACGGTCGTGCTGGCGATCGGGTTGCCGGGATCGGGCAAGAGTTCGTGGTTCAAGCGGCACAACATTCATCCGCTTTCGAGCGATCTGCTGCGCGAACTGCTTTTCGATGACGCGCAGGAGCAGCGTTTTCAGGATCTGGTGTTTTCCAACCTGCGATCGATGCTGAAAGCGAGGTTGATTGCCCGCCGCCCCATGAACTATGTGGATGCGACGAATCTTACGCCCCATGACCGCCATAGCTGGATCAAGCTGGCCAAGGATTACGGCTACGATGTCCAAGGTGTGTTCTTCGATGTTCCGCTGGAGGTTTGCGTGGAGCGACACCAGCGCCGCGGTCGCGCGATCCCGGAAGATGTCATGCGCAAGATGGCAGGCAAATTGAAGCCTCCCACCTTCGAAGAAGGCTTCTCGAAAATCACGGTAGTGCGAGTGAAGCAGAAAGAAGCGACGGCCGGGTAGAGACCAAAACCAGTCGTTGGTCGGCGGTCGTTAGTCGTTCGATGGTTTGCGGGTTTGCGATGACGCCACGAACGACCAACGACCGATTCACCCTTTCAGATACGGCAGCAACTCTCGAAACGCAGGCGCGCCCGACGACCGCAGCAACTCGTAGATCATCATTTCGGTCGAGGAGAGAATGGCGCCCGCCGCGCGCATGCGATCCAGTCCAATCCGCCAGTTTAATTCTGTTCTGGAGCTGACGGCGTCCGAAGCCACATGTACCAGATAGCCTTCCCGTAGCGCTCCGAGTGCAGTTTGCATCACGCAGATGTGCGTTTCCATGCCGCACAGCAATGCAGTCGTCCGCTGACCGGGCAAGCGCTTCAGCAAAGAACAGAACACATCGCTGCCGAAGCAAGAGAACATCAGCTTGTCGATGGGCGGAGTATCCGGCAACAAGGACGCGATCTCGGGCACAGTGTTGCCCAAGCCTTTCGCATATTGGGTCGTGACCAGCGCCGGGATTTTCAGAATTCCAGCCAGACGAATCAGAAGTTGTACATTGCGTACCAGCCGTTCTTTTTCCCAGATCGGCGGCAGCAATTTCTCCTGCATGTCAACGACGATGAGAGCGCAGTGCTCGGCCTCCAGCGGACGTCGCGCCATTTCTTCGTAATCGCTCTCCATGGTCGTAATGTTTCCCGTCGTAACCGTTCCGTTCAAAATCCCGCTGCCCGTCATGGCGACTCCTCTTAATAAGTGACGTCCATCTGCCAAGATTCTAACTCGGGACAGGAAGTCATGGTGAGCCGCGAAGAGCCGACCGTCAACAATGCCGGAAGACTGGAAGGAGTAGATGTCCCAGCGCTCTCCGCGAGTCCTCTGCGTGGACAGGAAGTCATGGTGAGCCGCGAAGAGCCGAGCGTCAACAATGCCGGAAGACTGGAAGGAGTAGATGTCCCAGCGCTCTCCGCGAGTCCTCTGCGCCCTCCGCGTTAAGCTTTTGCTCTAAGCTTTTGCTCGCACAAGAAATGATTTAGAATTCAAACCAGAGCCCGGTCGTTCAACGGTAGGACTGCAGCCTCTGGAGCTGCGTATCGGGGTTCGAATCCCTGCCGGGCTGCCAAGAATCAGGTCTTAGGTGCTAGGTGTCGGGTGTCAGGAAAACCGAAGGCAGCTCAAGGATGTTCCCGACACCTGAGACCTGAGACCTTCTTTTTCAATTCCAGTCGTTCAGAGGCGCAGCCGACGGGTCGGTCAGCGAGATCAGTTTTCCCAGTGGATAATCGGTTTGTGAAAGCGGTGTTTCAGGCTCGGGATTGACGATCGCGAGCACGTCGCCGCTGAGAATTCCCCGAATCAGCAGGCGGTCACCTTCAATGGCAACCACTCTGTATTGCTCATCGAAGATGGAAATCCTTTTTCCCATACGCCTGTTGGATGCTCAATTTCGTACCAGCGACTCGTGTTCACCTACTCGTGTTCACCTGGATGAGACAGTTTGCGGCGGCGGTCTCGGCAAGCGGTAGTGGCTCAATTTGAATTTATCCTGCCACACCGCCACGGCCTCCTGCTAGATCACTGATTTTCAAATCGAGCCACTACCCGGCAAGCTTGACAATGGCAGGGTATGAGAATAAGATCAATAATGAGTAAGTAACCCGTTCTTACTCTTCCTCTGGGTTAGCCGACTGAAAATTTGTTTCCTGGTCGATTGCTCGAAAGCAGTTTGAGTAAGCACCGCCGGTCCGCTGGGGATCAAGCCGACTCCAAACCCAAGCCGATCAGCCTGTTACCAGCGATACCGGAAGGAAACATGAAAAATATAAAATTTGTTGTGAAAGTGAACCGCGGCGGCGCCCATGTTCCGCAATACGTTCTGCGGATTGACCGGTTACCCATCCAAACCACAACCAACCGCAAACTGGCCCTGGTCATGGGAAGATTTACCGCCGAAGACGCGGTCAAATCCATGCAGAACTCCCACTGCAGCCCAGAGTTGGTATCCGTCCGTGTGACAGCCTAGTCTCAATGAACCGGACCTGCCGCAAGCAGTCTGCGATTGGAATCCAAAGTCATGCATAAACGTGAATGTTCGCTGTGTGGTGGTGAATTGGTTCTGTCGGTGCGTGGGAACCAGGCCCCGGCGACGAACACCCCAGGTCTGGTGACCAGTGCCGTTACCAGTTGGAGATGCGGCACTTGCGGCTCCGCCTTTTCCGCCGCGCAACTTCGGGAAGACAAGCGCGGCCGGTTAAAAGCCGCCACTAGCGCTTTAAGCGTTTAGCAGAACGCGATCCCTCTACCAGGTACAGAGCTTTTTGCAGGGCACGGCATCGTCCCGGCCCCCGGCGCCATCAGTTCGCCAGATTCTCCCCCGACCAGCCGCCGACGTCTTCCGAATCATCTCCAAAAGAACCACACGGTCGGGCATCAGCAGTTCCGCCACGCGTTCCTTACTGACTTGCGCGACGATGATTTGGCCAATCTCGGTATGCACGTCCGAGAAGATCCCCACGCTCTTCATTCTTTGCGTCTGCAACTCGTTGTCCTCGGTGGGAGTAACATAGTGCACCGCACTGGCATTGTAACGGTGGATCAGGAACAGCTGAGACACTGTCATCAGCCGCTTCTTGCGGAACGGAGCCAGCGTGTTCTGAGTCGCGAACCGACAGAATGCTGCGTCCCCGACGATCCAGCATGCAGGCGAACATGATATTGGCGAGCTTTTCTCCGCTGGCTCAATTCGTTGAGTCACGGCTCAGCTCCAGCAATTCCGAGCCCGGCCGTGTGCGGACGCAACCGGACGCGAATCTTTTCCGCGATAGTCGTTGTGCTTGCTCCAGTCCGCCAGCCACTCTTCCAGCAACTTGGGCGGGACCTCGGTCTGCACCAGATGCTGGAACTGCGTCGACCCTTTGCCCATCGCCTTGGTCGCTGCGGTGCGTCCCGATGACGCCATCAGCGCGGCGTCCAGCCGTGGCCCTCCAACCAGCGTCTGCGGCGTACGGTACGGCGACTCGAGCAGCCGGAACTTGCGCTGCAAACGCGCCAGCGCCAGCATTCCGTCCTGCTTCAGAGCGGTCGCGAACTCTTCCGCAGCCAGGCCATCGATCTGGTGGCCGCCGTAAGTGATGAAGTTGAAGACGAACCCGAGCTTTCCAAGTTCTTCCGGGAACCGCTTCATCTGCTCGTCGCTCATGCCCGTGGTGTCCCAGTTAAACGACGGCGACAGGTTGTACGCCAGCATCTTGTCGGGGAACTGGGCGTGAATCGCCTGGGCGAATCTCGCCGCATCCTCCAGATCCGCCGTCTTGGTTTCCATCCACAGGATGTCGGCAAAAGGGCGCCCCGCCAGCGACTTTGCGATCGCATAATCGATCCCCGCCTGAATCGTGATAGAAGCCTTCCGGAGTCTTGGGCAGCTCGCAATCCCAAATCACGCGGATGCCCATCGACTGCGCCCGCTCGCGAGCCTCGTAGAAAGAAGCCTGTTTCGCGAACGCCAGCCATTCCTCGACGGTCATGTCGAAACGCTCGCCGTCAGCTACGCGCGACTCGCATTACATCGGCAACCGCGACGCCGTAGGTCTTCATTCCGGCTTCCGCCTGCCAGGCTTCCACAAAGCGTGTGTCGATCTTGTCGAGCGCTGCCTCACAGTTCGGCCGCTGCCATTTCTTGCATGAGCCGGTGCGCGTTCGCGTGATCGCTGGACATCAACCCCACTCGCTCCAGCCAATCGAACGCGGCCGCGTACTCGGCTTCGGACACGGCAAAAAGCAAATGCCCGCGAACTTCGTCGACGCCTAGTTCCGAGAGCTTCCTGAGGATCGCCAGGTATGCCAGCCTTGTAGCTCGGCAGGTCGACGTTCGTCGCGCCGAGAATGAACGGCTGGTCGCGCTCGTCGCTGCGGTTCTCAATGAAGGTTGCCGACTCGGCATCGGTTCGAGCCACGATGATGCCCGGAACCCGCATGATATCGAGCTGCAGGCGTGCCGCATTGAGCCGCCTGATCTGCTCGTCCTCCGCAACCAGCACCTTGCCGCCCTGATGGCCGCACTTCTTCGCTCCCGGCTTCTGATCTTCAATGTGATAGCCCGGAACGCCTACTTCGACAAAGCGGCGAATCAGATTGCGTACGTGCGCGTCGCCGCCGTGACCGGTATCCGCGTCGGCGATGATGAATGGCCGGAAATCGACCGCCGGAGTCGCCTTGCGCTGTTCTTCAGTCATTCGCGCGCGCGCGAAGTGCTGATTCTTGTCCGCGGTGAGCAGCGCCCGCACCAATCCGGCCGCTTCGTCCGGCACCTGGCCAAGCGGATAGCTCGCCAGATCCGGTCCCGGATCCTCGGCGACGCGATCCCTTGGCGGAGACGTGCCCAGCCGCCGAGGTAAATGCCTTCCATTCCCATCCGCTTCATCATGACGGCTTGGCCCGGCGAATACGGACCAAAGGTCGTCATCTGCTTGCGCTCGTCGAACAGTTCGCGCAAGCCGCGCGTAGAACGCCTCAGCCGCCTCGCGCGCCACGGTGTAGTCGCCGGAAATCGTGCCCTGCTGCTCGGCTACCTGTCGGGGAGAGTAGAGACGGGTGATCCCGTCGAATCGGGGGCTCGCGAACCATTGCTTCGCGGCTGCGACCTGTTGGTCGAACATCGTTGTCGTGGCTTTCTGATTCTCAGCGCTGATCAACACCGTACGGCCTCCATGGACATTCGGATAATTGCGTTCCAGCTCATCGGTAATGCAGCCATACTACTCTTCTTCCAGCACCGCGGACTGGTCTCTTCGGGGCGGGATTCGTGAATGCTTTGGGTAGGGAGCGCTTCACAGCCTACGGAAAAACGCACGTGCGAACAGTCGTGGAAGAACGGCCCTTCCGGGCCGCGTGACCCGCTTGAAATCATGCACGGGCTTAGCCCCTGGCGGACTAGTCTCCCGAAGGCAGCAATTCGTCGTCCCAGCAATTTTCCGCCAGCGACGGATAGTAAAGAGCCGAAGCCGCGGAACTGTAGCTGTTTCCCAACTCCGCGATTGTGTCGTCAATGTTGCTAATGTGCCGGTTGTAATTCGAAGTCGTCATCTTCTCACCCCACTCGAGAATTCGCGTCCTGAATGCGCGTCCACCAGCAGTAGACCCCGAAACGCCCCGTCGGGCAAACTGCGAAGTCCGTCCGGGACTACTGGGTCAAAATGACCTAGTTCGGCGCGCTTGCATATCCCGAGGCCTATGATGTTCACTTATGAATGCCATGCCATCGCTTCGGAACCATGCGAGTGAGAGCCAGACCCTGACTGACCTCGAAAACAGCGTTCTTACCCCGGAAGCCCGGGCATTTCTGCTGAAGCTCGCCGTGCGTTTCGAGCCCCGTCGGCAGGAATTGCTGGCGCGGCGCCGGACTGTGCAGCAGGAAATCGATCGCGGAAAGTCTCCGCACTTTCTGCCGGAGACGGCTGCCATACGCCAGGGCGATTGGAAAGTGGCGCCGATTCCGAAAGATCTGCAGGATCGCCGCGTCGAGATTACCGGCCCGGTCGATCGCAAGATGATCATCAACGCTCTGAACTCGGGCGCCAATGTTTTCATGGCTGACTTCGAGGATTCGAATTCTCCGACCTGGAGCAACAATATCGAAGGCCAGCAGAACTTGCGCGATGCGATTCGCGGAACGATTCGGCTACGAAAGTCCGGAGGGGAAACAGTATCGGCTCGGCTCCAATCTGGCCACACTGGTCGTGCGGCCGCGCGGATGGCATCTGGACGAAAAGCATTTTCTGGTCGAAGGCAAGCCGATCTCGGGCGTCGCTGTTTGATTTTGGCCTGTTCTTTTTTCACAATGCCGCGACGTTGCTAAGCAAGGGCACCGGCCCTTACTTCTATCTGCCGAAGCTGGAGAATCACCTCGAAGCCCGTCTGTGGAACGACGTTTTCAATTTTGCCCAGGACGAGTTGGGCATTCCGCGCGGGTCGATTCGCGCCACCGTGCTGATCGAAACCATCCTGGCCGCGTTCGAAATGGACGAGATTCTTTACGAATTGCGCGAACATTCCTCCGGCCTGAATTGCGGCCGCTGGGACTACATTTTCAGCTTCATCAAGAAGTTCCAGGCGCATCCTGAATTCGTTCTGCCCGATCGGTCGCTGGTCACGATGGAAACGCATTTCCTTAGCTCCTACGTCGAATTGCTGAGTCGAAATCTGCCACCGGCGCGGCATTCATGCCATGGGAGGAATGGCGGCGCAGATTCCGATTCGCAACGATGCGGCTGCTAACGAACAGGCGCTCGACAAAGTGCGGCGCGACAAGCTTCGCGAAGTGCAAGCCGGCCACGACGGAACCTGGGTTGCGCATCCTGGCCTGGTTCCGGTGGCCAAGGAAATTTTCGACAAGTACATGCCCGAACCGAATCAGATTTCGAAGCCGCGGACCAATCGCGCCG
>CAVOTW010000008.1:0-132619 GCA_963699405.1 uncultured Acidobacteriaceae bacterium | reverse complement strand
AGGCGATCAGGCCGCAGATCGCGACGCCGCGCGAAATCGTTGAGACGCTGCAGGCATTGCAGCGAACGGCTCGCCGCCGACGTTCTCGAACAGACCGTCGATGCCGTTCGGCAGCGCCGCCTCATCTCGTCGGCGAAGTGCGGCGACTTGTGGTCGACGCAGGCGTCGAAGCCGAGTTCGTCGCGGACATAGGCGCATTTCTCGGCGCCGCCGGCGATGCCGACCACCGTCGCGCCCGCGATCTTGGCGAGCTGGCCGACCACGCCGCCGACCGCGCCCGAGGCGGCGGAGACGACGACGGTCTCGCCCGCCTTCGGCTCGATGATCTTGTTCAGGCCGTACCAGGCGGTGACGCCGGGCATGCCGACCACGCCGAGATAGGCCTGGCAGCGGAATCGCCTTGGCGTCGACCACGCTCCAGCCGGCGCCGTCGCTCAGCGAGTACTGCTGCCAGCCGCCCATGCCGACGACGAAGTCGCCGGCCTTGAAGCGCGGATCCTTCGACTCGACGACCTCGCCGACCGTGCCGCCGCCCATCACCGCGCCGATTTCCTGCGGCTTGGCGTAGGTTTTGGCGTCGCTGAGCCGGCCGCGCATGTAGGGATCGAGCGAGAGGAAGTATGGCGCACGAGGACCTGCCCCGCGCCGGGCTTCGGCCTGGCCCTTCCACCAGCGTGAAATTGCTGGGCGCGACTATGTCGGTCGGGCGGGAATTGAGCAGGAATTAAGTGCCTCGCTTGTAATAGTTTGTAAAACCGCCCGCTGAGCGCATCCCGCTGGCGCCGCGGTGCATCTATTTAACCAAGCGGTTAATACGTGGGGAAACGGAATTCCAGTGGGGAATTCCAGTAAGGATGGCAACCATGAAGAAGATAAGAACAATGAAAAAGCATGCATTGGCATTAACTCTGGCGTTCGTCGTCCTGCTGAGCATGACTGCGATGGCAGCCACCGGCCAGTACGATCAGCAGATTCAGCAGGCCGTCAGCCACAAGATTCATGACGCGAAGCAACTGCAGGGCGTGAACGCGAGCGTCGAAGATGGCATCGTGACCCTGACCGGCACGGTCGACCTTTATCAGGACAAACTGGACGCCGCCAAGAAAGCGAAGAAAACGTCCAATGTCACCGGCGTTCGCAATGACATCGTGGTCGCGGGAAAAACCGTTCCCGACGAACGAACTTCAGCAGAAACTGGCAAAGAAGGTGGACTTTGACCGCGTCGGATACTACGACAACGCGTTCAACTACATTGCGCTCAACGTGAAAGACGGCGTCGTAACCCTTACCGGCGACGTCTTATTCGACGTGCCGAGGATTCGGCGCTCGACATCGTAGCGCGCACGCCTGGCGTCAAGGACGTTGTGAATGATGTAAACGTGCTGCCGGTTTCGGGTTTGACGATTCGATCCGGAGGCGGACGGCTCGCGCGATTTATCGCGACTCCGTGCTCAGCCGCTACGCGATTGACCCGGTCAAACCGATCCGCATCGTGGTAGACAACGGACATGTGACGCTCTACGGAACCGTCGAGAGCGCGATGGACAAAAATATTGCCGGAATCCGCGCGGGTTCCGTACCGGGCGCATTCAGTGTTGAGAACAAGCTGGTAGTGGACTAACAGTCGGGCTAACGAGGGAACGACGGACGAGTGCAAACCGCAGTTACTTTCTCTCCTGGGCGCGGCGCAAGCCGCGCTTTTTTTATTCCACTGGAAGCAACTCTCCGCGAGTCGCGGCTTAACCCGCCCGTTGCACAGTTGTTCAGTTCGCCTTGCGCGAGTGCACCAGTTTCAGGCTGTCGCTCTGCAGAATGCGCTGAATCTGATGTTTGGCGTGAACCGTCCACGGGCCGGCGGTGTCGAGCTTCACATAGGCACGCCAGTGTTGCAGCGCCTTGCGGGGCTCGCGCATCTTTTCGTAGGCCAGCGCGATGTTGTAGTGCGCGTCCGCATAGGTGGGAGCGAGTTGAATCGCGGTCTTGTAGGTATTGATGGCTTCCTCGACGCGTCCAGTCTCATCGAGCACGTTGCCCAGGTCGAAATAGGCCAGCGCGTAGCGCGGATCGATCTGAATCGCCGAACGGTAATGCTTTTCGGCGAGCATGTATTCCTGACGGTTGTAGTAAAGCGTACCCAGGTTGATGTGCGCGGCAGCGTGCATGGGGTCCATGTCAAGAACCTTCAGATAAGTTGTGATGGCTTCGCTCTGGGTGGAGGGATTTTCTTCCTGCACGATCCCGCGCGCAAACAAGTCGGCAACGTCGGTGACCACCAGTTCCGGTCCATTCCGCGGCGGGCTGGTCACCACCTTACTCTCTTCCGACGAGAAGTCGAACATGAACTGTCCGGCGATGGGCTCGACGCAGCCGTCCCTGGTGGCGGAACGCAACGCGGCGTCCGCTCTGATAAGCGCCGGCTTCCAGCAGTGGATTCTCCATGCCCGCAACCTGTTTCTGCATGGCTTCGAGCGATTGCCGGATGACGGCGGGACGAACCCGCTGGGCGCACAGGTCCCGCACTTTTTTAATTTGCACCAGATCGAAAAAAGAATACTCTTCGCCCGCCGTCACCAATCCCGCCTTCTCCCAGGTCTGAAGCTGGCGAGGAGCAAGCCGAAGAATACGCATTAAGTCTGCGCGGCTGTAACGGTACACGCTGTCCCAACTCTCGTCCTGATTATCCGGAACTTCTGTGCGGGAATGCAAGTAGCAGCCGGTGGAAGGCTGTGGAGAATCGGGCCGAAATAGCACAAAAGTGGTAGCCGCCTTCGCCCCGCGGCGGGTTTCGAGACCGATCAGGAACGCTCATCCTGGCAGCGGGGAAAGCTATGCTTCTGCTTACCGGCAAAGTGTAGCTTGGCGTCTTGCGGATCTTGCGATCTATTAGCTGGCGTTCTTAAGCAGTTCTCGCGGGCGACGCCGGCTGTGGTCGAGCATTTCCGCCAGGCGTTCGCCAAGGGCGGCGGCCTGGACGCGAATTTCGGGCACGGTGGTGGTTTCCCAGAGGCATCCTTTCCGCGTTGGCCCGATGGCGTACAACCGCTGCGATGCGACTTCCCTGTAGTTAATCAGCGCGCCATGCTCATCGACATCAAGCCCGAGAAAAAGAGGATCGGGCCGCGCCAAGCCCTGCACGAACAGGCTGGTGATGAATGACTCATCGATGCGGCGGCAATCGGCTTCTGAACCGGCACAATTGATCACGCGGTTGGCGTGCAGTATCTTCTCGGCTCGGCTCTCCCGATCCGAGTAATGAACTTCGGCTTTGTCGTCCTTTTCGGAATATCGTGTGACGGCTCCGATATGCAGGCGCACTTGGCCCTCTGCCCGCATGTCGGCGAGTATGTCGGCGATCTCCGGAGCAACGCGGTGACGATGCACATCCCAATGCGCGCGGGCATGACGCAGGAATCTTCTTTGCTCGGCCAACGGGAGGGAGCGCCAAATGTCCTGCGTTACCGGCCGCAGGCTGTCGATCACGGCGCGCCAGTCCACACCTTTTTCGGCGGCGGCTTGCACCTGTTCGCGAACCAGGCGCATTAAACCGCGCACGCTGCGCGGCGATGCTTCTCCCCAGAACAACGGCCAAGGTTCCTCCTGACGTTGCTGGCGGCGAGGACGCGGAAACAGTCCCTTGCGCGAAAGCACGTGAACGCTCCCGCGAAAACCCTTGGACTTAAGCGCCATGATGAGGTCAACGCTGGCGAGTCCCGAACCAACCAGTAAAACGCTACCGGCAGGCGGAAGGTTCTCCAGCGCATCCGTGGACCAGGGGGCCTGGAAATATACGGAGGTGGAAGCTTTCAGCCCCGGCATTCTGGGATTGGCGGGCGGAAAATTTCCCGTGGCCAGCACCACCGCGCGCGCCCTTAGCTCGGATCCGGTCCTGGTCTGGACGGCGAGCTTGCCTTTCCCGCGATGGAGGGAAAGTGCTTCGTCCTGAATCCATCGAAAGCGTTCGCGTCCACGCTCGGCGAGCGTTGTTCCCAGCAGGTCCGCGACGTAGGCACCATACACCGAGCGCGGCGGGAAACTACGGGATTGCACGGCGGCATCGTAGTGGATTCTCGCCCAGTCCAGAAAATCGCCGGGCGCATCGGGCCACGCGCTCATTTCGCCCGCAGGCACGTTCAGCAGATGAAATCGATGGGGACTTCTGTAGGCAAGGCCGCGCCCCGGAGCTGCGCTCCGGTCGACGATGGCAGCGGACAGCGACGTACTGTGGCGCATCAGTTGTACGGCCAGCATGGTTCCGCTAAATCCACCACCCACGATTAGAACATCGAACTGCGACTCGCTCACCGGCGCCCCCGTCATTCAATGCCTAGTATAATAATAGACATTCTTCTGACTTGCCAGCAAGCCGAGAACCTTTCCCGCAGTGTCGCGGCCGAGCGAAGTGATTGAATCGGCTGCGATTACCGGCGGCCGCAACTGCGCTTTCCGCCTGGCGCGTGCAAACCCTTTCACGCCGTGCAACTTTTCCCCTGTTGCCGACTCTATTGAATGGGCGACTAGGATCAACCGCCAGGTCGTTGAAAGGGTTTGTTATGAGAATGTGCAATTTTTCCTCGCGGGTATCTGTTGTGCTCTTGATGATCGCTCTCGCGGGCGTAGTCGCCTGCAACGCCGGCGAGCGTGCCAGTGCTGCGGTCCCGAACCCAGCCGTAGACGCGACCCTGGCAACAACCAAGTCTGACCAAACCGCCGTGGTTTCGGGTGGCTGCTTCTGGGGGATTCAAGCCGTCTTCCAGCATGTAAAGGGAGTGATCAGCGCCACGTCGGGGTATTCAGGCGGCGCGGCCAACACCGCGGAGTACGAACTGGTAAGTAATGGCGACACCGGCCATGCAGAGTCAGTGAAGATCGTTTACGATCCTTCGCAGATCACCTATGGGCAACTGCTGCGAGTATTTTTCTCGGTTGCGCACGATCCCACCGAGTTGAACCGCCAGGGGCCAGACACCGGCAGCCAATACCGATCTGCCATTTTCTATAGTAACGATGAGCAGAAGCGAATCGCCGAGGCATATATCGCGCAACTGGAAAAAGCGAAAGTGTTCCCACAACCGATCGTGACCCAGGTCGTTTCCTTGAAGGAGTTTTATCCCGCCGAGGCCTATCACCAGGATTACGCTGCCCGTCATCCCGATAACCCGTACATCATCTATAACGATGCACCGAAAGTCGCTCACTTGCGGGAAAAGTTTCCTGAGCTTTACACGGGCAAATAACCCGTTCGAAAGGCAATCGCGCCGCATTAGTTTATGCTGTCGTCAGAATGCCCCTCTTCTGCGATGTTGCGCTCGCCGTGCCCCTCGACATGGTATTCACTTACGCCATTCCTCCGGGCATGGAGCCGGTGGTTGGCGGGAGGGTGCTGGTGCCGTTTCGCCAGCAACGCATGTCGGGCATCGTGGTTGAGCTGCATGACCGTCCGCCGCAGGGCAACGCTTCGCAAATAAAGATCAAGAAAGTAATCGAAGCGCTCGATCTCTCGCCGGTTCTCGACGAACGTCTGCTGAAACTTGGAAAGTGGATTGCCGATTACTACCTCGCGCCGCTGGGAGAAGTGTTTCGCACCATGCTGCCGCTCTCTGCCGAGTTCAAACGCTCGATCGCGTACCGTATCACCGACGAAGGGCGAATGGCGTTGCATCTGGCAGGGATGTCGGGGTCTCCGGCGCGATCGAAGCGCACGCCGGAACAGCAGCTTGGTCGAGTTTCGCGTGCTCGATTATCTGGCGGAGCGGGAGAGAGTGCAGGAACCGAGTTTGCGCGGGGCCACCCGCGTGGGAAAGGCGCTGTTGAGCGGCATGGTGCGAAAGAAGTGGATTGCGCGCGAGGATGTATCGACGGCGCGCGATGCGGCGCGCACTGGTGAAGATAGCGGTGCTGCCGGAGCGAGGACACGAGGTCGTTGAGACGGGTCTCGACCCGTCTCCGCCGGCAGAGAGCACGCCTCCGGCAAGACGGGCCGAAGGCCCGTCACCACACGAGCGCCGGGCGAAGAAGCTCAACGCGAACCAGCGCACTCTGGTCGAAACACTCGCCGCGGCAGGTGGCAGGGTACACGTCGAAACATTGCGCGGCTTGGATGTCCCGCGCACCACGCTGGGCACGCTGGTGCGCCGCGGGTTGATCGAATTGGTGGATGAACCCCAGGACTTTACCACTCCGAAACTCAAGCCGCGGCCAGTCTCCGTTTGATTTCGAGTTCAGCGCGGCGCAGAAAAATGCGCTCGCGAAGATTGACGAGGCCGTTGCCTCCCGCAAGTTCGCCGGTCTGTTGCTGCACGGCATCACAGGCTCGGGAAAGACGGCGGTGTATCTCGCCTGCATGCGCAAGGTGCTGGAGCAGGGCCGCTCGTCGATCCTGCTGGTTCCTGAAATTGGTCTGACTCCGGCGGTCGCGGCGGATCTGCACCAGGTTTTCGGCGACGAAGTTGCCATCCTGCATTCTGGGCTTTCCGATGCGGAGCGCGCCGAGCAATGGCATCGTATCCGGCGCGGAGAAGCGCAGGTTGTCGCAGGAACGCGCTCGGCAGTGTTCGCGCCGGTGAACGACTTGGCGCTCGTCATTGTCGACGAAGAGCAGGATTCGTCCTACAAGCAAGAAGAAACGCCGCGCTATCACGCGCGCGATGTAGCCGTCATGCGCGCGAAGATGGCGGGAGCAGTCGTCGTTCTCGGTTCGGCCACGCCTTCTCTCGAGTCGTACTACAACGCGAAGAAAAATAAATACGCGCTGGTGGAATTGCCTGACCGTGTGGAAATGCGTCCGCTGCCCGAAGTCGAAATTGTTGATATGCGGCAGGAATTTCAGGAAACAGGACAGGAGCAAGTGATCTCGCGCAAACTGGCGGAAGAAATCCGAGAGCGTCTCGAAAAGAAAGAGCAGGTCATGGTGCTGCTTAACCGGCGCGGATATTCTCCGGTGGTGTTGTGCCGCGCCTGCGGCAAGACGCTGCAGTGCAAGAACTGCGCTGTTTCCATGACTCACCACAAGCGCGAGCACAAAATGGAATGCCACTATTGCGGACATGTCGAACGCATTCCCGACAAGTGCGCGCATTGCGGCAGCGAGTATGTGTACTTTGTCGGGACGGGCTCGGAGAAGCTGGAAGAATTGCTGCACGGCATGTTTCCGCAGGCGAGGATCGGGCGCTTGGATCGCGATACGGTGCGCGGACGCGACGATTTCGAGCACGCGCTGAACGCGCTAAATGAAGGCGCGCTCGATATGCTGGTCGGCACGCAGATGATCGCGAAAGGCCACGACATCCACGGCGTGACCCTGGTCGGCGTAATCGGTGCCGATATGGCGCTGGGCTTGCCGGATTTCCGCGCCGCCGAGAGAACCTTTCAACTGCTGACGCAAGTCGCTGGCCGCGCGGGTCGCGGGCAGTCTCCGGGAAAGGTTGTGCTGCAGACTTATTTTCAGGATCACTACGCGGTGCAGTTTGCGGCGCGTCACGATTTTGCCGGGTTCTACGAAAAAGAACTGCAATTCCGCGCCTGGATGCACTATCCGCCGTACAGCGCGATCGCAAATGTGCTCGTCCGCAGCGAGAAGTTAGATGAGGCGCTGACATGGTCAGGCGAGCTCGGACGCTGGTTTGAGAAGACGCGTCATGAAGGCATTCGCGTGCTTGGCCCGGCCGCCGCGCCCATTACGCGCCTGAAGCGCGATTACCGCTATCACTTCATCCTGAAGTCTCCCAGCCGCGAAAAGATGAATGCGCTGTTGCGGGCGATGCTGGTGGAAACCACGGCCAGGAAAATTCCGCGCACACAGGTGATCGTGGATGTCGATGCCGTGTGGTTGATGTGAGGACGGCTTTTAGCTTTTAGCCTTCAGCTCCGCGCCTTTCGAAATCATTTCCGATTCGGCTGCCGGTGTACATGTTCGCGGATGTAGCGCACGCCCTGCGTGCCCCCGTCACGGAGGAAATCCCGAATAGCCGGCCACTTCTCTCGGCCAGAAGCGCCCGTAATGGGCGTGGGCGTGAAGGCCAGACCTAACATTGCGATCGCCGAAACAGCGACCCACTTTCGTGTGGTGGAAATTCCCGGACGGCTCGGAATCGGCGGATGCTGGCTGGTTAGCCACAGCACCACCGCCCAAATCAGCCAGCCCATCCAACAGTATTTCGCTAGCGGGATCAGCACTAGCACCACCCCCAGCGAAACCCATTTGTGTAATTTTGGAAACACCGAAAACAGAATGTGGCCGCCATCGAGCTGGCCGCCGGGCAAAAGGTTCAGCGCCGTCGCAAACATTCCCACCCACCCGGCCACGGCGACCGGATGCAAGGACAGCGAGTTCAGCGGTACGTCGAGGCGCAAGAGTCGGGCTGCCAGATGAAAAGCCAGCGGAAATCCGGGCTCACTGTCGAGTTGCGCGCTCTTGAACATGAGCGGATGCGACAAGGAGAGTCCCGTGATCACGGCCACGCAGGAGGGGATAAAGCCCGCAATCGGACCCGCAATCCCGATGTCGAACAAGGCCGCGCGTGTGGGGATCACGCCCTTAATGCGGATAAAAGCCCCCAGAGTTCCGATCAAGCTGGGAAAGGGAATAAAGAATGGAGGCGTCGCATACACGCGATAATGCCGGGCATACAGGTAATGCCCCATCTCGTGCGCCAGCAAAATAAACATCAGCGTGAGCGAGAACGAGAGCCCATGCATCAGCCGCGCCGGAGCCTGCCACATCCACTCCAAGGGGAACAGAGGAATGTTCTCATCGTTAAAGGAGAAGGCCGGTTGCTGAAGCGCGAAATTGGCGTAGATGCGCGCCCCTACGACCAGCGTGCTCAGAAAGGTCGCGGCCAGCAGCAGGATATGCACCCACCAGCGCTCGCGCGGCCGCCGGGTAACCCATACCTGCGGCTGAGGTCGCTGCTCCCATTCAAGGGCGGTCGGAAGGGAAGAAGTGGGTTCGGACATAGAAACCTGAGGTCAGAAGCCAGAGGGCCATTGCGGAGGTGAAGAACCCGTTGCAACCTGCTCCATCTGCAATCCGACCTCTAACCTCTGCAATCGCGAGAGCGGCTAGTCGATTGACTGCAGTTCCTTGCCCGGTTTGAAGCGGACGGCTTTGCCGGGCGGAATGGAAACCTCGGCGCCGGTGCGCGGGTTCCGTCCAATACCGGTCTTCCGCGGACGCACGTTGAACACGCCGAAGCCGCGCAGTTCAATGCGATCGCCCGTCGAGAGCGCTTTCTTCATGCTCTCGAAGACGGTTTCGACGGCCAGCTCCGCCTTGGTCTTGGTGATCCCGGTGCGGTTCACCACTTCGTTGATGATGTCGAGCTTAATCACGGGGTATCTCCCGGCTCCCGAGGATTGACGTTCCTCAAGTTATTGATGCTAAGGGAGATAGAGCGGATTGTCAACCGGGGCTGTTGTCTCGTAAGATGACAGCACCAGCCAAGAGAAAATTTCGTAATTTGTGATTTGTAATTTGTGATTGAAACTCCCTCGCATCTGGAGATTCGATCCTTCCGCAAAGCTACTAATTACAAATTGCCAATCACAAATTCCAAAGGGGTTTCATGATCAAGAGTGACCGCTGGATCCGGCGCATGGCGCAGGAGCACGACATGATTAATCCGTACTCGGAAAAGCAGGTGAGTACGGGAGTGATTTCCTACGGCGTGTCGAGTTACGGATACGACTTACGCGTGGCCGACGAGTTCAAAATTTTTACTAACGTCAACAGCACCATCGTCGATCCCAAACATTTCGACGAGCGCTCGTTCGTGACCGTGAACGCCGACGTAGCCATCGTGCCGCCGAATTCGTTTGCCCTGGCGCGCTCGGTCGAGTACTTCAAGATTCCGCGAGACGTGCTGACGATCTGCGTGGGCAAGTCGACCTACGCGCGCTGCGGCATCATCGTAAACGTCACACCCTTCGAACCCGAGTGGGAAGGCTTCGTCACGCTTGAGATTTCGAACACCACGCCGCTTCCGGCGAAGATCTACGCCAACGAAGGTCTCTGCCAGATTCTCTTCTTCCAATCGGACGAAGTCTGCGAGACGAGCTACAAGGATCGCAAAGGCAAATACCAGTCGCAGAAGGGGATTGTGCTGCCGAAGCTGTAGGAGCAGCTTTCAGCTCTCAGCCATCAGCTATCAGTTCAAGTTTGGAGCACTCGTCGGTTTGGCAGCCGCGGAGTGCTCCCCAAACCATTCAAGCACTCTGCGTTCGAATTCTTGCGGCGCGGCCCTGTGCGCCCCGACGTGAACGGCCCCGGGTACTTTCCACACTACAATCGCCGGGTTCTTCGCCTGGATCCAATCCGAGTTATACGGCGGAATATAGTGATCGTCGAGCCCGTGGATCAGCAGTATCGGAGTCTTGATGCCCACGACCGCCTGCTCGGGGGATGCCGTTTCCAAATCAATCCCGTATCGCAGACGAACGAAGAGAAATCCGACATCGACGGTCGGATGGAAGAACGTTCTACCGAGCCACGGCCCGGTATGAAACAAACGGCCAAATTGCGTGTATTCCTCTTCGCGAAATGTGGCGTTCGCCGATTCCGCCACCACCGCGCAGAACCTTGACTCAAGCGGCAACGACTCCAACAATTCCGCCGCTCCCGTGGATTCGCCCAGTCCATACACGCACCGCGCCGGCTCATTCGTCTCGATCCAATCCACCCAGCGGTGAATGTCGTCCGCTTCTTTGACCCCGTAAGTCGTCAACCCTCCGCTGTCGCCGTGATGGCGCTCATCGGGCAGCAAGACGCTGTAGTGATTTTCCACTAGCCACTTACCGTAATCGTACATCTCAACCCGATTGCCGCTAATACTGTGCAGCAGAATCACGGCATCGCCGTTCGCCTCTGGCGGGCGCATATACCAAGCGCGCAGAACTACGCCGTCCGGGGTGGTGATCTCCACGTCGCGGAATTCCACGGATTTCGCCAGCGCCGCGGCACGCGCGTTGCGTTCCTCGTAAGGCCGAATCGGCGCGCTGGAGGCATGGAACGCAAGCCAACCCAACG
This sequence comes from uncultured Acidobacteriaceae bacterium, assembly GCA_963699405.1. GTDB lineage: Bacteria > Acidobacteriota > Terriglobia > Terriglobales > Acidobacteriaceae > Acidiflorens. The sequence continues at coordinate 121,599 of CAVOTW010000008.1, read as the reverse complement.
CGATGCCCCCAACCAACGTGCCTGAAACGTAGAAGGACGCGAGGAAATAGAGAAGTCGGTAAATAACAGGACGACGATGAGGGGGTTGTTCCACGGGAGTGGCCTGTGGATCAATCGAGAAGTTGATAGAGCGGCTCCGGAATTCAGTTCCAAAAACTGAGAGCTGAGAACCGACGGCTGAGAGCTGTCCTTCTACTTTCGCCCGTTCTCACCTTCTTTGAACATGTACTTGATGGCAGGCTTGTAGATCATCAGGTTGGCGGCGCCGTTGCGGTTCAGTTTGATGCAGTTCCTGTCGTACCATTCAATGTAGCCGTGGACTTCTTCCCCATCGCGCAACACGACGACCATGGGAGTCTTCGACTGCATCTGCTTCTGATAATAAAAGTTCTCGGCGTTGGTCTGCTCGCTGGGTGCGACCTTCTTGGGCGGAGCGCCAGAGGAACGGTCCCTGTCCCTGTCTCTATCTCTGTCCCTGCGTTCGGCCGGCGCATGGTTGTGTCCGTGGTTATTGGGAGCGTGTTCGTTGCGGTTGAGGGTTGGGCGGATCAGCTTGCGGTTCGCAAAGCTCTCCTGGTCCGCGGATTGTTCGGCTGGTATGGAATCGAGCGTATCTTTCAAATCGCACCACCTGCGCGCTGGGCGGGCAGAATAAGCCACAACACTCGAGCCTGTAATTGTGGTCCAGAGGTGTGAACTGAGGGTACGGTATCACAGCGGGCAAGGGATGACAATATTTTGTGCAGTAACCTTTGTGCAATCGTCAGTGTGGCACGAGCATGCCGCGTCTCCCCGTTTCCTGGAGGACGGACGGCAAGCCGCGGCTCTGCCCGCACTTTGCTACGAAACCCGCTCCAGTGCGGTCGCAAACGCATCGAGCGAGAGCGAGCGCAGCAGGTTGCGGCGCATTCCGCGCTCCACTTCGCCAAGGCCCTCCGCGGCCCGCTGCACCCAGGCAAAATCGGAGGCTTCGGACATTTTCTGGAGCTCGCCCAGAATGTCCGTATTGCGAACCAGTCGCCCCGCGCCCGATTGCAGGAACATCAGGTCTTCGAGCAGCGAGTAAAGAGTGCGGAGAAGACCGTCGATTTTCTCGCGGCCTTCCGCCCCAGCACGGTAACTCTCGGTGACCTTGAATAACTCGGTGTGCTCCCCCGTCCCAAGCGCGGATCTCAGCATGACGAGCGCGTGACTCCGAGCCGCAACGTAACCTTCAAGATTGAACGATAAAGCGCGTCCGATCGCGCCTTCGCTGAGGCGGGCGACCAGCGCGCGCTGCCGGGCATTCCAATCGGGACGAATCTGGCCGAGACGGCTTTCGATCTCCGCAAAAGGAAGCGCCCCCAGATTAAAGGTCATGGAACGGGAACGAATCGTGGGCAGCAATTCTCCCGCGTTTTCAGTGAGCAGGAAAATGCTGGCGAATTCAGGCGGCTCTTCCAGAACCTTCAGCAGCGAGTTGGCAGCCTCTTTCATGAACGCCGAGCTGGTGAAAATGTAAACGCGTTCGCGAGCTTCCGCGGGCCGATAGTAAATGGTCCCAATCACGTGCCGAACCTGATCAACCTTGATCATCATTTGAGGCGGATCGGGCGGAATGATCAGGACATCGGGGTGGGTCTGCACAAAGAGCCGAGTTTCCTTTTTGTCCGTGTCGCGCAGATTTTCGCGAGCTTCGACCGCTTCGGCAAAGCGGGAGTCGAGATCTTCGGACTGCGCGATGCGGGTGCAATTCGAGCAGCGTCCGCAGAAATCGGACAGGCCGTCAGTGGAAGGGCGCCCCAGACAATTCATGGCACGGGCGAGCATCAGAGCCAGCGTGTACTTGCCTGACCCGTGCGCCCCGGAAAGAATCACGGCGTGCGGAAGGCGCTTACGCCCCAGCATCTCGCGCAGGCGATGAACGGTTTCCGGGTTGCCGGCAAAATCAGAAAAGGGCATGGAAAGAATCTTGTAATTTAGTAAATTTGTAATTTTGTAATTGAAAACTCGGTTGGTTTCAAATTGCCGAATTACAAATTTACCAAATTACAAAATCTCTCAGATTTTCAACTTCTTCCGCACCAGATCCATGATAAGCGCATGCGTTTCGCTTGGCGTGCCTCGAGCATTCACAACATGCACTCGCTGCGGCTCGCGGGCCGCAATCGCCAGATACGCGTGGCGGACGCGTCCGAAAAAGGCTCGGTTTTCCTGCTCAAAACGGTTCTCATCTTTTCCCGAACTTTTTTCGGACCGGCCAGCCTTGTGTTTCCGATTACGACGCCGGGCGCGTTCGATGCTGAAAGCCACTTCGTTGTCCAACAGAATCGTCAAGTCAGGTTGCAGATTGCCACAGAGAATTTCGTGCATTTGGAGCACCGGCCTCGATCCGAGTTTGCGGCCTCCGCCCTGGTAAGCCTCGGTCGAATCGGTGAAGCGATCACAGAGCACGATGCGTCCTTCCGCCAACGCTGGCAGAATGACTTCGTGAATGTGCTGCGCGCGCGCAGCAAACATGAGCGCCATTTCCGTGAACGGAGAAAGTCCCGAGGTGGCGGAGTGCAGCAGCACTTCGCGAATCTTTTCGCCCGCGGCGGTCCCGCCCGGTTCGCGAGTGATGGTGACGGAATGGCCGTGAGCGCGCAAGGAACGCGCCAGTTTCTCGGCTTGCGTGCTCTTTCCGCTGCCATCGAGACCTTCGAAGGTAATGAATTTTCCGCGAGCGGCCACGTCGGAGATGATAGCAGGGCATCGGGTCACACAGGGATGGACACATTCGTCCGCGTCTCGGGAGCAAGCCGTGGCTTTTCCACCAGCGTTAGCCCGCCGCGAGCGCCTCTTCGTCACCCGGAACAACTTCGGAAATCGATTCGTCCAGCATGAAGCTCAACACTTCCTGAGGAATCGGCGCGCTCCACACGGGCAAAAACGACTGCCGATGCAGCGGCGACGGTCCGTGCTCGCGCAGCGCCGCCAAGTGGTGCGGCGTGCAGTATCCCTTGTTCGAGGCCAGGCCATACATGGGAAAAATCGGGTCCCATGCGGAGATCATGCGATCACGCTCGACTTTCGCAATGATGGAAGCAGCCGCGATCGAAGCCGAGAGAGCGTCGCCGTGAATGATCGAGCGTTGGGAAATTTCGCAATCGAGCTTCACTGCGTCTACCAGAAGATATCCCGCCGCAGGTGCGAGTTGCCGCACGGCATGCAGCATGGCCAGGCGCGACGCCTGGTAAATATTGATTTGATCGATGCGAGCGGAATCTACGGCGGCAATCGCCCAGGCGATCGAATGCTGGCGAATCAGGAGCGCGAGTTCTTCGCGGCGCTCGGCGGGCAGCAGTTTCGAATCACGCAGCCCGCGAATGCGGTATGCAGGATCGAGAATCACCGCGGCAGACACCACCGGACCAAACAGCGATCCGCGGCCGACTTCATCGACTCCGGCGACGAGCGTCGCGCCCGCAGCCCATGCCAGTTTTTCAAATTTGAGAGTGCAGCGCAGTTTTTTCAGCAAGCGCAACTTCGCGGCCGAAGCAGAAAGTTTGCCTCGGCTGGAACTTTTCGACGTGAGCGCTGACTTGGACACGGATGCTGATCAGCATCTTCGCCGAAGAATTGGCGGGAAGCAAGCGCAGAAGTTCGGCGTGACTGTGTGGCAGCGAGGCTTCGCTCCGCTCGGACGGGGCAAAGCCCCGTCCCGACACAAATGCTGGCGGCAAACTAAACGCCGGTTACCTGCTTTTCGACCTCTTTCAGCCGAGCCGCTTTACCCTTGAGGCCGCGCAGGTAGTAAAGCTTTGCGCGACGGACTTTGGCCGACCGAATCACGTCGATCTTGTCGATGACTTTGGAGTCGATGGGGAAAATGCGCTCGACACCTTGGCCAAAGCTGATCTTGCGCACCGTGAAGCTCGGTTGTGCACCGCGCGTCCGCGAAATCACGACGCCTTCGAATGCCTGCAGGCGCTCTTTTTCCCCTTCTCGGATCTTGACCAACACCTTGATGGTATCGCCAGGTCCAAACTTCGGAATGTCGGTTCGGCGTGATTTCGCCAAGAGTTTCTCAATAATCGGATTGCGCATATTGTTTCCCTTCTTGATTCTAATCTTCTGTAGAGACGGAGCTAGCCCCGTCTCCGTCAGTGGCCTGATCCAACTTAATCTGGGCCAAAAATTCCGCGTCTTCCGCCGTAAGCCGAACCCGCTGCAATAAATCCGGCCGATTGCGCAGCGTCTTCGCTAGCGCCGTTTTGCGCCGCCAGTTGCGAATCTGGTCGTGGTTGCCATTCATCAGCACTTCCGGCACCGTCATGCCGCGAAAATCCGCCGGCCGCGTGTAATGCGGATAATCAAGCAACCCGCCGGAAACACAAGTCGAACTCGGTTCAGAATCAAGTGCGGCATAGGCATCGTCGCCCGCAAATACTTCCTCGGTAAACGATTCCTGCCGCGTCGAATTCTGATTGCCAACCGCGCCCGGAATCAACCGCGTCACCGTATCCAGAATTACCGCCGCACCCAGTTCGCCGCCGCTCAGCACATAATCGCCAATCGAAACCTCGCGGTCCGCAAGGTACTCGCTGATGCGTTCGTCCACGCCTTCGTAGCGTCCGCAGATGAGCACGATCCGCCCCTCCTTGGCCTGACTCAGCGCCGAAAGTTCCGCCGCAAGCGCCTGGTCGAATCTGCGACCTTGCGCGGAAAGCAGAATCACCGACTGCTTCGCATCGGCGCCTAAGCGTAGTTCACGCGACGGCAGATCGCCGAACGACTCCAAACATTCAAAGATCGGTTCCGGCTTCAGGACCATGCCCTCGCCGCCGCCGAACGGGCGGTCATCCACGGTGCGGTGCTTGTCTTTTGTAAACGCCCGCAGATCGTGAATGCTAATTTCCACCAGGCCCGTTTCGCGAGCCCGGCGCACGATTCCGTAGTCCAAAGGTCCGCGAAAGAAGTCGGGAAAGATCGTGAGAATGTCGATCTTCATTGGCGGAAACCGGTCGTTGGTCGTTCGTCGTTGGTCGTTCGCAATAACTTTCCATCGCAAGCCAGCTGCGAACGACTAACGACAATCGACTAACGACTTTTCTCTTTCTTCGCCAGCGGAGCGTTCACATCCAGCAAACCCTCCGGCAATTTCATCCGGACTTGCCTCTGCTCCAGATCCAGCTTTTCCAAATACGCCTCGGCGAAAGGAATCTCGTAAGGCAGCTTCGCCCCCTGCTCCTTACCTCGAACCACCAGCAACGGCGCTTCTCCCGCGCCAAACTGTACGTCTTCAATCAAGCCAATCTCGCGAGGACCATCGAATACTGTGCAACCAATCAAGTCGCTCAGGTAGGTCCAGCCCGCCTCCAACTCAGCTCGTTCAGTGCGCGGAAGCTGGAGTTCGGCGCCCACTAGCGGCTCGGCATCGTTGATCGACTCGACGCCCCGAAACTTGAGCACCAGCAGGCTCTTATGCGGCCACAGATCCTCGACCGTAACTTCGCGTCGCTCGCCGTCCTTCGCCAGCGTCCACAACCGCATGTCTTGCCGGAAGCGCCCAGGAATATCCGTGTGCAATTCAACCGCAACTTCGCCGCGGCGTCCCTGCGTCTTAATCACAACCGCCAGAGTAATCCACTCGCCGCTAGCGTCCGGTGCCGCCATTCGATGGTCTTTATACCCGACGATCTTCTACTCGACGATCTTCGATTTGACGAGCTGGATTCGTCCATCGGCCATTCGCCGCTGTTACTCGATGATCTCCAACGCGTAGCGCTTATCGAGCTTCGATCCCGCTGCTGCCAGCAGATTGCGCAAGGCACGAGCGACGCGACCGGAACGGCCAATCACTCTGCCCAGATCGGCCTCGGCGACTTCGAGTTCGATGACGGTTTCATCCCCGTCCTCATACTCGTCGACAAAAACCTCGCCCTTGGCCTCAACAATCGCCTTGGCGATGTAGTCAATCATGATGCGCGGGCTGGCGCTAGGCTCGATCATTAGTTGCTCCTGAGTTGTCGAGTGTAGTGGCGGCTACGCGACCGAAGCAGCCGCAGCTGGCGCGGGGAGTGCTAGTAGTTTCTTAACCCGGTCCGAACATTGGGCGCCTTTCGAAACCCAGTGCTCAATGCGATCCCGCTTCAGGTCGAACGTCGCCGGACTGGTGCGTGGATTGTACGTTCCCACCACTTCCACCGGGCGGCCATTGCGAGCGTGTTCCTTCTCGATCACCACCACTCGGTAATACGGTTGTTTGCGCGCACCAAAGCGCGCTAATCGGATCATTAACACAGACTTCACTATCCTTTGTCCGGAAGATTCCGGCAGAGTAAACCCAACGAAGTAAAGACAAACCATTATTATGCCGGAGCTTAGCCCTTTCCGCAATGGCCTAACGCTTAGGCTTCTTCTCACCTTTTGCCAGGGCTGCAAAGAGCGGGGCGCCCCATGCGCCGATGGCAAGCAGCGAGCCGAACAGGATGATGGCGTCGAAACTGGAGCGACCCGCCCGGACGAAATAAACGTCTTCCAGGTTGAGCCAGAGGGCGAACTCATCGAGCGTTAGCGCCGCGCCTACTCCGTAGAGCAGCGACATCAAAGCGCTGGCGAAGCGCGACGACGAATCGCTGCCCGTGCCAAATTCACACAGCCAGCCATAACCGACCGCCAGCAGAAGCAGAATTCCCGGCACCAGGTGGTGGATGTGGCGACCGCCCACGATAACGTAGTGAAACGGCGGAATCTGGTCCCGGATGCAAAAAACCATTCCGCGCACAATGGCAAACGTCAAAAAGAAGCTGACCGATGCCAGAAACAACCGCCGCCGCGGACGGTCGGCAATATGCTCGTGCAGAAACGGACCCAGCCGAGTGCGATGAAGAAGCACGAGCAAAAACGCGATCATCGCCAGCAGAATCAGAAAAAGAACGAGGGCGTAGATCCAGTGCATGGGGCATTAGACTCCAACTAGCCTGCATGCGGCAAATCGCGCGCGCTCTGCATATGCGTCGCCGTAAAGATGCGCGAATGAAAACTCTAAGGATAGAATGTCAACCAACCTGGGTATCAAAAACAGAGGGCCTGGCAATTGCGCAAATTCAGATCGCGTTTAGCACGTCATCTCTTCACATGCATTTTTGTATTCCTGACCATCGCAGCGATTGCTCAGCCGATTCCTCCAGAATTGGTAAATGGGCTTAAATGGCGGCTGATCGGTCCGTTTCGTGGCGGGCGCGCTGTAGCTGTGGCCGGTGTGCCGGGCGACTCGACAACTTTTTATTTTGGCGCGGTCAATGGCGGAATCTGGAAAACGACCGATTCAGGAGTGACCTGGACGCCGATTTTTGACGGCCAACCGGTAGGCTCGATCGGCGCGCTAGCCGTGGCTCCCTCCGATCCCAAGACGATTTATGCCGGAACCGGCGAGAGCGATATTCGTGAAGACTTCTCTTCGGGCAACGGCGTTTATAAATCCACCGACGGCGGCGCAACCTGGATTCACATCGGCCTGGAGGATACGCGCCAGATCAGCCGGATTGTGATCGATCCGCAGAATGCTGACATCGTCTACGTCGGCGCGCTCGGACACGCTTACGCCCCCAACCAGCAGCGCGGCGTTTACAAATCCATCGATGGAGGAGCGCATTGGGCGCGGGTTCTCGACCTGGGCCCCGAAATTGGGATTTCAGATTTGGCAATCTGCTCGTCCGCGCCGCAGCTCCTGTTTGCCGGCGCATGGCATACGCATCGTGCGCCGTGGACCGGTTATCCTCCAATGGATGGACCCGGCAGCGGCCTTTACCGTTCCAAGGATGCCGGCAATACCTGGATTCGTCTTGCGGGAAACGGTCTGCCCGAAGGCGATTGGGGAAGCGTCGGCGTAGATGTTGCGCCGGACGGCAAGCGCGTTTATGCGCTCATCGAAGCTAAAACAGATGGGGCAAGAAAATCTGGACTCTATCGCTCTGACGATGGAGGCAATACCTGGGCGCTGGCCAACGCCGATCCCCGACTGACGAGTCGCGCGTGGTATTTCAATCGCATCACGATCGATCCGCGGAATCCCGATGTGATCTACATGCCGAACGTCGCTCTTTACCGCTCCGAGGATGGCGGGAAGACAATTTCGGTAGTTCGCGGCGCGCCCGGTGGAGACGATTATCACGAGCTCTGGATCGATCCGAAAAATTCCGCCAGCATGGTGCTAGGAACCGACCAGGGAACCACCATCAGCCTCAATCGCGGGCAGACTTGGAGCAGTTGGTACAACCAGCCGACGGCTCAGTTCTATCATGTCACCACCGACAACCAGTTCCCTTATACGGTCTACGGCACGCAACAAGATAGCGGGAGTGCCGCGACCCTAAGCCGTACCGACCACGATCTGATCACGCCGCGCGATTGGTTTCCGGCTGGGGGCAGCGAGAGCGGCTACATGGCGGTCGATCCGAAGAACCCCGACATTATTTACATCAGCGGGACCTACGGCACGGTTGACCGCTTCAACAAACGGACTGGGCTTAGCCAGAACATTGCTCCATGGCCGGCATTCGCGTGGGACGCCGAGGTCCACGAGCGCAAGTATCGCGATCCTTGGACTCCGGTGCTGGTTCTTTCGCCGGCTGACCCCGGAGCGCTCTATCTGGGAACGCAATATGTGATGAAGACGCTCGACGGCGGGCTGCACTGGGAGACGATCAGTCCCGATTTAACCGGGGCGAGTCGGCGATGTGCGCGATGCAACCGGCAAATCTCCGGCCCCACCAACTCTCGAACAAGCAAAGCGCTCCGGTTATGGAGTCGTATTCACCATTGCACCATCTCCTCTCAACCGCGATCTGATTTGGGCGGGAAGCGACACCGGACTGATTCACCTGACTCGCGACGGTGGGAAAAACTGGAAAGATGTCACTCCGCCGGGGCTGAGCGATTGGAGCAAGATTTCGCTGATCGAAGCGTCGCATTTCGATCCCGCCGTGGCCTATGCCGCCGTCGATCGCAGCCGCGTCGACGATCAAACGCCCCTTATTTACCGCACGCGCGACTACGGAGCCACCTGGCAACTGGTCACCACCGGTCTGACCGCTCCCGCATTCTTGCGCGCGGTTCGCGAAGACCCACAGACCAAAGGGCTTCTTTTCGCAGGAACTGAATTTGGAGTTTACGTATCGTTGGATGACGGCGACCACTGGCAGTCTCTGCAATTGAACCTGCCGGTGACTGGAGTGCGCGACCTTACCATCCACGGCGATGACCTGGTGGCGGCGACATTCGGGCGTTCCTTCTGGGTTCTTGATAACCTCACGCCGCTTCGGCAGGCGCTGGAGGCGAAAAGAACCGGCGGCCCGTGGTTCTATCGTCCAGCCACGGCGATTCGCATGGATCACGACTCCTTTTCAGGCACACCGCTTCCGCCCGAGGAACCCACGGCAGAGAATCCTCCGAATGGCGCGATGCTGGATTATTTCCTGCCGTCCGCGGCGAGCACCGTGCAGTTGGAAATTTTCGATGCGCAGCAGAATCTCGTGCGGCGATTTGTTCCGCACGAAGTCATTCTACAGGAGAACAGGATTCGCAGGGCACGTGGAAGCACCAGCCGCTGCCCGTCGCCGAGCGGTGGTTCCCCAAGCCTGAAGTCCTCGAAAAAACTGCGGGCATACACCGCTTCGTCTGGAATCTTACCTGGAGCACATCCGGCGGCCCGACCGCGGACGAAGATGCCGAATACCACGCGCCCAGCGGGCCGAAGGCTGTGCCGGGAACCTATCAGGCTCGCCTGACGGTCGATGGAAAACGCAGACACAACCGTTGAAAGTCATTATGGATCCGCGATCGCCCGCGACTCCAGAGACACTCGCCGAGCAGTTGCGGTTAGGTAGGCAGATGTTTGGCGAGACCATCGAAGCACGCCGCGCCTTGGCCGAGATTGGCTCGGTGCAAAAACAACTGGCGGACATTCAGCAGAAAATCGCAATGCAAGGCGCACAGGTAAAGCCGGCGCTAGCGGAGGCTAACTCCGCGATTGGCAAGATTCTTAGCAACAAAGATGCGCCGGCGAGGCTCCCGGGCTGCAGGATGCTTACAACGGCTTGGCTTCCGCTCTGCGAGTTGTCGAAAACGGAGATCGTGCCGTACCTTCGCAGGCGGTCGCGGTTTACAACGAATCAAGCTCACACGTCAAAGCACGCATCGCAGACTGGGCGCAATTCAAACAGACAAAATTGGCGCAACTCAACCAGCAACTTAGGGAGGCGAATCTCGCTCCCATCGCCATTGCTGAAATTGAGCAGCAGGTAGAATTCCTGATATCGCGCTAGTGTGCCGATCACCAAACCACGTGAAGCGCTGCGCGGTCGCCGTTCGTCACAGTCCGACGGCCATGTGTTAGACTTTCTTTTCGAAAAAAAGATGTTCTATCATGCTCTTTTCTAAAGAATATGTGGGCTATCTCGCCCGCGAAGTTTCCAAAAAACTGGTGGCGAGCGGTCTCATTGAGACCAAGGCAATGCCTGCGCTGACCGAGAAGGTGCATGCCGCTCTGCTCGAAGAACTGGCGCTTGAAGACCGCATCAATGACGAAGTGCGCGTCATCCTCGAAGCATATTCCGAGGAGATGCAGAAAAGCGGCGCCAACTACCAGGAAATGTTCCGAAAAGTGAAGACCGAGCTGGTCAAGAAATACAAGGCTGTTCTCTGAGGGTGTTACTGCCGTGCGCTTGAGCCGCGATAAAGTCAACAAAGTCGCCCATGTTGTCACCGACGCCGTAGCGGAACTGGACCAGGTCGACTTCATCGAGGACCGCAATACCATCCGCCTTGAAGTCCGCAAGATTCTCGAAGAGCTCCTCATGCAGGAAGCCCGCATCGACCAGGCGGCGCGCCAGAAAATTGAAAGCCAGCGTCGCACCATCATCGAGGGCTCCGAGGAATGGTCGATCCTCTACCGCAAGTATTACAACGACGAAGTTAAGAAGCTGGGACTGTAAGTACCCAGTTGCCAGTTGCCAGTAACCGGCCTCAGAATTACTGACCGAAAGTGACCGCATACTTTTGACGCTGCTTCCTGGCGAAGCAACTGACTGGGAACAGGCAACTGGCAACTGCTTTCATGGATCGCATCGTCTTCGAATCCGTGCGCAAGGTATTTCGTCATCGTCCGGCTCTGTTCAATTGGCTGGGACGGGAGCGGCGCGGCGAAACCATTGCCTTGAAAGATGTTTCGTTTTCGGCGGCGGCGCCGAGGTGCTGGCGCTGCTTGGCCCTAACGGCAGCGGAAAGACTACTGCCCTCAAACTGATCTCGACCATGCTTCTGCCCGATGCCGGCGCGGTGCGCGTGGGCGGGTTCGATGCGCGGCGCGATGCCGGTAAAGTCCGGCGGCAGGTTGGCATTGCGGTTGCCGCCGAACGCTCGTTCTTCCCTCGTCTTTCGGCGCGTGAGAATCTCGAATTCTTTGCCACGCTCGACGAAGTTTCGCGCGGCGAGCGCGCGCAGAGGATACAGGAAGTTCTCCGCGATACCGGACTTGAAGAGCAGGCCGACATACTGGTTATGAAGTTCTCGAGCGGCATGTATCAGCGGCTGGGAATTGCGCGGGCGCTGGTGAAGCGTCCGAGCGTGCTTTTGCTCGACGAACCGACGCGCAGCCTCGACGCCGGCACCACGGCGCACTTTTGGGCCACGATTCGGGCGCTGGCCCGACAGCAGACTACGGTTCTGCTCGCCACCCACAATTTTGCGGAAGCCGCGGCGGTTGCGGATCGCCTGCTGCTGCTGCATCGCGGGGAATTGCTGGCCGATCGCGCCGTGGGCCATGGCGAAAGCGCCGAGAAGCCCTGCGCGCCTTCTATTTCCGCATGACGGGCGAAATCGGATGAGAGCGATTTGTGATGTTGTGATTTGGAGATTTTGTCATTTGGTAATCGGGTAATTCCTGCCGTTTGGAACCCTAGGCTAGTTAGATTATCAAATTTGCCGATTATCAAAATTACAAATTTCTTCTCATGTCTTCGACTCTCGACAAGCTCTACGCCATCCTGCGGCGCGATCTGCTCACTGCCGTTCGCCACCGCAGTGGTTTCGTCGTGACCCTGGTCGGAGTGTTCACCGAACTGGCGGCTTTTTATTTTCTTTCCCGCGCCATCGGCCCAGGCTTTCGACCCGATGGCGTCGAGTACTTCCCTTTCTTCTGGTCGGAACTGGCGTCTACACTTTTTTCGTGATGAGCGCGCAAGCCTTCCTGAGCGCGGTGCAGGAAGCGCAGCAGACGGGAACGCTGGAAGTGCTCCTGACGACCTCGACGGCCCCGGCTGAACTCGTCATTCTCAGCTCCATTTCTGCTTTTTCCGGAAGCCTGGTCAATCTGCTGGTCTATCTTTTCGCGGGAGTGGCGGTTTTTCGCGCTTCGATCCACGCCAACTTATTTTCCTGCGCGGCGGTGTTGATTCTTTCTCTGGCCATCGCTCTGGCCTTGGGAATCGCGGCCGCCACGCTGCAGGTTGCCTTCCAGAAGGGCTCGGCGCTTTTGTGGCTGCTCGGTTCCGGGACTCTGGTTTCTGAGTGGAACCATGTTCCCGATTCACAGCTTGCCGCGCCCGCTCGAACTTCTGTCGCGCGCCGTTCCTCTGACGTACGCCATCGACGGAATGCGGCGGGCGCTGCTGGAGGGGCAGATCGATCGATGGCGATGGCTCCGACTCTGGCTGTGCTGGCCGGATTTGGCGTGGTGCTTGCTGCCGCTGGCGCTGGCTGGCCTGTCGCTCAGTTTGCGGCGCGCGCGGCAGAATGGAACCCTCTCATTTTATTGAGCATGTTGATTCGCGCACTCGAATTGCGCCCCGTCGCATTGGCACCAGGGAAAGCCCTGTAGTACACTGCCTTTACTCTTATCTAAACTGGGGGATAAAGTCAGGTTATCGAGCGACTGGCTTGACCAACTATGAAGGACCATCGGACCCCTTGCGAAACAAACGCAGCAATCCAGAAATGCCGGCGTGGAGAAAAAGCTCTACCAGAAGCCGGCATTTCGCCACGAACGGGTTTTCGAGACGCTCGCTCTATCGTGCGGCAAGACCGTCGCCGCCCAGGGCAATTGTCAGTTCTCGATGAAAACTTCCTGATGCTCGAAAACAACGCAGATGCGGCCCGTTTGCTTTGGAGCGCGGAACGCTCAGCTTTAGTGGCGGACGCTTTGCGCCGCAGTCGACGGTTTTTGCCAGAGCTTGCGTCTGCGCGTCTACGGGGAAAGCATGCTGCCCACACTTTGGCCAGGCGATGTGGTCGAGATTGCAAGCTGCTCGCTCGAAGAGGTTCGGCCCGGCGAGATTGTGCTCGCGTTGCACGACGGCCGCCTTTTCCTGCATCGCCTCCTGGCCTCCGAACCCAACGGCTTCGTGCTGCGCGGCGATTCCATGCCCGGTCCCGATCCTCTCTTCCCGAGCGAAGCAATGCTGGGCCGCCTTGTCGGTCGCACCGGAGAAGGCCTCGTTTCTCGTTCCACTGTGCGCTTCGATTTAGGCGGGAAGTGGTCTCGCGGCGTGGGAATATTATTCTGTCATTGGGGAGCGGCACGCCGTCTTGCTCTGAAACTTAACCAACATCGGAAGTCAGCGGCCAGCGAAATCCAAAACCGCGAATGCGGCATCGAAATGAGCCACGTATGATGCCCAGCTCTCGAAAAGTCGCTTGCGTCGAAATCGGAAGAATCCCGATTGCTCTCGCCACCTCCGACGACGCCTTTCTCGATCTCCTTCGCGAGCGTTATGAAGGCTTCCTGAGTTCCTCGCCTCCCGAATTTGAGCTTGAGTTCGACCTCACTTCCACACGATCGGGTTCCGATGATGACGTCCGAGTTCGCCGTGAGCCGGACGCGTGGGTACTCGAACGCGGAGACTTCCGCGCCCGGTGGGATCCCACGCACCGGACGAGGCACGGTACGTCAAAATGCAAACCCATATTCTCTCGATTCCGTGCTGCGTATTTTGCACAGCCTGATTCTGGCGGAGCGCGGCGGATTCCTGCTGCACGCGGCCAGTGCAATTTGCGATGGCCGCGCCTATCTATTTTCGGGCGTATCGGGCGCGGGCAAAACCACCATGACGCGCCTGGCCCCCGCAAGTGTCACCCTGCTGACCGACGAGATTTCCTACTTGCGCCCGGGCGCAGGCGGCTATTCGGCGTTCGGCACTCCTTTCGCCGGAGAACTCGCCCGTCCCGGAGAAAATTGCTCTGCTCCCGTTTCCGCTCTCTTTTTTCTGGAGCAGGGTCCCGAGAATAAGGTCGACGACTTATCGTCCGCCGAGGCTGTGCGCCGCCTGATGCGCAATATCCTGTTTTTCGCCGAAGACTACACCCTGGTGGAGAAGCTCTTCGCCACGGCGTGCGATTTTGTCGACACAGTCCCTGTTCGCCGCCTGACGTTCTATCCCGATGCCCGGGTGTGGGACGAAATCCGCAACTTCCAGGGAGTGCCCCAGCATGCCTGAGAATTGCATTTACATTGCGCGCAGTTCCGCCATTGCCGCACGCGCTCTGGCGGGCGAAATGATGGTCATGAACTCGGCCGATTCGACCTTCTACACGCTGAATGAGGTGGCGACCGCCATCTTTCAAGCTGCCGACGGCCACACCTCTCTCCGGGATATTGTCCGCGACCGCGTCTGCGAACAATTTGACGTCGATCCCGAACAGGCTCAGGCCGATGCTGAACAGTTCGTCACCGAACTCTCCAGCCACGGAATTCTTCTCGTTTCCAATCAACCTATGGCCGCGGAGACACTCTGATGACCCTGATGAGTGAGGTAGGCCAGAGAGCCTTTGACTTGGGCGTGCCTCTCGCCGTGCATATGGATGTCACCTATCGCTGCAACGAGCGCTGCGTGCATTGCTATCTCGATCACGACGACCACGGCGAGATGACTACCGCCGAAATCAAAGACACGCTCGATCAACTGGCCGAGGCCGGCGTTTTCTTTCTCACCCTCAGCGGCGGCGAGGTTTTTATGCGCCGCGACTTCTTTGAGATTGTCGAACATGCCCGGCGTCTGATGTTCAATGTCAAGATCAAGACGAATGCCGTCCTGATTCACGAACCAGAAGCGCGGAGACTCCGCAAACTCGGCATCGACACCATTCAGATCAGCATCTACTCGCATCGCCCCGAAGTGCACGATGCCATTACCAAGCTGCCACACTCGCTGGAGCGCTCCATCAAGGCCATTCGTTTCCTGCGCGAGCAAGGCCTCCGGGTCACCATCGCCAACGTGCTGATGACCGTGAATTCCGCCGATCACAGCGGCGTCCAGAGGTTGGCGGCCGAACTTGACGCGCAGTACACCCTCGATCCCACCATCACGCCCATGATGGACGGCGACACAGCCGTTCTCGCGTTGCGCATTCCGGGAGAAGAACTCACCGGCGTCTTCCAAAATCCGGCGCTGGTCGACAACCAGGAAGAGTTCTGCGCCCCTCCCCAGCCGCCGACAGAGAAGGACCTTGAAGGATATTCGTGCAGCGCTGGCCATTCTTTCTGCTACATTTCGCCCTACGGCGATGTTTTTCCCTGCGTGCAGTTTCCCCTTCCCACCGGAAATGTGCGCCAGCAGAAATTTTTGGATATCTGGAATCTCTCTCCGCAATTGAAAGAGGTTCGCTCCATCCGGGCCAAGGATCTTACCGTCTGCTCGTCGTGCTCGCACGTCACCAGTTGCTCGCGTTGTCCCGGGTTAGCCTATATGGAGGGAAGTATGCGCGGCCCGTCCACCGCCGATTGCGAGAAGTCGTTCTACCGGACGGGCGTGCCGACGGCGAACATGCTGCGGCAGGGGTTGTCGAAACCGCGCACCACGGCGCCACTCATTCAGATTCGGGCGCTTCCGGCTCAGCCAATCCAGAATCAGCCAATCGAGATCCAGCCGATTGAGATTCCGCCGATCGACGGTCAGCCGATCACGGTCGCCGTCTCGTGAATTGTCGTGGAGTGTCCCGCGGGCTGTCGTGCATACCGCGCGCAATGCCCCTGCTAGACCTTACTGATGGCAGCCGCAGCCGCGCTGCGTTTTAAATCAACCGACGCTTCCAAACTGGCCAACTGCTCCAGAATGCGCTGCAAGACGACGCGAACTTCGTGCGTCGCTTCCTGGAACTTCAGCGCCGCACCAATTCCCATGTCCAGGCGCACCACTTCGCCCGCCAGGGAAACGTTTGTATGATCGTGCGAAAAGCTAAGTTGCAACTGCGATCCCGGCAACAGCAGGCCGCTGGTTTCAACATAGCAACCGCCCAGGCTCAGGTTGGTAACGATGCCCAGTTGCGCATGAGCCAAGCTGCTACCAGAAATTTCCGTGGTCAGCCGCCCCCGCACTCGCGGATAGAGACGGCGATTCTTCGGACTCGCTTGACTCCGTTTTTGCAGATACATGCGCTTGTCGGCCTCCGACAGGATCTTTTCCGCATCCATCCCGTCTTCTGGATATATCGCCTTGCCCACGCTTAGCGACAGGATGTCCTCATTGCAAATGTCTTTCCCCGCCTGTTGCGCGAGGTCTCGCATTTGTTCCGCTTTGCGCACGGCGGCTTCCGGAGTCAGGCCGGGAGCAATCACCACGAATTCGTCGCCACCCATGCGCGCAACGTAATCGTACTCACGGCTGGTTTCCTTCAAAAGGTTGGCAAACAGACGCAGCACCCGGTTCCCTTCCAAGTGTCCGAAGCGGTCGTTGATCTGCTTGAACCCGTCCAAATCCGCGACCATGACTGTCAGTGTATTGTTGTCGCGTTTGCAGCGCGCCATTTCCCGATCGAGTTGCAAAAATAGCGAGCGCGCATTCGGAAGACCGGTGAGAAAGTCGGTGACCGCCGAACTCTCCGCCTGTTCGTACTTCTTCGCGTTCTCGATGGCCAACGCCATCTTGGAACTCACCGCCAACAGAATGCGCAGATGGTCGGAGGTAAAAAAATCCTTTTCGGCATGGTACAAAGCGACCACGCCCACCACGCCCTGCAAGCCCTCGAGCGGAACCGCCAGCGCCGAGTTCAGGGTACTGTACTTGGAACTGTCGTTCAGGTACCCAGGCTCGACCGAAGGATTGCCGTTCAGGATCGGCTTCAGGTTTTGTGCAACCCAACCCGAGAGCCCTTGTCCAATCGGAATCCGCAGCGAAGCGAACAGCCGGAAGTTGTCGCCATTCACATACTCCGGCACCAGTTCATCGCCGTGCCTGACGTAGATGGCAATGGCATCGTAAGGCATGGCCCGGCGCAGTTTCACGGCAAACACCGAGAGCGTTTCGCCCAGGCTGAGCGATGCCCCCAGGTCCTGACTGAGTTCGAAAAGAGTCTGCGCCTCCTGCCGCGCCGCCGCGATCGAGGCCAGAAAACTGCGCTCGGGCACTTGCCGCGAGCCTTGCGCCGCGAAACCGGCTGCCGGCTTGATCGACGGCTCCACGTTCGCGTCGGTATCTTTGACCTCCGTGGATAGTTTCTGTTTGCCGAGCTTGTTCATGCGCTCGTGAACCAGGTGTTCCAATTCCACGTATCTTCGTTCGAGCACCCGGACTACATCCGGATCAAACGCCTTGCCCGATTCGTCCACCATCCGCGCCATCGCTTCATGCAGCGGCAGCGCGCGCCTATATTGCCGATCCGAAGCCAGCGCGTCCAGAAAATCCACCGCCGACAGAATGCGCGCGCCGATCGGAATTTCTTTTCCCTTCAGCCCCAGCGGATAGCCGGTCCCGTCAAACTTTTCGTGATGGGCGCGTACGATGGGCACCACTGGATAGGGAAATTGCACCCGTTCCAGGATTTCCGCTCCCACCAGCGGATGAATCTTCATCTTCTCGAATTCTTCCGGCGTCAGCCGACCCGGTTTCGAAACGATGTGCTCGGGAATCGCCAGTTTCCCGATGTCATGCAGCAATGCCGCGGCCTGCAACGCCTCCATTTCGTCTTTTCCAACTTCGAGTTCTTTCCCCACCTCGACCGCGTACACACGAACTCTCTGCAAGTGGTCGTGAGTCGTCTGATCCTTGGCCTCGATCGCCAATGCCAGCGCCTCGATCGTCCGCATATGCAAGTCGGCGATCTCTTCCACATGCCGCTTCTCGTCCGACAGTTTGCCCAGGTACAGGCGGTAGGAACGATAAATCAGGTACACCACCGGAAGCGTCAGCAGCGAGGTTTGCCAGTCGGTAAAGCCGTGCAGCCAACTGATCATCCCGACCACGCCCGCACCCACCAGGTAGTAGGGGAAGCTCCAGAAGTAGCACTCTGACCAGATCTTTCGCAGCGATCTGCGCTCCGTCAGCGAAATCACGGCCGCCACCGGAAGCGTATTCGCCACAAAGTAAACCGACGATGCCAAAAATAACGATGTAGACGGGTTATTGACCGCACTGTGCGACAAGGAATAGTGATACGTGTAAAACGTCACCGCGATGGCGAGCGCAGTCGAGCAGATGTTGAAGGCAACTTGAATTGGATTTGGTGATTCGCGGTCAAGACACTGAACTACCACGGCCGCGCAGCCCATGGCCATGGTTTCCGGCAAACTCAGTTCCAGCACACCCAGCAGCAGAAACAGAAAGTTGACCGACATCGTCCCGGTAATGCCAGGCAAAGGGACTTTGAGCCGCGAGGCGGCCAAAGCAATCACCACATAACAGAAAAATTTAAGCGGATTCGCGCTCCGCCCGTGCAGGACCGAAAAGGTCATGACGGTCATGCCGCAGAGCACGACCACGGCAATGAAAATGCGCGCTCCCGCTCTCATGTCCCTCCACGATTGAGGGCGATTTTTCATTTCAGACGAACTCCTGCCCAGGAAGCCGGGCTCCCATTCCCGGGGCAAAATTAACCCAACATTTATTGATAACAGCCAGCCGACAGGCGGGAAAGCATTCGGGTATTTCGAGGTAAACTTCCGTAATGCGGGAGAGTGACTTTCCGGCACCGAGGCCCCGCCAGCGCCTTGAATTACAGCTATAAGCCATTGAAAAGAAGTAGGAAAGGACTGCCCTGTGCTGGCGAACGCCCTCGCTCGCCATCCCGCGCACAACCTGGCCAATACCCCAACTATTGGCGGTGAACCACAGACGCTTTCTCCTCGCCAATGAGCGAACCAACAAATGCACTATTACCGGTGACGGCGTTCTCCGACAATCGTTGCAATCGAAGTTGAAGTCGAAATATCGCCGACGCTCTTCCATTGCAGCGCCACCTGCGTCTTGATTCGATCGTTGCCACCGGTGCATCCATGCGGCCGGTGGAAGTCTGACTCAGGGAGAAGTATCTATGTCGGGACAAGTCATTCTGTATTTTGACGACCAAGCGGACGCCTTGCGCTTCGCCCTCGCCGCAGGTTCTGTGATGGCAGGAGACGGGACCAGAGCGACAGACGATTTAGTCCAGGAAACGTCGCGAGTTACGCGCATCCGGCTGGACGCCGCCAACAAAGGGAAAACCAGACAGCCCAGTCCTCCCGAACGCGCAGCGTAGGCGCGGTCTTCCGGCCGATTGCCGCGTACCACAATACTGCGAGCGAGTTTCCGGCGAAGCGGCCTAACCCGAATTAGAATGTCTGCTATGCCTATCGCCGAGCCGACTTCTCCGTCCCCTTCATCGACTGCACTGGAATCGACTGCGCTAGACCTCGCCTGGGTTCGCTCGCAGTTCCCGGCCCTCGCGCAATCTGCCAATGAACATCCTGCTGTTTTTCTGGACGGCCCCGGCGGCACCCAGGTGCCCCAGCAGGTGATTGACGCCATCGCCGATTACCTCGCGCGCGACAACGCCAACACCGGCGGCGCGTACCACACCAGCCGCAACACCGATCGCATGATCGCGGAAGCGCGCGCGGCAATGGCCGATTTTCTCCACTGCGATGCCGACGAGATCGCATTCGGCCCGAACATGACGACTTTGACGTACGCCATGAGCCGGGCACTCGGGCGCGAACTCGCTCCCGGCGACGAGATCGTGCTCACGCTGCTCGACCACGACGCCAACTTCTCTCCGTGGAAAGCGCTGGAAGAGAAAGGCGTCATCATCCGCACAGTGAAATTCAACGAAGAGGATTGCACGCTCGACATGCAAGATCTGGAGTCAAAAATTGGAAAGAGCACAAAGCTCGTGGCCGTCGGCTACGCGTCGAATGCGGTCGGCACGATCAACAACATCGCCGAAGTAGTGAGACTGGCACGCCAAGCCGGAGCCCTGACCTACATCGATGCTGTCCACTACGCGCCTCACGGGCCGGTTGACGTGCGCATGCTCGACTGCGACTTTCTGGCCTGCTCGACCTACAAATTTTTTGGCCCGCACATGGGCGTTCTCTACGGCAAACGCGAGCACCTGAAGCGGGTGCGTCCCTATAAGGTTCGGCCCAACGCCGACAACATTCCCAACTGCTGGGAATGGGGAACGCTGAACCACGAATGCATCGCGGGAATCAAAGCCTGCGTGGATTACTGGGAAGAACTCGGCCGCCGCGCGAATCCTGCGGTCACCACCCGGCGCGCTGCGATCCTGGCGGCGCACAAAGCCATTCATCAACACGAACGTGCGATGACGGAGAAGATGATCGCCGGCTTGCTGGCGATCCCCGGATTGACGCTTTACGGCATTCGCGACCCGCGCCGCTTCGACCATCGTTGCGCCACGTTCGTCGTCCGCATCGAAGGCCACACTCCGCTGGAACTGGCGACGAAGCTCGGCGAGCGCGGCTTCTTCACCTGGGATGGGAACTACTATGCCCTGAACCTGACCGAACAGTTAGACGTGGAGCGCCTGGGAGGATTTCTGCGCATAGGCCTGGTGCACTACAACACGATGGAGGAAGTGGAGCGACTGCTCGAAGCGCTTCGCGAGATTGTGAAGGCATACGCATAATCGGCTATTCAAGCCTCTTGAGCTGGCCTGCTTCCCCTAAATCCCTAAGTTCCTTGAACCAGATTAGATTGGAAACCAGCGACGTTGGGCCGAGGAACCTAAATTTTCTAGCATCATTGCCCTGTTCGATCCGAACATCAAAGTTCACTGGCGCTTCATTATTGACTCTCTTTCCGTAGCCGAGAGGACCAGCAAAGAAGTATCGATACTCGATGCCGGGCATGTCGGAGAAAGGTCGGGCGTGCAGTATCTTTCGAAGAGCCATGTACCCCGCCTGATCGACCCCGAACTCGAATGCGGCGGTTTCTTGGGCCAAAATAATTCGGACAACCGCGAAGTAGAAGCTATCGCGTTCATAAGCATTTAAGATTTCGGGCATTCCGAGATGGTTGTCCCTCATGTTTGGTCAAAGCGACTAGCTCCTAATTTCTTCGACGGAGTTCCCTTTCCCCACCAGCGCCATGCTCGCCAGTCCGATGAACAACCCGTGCTCGACGATGCCGGCAATATTGCTCAAAGCAAGCGCTAGCGCCGGAGGATCGGCGATCTTTCCAAAGCTGCAATCGAGAATCAGATTGCCATTGTCCGTAAGGTAAGGGCTGCCGTCGGGCTTCGTGCGCAATTTGGGCGACCCGCCCAACGCCACGATCTTTTTCTCGACCACAGCGCGCGCAAACGAAATGATCTCGACCGGCAAAGGAAATTTGCCGAGCACAGGGACAAGTTTTGCCGAATCCGCAACCACGACCATCTTCTTCGAGGCCGACGCCACGACCTTCTCACGTAGCAGCGCGCCGCCACCGCCTTTGATCAAGCGCAACTGCGGATCGAGTTCATCCGCGCCATCGATGGTGATGTCAATCTCCGGATGTTCATCGAGCGTGGTCAGCGCAATGCCGGCTACTCGCGCCTGATCAGCGGTCTTGATCGAGGTCGGAATTCCCACGATTTTCATTCCCGCCTTCACACGCTCGCCAAGAGCGACGACCGCGAAGTAAGCGGTTGATCCCGTGCCCAGTCCGACGACGTCGCCGTCCTTCACTAACTTGGCGGCGGCTCGTCCCGCGGCTTCTTTTTCTTGTTCATTCGCCATTCAGGTCTCTCTTTAACTCATTTGTTGGCAATTTCGATGTAGGCAAGATAGCCCGCCAGCACCAATCCGAAAAAAGCAAGCAGGTAAGACACCAGGTCAATCACGAATCCGGCCGGCTCGAAGGTATTCGAATCCAGTTGTATCTTTGTCTTCCGGTAACGCCTGAGTCCGGCCGGAATCAGCAATACCCCACCGACCGCGGAAATAATTCCCAGCCATGTAGTGAAGCCGGGAGTGACGGACTGGTATCCCTGCACCTTCATGAATTCGCGCAGTGCGATCGAGAACCGCCCGATGGCGAATCCGAAGACAATGGTCGCGATGCCGGTCCGCAGCCACGCCAGAAAGGTGCGCTCGTTAGCCAGGTGATCGCGCGCGCGATTCGGATTGAGATTGTCGGGCATTCAATGGCGCCGAGAGAGGCTTTTGGCTTTTTGATTATTCCACAGCTTTCTGAATCAGCGCCGGGATGCCGGTAATGTTTTTCAGAAGGTCGGCGGGAAACCCGTGCCGCTGCCGCAAATATTCCGGCGAATTGTAGGAGAGCCACACTTGCGCCTGCTCGTCTTGCCATGCCAGCGCTTTCAGCGGGAGATCAAGGGCCACCCGCGGCGCGGCAACCATCAAAGGCGTGCCAGCTTTCGGACTGCCAAAGATCAGCAACTGCGTCGGCCGCATTTTGAGGCCTACCTTCTCGGCTTCGCCGCTGTGGTCGATAAGAGCAAACACCGTAGCACCTTTTTCTTGGAGGATCGACTGCAGCCGTGCCAGAGTTTCCGGCACTGAGTAACGGCTGGATACATCAATAATCCCGCTGGCCATGTGCGGTGCCTCCCATCTACATTCTGTCATCCTGAGCGCAGCGAAGAACCTCTACTCGCCCAAAATGTGTGCAGAGAGTAGGGGGCCTTCGCTGCGCTCAGGATGACAATTTTACAGTCTAAACAGTGTATTGCTCGCGCAGCAATCTACCGCTAGTTCAAAATCATCTTCCCCAGAATCTCCTTGAGCAGCTTGGCGGCGACGGTCGCGGTAATTTGCGTGTTGTCTTGCGCCGGGATTGTATTCCACGATATCGGCGCCGGCAATTTTCCGCGCTGATGGCCTGCAGGTGCGCGATCGCTTCTCTCATCGACATTCCTCCGGGCTCGCGATGCGAGGTACCCGGGACAAACGCGGGGTCGAGCGCATCCATGTCGAACGAGATGTAGATAGGGCCATCGATTTTCATGCGATCGAGCGCGGGCAACTGCCGCATTTCGATGACTTCGACGCCAAATTTCCCGGCCTGCTCCCGCTGATGCCCGGTCATCGTCCGGATGCCGATCTGGATCAAGCGCTTGGCCGCGCCCTCTTCCATGATTCGCGCAAACGGGCAAGCGTGCGACAGCCGGTTGCCTTCGAGTTCGTCGTAGAGATCGGGGTGCGCGTCGAAGTGCAGGATGGTCAGTCCGGGAACGTGCTTGCCGAAGGCGCGCAGGATCGGCAACGTAATTGAGTGGTCGCCACCCAGGCAGACTGGGCGCAAGCCTTTGTCGAGCAGTTCGCTCACTTTCTTTTCGATGGCAGTGAACGGCTCATCAAAAGTGAACTTCAAATCGCCGGCATCGCAGAAGGCGCCTTGGGCGCTGAGGTCGACGCCGGTTTCCGTCCACAAGTTCGACGAGATGGAGTTTAAGGCGACGCGAATGATCGGCGGCCCACCCGCCGCTCCACGCAACCATGAAGAATTGGCATCGAATGGGACGCCGAGAATGACTGGGGTTCCAGGCTTAGCCGCGTCGGGACGATTGGTCATAGCAGTATCCTCTGGATTCAGAGTAATCGCAGCCGGAAAAGATCGCAGTGACCGCCAGCACATCACCCGCCGTGAATCCGCCACGCAGGCCAAATCATCCGTTATTCTATAGAAGACTCTTATGCCCACTTCAACTCGAACTACGAGCGGCGGCGCAACCCCCGCCATAAATGAAACCTACGAACGGGAACGAATCTTCAACCTTTTCCGGCAATTTGGATATCTGGAGGCTGAACTGAACCCGCTCGGCCTGCTGCCTCCGCAACCGCATCCCGACCTCGCGATTGACAACGAATGGGCGCGGGAAGCGCGCCGCTTTTATTGCGGCAGCGTAGGCGTGGAGTTTATGCACATCGCCGACCCGGAGCGGCGGCGCTGGATTCAGGAACACATCGAGGCCGAACCGGCATCCGACACCAACACTAACCGCGATCGTGCGCTCGACCTGCTTGTGCGCGCCGACCTCTTCGAGCAGACCTTGCAGCAGCGCTATCTCGGGCAACAAACGCTTCTCCCTCGAAGGCGGCACCTCTTTGTTGCCGGCGATGGATGAGGTTCTGGACGTAGCCGGCGAGCATGGTGCGGTCGAACTGGTAATGGGCATGAGCCATCGCGGGCGGCTGAACGTTGTGATTCATCTGGCAAACCGTCCGCCCGAGCAGGTGTTTGCGGAATTTGAAGATGTAGATCCGCGCAGCGTATTAGGCTCGGGCGACGTGAAGTACCACATGGGCGCGACCGGCGAATACCTGACCAGGAGCGGGAAGAAGATTCACATCCACCTGGCCTCGAATCCCAGCCACCTCGAAGCCGTCGATCCGGTGACGATAGGACGCACACGCGCCAAGCAGGACCGCGCCGGTGAAGGCGGGGAGGGAAAGTATCTGCCCGTCCTGGTGCATGGCGATGCCGCTTTCGCCGGCCAAGGCATCACAGCCGAGACGATGAACTATGCCGATCTCAGCGGCTACACCGTGGGTGGAACCATCCACATAATCGTCAACAACCTCATCGGGTTCACCACCAACGCGCGCGAAGAGCATTCCTCCCGCTTTTCGGCACAACTTGGCCGCCGGCAGTCGATCCCGATCTTTCACGTGAACGCCGAAGATGTGGATGCGGTCATGCGAATTGCACGCCTCGCCACTGAGTACCGCTACGAATTCGGCACGGACGTGATCGTTGATCTGATCGGCTACCGGCGCCATGGTCATAGCGAAGTGGACGATCCCACAGTCACGCAGCCGCTGATGTACAAGGCGATCAAGGAGCATCCGCCCTTGTACAAGATCTATGCCAAGCAAATCGGCTTGGACGATGACAAAATCGCGGCGCAAGTGGAAACGATCAAGAGCGAGTATGGTGCCGCGCAGAAAAGCGGCACGCAGTTCACCAAGAAGCCGCTGATGCGAGATCTCCCGAATTATTGGGATGAATATTTTGGCGGCCGTTATAAAGCGGCTTATGAACAGCCCACCGGCGTCTCCCGCGAGGAATTAGCCGAACTTACCGAGCGCCTGACCACATATCCTGAGGGTTTCCACATCCATCCCAAGGTAAAAAAGTTGCTCGAGCAGCGGCAGGAAATGGGGACCGGCAAGAAGCCACTCGACTACGGCATGGCCGAGGCACTGGCCTTTGCCAGTCTTGGTAAAGCAAGGCATTCCGGTGCGCCTCAGCGGGCAGGACTCGCGGCGCGCGACCTTCAATCAGCGGCACTCGGTGCTGATCGATACCGAGGACGAGTCGGAATACGTTCCCCTGCGGCACATTGCGCCGGGACAAGCCTCGTGCGACATCTATAACTCGCCACTTTCCGAAGCTGGCGTGATGGGATTTGAATACGGCTACAGCCGCGATTATCCCGAGGCGCTGGTGCTGTGGGAAGCGCAGTTCGGCGATTTTGCCAACGTGGCGCAGGCGGTGATCGATCAGTTCGTTTGCGCTGGCGAGGACAAGTGGAACCTGCTCTCAGGCCTCGTTCTGCTGCTGCCCCACGGCTACGAAGGACAGGGACCCGAGCATTCCAGCGCCCGCATCGAGCGATTTCTGCAACTGGCGGCGCGCGACAACATCCAGATTTGCCAGCCCTCGAATGCCGGCCAGTACTTCCATTTGCTCCGCCGTCAGGCGCTGCGCAAGTGGAGGAAGCCGCTGATCGTGTTCACGCCGAAAAGCATGTTGCGGAATCCCGATGCCCTATCTCCGCTGGAAGATCTGACGCATCAAAAGTTTCTGCCGGTGCTCCCCGACACCGAAGCGCAGGATGCCCAGCGCATTCTGCTCTGCACCGGCAAAATCGGCCACGAATTGCGCACGGAACGCCAGAAGCGCAAGAACGACAACGACAAGGGCAATCTGTTAAGCACTGCCATCGTATTCCTCGAGCAGATGTATCCGTTCCCCGAGGCGGAACTGACCGCCGAACTGCAGCGTCACAGCACGGCGCGCGATATTGTATGGGTGCAGGAAGAGCCCGCCAACATGGGTGCGCTTTCCTATATGCTGCCGCGCTTAAAGTACATCACCGATGACCGGCCCGTGCATTCGGTGAAGCGCTCCGCAAGTGCGAGTCCGTCGACCGGTTCGGCCAAAGCGCACGAGGTTGAGCAGAAAACGCTGCTGTCGCTGGCCTTCACGAAACTCGACTGAAGCTGAGCCGGTGGGCACCGAGTAAGCAAAACAATAGCCCAGGAGCGAACGTCGATCCTGGGCTATTCCAAGCACGAGAAGACAGGGCAAGCCCTGTCTCTACAGCGACAAATCAATTGAGCCTATGGCCAGCGCTTGGCCGCATCTTCCCAGCCGGCGACGCGGGCCGGGGCGGCTGCCGCCCTGAGCAGCAACCACAGGAGGAATTCGAACCGGTTGCGGCGGCGTGGTAGTAGCTAAACTCGGTTTGGGCGCTTCCATCAGCGGCTCTTTTTCTTCCGAAAGCAGCGGCGCAGCGACGCGTAACGCCTCAACTTCTTTTTCCAGCCGGGTCAATTCCAGTTCTTTCTGCCGCAAAACTTCGTACACATTCTTCATGCTTGGGCACCTGTATGTTGGAACAAGATTAAGCGCAGAGTATGGGTTTCAACCGCATCTTGTCAAGGGAAACAAGCACTTGCAGGTGCAAAGTTCGTTATCGGAATACCACGCACCGCGACCAGGATGCCGAGGATGAGCACCACGATTGCCAGCAGATTGACATGGTTTGCCAGCCACGATTCCTGCGCGGGCGCGGCATTTGCCAGAAACGCCGGCACGAACTCGTCTTCCGCTGCGCGGCGGCGCGGATGCGGTAGCTGCGTCTTGCTCCGGCTCGTTGCCGTGATTTGTTGCGCTTCAGCCTGATCGCCTCCAGCGTGATCTCGTTCGGTCTGGCTTCGTTGAGCTTGCTGTTGCGCGATCTGGCTCTGTTCCCACTCGCGCTGCGTCTTCTCGTCTTCCTTCTTCTCTCTGTTCTTTCTCTCGCAATCGAGGCAGAGCGTCCTTCCTTCGGAGACAGGAAATCCGCAGGAGGCGCATTTTTGCACGCGCAACAAGGCCTCAGGAATAGGGGCAGACGCTGGCAACGCCACCGGCGCCGTCTCCAAGGATGGCGAAATTTCAGCCGGTTCAGCGGGCGCGACCGAGGGCTCGGCGACCACCGCCTTGCCGGGAATCTCGAGCGGTAGCTCAAGCGGAAGGGCTGCAGCTCGCGGATGCGCTGCTCGTTTTTGGAACTGGGATTGGAATTTCGGGCAACGACTCGACAGCCCGTTCCGGTCCTCGCCTGGCCGTTGGCGCGGGTGCAGAGTCCTGGCGCTGCTCGGCCAGATCGAGCGCCGTTAAAGTAAGCCCGGCCATGCGCTCCAGCGCGACCAGGTCGCGCTCTTCGAAAGCGTACGGATGATCGGAGAAAAGTTCGAAGAGTCCGCGCACCTCGCCGTTACGCCGCAGCAGCGGCAAAACCACGATCGAGGCAATGCCCAGCGCCCGGCAAGCCTCCAGATTCACCCGCGGATCGGTTTCCGCGTTGTCACAGCGCAGCAACTGCCGCCGCGCAATACTCTCGCCGGTTAATCCGGAACGAACCTGCAGGCGCGCCCCAATTGCCGGCGCCGAACGCGCCAGCGCTGGCGCGGCAAACCATCTCCTCACCCTGCGGCAGCGCAAGAGCGGTTCCGGTGGCGCCGGTGATGTATTGCGCGCGTTCCACCAACAACTGCAGCGCGGAATCCAGTTCCGTTTCCGCGAGCACGCGACCGTCAACAGTTATCGCCCGCTGCGGGGCGACGTCTCGGGTTGGGCGGAGCCGGGCATGTCGAATGGGCTGAACCGAGTCTCGCCTCGGAGCCTTTGGCTGTCAAGACCTCGGCTGACGAGAAGGGACTTGAATACGTAAACGACGAAGGGCAAGAAGTCACACGAAGGGAACTCTTGGGACGTTTCCTTAGTGAGCCTTCGTGTCCTTGGTGGTAAATGAACTTAAGATGTTACAGAGCGATGCGGGAAGTTATTTGTCGTCTTTGTGTCGCAGCCATTCGATGAACATCTGTTCTTTGGGCTTGTCGTAGGCCATAAGCACGTGGCGGATGCTGCGCCCGCTGACGAAGTGGCAGACTTCCTCAGCCAGGTTCTTGGCGTGGTCCCCGGCGCGTTCCAGAGATTGCGTCATGAAGATGACCTGCAGGCTGGAGTGGTGCGCGACGTTCTCTGGATTCTCGATGTGGCGCAGGAAGATCAGATTGCGCAAGCGATCCATCTCGGCATCGGCGCGCAGCACGTCGATGGCTTTCTTGACATCCTTTTGCGAAAACGACTGGCCCACATCGGCCAGCATTTTCTCGAGGATCGTCGCCATCTGCGTCAACTCGCGAGCATCCTGCGAATCGAGCCGCCCTCCGGCAGCCTGCGCGCTGGTCGCAAAGCTCAGCAGCAGATCCCCGATGCGCTCCAGTCCGATCATGACCTTCATGCAGGCGAGCAGTTGCCGGGTTTCGGCCTCCGGAACGCTGGGTGATGGTCGCGGTCACGCCCGAATCTACTTCCAGGTCAATGGCGTCGAGTTCTTTTTCGCATTGCCGGATGGCGTTCAAGCGCGACATCGATCCCGTAGCGATTCCCTCGGCGGCAATGGCCGCGGCTTCGCGCGCCAATTCGCAGGCTTCCACCGTCCGCCGCACCAAGTACGGAGTGCGATGGCTCTGGCGAAGACGTTTTTACGCTGGCTGTGCTCATAGACAAAACCGCCCTGCCCACTTCGATGCCGGATCCACCCCCGTGGACGCTACCGGTATCAACCCAGAGTGTGGCACACACTCCCATGAAAAGCATAATTGCCCGCGCACTGGGGCAGGTTACGACGCGGTGAATTTCTTGTCACCGGACGCCGACACAGAACCCTCCCGTCTCACTGACCGGTTCCCCGTAACACTATGGCTTGAACATTACTGAAAAGCTCGCGTTTCGTATCAGGGGATCACTTTAGCGATGCCATAAGTCCATACAATTGAGTAGCCCCTTTCAGGGGCCGAAATCGAAACTGTTCAGCCGCGCCGCTGGTGCTCGAAACTGGTATTGGATCAGTTCGAGACTCAGTTAAATCTGCGCGGAATCCCCTCGGAGGCGGTCAAAACAAACAAAAAGCTTGATCCATGGTTAAGCTCGCTCTCGGCGCGAATCGCTCCCCCGTGAGCCAGAACAATGTGCTTGGCGATGGCCAGTCCCAAGCCCCGTGCCGCCAGACTCCCGCGAGCGAGCTTTATCGACGCGGTAGAAGCGCTCGAAAAGCCGCGGCAGATGCTCGGAGGAAATGCCGGGCCCGAAATCACGGACGTAGAATTCAACGCCGCTTTCGGCCGCGCGCGCTCCGAGAACAATCTTTCTTTCCCGACGCCGCATATTTCAACGCATTCTCAATCAAGTTCGAAAAAATCTGGTGAATGGCTTCGCGATCCGCGTTCACATGGGCGTCGGGAACCGCGTTCTCGACTGCCAGTTCGACGCCATACGACCGCGCTATTTCGCGGAAACTTTCCAGAGCATCCTGCAGCAATTCTTCGGCGCTGACCCGCTGGATGTCGAACCGCTGCTCGCCCGATTCGACTCGGGCCAGCGTCAGCAGGTCTTCCGTAAGGCGCGACATGCGCGCCGAATTCTTGCGGATGATCTCCAGAAAATCGCGCACGTGATTGTCGACCAGAGTGCCATCGAGCAGCGTCTCGGTATATCCCTGGATGGAAGTCAGCGGCGTGCGCAGCTCGTGAGAAACGTTGGCGATGAAATCGCGCCGGCTCTTTTCCATGCGCTCGGTCTCAGTGAGATCGCGCAGCACGGCGACCGCGCCGCCTCCCGGCATCGGCGCGGCGGTGACATCGAAAGTGCGGCCGGGGGCGATGGTGTTCGAGCGTGCCGAAGTTACCATTTGGTAGCGTGCCGCCTCCTGAATCGCGGCGAGAAAATCCGGGTCGCGAACGCTGTCGATCAACGGCGCATTCAGCCGCGGACCCCGCTGCAGCAGACGGTCCATGCCCCGATTCGCCCACTGCACCCGCCCTTCGACATCGACCGCAATCACCGCGTCCTGCATGCTGTTGAGAAGCGTTTCCAATTCCCGCTGGCTGGTCTGCACGCGCGCATAGCTTTCTTCCACGCGCCGCGTCGTTTTATCCAGCGCCGCCGCCACTTGTCCGATCTCGTCCGTTGCCGAGGACGCGATTCTGGCGGTCAGATCCCCACCGGCTACGCGCTCCGCGAACGTCACGATTCGCTGTAGACGCCGCCCAACGTATTGCGAAGCGACCGCCGCCACCAGCACCGCGAAAATGAATGCGCTGAGCGATCCCCAGAACAGCGCCGTGCCCAGCGGGCGATCCGTCACTTCGATCTCGGGCAACGGATAAGCCAGCCGCACCGCTCCTCCTGAAATCGGCGCCGCCACATACACAAAAGGAATCGCCAACGCCTGACTCTTGCGCTCCTCCACCCCGACCGTTGCCGGCGAGGGCCGCGACAAATTCCTTGCGATGCGCGTGATTCTCCATCGTGCTCGGATCCGCTTCCGAGTCGGCCAACACCTTCCCCGTCGGATCAATGACGGTCGCCCGCGCTCCCGCCGCCTGCCCCGCCTGCGCGGTAATGTCGGCCAGGGAGTGCTGCCGGTCCGTTTCCACGCGCTGAGCGAACATCAAGGTTTTCTGTTGGAGATTGCGCTCGATCTGGTCGCGCAACGTCAGCTCCCAGACCTTGCGCACCGTCAACTGCAAAGTGATTGCCGTGACACCAATCACCAGCAGAAACACAAACATCAATTTGAAGAAGATGCGACTTCTCAACGCGCGACCTCAAAACGGTAGCCGGCCCCTCGCACCGTCTTCAAGTAACGCGGGTTTTCGGGATCGGGCTCAATCTTTTCACGGATGCGCCGCACATAAACATCCACCGAGCGTGGCGTCACATACGCCGTATCCCGCCACACCGAGTCGAGCAACTGGTCGCGAGTAAAAACCCGCCCCGCGTGTCGCATGAAGTGATCGAGCAACCGGAACTCGGTGGCCGTGGTCGGCACCTGTTTCCCGCGAACCGTCAGCGTCATCGCGCTCGGGTCAATGTGGATTTCGTCAATCTTGGTGGGCAATGGCGGCAGCGGCCGCTCAAAACGCCGCAACACCGCTTTGACCCGTGCCACCAGTTCGCGCGGGCTGAAAGGCTTAGGAATATAATCGTCCGCGCCCAGCTCCAACCCCAGCACGCGATCCGCCTCGCCGCTCTTCGCCGTCAAGAAAATTACCGGCACCGAGGCCAGCGACACCGACTGCCGAATCTGCCGGCAAAGTTCCAGCCCGTCTTTTCCCGGAACCATGATATCCAGCAGAAACAGCGCCGGGCGCTGCCGTTCCGCATCGGTTACCACCAGATTCCCAGTCGAATAAAGACGCACGTTGAAACTCGCGCCTTCCAGATGGTGGCGCACCAGGCGCGAAATATCCGGATCGTCTTCCACTACATAAATCGTCGGCTTCATCGCGAACCATTGTAGCTGGGAAGTGTTGCGATTTCGATACGAAGGGAAGAGATAGCGGATGCCCCACTCATCCGCGTTCTTCGCGGATGAGTGGGTTCAGCCGTGCACAACTCACTAGCGCAGCGCCATTCCCGCCTCCGCCGAAAAATCCATGGCCACAAATTCCCGCCGCAAGAATTTCGGAAAAGCCGCCGCCGCGATCATGGCCGCGTTATCGGTGGAAAGCGCTCGCGACGGAAAAAAAACAGGAAGTCCCTGCATCCCCGCCTCTCGCTCGAACGTCGCCCGCAATTCCCGATTGGCAGCCACGCCTCCGCTGACGAAAAGAGTCTGCACCTCATATGCGCGCGCCGCCGCCAGCGTCTTCGCGACCAGGTCGTTGACCATTGTGCGCTGGAAACGAAGCCACCAGGTCAAGCGTTTGCCGGTCGCAGAATTTCAAAATGTCGTCCAGCGTCGGCCTGCTCGATTCCCGCCAACGCCCGCCGCCGAGCCTCGATTGCCGGTTTCAGTGCCTCGGTCTCGACGTAGCGCAAAACCGCCGTCTTGATTCCGCTGTAGGAAAAGTCAAACTGCGGCCCTTCTTCTTCGGACGGGATTTGCCCATGTTCGTCCTGTTTCGGATCGTCCTGTTTATGCACGTTCTGCTCATGATCGCGCCGATCCCGGTGCTTGATCTGCGAAGTCTGAAACTTGACCGCCTGCGGATCGCCATGCGCCGCCAGTCGGTCGATGATCGGTCCTCCGGGATACCCCAGCCCCAAAAGTTTGGCAACTTTATCGAACGCTTCTCCCGCAGCGTCGTCGCGTGTGTGCCCAATGTTCCGATACGTCCAGAGATTCTCGTCGACCTGCGCAAGATACAGATGGGTATGTCCGCCCGAAACCACCAGCGCCAAGACAGGAAATTGCAGCTCGCCATTCTCGCTTTGCCGCTGCTCCATTTGCCGGTGCTCCAGCAAAACTGCATGGATGTGCCCTTCCAGATGATTCACGGCGATCAGCGGTTTCTCCAAGGCAAACGCCAGCGCCTTGGCATAGCTGATGCCCACCAGCAGAGCCCCTGCCAATCCCGGCCCTTGCGTCACCGCGATGGCATCGACGGACTGATACGTCTGTCCAGCTTCGGCTAAAGCCTGGCGCACGACCGGAACAATTGCCCGCAGGTGTTCGCGCGACGCCAGTTCTGGTACGACTCCGCCATAAGGCTGGTGAGTAGCAATCTGTGACGCGACAACGTTCGACAAAATTTGATTTGACAAAATTTGCTCGCCCGAGCGCACCACGGCCGCGCCTGTCTCATCACAGGAACTCTCGATGCCGAGGATGTGCACGTCAGGCATAATTGCTCTCAGCCGTCAGCGATCAGTTTCCAGTGTAGACGACCAGCAGTTGGTGTTGCTTTACCTGATGGCTGATGGCTGACAGCTGATGGCTGAATGACGAGCGCCAAACAACACGCCGCCGAAATCGTGCGCGCCCTGCGCGAGCGCGGACACCAGGCCTACTTCGCCGGCGGGTGCGTCCGCGATCTTCTTCTCAGCCGCGAGCCCGCCGACTACGACGTAGCCACCGACGCGACGCCGCAGCAGGTCATGCAAATCTTCCCGCAGACCTTCGCCGTTGGCGAGCAATTCGGAGTGGTGCTAGTGCCAGAATCCAGCGGAGCAACGACCGTGCAGTACGCCACGGCGAATCGTGGAGCCATCGAAGTAGCAACTTTCCGTTCCGACGTAGGCTACTCCGATGGCCGTCATCCCGACGAAGTGCGCTTCAGCAAAGACCCGCGCGAAGATGTCCAGCGCCGCGATTTCACCATCAACGGCATGATGCTCGATCCCGCCACCAACGAAATTCTGGACTTTGTCGGCGGCAGCGACGACCTGAAAGCGGGAATCATCCGCGCCATCGGCGATCCCGAATGCCGTTTTGCCGAAGACAAACTGCGCATGCTTCGCGGAGTGCGTTTTGCCGCGCGTTTCGACTACCAGATCGATCCCACAACACTAGCAGGCGATCCAAAAGCTGGCACCGAAAATTCACCAGGTCTCCGCCGAGCGTGTGCGCGATGAACTGACCAAGATGCTAACCGAAGGACACGCAAGCCGAGCGTTCGAATTGCTAGATAGAACCGGTCTTTTACGAGAAGTCCTGCCCGAAATCGCCGCCATGAAAGGAGTCGAGCAGCCTCCGCAGTATCATCCCGAAGGCGACGTGTTCGTGCACACGCTGCTGCTGCTCGAGAAACTGCCAGCAGGTTGTTCCAAGACGCTAGCCTGGGGAGCGCTGCTGCACGATGTAGGCAAGCCGCCAACTTTCCGCGTTGCGCCCGACCGCATTCGCTTCGATGGCCACGTGGAAATTGGAGTAAAGATGGCCGCGGAAATCTGCCGCCGCCTGCGCTTCTCAAACGACGACACCGATCAGATTCTGGCGTTGGTAGACAATCACATGCGCTTCGGCCAAGTGCAGCGCATGAAGCAATCCACGCTAAAGAAGTTTCTGCGGCTTGCCCGCTTTCGACGAGCATCTCGAGTTGCATCGCATCGACTGTCTCTCCAGCCATGGCCAACTTGAAGCCTACGAATATTCGCGAGAGCAGTTGCGCTCGATGCCGCCTGAAGCGATTCGACCAACTCCGCTGATCACTGGGCGCGATCTGATAGAAGCAGGCTATAAGCCTGGTCCGCGCTTCAAAGAAATCCTGGCCGCAATCGAGGACGCGCAACTGGAAGGCCGACTAACTTCGAGCGAGGCAGCGATGGAGTTTGTGCGGAGGGAGTTCCCGCAGTAACGCAACTCCAAACCTGTCATCCTTCGCGAAGCGAAGGACTTGTGCATCTGCGCCACCCCGGGCGCCGGCTGCCCCACCCTAACGTCGTGCCTTTCGACGTTAAGGTGGGATTCCACAATCGTCAGCCGCGTAGGCTTCGTTTTTATTGCGTTGCGCTTAGAATCAAACGTAAAAGTCGAAACGAGGGATAAATGGCGGCACGCAGCTATTGGCTTGATCTCTTCACACCGGTGACATGGCAAGAGTTTCTCCAATCGGGCGGCACAGTGTCCGGTTTTCGGGATGCGAGGTGGAGCACCCTCCAGAAGGTTAAACCTGGGGACTATTTTCTCTGCTACGTGACAGGCATTTCCAGATGGATTGGCTTGCTGGAAATTACTTCCGAGCCCTTTCGAGACACGACCCCGATCTGGAAGGACGAGAGTTTCCCGTGTCGCGTGAAAGTCAACGCTGTCGCAAAACTGACTCTCGAAACGGGAGTCCCAGTGAAGGAAATGAAAGATCAGTTGTCTGTATTCCAGACCGCTGGAGGCGCGCTGTCTTGGACCGGCCACTTCAGGGGCTCACCGACGAAGTGGAAAACAGCCGATGGCGAGGCAGTAGTCAAAGCGGTTCTACAAGCCGCAGAATCGCCGGTCGTGCGCCCAATTGATCCCGGCAAACTGAAGTACCGCCCGAAAGCACTGAAAGCGAAAATCGGATTAGTCACAGTTCCCGAGTCTGAAGGAACCGACACCTCAGAGCTCGAGGTAGTAAAGGAGCCGGCGGCGCACACCGAGATTCAGTGGCTGTTGCTTAAGCTGGGTTCCGAAATGGGCTTCAGCGTTTGGGTGGCGCGGAATGATCGCGGACGCTCGTTCCAGGGGCATCGCTTTGCCGAGCTGCCCGCGCTGAAATCGAGCTTGCCCCTCCAGTTCGACGACGCGACCAACCGGACTATCGAGCTGATCGATGTGCTTTGGCTCGACAGGAACTCGATCGTCGCCGCCTTCGAAATTGAAAGCACGACATCAATTTACTCAGGTCTTCTGAGAATGGCAGACTTGGTGGCGATGCAGCCGAACCTGAACATCCCCCTGTTTCTAGTCGCACCTGAAGAACGCCGAGAGAAGGTCTTCGCAGAGGTCAACCGGCCGACCTTCTCGCGGCTAGATCCCCGACTCGCGGAGATATGCCGTTACATCTCGTTCGATGCTTTGAGAGAGCGACTGGGGCAGGTAAAGGACTTTGTTCGGTACTCGAAACCGGATTTTCTCGAAGAGTTGTCGGACGCGTGCGACTTGGAGCAGGAGTCTTAGAACTAGCGAGAACGGGCTTCCGGGTGCCCCACGCTTCGCGGTTTTCGAGACGTGGTCTGCTACGTTTGACTAGCGACCCATGGAGCACATATACTCGTGCAGCACGTAAATACGTGCGACAAGGGAATGAAAACCAACATCACCCTTAAACTCGACGCTTCTCTCCTGCGCGAGATACGCGTCCTGGCCGCCGAAGAAGGCACCTCCATCAGTGCCCTGCTGGCCGCGCGTCTGGAGCAAATCCTGCGCGAGCGCAAAAGCTACGATCGTTCCCGCCGCCGCGCCCTGGCACGCTTGCGTGAAGGCATGAAACTCGGTTGGACTCCGCCGCGCTCCCGCGACGAGCTTTACCAGCGATGACGCCCGCCGTTCCCAGGTATTTCGTCGACACCAACATCTTCATCTACGCCCATGACCGCGACGCTGGCGTCAAGCACGAACGCGCCCGTCAGTTGCTGGAGCATCTGTGGACCTCCGGACAAGGCGCTCTAAGCACGCAAGTTCTGCAAGAACTCTGCGTAAATCTGCGCCGCAGAATCCGGCATCCGCTGCCCGCCGAGGAAATCAAGAAGCTGGTCGAGGACTACCTGAGTTGGGAGATCGTCATCAACACTCCGCAATCGATTCTGGCCGCCCTGGAGATTGAAGCGCGCTACAAAGTTTCGTATTGGGACGCACTGATCCTACAAGCCGCCGAGACCTGCGGAGCCGCAGTTCTCTACTCCGAAGACCTAGCCCACCGTCAGCGCTACGGGGCAGTCGAGGTCGTAGACCCGCTGCGGACCTGATTACGCCCATAATGGCGGATAAAGTATTTATTCTTCAAAGACTTGACGCGAAACGACCCTGAATAACAGGCCTGAAATTATACGTAAGTTATTGATTTATAAATATTTTACAACTAAGTCCTTATTTATCAAAGACCTGGCGTTTTTCGTGCGCCAAGTCTCTGATTCTGAAAGACCGCGACCAGAGGGGTCCAAGCCAATTTGTCCGCGCCACACAACCTCGCGAACCTAATTCTTCGTTCTAGTCGCGATCCTGCGAATCGTCCTCATCGGCTGATCCTGGAACCGCTTTTTGGAGATCGATCGCGGGCTTTCCCGCTTTCTTCAGTTGCTCATTCAGTTCGGGAACGTCTTTCGACTTGAGCTGCGCCCACGCGGACAACTGCTCTTCCAGCGCTTTATTCAGTTCTCCAAACATGGCGATTTGCTGCGTAGTTGGCGCGGCGTCGGCGGTATCGAGAGCACTGACTACCGCGTTGAATCCGCTATTCAGACGCGACAAGCTGCGGCCTGCGGGAGTGCTCAGGTAGCGCGCGCCGTAACCGCCTCCCTGGCCTTCGATGGGCTCGGCTTTCGCTTCCAGCTCAGCGGCTGCTTTTTTGATTGCATCCGGCGAGTTCGCCAACGCCTTCAACTGCGCTCGCAGGCTGCGCACCTGTTGCAGGGCTTCGAAATCCTGGTGAAGCGCGTCGGCAATCTTGCGGTCGAGGTCGAATTGGCGACGCAGATCTTCGGGAGATGTCTTCACGCGCGGATCCATTTTGATCGCGAAGGTTTGCGTGTAGTTTTTGCCTCCAACAGAGAGTACGACTTTGTACTCGCCGGGCAAAACGGTCGCTCCCAGCGGATAACGCGGCGTGTCGTGGAAGATGGCCGAGATGGGATAGTCGTGATCGAGAACGTCAGGCGCGGGATAAGTCAGGTCCCAGAGGAAGCGGTGCATTCCAGAAGCAGCCGACAGGGTTCGCGCCGGACGCACCCAGTACATGGGGACATTCAATTCTTTCGGATTGACTGGCTCGGGCTTGTCGGCGCTGGAAAAGTGGCGGACGACTTTTCCCGACGACGCATCGACAATTTCCAGAGTGACAGGTCCGGAAGGCGCGGCTTTCAGCCAGTAGTCGATCATTGCGCCATCGGGAGGATTCTGGCCTGCAGGTTCTTCGGGCGGCAGCGGCGTGTCGGGATTGTTGTTGCGACGCACACGATAGGTGAGTTGCGGCTTGAAAAGCTGCGCCGGAGCATTCGCAACCTCGGAATTGAACTGGCGCAGCGGCGTGATGTTATCCAGGATCCAGAACGAGCGGCCATGGGTTCCGACTACTACGTCGTCGTGATGAATGACCAGATCGCGGATAGAGGTTGGCGGCAGATTCATTTGCAGCGACTGCCAATGGTCGCCGTCGTCCCAGGAGACATAGACGCTGCGTTCGGTTCCCGCGAAAAGCAGGCCCTTGCGCTCAGGATCTTCGCGGACAGTGTTGACGGGCTCGTCGGGCAATCCGGTGACAATCTTCTGCCAACTCTTGCCGCCATCGTGAGTGCGATAGATGTAAGGATGCAGGTCGTCGAGGCGGAAGCGGTTCACCGCGGCATAGACGGTTCCAGTAGTCGAAATGCGACGCGTCCAGTTGGGCTAGCTTGCTCCACGGCGTCAGCTCTGGAGGCGTGACGTTCTGCCAAGTTCTTGCCGCCATCGCGCGTTACCTGGATCAAGCCATCGTCGGTTCCGGCCCAGATCAGGTTGGCGTCTTTGGGAGACGGAGCCAGCGAATAGATCACGCCGCGATGCTTGCCTTTGGCGGGATCGTCGGCGACGAATGGGCCGAGCGTCGTCGGGAACTCCGGGATCTTCACGGGTGAGATCGGGGCTGATGATCTGCCAACTGTTGCCGCCGTCGCGGGTCGAGAAGAGCACGTTCGATCCCAGATACAACACGTGCGGATCGGCTGGCGAGAAGATCAGCGGCGCGGTGCGATTGAAGCGATACTCCCCGGTGCGCAGAACCACGGGCGAAACGTCACGCGTCTGTCCGGTATTGCGGTCGAAAACCGTCACCTTGCCGCCATAAATCAGATTGGGATGCAGCGGATCGGGCGCTACGTAGCCGTATTCTTCTACGCCGAGGGTAGTCCAGTCGCGAAAGGTGATTTCGCCGAAGTCGCTGCGGCTGGCAGTGCCAACCGAGCCGCTTTCCTGCTGTCCGCCATAGACCCAGTAGGGAAATTGGTCGTCGGTGATGACGTGGTAGAACTGTGCGGTCGGCTGGTTATACCACGAACTCCAGGTCTGGCCGCCATTGACGCTGATGGTTGCGCCCTGATCGACTGCGAGCGCGATGATGTCGGGAATCTCGGGATTGATCCAGATGGTGTGGTAGTCGTCGCCTCCGGGAGCGCCTTTGATGGCGGTGAAGTTCTTGCCAGCGTCAGTGGAGCGGTAGGTCGACGTATTGGCGACGTAGATCACATCTTTATTTTTTGGGTCGACTCGCACGCAGCCGAAATCGTCGCCGCGTCCCCAGATGCGGCCTTCGTCATTCACCTGCTGCCAGCTTTCGCCGGCATCGTCGGAGCGGTAAATGCCGCTCGCTTTCTTGGCACCGACATTATTCAGATTCACCCACGCATACATGCGATCGGGATCGCTGGGGGAAACGGCGGGACCGATGCGTCCAATGCCTTCGGCTTCGCCCGGCAATCCTTTGGTGAGTTGCCGCCACGTGTTTCCGCCATCGGTGGATTTGTAGAGACCGCTGCCGGGGCCGTTGTAGCCGCCGCCTGTGGTCCACGGCGGACGACGCGAGGACCACATGCTGGCGAAGATTATCTGCGAGTTGCGGGGATCGAAGACGAGGTCCATGCCACCGACGTTTTCATCTTTGTACAGAACTTTCTGGAAGGTTTGACCGCCGTCGAGGGAGCGGAAGATTCCGCGCTCAGGGTTGGGACCGTAGGGATGTCCTTGAGCGGCGACGAAGAGGCGATTGGCATCTTTGGGATCGACGATGATGGATGCGATCTGCTGAGCATCGCGCAGGCCGAGATGTTGCCAGGTTCGGCCAGCGTCGGTCGATTTATAGATACCGTTGCCGGTGGAGAGGTCGGGACGGCGCAGGCCTTCTCCGCTGCCAACGTAGATAGTGTTGGGATTCGACGGCGCGACAGCCAGCGCTCCTATCGAACCTGACGCCTGATTATCGCTGGGTTGATTATCGAAGATCGGATTCCAGGTGTGGCCGAAGTCCGTCGTCTTCCAAACTCCGCCGTTGTTTGGCGCCATGTAGAAGACATTGGGCTGGCCGGGAACTCCGGAAATTGCGACGGTGCGGCCGCCGCGGAAGGGGCCGATCATGCGCCAGCGAAGTTCCTGGTACATAGTCGGGTCGTAGGGCTGGGCGGAAAGCGCAAGAGGAAAAGGCAACAGGCAGAGCGCGGCGAGCAGAATCCATACGAATCGCTGGTTCACGGTTGATCCCCCAAAGAAAAGTTAGGATAAACCACGGCGGCGGAGATTGGACAGCGGGGGCTGGACTACGAGGACTAGACGGCGGAGTCGATGGATGCAGTGGGAGCGCTTTCAAGATAACGGCGCAGGGCGTCCTGCCAATCGGGCATGTGGATGTTGTAGGCGTGGAGGCTATCGGGCGACAGAACCGAGTAGGCTGGACGACGCGCCGGGCGCGGGAATTCGGCGGTGGTCACCGGCTTGATTTTAGTTGGCAGACCGGATGCGCGCACGATTTCGGTCGCGAACTCGTACCAGGTGCAGCTTCCGGAATTGGTGACGTGCACGATGCCGCTAGCATTTAGTCGGCAAAGTTCGACGAGAGCGTCGGCGAGATCGCGGGTGAAGGTTGGGCTACCTCGCTGGTCGCTTACTACGGAAATTTCGGGGCGGGTGGATGCCAGCTTCAGAATGGTTGCGGGAAAGCACTTGCCTGCGTGACCGAACAGCCACGACGTGCGGACGATGCAGACCTCAGGCAGAATCTCCAGGAGCCGTTCTTCGGCACGGGCTTTGCTCTCGCCATAAACACTGGTTGGATTTCTTGGGTCGGTGATCTGGTAAGGCGATCGTTTGGCACCATCAAAAACGTAGTCGGTGCTCAGAAACAATAATCGTGATCCGGCTTCGCGGGCAGCCTCGGCTACATTGACGGCGCCCTCGCAATTCACCGCGAAGGCGAGGTCGCGGTTCGACTCGCAGCCATCGACATCGGTGTAGGCGGCGGACAGGAGAATCCACTCGGGACGGGAATCACGAATCACGTTGCGAACGCGCGCGCGGTCGCGCAGATCAGCGTCTTTCGAAGACAGCGCGGTCAAAGGCTCATGCCGGCAACTCAGTTCTTGAACCAAGTCTCGGCCGAGTAAACCCGAGGCTCCGAATAGGGTCACGCGCATAGCGGCATTGTAAACGGGACTGTGTGTCCAGACGCGCACCAACCAAAGGCAAAACCACAGAAAGTGTTTTTTCAAATTGTTTCTACTCAGTCTCGGGCCGCGGTGCGCGCACGCGGCGGCGCAGGGCTCGCAGAATGAGCGATCCGCTGACGCCGAAGCAGAACACGGCGGAAAATGCTACCAAGTCGAGCGTACGGCGTGTCAATCGGAGGTTATCCGCAAAGAGCGAGACCATGGCGCAGACAAGACCGAGAACGTTGAGCCAGAGAGGAGAATGTATGTGCGGTAGCTCGCGGCGAAACCGAACCTGGAGCAGAAGCGCGGCCAACCCGATCGCGGCCACCACTACCAAGGCGACGGGACTCAAGAAGGCATTCGGCCCGGTATAGATCACAACCAGCGCCAGCGCCAGAAGAAGGAGACCGGAGGCGATTACGGTCCAGCGGCGCGTGACTTTGGACGGAGACTGGGACTCGGAACCGGTCACCAAGCGATCTCCCCGCGCCTACGCATGCTGCCATTGTATCCGCCGCTGTTCTTTTTGCGCCTAGGCGTTCCCGCTTGGCATCCACTCCGCCGGTCGATTTTCGCCGTGCGACATGGCGTAGAGGACGAGTTCTACCCGGCTTGAGATCCCCACCTTATCGAAGATGCGCAGCAGGTATTTCTTGATGGTATGTTCGCTGAGTCCGAGTTCGCCGGCGACTCCGCGGTTGGTCAAGCCATCGGCCACGAGCGCAACCACCTGCTCTTCGCGTGGCGTCAACAACGACCTCCCCGTGGAGTTGACGACGCGCAAGGTGGGCACCTCGGAGAGAGCGTCGAGCACGTAATTCATCTGCTGACTATTGATCCAGACCTCACCGCGGAATACGCACTGGATGCACTTGCACAGCATCGCGAAGGGAGTGTCGGCAAAAAGAAAAATACCCTTCGCGCCTGCTCGCAAGGCATTGACCACCAGTTCGCGGTCATCGTTCTCGGCCAGCAGCACGGGCGCGATTTTCGGATACGAAACGCGCAACCAGCGCAACACACTCAAATCGGGCAGGTGGTTCCCTGCAATCAGGACCACATCGGCGTGATTCGATTCGAAGAAGTTGTGGAGAGCGGATGTCTCCAGGGCGACAGCGGCAACCTGAAAGTCTCGCCGGACGTTCAGGGCCCGGGTCAAGAGTTGTGACTGAATGGGGCTCGAATCGGCGATGAGAACCTGCACCGTCTCGGTTACGACTGCCGGAATTTCCCCGGGCTGTTTCTCGGAGCGCACGTTTTTCACCGTCCGATCATGGCCTAAAGCGCACGGACCGTATGTAGCCTCCATCACACTCCGTTTGTGACATATCCGGCACTCGCTGTCTACTTTCGAGGGGCCACTCTGGTGCACACGTTTCGGATAGGGACATTCCCAGCCCGAGTTCGCTTTGGCCCGCAAACCCCGGCCCGACGCATCGTCCGAAGATTTCATCACTTTTCTAGTGGCTGGAACGTGCCCTGTACGGCGGTGGACAGTACTTTCCAAGTCTTGTTGCGTTCGGGACGCAACTATACGTTCGTTGCAAGCAGCTCAAGGCTTCGAGTTGCTTAGTTCGCCGTTCTGAGCAGCGGTGAGAGTGTGGAGATGAATCGATTGACCAAACACGTAGTTTTGGAAGCTGCAGGGATGCTCATCCTGCAGCTCGCCGTGATCGCCAACGCTCAGGAAACCGTGCCGCCAACTACTTCGGCCCCTGTGTACTCTGCTCCGCCAACCGGCAAGATCGCGGCGGCGGAGAGCTCGCAGAGCCAGGACCGGTCCGACACGAGCGTTTCCGCGAACGGAGCGATCACACAACCCGGGAAAGCGGGCGGCAAGGGAGATCCTGCATTCGGAGGGGAACGCCACCCGCTTTACCGGCTTACGAAATCGGACATCGTGGATGTAAATTTCACGTTTTCTCCCGACTTCAATCAGGCATTAACCGTGCAACCCGATGGCTTTGTGGCACTGAGAGGCGCGGGAACGCTGTTTGTCGAGGGATTCACGGTTCCCCAGATGCAGGAGGCGGTTGCCGATGCTTACCGCGGATTCCTGCACGATCCGGAGGTCACCGTGACCTTAAAGGACTTTGACAAGCCATACTTCCTGGCGTCGGGCGAGGTGGCAAGGCCGGGAAAATACGAGTTGAGAGGGGATCTGACCGTCAATGAAGCGGTGGCGATGGCCGGCGGTTTTACGCAGCAGGCCCGTCATTCGCAGGTGGTTGTGTTTCGCCGGATTTCCTCGAACGTCGCTGAATCCCACGTAATCAATCTGAAGAAGATGCTGAATTCCCGGAATCTTCATGAAGACCTTCACCTTCAGGCCGGCGATTTTGTTTTCGTGCCCCAGAGCCGCGTTTCAAAGATCCGCAAGTATGTTCCGACCAACGCCATGAGCTGGTACATGAATCCTTTGCAGTTCTAGAGCGGCCTTACAAAAGTGGAATCCGGTTGCGATCGGACTGGAGTCAAAAACCCGGCCACGGAGCACCGAAGAACAAACATAGGAGTACGAGAACGCAGGGACCGTCTGCTTTACCGAAACCATGTCCAACGAATTGATCGCAAGCTCGCGCAGCACTCTTTCTCCTACTCCCCGGGAACTTGCGGCCATGCTGTTCCGGCGTCCGCAACTGGTCGCAGCTTGTTTTGCGTTCTTGTTATTGGCCACGATGCTTTTTGTGGTTTTCTCGGCGCGCTATGAATCGCACTTCATGGTACTGCTGCGGCGGGGACGCTATGATCCCGTCGCCTCTTCCCAGCCCGCCAGCCCCATGGATTTCACGCGCCCCGACATTACCGAGGAAGAGCTGAATTCCGAAGTCGAACTCTTGCGCGACGAGGATCTGTTGAAGCAGGTGGTGAAACTGGCCGGAATCATCCCCGCGGATACCCCGGATTCGGAGCGTCCGGCCGAGGTCGAACATGCGGTCCGCAAACTGGCGCGCCGCTTGAATGTCGAAGCTCTGAAGAAGTCGAACCTTATCCAGGTCAGCTACAAGGACACGAGTGCGGAGCGCGCCGCGCGCATACTGGCGGCGCTTTCTACGCTCTACGTGCAACGACACACGAATCTACAGCGGCCGCCCGGAGAGATCGAGTTCTTCGACCAGCAGACCGCGGCTTACGAAAAAAGATTGCACCGGTCCGAAAGCGAACTCGTGCAATTCACCCGTTCTCGGGGGGTGGTATCGGCGGCGCTGCAACGGGACATCGCGCTGCAGAGGTTAGGTGACGCGGACGCAGCCTACCGGCAAATCGACCAGGATCGGGTCGAAAACGAGCACCGGGTTGCGTCACTCGGCGAACAGCTCAAATCGTTTCCTTCGCGGTCGGTCACCCTC
This sequence comes from uncultured Acidobacteriaceae bacterium, assembly GCA_963699405.1. Taxonomy (GTDB): domain Bacteria; phylum Acidobacteriota; class Terriglobia; order Terriglobales; family Acidobacteriaceae; genus Acidiflorens. The sequence goes on along the minus strand of CAVOTW010000008.1, from coordinate 77,204 downwards.
AAGCGCTGGGCCGACAATCCTCAGGTTCTGGAAAAGATGAAAACGCACCTGCTGGAACTCCAACTCAAGCGCACTGAGCTTCTCACGCGCTTTGAACCGTCCTACCGGCTGGTGCAGGAAGTGGAAAAAGAAATCACCGACACGCAAGTTTCAATTGCGGCGGAGGCGCTCACTCCGGTGCGCGACGAAACCACCGACAAGGATCCGAACTACGAATGGGCGCGCATGGAGATGGAAAAGGCCGAGGTGCAGGAGAACGGCTTGAGGGCACGGCAATCCGATGCTGCCGTTCAGGTTGCGGCTCTGCGCAAGATCGCCGAGCAACTGCAATCCGACTCGGTCGATCAACAGGACCTGATACGGGCGGCCAAGTCCGACGAAGACAGCTACCTGCTTTACCTTCACAAGCGCGAGGAAGCGCGGATCGGCAACGCGCTGGACCAGAGTCGCATCCTTAATGTGGCCATTGTGGAAGCCCCTGTGGCCCCCGTCCTGCCCGAGCACTCCATTTTTCTTTATTTCGTGCTCGCTTTCGGATTGGCCACGGTGTGCAGCATCGGCATCGCCTTTACGGCCGAATACTTTGACCCAACAATTCGCACTCCGGACGAAGCTTACAGCCTCATGGAAGTACCAGTGCTGGCCTGGCTGCCAGCGCCTGAGCCTACTGTCTTACGTCCTTTCACATCCCGGATCGGTCGGCCCAGAGTGGTGACCCAGTGAGCACTCTCCTGGGGCTTTTTGCTGAAACACCAGCTGCCGCTGCCCAGCCGCGCGTAGCTTCGGTGCGCGAGGAGATTCGCGAGCAAAGCCAGCGCATGGCAGTTGCCAGCGCAACGCCGGTTCACGAGGAGCAGATTCAAACGCTCGTGCAACAACTTTTCTTCCGGCATGAATCGGGGCCGTTACGGCATGTTGGATTTGCGGCGGTCGAATCATCAACAGCGACTGCGACACTCTGCCTCGAGGTCGCCCAAGCTCTAGCCGAAGACGGGCGCGATGTCGGGTTGATCGACGCCAACCCGGACGGGATCCTGCTGCCGAGCCAACTGCAGATTCCCTCCCCCAATCGCGGGGAGGCCAATTGGCCGATCGCGCCACGGTTGTGGATGGTGCCTCGCCAAAGTTGGCTGGGGGAGGGCTCTGGACGGCGAATTACCGATCAGAACCTGTCACGGCTTCGTGAACTCACGGCGGAATTCGACTTTTCTGTTCTGTGGTGTGCGCCGGTCACGTGGCTCACCGCAAGCATTGGCCGAAGCTGCGACGGCTTGGTGCTAGTGCTGACCGCGAACAAAACCAGACGCCTTGTCGCCGCTCAAATCAAGGATCAACTTAGCAAGGCAAAAGTTTCTCTGCTGGGGACCGTCCTCTCGGAGCGGCGTTTTCCCGTGCCGCAAGGCCTGTACCGGAGTCTGTGAATGCTATGGGCGAATTGACTACAAACCGACTGTGGAACACCGGCAAAGAAGATTGCCGCTCGCAGTACGCACGCATGATTCCTGGGACTTCTGCCATGCCGCACGCCAGAGTGTCGACGGCCAAGTCCGCGCCGACGGACGCCGCGATCCCGCGACGTCCAGTCAGCATGATGGACGAAACCACCGCGAAAGCAACACAGGCGCGGTTGCCAATCCAGGAACTCCTGCCACATCCAACCGGCGGTCGATTCATGGTGTTTCAGTTGGTGGCGGCCGATTTGTTGGTACTCGCGGCAGTTTGCAGCGCGGCGGCGCTCTGCAATCCGGCTTGGGGGCTGCCATGGGCTTCGCTGCCAATTTTTGCGGTTCTGGTCACGCTTTTTGGATTCTCAGAGGGACTTTACAAGAACGCTGGAGATCCGTATCCGGCCGGGATTGTGCCAATTCTGGCGAGGTCAACTTTGTTCGCCGTTGGACTGGTACTCAGCGCGCGGTGGGACGGAATGCGCCCACTCTCGACCTTCACGACATTTGCCGCCAGTTTGACTGGCTTGGTGTTATGGCGCCGATTGAAGCAGACGGTATCGAAGCGGCGACGGCGCGAGACTGAATCGCGCAAGACCCTCATCGTTGGCGGCGGTCCGATCGCGCGGTCGATCGCCCGGGCGCTGCGCAACGATCCTTTGCACCGCGCAAACGTCTGCGGCTTTGTGGATGATGACTTGCCTCTTTCCCCGGTGGTATTGGGACGAATCGCAGACCTGGACTGGCTCGCACGCGCCGAGTTCATCGATGAGGTCATTCTCGCTCTTCCCGGACAGACCGCCGCGGGCGCGAGAAGCGGCCGAGACCGCGTTCCGGAACCATCTCGACATTCGTGCCGTTCCCGATCTGCCTTCGGGTCCGTGGCCCGACTGCGGCATCGACCGCATCGGAGAAGTGCCGGTCGTCACCCTCCATCGCGAGTCATTACCTGAGCGCGGCCTTGTTTCTGAAGCGATTGCTGGATATCGCCGGTGCGGCGTGCGGCTCTGGTATTGGTCAGTCCTCTACATGGCGATCGTGGCCCTACTCATCCGACTGGATTCGCCCGGCCCGGTCGTTTACTCCGCGGAACGCACCGGCGCCAAAGGTCGACGCTTCCGTTGCTACAAGTTTCGCTCCATGGTGACGAACGCTGCATCACCTTAAGGAAGACCTGCGCGCCCGCAACCAGAGACAAGGGCCGATTTTCAAAATTCGACGACGACCCCAGAATCACCCGCATCGGCCGTATCCTCCGCCGCTACAGCCTCGACGAACTGCCACAACTCTGGAATGTGCTGCGCGGGGAAATGAGCCTGGTCGGCCCGCGGCCTCATCCCGTGGACGAGGTCAACCATTACGAACTTCACCAGTACCGGCGGCTGGACGTGAAACCCGGCATCACGGGTCTGTGGCAGATTACGGCGCGCGATTGTCCGTCGTTCGAGCTCAACATGCACCTTGATCTCACCTACATCGAGAACTGGAGCCTGCGTCTGGACTTGCGCATCCTCGCCAGCACAGTGCGCGTACTGTTCGCGCCGGAAGGAGTTTGAGCTTCGCATGAACAGCAGCGTCATGAACAGCAGCGCCATGAGCAGCCGCGCCCTGGCTTTCACTCGGGACGGTGACGACAACCCGCTTTGGCGCGCTGCCGGTCTGGCTGCTGCGGCCTCTTCACCTGGGCTTAGCGTTTCCTTCCATTCTTTATGTGGCCGCGATGACCGTTTTTCTGTTTCGGCCGCCGGACCTTTTTTCTTTTTATGCCGACCGGATCGCGTTCGGCATTCTGGTCTTCTTTCGTTGCTCTGCGGGTGCTGGCGCTGCGCGAAAAAGTCCCATTCTTTGCCGGACTGAGCTTGCCCATGCTCGCCCTTGCCGCGCTCGCCGTGTTTCGCGTGCTTCGGGAGCCGTTCGATGCGCAAATCTGGAGCGTCATCGCCAGCAAGTACATTGTTCCCTTTGCGCTTTTTCACGTCGCGGTGCTTGTCTTCCGAGGCCGAATCGCAACGAAAGACACTTTGAAATCTTCGTCATCGTTGTGCTCGCCTACCTCGCGTTCATTGCCATTGCGTTCCTTGCCGATGCCCGCTCGCTCATCTTTCCGCGCTTCATTCTTGACGAAAGTCTTGGCTTTCATCCCGACCGCGCTCGCGGGCCATTTCTCCAGGCGGTGGCCAATGGCGTTTCGTTGAACATCCTGGGGATTCTTGTTCTGGCGCTCTCGCAAAAACGCAAAACCGTCGTGACTCTGCTATGGCTGGCTCTGCCGCTGGCGGTGCTGGCCACTATGACGCGCGCCGTCTGGATCTCGTTCGCCGTCTCCACGATCGTTCTCGGATTCCGCCTCGTCAAACGGCGGCTGCTGGCGGTGTGCACTTTGTTGGTGGTTGCGGGCCTGATGATTGGCCTGGCAATCGCCTTCAGCAACCATTCGCTGAAAGCGCTCTTTGGGACCGCACCGGGGAACGCGGCCCGGTCGATGCGCGCCTGGCCGTGTATGACGCCGGCTGGGCGATGTTTCAGGAGCGGCCGTTCACCGGTTGGGCCGCAGGCGGCATGTACGCCGAGCTGGCCCGCCGCATGGAGGGCTATCACCTTCGCACTTTCTACGTGCACAACACTTACCTCGCCTTGCTGGTCGAGTTCGGTGTACCGGGATTGGCCCTGTACGGCATTCTCTTCTTCAACCTCTTCCGCCTCTGCTGGCGCGGGCCGCCGGGTGAAACTGGCTCAGTTGCTTCGCTGCGCAAAGTTTGGCCCATCCTGCTCAGCGTTTATCTGTTCAATGCTTTCTTCGTCGACATGGCGTACCAGTTTGTGATTGGACTCATGTTCACGGTTGCCGGAATGCTCTGCGCCTCCGAGGAGTCCGCCGCATGACCACCATCGCCTACATCGCTAATGAGTTTCCTTCGTCGCTCGAACCTTACGTGATCGATGAAATCACGGAACTGCGCCGCCGCGGGACGAAAGTGATCTGCTGCAGCGGCAAACGGGTCTCGCCGGATCGTCTCAGCCTGGCGGAACGCGCTTTCTGGAAAGAGACGCGTTTTTTCCAGCCGCTCTCGGACGATGAACTGGTGCGAGCGGTGCGCCGGCTCCTCTCCGATCGCCACGACCTTTGGCAACTTGCTACGGCCCGTTGCTCTGGGAGCGCGGAGCTTCCCCCGGCCCGCCGCATTCGTGCGCTGGGCCACACCGTGATGGGCGCGGCGCTGGCAGAGCAACTGGCGCCGCTCGAGGTCGAGCACATCCACGCCCATCACGGATACTTTGCCTCATGGATGGCGTTAGCCGCGGCGCCGTCTGCTCGGAATCGGCTTCAGTTTTACGCTGCATGGCTCCGATCTGCTGCGGCGCGCGGATCTGCTTGCGGCCAAGCTGCGGGCTTGCGAGTTTTGTGTCACCGTCTCCGATTTCAACCGGCAATACATTCTCCGCCGCTACCCTTCACGCCGCCGGAGAAGATCGTCGTGCAACGGCTTGGAGTCGATCGCGTGCTTTCCTGGCGCCCACTCCACCGACAGCGAGGTAGTCGAGGCGAACGTGCCAGCGAAACTGAGGCGATTCTGTCTCCTCTCCGTGGGACGGCTGCATCGGCGTGAAGGACCATCACTTTCTCATCCAGGGCTGCGCCGCGCTTCGCGACCGAGGTCTTGACTTTATCTGCTGGATTGTCGGCGAGGGGCCGGAGCGAGTAGCTCTTGAAAGCCAGATTGTGGCATTGCGGCTCGAGGATCGCGTCTACCTGATCGGCCACGTGCCTCGCAGCCGATCTTTCCAGCTATTACCGCTACGCCGATCTGGTCGTTATGACCAGCAAGAGCGAAGGCATCCCGGTAGTCCTGATGGAGGCCATGGCTCACGAAAAACTGGTGCTGGCTCCGGCGATCACCGGGATTCCTGAGTTGGTCGAGCACCAGCGCACGGGATTTCTTTACCAGTGTGGCTCTTTGCCCGATTTCGTCAGCGCCGTCAGCTGGATTCAGGCCAACAAGAGCCTCCTTGGCCGGAATCCAGCGCGCGGCGGCGGCGAGCATTGCCGCTTCTTACAATCGCCAACGAAATTTACGCACTTTCGCGGAGCAATTTCTGGCCCGCATTCCTCAATCGGAGGTAACTATGCGCATCCTGTATTGCAACAAGTACAACTATCGGTTTAGCGGCACGGAAGCGTACCTGTTCGACCTGATGCAACGGATGGATGAGCGCGGCCAGGAAACCGCGCTGTTCAGCATGGACCATGGCCGCTCACCCGCCTTCGCTGGACGCAGCTATTGCGTTCCCGCATCTTGATTTCAAAGATCCGGAAGCGGGTTTCTGAAGAAGGTCAAGATGGCGGCTCACGCCATCTATTCGCCATCCGCACGGCGCGCCATGCGGAGTTGCTTGGCCGATTTTTCACCTGACCTCGCCCATATTCGCGGCATCTATCACCATTTGTCGCCCTCGATTCTTTGGGAACTGAAGCACCAGGGGATCCCCGTGCTTTACCACCTGAACGATTTCAAGATCTTGTGTCCAACTTACAATTTTGTCGCGGATGGCCGTGCCTGCGAACTTTGCAGTCACGGCGCTTTCCACCACGCCGCCACGATCGGGTTGTTATGCAGGCCCGCGCTCGAGCGCGGTGGTGCTTGCGGCCGAAGCATACCTGCATAAATGGCTGCGAACTTACGAACGGTGCGTGGACATCTTCATGGCTCCCAGCGATTTCGTGCGCAACAAACTGATCGCCGGCGGTCTACCCGCGCAGCGAATCGAGGTGCTGCCGCACTTTCAAACCCTGCCTGGCGAGGAAAATCTAGTCAGCGATGAAGGATATCTGCTCTACTTCGGCCGGCTATCTCCGGAGAAAGGTGTCTATGAGCTTTTACGCGCGATGGTGCGATTGCCGCACGTTCCCCTCGTCATTGCGGGAGACGGTCCGGAGCGTTCCCGACTTGAGGCGATGGCACGAGAATTGAATTTGAACCAGGTTCTGTTCGCGGGGATGGTGCATGGTGAGAAACTTCAAAAGCTCATCGCTGGTTGCAGTTTCTCCGTGTTTCCCTCGCACGCCTACGAGACCTTGGGGAAATCAATCCTGGAGTCCTATGCGTGGGGACGCCCGGTCATCGCCTCCGACCTGGGCTCGCGCCGCGAACTCGTCGAACATGGAGTGACCGGATTGCTGTATACCGACGGGGACCGCGAAGAACTCGCCCACTCAATCGCCTTTCTGTTTGACCGGCCCGATCTGATCGCAAAGATGGGAGGGGCCGCTCGCCGTCGTGTGAAAGAAAATCACGATCCCGAGCAGCACATGGAGAAGCTGCTCGAACTCTACCGTCGGCTCACCTCTGCGAAAAAGTTTCTGCCTTTTCCTGTTGCACCGGCATCTCCGCGTCCGCGCCGCAGCGTCCGCGTCGCGTTCATAGGAGGTCGCGGGGTGGTCTCGAAATACAGTGGCATCGAATCCTACTACGAGCAGGCCGGCCAGGAACTGGCGCGCCTGGGACACGAAGTCACCATCTATTGCCGCACTCATTTCACTCCTCCCATGGAGATGCATAATGGCATGCGCGTGCGGCGATTGCCGACCATCTGTTCGAAACATCTGGAAACTCTCGTCCACACGCTGTTGAGCACAGCGCATGCCATGTTTTCGGACTATGATGTTGTGCATTATCACTGTCTGGGACCGGCGCTCTTTTCGTTTCTTCCGCGGCTTGCCGGCAAGAAGACAGTGGTCACCGTGCAGGGGCTGGATTGGCAGCGCGGCAAGTGGGGCCGGCTTGCGGCGCGCGTGTTGCGCTGGGGAGAAGCGGCCGCGGTTTCCTTGCCCGATGCCACGATGGTCGTCTCCCGCACTCTGCAGCAGTACTACCGACAGCAGTACGATCGCGACACCGTTTACGTGCCGAACGGCGCCGTGTCGGCGCCCCGGCGTTTGACTGGGCAACTAGCAGAGTGGGGTCTTCTGCCGGACAACTATGTGCTTTTCCTAGGGAGGCTTTCGCCGGGAAAAAACTGCCATCTTCTGATCAAGGCGTTTGAAAATCTCCAGACCGATATGAAACTGGTCTTAGCCGGGGGTTCCAGCCACTCCGATTCCTATGTAAAGAGCTTGCGGCGGCACGAGTCCGACCAGATCCATTTCCTTCCATGGGTCTCTGGAAACAATCTCGAGGAACTTCTCTCCAATGCTGCATTGTTCGTGCTTCCTTCGGAGCTTGAGGGATTGTCACTGGCGCTCCTGGACGCGATGGCTGCCGGTGTCTGCGCTTTGACCAGCGATATTCCGGAGAATCGAGAGGTGGTCGAAGGTGCGGGCTTCACCTTCCGTCGCGGCGATCAGGCCGATCTCGAACGCATGCTCGACTTGCTGGTACACAATCCCGAACTTCGGCACCAGTCCGCAACCCGGGAACGCGAGCGGATTCAAGGGCAGTATTTATGGTCCGAAATTGCCCGCTCGATCGAAAAAACTTACTACGACGTGCTTGGATGGAGCCCCAACGTCCTCGTGCCCGTGGAACAGATCCAACCTCGAACTGCCGAGATCGTACCGTTGGATCGGGCCTCGCTCACCTAACCCCGCGGGTGCCAGGAGGCATGTAAGTTTTCGTCCAAAGAATTTGCATACGGAGTTGAACAGCACCCCCAAGATAGAGGACAAAGACAGCTGTCATTTCAAGGGAGTGGTTCGGTTGGAAATCGATCTTCCCTGTGTGCTGCTCGATGTGCACCCGCTCACACTACGGGTTGAGCTGGATCACAGACGGATAATCCTTTTTTCGGTATGAGTATTCTACGTTGCCGGAAGTGTCCCCTCTGACTGCAGTTTGGCAAAGCAACAGAATTCACGCAAGAACCCAGAACCTTAGGAGAAACAAAAATGTTAACCGTAGGCGAACAATTTCCCTCATACTCGCTGACCGCAACCGTCAGCACCGACAATAGTGACAAAGCATTCAAAACCATTACCGATCAGGACTACTCAGGTAAGTGGAAAGTGTATTTCTTCTGGCCCAAGGATTTCACCTTCGTCTGTCCGACGGAAATCGCAGCATTCGGCAAGCTGAACAAGGAATTTCTGGACCGCGACACGCAAGTTCTCGGCGGCAGCACCGACTCCGAGTTTGTGCACCGCGCCTGGCGCGTGCACCACGAAGACCTGCACAACCTGCCGTTCCCCATGCTTTCAGACATCAAACACCACCTGTGCGAATCTCTCGGCATTCTTGATCTGAATGCGGGCGTTGCTCAGCGTGCCACGTTCGTCGTCGACCCGGAGGGCGTCATTCGTTTTGTGATGGTGACCGACCTTTCCGTCGGGAGAAATCCGCAGGAAGTTCTGCGCGTGCTCGATGCGCTGCAGACCGACGAGCTCTGCCCCTGCAATTGGAAGAAGGGCGAACCGACGCTCGTAGTTTAATGATCGATCTTTAGTCTTTAACCATCGACAACGATCGACGTATCGATTCTTGACGTCTCAATTGACCCGGGCCGGTTCACCCGAAACTCCGGCTCGGGGTCGCCATTCCTGAAGAGAGAGAGATTTATGAATCTGAATGAGCTTCTCGACAGCGTTCCCGCATACGCCAAAGATTTGAAGTTGAACTTATCGACGCTGTTGCAACAGCCGGAACTGAACGAGCAGCAGATCTGGGGTACGGTGGCCGCATCCGCGATCGCATCCCGCAACCCGCAGGTACTGCGGACATTGCTTGCGGAAGCCGCATTGCATTTGTCGCCCCAGGCATTGGGGGCAGCCAAGAGCGCGGCTGCCATCATGGGGATGAACAACATCTATTACCGCTTTCAGCATCTGTCAAAAAACCCGAAGTACGCTACTCTGCCGGCCCGCTTGCGGATGAACGTTCTACGCAATCACGGCATTGATCCGGTCGATTTCGAACTCTGGTCGCTGGCTGTTTCGGCAATCAATGGCTGCGGACTCTGCGTCGATACGCACGAACAGGTGCTGCGTGGCAAAGGCATGTCGGAGGAATCGATTCTTGCAGCCGTGCGCCTGGCGTCTGTAATTCATGGCATGGCGACAGTGTTCGACACCGAAACGATTGCCGCCGGCCAGCCCGTATCCTTCTGATGGGAGCTTCGCGTAGGTCAGGCGCCGGAACACAGCGAAGGGTCAGACAGGGAAACTTTTAGTTAATTCAAACGGAACTCGACCACGATCGCGGTTTCAACCTCAACCGCTTTGCCGCCGGATAAGTAGGGTTCAAACTTCCAGGACTGCACGGCTTCGGTCGCCGAGCGGACGAGGAGGTCGGGACCGGAGACAGGCCGCAAGCGTTTGACGCTGCCATCCGGCGCGATCACCGCATCCAACTCCACCCGTCCTTCGGTCCCAGCGGTGCGCGCGGCTTCGGGATATACCGGGTCCACCTTCGCAACAATTCGCTTGTCCATGGTTTCGGGAGAGACTCGAAGCCCCGACTCCACAGCCGGCGAGCGCCTTTCGAGTTCGTTCCAGGATCTCTGCCACTCCCACCATCCGAGAGCGGCCAGCGTCAGAATCCCGGCGATCAGCATATATAGTCCGCGCCTTCCGATGCGAACCCTGCGTTTGGTTTTAGCAGCGGGGTCCGCCACGACAACGGGCACTTCCGGTTTTGTATCTTCGATGGGGTCGCTCTTCGTGAGATCGATCTGCTTGAGATCGATCTGTTTGAGATCTTTTACGTGCGGCGGATCCGAGGCAGCGCGGTATATCCAATACCGGATCATCTCCCGCTGCTCGACCGAAAGCCCCACAAACTCAAGGCCGCAATGAAGGCGTGATTGATAACGAACCAGAGCACGCGCCCGAACCGGCACGCCGACATTCGGAAGGCGCAGTTCGACCGCGACCTGCTGACCCGCGGCGACTTCTCCGGACACCACTGCGCCGACGCCTGACTCGCTGATGTCGGTGCAGCGCCCTGGCAAATTTTCGGGTACGCCCGATCGCAAAGCGATCAAGTCCAAGGGTACGTTGATGGGGATGCCGGGGAAAAACGCGCCTGGGCTCTCTTTCGAACGCCATCGATGGAGCTGCACTCATCAGACTGCCTCCGCAGGATCGAAAATTCTTGCCATGCGGCTGGAATCAACGACGAATACGGCGCTGGAAAATCGGTACACCGAGTATAGCGGAAACGCTGAAATAGTTTTCCTCAGCATCGGACTTCAGCGGTATTTTGCTGCCTCGATGCGCTTCCTACTCCATGTCCCGCCAGTTTGGCCCCACTCCGATCTCCACGAGTAACGGGACGGCGAGCGCATGCGCGTTCTCCATGTGTTCTCGCACGAGCGGTTTGATCGTGTCCACTTCGCTTTCGGGCACCTCGAACACAAGCTCATCGTGCACCTGCAAAGTCATCCGGGACTTCAGCCCGCGCTTGCGGATTTCCTCGTCAATGCGGATCATCGCCAGCTTGATCAGGTCGGCGGCAGTTCCCTGAAGCGGAGTGTTCACCGCGGTGCGCTCGGCAAACCCGCGCTGGGTGGCGTTCTTGCTGTTGATATCGGGAATCGGACGAATGCGCCCGAAGAGCGTCTTCACTTTTCCATCACGCCGCGTCTGCTTGAGCGTGGCATCGATGAACGCCCGCACTCCCGAATATTTTTCAAAATACGCATCGATAAATTTTCTGGCTTCGCCCGGCTCAATGCCCAGTTGCTGGGACAAGCCAAATGCCGATAAACCGTAAACGATTCCGAAGTTCACAACCTTCGCCTGTCGCCGGTGGTCCGCTGTCACCATCAGCGGTGGCACGCCAAACACTTGCGACGCGGTCAGGGTGTGAATGTCATCGCCGCGGCGAAAGGCTTCCACCAGCAATTTGTCTTTCGAATAGTGTGCCAGCAGGCGCAGTTCGATTTGCGAATAATCCGCCGCCAGCAGGACGTGTCCCGGCTCGGCGATGAAGGCTGCGCGAATTTCTCGCCCAAGTTCGGTTCGAATTGGGATATTCTGCAAGTTCGGATTCGCCGATGACAGGCGTCCCGTTGCCGTTCCGGTCTGCCCAAAAGTCGTGTGCACGCGGCCGCTCTGACTGCGAATGAGCGCGGGCAATGCGTCGACGTAGGTCGATTTCAATTTGGTGAGCTGCCGATATTCGAGCACCAAACGCGGAACTTCGTGATCGGCGGCCAAGCCTTCCAAAACATCTACCGCCGTCGAAATCTTTTTTCCTTTTCCGTATTTGACCGGCATCGGCAGGGCCAGTTTGTTGAACAGCACATCGCCTAGTTGCTTTGGCGAATTGATGTTGAACTCCATACCGCAGCGCTCATAAATATCTCGGGCCTTGGCTGCAGCCTCACGCTGCAACTTTCCTGACATCTGCTCGAGCGCCCCTAAATCAATCTTTACACCCGCATCCTCCATGCGAGCCAGCACGGGCACGAGGGGCGCATCGATCTCTTCATACACCGCGGTCAAGCCCTGGTCGTCAACTTCCTTGCGGAGCGCGATTGCCAGCCTACCGGTTATGTCGGCCGCTTCCGCCAGATTGCCGCTGAGCTTCAAATTAAATCTTCGCAGCGCAACCTCCGGCAAGGAATGCGACGAGTAGGTCGGATCGAGGAGGTAGGAGTAGAGCATTGGATCGTGTCGGACTCCAGCCAGCGCAATCTGCCGGTCACTAAATGCCCTCGAAAATGCCCCCCATGCCCGCCAAAATAATGAAGCGCAGACTTGAGATCGTGGAACGTCTTCGGCAGAGCGGCATCTTCGAGAGCGCTCTTTATCCGATCGGCGAGTGGCTCCGTCTTCGAGCGCCACCATCGCCCCCTCGCCGGGCGCGTTCGACACGGCTATGACGCTCTGCGTTTCGCGGCGCTAGGTTGCTCCGCATCCGCGGGCTGCAAAGCGAGGAACCCTGACTCTGCGGGCTGCGGCTCGCCTTCTTGCTCTTCGATGTCTTCCGGGGATGCGGACGGAATTGCCAGGGCGAGAGGCGCGCTTTCGTTGACGCGTGACAAATACTCCTCGAATTCAGACTTCGACTTGATCTCGCCGTAGTGGCCCTCTTTCACTTCCACTACGGGAAGCAGCTCTTTCAACAAAGAAGTGAATTCGAGTTCGGCAAACAACGCACGCAGAGATTCAACTCCCGGTTCGCCCGCTTTCATCGCGGCCACATCCAGGTCGACGGCAACATCGGTGTCAATCGTCACCAGTTGCTTGCTGTAAAGAATGTTGTCGCGATTGTTCTGCAGCGATTCGCGATACGTTTTTTTCTCGACTTCCGCGGCATGTTCGAGCGCCTGTTCCACGCTTCCGAAACGCTGAATCAGTTCGACCGAACCCTTGTCGCCGATTCCGGGCGCGCCGGGAATGTTGTCGACCGAATCTCCGCGCAGCGCCATCACGTCGACCACTCTTCGACGGAGGCACTCCGAGAATCTCCTCGACTTTCGCGGCATCGCAAATCAGGTTGTCCTTTGGCGGATTCAAGACATGCACTTTGTCGTTCACCAACTGCAGCATGTCTTTGTCGCTGGACACCACATAGACCGAGTACGATTCCGCAGCCGCTTTCCGGGCCAGGGTTCCGATTACGTCGTCGGCTTCGTAACCTTCGAGTTGCAATATCGGGATGCGATACGCTTCGAGCGCGCGCCGAATATACGGAATCTGCTGCACCAGGTCGCCCGGCATCTCGGAGCGGTTCGCCTTGTAGCCGCCATACTGCGATTCTTTGAACGTCTGCGTTTTGATATCGAACTTGCGGATGGTTGTGATCGCTTCGGCCTGCTGGTTGCGAATCGTCGGCGCGCCCACATCGAATACTGCCGCCAGATACTCGGGCGAGAAATCGTCGCGCAGCTTGCGCAGCATGTTGACGAATACATACGTCGCTGCCGTCGGGACCCCCGTCTTCGTGGACATCGGACGCTGCCGCGCCATGGCGTGATAGGCTCGAAAAATGAACGACATCGTGTCGATCAGGAAAATCCGGCCCTTACCTTCGGTATGTGGATGAGCAGAAGTGGACGACGACCCGGCGGCGGGGCGCTCTCTGGCAGCGATTTCTTTTTGGCTGGCAACTGGGCCAGTTTAACAGTTTAGAACCTTAACCACAGGGAGCTTGGCCCACTGAGGGCGAAACAGGGGGCCAAACGCAGGGGAATCCTTTTCACCCGTTTCCGGGCATCCAATCGACACCTGACGGCGGACTGTTCATGTCACTGCGAAAACGCTGCGATCCGCGTATGATATGGCGTTTTCGGCTCCGGCCCGCCGGATGCTGAATGCTGAATATTGCATGCTGCCTTTCAAGCTCATCTACAGCGACGACTTCTACTTGCCCATCGGGTCGCATGTGTTTCCCGGCGAAAAATACAAGTGCATTCATGACCGGCTGCTGGCCGACCGGAGTTGCGGAGCCTTCCGACTTTGTGGCTCCTTCTCCTGCAGACGATGAGGACATATTGCTGGTGCACACTCCGCAGTACGTCCACAAATTGAAGACGGGCACGCTGACCGCGCTGGAACAGCTAGAGCTCGAAGTTCCGTACTCGCCGGAACTCGTGCGCGCTTTTTGGCTGACCGCGGGCGGCTCGGTGCTGGCCGCCGATCATGCTCTTGTCGACGGCGTGGGGATCAGCATCGGTGGAGGATTCCATCACGCATTCCCTGGGCACGGCGAAGGATTCTGCATGATCAATGATGTTGCCGTCGCCATTCGCCGCATGCAGCGTGAGGACAGGATTCGCACAGCCATGACTGTCGATTGCGACGTTCATCAAGGCAATGGCACGGCTGTGATTTTTTCCGGGCCGCGTGCGCCCAGCGAACCGGGGGCCGCGACGTTTGCTTCTGTTCTCAATCCCGCGCGACCGGCCCCGCCCGGCATGAGGCCGCGTAGCACGCCCACGACGGACGTCTTCACCATCTCGCTGCATCAGCTCAACAACTACCCGTCGTTTAAGCCCCCTTCGTCACTGGACCTGAATTTGCCTGACGGACTGGGGGATGCCGACTATCTGGCGGCCTCGGCGACGCGATCAGCATGGGATTGAGCAAGTTCCAGCCGGAACTTGATCTGTTACCTCGCGGGAGCCGATCCGTATCGCGAAGATCAGCTTGGCGGATTGTCGTTGACGATTGAGGGATTGAAACAGCGCGATGCGCTGGTGTACCAAATTGCCAAAGCCGAGGGCATTCCTGTGATGGTTACACTCGCCGGCGGCTACGCTATGAAACTAGAAGACACGATCACGATTCACTGCAACACGGTGGTCGCCGCGAAGGAAGTGTTCGGAGAAAAGTAAGAATTCGTACCGGGAGCGTAAGTGTCCCACATCTCGAAAAGCGCGAGATGTGGGTCGCCCGCGGATCAGACGATATACTCGACCCATGGACGTCACTCCTTCTCAACTTGCGCACCGCGAGCTCTACAACATTCTGATCAGCGCCGTGGGGCCGCGGCCGATTGCGTGGGTTTCAAGCCTCAGCGCATCCGGACAACCCAACCTGGCGCCTTTTTCGTTTTTCAATGCGGTATGCGCCAAGCCTCCGCTGCTGGCGTTTGCGCCGGGGATGCGCCCGCCGAAGAAATCGGGAGCGGCTGGAGAGATTGGAGGAGCGCCGCGTTGGAGCACCGAAAGACACGCTGCAGAATATCCGCGAGACCCGGGAATTCGTGGTCAACATCGTCACCTTCGAACTGGCCGAGGCTATGAACCTGACCAGCGGTGACTATGACGCATCCATCGACGAATTCGAATTGGCCAAGGTCGATTCAGCGCCGTCGAAAATCGTGAGACCGCGGCGCGTGGCCGATTCTCCCGTAAGCTTTGAATGCAAGCTGTATCAGGTTCTTGACTTTAACCCCGCCCCCGAGGGCGGTAGCCTGGTCATCGGCGAAATCGTGTCGGTTCACATTGACGAGCGCTGCTTAAGAGAAGGGCGGTTGGATCGGAACTCGCTCGACCTTGTTGGCCGGTTGGGCGGCACGCAGTACACGCGCACCACCCAACGGTTTGAGATGATACGGCCGAAGGTGGAGTCAGTTTGATCCGGCGATCAAGTCATTACACTTACACAATCAGTCCTCGAAACTTCTCGCTCCTCCCTTCATGCGGTTCGTGACGGCCTGTGTCCATACCCACTTGATGACGCGGGCGTCGTTATAGCAATAGCCGAGGTTGTGATTGAGCGTGGAGAAGCAATGCCGCTGGCAGGTATGCTTCATCTCTGCAGTTGTTGCTGGTCGAACTTCGGGTTCGTCGATGTTTCCCCAGTCGAACGTGGAAGGATACATGGGAAAACATGGAGCGACCGTGCCATCAGTGCGGATAATCACGTTGTTCTGACCGGCGCGGCAGTTCCAGTCGGCAAAACGCAGCTCACCGTTCGGGTCTTGGACAATGCCCGGTGTGCGCGCGAGCTATCTCCGCGATGTTGCCGTTGGTTCCGCGTGCCGTCGCCATACCATCCGTATTTTTTCAGGTCTAGCCCTGAGGACATGCGCACGAAGGCCTTCATTTCCTGGAGACGCTGGACGGAGTTCACCATCTGGTACCCGGCTTTGTTCTTCTCGATGATCCAATCAATCAGCCCATCGACCGAACGCCAATCCTCAGGCCGGATGTAGGTGGGGTTTTCGTTCAGATGCTTGAAGTGCTCGTCCTGCTCAAGCATGGGCGTTTCATTGATGTGGTAGTCGGTGGCGAGACGGTGGGCGTGCGCGTACTCGGTGAGCTTCTTCACATCTTCATGATTGTTGCGGCAGATGTTGATGTTGAAGAACACCATGTAGCCGTAGACGTACTGCTTGCGAATAAGGTATTCAAGGTTGTTCTGGCCGGGAACGAATGCCTTGGGCAAGCTGGGCTTTTCGTCCCACGCATCGAGCGCAAAGTTGAAGATGGCAACGCCGGCATCTCCAAGGCGGTCCGCCACTTCGGGACGCAGCAAGCGACCATTGGTGCCGATGTAAATCCAGAAACCTTTCTTCGCGGCGTAGTAGACGACCTTGTGCGCGACCTGGGGGCGCAGCAGCGGTTCGCCGCCCATCAGCGCGAGCACGCGGCAACCGTGATCATGCAGCCAATCGATGGAGCGCTTCGCGACGTCTTCGGTCATGCCTTTGACTTTGTTGTTGAAGGCCCAGCAGTACCAGCAGTCGAGATTGCACTTGTAATCGAGGAAAAGATACGCGGTGATGGGATGGAATTCGCCGGGCATCACGCGCGATCGTATGTACGGGAGCAGCCAGCCGCGGACCTTCCGCCAGACCTGTGGGTAGGTCCAGTCGCGCTTGTCCATCGGCACTTCAGGACCGGGATCCTTGAGTAACTCCGGATACTGAGGGAAAACTGGCTCGGGTAAAAGTGCGCCGCGAGGCTCGGCCGGCTTGGGTCCGGAAGACGACGAATCCATGAGCAGGCTGTGAATGTCGACATCGATTCTGAATTTGGCAGGGGCGGGAGATGACATATCCTTTCCTGTCCTCCTCTAGAAAATCAAAGATGCCGGAACTAAAACCAAGGATGCAGGAATCTGGAACGAATTTTTTCGACCGTTGTCAGTTTTCATTTTGAGACGGAGGATGGGAAGCGTCGGGGGTCCGTTAGCGTACAGAACTGGGCGCCGATCACACGCTCGCGCGACCGAAGGCTGACTGCTCCGGACTGCTAAAATAGGAGTTTGAATTTATGTTCGAGAATCTTCAGGAAAAACTCCAGCGCGCCTTCAAGTCTCTCCGCGGGCAGGCCGTCCTCACGGAAGAGAACATTTCCGAGGCGCTGAAACAGATTCGTCTGGCGCTGCTTGAGGCCGACGTTAACTTTAAGGTAGTCAAAGAGCTAATCGACCGCATCCAGGCCAAGGCGGTCGGCCAGGAAGTGCTGACCGCGCTTTCGCCCGGCGAGCAGGTTATCAAAATCGTCCGCGACGAACTGGTCACGACGCTTGGCAAAGATACGGCGAAATTAAAGTTCGCTTCGCAGCCTCCTACCGTCGTGCTGATGGCGGGGCTGCAGGGGTCCGGCAAAACCACTACCTCGGGCAAACTGGCCAACTGGCTCAAAAATGGCGGACATCGGCCGCTACTGGTGTCGGTCGACGTCTACCGTCCCGCCGCCCGCGAACAACTCAAAGTGGTGGCGGCGGCGATTAATGCCAACCTCTACGAAGGCGAGGTCGGTGAGGCAAACACCGCTACCGTCGAGCGGCTGGCCAAAGAAGCGCGCCGCGAAGCGATCAACACTGGTTGCGACGTGCTCATCGTCGATACTGCCGGGCGCCTGCATATCGACGACCAACTGATGGAGGAGATGCAGTCGCTCAAGCGATTGCTTAATCCGCAGGAAATTTTGTTCGTCGCGGATTCGATGACTGGACAAGATGCAGTCAACTCGGCCGATGAGTTTCATAAGAAACTCACGCTCACTGGCGTCGTGCTTACCAAGATGGATGGCGACGCGCGCGGCGGCGCAGCACTTTCCATTCGCCAGGTGACGGGGCAGCCGATCAAGTTCATTGGCATCGGCGAAAAATACGATGCTCTGGAACCTTTTCATCCCGACCGGATTGTGTCACGCATTCTTGGCATGGGCGACATTCTCTCGCTGATTGAAAAAGCCGAGTCGCAGATCGACAAGAAGAAGGCCAACGAACTCGCCTCCAAGGTGCTTAGCGGTGACGGCTTTTCGCTCGAAGATTTCCGCGACCAGTTGCGGCAGGTTCGCAAAATGGGATCGCTGCAAAGTCTTATGAGCATGCTGCCTAGCGTGGGCGCGTTTTCCGGCATGCAGAAAGCCGCCGACAAGGTTGATGAAAAGCAGATCAACCGCGTCGAGGCCATCATCAATTCGATGACCGGATACGAGCGCAATCATCACGAAACCATCAATGGCAGCCGCCGCAAACGCATCGCGCGCGGCTCCGGCACGAGCGTGCAGGAAGTCAATAACCTGCTTCGCCAATATGCCCAGATGAAAAAAATGTTCAAGCAGATGGGCAAGCCGAGTTTTGCGCGGAGAATGGCCGGGATGAAATTTCCCGGAATGTAGAAAGGTCGTTCGTCGTTCTTCGCTGGTCGTTCGCAGAGCTCAGAAGCTCGCGGCACCACGGACTACCGTACGACTAGCGATTAACGGCTGACTTGCATGAAATGGCGCTCTCTGCAGGAATCCGGCTCGTACCGCGACATGCGGCCGCTGCGCGAAATTTTTGCCGAGCGCAAGGACGCTATCGCGCAGTACGTTCCCGCTGACGTTCAGGCGGTCCACGCCCGCAGTATCGCCGGACTCAAGGCTCAGGGTATGGCAGCACAGGCGGTCAACCTGTTCAAAGCGGGCGCGCCGTCTCCCTCGTTCGAACTGCCGGACCACAACGGCAAACTCGTTTCCTCCGCCGATCTTCTGGCTAAGGGACGCCTTGTTCTCCTGTTCATCCGCGGACGGTGGTGTCCATTCTGCGTCGGGCAGATGGAGGCCATGAGCTACATCGCCGCGGAAATCGTGGCTGCGGGAGCTTCGCTGGTCGCTGTCTCTCCACAAACGGAGAAGCAGGCTTTCTTCATGCATGACCAACACAAACTTGCTTTCCCGTTGCTGGCCGACGCCGGCAACCAACTGGCGTCCCGGTTCGGACTGGCGTATCGCGTCCCCGACGAACAGCAAGGCCTCTACCGGAGTACCTTTGTTAATTTGCCCTTCGCCAACGGTGACTCCAGTTGGGAGCTACCGATTCCCGCAACTTTTGTGATCGACCGCGACGGCAGTATTCTGTTCGCCTCCGCAAACGAGGACTACACCGATCGGCCCGAACCGCTGGAGATTCTGTCGGTTGTCGAGAGTTAGTCGATTCGGTTGGCTGCCTTCAAACAACACCCCGAGAACTCCGCGACGCATCTATGCTGCGGCGGCGGAGTTCCACCCTAGCCTCGACGAGCACGACATTGGGACGGGGCATCCAGCCTTCTTGTCCGCGCTTTCGAATCAAAACAACTCGACTGGCGCGGTGAGGCCGGATGCAGAGGCGAGCCGGGCGTCACGCGTCAACAAACGAGCGCCGAGGGTTTCGGCGAGTGCGACATAGGCTGCATCGTACGCGGACAAATTGTGACGGAACTGCCAAATCCGGGGCAGCAAAACGACGTGGGGATAGCGAGAGATGCGCATGTCGATCAAGTCATCGATGGCTTGATCCGCGCGATGTGCTGAGACTGTCCCTTCCCGCACGAGACGCCGCAGTACCTGGCCCACTTCAAGATCGAGCAGGTGAGGAGCATGCAGGGATTCGTGATGCGAGTAAATCCGCTGCTCAATGCGCTTTCCTGCTGTGGTCTGAAGCAACCAGTCGATGGTCGCGGAGGCATCGAGGACGATCACACGGCGCTACGTTCTTCCTGCGCGTTCTTGCTGTACCAGGCGGGCAGTATCGAGTGAGACGGTAATCGGTTCGCGCTTTTGCAGAAGGGCGCGGAACTCGGTCAACGTCGGCCGCTCGGCGATCTCTTTGATTTCTGCGAGCAAGTAGTCTGACAATGACATGCCCGCGGTTGCGGCACGGGCTTTTAGAGCGCGATGGAGAGCATCCGGCACGTTGCGCAGTTGGATCATCTTTGACATGTGGTAAACATACTTTCATGTGGAGCACATGTCAAGATCGTTTGTATTGAGGTGGATTGCCTCGGCTTCGCTCAGGCAGGACCAGTCGCGGAAATGCGAGTGAGACGGGGCGCCGTGGTAGGTTCAGGAGTGCGCGTTTGCCTGGTCCACAGTTAGAGACTTGGCATGCGACTGCCGTTCGCATTTGCCCGAAAGGCGCTGCATCTTCTTCCTTTTCGCGAGCATCTAAACCTTGACAGTGATTCGCTCAGGTTATAGGATGACCAAGAACATAATGATCACTTCATTGATTGTAAAGCACTTATTTGTATCGGAGGATACGTTATGAGCAAGATTATTGGAATTGACTTGGGGACAACCAACTCCTGCGTCGCGGTTATGGAGGGCGGAGAGCCGAAAGTTATCCCGAACGAAGAAGGTGGGCGGACTACGCCTTCGGTCGTTGGATTTACCAAGACCGGCGAACGGCTGGTGGGGCAGGTTGCCAAGCGGCAGGCTATCACTAACCCGGAGAACACAGTTTTCTCGATCAAGCGGTTTATGGGACGGCGCTATGACGAGGTCAGCGAAGAATTGAAGATGGTCCCGTACAAAGTCGAGCGGGATGGCGACAACGTGGCCGTCATGGCGCAGGGTAAGAAATATACTCCGCCGGAGATCTCGGCGATGATTCTGCAAAAGCTGAAGAAGGCGGCGGAAGACTATCTCGGCGAGAAGGTCACCGAGGCGGTCATCACTGTGCCGGCCTACTTCAATGACGCGCAGCGTCAGGCTACGAAAGATGCCGGGCGGATTGCCGGGCTCGAGGTCAAGCGCATTATCAACGAGCCGACCGCGGCCGCGCTCGCTTACGGGCTCGACAAGGGCAAGGACGAGACGATCGCCGTCTACGACTTTGGCGGCGGCACGTTCGATATTTCGATTCTGGAAGTGGGCGAAGGCGTGATCGAGGTGAAAGCCACCAATGGCGACACGCACCTGGGCGGCGACAACATCGATCAACGGCTGGTGGATTGGCTGATTGACGAGTTCAAGAAGGATGAAGGACTCGACCTGCGCGGCAAGGGCAACGAGATGGCTTTGCAGCGTCTGCGCGACGCAGCGGAGCGCGCGAAGATCGAACTTTCTACGACGATGGAAACCGAGATCAATCTGCCGTTTATTACGGCGGATGCTTCCGGGCCGAAGCACCTGGTCAAGAAGCTGACTCGGGCGAAGCTCGAAACCATGATTGAGGATATTTTGCAGCGGTCGGTTGGGCCGTCGAAGCAGTGCATGAAAGATGCGGGCATCGATGCCAGCAAGATCAATGAAGTAGTGCTGGTCGGTGGACAGACGCGCATGCCTCGCATCCAGGCGATCGTTAAAGAACTGTTTGGACGCGAAGGGCATAAGGGCGTGAACCCGGATGAAGTTGTGGCGATTGGCGCGGCGATTCAGGGTGGCGTGCTTAAGGGCGAAGTGAAAGACCTGCTGCTCCTGGACGTGACTCCTTTGACATCTGTCGATCGAGACGCTGGGCGGCGTGGCTACGCCGATGATTCCTCGGAACACTACGATTCCGACGAAGAAGACGGAGACGTTTTCTACGGCGGCGGATAGTCAGACTTCGGTGGAAGTGCATGTGCTGCAGGGCGAACGTCCGCTGGCGGCGCAGAACCGGACTTTGGGCAAATTCCATTTGACGGGATTGCCACCGGCGCCTCGGGGCATTCCGCAGATTGAAGTGACGTTTGATATCGACGCGAACGGGATTCTGAACGTGACGGCGAAAGATATGGCCACGGGCAAGGATCAGAAGATCACGATCACGTCGTCTTCGGGCTTGTCGAAGGAAGAAGTGGAGCGCATGGCGAAGGAAGCCGACGCGCACTCGGCCGAAGACAAGGCGCGGCGCGAAGAGATCGACGCCAAGAATCAGCTCGACTCGATGGTCTACAACATCGAGAAGATGCTGAAGGAGCATGGCGACAAGATCTCGGGCTCGGAGCGCGGAGATGTCGAGAACGCACTGGCGGACGCGAAGAAGGCCATCGAAGGCGGCGACAAGGCGGCGATGGATTCGGCGCGCGAGAAGCTGACGGCGGCATCGCACAAGCTGGCGGAGCAGATGTACAAGGCCACGCAGGCGACGCCTGGCGCGGCGCCGGGTGCTGGCGGCGCGGGACCGACGGATGGGAACGCGGCTTCCGGCGACGACGGCGCGGGCAAGAAGAAGGATGAAGGCGTGATCGACGCTGAGTACGTCGACGTTGAAGACAAGAAATAAGCTCTTGGCTTTCAGCTAATAGCTTTCGGCTAGGGGGGGCGCGTGGAGCGCCCCCAATTTGTATCACAGTTCAAGAGACATCCTTTAATGGGCCAGAAAGAGGAAAGCGAATTGAGATTCGAAGTCAATGGACAGATGTTTTTCGTGAACTTCGTCCCGGAAGAGGGACGCTGGTACTGCTACGCGCCGACCGGAACGGGAATGCAGAAGATTCCAGTGTCGATGGACGCGGCGCCTTTTGACGCCTCCTACACGGTGGCGCTGGACGAGCAGGCGAAAGAAATTGTGAACTAAGTTGTAGGCAGGGGTCTTTCGACTCCGCACGGCCCTCGGCTTTGCCGAGGGCCGTGCTACGCTCAGGATGACAATGCCTTAAAGGAATATGATGGCTGACAGCTAGACCATGGCCACCCAAACCAAAGATAAAGACTATTACGGCGTTCTTGGCGTGAAGAAGTCCGCCTCCACCGACGACATCCGCAAGGCGTTCCGCAAGCTTGCGCGCAAATACCATCCCGACGTCAATCCTGGGGACAAATCTGCGGAAGAAAAGTTCAAGACTCTTTCCGAAGCCAACGACGTTCTCAGCGATCCCAAGAAGCGGAAGATCTACGATCAGCTCGGGTTCTACTCCGACAACATCGATCCGGCTACGGCGGAGGCTTACGCGCGCGGCGGCGGACAGCCTGGCGCCGGGCCCGGTGACTTTGGCGGAGGGTTTCCGGGAGGCCAGCGCTCCGGCGGACCGAGCAATGTTGATTTCGGCGGCTTTGACTTTTCCGATCTGTTTGAAGGCGCGCGCGCTGGCGGCCGCAAGACGACTACCAGTTCCGGTGGCGGCTTCCGCGACATCTTCTCCAACATTTTTACTGGCGGCGGGCGCGGTGAGGCGGCCGAGGAAGGGCCCGAGCCGGGCAGCGATCTCGAGTACCAGGTCAACGTGCCGTTCTGGACGGCGATCCGCGGCGGCGTGATGAAGCTGAATATCGCGCGGCGCGATGTTTGCGGAAACTGCCACGGCAATGGATATCATCGAAGCTCCGGGAGTATGTCCTCAGTGCCACGGCAAAGGGACGATTGAGCAGACCGGCGGACGGATGAAGTTCAACGTCACCTGCCCGCGCTGCCATGGGACGGGCAAGAATATTTCGACTTGTCCGGTCTGCCATGGCGAAGGCAGCGTCGAGCGCACCGATCCGCTGGAGATCCGCATCAAGGCTGGAACGCGCGACGGGCAGCGGATTCGCATTGCGGGCAAGGGCAATGCCGGGCTGCGCGGCGGCGGAGTTGGCGATCTCTACGTGATCATTCGCATCGGCGAGCACCCGCTGTTCAGCCGCGACGGTGACGACATCCACATTACGGTGCCGGTGACGGCGGTGGAAGCGGCGCTCGGATCGAAGATCGAAGTGCCGACGATTGATGGGCGGAGCATGCTGAAGATTCCTCCCGGAACGCAGTCGGGGCAGAAGCTGCGGCTGCGCGAAAAGGGCGTGCCTTCGGCTACCAAAGAAGGCGTGCGCGGAGATGAGATTGTCGAAGTGAAGATTACCGTCCCCATGCCTCGCGACGAGAAGACGAAAGAACTGCTGCGGGAACTGGCCAAGCTTAATCCCGAAGACCCGCGGGAAGAACTCTGGAGTAAGGTCTGACGAGACGCCCATAATGGCACCTTACCACTGATGTGTCCTTCGCTACGCTCAGTGAGACACAGGGGAATTCATGCCAGCGCCCGGGAGGATGAATGGCGTCCGCCGCTGTCTCGATTCCATCTGCATTGCTTCCCTTGCGGGTTGACGGGCTGGTCAAACGCTTTGGCGAGTTGACGGCAGTCAATGGCATCACGCTCG
The DNA here is from genome assembly GCA_963699405.1 of uncultured Acidobacteriaceae bacterium. Classification (GTDB taxonomy): domain Bacteria; phylum Acidobacteriota; class Terriglobia; order Terriglobales; family Acidobacteriaceae; genus Acidiflorens. The sequence continues at coordinate 53,055 of CAVOTW010000008.1, read as the reverse complement.
AACTGCAGAACGGGCGAATGCCTGGGATTGCTTGGCCCCAATGGCGCGGGTAAGAGCACGCTGATACGCAGCATCGTCGGGCGCGTCATTCCGGATGCAGGTATCGTGACGGTGTTTGGCGACCGCGCCGATTCGGCGGGCGCGCGCATGGCTTTGGGATGGGTTCCGCAAGAGCTGGCGCTCTATCCAAAACTCACCTGCCGCGAAAATCTGGAATCGTTTGGCCAATATCACGGGCTGCCGCGTGACGCCCTGAAAACGGCGCTGGAGTGGTGCCTGGATTGGGCGGCGCTCACCGACCGCGCGCAAGATCCGGTGAAAAATTTGTCGGGAGGAATGAAGCGGCGGCTCAACATGGCCGCCGGACTGATCCACCGTCCCAAAGTGATTCTGATGGACGAACCGACGGTTGGAGTCGATCCGCAAGCCCGCAACCGCATCTTTGAAATGATCGAGAAGTTGCGCGGCGAGGGCGTCTCCATGATCTACACGACCCATTACATGGAAGAAGCGGAGCGGCTTTGCGATCGCATCGCGATCATCGATCATGGGCGCATCATTGCGCTCGGAACCAAGGATGAGCTCGTGCGGAATGCTTTCGCTTCGCGCAGCGAGGTGCTGGCGCGATTCGCGAAGGCGGACGACAGCGTAACCATCTGGGTAAAAGAGCGCGGAGGAGTCCTCGAAAACGGGATGGCGCGGTTCACCATCGATCATGCGACTGAAATTGCGGGATTGCTCGACTCCGCGGCCAAGGCGGGACACGAACTGGCAGACATCTCGCTGCGGAAACCAAACCTCGAATCCGTATTCCTGCACTTGACCGGGAGGGAGTTACGCGACTGATTTTAGCCATTGTGCGCACCGCACTGATCGGCTTGCGCCGCGATCGCGGAGCTTTGGCGCTGAGTTTTATCCTGCCGATCGGGTTCTTCAGTCATCTTTGCCGTGATCTTCGGCGGGCAGCGTGACACCACGCCCAAGATAACTGTGCTGGTGGTCGACGAAGACCACAGCGCAGCTTCGCAGAGCCTGGTCCGGGGGCTGGAGCGCGAAGGATCGCTGCGGTAAAGAACAAAGCCGGAGCCGAAGCAAGGCACCGAGCAACCCGAATACACGGCCGCAACGGCCGAAGCCGCAGTGAAAGCCGGAACCGCGCCAGTGGCGCTGATCATCCCGCATGGCTTTGGAGAAAATCCGATTTCATTTGGCGCACCCCGAATCCGAACCAGCCGACGATCCAGTTGCTGAAAGACAGCAGCGACATGATCGCGCCACAAGTGATCGCCGGGCTGCTTCAGAAAGTTGCCATGACCTCGATGCCAGACATCATGGCGGAGCAGGGATCGAAGTACCTGGACGAATATGCCGGCGGTTTTACGCCGGAACAAAAGAAGAGAATCGAAGCGGGCCTCGAAGAACTTCGCAAACGCGAAAGCGCCGAGAGCAGTGGCCAGCAAGCTGCTACCGCCGATGCCAACCGCGGCATGCCAATTCCCGTGACCACACGCGATGTGGTCGGGGAGAACAAGAATAACAAGATGGTGTCTTTTTATGCGGCAGCGATTGGAGTCATGTTCCTGCTCTTCACCGCCAGCGGCGCGGGGGGTTCGCTCCTGGACGAAGCAGAAAGTGGAACGCTGGACCGGGTGCTGAGTTCGCGCGTGACGATGGGAACTTTGCTGGCCGGTAAGCTCTGCTACTGCGTGTTGCTGGCGTTCGCTGCAGTTGGTGGTCATGTTCGCCTGGGCGTGGCTGGTTTTCAAAGTCGATTTTCTGGGGCATATTCCGGGCTTTGTGGTCATGGGTCTCTCGACCGCCTTTGCCGTGGGAGCTTTCGGCATAGTGCTGGCCAGCATCTGCCGCACGCGCGCACAATTGGGTCCACTATCGACGCTGGTGATCCTGCTCATGTCCTCGATCGGCGGAAGCATGTTCCCGCGGTATTTCATGTCGGAAGCGATGCAGAAGGCAGGCTTGTTGACTATCAACGCCTGGGCTATCGACGGGTTCACCAAAGTTTTCTGGCGCGACGAACCAGTCTCCCATCTTTGGCCGCAGGTTCTGGTACTGCTGGCGATCGGCGTTGTATTAAGCGCGATCGCACGCAGGTTGGCTCGACGATGGGAATATTCGTAGGCAGCATTGCTACTTCTTGCTGGGATCGTCCTCCGGATTCACATAGTTAAATTGCAGCGGCGACATCCCATGGACCTGCACGACCACTGCGCCGGACGCCATCGCATAGTGATGCATGTCGGGATCGAGATAGGCAAAGCTGCCGGCGGGGAAGGTCATCATTTTGGCCGGATCGAACTTGTCGCCCATGCCGACTTTGAAGTTGCCGGAAATTACCGTCACATTTTCGCGCTTGGGATGCCAGTGGGGCGCGATCTTGTAACCGTCGGGCATCTTGAGGCGGATGGTAAAGTCGCCCGAACTCGCCGTTGGATCTCCTTCAATGACCGCCAACTGGGCTCCCGGCGCAACGAAAGGCGGCGGCGGTCCGTACTGGATCTGGTCGGGCGTAAACGCATTCTGATGTGAGCCCGGTTGAGCGAGCAACACGCTTATGCAAAGCAACAGAACCCCGAGCACAATGTTCCTCATCGCTGATTCCTCCGATTTTGATTGAACCGCTGATGCTCCGCGCACATTTATACAACAAATCGCGTCGAGGGGCCTCCGCATTCCTTCAATAGTGCCCGGCACGACAGAGTACCGCTGTTACCTCCGTACCTGCCCTCGTTGACAAAAAATTTCGATTCTTTGCAAAAAAATCTTGCATCTGTGGAAATTTCCCGTAATCTCACAAATGCGAACTAACTTCACCGAAATGCCCGGGAAATCTGAACGGCGCCCGGGAGCCGCGAGCGAAATTTTCAAGGGAGACGCGGTGGTGAGAGTGAGTCGCCTGAGGAGGAAGCCATAGAAATTGGCAACAGCTACCCGCACCGCTAACATTCCGCAGCCGGGCTTGACGCCTGCCGTCGCACCACCCCGCGTCGCTTCCCAGAAAAACAAGACGAAAAAGTCTATCCGCCTGACGCTTTGGCCCTTGGTCGCCGCGACCTTCTTTATGGTCTCGGGTGGAACCTATGGCACCGAAGACATCGTGCATGGCGCTGGCTATGGCAAAGCGATTCTTATCCTGCTGCTGACCCCGCTTCTTTGGAGCCTCCCCACCGCGTTCATGATCGGGGAGCTTTCGAGCGCTTTGCCCTTTGAAGGCGGCTACTACGCTTGGGTGCGGCGCGCCATGGGAAATTTCTGGGGATTTCAGGAAGCGTGGCTTTCCCTGGTAGCGTCCATTTTCGATATGGCGATTTATCCTACGCTGTTTGTGGCGTACCTCACGCGCATGTTCCCTTATTTTCAGGAGAATCATCGTGGCGTAGCGGTGGCGTTAGGTGTGGTGGTCGTTTGTGCGGTCCTCAATATCATGGGCGTTAAGGTCGTCTCGACGACTTCACTGTGGTTGTTCTTTGCCTTGTCCGCTCCGTTCGCAGCGATTTTTGTGCTGGCGCCGTTCAAGATTCACGCGCTGGCGAATGCGGTCACCAAGCCGACCACCTCGAACGTCGACATCCTTGGCGGTTTGCTCATTTGTATGTGGAACTACATGGGGTGGGATAACGCATCCACCATCGCCACCGAAGTCGAGAGGCCGCAGCGGACTTATCCTCGCGCCATGCTGTGGGCGGTGGTCATTGTCTGCCTTACTTACGTTCTTCCTTTTGCGGCGATGTGGATCACCGGGCTTCCCGCCAGTGCCTGGGAGACTGGGGCCTGGGCGGATATCGCGCAGTTGATGGGCGGTCCCGTGCTGCGGATTGCGCTGGTCGCGGGCGGGATGATGAGCGGCTTTGGAATGTTCAACGCGCTGGTCATGAGCTACTCGCGGCTGCCTTTGGCGATGGCTCAGGATGGCATGCTGCCCAAGGTTTTTGCCAAGTTGCATCCGAAATCGCGCGCGCCCTGGGTTGCGATTTTGGCGCTGGCGGTCGGGTGGGGGCTGGCTCTGAATCTGGGCTTCGAACGTCTAGTCACGATCGACATCATGATTTACGGCGCCAGCCTGGCGCTCGAGTTTGCGGCGCTGATTGCGCTGCGGATTCGCGAGCCGGAGTTGAAGCGGCCCTTCCGCGTGCCGGGCGGTTTGTTTGGAGCGATAGCGGTCGGGATTCCTCCCGTGCTGCTGTTGGGATTCGCCATCGTGCGTAGCGAACACGAAGTGGTACTGGGTATGAGCTCGCTCTGGTTTGGACTAATTCTGATCGGCTTGGGCGTGGTCGCCTTCCTCATCAACCACGCGCTGAAGCCTGCGGGCTGGGCGGTGGCTTCGCCGAAACCGGAACTCGCAGCCTAACTTTCGCGTTGACTCGATCGTCTCTGCAGAGACATTGCCCGTCTCTTTTCCTTTGTAGCTGGGCTTGGCCGCACTATACACAGAATGCACAGAAAATGGTGTATATTATACGCATGGGCCGAACCAACATTGTGATCGATGAGAGCCTGATCCGGAAGGCGCGTAAACTAACCCGCCTCCGGACCAAACGGCAGATCGTCGACCGGGCACTGGACTTGCTGGTGCGTTCAGAGAGCCGCAAAGGAATCCTGAAATATTACGGAAGCGGCATCTGGCAGGGCGATCTGAAGACCTCACGGAGAAATCGAGTGTGATCCTGGTCGACAGCTCCGTCTGGGTCGATTTCTTTCGTCCGTCACCGGGCCGTGGAGGGGCTGAACTGCGGCGGATGATTGAGGAGAGTGAGCCTTTCGCTCTAACCGGGATCGTCGTTGCTGAGGTTCTACAGGGTTTGAGGCGCGATGCCAGTGTAATTGAGCGTTTCCTGACACAGTGGGATATGCTGGAGCCCAAGGGATTTGACACCTACCGAAGCGCGGCCGCGATTTGCCGCGCTGGACGAGGAAAAGGTATCACGGCCAGCACAATTGATACCCTCATCGCAGCTATCGCGCTGGAACACGGCGCCCGCGTTTTTACGCTCGATCAGGACTTTCTGCGAATTGCGCGCATGACAGGCCTGGAGCTGTACTCTGGGATATGACCAAACGCAAATCCAAGGGCGCGTACATGATCTCGGCGGTAGCTGAGATGTATGAAATTCATCCCCAGACTTTGCGTCTTTATGAGCGCGAAGGACTGCTGAAGCCCAGCCGTACCGAAGGCAATACACGGCTTTATACAGATGAGGATTTGCAGCGACTGGAGTTCATCCTGTCGCTGGCGCGCGATCTAGGCGTCAACATCAGCGGGATGGCCATCATTCTGCAAATGCGCGAGCGGATGGAGGAGATGCAGCGGCAGATCCAGGAGTTCGTGCAGTACATCCAGCACGAGGTGCTGGCGCGAGCCTCGGCCGCGGCCGATCCGTCCAAGGGTGCGATTGTTCCGCTGCGGCGTCCGATTGTTCCCGCCGTGGACTCGTCCCGCCGCAAGAACTGAATATCTCTGTTGGCAGTGATTTGAACGGACGAGGGCGGCGGTCGCTCACTGGCGATTGCTCGGCGAACTGGTTCAGCACCCTTGAAAATTCAACCCACAGGCTCACCGGGAACCTTACATCGGGTGTTCCGCCGACCGTCAAATTCACGAAAGTTTCATCTCCGTGCAACCCACCACGGTCCAGATGCGACTAAGGTCTAGTCATGAATCCCGAAAACCCGAGCGCTCCGGGTGTTTCGACTGCGCGCGCGCCCTCGGCAAGCGACAAGAAAATCGAGAAGAAATTCCAGTTGACCCTGGAAGCGGGGCATTGCGGGAGCGCGGTGGTGCTGCATTGTCAGGGACGAACGATCTATCACCGCGAGGCTCGGGCGGTTGCGACCATTGCGGCGGAGGTGCTGCCCGCCGCGCACCGCATGGTGGTGGATTTGGGGGGCATCGATTCCATCGACAGTGGGGGATTGGGCGAGCTTGTGCTCACACACATGTGGGCGGAAGCGGCGGGATACTCGCTGAAGTTTGCCAGCCCCAAGAAGTCGGTTCGGCATCTGTTCGAAATCACCAATCTGGTCTCGGTTCTCGATATGTACGCCAGCGTTCCGGAGGCGATGGCAGCGATGGTTTCGGAAGAAATACACTCGGCGTAGGCGCTGCGCACTGATATTACTTTTCTCGCTGGAAGCGATAACGGCCGCCTCGGTCTTTTGCCACCTGCTCCGCCACTTTCAGAAACGCTCTCCCGGCGTGCGACAGCGTCGATTCCTGGCGGTAGACCAGGCGCAGCTTGCGCTGGAAATGCAGGTCGCGCACCGGAACGCGCACCAGCTCTCCTCGAGCGATCTCGCTTTCCACGCTGATCTCGGGCACCAGGGCCACACCTTTTCCCATGCACACGAAACGCTTGATGGCTTGCAGCGTGGGCAGTTCCACGTCCATATGCAGGGGAGTTTTGTGGCGGCGGAACGACTCGATCACCAAGTCGCGATACGGAGAGGCAACAATGTGGGCGACGAATGACTCCGCGCCAAGTTGCCGAACGCTGACTTCGCCCGACGAGGCCAGAGGATGTCCGGGAGGAACAACCAGCGCCAGCTCGTCCAGATAAACCACGGCCGAACGCAACTGCGGCTCCTGCGGATCATAGGAAAGTATGCCGAGCTCCACATTGTGTTTGAGAACGTCGTCGGGAATCTGACTGCCGAGCGAGCGCCGGACCGTGATCTTGATGGCGGGATGCAAGCTGCGAAACTCGCCCAGCACCGGCAGCAGATACAGTGCCGTAAATTCGTTGGCAGCAATGGCAAGCTTGCCTTTCTGCAATTCGCGCATTTCGACCAGCGCCGTCTGCGCATCGAGTCGAAGGTTGAGCAACTTCTCAGCGTATTCCTGCAGAACTCGTCCGGCATCGGTGAGCACACCCTCACGAGAAGAACGGTCGAACAGCGGTTCGCCGATCTCCAGTTCCAGTTTGCGGATGGTTTGGCTGACCGCCGATTGGGTGCGAAACAGCTTTTCGGCGGCCCGGGAAAAACGGTGCTCGCGGGCTACGGTCAGGAAGACTTCCAGTTGCGATAGGTCCATGGGAGGTTCTGTCGTCCAGATCCGAATCAGACTTTCATTGAGACTACTGCATCAACCTGATACATAAGCTCTGCTAATACTATCAGTCACTCTAATGCTGTTGTTATTATAATAATCTTTTCTTTTGTCCCAATTCACCGCTAGAGTTACAGAGACGCAGATTTTTCGGAGGGAATGAGATTCATGGATCGGCCGCGCATCACTATCTTCGACACCACGCTTCGTGACGGCGAGCAGTCGCCGGGCTGCAGCATGAATGTGCAGGAAAAGCTGCATCTGGCCCAGCAACTCGACCGCCTTGGGGTGGACGTGATCGAGGCCGGTTTTCCGATCGCCTCAGATGGCGACTTTGAAGCCGTACAGCGGATCGCCGCCACTGTGCGGCGTCCCATCATCGCGGGCCTGGCTCGCGCCTGTGCCGGCGACGTGGACCGCGCCTGGCAGGCATTGCAGGGAGCGGCGCGCCCGCGCATCCATGTTTTTCTGGCCACCTCTGACATTCATCTGCAATACAAGCTGCGCATCACGCGCGAGCAGTGCCTGGAGCAGGCTCGCGACGCCGTTCGGCACGCAAAGTCTTTATGCGCCGACGTGGAATTTTCGCCCGAAGACGCTACCCGCACCGATGTGCGGTTTCTGTGCCGGGTGGTCGAGGCAGTCATCGCAGCGGGCGCAACCACCGTCAATATTCCCGACACGGTCGGCTACACCATGCCCGAGGAGTACGGGCAACTCATCCGGACGCTTACGTGAGAATGTGGCCGGCATCGAGAAAGTAACGATCTCCACGCATTGCCACAACGATCTGGGTCTGGCGGTCGCGAACTCGCTGGCGGGAGTGCAAAACGGCGCGCGGCAGGTGGAGTGCACGATCAACGGCATCGGCGAGCGCGCCGGTAACGCGTCCCTGGAAGAAGTCGTGATGGCTATGCGGGTACGCCGCGACCGTTATCCCTATGAAACCGGCGTCGCCAGCGAGCAACTGTATGCTTCGAGCCAGGTTTTGGCGGATATCACGCGCGTTCCGGTGCAGCCGAACAAAGCCATCACCGGGCGCAATGCGTTTGCGCACGAGGCGGGAATTCATCAGGATGGCATGCTTAAGAATCCGCTGACCTACGAGATCATGACGCCGCAATCGGTGGGCGTACCCGATTCACGCCTCGTGCTGGGCAAGCACTCCGGGCGCCACGCGCTAGCCCTGCGGTGCGAGCAACTGGGACACCAGTTTGAACGGCGGGAACTGGATGAAATCTATCGCAGGTTTGTGGTTCTTGCCGACCGCATCAAGAAGGTACAGGACAGCCATTTGCTGGAGCTGATCCAGGAATGTCAAGAACGGCGATTTCAGTAACTCGCGAAGCTGCCGGTAGCCCGGCGAAGAAGTTTCCGCTCGCCACGGCCCCTTTGCCGTTGCCGCGCGCCGCTTCTGCCGCAGCCGGCGCCAACTCCAACGAGTCGCGTCCCGCGCAGAGAGGCAGCGATGGCCAGGCAGAGAGCCGACCCGGTGGTCCGCCGCCTACCAATTGGTTCGGACGTGCCCCCTTCGCAGATCATCACCGCGAGCAAGAAGACTATCTCTGGGGTGTTTGATTAGTTCGTGTAAGTGCTGGCCGGATGCACACTGTCGCCAGATCATTGGCAGTAATGTAAAACGACCAAAAGGGTTTACCACTGGCGGCTTGTCCTCGTATATGCTTTCGGAAACGAATCGAGGGCTTCATGGAACTCCGCGTCACTTCCCTCCCCGGCGACGGAATTGGTCCTGAAGTTACGTCGCAAGCCATCTGTGTTCTGGAAGAAGTGGCCGACGGCTTTGGCCACGATCTTGAACTCGACGAAAAAGAAATCGGCGGCGTGGCCCTGGAAAAGTTCGGCAATCCGTTGCCGGACGCGACCCTTCAGGCTTGCCTCGCGTCACACGCGGTGCTGCTCGGAGCCGTTGGCAGTCCCGCCTTCGATCACAATCCTCGCGAACTTCGCCCCGAGGCCGGACTGTTGCGCCTGCGTCAGGAGCTTGGGAGCGTTCGCCAATCTGCGTCCGGCTGTGTTTTATCCGATGCTGGCGGACTGCTCGCCGCTGCGCGAAGAAATCGTCAAGGGAACCGACATTCTGATCGTGCGCGAACTGCTGGGCGGACTGTATTTCGGCCAGCCGCGCTCGATTGAAGGCGATCCAGGCTGAGCGTCACGCGATCAACACCATGCGCTACTGCGAAGCCGGAGATCGAACGCATTGCGCGCGTCGCATTTCAACTGGCCCGCACCCGGCGCCGCCGCGTGCTCTCGGTGGACAAGTCGAATGTTCTGGAGTGCTCACGTCTGTGGCGCGAAGTCGTGACTCGCGTCGGGCGCGATTTTCCCGACGTCCATCTCTCTCATCATGTACGTGGACTCGGCCGCCATGGCGCTGGTTCTGAAGCCGACCGAGTTCGATGTCATCCTCACCGAAAACATGTTCGGCGACATTCTGTCAGATCAGGCGGGTGGCAGTCGTGGGATCGCTGGGCCTGCTGGCTTCGGCGAGCATTGGAGGGCCAGTCGGTCTCTACGAACCGGTTCATGGCTCGGCTCCCGACATCGCCGGAAAGGGCATTGCCAATCCGCTCGGCGCCATCCTGTCGGTGGCCCTGATGTTGCGGCATACTTTTCATTTGCCCAAAGAAGCAGAGTGCGTGGAGGCGGGCGTGAGCGCGATCTTGGGAGGAGGCTTCCGCACGCGCGATCTGGCGCGCTCCGGCGAGCGCACCGTCTCAACCGAAGAAATGGGCGCGCAGATCGCCTGGTTCGTGCGCCTGGCCGCGCGCGCAGCGATCGAGTCGCCTCATAGCCTAACTCTTGAACCGGGTGGATAACTGGGTCGCCGAGGGAAAGTCCTGCGAAGTGAAGATCCGTTCTGCTAATTGATTACAATTTTCCGGGAGAAGGCACCGCGGCCGGCGGCGTAGTCGCCCGCCATGGCATACCAGCGGATGCGCAAGACTTCGAGGAACATTTTTAGTCCGTCGCGGAAAGGATGCAGCCGCGTGCCTTCGCTGTGCGCCCAGAGAACCGGAACTTCTTCCACCTGCAGACCGGCGCGCCGGGCTAGAAACAGAATCTCCGGATCCCATCCCCAGCGTTCGATTTTCTGCAGAGGAAAGATGCGTTGCGCGGCGTCGCGGCGAAAAGCTTTGAATCCGCATTGCGTGTCGGCGAAATGCAAGCCCAGAATCACGCGCAGCGCCAGATTGAAGATTCGTCCAAAGAGCTGCCGGTAGAGCGGTTGCCGCTCGGTCTGCAGTTCGACGCGCAGCCAGCGTGATCCGATGGCGATGTCGGCGCCGCGAGCGATGGCGTCGAACAATTTCGGCGCTTCTTCGATCGGAGAAGAAAGATCGGCATCGGTGAACAGGCAAATGTCGCCGCGCGCATGCAGCATCCCATTGCGCACGCTGTAACCTTTGCCGCGATTCCCGGGATTCTCCAGCAGCAGAATTTGCGGATGCGACTTGCCATATTCCCGCACGATTTGCGCCGTATCGTCGGTCGAGCCGTCGTTGACGACGAGAATTTCAGCGTCCCAGTTTTGCTCCTGGGTATGTAGCGGAGAAGTGCATCGAGCGTCGGCCGGATGCGGCTGCTTTCGTTATATGCGGGAATGACGAAGCTGTAGGTCAGAAATGATCGGGCCATTGAGTGATCGGGCCATTGAATGATTGAGATCAGAAGGTTTTGCATTCGAATTTAGATGGCTCAATGATCCGATCACCCGCTTCTCACGCCACTTGCCGGCGCTCGTCGAGCATGCGGAAGAATTCTGCGACCAACTCCTCGTCCCAAAGTCCGCTTCGCGCCTCGGCGCGCATGGTAAGCGCCGCCTGCTCGTGGCCGAGCGCCGGCTTATACGGGCGCGCCGTGCGCAATGCATCGTAGATGTCCACCACCTGCAGAATGCGGGGCAGAAGCGGGATCTCGCCGGCCGCGAAGCCCATCCGGATAGCCGCTGCCGTCGGAGTGCTCGTGATGATGGCGGATGATCGGGAAGCACCAGCGCAACGACCGCAACGGACGGCAAATCGTCTTCGCCGGTCACCGGGTGTTGCTTCATGATCTCCCACTCCGCCGGCGTCAGGTCGCTGCCCTTTTTCAGGATCTCATCGGGCACCGCGATCTTTCCCAGGTCGTGCAGGTAGCCGCCCCGGCGCAGAGCCACAATGCTATTCTTCGTCCAGTCCGAGAAAGCGCCCAAGTCCGCGGCATCGCGCGCCAGTCGCTCGCAGTGACCTTCGGTGTAAGGGTCGCGCGCCTCCACGCTCAGGCCGAGGGTGCAGAGCACCGAATCCGCCGTCTCCAGTTCGTCGGTGAACTCCTTCAGCTTCAGCAACGAATTCACGCGCGCGAATAATTCTTCGGGCTGATCGGCTTGGTCAGAAAATCGTCGGCGCCCGCTTCAATTCCCTGCAGGCGGTCTTCGCGATCGCTCAGGCCGGTGATCATGACGATCGGAATCAGGCGCGTCTTCGGATCGGCTTTGAGTTCGCGGCACAGTTCATAGCCGCTCTTGCCGGGCATGACCACGTCGAGCAAAATCAGGTCGGGAGCCTCGCGCCGGATTTCCGCCTCGGCGGCAGCCGCGTTCTGCACGGCAATTGTGGGATAGCCGCGGCTGACCAGTATTCTTTCAGCAGCGCCGCATTCACAATACTGTCGTCAACTACCAGGATCGACTGCTTCCGGCGGACGGCCAGGAGATCACGCATATCCGAATAAGAGCTTCCAATGCGGAGAAAGGGTTGTCCGGCGTGGTCCTGGCGGAAGACTCATGGTTCAGTTTCCCACAGCTCGGGGAACTGCGCCAGTGGAGCAGGCGTGGCAGGTGTCAGGTCTCAGGTGTCAGGACAAGGCGCCGCTGCAAAACTGAACATTCTTTGTGTTCACGCGTCATAGCCAGCACATCGCGGCGCTCGTGGCAGGCTTTGACCATGATGCTGCGGAAGCTTTTGTCGATCGTGGTTCGTGATGTTCATCGTGCTTGGTTTTGCCGGGAGCGAATGCGCTGCCGTTTCGAAGCCACATGTCATCACTTTTGGAAAATGGATTTCCGCCAAATGGCCAAACGCCACGGGACAGAAGCTGCTCGATCTGAAAGTGCGTCCGTTGTTTGTGGATACGCGGCTCAAGGAATACACCACCGGAACTCCGCACGAGCTCACTGACCGGCTGTTTGTGGTGCGGCGAGCCTTTCGCGTCAACGATGCGCTGCCCACGGAAAATGCCAGCTCCAATTCCAATTCCAACGCCCCGCGCTGGCAATGGCAACGCGGCGGCTGGCTGCTCGTCGACCGGCTCACCGGACGCGTCTCGCAGCTCAATCTGCCTGAGTTCGATCCCTTCTATTCGACGGCGAGCTGGTATCGCGACTACATCGCTTATTGCGGCGTGTCTGAAGACGGCAAGAAGCTCTACGCGGTGGTGGCACAGGTGGGACGCCGGAAGCCGATCCTGAAAAAAGATGCAGGCGAGCCGAGCGGAGACGACGATCCCGACTCGGAATGCCCTGCGCCGGTCTGGGAGCGGACACCCATGCGCGTGACCTTTCAGCCCGGCGACGGTCAGAAGCTCGTGTTCTCCATCCGCAGGCGCGTGGTCGACGTGGTCAACGATGCCGAAGAACCGGAGGAGTAGCCTTCGCCAGGGGGAGCACGGCAGAACATAGGGGAGGCCGAGCTCAATCTCCCGCAGCCTCGACCGCGGGAAGCTCTTCCGCGGCATTCCGCGTCGAGACTTTAGCGCTTGTCACCAGCACCACCGAAGCCACGATGATCGCGCTACCCATGGCGATGTAGCGGTCGATGCGTTCGTGCAGAATCAGCCATCCCAGAAAAACCGCGACCACGGGATTGACGTAGGCGTACGTGGAAACCTTTGACGTGGGAACGTGCTGCAGCAGCCAGATGTAGGCGGTGTAGCCGATCCAGGAACCGCAGACGACTAGATACAGAATCGCAGCCACTCCGCTGAAGCGTCCACGTTACTTCGAGCGTGCCTCTCGACAAGCAGTGCAAAAATCAAGTTAGCGACCCCGGCGAACACCATCTGCCAGGCAATCGCGCCGAATGGTTCGGTCGCTACGGTCTGCCATTTCTTCGAGAGCACCGAACCGAGCGCCCAACTGAACGATCCGAGTGGCAGCGCGAGCGACCACCAGAGTTCGCGATGGCCCATAGAACTGTTGTTGCGAAGATCGGGCCAGATGAGCACGATCATGCCGACGATTCCGATTGCCAGGCCGATCTTGCCGCGCCGCGAGATGTGATGGTCGCCCAGCAACAGGCTGTCGAGCACCAGAAACCAGAGTGGCGTCACCGCAACCAGCAGCGCCGCCAAGCCAGTCGGAACGATCTGCTCCGCGTAGGAAAGCGTGAGGTTGCCGCCCATCAGCAGCAGAATGCCGACCGCCGCGAAATGGACGAGTTGCCGCGCCGAAAACCGAATGCGGCGTCCGGTTATCGCACAATAGGCGAGCATCAGGATTCCTGCAATTGAGAAACGCGCGGCGCACATGACCGCCGGAGGAATCTGCTCGACCGCGATGCCGATGCCCAGATACGTCGAGCCCCAGAAGACGTACACCAGCCCGAAGGCAACAACGATCTTCCATCGGCTTACAGCCGCAGCAGTGGTCATGGGAGTGGAGAGCAGGAAAAATTCAGAATATCAGAGAGAGGGAAAGCATCGGGTGATCGGGTCATCGGGCCATCGAAGATCAAAGGCATTTGAACTTCGAGCGGCCGATGATCCGATTCGACCGATGTCTTAGTCCGCGTGCTGGCGATCGACCGACCAGACTTGCGCTGAGTCTTTCTCAAGCGGGTAGAGGTGCACCATCCAGTTGAAGACGATGGGGAGAAATTCTCCGCCGTTGGCGTCGCATTCTTCTTTCGTGGTGATCGACCCCCGCAGTCCAAATTTGGGGTGCGGTGCCAACGCTTCCAGCCTGCGGCCTGCGGGTGCACGGCAGAAATTCACGTGCTCATGCCATTGCGCGATGCTCAGGGGAATACGTTCGTTCAGATCGTCTTCGGTGAAGCGCTTGGGAGCGGTGTACATCAGGCCCACCAGACGGTAGCCGTCACCATCTTTTTCGTAGAGCAGCGAGGTCGGATGCTCGGGATTGAACTTGAATGCCGCTTCGAACCCGTAGCGGTAGTTGGTGAAGTGATATATCTTCTGCGGCAGTTCCGGATGGAAGATCTTGAAGTTGTCGTTGAGCGCAAGATGGTAGTCCTTGTATTTTTCCATTACTCCACGCGCCACTTCCACGACCTTCTGAGCCTTCTCGGCATCGCCCGGTTGCGGTGTGCGGAGGGCGGTCATCTTCATGTGCGGACCCATGTCCATGTGATGGCCTTCCATGGAATGCATGGCGTGCATGCTGGCGTCCGGGTCTTCCTTGGAATCCTGCGCCGACATTTGCGACATGTCGTGACCAGGCATGTTCATGCCCTTCATATCCTGTGGCGAATTTTGCTGGGCGAAGCAGAGCGCTCCGGCGAGGCAAAGTACTGTCAACAGAGTTTTCATAACGATCCCGCACCCCTAATGTGGCAATTATACAAACCCTGCCTCAGCCCCCTAGTTGCGCGCAACCGAGAATCCATAGGGGACGTTACGCTGGTAATTTCGGATGCTATTAGACAGGGTGCGACGGTGTCGGAGGCTAGGCGGACGACCACATCCCCATCTCGGCGAGGATCTTGCCGGCGGCTTCAGCGCCGGAGCGAACACAGTCGGGAACTCCGATGCCGTTATAGCCGTTGCCGGCGAGGGCGAGTCCCGGTAGCGTCTGGCGGAACGATTCGATGCGCTGCAGGCGCTCGAGGTGACCGACCGAATACTGCGCCATGGCAGATTTCCATTTGTAAACGCGCGCAAACAGCGGTTCGGCAGTCAGGCCGATAATCTCCCGAAGTTCACTGCGAACGATCTCAAGAATTCCTGGTTCGCTCACTTGCAGGATCTGCTCGTCGCGCGCGCCTCCGAGAAAGCAGCGAACAATGGCGCGATTCTCCGGTGCCCGATGCGGAAATTTGTTGTGGACGAAGGTGGCCGCCAGCATACGATGGCCCTCACTGCGCGGGACCAGAAATCCGAAGCCCGGCGGAAGCGAGGCCCGCACCTTTTCGTCATACCCGAGGGTGACCGTCACCGAAGAGCTGTATTGAATTCCGCCGAGATCGTGGGACAGGTCCTTATCCGCAGCTTGCAGCACGGCCGCCGCAGCTTGCGCCGGGATTGCGACGATCAGGGCGTCGAACTGATCGGTCTGGTATCCGGCGGAAACCGTCCAGCCGTCATCCTGCCGGATCACCGACTGAACCGTCGCCGACGTCTTCAGTGAGTTCGTATCCAGGCACGCGACCAGGGCATCGACCATCTGCTGCATGCCGTCTTTGAGCGAACTGAAGAGGGGACGTGCCGGGGCCTTCGTCGCGGCAGCCAATTTCATGCGGGCGGAGAGCATGGCTCTGCCTAGGCTGCCGTGTTTCGCTTCCATGTCCGCGAAGCGGGGCAACACGGCGCGCACGCTCAACTGCGAAGCCTCGCCACCGTAAACTCCCGAGAGCAGCGGATCAGCCAGCAGGTCAACCATCTCAGATCCATAGTGCCGTTCAACCATCTGGGCAACCGTCTCGTCCTCGGTGGCCTTGTGCGGCGGATGGAACCATTCGGCGGCCATGCGTAATTTTGTGCGCACGGAAAACAGCGGAGAGAGGACGGTGGGGATGATCTTGGTGGGCACCATGAACATGAGTCCATCGGGCAGTTCCACCAGTTTGCCCTTGGCCAGGATGTAGGTCTTCCGGTCGGAGTCGTTCGAGCCGATGAGTTGGTCGCCCAACCCGATCTTGGCGCACAGATCGGCTGCCCAGGGCTTCTCTGTGAGAAACGAATCAGGCCCGGCTTCGACGATGCAGCCGTCGACATGGTCGGTGACGAGCACGCCACCCAGGCGCGGACTGGATTCGAACAAAACGTATTCCACAGAGGTGCCGGACTGGCGCTTTTCCTCGAGCGTGTACGCGGCCGAAAGGCCCGAGATTCCGCCGCCGATGATGGCAATACGTTTCATGAATTCGCTCTCCGCATGTCGTTCTCGCTCAACGCTACAGCCCCGGCGCCCTCATTCGACTGCTTACTACTTCCGCCAAGGCCGCGGTTAGCGTTTTCGATCCGTTCAACGATTCGGCTCGCCACAGGCGCATGCCTTCTTTTTCTGCGAACTGTTTGAAGGCGATGTCGATATCGTAAAGAACTTCCACGTGATCGCAGACAAATCCGATGGGATGCAGGAAGACGCCGCGATGGCCTTTCGCCTTCAGACTTCTGATGGTGTCCTCTACGGTGGGTCCGATCCACTGGCCGCCGGACATGCCCTGGCTTTGGAAGGCAAAGGTCCAGTTTTGGCTGGTTAGACCCGCCTCTTTGGCAACCAATTCTGCGGTTTCCTTGGATTGTCTTTCATACGGATCCCCCTCCGTGATCGTTCGCTGCGGAACGCTGTGTGCGGTGAAGATCACGGGGAGCTCTGCGCCGTTTTCGGAACTGGCTTTTCCCCAGGCCGCGCGCAGTTTTTCGGCAAACGCTGTGGCGAGCAGAGGCTGATCGTGCCACTCCTCGACAAAATCCAGCTTGAAAGGAAGATTTCCCTCAGCGCTCGCGTCGCTGCTGACGGCGCTGCGATAGAGACCGACGCTGGTGCGCGAGTTCTGCGGCGCGAGGCAGATGGCGATGACACGCTCGATATCCCTCACTCGCAATTTTCTTGACCGCATCGGCGATGAACGGCTTCCAGTTGCGCATGCCGACGAAGACCGGCATCCGCAAAGACTGAGAAAGTTGATCGGCTTGCAGAAGAGTCCAACAGGGGAGCGGCGAGAAACCGATGAGCGAATAGCGGTGGCGGATCTCTTCGACAACCGCTGCCGGCAACGGGCGTCCACCGGTGACGTAACTCAGAAACTCGGGAACTTGATCGGAGTTTTCGGGGCTGCCGTGGGCGAGCAGAAGCACGGCGGTTTTCGCGGGCTCCGCGGAGGCGAACGAACTCACCTGGTTCGCGCAATAGCACTGGGCGTCGCGGCCTAGCGGGCAGGACGTCATTCCCCGCACTCCTGCATAATGCCGCGAACTTCAGGTCCTTCCCCTTCGATAAGCTCAGGGTCAGGATGACAATTCATCAAAGATGACAACTCTAAAAAAGGGAACATCAATGCTTGCTCTTAACCGCTGCCTTGAAATCGGCTGAGTGGTCGCGGATGAAATCGCAGAGGGCTTTCACGTTCTCCACCGGAGTTTCCGGAAGAATGCCGTGGCCGAGATTGAAGATGTGGCCTGGACGTCCGGCGGCCTGACGCAAAATGTCTTCCGCCCGCTTCTTGAGTTCTTTCCAATCGGCGAACAGGAGGACCGGATCCAGATTTCCCTGCACTGCGCCTTTCAGGCCGAGGCTCTGCCATCCGGTGTCGAGGGGAATGCGCCAGTCCAGACCAATCGACCTCGGCGCCCGCTTCCTGCATCGAGGGGAGGAGCGTCGAGCTGTCGGTACCGAAGTAGATGACAGGCACGCCGGTCTTGTGCAGGCGGTTCACCAGGTCCGTAACGTGCGGCAAAACATACCGCCGATAATCTTCGACGCTCAGGCAGCCCACCCAGCTATCGAAAATCTGAATGGTATCGGCGCCGGCGCGCACCTGCTCGGTGGAGTATTCGGCCGTCACCGCAACCAACTTCTTCATCAGTTCGTTCCACGCGGCGGGCGCGGAGTACATCATCTTCTTGGTGAAAAGGTAGTTGCGCGAGCCTCCGCCTTCGATCATGTAGCTGGCGAGTGTGAAGGGCGCGCCACAGAATCCAATGACGGGTAGCTTCTCGCCGAAATGCTTGCACACCAGTTTCACGGCCTCGGAAACATAGCCGAGGTCGGAGGCGCGATCTGTGCGCAGGCGGGCAATATCTTCAGCAGTGCGCACCGGCTTCTCGATTTTCGGGCCCTCCCCGGCGGCGAAGTGAAACGGCAGCCCCATGACTTCGAGCGGAAGCAGAAGGTCGGCGAAGATGATCGCGGCATCGACTTTGAGGATTTCGGCGGCTTCAATGGTGACCTGGGCCGCGACTTCCGGCTTCTTGCAGATCTCGATCAGCGAGTATTGCTTGCGGATGGCGCGATACTCCGGCATGTAGCGTCCGGCCTGGCGCATGAACCAAACTGGTGTCCGTTCAGCAGGCTGAGCATTGGCGGCGCGAATAAAGAGAGAATTAGGGGCAGACATGAACCTTCTAATTTAGCATCTTCGAGCGAACTGTGCGGAATCCCCCATGCGCACTGTGGATGCACGCCGCGGCACATTCCAGCACTCGCAGTACATGCCCCCCGGATACCTACCTTCGTTACCACCCGTTCCCTAGACTAAAAGTACCCCTGCAAGGCAGGAAAGGCTTTCCCCAAAGTCCCCCGAGTCATAAGGTCTTTCAGCTGGGTTTAGCCCTTCCAGCGGTAGGCATCCGGTTGGGGCAGTCCTATATGGGCCAGCACCCGGTTCGCGAATTCGTGGGCCATGGCGTCGGCGCTCGAGGGATGGTTATAGAAAGTTGGGATCAGCGGAAAGATGGTCGCGCCCGCGTCCGCCGCCAGCGACATGTTGCGGATGTGGATTTTGTTGAGCGGCGTCTCGCGAACGCAGAGCACGAGCGGCCGACGCTCCTTGAGCGTGACATCGGCGGCGCGCTCGATCAGGCGCGAGGCAATGCCGTTGGCAATGCGGCCGAGCGTTCCGACGCTGCATGGGATCACGACCATCGCGTCGGAAGGATACGACCCGCTGGCCACGTTGGCCCCGATATCGGCGTTCGACTGCTGCTGAATCTTTGCCGAAGGCGCGCCGATGATTTGACGTAGAAGGTCGGAACGGCCTTCGACGCCGAGTTCCTCGGCCAGGACGCGCAGGCCGCTGTCAGAAGCGATGAAGTTTACCGTCTTCACCCGCGAATCGCGTTCGACGGCCAGTAGAAAGTGCTTCAGAAATAACGATCCGCTGGCGCCGGTGGTGGCGACGGTCAAATTTTCCGGCGCGAGCAGGGCAAAGTTGCGCTCCGTGAGGCATCTAATGCGGGCCTCGAAGCTGAGGATAGGGATGCGGGAAAAGCAAGTCAAGGAGACCGGGTCGCGGTGGGATCGACTTTCGATGACCAGTCGCTGAAGGACCGCATGAGTTCGAGCGCTCTTCAGCGTCGCTAAGCGATGCCGCGATGCGAAGCGGCGAACCACGAATAGCGGACGACGTACTACGAATTTATGGCAACGACCGGCATCTTACGATCGCGGCGCAGTGCGGCCCAACTCCACGCCATTGCCAGCGTCGAGCGTGAGATTCGCGCCATCGATCCTGCCGCCGGACGCAAATATCTGCGCGATTTTCGCGAGGCCTACCGCTCCTACCAGAGCGTTATCACCGCGACCGAGGTCCGTCACGAAATTGCCGAGGCCGGAATCGTTTTGGTCGGCGATTATCATGCGCTGCCGAATTCGCAGCGCTATCTGGCCGTCACTGCTCCGCGATTACGATTTCCATCAACGTCCGCGTGGTGTTGGGAGTCGAAACTATTTTTTCCCGCGATCAGCATATTCTCGACGAATGGCTCCGCGACGAGATTGACGAAGACGAACTGCGCCAGCGCATCCGTTTCGAACTGGACTGGGGATACGACTGGACTCCATTTTATGAATTGCTTACCGCCGCGCGCGATCATGGCGCGATCGATCTGCGGGCTCGATTGCATGCCGCGCGAAGATCTGCGCAAAATTGGAGCGCGCGACCGCCACGCCGCCGACAAGATCGCCGCACTCCGCCGCCAGCATCCCGAGGCGCTCATCCTCGTCTTGTTCGGCGAGTCGCATCTCGCTCCGCAGCATCTGCCCGCACCTGCTCCAGCGAGCGGCTTCCCGCGGAACCGATCCTCACCGTTCTGCAAAATGTCGACGCTTTGTACTGGCATGCCGCCGGAGAAGCCCGCGACCACGTCGAGGCTGTTCAAGTCCGCAAAGGCGATCGCGAAAATGTTCTATGCGTCTTCAATGCCACGCCGCTCGAGAAATACGAGAATTACCGCCTCTGCCTTGACCGCTGGGGGCGCAGCGATAACGACCGCAGCGCGCCCGATCTCGGCCCGACGCTCTACAACCTGATCGACGGCATGGTGCGTTTTCTCGGCATCAACCAGTACTCTCCGCACAACACCACGCAGCCCAGGCTTCTGGTCGACCTCATGCCCGAAGTCTATTCGCGCAGTTCGGACGCGCTTCTGCGCCGCCTGTTGTCGCGCAAAGGATTCACGGCAGAACGCCGGCGATCGCTGCTCCGCCAGGTCCGCGAGCGCGGCAGCGTCTACCTCACGCCCATCAACGCCGTGTACGTGCGCAAGTTTCACATGACCTCGTCCGCCGAAGACGCCACGCGCTTCCTGCATCAGGCCTGCCGCGGACTGCCGAATCTCTCGAACGGCAAGGGGCCCGAAGCGCACGTGGCATCAGGCGCTAAGCCGCTCGACAGAAACGACGCGTTCTACGCAACCGTCTTGGAACATGCGCTGGCATTTTTTGGATCGCGCATCCTGTACCCCGCGCGGCCGGCGCTCCGTGACCGCGATCTGGCGGAATTGTTTGACGTGACCCGGGAAGACCTCGAACACCAGACGGCGCTTCCCTTTGCCGACGCCGTCGATGCTCTTGACTTTCTGATCCAACACCGCGCTCGTGATTGTAGTGAGGCGCCGGTGCCGGCTCCGGCCTGCAGCGGCCGCAAGTACGAATACATCGCCGAGCAACTCGGATATCTTACCGGCAACGATCTCTACGATGCCTACCTCGAAGGCCGGCTGACCACCGCGGCCCTGCGCAAACTCTTCCTCACCCACATCGAGCTACCGGGAGTAGCCCGCGAGTCCTACGCAAGGTTAAGAGCACGCCTACGCCGCGGACCCCGTGTATAGATGGTCCGCGTAGATGGGTTCGCCCTGCGCTGATTTTCCCTGCGCCCTCTGCGTTTGTGTCCGCTGCGTTCTCCGCGTTTAAGGTTTTGCTTTTGCGGCCGCTGCGGTATCCTCACCTGTTCCGATGCCCGACGACTCCCCACTCCAGTCCCAGACGCCCGATGCGCTCATGCTGTTTGGGTTCTGGTATCGCGCGCTGCCCGCAAGTCAACTCCACCGCGGACAGCTGGTGAAAACGACGCTGCTTGAACAACCACTGGTGATCGGGCGCGACCAGCAAGGCCAGGCCTTTGCCCTGCGCGACGCCTGCCCGCATCGTGGCATGCCGCTATCCTGCGGACAATTCGACGGCGAACAAATCGAATGCTCGTACCATGGCTGGAGATTCGATGCGCACTCCGGACAGTGCAAGCTGATTCCGTCGCTAGTCCCTGAGCAAAATTTGAAAATTGACCGCATCTACGCGGGCAGCTATCCTTGCGAAGAGCGCGACGATTTCATCTGGGTCTACATTCCTGATCCCGGCCCAGCGGGCGCGGGATTCTCGAGACCTGCGCCCGCTCCGTTGCCCGCGCCCGAGATTCCGAAATTCAGCGAGCATTACAAACTCGCTTATCTCACCGCCGACCTGCCCTGCTCCGTCGATCACGGCATCATCGGGCTGATGGATCCCGCGCACGGCCCGTTCGTCCACCAGGCATGGTGGTGGCGCACGCAGAAATCGATTCACGAGAAGCAGAAAAACTTCGAACCGATCCCCTACGGATTTCGCATGAGCGCGCACACGCCGAGTTCGAACAGCGCTCCCTACAAGCTTCTGCGTCTCTATGCCGACGCCGATTCGATTACCACGACCATCGATTTCGTTCTGCCCAACCTGCGCTCGGAAATCATTCGCGCCGGCAAATACTGGTTCTCGAGCCTGACCACTGTCACTCCCATCACGCGCAGCCAGTGCCGCATCGATGTAGTGGCCGCGTGGAACCTGTTTCGCTGGATTCCCTTCGGCCCCGAGTTATTGAAATTTGTCTTTGCAAAATTCGTGGAACAGGATCGCCGCACCATGGAACTCCAGTCCGAGGGCCTGAGACATAACCCGCATCTCATGCTGATCGACGACGCCGACCGTCCCGCGAAGTGGTATTTCGCGTTAAAGAGCGCCATGCTGGAAATGAAGAGAAACGGCGGCGAATTCCGGCATCCGATGACCGGGCCGGTGACCTTGAAGTGGAGAAGCTGAAAAAGACAGGTGCCAGGTCCTAGGTGTCAGGTCTCAGGAAATTCTCTTCGCATGGATAATTGAATATTGAATACTTGAGCTGGCGAACTATGATTTCCTGAGACCTGATACCCGACACCTGACACCAGCTTTACGGTTTGCAACTTTCGTCAACCGGCAGGCTGCCATCGAGCCAATGTAAATATGTCTCCATCGAGTGCCAGCACCCGGCGTTTGGTTTCACCATCCCCTCGGCCGAAAATTCATAGATCGTACTGACATGCTGATAAGCGAACAGAGGCGGGATATCTAATGGAAGCTTGGGCACCAAGTCGAGTGAGTTGACGATGCGCCATGACGCAATCGGCAGCGCATTGAACGCCTGCACGAAGAGCGCATTGCCCACGCGGGGCGAGGCGAACTTGCACGACGTCGTAATATCAAACTTTTTCTTTGCCTCGTTCTCCATCACGAAAAGCGTTGTCAGCGCGGCCCCCAGGCTGTGGCCGGTGACGATGTACGGGCGCTCGGGGCGGCCTTTACTTTCGTTGATGACCGCTCTTCTGCTGCTGGCCTTCTCCAACCGCCAGTGCAACTGCTCCAACTGGTCACCGAACGATCCTTGGAGTTGCGGCACAGGGCCTTCCATCAACGCCGGGAAGGTGTGGGGATGCTGTTCGATCTGCAGCGTGCTGTAAATCCTGTCGAAGCCGTGCGCCACCAGCCCGGCCTGCGGGAGCTGCGCGAAGTGGATGAGATACGCGGAGGCATCATCCCACCATTCGGCCCACCCTTCAGTGCCGCGGAAGGCGATCGCAAAATCTTGCCGGTTATTTTTATTACGCGCGACGTAGCCGTAGAATCTGGGTTCCGAGCGGAAGGGAATAAAATCCGACATGCGGATCCACGCTACGAGCTCGTATGGATCCGGAAGATCGCCGGGCTGAGGCTCGGGCCTCAGATTACCGGGTTCGCGCTTGAACAGCGCATACGCGCCCTGCACTAACTTGCCATAAAGAACCGCTTCACTATTCACCAGGGGCCGGCCCATGAAGCACCTCCGAGGAACAACTCTCGAACCGGAGCACGATCCACTAATGACGTCTCATTGTTCCTCCACCAGCCAGTCCATCGCCTCTTCCCGCGTCTTGAAGGTCACAATCTCGCGTTGAGAAAAGCTCTGGAAGTTCTCCATGAAGGCCTTCGGGATGCTTTCCACGCCGACCCATGCCGTCTTTTTCACAAACGGACGGTCGAGCGTCAGCACTTCCTTGATCTTGGTGGCAACCGGGTGATCCACTGTGGAATCCGTGAAGTCGGCGAGCGTGACGAGCGACTCGTGCGCGTGCTTCGCCACGGTGATGCGCACGTGCTCAAGCAGAAGCTGCATCTCGTGGGCATTGGCATGCGAAAAGTCAAGCAGCAGAATCTGCTTGCCGCGGTGCTTGATGAATCGTATGCGATCGTCCATGGCGGACCTCGAATGACTTACGAATGTGCTCCTCTGTGTCCTCCGTGGTAAAGAAAAAGATAACCGCAGGGACCCTAGAGCACACGGGGAAATCTAAGCCAACAGCGACTCCACGACACTGTATGCCTCACTCAGCGCCGAGTCCAGCGCGGCCGCATCTTTGCCCCCCGCTTCGGCCAGGTCCGGACGCCCTCCGCCTTTGCCGCCGACTTTTTGCGCCACGGGACCGATAACTTTTCCCGCTTGAATGCGGCTGGTGAGGTCTTTGGTCACGCCGACGATCAGCGAAACATTTCCATCCGAGGCCGAGCCCAGCACGACTACTGCGGAGCCGAGTTTGTCGCGAAGCTGATCGACCAGCGTGCGCATCTGCGCGCGCTCCAGATTGTCCACGCGGTGGGTCAGAACTTTGACGCCGCGAACCTCTTTGACCTTTTCGCCGATGTTGGCCGTGCTCGACGAGGCCGACTTCATCCGCGCCTGATCGAGTTCACGCGCCAGGCGCTTGATCTCGGCGTCTTTCTTTTCCAACTCTTGTTTCAAGGCCTCGGCTGGAGACTCTGACTCCGAGTGCGTCGTCAGACCGGCAACCACGCTTTCCAGTTCGTGATCTTTGCGGAAGTGGCGCAGCGAGCCTTCTCCGGTGACGGCCTCGATGCGCCGCACGCCCGACGACACGCTTCCCTCTTTCAGAATCTTGATCAGGCCGATCTCGCCGGTCGCGCCGGTGTGAGTGCCGCCGCATAGTTCAGTCGAAAAATCTCCGATCTTGATCACGCGCACATGGTCGCCGTATTTCTCGCCGAACAGCGCCATCGCGTGATACTCGTTGACGGCCACGTCGATCGGAACATTCTCAATGATCTCGACGCGCTCGTTGCGCAGAACTTCCTTGTTGATGATGTCTTCGATATCTTGCAGCTCTTCTTCAGCGACTCCGGTGAAATGCGAGAAATCGAAGCGCAGATGATTGGGAGCGACCAGCGATCCCGCCTGCTTCACATGCTTGCCGAGCACTTCGCGCAGCCCGGCCTGCAGCAGATGGGTCGCCGTGTGATTGCGCATAGTGGATTCGCGAATCGCGGTATCGACTACGGCATCCACTTTCTGGCCTACGCGAATTGGACGCTTGGCTGTGACTTGATGCGCGCGCACGCCCTGAACCGGGTAGTAGCATCCGGTTACGTCGGCGACGACAGTGTTGTGATCGTCGGAGTAAAACCATCCGCGATCGCCGACCTGGCCTCCAGATTCGGCGTAGAAGGGCGTGTGGTCGAGAATGACTTCGCCGGAGTCGCCAGGCTTGAGTTCCTGCGCGCCTTGGCCGCCCTTGATGATCGCCAGCACTTCGCAGTTGTCCGAGCGCGTCTGGCGATAGCCTTCGAACTCTGATCTTCGGAAGTTGCTGGTAAGCAGGGTTCGCTGTCTGCTTGGCCGCGCCTTTCCAGGAAGCGCGGGCGCGCTCGCGCTGCTCCTGCCATGGCGCGATCGAATCCAGCTTGATCGAAGTGGATTCCCTGGTCGCGCGCCGCATCCTGCATGAAGTCGAGCGGCATCCCGAAGGTGTCGTAAAGTTTGAAGGCAGCGTCACCAGTAAGCCGGATCACCTCTGGAGTAGTCGCAGTCCCTAGCGTGGAACTCAGGCGGACCGCCGCTTCCAGTTCTTCCTCCAGCTTCTCGAAACCTACGTCCATCGTGTGCGCAAACCGTGTCTCCTCCGCCAGCACTGCTTTCGACACCCGATCTGCCGTTTCCTTCAATTCCGGATACGCATCCTGCATCAAGTCGCGCACTGCGAAAACCATCTCGTGCAGGAACGGCTTTGTCTGGCCAAGCAAACGTCCATGCGTGATCGCGCGGCGAATGATTTTGCGCAGCACGTAGCCGCGGCCTTCATTCGACGGAATCACGCCGTCCGAAATCAGAAACGTTGCGGCGCGCGAGTGGTCCGCAATCACGCGCAGCGAAGCAGCCGATTTCGTACGCGCTTCCTTGTCGAGTTCCTTCGTAATCGAGGTCGCCGTCAACTCCGCGGCCCGCTTGATCAGCGGTGTGAACAGATCCGTTCGTAATTCGAAATCACGCCCTGAAGTACCGACGCCATCCGCTCCAGCCCCGCGCCCGTATCAATCGATGGCTTCGGCAGCGGCGTCAGTTTGCCCGACGCATCGCGGTCGAACTGCATGAAAACCAAATTCCACAGTTCGACATACCGTCCGCAATCGCAGCCAAACGTGCAATCGGTGTGGCCCTGATCGCTTGCCACCACGCCCATGTCGTAGTGAATC
Source organism: uncultured Acidobacteriaceae bacterium (assembly GCA_963699405.1). GTDB lineage: Bacteria > Acidobacteriota > Terriglobia > Terriglobales > Acidobacteriaceae > Acidiflorens. The sequence goes on along the minus strand of CAVOTW010000008.1, from coordinate 26,995 downwards.
TCGCTGCAAGGGCCGCAGGGACCGGTATCGCCCATCTGCCAGAAATTGTCTTTCGATCCGAACTCATAGATGCGTTCTTTCGGAACCCCTTCTCCGAGCCACAGGTCGTAGGCCTCGGCATCGCGCGCGACTCCGTTCTCGCCTTTAAAAATCGTTACGTACAGCTTCGCTTTTCAATCCCGAACCACTCCGGCGAAGTAATCAGTTCCCACGCATAGGCGATGGCGTCTTTCTTGAAGTAGTCGCCAAAGGAAAAATTTCCCAGCATCTCGAAAAATGTGTGGTGGCGATTGGTGAAGCCTACGTTTTCGAGATCGTTATGCTTGCCGCCCGCGCGCACGCATTTTTGCGAGGTGGTGGCGCGGTTGTAGTCGCGCTTTTCGAGGCCGAGGAAGACGTCCTTGAACTGGTTCATGCCGGCATTGGTGAACAGCAGCGTCGGGTCGTTGGCCGGAACGAGCGACGAGGAGTGCACCTCGCGATGTCCCTTCTGAATGAAGAAGTCGAGGAACTTGCGGCGAATTTCGGAGCCTGTGAGCATGGAAGCCTAATTCTAAATGAAAGGCAAACCTTCACCACAGGAGGACGCCGAGGAACGCGGCGCAACGCACCGAAGTCAGGCGCCAAGAGGGCTCGGCGCAGGCACAAACATTCAAAGCATACTTATTCGATAATAAGATCTGCGACATCGCGGCACGTCCGCCGCTGCGCGAGCGATGCAACAGGACGGGCGAGGGCGCCCGTCCCTCCACTAACACAACAACGCTATTTCACCGCGTCCGCAGTTTTCTCCGCGCCCTTCTTTACGCCGTGGCCTACCGCCTTCGTGCCTTTTGCCACGCCTTTACCCGTATCCTTGCCCGCTGTTTCCGTGGCTTTGCCGGTATCTTTAGCCGCGGTCTTGGTGGCATGCCCCGTTGCCACTGCGGCTTTCTTGGTGGCTTTGCCGGTATCGTCCGCCGCGGTCTTTGCGTCATTTCCGGCCTGGCCGTAGGAGAATGCAGTCAGAGCCAGCAACGCGGCTGCGACCATTGAACAGAACTTCAAACAGAACTTCGTCTTCATAGTTCCTCCAGAGGAATTGCAGAGATTTTGTAGATGCAAAGTTTTATCAGACTATGAGGACGACCGCAACCGAGAATTCCTAGCCCACGCCTTCTGAAGTCTCGTTCTCCAGTTCAGTGAGAGTTTCTTCATCCACGTCCCATTTTTTCAGAATCGTGAAGATGGTTTTCGATCCGAACCCGGCGCGCATCAACTGGCGGAAGATGCGGGCTGTCTGTTTCTGGTCTCTGTTCTTGGGCTTCTGCACGCGTTTGCGGCGCAGATAATCGCGCGCCAGAGTCTCTTCTTTCACGTCGTCATAGACGGAGGAAACTGCCTTCTCAATGACGTCGCCGTGTACGCCCTTCGCCTTCAGGTCGTTGACGACGCGCATGCGTCCGAATTTTTCGTTGTCGCGGCGATAGGAAGAAAACGCCGCCGCGTACTTGGCATCGTTGAGATAGCCCTGGTCTTTCAGGCGAACGACGATCAGTTCCACCAGCGTCTTGCCGATTTCCGTATCGGCTTCCACTCGGTTGCGCAGCAGACGCTTCAGTTCCGCTACCGAGCGCATGCGGCGCGCCAGCGCACCGACGGCGTAGTCGTAGAGCTCCGCTTCGGTGAAGAGTTTTCTGGGACGGCCAAACGCCATGCCTACACCATAGCGCGAGACGGAGATGGAGAGTTAGCGCTCATGTCGAGCAACGTACCGGCCACGCGAGTCGATCCCAGCGAAGCGCCGCCACGAATTCTATTTTGGCGGCGGCGTGGCGTGCCCGGCGACCGCGGTCGGAAAGTACGCGGGCGGAGTCGCCGGGCGGCGCAGCTGGCAGTCGGGGCGATTGCCGCGATGGGCGCGACCAGCGACCGCTTTCGCCGAGGAGGGCAGTTTGTCGGCATTGGCTACCAGCAGCGCGATTTGCCACATCTGCGTCTCCGAAAGCGATTTGCTGAAGCCGGGCATGCCGGTCAGGCGAATGCCGTTGAAGATCTTCCAGTAGCTTTCGCCGGGTTCATCGTCCGTCACGCCCTTTCCCTCGAATAACTGCGGAGGATGCGGATACATTCCCGTCGCAATCGCCGTCTTCGGCGCCAGCGGCAAGCCGTGGCAAACCGCGCAATGTTGCTTGTAGAGGTCGGCGCCCGCCAGGTAATTTGCTTCCGTCGGCTGGATCGGGACGATCTTCGGCATGTCTTTCGCGATGCGCGCATTCAAAGCCTTGTGCGCAAAATAGTTTTCGAAGGGCATGTCGGAATCGGTGGTAGCGACGGGAGCGCCACCGCCGGTGAGATAGATGTAAAGCCCGAAGGGCACGACAGCAATCCAAGAAGCAGTCCGGCAACGAATTTCACGGGTTGTCCTGTGTTTGCTGAGTTTTTACAAACTTAACTTTACCATTCGCATCCAAATTTTCTTGAACCGGCATACAATTCCAGTCAACGTGGCGCCGAGACTCCGGCCTGGAGGGGGAAAACAACCATGCGAATTGTCAGCGCAGCCAGCGCGTTTCCCCAGCATTACTACTCCCAGGAGATGTTGCTGGAGGCCCTGCAGCAATACTGGGGCGATCAGATCCAGAACCCGCACGTGCTGCGGCGCTTGCATCGTCATGTGGGCGTCGACGGCCGATTCCTCGCGCTTCCCAAAGAAGAATATCTGAAGATGAAAACCTGGGGAGAGGCGAATCATCACTGGATCCGCACCGCCAAAGAACTGGGCGAGAAAGCCGTGACTGGGGCGCTGGCGGACGCGGGCTTGCATGGCCGCAATCTCGGCGCATTCTTTTTTACTTCGGTGACCGGCATTAGCAGTCCGTCGATTGACGCGCTGCTGATCAACCAGATGGGGTTGTGCAGAAACATTCGCCGCGTTCCGATTTTCGGGCTGGGTTGTGTGGCGGGAGCGGCGGCTATTTCGCGCGCGGCCGATTATGTGCGCGCTTATCCCGATCAGGTCGCGGTCGTGCTGTCGGTCGAACTCTGCTCGCTCACCCTACAGCGCGAAGATGTCTCGATGGCCAACCTCATTTCCGCCGGACTGTTCGGCGACGGCGCGGCCGCGGTCATTGTGGCTGGCGCCGATTACGGACTCTCCGGCCCCACCATTCTCGCGACCCGTTCCGTCTTTTATCCCAATACTGAAGAAATGATGGGCTGGGACATTTCGGAAAAGGGTTTCCGCATTGTCCTCTCGCGCGAAATTCCTAACCTCGTTCGACAAAATCTGGCACACGATCTCGACGATTTTCTTGCCGAGCGCGGATTAATTCGCTCCGACATTGGCAGTTGGGTGCTGCATACCGGCGGCCCGAAGATTCTGGAAGCAACCGCCGACGCTCTCGGCTTGAAGAATGGCGAGCTCGACGTTTCCTGGCAATGCCTGCGGCGGACTGGCAATTTGTCGTCGGCCTCGGTGCTGGTCGTGCTCGAAGAAGTCATGAAAAATCGCCGGCCAGAGCCGGGCACGCTCGGCTTGCTGGCCGCGATGGGTCCGGGGTTCTGCTCAGAATTCGTTTTGCTGGAATGGTAGGAAGAGCCAAGTTTCTAGGTTTTAAGAAAAACTTGTGAATAGTTTCCCGAATTCGTGGGATGTATTCGTAGCTGGCGGCGGGCCCGCCGGCCTGGCGACGGCCATCGCGGCGCGTCGTCACGGTTTGAGCGTGATCGTTGCGGATGGCGCGCATTCCGCCGATCGACAAGACTTGCGGCGAAGGCCTGATGCCAGAGGGAGTCGAAGCTCTGCGCCACCTCGGCATCACGATTCCCGAAGGCGAAGCGTATCCATTCCGCGGCATTCGTTTCGTGAGCGGCGGCACAAAAGCGCACGCTGAATTCCCTCGCGGAACGGCTTACGGAATTCGGCGTACGCATCTGCATCGCATCCTTTTGGATCACGCGGCAGCCTGCGGCGTGCGCATGCTATGGCAAGCAGCGGTCACGGCGATTCATCCCGAAGGCGCGATCGTTGGCGGGAAGGTTGATGCGCTGCGCGCTGGGTGGTGGGTGCCGACGGCATCAGTTCCCGCGTCCGCGCCTGGGCAAAACTGGATCACTACGAACTGGGTGCACCCAAAGCAAGGAACCTGCGCTTCGGATTCCGGCGCCACTACCGTGTCGCGCCCTGGACGGACTTCATGGAACTGTACTGGGGGCGCCACTGCCAGGTTTATGTCACGCCCGTCAGCCGGGAAGAAGTTGGTGTGGCGCTGATCTCGTCGCAATCCGAAGTTGCGGGTTGAAGATGCGCTCGGGGAATTTCCGGAACTTTGCGCGCACCTCAAAGATGCAGAACTTGCCTCCAGCGAACGCGGCGCCATCACCGCGACGCGAAGACTACGGTGCGTCTATCGAGGCCAAACGGTGTTGGTCGGTGACGCCTCCGGCGGCGTCGACGCCATCACGGGAGAAGGTCTTTGCCTCGCTTTTCGCCAAGCGACCCTGCTCGGCGATTGTCTGGCGAACGGGGATCTCGCTCGCTATCAAAAGGGCCATCGCACGCTGCTCCGGCGTCCAGCGCTGATGGCTCGCATGATGCTGTTCCTAGCGAAACACGGCCATCTGCGACAGCGCACCATGCAGGTGTTCCAGACGAGCCCTCGCTCTTTTGCTGGAATGTTGGCCATGCACGTCGGCGAAGGCTCCACGCGCGATTACCTCTCCAACGGACTTGGCTTGGGGTGGCAACTATTGAAGGCCTGATCGTCTCGCGGTCTTCTCGGCGGACCGTCAGAATTCGTCGCGGAACGCGTTTGGCGCACCTTCCAGGTCCCGTCTGATCATTCCGCGCGGGTGGGCTTCACCGCGTAGTAGCCGCGGCGAGTCTGTAACTCGAATCTGGAGGCTGTATTCTGCGTGACTTTCAGTCTGTGAAACTTGCCGTCAAACTTCTGCGGCGAAAAGCCAAGAACGTAGACGAACTCGGGAACATCTGCCGTGCGGCGGAAGCCCTCATCCAAATTATTATTATTGTGAAAGAAAATTCCGCCGGTGCCGCTGGCGAAATCGAGCATCACCCCGCGCCGGGCCTCAGCTTCGGCGCTGTGAAACTGACTGCCCTCGAGATCGCTGGCGCTGCCCGTGAATCCGGCCGCGACGAGTCCCTCTGCATCCAGCGTGTTGATGACGATTCCAGAACGCACGGCGACATCGACGATTTTCATCACGTCTTCATTCGTTTCCGGAGTGAGCGCAAGAAAGCCCGGCGAAACCAGCACGATGGTACGCTGCCCCGGCATCGAGGCAGTCCTGCGGATTACCGCATTTAGTACGGCGAGCGCATTCTTGCTTTCCACGGTTCCGGCGCTGAGCACTTCGGCCGCCTTTGCTTCCGCTATCCGTGCCGCTTGCGGACTGGAAAACCCGAGCGAACGCAAAGCGCAATCGCCGACCTCGGCGATGGCGATGCCGCTCGCATCCGGGTCATGTTTATTTACCATGAGGTCTGCCATATAAAGACTGATTGGCGGACAATCGTTCTCAGGAATGGTTGGGTGCGGCTTCAGGTTGCGCACACCGGCCAGCAATTTTTCGCGGTCATCGGTAAAATCGACGCCCACAGTGCCGGAAATGGTAAAGACAGCAGCACGCTCCCCGTTTGGCAACGAACCGAGATGGCGCGCGGCGGCATCGCGAGCGCCCGCCAGTTCCGCCAGGGTCGAGTGGACATCGTCAAAAAGATAGGCGGTATCGCGTTCCGGAACAGCCGGACGATTCTGGTTCGTGTTCGCCTGGAGCTGGGCCGGGCCATCGGAATGAACCGGTGCGTTGGCATCCGCTGCTACTGTAGGAATCGCGGGTCTGGAAGATTCGACCGAAAAATGCGAAATGACCTGAGGCTTGCCTTCGTCGAAGAGCCGGAAATCCTCTTTGCCCAGGTTGCCAACAGCGCGTCCTTGTGCATTCCGTAAAACGACGGGTACCGGTACCAGATTCACCGCGACCCGGAGCGTCGTCAGCGCCTCGAGGCCGGAAGCGGGCGTGGTCGTTGTGGTTTCAGCGGTCTGGAGTTGTGCCAGTATCTTCCTTTGCTCAGTGCGCAAAGCGGAAAGTTTGGTCAGGATCGAAACCGTTGCGGCATCGAGCATCTGCTGCTGTTCGCCTTTCAGCCTGGTTTCGTCTTCCTGCAATGCCTGCTCGCCCATCGCCTCGTAGATCGCCTCATCCTGAGCCAAGTCCTTTTGCACGGCAGCCCGCGAGGGCGGAACCTGCGCGGATAAGTCCGCTACAGCATTGGGCGGGACCTGTCTATTCGGTTCAATTGCCGGAGTGGCCGTGTCCGCGTCCGCAACGATGCGGGCCTTGGCGCTGAACTTATGGCAATCGCGAAACTTCTCCACATTCTTGCTGGTCTCTTCACCGGTGTATATGTTCGTCAGCGTGGAATCGACGGGCAGCACGAAATTCGTGCCATCGCCAAACTCAACGTTTTCGTAATCGATTTCAAGATCGACGTTCTTCATCGGGAACGCTGGCGGCAGGCCTTTAGCGGTTGAGGTGAAGCGCACCACGGTGCCGCTCTTCTCGTCGATCCACAACTCCCCGGAGTATGGCGGCGAAATGATCTGATCGGGAGCGTGCAGCAACCACAGTGGCTCTTTCTGCTCCGCGATCTTGTAGGTGAAGATCCATGCCGCACGATCGCCCGTCTTGCCTTCGCTGGAGTACTTAAACAAAGCGTGGTTCGACAGATTGAAGACAGCTCTCAGATTGCCCGCAAATTCGCCGGTCGAGCGAAGACCCGGGTCCTGGAGTACTTGGTCGGAGAGAGGGCGGCCGTTTATTTTTAAGTTGCTGTACGACTCGTGCCCGTCCTCGTATCGTACGGAAGCAGAGATCAGATCGACTGGTGCGCTGCTGAATCCCCGGTAGCGCGCCGTGGTTTGGCCACAGACGAAGTTCGGCATCTTTACTGGAAGGCTGATCGCGTATTCGCAAACTGCGCGCAGGGCAGCCCCGTGAGCCATATCGGAGGGCAGCCAGGTGCAATACTCTCGCGCATTGAGCATCGGGGTCGCGGCGGGGATCGAGTGCGTGGCTGGCACCCCCGCGACGGCTCGGGGATTCAGCGTGCCTTTGCCATTTTTGATCTCCAAAGGCGCGCTCTTGGCCACGTTTGAGAGGGCTTGCCAAATCGCACCTTTGCCTGATGTTGCATCGTCCGCCTTGATCGAGCCGATCGCGAGCCGGGAGCCATCGACTACGCGGTTTAATTGGTATTCCACAGTCGCATGGAAAATGGGCAAAAAATCACTGTTAAGCGTCGAAGGAGTATAGGTCGTCGTCAGGTCCGCGAGGCGGGTGAACAGCACGAACTCACAGTTCTTGTCCCGGGCCTCGGCGATTGCGTCTCGGTCCGAGGTAGCTACCAAGGCGACGGCCTCCAGGTTAAGCGGCAGCGTCGTATTCGACTTCCCCCGATACAGGGACTTCACCAGGCGATCCCGCGCCTCGGCTCCTGATACCGTATTCGCCCCGCCGCCCATCACGGCCACTCCCACGCGCACTACGGCCGCCACTTGGGCAACCAGCGAGACACAGGAAAAACACAGAATAGAAAGCAGCGTCAGCGGGAGGGAAACACGCATACGAAAGTTTAGACACCGGCCGCACGCCTTTTGCTCCACTCTTTCGCAGCATGGCGTCGCGTGGCCGCGTGGTCGGTTGCTACCGATCTCGATCCGGCCTTTCATAGGAGACCGCCGGTGGATGCAACCGATCATAGCGCGGAATCCTGTTTGACTTCAAAGACGAGCCCCTTATTAAAACCAAAGCCAAGGCCACGTTTTTACGAGCTGCCCCTCGCCATCTCCACCGCCCGGAGTACGGCTCGAGCCTTGTTTTCCGTTTCCTCGAACTCACGCTGCGGATCGGAATCGGCTACGATTCCAGCTCCGGCTTGCAAATATGCTTTCTTGCCTTTCATCAGGACGGTGCGAATGGCGATACAGGAATCCAGATTGCCGGCAAAATCGGCATAGAGAACCGATCCGCCGTAGACTCCTCGGCGGGTTGGCTCCAGTTCTTCAATAATCTGCATGGCGCGAACTTTGGGCGCGCCGCTTAGCGTTCCCGCCGGAAAGCATGCGGCAAAGGCATCCATGGCATTCAATTCCGGACGCAGGCGCCCTTCGAGCGCGGAAACCAGGTGCATCACGTGCGAGTAGCGCTCCACGTACATCAGGTTGCGGACTTTTACCGATCCATATTCGCTGACGCGGCCCAAATCATTCCGCCCGAGATCAACAAGCATGACGTGTTCGGCGCGCTCCTTCTCGTCGCCCAGCATTTTCTTTTCGAGAACCGCGTCTTCCGCCTCGTCGTGGCCACGCGGATGGGTTCCGGCGATCGGACGGTATTCGAGTTTTCGTCCGCTTTCCGAAACGCGCACCAGCATTTCCGGAGAGGAACCGAGCACATGGATTTCTTCCGAATTCTTCCCGCCATTCTTTCCGCGAGCATTTCCCCGTTTGTTCCCAAATCGCAAAAAGTACATATAGGGCGACGGATTCACTGTGCGCAACGAGCGGTAGAGGTCGAGCGGAGCTACTCCCGGCTCGAAATCCCAGCGCTGCGACAGCACAACCTGGAAAATATCGCCGGCGGCAATGTATTCCTTGGCGCGGCCGACGCTTTCCAGAAATTTCGCTTTTGAAGTGCGCGCCCGCGTTTTCAATTTTGACGTTGCGAGCATGGACTGTGCGGACACTTTGCGCCAATATGCCGGCTTCCATCCCGCGGCAAGTTTCTTCTCGATGCGCGTGATGTCTTTCACGGCACGCTCGTAGGCCGCTTTGGGCGCTTCGCGCGTCACGTCGGCCGAGGCCGCGATGTGGATTTGGTGACGCAAATGATCGAACGCGAGCACGCGGTCGAAAAACATCAGCACACAGTCGGGGACATTCAGGTCATCGCTGGCGTGCTCTCCAATCTTCTCCAACCGCCGTACAATGTCATACGCGCAATAACCGACCGCGCCAGCGGTGAACGGCGGCAGTCCTTCCATGGCTGCGGGACGATGTTGCTGTAGCAGTTCCTTAATGACTTCGAAAACGTTGCCGGTGCGCCGCTCGACTTTGCTGCCCCGTTCAATATTGATTTCCGAGCCGCGCGACTCCAGGCGCAGAAACGGGCGCACTCCCAGAAATGTATAGCGTCCAATTTTTTCTCCGCCCTCGACCGATTCAAGCAGGAACGCATCGGGCTCGCCATCGGCGACGGCGAGAAACGCCGACACCGGCGTTAACAGGTCGGCGGAGATCGACTTCGCTACGGGAACGAGCGTGGCGCTGCGCGACAAGCGGACGAACTCTTTGTAATCGGGACGGATCATGGATCTCCCCAGGATTTCATTATATGGAAGCCGACATTGGCTGTTGTGTCTCCCGTTCGTTACCCCCTTCGCTTGCCTAGCCTGCGGGGCGGTCATATACTTTGCGAGGCTTTGCCCGCATGCTGGCGGGTCGCCAACTGCAATCATGGTGGAGACTTTATGACAACGACTTTGGACCTGGAGCAGGAAACTAATCCCTGGCAGGCACAAGCCGCCCGCTTTGACTTGGCCGCGCAGAAACTGAATCTCGACGAAGGATTGTGGAAGGTGCTGCGCAGCCCGAGCCGCGAAATCATTGTTCATATCCCGGTGGCGATGGACAACGGGCAACTGGAGGTCTTCACCGGATACCGTGTGCAGCACTCGATCGCGCGCGGCCCGGCGAAGGGCGGACTGCGCTACGCACCCGACGTGAACCTCGACGAAGTCCGGGCGCTGGCCAGCTGGATGACGTGGAAGTGCGCGGTAGTGAACATTCCCTTCGGCGGCGCCAAAGGTGGCATCATTTGCGATCCCCACAAGATGTCGCAGGGCGAACTGGAGCGCCTGACCCGCCGCTATACCGCGGAACTTTTCGATTTCATAGGGCCAGAAAAAGACGTGCCCGCCCCCGACGTCAACACGAACGAGCAGACCATGGCTTGGATCATGGATACCTATTCCATGCACGCCCGCCAGACCGTAACCGCGGTCGTGACCGGCAAACCGATCAACATCGGCGGATCCCGCGGACGGCGTGAAGCCACGGGACGCGGTGTACTCATGGTCTGCGAACAGGCGATCAAGAAGCTACGCCTGAATCGCGACACCACGCGCGTCATCGTCCAGGGTTTCGGCAACGTAGGTTCGAATGCGGCCATCCTCATGGCAAACGCTGGATACAAGATTATCGGCATCCTCGAGGTGTACGGTGGGCTGTACAACAAGAACGGCATTGAGATGGCGGCGTTGCGAGAATTCCACCAGCGCAATGGCACCATTCTTGGGTTTCCAGGCGCGGAGGCGCGCGATTCCGCCGAGCTGCTGCTCACCGATTGCGACATCCTGATTCCGGCGGCAACAGAAAACGTGATTACGAGCCGAAATGCGGACAGGGTAAAGTGCAAGATCCTGGCCGAAGGCGCCAATGGCCCTACGACTGCGGCGGCCGACGATATTCTCTCCGCGAAGAAAGTCTTCGTGATTCCGGATATTCTGGCAAACGCCGGCGGCGTTACGACTTCTTATTTCGAGTGGGTGCAGGATCGCCAGGGCTACTTCTGGAAGGAATCGGAAGTCAACGAGCGTTTGGGGGACATCATGGTTACGGCGTTCGACGACGTCGTGCGGTACTCGGAAACGCACGGCGTGAACAACCGGATCGCTGCGTACATGCTTGCAATCGACCGCGTGGCGTACACCATCCGCCAGCGCGGAATCTATGCCTAGCCAAAATGTTTTCCCAGGTTGTGAAGAGGCAGGCGTCGCGTCCGTCCTGTCAGGCATGTATGCGCGGCGCTTCTTTGGATCCAAACGTTCGCGCTGCAACTTGCGAGGAAAAATGAATTACTCACCAAGAAAAGTTACTTTCTGGATGATCGCGTTCTCCCTGATGTTCACAAGCGTTATATCGCCTGCTTTGGCAAAGGCGCAGGCCGGTTCGACACCGACTGCTCAAGCCCCTGCTTCTAGCAACACGGCTGCGCCCGCAACTACCACCAAGGCTGGCGCTCCTTCTGCTCAAGAGATTGCCGCCGCGAAATCTAGCGGCAAGGTCTGGGTGAACACCGAAACCCGCGTTTATCACAAGGGCGGCCGGTGGTATGGCAAGACCAAGCACGGAAAGTTCATGACGGAAGCAGAGGCGAAAGCTGCCGGCTACAAAGCCGCTCAAAAGGAATAGGGAGAGACCACTATGACCAAGGGAGTTGTCAGGAGAATTCTCGTCGCGATTTTCGCGCTTAGCCTGATCTGCGGAACGGCGGTAGCACAAGCTACCGCTAAGCCTGCTACTGCCACTACCACCAAGGCCGATCTGCTCGACATTAACTCGGCGACCAAGGACCAACTGCAAGCATTGCCGGGCATCGGCCCGGCGTACTCGCAGAAAATTATCGACGGCCGTCCTTACGTGAAGAAGACCGACCTGCTCAACAAGAAAATTGTTCCTGCAGCCACCTACGACAAGATCAAAGACAAGATCATCGCCAAGCAGAAGTAGTACTTAACCGGCCGGCCATTCGCGGTCGAACTCGCGCGCCTTTCCGTCCGTTGCCTTGTCCTCTGATGTAGAGGATAATCACATTGTCCGCCGCCGCGGCGCTGGTAAGTCATCGCGTGAACCTTCCTAACTCCATTACGCTCACTCGGATTGCGGCGATCCCCCTTCTCATCTGGATTCTTTGCACTCCACGCTTCTCGGCCGAGCGGACCGGAGAAAGAGAAATGCTGGCGTCGGCGGTTTTCATTCTCGCTTCGATCACGGACGGCATTGACGGCTATCTCGCGCGCAAACGCGGCCAGATCACGACCATGGGCATGCTGCTCGACCCGCTCGCCGACAAATTACTGGTGGCCGCCGCTTTCATCACGCTGGTGCAGTTCAATCCCGCGCTCGTGCCGGCGTGGATCGCCGTGGTCGTCATCGGGCGGGAATTTCTGGTAAGCGGGCTGCGCTCGATTGCCGCTTCCGAAGGCTTTACCATCCAGGCAAGCGAACTTGGCAAATTTAAAATGCTGGTGCAAATCATCTCGGTCGTGGCGGTGATTCTCGCTCGCCGCTGGCACGAGTGGCCGGTCTACGGGATTTATGTTTTCCCGGTCTATTGGATTGCCTGGGTCGCCATCTGGTTCATGGTTCTGCTTTCGCTGGTTTCGGCGCTCGACTACTTCGTGGCTTTCTGGTCGCGCATCGACCGTAAGTCGGAGAAGCGTCGGCGCCGTTCCTTCGTTCTAGATCGGCGGAGTAAACGCGATGTCCAAGTTGTCTCCAACACAGTCCGCAAGCCGGTCTGAGAGTCTCGCGGAGCGCGAGCTAGCACGCCCGACCCATGGTTCCTCAGAGCTGGAATCAGAGTTTTCTCTCGAGGAACGCAGGATTTTGCTGCGGATCGCTCATCAGGCGATTCTTTCGATTCTGGAGAATCAAAATCCTAACTGTAGAGAACACTGGAGAACACAAGGGAACGCTCCTCTGTTTCTTTCGGAAGCTCCGGTTCCGGCCGCTCTGTCAGAGCCACGAGGCGTCTTCACCACTCTTTATCGGAAAGGCGACCTCCATCGTGAACTGCGCGGCTGCGTCGGCTATGTGGCGCCCGTCGCGCCTTTGTACCGCGCTGTCGCTGAAACGGCCCGCGCCGCCGCTTTCGAAGATTCCCGTTTCTTGCCAGTGACCCACGAGGAAGCCCCCAGGCTGGATGTTTCGCTGAGCGTGCTTTCCCCCCTGTTTCCAATTCTTCCTGGCGCGGTGGAAGTCGGGCGTCACGGTCTAGTCATCTCACAGGGCGCCCGTCGCGGCCTGCTGTTGCCCCAGGTTCCCGTTGAGCAAGGTTGGGACCGCGAGACTTTCCTGGATCAAACCTGTCGCAAGGCTGGCTTGCCGCTGGAGGCGTGGCGCAAGGACGCGACCGTCGAGGCTTTCACCGCTGAGGTCTTTGGCGACAGCGACGTCGACAGTCCCTGCTGAGTTTTCGCCGAGACACGCATTCTCAGGACTGTCAAAGATTTCCCTTCTGGTTCCGCATTCAACCCTTCCCCCGCGTTCGCCTACACCTACGTAACTTGTCTTCCCTATCAGAGGACGTAAGCTGGGCGCTGGCTGTACGTGAGGGCAACATGGAACTCGCAATTGTGATCGTCGTCGTGGTCGTCGCTGGCGCGATGATTCCTGGGAACCCGAAAATCCGTTTCTTCCGCTGAAAACCTCCGGTGAAACGAGGCCCGATCCGTCTCGCTGGATGCGAAGACGGCAACGCGTGTCTCGGCAAGCCGTGCCTCGAAGAGAGATCTGAGCCGCGACCGCAGGCAAAAGTCACGCAAAAGTAAAAAGGGGAGATTTCTCTCCCCTCGTTGCCATCTGAATTGTTTTGAGATCTTACTGCTGCTCGTCCAGTTCCACGTTGTCGCCCGCATACACATCTTCCAGCGCGAAGACGACCATGGCTGACGACGCGGTTGGGGTTACATTCAGGACCACCACTTCTCCCACCGCGCGGCGCGGCAGATCGCCCACGTGAATGTTCGGGCCTTTGGTTCTGGTGAAGCGATTGGCTTCAAAAGTCGGCGGGCGCTTCTGGGTGTCTTCTGAAGTCCGCGCGTCGAAAGAGAGCGAGTCCGATCGGATCGTGCAGACTGGCTGTGTAGGAACGCACGACGCGGAAATAGTCTCCCACTTTTACGCCCTGATTCGAACCCACGTTCATATAAAGTTTCATGCCCGTGCCGAGTTCGCTGTCGAAATCCTTGCCGAGCACGATCGTCCGCTCAGCTTCCCATTCGGCGGCGCGAAGCGGTCGAAATGCTCGGGCACGCGGAACGTAACCGGCGGCTTTTCAACGAACGGCATAACCACATCTCCCGGGTTGATGGGATCACAACTGAATTCCACCTGGGCAATGGCGCTGTGGCTGCGCGTATCGACGATCCGCACCCTGCCGATTTCGGCGTAAGGACGTCCCGTGGCAGCCAGAACTTTTTTCTGTCCCGGGATAGATTTCGTACTCATTGACGTCCCGCAATTCGCGGACGACCGAATACAGTTGTCCCGCTTGGTAGCCGCTCCCCGCCAGGTAGACCAGTTCCCCGATCTCGAACTTGGTGGAGGTCGGTGTTTGCAGGCCGCCGTTTACGTAGTTCGCGTCGGGAACCCGGTCCCTGGTGATAAATCCGGCGCAATAAATGTCGGCTGCGGTAGGCGTCTGGAAACGCACGAATGGGACGTTGACCGAGGTGTGGACGATGCCATCCGCATCCGGCGTGGCCGCCATCGTCGATGTCAACAGTTGCTGGCCAGCGACGACGCCGCCGGTCGCCACCAGTGTCAGATACCAATAACAATCCTGTTTTCTTCATCTTACCTCCGAACCTCCAACCGGCTGCGGTTTGCCCAGCTATCTCTCTGGGAAGACAAGGGTTACAGCCGAAAAGTAACAAGCGCCAGGGGAAGGGTCAAGGTTACGAGGGTGTTTAGCCCCTTTGCCCTAAAGTGCTTCGGGAGCTCTCGCAATCCTTAATGTTGCATCTGCGCTTGCACCCTTGTAATATCGCGCCGACGTTGAAACCAATGGCCTTGGCTCTCTCTCTCACTCTCGCGCCCCGTCTTCTGCCCCAGCGCCTGCCCAAGGTCTGCCTGGCGCTCAGTGGCGACACGGTCGAAGACATGCTCGCTACCGCCGAGTCCATGGCGCGGGATAACCCCTTCCTCGAGTTTCGGTTGGACTACTTGAAGCAGCCGCTGGCCGCGCTTCCCAAGATCCATCGTTTTCTTGAGACCCACCAGTATGTCACCGCCATTCGGACACCTGCCGCCGCGCCGACAATGGCGGCAAGTTCAAGGGATCGCTCGCCGCGCAATTGGAAGTGCTGACCAAGGCGCACGCCGCGGGCTGCCAGATTGTCGATCTGGAACTGCAGAGCGCGCTGAAAGCGAAGCCGGAAGCGATTGCCCGCCTGCGCAGCCGCGCCGGACTCATCCTGTCGTTCCATGATTTCCGCGCCACGCGCAACCTGGATGAGAACGCTGGAGAAAATGCTGAAGATTCCGGCCGATTTCTACAAGGTTGTCTCGACCGCCACGGCGCTTTCCGACAACGTGACCATGATGAAATTTCTGCAGACGCACGAGCGGCCAGCATGCGCTGATCGGCGTGTGCATGGGGGAGCAAGGGGTCATCAGCCGCGTGCTCAGCGTGCGCGCCGGCAGCGTATTTACCTTTGGCGCGGTCGATGCCAGCGCCGGTCTCAAGACCGCGCCCGGACAAATCGATGCGCGCGATCTGCGCAGCATCTACCGCATCGATCAAGTCGACGCCGCGACCCGCATCTATGGAGTGGCCGGCGATCCGATCGAGCATTCGCTTTCGCCCGTCATCATGAACACGGCGCTGCGGCGCGAAAACGTGAACGGCGTTTATCTTCCGCTGCACGCGAAGACGCTGAAGGATCTGATCTATTGCGCGCGCGAGATTCCGCTGCACGGGCTCAGCATCACGATGCCGTATAAGCAGGCGATCGTGCCGTATCTCGATAACACCGATGCGCACACGGCGAAGATCGGCGCCTGCAATACGGTCGTGCGCGGACAGGAAGGCAAGCTCTACGGTTTCAATACCGACATTGCCGGCGTCCTTCGTCCGCTCGAGCAGCGGCTCGCCATCGCGAACGCGAAAGTTCTGGTACTCGGCGCGGGAGGCGCGGCCCGAGCCGCGGTCTTCGGTCTGAAGGAGCGTGGCGCGGAAGTGTGGATTCTGAATCGCACTTCCGTCAAGGCGCAGAAGCTGGCGCGCCAGGCGAAAGCGCGCACCATCAAACGAGCGGACCTGCGCAAGATTGGCTTCGATGTGATCATCAACGCCACGCCGGTGGGCATGGGGAACACGCGCGACTGCCCGCTGAAAGATGAGGAGATTCAGGCCAGCGTGGTGTTCGACATGGTGTACGACCCGGTCGAAACGCACCTGCTGCAGGTGGCGCGCGCGAAGGGAATTGCGGTGATTCCGGGAGTCGAGATGTTTGTGCAGCAAGCGGCGCGGCAGTTTGAAATCTGGACGGGCAAGCCCGCTCCCGCGGGCGATATGCTGCGCGCGGTGACCATCGCGCTGCAGGACCGCGCTGCCCAAAAACGCAGAAGTCATAAAAAGCTGTGCTCGACTAAGTCGCGGCTTGCAGATGTTTCTATCTGCTCCTAAGCACCGAATTATGACTCCGGGAAACATTTGGTTGACCGCTTTTCGCACTCTTCCCGACTATTAACCCTCTCTCGGAAAAGCCCGCAAGTGGCGTGCTAGCGCGCTCCAAATCGCATTTTGAAGCAAATTGAGACATCCGCAGATGCATTTCCTATAACAAAGGTTGCAAATAACGCCGACCGGAAGTAGTATGGCTTTGGACGCAGCCTTTCGCGTTCATCTTAGCCAAAAAACCAAAACTTCCAGGTAGAAACGCAGCCCTAGGTGAAGAAAAATCTAAAGGGGTGCCCAAGGCCCCGGTGCAATTCGGAGAGAATGCATGTCGTGGTACGCGTACTGCCTTACGGAACACCAGACCCTTAACGGTGTCCGCGCCCGCCGTCCCTTCCTGCTCGATGGAATTCAGGGTGTGAATTCCGCTCCCGTCATGAGTTACCCGAGCGGAGAGTTCGCGGTGATCGTCAGCGAATTTGACCGCGCAACCTCCAAACTCGACGAAAAATCAGTTCTGGAACATGCCCGGGTGGTAAGCCAGAGTTTCCGCACCGCGACTGTCCTTCCCTTCCGCTTCGGAACAATTTTCGATACCGAAGATGCCATCCGCCAAGCGGTTCGGTCGAACCGGCGCACGTTCTGCGAGAGCGTGGAGCGGCTTCGCGGCAAGTCGGAAATGCGCATCAAGCTGACGGTGCGCGATGGTTCGCTGCGCGGAAACATGAACGAAGAGATTGTGCTGCCGGATACGGTCGGCCGCGAGTATCTGATCAAGCTGCGCGAGAAGGCCTCGCGCGAGCGCGAACGCCAGACCAAAGCCCGCGCGCTGTCCGTGCAGGTGCACAAACTCTTCAATCCGCTCGAAGAAGAAGTCAGCTGCAAGAAGGTCGACGCCGACGGGATGCTGCTCGATATCGCTCACCTGATCGATACCAAGTCGATCGAAAAGTATCAGAACCGCTACAGCACGGCCGCCAAGCAACTGAAGAATTGCCAGATGGTGGTGACCGGTCCCTGGCCGCCTTACCATTTCCTGCCCGGGAAGGTGCGCACCGTGGCCGGAGACAGCTAGACCCTGCTTAGATTCTCCCCGAGCCCCCTTTCTAGGGGGCTTTGTTTTTTTGCACTTTGTACAATTTCCTCTACAACTTAATTGAAATTCATCGTAAACTCCCTGAATCGCCGGGGCCGCGATAACCATGACCGATATCTTCCGACTGCTTCGAGCGTCTCGCAAAATCCGGCTTGGGACGCTTGAACAGAGGCTTCTGGCCGCCATGTGGCGGCGACCGGACGGTATCACGATACGCGAACTCCGAGACCGAGCTGACATCGGGCGAGCCTATATCACGATTGTGACAACGCTGAATCGCCTCCGAAAGAAGGGCTTGGTTGACCGCATCGCCGTCGAAGGAAGCAAGGTTGTGACCTTCCGCTATGTGTCTCGGTTCACCCGGGCGGAAGTAGAGCAAGATGTGGCGAGCGATGCCATTCGTCAGGTTCTGGGTCTGGGCGTGTCCGGGCCACTTCTGCTTTCACGAATGGTCGAAGAAATCAGCGAACACGATGCCGAGCTCCTCGAGGAGCTAGGGCGCCTTGTGGATGAAAAACGCCGTAATAGTCCAAAGTAGCCGCGAATCGAAACTATAAGGATCAGGAGAAAAGCTCGGAGCAACGCTGATGTTTGCCCTGCTTAGAACCGCAGTTTCGCTCGATTGTTTCCTGCTGCTCTACTGTCTGCTGTCGCTGCTGGTAGAGATGGTATGGCGGCTCCTAAGACCGCTGCATGTGGCCCAACAGAGCGTGGCCACAATTCTCTTCGGGTTGCGGATTCTCCCGCTCCTAGCCTCCCTGATCATTACTTTTGTTTTAGTCGTTCCGTCGCTTCAGCTGATGGAACCGCTACCGGTCGGCGATAGCATGGGCGCGATACCCCTCGTGCTCAGCGTCTGCGCTCTCCTATTGATTGCTTATGGGTTCTTCCGCGCAATCGCAGCCCAAACCAGAACTACACGCGCAGTGACCTGCTGGCTGGAAGGTGCGCATCCTCTGAAAGATGCCGACTCTTCTAACACTTTTCAGTCCCGACGGGAGAGTCCGCCGCTCATTGTAGTTGGGGTCCGCCATCCCCGAGTCTTAGTTTCAGAATCCACGGTTGACCTGTTAACTCCCGACGAACTCCGCATGGCGCTGAAACACGAACATGAGCACATGAAGTCTCGCGATAACCTGAAGCGGCTCATCCTGGTTTTTTGTCCATTTCCCGGCATGGCCAAGTTGGAGAGTGCATGGTCGCAAGCCGCGGAACTCGCCGCCGATGATGCGGCCGTCTCCAATCAGCGTGATGCCCTTGACCTGGCCGCAGCACTGGTCAAGCTTTCCCGACTGGTGCCTGTCAAATCTTCTCCGGTCTTCAGCACAGGCTTCGTGACCGATTCCATCAGCGAGCGTGTTGCGTCACTTCTGGATTGGGACGAAGCAAGCCAGTCGCGGCGCGTGCGAATCCGCACTTGGTTCTTAATTCCATTTGCGGTAGCCGTCTCGTTGCTGGTGACAGTTGCGCACCGCCCGGTGCTGGCGCTCACTCATGAAGTCACCGAGTGGATCGTCCGGTAGCCGCCTACATGACGTCTGGCGGACGGTGGCTCGTCATCCGCACTGGGCCGGGCCCCGAGCCTATGGGAGCCGAATGCCGGGATACCAGCCGCTCTTCGCCAGAAATGCCTTCGGGTCGGTCATTTCCAGGATTTCGCCAAAGGCTCGGCGCTTATCGTCGGCATGCTGGTAGTAGGATTTGACGATGCGATATCCGACCCAGTAGCCGAGGTCGCCCGGCTTTTCCCGCGTACTGTTCTGAAACCAGTTGGAGAGGTCGGTCTTGTCTTCGTCGGAGACGAATGCCGTTTCAATTTCTTTTTCGTGCCCCGTTGTTGACGCTCGGAAGTTGAAATACGCAACTTCGCCGGAAATGAGCTCGGCCGTGAATTCAGCCGCACCTTCGACCAGGGATATCTCAAGCACCGTGGGATGCTCATGATTCGTGAGCGCCGGCGCCTGCTGGACGTGGGTATATTCATGAGCAAGCACGTGCACAAACCGTTCCTCCACGTTCGGATTGAGCCAGTCGGTCGCGCATAGGGCCTCAAGGCCGACCTGGATGCCGTCGGTGGGGCCTCCAATGGCCACCGGTTTCCCGCGGCCCACAGCGATCGTCACCGGCGGGAATCGCGTCTCCGGATAGAGACTGCCCAACTTGCGGAGCGCAATCTCCAAGCGCTCACGCACGCGTGGTAAGACCGCCATCCAGCGCTTGGCCTCGGAGTAGATCTCCGGATGTTCGGCCAATGTCTTAGCGATCGTAGTGCCAGAGACGTTGCGTACCTTTGCTAGGTGGTGAAGCCCGTCCGAACCGGGATCGATATAATCATGCTGAAGCTGATCAGCGGTCGGATGTCCGCCCGCAGCGTCGTAGACTTTATAGAAACGGGTCACGTCATCGATCTGGATGACCGGCCCCGCCGCCGGGTCGGAGGCCACCGAATTCGCGCCGCCCTGGGCAGCTAATGAAGCAGCCGCACAGGCCAGGGCACCGATGACGACTCTGACGACGGTCCGCTGCATATACCCCTCCGATGGCTCAGCGACATCAAGTCCACTGGAATTTCGGAAGCCGTCGATGTTACGCAGTTTCTAAGTCGGAAGTTCCAACGACGATTCATCTCGTTTGCCTCCAAAAATAGACTGTGAATACGGGCGGGGAATCGCGTCGATGAGTATAACGAGAGTTGAGTCCTCCTCAGTTGGCGAAATCTCGCGATTTTACCAACTACGCGCTAAACCCCAACGCGTTTCTCCATGGTGAGTAGTTGCTCTTTGCGCTCGATACCCCACCGATAGCCGCCCGCTTCTCCATCTTGTCGGACTACGCGGTGACAAGGAATGGCCACGGCTACCGGGTTGGTGGCGCACGCTCGGGCTACGGCTCGGGTGGCTTTGGGCATGCCGATCTTTCTTGGCTACGGCGCTATAGGAGCGGGTTTCTCCGCGGGGAATTGCTTGCAGAGCCTCCCAGACTCTTCTTTGAAACGCGGTCGCCCTTATGTCCAGCGGGAGGGAGGGATTGGTTCGCTTCCCTGCATCAGGCGGGCCAGATTCACGCTCCATTCGGCTAGGGCTTGCGTCGTCGCGGCGGCGGGTGGCGAAGGGGAACTCGCGCATCAAGCCTTGCTGGAGTTCATGATCGGAGTTGGCGAACTGGATGGCGCAGATGCCTTTGTCGGTGGCGGCGATCAGCATGCGTCCCAGGGGCGAATCGGCGATGGTGTAGCGGATTACGGCGGCTACCGCGCCGCGGCGGTATTTTTCCGGAGTCATGCCTAGCTGGCTGGCGGTGCGCTCGTAGAGACGGCTGCTGGAGCCGTATCCGGCGGCGTAGAGGGCGGTGGTCACGTCGTGGCCGGCTTGCAGATTTTGTTTTACCTGGCGAAAGCGGACGGCGTCGATGTAGGCCTTGGGCGAGACTCCCAGCACCGACTTGAAGGTGCGCTGGAGGTGGAACGGGCTGCGGCGGAATTCCTTGGCCAGCGTGCTGAGAGTGAGTGGATCTTCGATGTGCTGCTCGATGTAGCGGCACATGGCGCGAACCAGCGCGGATTGCGGGTTTCCGTCGACCGCCTTGGGACGGCAGCGCAGGCAGGCGCGATAGCCGGCGTGTTCGGCTTGGAGGGCGTCGTCGAAAAAGCTTACGTTCTCGCGGCGCGGGCGCTTGGCGGCACAGCTTGGCCGGCAGAAGACTCCGGTACTCGATACGCCGAAAACGAAGGTGCCGTCCAGGGACCGGTCGCGATCGGCGATCGCCTGCCAGCGGCGGGCGTGGATTAGAGTGGCTACTTCGTCGGCGGTTGTTTGTGTTCGCTTCATCGTTGTTTCTTCTGAAAGTATCGCATTGGTGGCCATGCGGATAACATAGGGCAGTGGGGCGGCGCGGACTATCCGAATGTTGCGGTCAAACTGAAAAAGTATCAAAGTGGTGCTTTTACTGCGCGAAAAAAGCTTGAACCACAGGGAGCACCCTTCGACTTCGCTCAGGGCAGGCGCCGGAACACTGGGGAAACTCTTGCGCTTTCGGCGCGCCGGCGTGGACATCGTTTGTTTTCCTCAATAGAATCTGGCTTGCGTTTGCGGCCGGGTAAATCCGATGAAACTTTTGACTTTTGAAAATACTGCCCGGCAGTCGCGGATTGGCGCGCTGCGCGGCGAGCGGCAGATTGTCGATCTGCATCTGGCTTGCGCGCTTACCTGCGCGATGTTGAGGGCGAAGCTATTTTCTACCGCATGGCCGATGCCCTAGTGCCACCCGATATGCGGGCGCTGTTCCGGGGCGGAGATACGAGTTGGAGGCGGCGCGTAAGGCTCTGGACTATGTTGCGCACCTCGACGCGGACGTTAGCTACTCACGGTGCTGGTCATGTCACGGGTCCTGGTGGCGAGACGCTGATCTACTCGCTGGGCGATATTCGGCTGCGAGCGCCCATCATTCCTAAGAAGTTCTTTCACACGGCGGGGAACTTCCGCGAGCACCACGAGGAAGCTACTAAAGCTGGTTTTTCGCATCCGGTGATGCCGTGGATCGTTTTTTTTCAGAATGTCGATGCGATTATTGGACCGGACGAAGCCGGTGATTTATCCCGAACACCTTACAGAGGAACTGGATTACGAATTGGAATTGGCGGTGGTGTTGAAGAAAGCGGGGAAGCACTTTACACCGGACGAGGCGGCCGAATACATCGGCGGCTACGTTATTTTTAATGACATTACGGCCCGCGACATTCAGCGGCGCGAAATGAAATCGGGGGTGTTCAGCTTTTGCAAGGGCATCGATACGTTTTGCCCGCTGGGGCCGTGGATCGTGACGGCTGACGAGATTCCCGACGCGCATAATCTGGCGATGGAACTGCGGGTGAACGGGGAGTCGCGGCAGCGGTCGCACTCGAGCAAAATGTCGGTGAAGATTCCAGAGATACTTTCGCACTACTCGCCGATGGGATACAGCGCGGGCGATGTGGTTTCGACGGGAACGGTTTCGGGCGTGGCGGCATTTTCGGGAGACCCCAAGGCTTGGTATCTGAAACCCGGCGATGTGATGGAGTGCGAGATCGAGAAGATCGGCGTGCTGCGGAATCCGGTGATTTCGTGGGAAAAGGCGTATGGGAAGGAAAGAACCCATGAGGAGCCACTCACGAAATGCTTATAAATTCGAATAACCAATAACAAGCGCCGTCCAAAAAGGCTTGCCTGGCGCTGGTTTCGGGGCGACAATTCCGGTCCAAATTGCCCTGGCATACGCTGGGTTGGTTACTCATAAAGTGCAGATGGTTGCACCCCCGGTCGCCGGCCGATCCCGTTTTCACTTACTAACTCCATTCGCAACAGGCACTTACGTTCTCCCTTTTATATGGTTTCACGGGTGCACTGTTTCTTCATGAAGCCCAGAGCGTATCGGGCGAGCTGGGGGCAATTTTGAGCGTCGTTTACAGCACTGAGTGCGCAGCTCCTAAAACGGCGGCCAAGCCGGCAGCCATGATGCCGCTTCTGGTGATTTTGTTCGTCGTCTCCTACTGCATTCTGACCATGCTGGTTTTCGAGCAGGGCCAGACCATCGAATCGCAGCGGGGTTTGATCCGCGAGATGTTGAAGGACAGCACCCAACTCGCCGCACTGAAAGACAAGCTGGCACGCGACAAAGCTTCCGTGGCAGGGGAACCGAAGAGCGCGGATGCGGGCGGTCCGGCAGCCGCGACAAAAGGATCGGACGCAAAAGGTTCGAGCAAGGAAACCAAACCGCCCGGGAAATCCGCTCACTCCACGAAGCAGGTTCCGGAGAAGCCGGCGGCGGATTTGGAAGATGTGCGGCGGTCGACTGGAGTGATCTAGCCAGCAGAGCAATTCGATCTTTAGATAGAACAAAGCTTAAGTCTGAAGAAAAGCGGTTCTGTGAAAACACGGCCCCAATGTGGGGGGCTGTCAGGTAAGCGAGACCCAAATCATGAAGGCCTTGGCCCTAGCCTTAGTACTGTCCCTTCCCGTCCCGAAGCTGGCACCGCCAGCCCAACTCTCCTCCACCCCTACCCAGCAACCGGCAAAGAGAAAGGGTGGGCAGTGGTACTTCGCCGCCACTGGGCACGCCGTCTATTGCTACGGACCTGTGATGACCATGCCCCAGGCGCCCGGCAGATTGTTAAAGGTAGCGACCTTTTGCCGTGGCGACCAAACCATGGTGCCGCTGAAAGACTAGCGAACCCGAGTCGCTGAGACTAGCTGAAGCGCCTGCGTGAGTCCAAAAATTGTCGAGGGCTCTGCCCAAGCGGGCACAGTCCCTTCCACACGACCTGCCCGAAGCCTCTTGAAGTTCTGCCCGAATTCCTGCCCCAAACTTCTGCCAAAGTGCAGCTTTATGCACCTGACATCACCTTGCCCTGTGATCCCAAAACTGCCTCGGCCCAATGTGGTCACCCTAACACTATGATTCTGAACATGTTCCCGAAATGGTCCTTTCTTCATTTTCCGTTTACCATTTTGGTTCCGCAAATGCACTCATTCCCACCACTAAAGAGGTCGCATTGGAACACCTTCACTCTCAATGTTCTCGACATCTCACTCTGTCCGTTCTCCCCGGAGCGGCGTCAAACTGAGTTTCCTCTGATTCCCGCCACTTAACCTCTTTGAAAAGGGTGGCCCCGAAAGGGGCCGCTTTTTTTTGTTCATTCCCCTCCTGTTACACTCGAAGCTTCCGATGAATTCTAAACGAACGGCTCCTATTGGCATTCTTCTACTACTAATTGCGCTGGCTGGCGAACTAAGGGCTCAAAAACCTGTTCCCGCGGCTGACGATCTTCTCCTTGCCACCATGGAAAAGGAACTGCATCGCGGCCTGTCCGAACTCGCCAAGCAGGATCCCGCGCCCTATTTCACCAGCTACAAAGTAACCGACGGCGAATCGCTCGTCATCTTCGGTGCCCAAGGTGCCATCCTTGGCTCTGCTCAGGCCCGCCGCCGTACCGCCGACGTCAGCATGCGTATCGGCAGCGCCGCTCTTGATAACACTCACGACAAGGAACGCTCTTCGGGCATTAGTTCGGGCCAGCTTCCGCAGCGGGACGACCCCGACGCCATCGCCCGCGTCCTCTGGGAACTGACCTATGAGCAGTACCGCAAGGCGCGTGAGGCCTACACCAACGTGAAGACCAAGACTGCCGTCCGCGCCAAGGATGAGGACGACTCGCCCGACTTCTCCGGTGAGAAACCTTCGACTTACACGGAAAAGACTCCTTCGACTCCATTCCCCGAGCAGAAAACTTGGGAAGAACTCGCGCGCCGATATTCCGCTTCGTTCCGCCAGTATCCGCAGGTCGAAGAATCTATGGTTTATCTTTATGCCGAGCGAAACCGCAGTTACCTGGTTTCGACCGAAGGCACGAAGATTGTCACCGCCGATGTCATCTTCCGAGTCGTGATTCAAGCCGTAGCCCGCGCCGACGACGGCATGGAGCTCATGCGTGTTGAGACCTTCCAGTTTTCCGAGCCTTCTAAAGCTCCCTCCGAAGCGGAAGTCGCGGCAAGCGTTAGAAAGATGGCTACCGATTTGATCGCGTTGCGCTCTGCTCCGCTCGCCGAACCTTACAGCGGGCCGGCGCTGCTCTCCGGCCGCGCCGCTGCCGTTTTCTTTCACGAGGTTCTCGGTCATCGTGTCGAAGGACAGCGCCAGCGGGGACGCGACGAGGGCCAGACCTTCACCAAGAAGGTCAACCAGAAGATCATGCCGGACTTCCTCAGCGTCACCGACGATCCCACGTTGCAATCGCTCGGCGGCACCGAACTGTCGGGCTTTTATCGGTACGATGACGAAGGCGATGCCGCCACGCGCGTCGAAGTCGTCAAGGACGGCATCCTGAAAAATTTCCTGATGGGACGTTTGCCGGTAAAGGGTTTCAGCAACTCCAACGGACACGGCCGCGCCCAGTCTGGACTGATGCCCGTCGGCCGGCAGGGCAATCTGATCGTAACTTCCTCAAAGACGATTCCCGACAGCCAACTGCGCGCTCGGTTCATCGAGGCAATTAAGCAACAGGGAAAGCCCTACGGACTCTACTTCGAAGATATCCAGGGTGGATTCACCTTGACCTCGACCAGCCTGCCACAAGCGTTTCAGGTGTTGCCGGTCATGGTCTGGCGCGTTTATGTGGACGGGCGCCCCGATGAACTTGTTCGCGGCGTAGATATTGTCGGCACCCCGCTCACGGTATTGAACGACATTGTCGCCACCGGAGACACCACAAGCGTATTCAATGGCATTTGCGGAGCGGAATCGGGCAGCGTCCCAGTATCCGCGGCTGCACCAGCCATGCTGTTTTCGGACATGGAAGTCCAGAAACGAAAGTACGGCGACGCGCGTCCTCCAATTCTTCCGCCTCCACCGGGCGCAACTGGCGATCAGGAAGGCAAACCATGAGTCGCCAAACAAAGACGCGCCAACCAAAGCCACTCTGCGCATTGCTCGCGTGTGCAATTCTCTGTGTCATGTCAACTTTTGCACGCGCTGCTAGTTCCCCATCCGGCGATGTTGTCCTCCGCGCTCTTCGCGAGGAAATGGACCGGTCCAAAGCCAACCTGAAAATGGCGAATGTCCAGGCGCCTTACTACATCGAATACCGCGTCACAGATCTCGACGTGTTCGAAGCAAGCGCTGTATTCGGCGCTCTGCGCAACCAGCAGCGCGGTCGCGCCCGCTTGTTGCGCGTCGTAGTGCGTGTTGGCGACTACAGGCAGGACAGCTTTTACGGCACGGGCGAAGGCACCATCGACCTGGTTCCGCTGGACGATGACGTGTTCGCGATGCGTCACCGCATCTGGCTCGCCACCGATCGTGCGTACAAAGCGGCCAGCGAAGCTCTTTCCGCCAAGCAGGCGGCATTGAAGCAATTGAAAGTCGACGAGCCCGTCGACGACTTCTCCAAGGCCAATCCCGTCGAATCGATTGAGCCGCTCATCCCGATGCGTTCGAATTGTCGCCTTCTGTGAAGATAGTCCCGTAGCTGTCGACCGTGACCGTGTTCGCCGAGCCGCCGCCCCCGAGCGCAAAGCCGCCGACCGACACGGAGCCCCCGCCGAACTCCCCGCCGCCGCCGGCCGCGATCGAGAAGCCGCCGTTGCCGCCGCCGCCGCCGATCGATTGCGCCAGGATGCCGTTGAGCGAGGCCCTGGTCACGATGTTGTTGTGCTGTCGACGCCGACGGCGCCGCTGAGCCGCCGCCCGCGCCGTCCGCCGACCGAGACGCCGATGCCCTGGCGCCGCCCGCGCAACGTTGCCGCCGCCGGAGAAGCCGCCGTTGCCGCCGCCGCCGCCGATCGACTGCGCCAGGATGCCGTTGGAGCCTTCGCCGCTCGGTTCGATAGATCGTCCGCCGTCGCGATCGGACCGTCGAGAAGCCGACGCCATAGCTGTCGACCGTGACCGCGCCGGCCGTCGCCGCCGCCGACGCCGGAGCCGCCGACGCGCCGCGATGCCGACGTTGCCGCCGGACGAAGGCGCCGGCGACGAGAAGCCGCCATTGCCGCCGCCGCCGCCGATCGACTGCGCCGCGATGCCGTTCGAGCTGTCGCCGCAGGTAGACGCTTCCAGCGAAGCTGTTGACGGTGACCGCGCCGGCCGAGCCGCCGCCCCCGAGCGCAAAACCGCCGACCGACA
>CAVOTW010000007.1:0-51443 GCA_963699405.1 uncultured Acidobacteriaceae bacterium | reverse complement strand
GGGAGATCGACGGAGCCATGCAGGAAGTCGAGGGATATGGACTGGAGGACGTGAATTGACGTCCGTGTATGTACAAGTTGGCGGGAGTCATTGGGTCGGGAGTCATTGGAATGAGATTTGTGGATGAATTTCGCGAACCTGAACTGATTTCGAAGACGGCGGAAGAAATTCGCCGCCTGGCGGGGACGGAACGGCATTACCGCATCATGGAAGTCTGTGGCGGGCATACCCACGCGATCTATCGCTTCGGACTGAAAGACCTGCTCCCGTCAAACATCGAACTGATTCATGGACCCGGTTGCCCGGTGTGCGTGCTGCCCATGGGAAGAATTGACGACGGTCTTTCCATCTCGCAGGATCCGTACGTGATTTTCGCCGCCTTCGGCGACATGATGCGCGTGCCCGGAACCAGGGCAGCCCGCTGGAGCACAAAGCGCGAGGCATGGATGTTCGCATCGTGTACTCGCCATCGGACGCGCTGAAGCTGGCGCGGCCAATCCCGACAAGCATGTGATGTTTTTTGCCATTGGATTCGAGACGACGGCGCCTTCGACGGCGCTTACGATTATGCGGGCGAAGGCCGAGGGCATCCATAATTTCTCTGTGTTCTGTAATCATGTGACGATCATTCCCGCGATCCGAGCGATTCTCGATTCGCCCGATATGCGGCTCGATGCGTTTATCGGCCCCGGCCATGTCTCGACCGTGATTGGATGCCGACCTTACGAGTGGATCGCGCAGAACGAGCACAAGCCGATCGTCATTTCGGGCTTTGAGCCGCTGGACATGCTGCAGTCGATCGTCATGCTTTTGCGGCAGCTGAATCGGGCGAGGCGAAGGTCGAGAACCAGTACAGGCGAGTTGTTCCGTGGGAAGGCAACCGCGCGGCATTGCAAGCGATGGCCGAGGTGTTTGAGCTGCGGCCCTATTTCGAGTGGCGCGGGTCTGGGATTTATTTCGCAGTCGGCGCTGCGCGTGAACGATAAGTATGCGGAATGGGACGCCGAACAGCGCTTTGAGGTTCGGGGAGTGCGAGTGACCGATCCGAAGGCCGCGCAATGTGGAGAGGTGCTGAAGGGTGTTCTGAAGCCGCATCAATGCAAATTGTTTGGCCGCGAGTGCACGCCGGAGCATCCCATCGGCGCACTCATGGTGTCATCGGAAGGATCATGCGCAGCGTATTACAACTACGAACACCGCAAAACGGCAATGGTGAACATCCTGAGCCCGACGGCGTGAGGATCGAGAGCGGGACCGCCCCGACGAATTTTTTGCCGAACCCGCGGCCATTCGCTTTCGCGAGCCACAGATCGAGATGGCGCACGGCGCCGGAGGCAAGGCTAGCCGCCGGCTTGTTGAAGGACTTTTCGCACCGCTGCTTTTTGGCGCGTCGGCGGAACCGCTCGGAGATGCGGCGCATTCTCGACATCAACGGCGCAAGATCGCGATCACGACTGACAGTTTTGTAGTCAATCCGCTGAGTTTTCCAGGCGGTTCGATTGGCGAATTGGCGGTCAACGGCACGGTGAACGACCTGGCGGTGTCGGGCGCCGGGCGGAAGCAATGGTGGTGACTTTTGTCCTCGAAGCGGGGCTGCCCACGGAGGTTCTCGAGGCCGAAGTTCGGGCCATGGCGAAGGCGCTGCGCGAAGCCGGCGTGAGAATTGTGGGCGGCGACACGAAAGTTGTGGAGCATGGCAAAGCAGATCGCATGTATGTCACGACGACGGGCATCGGCCGCCCGCTTCCAGGAGTGGCAGATCGATCCGCGCTCGGTACGCGCCGGTGACAAAATTTTGCTCTCGGGACCGATCGGCGACCATGGCATCACCATCCTGCTGGCTCGCGGCGAACTGGATCTCGAGGCCGACCTGCGTTCTGATACGCGCTCGGTCTTCCCCTGGTCGAAGCTCTGGTCGCGCCGCGGGTCCGGGCATCCGCTGGATGCGCGATCCCAACGCGCGGAGGCGTGGCCACATCCCTCAATGAACTGGCGCGCGATTGCGGGCTGGGGATTGTTCTACTAGAAGATCAGATTCCGGTGCGCGATGCGGTGCGCGGAGCGTGCGAATTGCTCGGACTCGATCCGCTGCACATCGCGAATGAAGGTCAGTTTCTGGCGGTGGTCTCGCCGGAATACGCAGATGCCGCGATTCAATGCGTTGAAATCGGCGCCGGGTGGAGGAGAAGCACAAGTGATCGGCGAAGTTTGCGAAGCAGCCGGCGGGCTCGGTGCTTGCGACCACTCTGTATGGTGGAAGCCGGATTGTGGATATGCTGGTCGGCGATCCGCTTGCCACGAATCTGCTAGAGGTGGGGTGCGGTCGCAAGAGCACCTTTAAGTAGGCAAAACGGCATGTAAAGCATGCGACGGGCCAGGTCGAATTGAGCGCCTGCTGGAGCGGAACCAGCTTGTGCGAGCAGTTTCTCTGAACGCGAAGCGTCGCGTCTGGCAGAAGCGTGCCGCGAGATGTCTGAGCGCTTTTTGCGTGGAGGGCGATTGCTGGCTTTCGGCCGGGGGCCGTATGCCACCGATGCGCAGCATGTCTCGGTGGAGTTTGTTCATCCCGTGATCGTTGGTAAGCGAGCTCTGCCGGCGCTTGATCTCTCAGTTCTGTTCCGGCCATGGGTCGAGCGATTCTTCGTCCTGAAGACATTGTGATGGGCTTTGGTCCGCCGGAAGGCGACCCGGAAGTTTGGGCGACGCTGCAGGAAGCGAGCCGCCGAGGCGATGACCTTCGGGCTGCCCGGAATCGCACTTGATATTGGAGTTTACGCGCTCATGCAGCCAGCCGGAGATCCGTTCATGCATCAGGAGATGATCGAAATTCTGTACCATACGCTCTGGGAGACGGTGCATGTTTTCTTCGAGCACCGCGAACTCGGGCACGACGTGGGCGAATCCCAGTTTCTCTATCCGTTTCTTGGGCAAGAAAAACAAGGAACCACCAACCTGGTTGCAGATGTCGCGATCTTCCATCCTGATGAAGGCCCACGATGACACTATGTGCGCGCACAGGTGGCAAGGGAACGACAGCGAGCAATCGGCGACACTGCGCTGGCCATTGCTGGATCGTTTGCGCCGGGGCGGAAAGCTGATTATCTTCGGGAATGGCGGATCGGCGACCGATGCCAACGATTTGGCCATCGATTGTGTGCTTCCGCCTCCTGGCTATCGATCCGATACCGGCGGTGTCGCTCTCGCTGGAGCCGGCGAACATCACGGCCGTCGCGAATGACGTTGGCACCGAGCTGATTTTCCTTCGCCAGTTGATCGCGCAGGCCCAGCCGGAAGACATTGCGATTGGGATTTCCACCAGCGGTGGATCGCGCAACATCATCATGGCGCTCGAAGAAGCGCGCAAGCGAGAATGTTCACGGTGGCACTGCTCGGCTATGATGGGGGCGAAATCAAGCGCAGACGCCTGGCTGATTTTCCGGTTGTGGTGAACTGCGACTATATCCCCCGCATTCAGGAAGTGCAGGCCTCGATCTACCACGTCATCCGGGAATCGCTGGAGGTATTGAGCCGTGGCCAGGCTTGAACTTTATGGGGCTGCGCGCTGTCCGCACACCGGCGAGATGCGGGAGTGGCTGGAGTGGAAGCGCCGTCAGTTTGTCGAGTACGACGTGGAAGCCGATCCGGCGGCGCGCGGGCGCATGCGCGAGTTCGCGCGAGGGCAGCGCACAGTGCCCATCCTGGTCGAAGACGGCAAGGTAGTTCAAGTGGGGTGGCAAGGCCGCGGGTGCACTGTTGACGAATAACTTTGACGGCAAATAGACCGATTCAACCCATGCATGAGCTTTCCATTGCGATGAGCATCGTGGAACTCGCCGAGGAAGAGGCAGAGCGCCGCGGGGCTCAGGTTACGGCCGTGCACTTGAAACTGGGGCGTCTGTCGGGCGTGGTGAAAGAAGCGCTCCTCTCCTGTTATGAAATGGCCTGCGAAGGCACGCCACTTCAAGGTTCGCGCTTGCTGGTGGAAGACGTTTCGGTTTTGATCTTTTGTCCGAGTTGCCAGACACAGCGCCCGGTAAGCTCGGTGCAGTTATTTTGTTGCTCAGAGTGCGGTACGGCAGCTTCTGAGGTCGTACAAGGGAAAGAACTCGAAGTCGTGGCCTTGGAGATACAGGAATGCGCGCTTCCGAACCCCGTCTGATCGAAGTTCGAAAGAATGTGCTGAAGCAAAATGATGTCGTGGCGCGGACTCTCCGCGACCGTTTCCGCGCCGCCGGAGTGTTCGTGGTGAGCCTCGTATCCAGTCCCGGTTCAGGCAAGACCGCATTCCTTGAAAAGACTCTCACTCTGCTTCGCAAGAATTATCGAGTAGCGGCCTTGGTGGGAGACCTTGCCACCGAGAATGATGCGCTGCGGTTAGCGCGCAGTCAGGCGCCTGTCAAACAAATCACGACCGGTACACTCTGTCACCTCGAGGCCGCTATGGTGCAGACAGCACTGGAGGAATGGGATCTCAACCAGTTGGATTTCCTGTTTATTGAAAACGTCGGCAACCTGGTCTGTCCTTCTTCTTATGACCTGGGTGAAGACGTGCGCCTTGTGCTTATTTCAGTGACTGAAGGAGAGGATAAACCACTCAAATACCCGACCATTTTCAACAGCGCGGACGTAGCCGTGGTCACCAAGATTGACCTGGCAGCAGCAGTTGAATTCAGCTGGGAGGCCGCTTACAACAACATCCAGGCGGTGCGGCCGGGCATGCGAGTGTTCCGGCTTTCTGCCAAGACTGGAGAGGGCTTGGAGGAGTATTTGGGATTTCTTGCGGCGCGCCTCATCGAACTGCGGCAGGCGGAAGCAGTCTAAGCAATTTCATAATAATCCACAGTGAAAGACACGTTCGACCACGACTTCCCTTCCCTTGTTCGACATCCCGCCTGAATAAGTGTGCAATTTTGAACAGATTTCGGAATCCGGTGGTCGTAAGCTGAATTCGCCTAACCTTCACGGGGACAACCAGATTATCGGTTGCCTCTTTTTTTTTGGCTGTTTTCTGACCGCTTGGATCTTCTTCTACCTTGACGGTATTCGATGGACTTCAGCAGTCCGGAGTGGTTACTACGGTTACGAAAGTCAGGCGTGCGTGCTATCTGATCACAGTGAATTTATTAGATTTGTCTTAAACTTGGCGAATGAAAGCTGTTCCTATTGAGTCGCGTTCCTTGCTCGCCTTTGGTCGCTGGTTGGTGATGCTGGTTTTCGTTACGGGAGTTCTCTCCGGGACTGCATTGGCACAGCAAACTCAAGCGGAAACCAGCCGCAAGGCGGTGCAAAAAGTAGTGCCGCATTATCCAGAAATAGCGAAGGGAATGAGGCTGAGCGGAACGGTGAGAGTGGCGGTCGAAGTGGCGCCGAACGGCAAAGTTGTGTTCGCTGAAGTGCTGGGTGGTCATCCGCTATTGGCGGAAGTCGCGGTGGATGCAGCCCGACAGTTTCGCTTCGAGACCGCTGCGAAGCAGACCGAAGAAGTTGTGATCTTCAACTTCCAGCCTTGAGCGATGTGCGAAACTCTCGGTATGCGCAAGGGAACCCTTAAGATCATCCGATGTCACTTCCCATTGACCGCCATTTGTGAATCGTGCGAAAAACGCTTTATGTCACGCGATGAGGACTTGGAACAAGCGGATCAAGAGATTCGAGCCGCCTTCGATCTGCACAAATGCGAGCGTGAGGATGCCAGCGGAAAAGCACTGTGAGCAATAGCGAAGACTACTTCAAGTAAACGCAGAGAAGGTAAATACCGCCACCGACAACCGAGAGCACCACCAAGAGCCCAAGCACTACAGATGCAGGCGGTCGCAATTGAGAATGGTTCGCAGTCTGTTCCATTGGTTCCTCGCCCGTCGAAAAAGCCGCCCGGCTTGACCGGAAGGAGAGACCGAGCGGCTCCACTATTTTTGAATCGCTACCACTTTAACCAACCCTTATGAATCCGAGGTAAAAAGATTTCCTGTTTTTCAAGGATGGGCGTTGGGCGGTTCTTCCGCGGAGGGCCACCACGTCTGGCGACCGGTTAGCACTTGGAGGTAGAAGGGCCGTCCAACGCCGGTTTTCAGTTATACGACGGATACGGAAGGTTGTCAATTTTCCAATGGAGTCCAAGGGGTTCGTTTGAAATCTCCAAAGAATGGCGCTCGGCTCAGGCCACCTGCGTTTCAGCGCCCGCAAGACGTGATGTGCAAAATTGACCAGTCTTGAGCGTGCTTTCGAGGCTAAAGTGACCTATGAAGGTATGCCAATGACTCCAGGGGCAGGACAAACTATCCGCAGAGTTCTGCTAGTGGACGACGATGCAAGTGTGCTGGAGATGATGAGCCAATCGCTCCAATTCAAGGGATTCGATGTGGTCGCTGTAAGTGGCGTAACCGACGCTCTGAAATGCATTGCCACCGAGAAATTTGATGTGTTGATTACAGATCTCCACATGCCCAATGCCGGGGATGGGTTTACCGTGATCTCGGCCATGCGACACTCCCAACCCGCCGCACTGACCATGCTGCTGAGCGGATACCCCGACGTGAAGAGCGCCATGGAAGCGATCATTCTTGAGGCCGACGAAATCGTGGTGAAACCCGTCGGAATGAGGCAACTCGCAGAACTGATCGACGAAAGGCTTCTGGTTCAGAAACCGGTCGACCGGGCGCCTAAAGAGAGAGTGAGCGAGATACTCCACCGTTGTTCTGATGTTATTGTCGGAGACTGGCTGACACGGGTCAAGGAAGCCCGAGAACTGAACCACTGTCCGCTTGCTGATAATGAGAGGACTGGCCATCTTCCCAAGCTGATCGAAGACCTCGTTCTCCGGCTGAACCGGCCCATTACGGGTTCGCCACAGGATAGCGATGCCATCAGTTCTCCCGCAGCCGTGCTACACGGCAAGTTGCGATTCGAGCAAGGCTATAGCCCGGAAATGCTGGTACATGAATCACGAATCCTGCAGGTGACCCTGTTCGGGACGCTGAAAGACAATATAAACGCTCTGGATTTCAGCTTGCTGTTGCCGGATGTGATGACGATTGCAGACGAAGTGGACGCACAGTTGACGCAGACCATGGGGAGCTACACGAAGCTCGCGAAAGCAAAGACCCGAGCCGCCTAGTCCAGGACCTGCCAGGGCATTTCATGCTGATCGAAGACTTCTTCGAAGCGGTTGAGCGCGCCTTTACGCGGGACGCGGGTGGAAGCCCGTCGCCGCGTCATGTGGAACTAAAGACTCCGTTGGAACTACCTCCATCGGTACGGGAAAGCAGGCCAGCGGGAGAGCAGCAACGTCTACCGGAACGCTGCCGTCTGCCCGACCGTCGTATCGTTTTAACTGATGTTACGCACACTGATGTTAAGCACAACAGAACGCCGTATCTGGCGACAAGGAGAAGAACAGTGAATAAGGATCAGGTTTCTGGAAAGATTGAACAGGCCGTCGGAAAAGTAAAACAAAAAGTTGGAGAAACTGTCGGCAACGAGAAGCTAGCCAATCAGGGAGTTGTGGACCAAGCCAAGGGTGCGGCACAGGAGACTTGGGGCAACGCTAAAGACGCTGTCAAAGAGGTGCAACAGTCGCACAAGGACGCGGCAACCGACAAGGTACACGAGAAACGGGACAAGCTGAGTCAGTCGGTGGAAAACGCCAAAGAGAAAGTCAACAAGAAGATCGTTGAATTTAAGGATCGTCACTCGGCCTGAGAGGCTGAGTATCTCACTACGGCGACATTATGACTTAGCGGGATTTTTGGGCAGTGTTTTTGGCAGTTCTCGACTCGACAATGCTCGACTTGGCAATGCTCGACTTTTGAGTGAACGCTAATCTCTTTCGCGCATCTTCCATCCAGCCCTCGATGACCTTTCGGATGCCGCTGTCGGTGCATTCGCGGAAGGCTTTTTCAAGCCGCTCAATCTCGGCCTTGAGTTTCGCCAATTCGCCCGGGGCAGGCATTTGTAGAAATTGTACCGTGGACTGTACGGCAGCGCACATTCAATTTTACGATGCCGGGTAATTGTGGGGAAACTTGGGCATCTCCGCAGGTCTAGCGCGATGGCATTTGCCAGAATTGTATCGTCATGGTACGGTAACGGACATTAGATTTTTACGCAGATTTTAACAGCCTATTTTTTCGGATTTATCATTTCCACCTCCCCCTTGAGGTGCATAATGAACCGGCGCGAGGGTCCTCCAATCTGCCCAATCTGCAATAAGCCTGTCGAACTTGTGACTGCGAAGACAACCGAAGACGGAAAAGCAATCCATGACGAGTGCTACATCGAGATGATATTGCAAAAGCAACCCCCGCCTGAACCAACCCCCCCTGAACCAACCGATCCGACCGAAGCGTCATCCCGCTAAGGACGTATAGATCGCAAGCCAGGACTTTCTAATTGCACTTTGGTTTCTACGTGTTCAGTTTTGAACAGTATTCCGCCCAGCTCAGAGCCTAGATTAGCGGTATGAATCATCCGCTAGAGGAAGTGTTCTCACAGGCAGGAGTGCAGTCGTCCGAAGAAATTATCGAGCGGTTCAAAAAGGTCTTCGGTAGGGAGATGACTCCGATCGAGCGGAAAAGCTTTTTCTTAGACCTTCCATTGTCGCAGCCAAAAGAACAACCACCAACCGTTTAGGACTTCTTTCCGCCACGGATGGGTAAAGGCGCATCGGCATCGCCGGCTGTTTTTCTTTCATACGCATTTAATTCACAGTAAACCATTTTTTCTTGATAGCTCGGTATTCGCAAGTGATCTGGAAGTTAGTGGTGAGCGCGGCAGGAATCGAACCTGCGACCCACGCCTTAAAAGGGCGTTGCTCTACCAACTGAGCTACGCGCCCTCACCGTTATCGCTCGCCAGAGAAAGCACTTACCGGATATTTCTTTGGGCACCGCTTGAGCACTTTTCTAATTCCTTGTGAGTGGTGGGCGGCCGCTGCTCTTTTCTCGCTCGCGGAAAACAGTATAACAGCTTCGCGGTGATTGCTTTTTGGCGCTCGCTTCTTGGCGCACTGGGACAAGGCAAGAGTTCCCATCCTAACGTCGAAACAGCAGGATGTCAGGCACTTTGGGGCACACCCTCGCAGCGACAGCAAAAAAAGGTTTTCCGGACGGCAGAATGCCGTTTGGGGCCATCCTCCCGCAAGTGCGATGGGGTATTGTTACGGTATCAAGCTGTGTTATCTTGTGTTTGAACGGATCGTCAGGGATGGGGACCTTGAGGATCCGTCCTCCCCCAACATACTGCCGCAGAACGCCGTAATGGGAGTAGCTCAGATGTCTGAGTATGCCGCATACTCCGAGGTCGAAGCTCGGGCCGCAGTGTCCCCGAGCAGCGTTCGCGAGGCGCTCGAACGGATCCTCACGTCCAGTCCATTTTCTGAATGCCCGGCGCCCTAGCCAGTTCCTGCGTTTCATCGTGGAGAGCACGCTGGCTGGTGACGAAAAACAAATCAAGGAATATCTGATCGGGGTCGAGGTGTTTGGGCGTCCCGCGGATTACGATCCGAAAGTTGATCCGATCGTGCGCATCGAGGCGGGGCGACTGCGGAAAAAACTGGCCGAATACTATGGCGGGCCGGGCGGAAATGATGCCGTGATCATCGAACTGCCGAAAGGCGGCTATGTGCCGGTTTTCGGGCCACGGCCTCGCAAGTCTGAGCCCGAGACCGCCAATGCGGGTCGCGCCACACGGGGTCGGGCATTTTGGGCCGGCTTGGGAGCTTTGGCTTTGGTGGTGGCAGTCGCTTTTGCTTCCACCTATTATGTTCGGCGGCAGCGCGGCGAAGGCACGCCTGTTTCGATTGCAGTGTTGCCCTTCCTCGATCTGGGGGAACCGGGCGGTGCGGCGGGGGAATATCTGAGCGACGGCGTTACCGAGGAACTGACGACTGGACTGGCAGAGCTGAAGGGTCTTCGCGTAGTGTCCGCGACCTCGGCATTCCAATTCCGAGGCAAGTCGGAGGACGTCCGCAGAATCGGGCAAGCGCTGAACGCAGGGGCAGTGCTGGAAGGAAGTATCAGCCGCTCGGGCAGCGGGTTACGGATCGACGCGCAGCTGGTCGATGCCCGGAACGGCTACCACTTGTGGTCGAAAGCTTATGACGTGCAGGGCGGCGATATGCTGGCCGCGGAAGAGGACATTGTGCAGGAAACGGGGCGGGCATTGCGCGTTCCGGTCGGCGGCACGGTGCGCCCGATCAAACGGGATACGCAGAATGCGGAGGCGCACGACCTTTACCTGCAAGGAAGATATCTTTGGAGTAAGCGCGACTTGCCTGACATGGAGGAAAGCGCGCGGCTTTTTCAGCGTGCCGTCGACGACGATCCCAATTACGCCTTGGCCTACGCCGGCTTGGCGGACGCTTATACGGTGATGGCAGTGAACCGGCAGATGTCGCCTGCGGCAGCGGTGCCGCGCGCCACGGCAGCGGTACAGCGGGCGCTGGAACTCGATCCCAACCTGGCGCAGGCGCATGCCACGCTGGGATTGTTGAAGTCGCAGTGCAACTGGGACTGGCGCGGCGCCGAACAAGAGTTCCACAGAGCCATCGAGCTACAGCCGAATTACGCGGAGGCGCATCATTGGGCGGGAGTCAACTACATGACGATGGGCCAGCATGCCGCGGCGGAGGCGGAGCTGCGGCAAGCACAGGTGCTTGATCCGCTGTCGCTGATGATCACCGAAGGACTATCGGAGAATTTCTTGTATTCGCGGCGGTACGACGATGCCATCGCCACGGGACTTAAGATGCCGAACAGTGGCAGCGGAATCGGCTGGGTGGTTCTGGCTCGCGCGTATATCTTCAAGGGAATATATCAGGAATCTATGAAAATGGTTCCTGACTTTGTCGATCCGAGAGACTCCGATCGATTGCTATTCAAGGCCGAGGCAATGGTGCTTTCCGGCGACGACCGTGCCGGAGGGTTGAAGATACTGGAAGACCTGGAGCGCAAGCAGCGAAATTCGAGTGCCGGTGATCCGTATATTGGTCCCGCGGACCTCGGAATGAGCTATGCGATGGTGGGCGAAAAGGAACGGGCGTTTGCATTGCTGGAGAAAGCGTATCAGCAACACGATCCGGGGCTAGCCCAGCTGAAAGTCGACCCGAGTGTGGATTCATTGCGGTCGGATCCGAGATATCTCGAACTGCTGAAGAAGATGGGGCTCGACGAATAGGCGGGTAGCGTTTCGATTTCTGAAGCAAACCATCGGGTGCGATTGGTATACAATTCCCTGCGTCCCTGTGGTCAAGAAGAGAATTCGGTTGGAACCGCCTATGGGCCGCTTTTGTCTGGTGTCGCTTCTACTACTCTCCGGCGTTCTCTTTGCGCAGAGCACCAACTCTTCAGACATTCCGACGATGCATGTTTGCAACGAGAAGCGCCCGGCTTCGTCCGGTCCTTGCGCAGTCGCGCCTCGTCCCGTAACAAAGTTCAACCCGGTCTATCCAGAGAAAGCCCGCCAGTCGCACCGCGAAGGCAAGATCGTTCTTGGTTTGATCGTTGGCAAGGACGGCGCCACTCATGACCTGCGAGTAGTCAAAGGGCTGGACGACGACTTGAACCAGGCGGCAACTGGCGCCGTTGCCCGATGGAAGTTCGAGCCCGCAACCTATGAGGGCGCTCCCGTTGCCGTTGAAATTTATGTCGACGTAAATTTTCGATTAGTGGGACGGACCGCCAATACGGCTGAAATTCACAATCTATACACCGACGCGAACGAGGCATATAACCGTCACCGATACGAGACAGCAGTCAATCTAGCCCGCCGAATCAATACGATGGCACCACAGGGTAATGTTGCATGGAACCTGCTGGGAATTTCGCTGCTGGCGTTGAACGAGCTGGATGGAGCGGCTACCGCGCTCGAAACCGCGATCAAGAACGATCCGGTGAGCGCATACGCCTACAACAATTTGGGGCGCGTCTATTGGCGGCAGAGGAAATACGAAGAGGCGACGGCGCAATTTCACAAACAGATCGTGATCAATCCTCAGGATCATTATGCCCACGCTAACTTGGGCATGATGCTGCGCGATCAGAAGAAATGCAGCGAGGCTATGCCTGAACTGGAAGCGGCCCTCGCGCTTACTCCCAACCATACAGAAGCTTTGCTTGCGGAAGGTGAGTGCGACCTCGACCTTGGAAACCGGGCGAAAGGCATTTCGGAATTAGAACAAGCAACCAGCGTGTCTTCCACTCCCGGAATCTGGAACAGTGCAGCTTACAGTCTGGCGAAGCGAGGGATCGAATTGGAGCGCGCGGAAAAATGGTCGGACACGTCGCTCATGATTGAGTCTGCCCGGCTGCACAGCGTTTCCCTCGAACGCCTGGCTCCAGAGCAAATGGGTGGGGTGCTCGCACTCGCTCATTATTGGGACACGCGCGGGTGGATCTACTTCCAGCGTGGGGATTACGCAAACGCCCAGACTTATACCGCGGCGGCGTGGTGGTTGCACCCTCTGCCGGTGATCGGCAATCACCTGGGACAGATCTACGAGAAAACTGGACCAACAGAAACCGCAATCCGCACCTATGCTATGGCGATTGCCGCGGCTGACCGGCCGAGCAGGTCAAGCATCGATCCTAATGACGCGGCGGATGCAAAGCAAAGGCTTGCACAACTCGCGGGCCACGACGCCAATATCCCCAGCCTGATCGCGCGGGGCCGAACCGATCTTGAGTCGATGGACGCGATCTCGATTCCAAATGCGGCCGGAAGCAGTGGATCGGCCGATTTCATACTCCTGGTAGGCGCCTCCGAAAAGCCGCTTTTGGTGCGCCAAATTTCCCGCAACGCTTCTCTGGAGACATTTACCGCTGTGTTGCAGTCGGCGCGTGTACCGCTACGAATCCCGCAAGCTGCGGCGTTAGAAATTCCGCTACGCGGCACGTTGACCTGCAAGTCTGACGACGGCCAATGCCGATTCTCATTGCTCAGTTCCGAGGCCGCTTTCAATCTAGCCAGCAAAGAGGACGCAGTCGATAGCTCCTTGAGCACTGAAGCGACCGCGGCTGATCCTCGCATCTATAACAGTTCGGCGATTGGCATCAGCATTGTTATGCCCGACGAATGGACACTCCTTAAGGAGGAGCCCGGAACTTTCACCCAGCCACACATAGCCACATTCAACAAGCCAGGTACGGCGGCATTTTTTTTACTGGTGCGCGAGCACTTGGAGGGCACGCCCAAACTGTACAAGGAACTGCTCGAGCGTGGCCTGTCACAAAATGCCGAGCTTGAACGCAACGGAGAAGAATCCGTTACCCGGGACGGCTTGGCCGGCACGCGTTGGAACGTTACCTGGAAAGAAGGGGGACTGGTCTATTCCGGGGTGATGGAATTTTTCACCGTGGGCGACGACCACTATCGTATGACCGCTCTAGCTCCCAAGGAAATCTATGATCGCTATGCGACGGCCTTCGAGAACATGTTGCGGTCAGCCCAGTTCCCGATGCTGCGTGCCGATCCGCGAATGCTGGAAGGCACAAAGTAACGCTGCGAGATACATGGAATGGGCACTTGCGGCGGCCTGAGCGCGGGCTCCATTTTGTCGCGCGGGAGTGACGTTGGCGGCGCAAAAGCTATACACTTTGCCTTTATGCTCCGTTCCTGTGGGTGGTGGCCGAGGCTTGCATTCCACACTGGCCCGGTTCTTTCGGGCGCGAATCTTTCTCGCACGAATGTTTGTTACGCAATTCTAGGTTACGCAATTCTAGGTTGTGCGATTTGTTGCTGCGGGATTTTTTCGCCGACTCTCAGCCACGCGTCCGACAAAAAAAAGCAGTTACCGGCGGTGCGCTGGACATCAGGCGCGGCCGGTTGCACATTCGAACCCACCGATGACGGACATTATCGCTGGACGATGACGGGGCAAGACCTGACCATTGCGGTGATGATGGATTCGCAGGAGTTGGCGAAGAGCCGGCATCGCTTCTATCGGCTTCTCGGCGCATACGTCAGTGTGACGTATACGGGTGCGGGGAAATTCGAGTATCCGGCGGACGTGCGGATCGATTTCGTACGTCATCATGACATTGTGGAGGGTTATGAGGATCCCACGGAACTCTCGAATCGCTTGCAGAACGACATCGATACGAAGGTCTTTGAAACCGAGCGCAAGATCAAGAAAGATCCCCAAAGCAAGGACGAAAAGACGGCTCTCTTGCGCGAATACGAAAAGGTGGCTGCCGAGTTCATCGAGTTTGTCAGCACGCAAGCCCTCGATCCCAATGCGGTGACGCTGAGCCCCGGCAATCCCGAAGCACATGGCTGGGTCTTCTTCTCAACCAATAACAAATGGATCGGCCCGTGGAAAGAGCGGGAGGATTTCCTGATCAGTATCTGGATGAAAGACAAAGTCTGGCAATTTCCCGTTTCGCTGCCACCCAACGAAGGCGATCTGATTCTGCGGAAACCCGACTGACGACTACGGCACTGTGTTACAGTTTCGTGCGCATGGTTCGTGCGCGTGGTTCGGGCTCATGGTTTGCGCCCATGGTTGTTGATATGGAAATGGCTCCGAAACCCGCGCCAGAGGCCAGGAAGGCCGCAACGGTGTTTTACTGCCCTGTCTGCGCAGTGGAAGTCACGGATCCACTCACTTGCGGCGATTGTTCGGCCGTCAT
Organism: uncultured Acidobacteriaceae bacterium; assembly: GCA_963699405.1. GTDB lineage: Bacteria > Acidobacteriota > Terriglobia > Terriglobales > Acidobacteriaceae > Acidiflorens. The sequence goes on along the minus strand of CAVOTW010000007.1, from coordinate 36,819 downwards.
CTGCCGACGTTGCGGAACGCCGCTGGAATCTTCGGATGAACTGGGGATGGGATAAGGTCGTCGTTGGTCGTTGGTCGTTAGTCGTTCGTCGTTCGCTGTTCGCTGTTCGCTGGTCTGAGAAGCATGCATTCTTGGCGAGCGACTGCCAATCACGATCAGCGACTAGCGGGCGACGAATTGCGAACGACTGACGACCAACGACTGACGATTAACGACTTGATCTGCGAACTGAACAACTACTGAATGGACCCTACTCTGTCTTCGCTGGCAACTCCGCTGGCAACCGAAGCGATGCATCCGGACAACAACCGAGCCTTGTCCGCGGGCTTGGCCTGCTGGACTCTGTGCTGTTGCTGGTGAGTGGCATCATCGGCTCTTCTATTTTTCTTACGGCCAAAGATATTGCCGGGGTTTTGCCGAATCCGACACTCTTTTTTCTGGTGTGGGTGCTGGGCGGAGTGATCTCGTTGTGCGCCTGCGTCGCGTTCGCCGAACTTGGCTCCATGTATCCCGATTCGGGCGGACAATACATCTATCTCCGCGAAGCTTACGGCGACCTGGTTGCGTTTCTTTACGGCTGGATGTTGTTCGCGGTGGCGAACGGCGGCTCGATCGCAGCGCTTTCGGTGGCGGCGGCAGCCTACATGGGAAACATCGTTCCGGCCATTTCTCAACAGCACGTGATCTTCTCTGTGCTGGGCGTGCCATTCACGCGCGCGCATGCGGTTGGGCTGGTGCTGATCGCCATCCTCACTTATGTCAACGTGGTTGGACTACGCTGGGGCGCGCTTCTGCAGAACATCTCGACCTGGACCAAGTTTGCCGCGATGGCTATTTTTATCGTGCTCGGATTTGCCATTGGCAAAGGGCATTGGTCGAATTTCAGCGCGCAGGCGGCGGGCGGTTTGAACCAAAGTTTGAACCAAGGATTGACTATGGGACTCACTCCCGGGCAGTTGATTTCCGCGCTTGGCATCGGCTTGATCGCGGTTTTCTGGGCCTACGACGGGTGGGTGTATATCACATGGGTCGCTGGCGAAGTCAAAGAACCGCGGCGCAATGTGCCGTTGGCGATGGTTTTCGGCGTGCTTGCGGTGGGCGCAATTTATCTTGCCATGAACGCGACGTATGTTTATGCGCTGCCGCTGAGTGAGGTTGCAAAGCACGAAACCATTGCTCACGCCGCCGCAGCGGTGCTGTTTTCACCCGGCGCGGCAGTGTGGCTGTCGGCGATGATTGCGATTTCATGTTTTAGCGCCGCGGCGACGTGCACGCTATCGGGGGCGCGCGTATACATGGCGATGGCACAGGACGGCGTTTTCTTCCGGCGCATGGCCGTGATTCATCCCAAGTGGCGGACACCGGCTTTCAGCCTGATTGGACAAGGCATCTGGGCCGCAGTGCTTACCATGAGCGGACGCTACGACCAGCTTTACACCTACGTTATTTTTGGCATGGTGCTCTCGTACACGTTGACGGTCATTGGCCTGTTCGTGCTGCGGTGGAAGCGGCCCGATGTGCCCCGGCCGTATCGTTGCGCGGGATACCCTTGGCTGCCTGCAATCTACATTCTGGTTGGAGTCGCGTGGACGCTGAACACCATTATTCAGCGGCCTACCGAGGCGTTCTGGGGCGCTGCCATTGTGCTCGTCGGCGTACCGGGATATCTGTACTGGAAGCGTGGGAGCGGGACCAAACTCGGCGCTTGAACATCGCCCTCGGTGTTTTTCGCGTTGACAATCTCGCGAGATGGGCACAAACTTTCAGACGATTTGCGGCTGTCGCCAGACGCCGCTTGGGGAAAGGGTTCTCACTCTACGTGAAGAGGAAGATTCTTATGTCGAATATCGCCAGAGGCACACTGTTGTTCGCGTTCACTGCGATTCTGATTGCCGTGCTTTGCGGGAACGCGGCGGCGCAGCAGCATATCACCGGCACCTTGAAGGATGGTGCTACCTACGTAATCGACGTTCCAGCGTCATGGAACGGCACTCTCCTTCTTTATAGTCACGGATATGTCGCGCCCGGCGGAGAGAATCCCGCGGTAGATGTGGGTGACCCCCTCACTGGCGCCTACTTGCTGGGAGCGGGATACGCGCTGGCAGGATCCTCGTACGCTACTACCGGCTGGGCGGTGCAGCAGGCGATTCCCGATCAGATCGCAACGCTCGGTGTTTTTCAGACTGACGTTGGAACTCCGACGACGACGATCGCGTGGGGACACTCTCTCGGGGGGCATGATCACTGCCGGGTTGGTGCAGGAGTACCCGAGTAGTTTCAACGCCGCGCTTCCCATGTGCGGGGTGGTGGGCGGCGGGGTGGGCACCTGGAACGAGGCACTCGACGCCGCATTCGCCTTCAACACGCTGATTGCAGGCGGGGCGTTGCAAGTAGTCGACATCACCAACCCAGACCAGAATTACATCAATGCGGAAGAGTTTCTGGTCGCGGCCCAAGCCACGGCCCAAGGTCAGGCGCGCATTGCGTTGGTCGCGGCTCTGGCCGATGTGCCGGGCTGGTACGATCCCGCTTCTCAGGAGCCCCCGAAAAAGGACTACACCGACCAACAGGCAAACCAGTTTCAGTGGCTGGAAAATGTCGACTTTGGATTCTCGTTCGCCTATCGCGCCGAACTGGAAGCGCGCGCTGGCGGCAATCCCTCGTTCAACAATGGTATCGATTATGCGACGCAATTGATGGGCTCGGTCGATTATCCGGAGGTAAGAACGCTGTACAAAAAAGCCAATCTGAATCTGGATGATGATCTGGCCACGCTGGCCGCGGCTCCGCGGATTTCCGCCGATCCAGGCGCCTTAACTTACCTGTCGGATTACATCATCTATAACGGCCAACTGCCGTTTCCTGTGCTGACGATGCACACGGTCGGCGACGGGCTGGTGCCAGTCGAAGAAGAGAACGCCTATGCGACGGTTGTCGATGAAGCGAAGGATTTTGCCGAGCTGAAGCAAACCTACATTCACCGTGCCGGTCACTGCGAATTCACGCCGGCAGAAACGATTACGGCGCTGCAAACGCTGGAACTTCGCTTGTCGAGCGGAAAGTGGAAAGACCTCACTCCTAAAGACTTGAACAAGGAGGCAACCGCGCTCGGATCGACGTATAACGTTCTCGATATTAACGGGCAGGTGGTCGCCACGTCACCGGAATTCCTGACGTTTAAACCGGCGGAATTTCTGCGGGTTTACGACGCGTTTTCGCAGTAGGGGCACAATGGGTTCCAAGCTTCGAGTCTTAGCTCATACCGTGGCATAAAAGCCCTAAACCGACCAAATCGCCGGTGATCGCCAACACAGACAGTCACGAAATGTCTTCACTATCGTTGCGCAAGCACACTCAAGCCGCAGGAGCGGCGGCATACGACAGCCCGGCACGGCAGTGCCGGGAAACGGTCCGACAGGGACGGCGTGCATGGCGCACAAGTATCCAAACATTCTCATCCACCTAGTTTTCAGCACGAAGAATCGGCGGGACCTCATCCCCGACAACCTGCGTGCGCTCTTGTGGAAATACCTAGCTGGCATCGGACGGAATCACAAAATTCCGGTCCTCTGCGCCGGCGGAACGGCCAACCATGTTCACCTTCTGATTGCGCTGCGCTCCGATCTGACTACCGCGAAAGCTGTTCAGATTCTCAAGGCGAACTCCTCCCGGTGGATCGGAGAACATGGAATTGAGTTCGCATGGCAGGAGGGCTATGGAGCTTTCAGCGTGAGCGCCTCGCATCTTTCCGTCGTGCGCAACTACATCGACCATCAGCAGGAACACCACGCCAAACGTTCGTACGAAGATGAGTTCCTCAGCTTCCTTCGCAAAACCGGAGTAGGGTTTGAGCCGGAGCAGGTGTTCGGCTAGAGTGCCGTCCCTGACGGGACTCGCGTCGTTTGGCCCCAGGTTCCCGGCACTGCCGTGCCGGGCTATCGTGTTTCACCGCTTCGCGGCTGGGGTTGCGCCGAGTCGGCAGGATCGCCCCGCTCTGCTTGATCAATTGAAATCTCTTTGGCTAGAACCCAGCCATATAACCCGAGCGAAGAAGACAGGATGAACGCCTTGGTACCTTGCTCACGCAGATGCTCCGGAGCCGAGACAAGGTCAGCGGCCCAAGTCGGCGATCCATTCATGCGGTAGAGCTCCGATATTTCAGCCCCATACTCTGTCAGGAACCGTTCCACGGGTACGTTTGACACATCAAAGATGATGTTTCCAAATGCATCATTTTCGAAGTGATATCCCTGAACTCCCTCGAAAACGACGTTCGTGAATTCTGTCGGCTTTCTCTCCCGAAACTCGGTGTACAGAGTAATCGTGCGCTTTTCGCACTGAACTTCGTAGGAGACGAGTTGGTTGTCGTGGATGGAAACAGTCATTTCTATTCCGGCAGAGCCGTCTTTCGCTTCGGATTGAAGAATGGCAAGGGCACAACGGTCGCTGTCGTTTTCATGCGTTGCGCTTCGATGGTCAACTCCATTTGCAGGTTGGTGCCGGGCTTGGAATACTCGGTGCCCACGCTGGCTAGCGCGATCAACTTCTTTAGCAGCGGAGAGAATGCGGTCGTTGTGGCCTTGCCCACGTGCCTGTCGCCGGAATGTCATAGACGGGTACGGCAACGCGCGATGCCTGGCTGGGTGCGGCCGGAGAGAGTCCGAACTTGTCGAACTGCTCTTCCACTTCCACCCAATCCACTTCGAGTCCTACCAACTGCCGCGCTACGCCCTGCTGGTTGTCTCTGGCGAGTGCGCGCTTGCCGATGAAATTTTCCTTCTCGAGATGCACCATCTTGCCGAAGCCCAACTCGTACGGCGAATACTTCTGCGATGGGATCAACGCCTTCTTTGAGCTGATGTAGTCGACTTCGATGAGCAGCAATCCTGCCTCGACGCGCGCCACATCGAGGGCCAACATTCCGGCGGCGTGAATATCGAATTGCTTGCCCTTGTCCATCAGCGCGTCCCAGACTTTGACTGCGTCATCCCATTGTTGTGAAGGGGAATCCAAATTTCGTAGCCAAGGTCGCCGGTGTATCCGGTGCGCGAAATATCCACCGGCACGCCGGCAATCTTGCCGCTCGTCTTGCGGAAATATTTCAGGTTCGCGATGTCGGCTTCGGCAACCGTCTTCAGAAGTTTCGCGGAAGCGGGCCCCTGCAGCGCCAAAGCCGCAGTTTGCTCGGAGATGTCTTCGATCTGAACATCCATATTCAGAGCCGTTCTGCCGGAACCAGCGCAGGCTGGGATCGGCGGCCGTCCAGCGATACTTGTTTTCTTCGAGGCGCGTGATCGTGCCGTCGTCGATGACCTTGCCTTCTTCATCGCACCAGCAGGCGTAGATGACCTGACCCACGGCGACTTTGTTGATGTCGCGCGTGATCACGCGGTTCACCAGTTTGGTCGCGTCCTTGCCGGTGACCAGATATTTATAAAGCGGCGAGATATCGATCAGCGCGCAGGCGTTGCGGATCGCGTTGTACTCATGCTCGTGGTGAACCTCGTACACGCTGACCGTGTAGTATCCCGACCACTCGCGGTAGTTCAGGCTGTGGCAGAGGGCGAAAGTTCTTTCGTGAAATGCAGTTCCAATGGGCAAGGCTACCTCGTGCGATTCTCTTCGCGTATCTTTGTGTGCTTCGTGGTGAGAAAAGCTAATGACCACCAAGGACACTAAGGTTCACTAAGGAAGATCACTGACGCCGGATTATATGCAGTACGCGCGCGGCGCGGCAAGCACGGAAATGGAATTGACTTCGGGTCAGACAACCACGCGTAAGTGGAGACAAAACGTATGCTTTCTCGATAGAATAACGAGTCATTTTCTGCTGAAGTTTCTGGGCACTCTGGGTTATCTTTCAGATCAATTTTTCCTGAGTCGAACATGGCTGATGTCGCGCGCAACACGAAGTACGACGTGATCGTGATTGGCGGAGGCCATAACGGCCTCACCAACGCCGCCTATCTCGCGAAAGCGGGAAAGAAAGTTCTGGTGCTCGAGCGCCGTCACGTGCTCGGCGGCGCGGCTTGCACGGAAGAGGTTTTTCCCGGCTTCAAGTTTTCGGTTTGCTCGTATGTCGTCTCGCTGCTGCGGCCCGAGATTATTCGCGACCTCGATCTTCCCCGCCACGGACTTGAGATTCTGCCGCTGGACGGCACTTTCACTCCCATGCCGAACGGCGACTACCTGTGGCGGGTGAACGACCATGGCAAAACGCATCGCGAAATCGCCCGCCACTCACGCGTGGACGCGGAAGCCTACGACGAATTCGGCAAGGCGATGCAGGCGATGTGCCGCTTCGTGAAGCCGATCCTCAGCATGATTCCGCCCGACCCGTCGACGCTGAATCCGCAAGAACTGATGAAGCTGCTCTTCATCGGCCGCCGCTTTCAGGGCATGTCGAGCGAAGACAAGTACAACCAGGTTCAGCTCATGACCATGAGCGCCATCGACTTTCTCGATCAGTGGTTCGAGACCGACGTGCTCAAGGCGACCATGTCAGCCTCGGGCATTATCGGCACTTTCCTCGGCGTGCGCTCGCCCGGCACGGCTTACGTTTTGCTTCATCACTACATGGGCGAGATTGACGGCGCTTTCCGCGCCTGGGGATTCGCGCGCGGCGGCACGGGCGCCATCTCGAACGCGATCGCCGGACGCCGCGCGCGAAGCCGGAGTCGAAATTCGCACCGAAGCTCCGATCGCGAGAATCATGGTCAAGAACGGACGCGCCTATGGCGTCGTGCTCGCCAATGGCGACGAAATCTATGCCGACGTGATTTCATCCAGCGTCGATCCACGGCTGACGTTTACCAAGATGATCGAGCCCGGCCATCTGCCCGACGAATTCATGGAGGGCGTGAAGCGTTACAAGTTCCGCGGCTCGTCCGGCAAAGTGAATATGGCGCTCGACGGCCTGCCGAATTTCAAGTGCATGCCAGGAGTCGGCGCGCACCTGCGCGGCGCGATGTCGATCTCCCCAAGCGTCGAGTACATGGAAAAAGCCTACGACGAAGCGAAATATGGGCACTGGTCCTCGCACCCTTATATCGACATGGTGATTCCGACGCTCACTGACACGTCGCTTGCGCCGCCGGGGAAGCACATTCTTTCCTGCTTCGTGCAGTACGCTCCCTACAAACTCGCACCCGGCCTCGATTGGGACACCGAAAAAGAGAAGTTCGGCGACAACGTCGTCAACACCATCGCCGAATATGCGCCGAATATAAAAGACATCATTCTGCACCGCCAGGTCGTCACGCCGCTCGATCTGGAACGTGAATGGGGATTGAGCGAGGGCAACATCTTCCAGGGTGAACTCTCGCTCGAACAATTATTTTTCCTGCGCCCGGTCGCAGGATGGGCGCAATTCCGCTCGCCCATCAAGAATCTCTACATGTGCGGATCGGCCACGCATCCCGGCGGCGGCATCATGGGCGCTCCCGGCCGCTTGGCCGCGCTTGAAATTCTGAAAGACGGGAAGGCGGCTATAGCCGAACCATGGCCGAAGACGCGCGATGTCATCATCGTCGGTGGCGGACATAACGGCCTCGTCACCGCCTTCTATCTGGCTAAAGCCGGATTCAAGCCGCTGGTCTTGGAGCGCCGCGCGCAAGTGGGCGGTGCGGCCATCACGGAAGAATTGCATCCCGGCTTCCGCTGCTCCACGCTCGCGCATAACACCGGCCCGCTGCGCGCCGACATCGTGCGCGACATGCAACTCGAGCGTCACGGCCTGAAGTTGACCACGCCTGACGTCAATACCGTCTCGCTCCTGCCGGATGGCCGCGCGCTCGTTCTCTACTCTGACGCCAAAAAAGCCGCGCAGGAAATCGCGCAGTGGTCGCAGAAAGACGCTGCCGCTACGGCGACTTCGGCGCGGCGCTCGGCAAAATTGGCAAAGTCATTGGCGAAGCGCTCACGCTCACGCCGCCGAATATCGACAATCCCCGCAGCGGCGATCTCTGGGGCATGCTGAAGACGGGCCGGTCCATCCGCAATCTTGGCAAGAAAGATCTGTATCGCGTCCTGCGCTGGGGTCCGATGGCCGTTGCCGATCTGGTCGCTGAGTTTTTCGATACCGAACCTCTGCGCGCAACCATCGCCGCGCGTGGAATCTTCGGAACTTTTCTGGGCCCTGGTCGGCAGGCAGCGCTCTGGTTCTGCTGTTGCGCGCCGCCGCCGATCCCATCTCTCCAGCCGGCAGCGTTCAGTTCCCTGCCGGAGGTGCGGGCGCGATCACCTCCGCGATGGCGGCTGCAGCCAAGCAAGCTGGAGCGGAAATTCGCACCGGTGCAGACAGTCGCCGAAATTCGCGTGAAAGACGGAGTCGCGACCGGCGTCGTGCTCGCATCAGGCGAAGAAATTTCCGCGCGAGCCGTCGTCTCGAACGCCGACCCCAAGCGCACGCTCATGCGACTGGTTGACCCCGCGCATCTCTCGCCCGACTTTCTTCAGAAAATTAAGAACTATCGCTCGTACGGGACGGTCGCGAAAATCAATCTCGCGCTTTCCGCGCTCCCCGAATTCACGGCGCTCAAGGCGAAAGGCAACGGCAACCTGCTTCAAGGGCCGCATTCAAATCAGCCCTGAGATCGATTACCTGGAGCGCGCCTTTGACGAATCGAAGTATGGCAACTTCTCGCGCCACCCTTACCTTGAAATTACTTTTCCGTCGCTCTCCGATCCCTCGCTCGCGCCTGCCGGGTCAGCACGTGATGTCGATCTACATGCAGTACGCTCCCTACAAGTTGAAGAATAGCGACTGGGACAGCGCAGCGCAAGGCGCTCGGCGAAACGGTCGTGAAGACGATCGCGCAGTACGCGCCGAATCTCCCGCAGATCCATTCTGCGCCACCAGATCATCACGCCGAAAGATCTCGAAGAAACATACGGCCTCACCGGCGGCCAGATCTTCCACGGCGAACTGGCGCTCGACCAGTTCTTCACCATGCGCCCCTTGCTCGACTGGGCCCGCTATCGAACGCCGATCGATCGGCTTATTCTATGCGGGAACGGAACCCATCCCGGAACGGGCTGACCGGTGGCTCGGGCGCCAATGCCGCGCGCGAGATCGTGAAAGCGCTGAAAAAATAAGCACGGCACTCGGCGTCCGAAAGTAGCCGGCGACGGATGCCGGCGCTACACTTATTCATGCACAACTCCGCCATCCTGCTCGTCTCCTGCCCCGACCGCAAAGGGCGTCGTTGCCGTCGATTGCCGATTTCATTTTTCGCCACAATGGCAACATCCTCTGCAACGATGAACACGGAGACGAAGAATCAAATCTCTTTCTTACGCGCGTCGAGTTCGATATCGACCGACTTTGCTTTCGACCTCGCCGAATTTTCCGAGCGCTTTGCTCCGCATTGCCCGCGACTTCCAGATGGACTGGCGCCTGGCACGCTCCTCCGATCGGCCAAGTATCGCCATCTTCGTCTCCAAGTATGACCACTGCCTGCAAGATCTGCTTTATCGGCATCGGAGCGGCGAGCTCCCATGCGAGATTCCGCTGATCATTTCCAATCATCCTGACAATCAGCGCATCGCCGACTTCTACCAGGTTCCTTATTTCGTCTTCCCGGTCACAAAAGAAAATAAACGCGAAGCGAGAAGAAGCAGCATCGCGCTTCGTCCGCGAACACAATTGCAGTTTGGTCGTCCTGGCACGCTACATGCAGGTGCTCTCTGGCGAGTTCATCGCCACTGTCGGCTCGCAGAACCTCATCAACATTCATCATTCGTTTCTGCCCGCGTTTGTCGGCTCCAAACCCTACCATCAGGCTTTTCAACGCGGCGTGAAATTGATCGGCGCCACCGCTCACTACGTTACTCAAGTACTCGATGATGGCCCGATCATCGAGCAGGATGTCGTCCGCATCCACCACCGCGACACCGTCGACGATCTGGTCCAAAAAGGCCGCGATATTGAAAAAATCGTCTTTCGCGCGCCGTGCGCTGGCATGTGGAAAACCGCATTCTGCTCTACGGAAATAAAACCGTGGTCTTTCAATAGCCGCTTGAGATCTCGGAAGGCCTTTGTTCCTGCTGGCGGGTAAGAGTGCACTCACTTCCGTAACCAGGTAACCAATTGCGCTGCGATCACCTTTCGGTTTTACTAAAAGGACGCCCTTTTCGAAACAGTAATGTGCGATCTCGAAGGAGCGGACTTTGCTTGAGGATCCCAAGTGGGAACTGGCGCTGCTGGCCACCGTGCAAAGCTTCTACCAGCGCCTGCTCAGCGAGCAACTAGGCGGAGAACTGCCGGCTCCGGCTGAACTTGCGCCCGATGTCATCAGCCACGCCGAGGATGTGCGCGCGACCCTCGATAAAATGCACCTGTGGATTCAGTTGCTCGACATGGCGATCACTCCCGCCATGCTGCGACTGGGCGTGCAACCCGAGCTTGATCCGGAGGTTGCCGAAGCGCTACTGCGCTACTTCGCGCGCCATCGCGACGATTCCGGCGCCAACCGCGATAAAACCGATCTGGTCGCGACCTTCCTGTTTCGCCACCCGCGTGTAGCCGGGCAGTGGGAACGGCGCGGCTACGGGCTGGATGGGTCGATCCCCCTTTCTCCGTTTGAAATTGCGCTGCTGGAGATTCTTTCGGAGTCGGATGTGCCCGTACTTTCCGAAAACGATGTGCAACTGCTGCGCGAATTCAGCGCCTTGCTCGACCAGGCCAATCGCTTTCAGGATTTCAGCGCGCTGATGGATTCCGGCATCATCCAGCGGGTACGGGAGTTGAAAGGCAAGCTCGGCGAATCCATTTATCACCCGGGGGTTCTGGCGACGCTTGCGCCCTACAATGCCGCATTCGGCGACCGCTTTCATGCGCTGTTCGCCGCCGCCGCGCAAGAGATCAAAGCTTTCGCCAACCGACTGGAAGAACTCGGCGGCAGCATTCTCAGTACGGTGGACGGCGTCGAAGTCACGGTCGAACATGTCGCGGCACTGAATCAGGAAGCATTGTTAAAAGTTGACTACGGCGTGGCACTGGAAAAATTCCGGCGCGTATCGCGACTCAAGAAGGAATTGGAGCGCCGTCCGCCAATTCCACGCGCCCTTACTGGCTCCAAGCCCTTGGCGCACACAGTTGGGGCGGGCGGCGCGGCCGCTGCTCCGGCGCTGGCTCCCAAGTATGTTCCCGCCGCCATCACACCGCAGGCGCTCTCGGCGGAAGAAGCGAAATTGCGACGAGTGGAAGAATCGATCCGCGTCTTCGTGCGCGTTGCTGATCCGAAGTTCCGGCAGATCGTGCCCATGCGCTATTTCAACCTGGTGCTCAGCGCCGCTGAGGTTCAGGCCTACACTGCCGACTATCTTGAACAAACTGGCGCGCGGGCCGATGCGGCGCGGATGCTGCTGCGCATCGTCGCGGTCACCGCTCGAATCACGACGGAGATTGAGGAGTTCAAGCGCTCGCAAAATTCCCGATCCGTATGGAAACTGCATGCCGATTCACTCGTGGTCCTGATCGACTTGGCCACCCGCCTCACGGAAGGCGTGGATCGGTTCGCGCTGGTTGTCAGCCAGCAACCGGAGATGCAGGCAAATTGTGGAGACCTTGGCGGCGCCCTCGAAAAGCTGCGCGCACGCACGGCCGAGGCGGCAAAGCTCATCGCAGCATCGTAAGAACTCGCACTCCACTTCCACTGCACTCCCACTCGCCCTCCATAAGACGCGTGGCTTTTTTCTGTCATACAATCCTGAGGCGCTGCGCCACCCGCGATAAAATCGACTCTTGTGCGCGGCCCCTCGAGGTCAGCACAAGAGGAGATTCCGAATGTCTGAAACCGTTCAGCAATATACACAGCGCATCCTGGGGAACGTGCAGGGGCAGGACCCGATCAAGGTTCTATCTACAACCCCGAAGAAGCTGGCTCGCCTCATCGAAGGCATCCCGCCGGCGAAGCTGCGCAAGCGCCCGGGGCCCGACAAATGGTCCGTTGCTGAAATCCTCGCTCATCTTGGCGACGTGGAAATCGTCATTGGCTGGCGGATGCGGTCCATCCTTGGAGATCCTGGCACTTCCGTACAAGCCTATGATCAGAATGCGTGGCTCGTTACGGGACACTATGAGAAACGCGATCCTCGAAAATCCATTGAACTGCAGCGCGTGGTGCGCGAAGCAAATCTTGCGCTTCTTAAATCGCTTTCGCCGGAGCAGTGGAAGCATTTCGGCCAGCACTCCGAGCGGGGACAGGAATCGATCGAGCGCGTTGTGCGCATGATTGCCGGACACGACATCAACCATATTCAGCAAATTGAGCGCATCCTGACGTCGGCGAAATGAGCTATGGTTCCGTGGCTTGCTGCAGCGGTTCGGCCAGGGGTGCGGCGGCAGGCTTCGGGGCGCGGGCGGTGGTGATCACAATCACGCTGACGAGCACCAGCAGGGTTCCGAGCAAAGTTCTTGGACCGACAGTCTCGCCTCCGAGGAAATATCCGACGATCACGGCCACTACCGGATTGACGTAGGCGTAGGTGCCAACTTTGGTTGGCGATTCATGATGAATGAGCCAAACGTAGGCCGTGAAACCGATGATGGAGCCGGCTACGATCAAATAGGCCAGCGCGAACCAGGCGCCGCGAGAGACGGCCTGAATGTGAAATCCGCGGAACTCGCCGAAGATTGCCGCAGCCAGCGCGAGCAGAATTCCTCCAGCCAGCATCTGGGCTCCGGAGCTCATGACTTTTGACTCGGGCAGTGGCAACTTGCGGGCGAGGGCCGAAGCGATCGACCAACTTATGGCGGCGATCACGAGCGCTATGGCTCCCGCACGATCGATGGGCGCTTCACCGAAACTCTGGCTTAGGGTTCGGCTCACCAGAACGGCAACACCGCCGATGCCTACTAAAAGAGCCAGTGAAAGGCGAAGTGTAAGGCGCTGGGTGCGGAGGAAGATGATTTCCGAAAGCGCCATGAAGACGGGATGGTCGCGAGCATCACGGCAGCGATTCCCGAAGGCACGCGCTGTTCGGCCCAGAACAACAGGCCGTAATCGACTACGAAGATGCAAATCGCGAGGAGCGACGCCGAGAGCCACTCGCGGCGGGATGGAGACGGCGTACCTTTCAGGCGCATCCATCGCGAAGAGCACGACTCCGGCGACGAAGAAACGCATGCTGGCAAGAACCAGCGGAGGCACCTCGCGCACACCTACGCGGATGGCCAGGAAGGTCGATCCCCAGACGAAGTAAATGATGGAGAAGGCCAGCAAGATCTTCCATGCCGGGGGACGAACCGTGGCTTCCATAGGAAATAGATCGCCGGCAGGGGCGCGGGGACGCAGAGTTTTTCCTATTTCGACGATCTCTCTGGCTAGAGCGTTGCTCGCTGCGGCGAACCGTGGTCACTGTCGAGCTGCGCTGGGCTTGGACCCTTCGACTTCGCTCCGGGCAGGCTCGCGAGGGCGACTGTCCCTACGCTAGCAAAACCTAATGCCTTACTCCTCATGAGCTGCCAATCCATATTCCTACGGCAAACACCAGCACTCCTCCTACTACTACTTGAAATGCTGCTGACAGCAGTGGAGTATCCATGTAGCGATTTCTGATCCACGCGATCGTCGCTAACTCCAGAGCCACTATGATCACCGCCGCGACGAACGCTACGTGAAAATCTTTAATTAAGAACGGAAGCGTATGCCCGATTCCGCCCGCCGCTGTCATCAATCCCGTCACCGCGCCGCGCAGAACGGGACGTCCACGCCCGGTCATCGATCCGTCGTCCGAGAGCGCCTCGGCAAACGCCATTGAAATTCCCGCGCCAATCTGAGGCGGCCAGGCCCACCAGAAGTGCATCATGGCTGTTCTTGGTGGCAAAGGCCGCGGCAAACACGGGCGCCAGCGTCGATACCGATCCATCCATCAGGCCGGCGAGGCCGGGCTGAACAATCTGCAGCACGAATAAGCGGCGCTGGGCTTCGTCCTCCGACTTCTTCACCGACTGGGGAATGCTCTCCTGCATCGCCTCTGCCGCGACCTGATGCTTGCGCTCGACCTCTTCCAGATCGCCGAGCAGTTTACGGATCCCAGCGTCCGTCACTTGCGTCATTGCTTTCTGATAAAACTGGCGCGTCTCCAGTTCCATGATCTCGGCTTGCTTGCGCACGTTCTCAATTTTCAAGAGGACGCGCCAACCACATCGGCTTGCGTTGCATAAAGCCCTTTACATCCTGACGCCGGATCAGGGGAATATGTTCACCGAAGCGCTCGCGATAAGTTGCGATGAGCGACGAGCGATGGCCCGATTCCTCCGCGCCCATGTCGTCGAACAGCTTCGCGGTCGCGGGATAGGTCTCGCGCAGACCATCGGCAAAATCCGCATACACACGGCCATCTTCTTCTTCGAGTGCAATTGCGAGCGCGAGGATTTCGCGCTCCGATAAGTCTTTGAAATTTCGGGCCATGCGGACAAGTTTACTGATTCTGAGTTGGGTTTCAAGAACTGGGTTTGATGCAGCCCTAGTTAATTTCGGCGATGCCTGACACCCGGCATGTCTTGCCTGCGACATGCCCTGCAGGGTTTGCCCATCGCGAGATCACGGGGGAAGTGATCGCCCGCAATCGCTGGAAAATACTCGTACTCTCGCGGCGCACCGTTGCCGGCGCGAATGGAATCGGAGCGTGCAACAACTCCAGCAGGTCCACTCAGAACTCCGGTAGCGGCTCGAATCCGTACTCCGCTGACGAATTCTTTGCGGAACGCTTCGCCAACTTTACATGAGGGTATATCGCATGTCCATTTCCGGGATTCAAAGCAACAGTTTCAATTCAATGCGTAGGGGCTAATCCGATGCAACAGCTCGGCCAGGATCTCCAGTCGGGTAATCTGTCGGCCGCGCAGTCTGATTTCGCGAGTTTGCAACAGGCTTTTACGAAGTCCTCTACTGCTGTTGGGACAGCCTCGGGCGCGACTTTCGGCAATACGACCAGCCCTATCAGCAAGGCCTTCAACCAACTCGCTTCGGATCTCCAGTCCGGCAACCTTTCGGCCGCGCAGAAGGACTTCTCAACCGTTCAGCAGGATCTCAAGAACCAGAATCACCCCACCAACAACCTCCGCTATCGCACGGGCAGGTTCGGCGGAAGCGGAGCATCGAATAGCCAGAATGGGCTGCTTCAGGACCTCAGCCAGATCGGGCAGAGCCTGAGTTCCAGCAACATGACGGGCGCTCAAAAGGCCTACGCAACCCTGCAGCAGCAACTGCAGCAGTATGCTCTCGGTGGCGGAGCTCTCACCGAAGAGTCCCCCGTTTCGTTGGACGCCTGAGCGGATTCGTGTGGGCGCGGGACAGAGCGGGGCAGCTTCGCAGCCGGTGACTTTGCGGCAACAAAAAAGGCGCGGAAAGAATTCCGCGCCTGAAACCGAAAACTGGACGTCAGCTAACCGCACCCCAGGACAGTTTTCCGAATGCGCGCCAGCTGATGGTCTGATTGCTAGCGTTCTTACCGCTCTGCCCGAATCGCTTCGACGGCATCGTGGAGTTCGCGCTCCGCGGCATGCAGATGCTCTTCGGCTTTGGCGCCATGGCCAGCCATATCGTAGTGGTTGGCGGCGCGGGCGTGATCCAGTTCGTGGATCGCTTCTTGCACATGGCCATGAACTGCTTCCAGATCGTGCCAGTCATGCACTCGATCGGCAACGGCGATTCCGGCAACAAACGACAGACATACAGAAAGAACGGCAACGATAATCGTTTTATTCATAGTTTTTCCCCTCCAAAGGTGAGCACTCAAGTTGTGGATTTATGGTTTCCCGGCCCGCATGAATATTCATCATTCTCCCCAGCCAGAAACTGCCTGTCAAAGGGAAAGGATTGCTGGGTAGTGTAACCAAAGGTACGGGCCTGGCGTGATCTGGGTCACAGCCTTATGTACACCAGTTCCGGTAGAGTGAATTTAGTATGAGTGGCTTTTCCATACTCACCAACCGCAAACGCGCCGTGGTCGCGCTGGTGCATTCCGTGGTGTTCCTGTTGATTGCAGTGCGGCAGATGGTTGCGGCCAATCCGGTGGACGGCATCTGGGTAGCGTCGACCGTATCGCGCGGCACCTGGATTCTGTGCGGAATTTTTGCCATCGTTTCCTCGATTCTTCTTTGGCTGCTCATAATTTCACGCGGATGGATGGAAAAATTCTATTTTGCCTTTTGCACCGTTAGCGCCACATCGGGCCTCGTCCGAACCGCTGCTGGAGATCAGGCGTTTCACGCCGGGCTCTATATAAGGGTGATCATGCTGGTGAGTGCGGTTCTGGTGGGACTGGTCATCGTTCGCATGCACTCCCGTTCTCGTGTGCAAGCGGAATACGCCGAAGAAAATTCCTAACTGTTGCTCTCGTTCTTCCCCCCGAACCATTTGGTAGGCGCCCCCACACATCCGCAAAATGACACAAATGTGTGGGGGCACTGCCCGGACCGATGTGTTCGGCGAGCGTGGGTCAGGCTGCCTTTTGCTGATAGGTTGGGACAAAGGCCTCGGAGACAAAGGTTTCAAACGAGGTCGGGGTGGTGTTGCCGGGCCCACGGGGTTCAAGGGCGCGCATGTGTCCTTGGTTGAGGGCGGTCGTCATCTCGAGCATTAATCCGACGAAATTTTCAGACATCCCCATTTGAATTAATGCGGCACGAAACTGATCGTCGGGCGCCTGGATGTATCCAAGAGCGGGCTGGCCAATGGCCTTGCCGATAATGGCGGCGATCTCGGTGTAATCGAGGTCGCGCTGCCCCTGTAACTCCCGAATCTGCTTCCCGCTAAAACCCAGACGTAAGAGGGCTTCGGCGGCGGCGGATCCGATGTCGCGGGTGGCGATGAGGGGGAGCTTGAGATCCGGAGTAAGCGGGGTCATAACCGAGCCGGTCATGCGAATGGCGACGGCCTGGGGAAGCGTGTTCTCCATAAAATAGCCGGCGCGGAGATGGAGCACGTTCGAGCTATCGAGTTGGTTGAGCTTTTGTTCGAGGCTGTAAAGGCCAACCACGGGTCCCGTGCCGGCGTCTTTGTCGGCTCCGAAACTACTGAGCGAAACGATATTTTTGATGCCAACGTTTTTTGCGGCGGTGGAGATGGCATCGCTGACGCTCTCCTGATAACCGCGGAAGTCATTGCTGGTGGGATTGGGTGGAATCATGACGTAGGCGGCGTCGGCTTTGTGAAACGCCAGGCTCAGAGCGGCTGCATTGGTGATATCGCCAATGAAGATCTGCGCGCCTAGGGCTGCGAGAGGTTTGAGATGAGCCTCTTCCCTGCCGACGACACGAACCTCCTGCCCATGGGCAAGAAGGTTCTTCGCCACAATATGACCGGTGTTGCCGCTTGCTCCTAGAACAACGTACATAGTTGCCTCCATTCTGACATTGGATGCGACGGGTTGGGTTTGGACTCCACGCAGAAGGGCGTCCTACCCGTTGCGAGACAGACGCAAAAGGTTGGGACGCCGGTTCGATGGGAAGAGGGTCACATCAGAGGGTTACATCGGCAAATCAGAATTGAAAGTGTCGGCGATGGCCTTCCAGCTTCCGTCGGCCTGCTTGGTATAGACGGTCAGAAACTTCCCCTTGTCAGTCATGGGCTTCTTGGTCTTCGGATCAGTCATGGTCATGGTGTAGGTGCCTTGCGAATAGACCATATCACCACCCTTGGAGGCCATCGCCCGGGTGGACTGGAAGGTCAGGGAAAAATTGGGGTCGGCAAGAAACGGAACCATGGCCGCTCGAATGGCCGCCTTGCCATTCAGGATCGCAGCGCCGGGATAAAGCCCGGAGCCATCTTCGGTAAAGTAGCTGGCCCATTTGTCGGGATCCTTGGTCGCGGCGTCTTTAACCCAGGCCGCTTCGACATCCTTAACCGCTTGCACATCGGCGGCGCGCGTGTCGGGTGGTGGTGGAGCGGGAGCGTTCGAGCAAGCGACGGTCAGAGCGACAAGAGTCAGGCATGAAAGTAACCAAACGTTTCGCAGCATGTTCTCTCTCCTTGTCGAGGGAAGTCGGATCAGTATAGTCGACTCTTTCCGGGATTCAATAGAACACGTGAGAACACGTGCTTATGCCGGTCCGTACAAAGAATCGGACGCTAATCGCGCAGCAGCGGCGCGTCCATGGGAGAACCGGTCCGGAAGGATCTAGGAGAGGACAGCTTCGGAACGAGCGACGACGCGATTGCGTCCCTCGCTCTTCGCTTGAAACATTCGTTCGTCGGCTAAGGCGAACAAGTCCGCAGCATCGTCTCCATCTTGCGGGAAGCTGGCCAATCCGGCGCTGATGGTGACCTGAGCCTTCACTCCACGCGTGGTTAAGCCGATCGGAGTAGTGGCCACCAACTCGCGCACGGACTCAAGTTTCCGTTGGGCGGTTTCGATGTCAGTCTCGGGCAGGATGACGACGAATTCTTCTCCTCCGTAGCGTCCAGCCGTGTCACTTTGGCGGAAAGAGTCGCGCAGGATAGCGCCAATTTTCCGCAAGGCAAGGTCGCCGGCCAGGTGACCATGGGTATCGTTCAGCAACTTAAATCGGTCCGCGTCAAGCACAGCGATGGTCATGGGCTTGCCATAGCGACGGGCACGGCTGAGTTCGATCGCAAAGCGATCATCCACGTAAGCGCGGTTAAATAAGCCTGTGAGCGGATCGCTGGTGGCAAGCTGCAGGAGCCTCTGGCTGCGGGAAACTACGGCCAAGCTAAGGGCCGCCGCAGTCAACAGCATGATCAAGCGCGCGCTCTGAGCGGACCAGGCGAAATAACCGTAGGGATAGGGCGAATAAATCGGGCTATTCAGATCCCAGTGGGTGCTTGCGAACGTGACAATGGCAAGATACTCCCCAAACGCCAGTAATCCGGCGGTGATGCAGACCCGCTTGTCGTAGCGCAGACAGGTGGCGCCAATCGCCAGAAAGTAACCCTCAAAGATAACTTTACTGTTTACGGCGGTGTGGGGCTGATTCATGAGAAGAAAAAGGGCGAGCCCAATACTCAGCCAAGTGACGTCGTAACTACTACTGGCAAACGGCAGCCAGGAGGGATTGTATTCGCGGGAGACCAGAAAATAGACGATGAGGGAAACGAGGAATGTACCGACGCTAAGACTGACACCAATGATGGCCTCCGCCTTGGGATGGACCGGGAAGAAAATACCATCGATCGCGGGAATGAGCAGGAGAAGAGAGGCCAGACACAAGCGAATTTTCGCTACCAGTAATTCGCCAGCCACACCGGCTTCGGCAAGCACCGGGTCGGGGCGCGACCAGAGTGATCCCAAGAAACTTCTGAAGGTGAGACTCATAGGAATTCGAAACCGTGGGCCGCGCCGCTTTCATTCGGCGAGATTCAGAAAACGTTGGAACTAGAGTAAAAGCAGACGCCTGTTGAGGCAAGAAAAATCAGGAGCGGGAGTTCCTAGTCAGCAAACCCGGACATAGATGATTCGGATTCTTCCGCTACACCACAAAATACTTCGCTCCCGGATGATGCACCACGAGCGCTGACGTGCTCTGCTCGGGTTCCAGTAAGAAGCCTGAGGTCAGGCGGACGCCTACGTTTTCTTCTGGCTTTAGCAGCGCGAAAAGCTTGGTCTGATCCTCCAGGTTTGGGCAGGCGGGGTAGCCGAAGGAATAGCGCGAGCCGCGATACTTCTGGTGGAAAAGATCGCGAATGTGCGGGGAGTCTTCGGCGGATATGCCTAACTCTTCCCGCATCTTCTTGTGATGGAATTCGGCTAACGCCTCGGCGGTTTCTACGCTTAGGCCGTGGAGATAGAGGTAGCGAGTGTATTCTCCGCCCTCGAAGAGACGCTGCGTTTCTATGGATGCCTTGGGGCCGATCGTGACGAGGGACAGGCCCAGAACGTCCATTTTGCCGGAGGATGGCGCGGCGAAGAAATCGGAGATGCAGAGGCGGCGGCCCTCTTTTTGGCGCGGGAAGGTGAAGCGGAGGAGTTCTTTGGGCCGCGCCGCGGAATCAGTGGTGGACGGCCGAGGGCGGCCGTCGCTCCACGAACTCGGATCGTAGACTACTACGTCGTTGCCATCACCTTGGGCTGGGAAATATCCGTAGACTACTTTGGGCTCGAACCAGCCGGCTGCTATCACATCCTCTTCCAGCTTCTTCTTAATCGGACGGTATTTTTCTTCTACTAGCCTGGCGTAGTCCTCTTGCGACGCCGTCTTTAGCTGCCACTGATTTTTGAAGAGAGCAGTGTCGTTGATGTAATTGGAAAATTTCTTGCAGATCGTAATCCTTCACCACTCGCACGCCCCAGAATGGCGGCTCGGGAATATTTGGCGCATCGGTCACTACTGCGCTACGCTCGGAGAATACGGGGCCGATCTCTTCGTCTACGGCTGCGGCCTTTGCATATTCTTTTACGGTTCGGCCATCCTGCAGGCGCGCTTCGCGCTTGCCGTCTTCTGACGCCAGATCTTCCATTACATGGAGACCGGCGAAGGCATCCTCTCCGTAGAACACGGCATTGGAATACTCGCGGCGGAGATCGTCTTCTACATACTTACGAGTGAGGGCGGCTCCCCCGCAAATCACCGGGTAGTGAAGCTTCTGTCGTTCCAGTTCCTGGATCACATACTTCATCTCGAGCGTCGACTTCACTAGCAAACCGCTCAGGCCGATGGCATCGGCTTTGTGCTCCTGCGCGGAGTGGATGATGACGTCGCCGGCCTGCTTAATGCCCAGGTTCACAACCTTGAATCCGTTATTCGAGAGGATGATGTCGACTAGATTCTTCCCTATGTCGTGGACATCGCCTTTCACCGTGGCTAATACGATCGTGCCCTTCTGCTGGGAGCCGGTTTTCTTTTCCATCTTCGGCTCTAAGTAGGCTACTGCGGCCTTCATGACTCCCGCGGAATCGAGCACGGAGGGCAACTGCATCTTGCGGGCTCCGAAAAGATCGCCTACCGTTTTCATGCCATCGAGCAGCACCGTGTTGATCAGGTCCAGCGGCGTGTACTTGTATTCTCCAAGGGCTTCGTTCCAGCAATTCTTCCAAAGCAGCGCTTGGATTGGCCATCGCCGACTGATTTTTCGCCGTTGATGATGGCGTACTTCAGCTTGTCTTCGATGGAGAGTGTTGCCACATGGGCGGTCGTCTGCGCCTGCGCCTTGCCTTTCATGCCGGTGAAATGCTGCATGTAAACCTGCAGCGGATCGCCGTTGGAGCGGTCCTGGTAAATCAGCTTGCGCGCCAGTTCCACTTCTTCCGAGGGAATTTTGTATAGCGGATAAATTTTCGTGTAATTGACAATGGCTACGTCGAGGCCGTTTTCTACGGCTTCGTGCAGAAATACCGAATTCAGAACGCGGCGTGGATAGGCATCGAGGCCGAAGCTGATGTTGCTGACACCTAGCACGGTCTTCACTTCGGGCAGTTCTTCGCGGATGCGCTTCACGGCTTTCAAGCGTTTCGATGCCCGCCGAGCGGTATTCTTCCTGGCCGGTGGAGATCGGGAGGGTCAGCGCGTCGAAGAGCAAGTCCACCGGGCGGATGCCGTATTTTTTCGTCGCCAGGTCGAAGATGCGATGGGCGATCGCAACTTTTTTATCTGCGGTCAGCGCCATGCCTTCTTCGTCAATGGTCAGGGCGATGACTCCAGCGCCGTAGCGCTTGGCCATTGGCAAGACTTTCGACGTGCGCTTCTCGCCATCTTCCAGATTGATGGAGTTAATGATGGCTTTGCCGGGGATACGCTTTAGAGCCTCTTCCACGACGTCGGCTTCGGTGCTGTCGATCAGCACGGGCGCGGGCACGCGGGTCGCAATTTTTTCCAGGATCGCGGAAATGTATCCCTTCTCGTCTTCGCCTACGATGGCGCAGCAGAGGTCGAGCATGTGCGAGCCTTCGTTGGCCAATTTCTTTGCGAGCGTCAAAATGTCGTCGTATTTTTTCCCCTGGACCAGCTTGCGGAAATGATCGACGCTCGTGGTCGTGTTCATCTCTTCGGCTACGATCAGGGGCTTTGGTTCCAGATCTAACGGGACGGAGGTGTAGGCGCTGGACGCTGCGCCTACCGGCTTCACATCGCGCTTTGCCGGTTCTACGCCGGACACCGCGTCAACTACGGCCTTCAAATGCTCGGGGATTGTGCCGCAACAGCCGCCCACGATTCTTACTCCGTAATCCTGGACAAAATGTTTGTGATACTCCGCCAAGTCTTTCGGCAGGAGCTTGTAGACGGCGTGTCCGCCTACGTTCTGCGGCAGTCCGGCGTTGGGCAAGACTGAAATATGTTTGGTGGAGTTGAGACCCAGATAGCGGACCGCTTCATTCATCTCCGCCGGTCCGGTGGCGCAGTTTAAGCCGATGATGTCGATGTCGTAGGGCTCGAGTGCGGTCAAGGCCGCGCCGATTTCGGTGCCGAGAAGCATGGTTCCGGATTCTTGCAGTGTTACTTGAACTTGTACTGGCAAACGCTTGCCCGCTTTGCGCATTGCTTCCAGCACGGCTACGGTGGCGATTTTTGCTTGCAGGAGATCCTGGCAGGTCTCGATGAGCATTACATCGACACCGCCTTCGATCAGCGCCAACGCCTGCTCCTCGAACGACGCCTCCATCGCGTCCCATCCGATGTGGCCTAGGGAGGGCAATTTTGTGGTTGGGCCCATCGAGCCGGCTACAAAGCGCGGATGGTCTGGTGTCGAAAACTGATTGGCCACCTCGCGGGCTAGTTGCGCCGCCTTAAGGTTGATTTCCCGGACTTTGTCGCGCAGGTCAAACTCGCCCAGGACGAGGCCGGTTCCGCCGAAGGTATTCGTTTCGACGATGTCGCAGCCCACGCGGAAAAAGTCGGCGTGAATGTCGCGAATGATGTCGGGACGGCTCAGGACCAGGACTTCGCTGCAATT
Organism: uncultured Acidobacteriaceae bacterium; assembly: GCA_963699405.1. Taxonomy (GTDB): domain Bacteria; phylum Acidobacteriota; class Terriglobia; order Terriglobales; family Acidobacteriaceae; genus Acidiflorens. The sequence goes on along the minus strand of CAVOTW010000007.1, from coordinate 13,963 downwards.
CTCCTTGCCCCAGTAATCGTCGAGGGTAGGATTGCGGCTCTGGATGTTGGTGCCCATGGCACCGTCGTACACTACGACGCGTTGTTGGACGAGTTGGAGAAAATCGGTCATTAGTCGTTGGTCGTTCGTCGTTCGCTGTTCGTCATTCGCTGTTCGCCCTTTCAATGGCGCAAATCACGGCGCGGGCGGCCATCCACGAAAGCGCAAGCGAGGCGAACGACAAATAGCGAACAGCTTCTATACAACAACGCCGGTCCCGCGGGACCGGCGCTTGGTGGAAAACTCTTAAACTTTGCTAGCTTCCCTTTACGCCGCCCGAATCCAGTTCCGATTGCGCGAACACCTGATTGGCTCCCATATGTGTGGGGGCCGGGGCCAGCATTTGTTCTTTTCGGTAAACCAGATTGCTGGCGTTGAACGTCGCCAGCTCAAATCCATGGCCGTGGGTAATGGCGTCGGTCGGACACGCCTCCACGCAATAGCCGCAAAATATGCATCGATTGTAATCGATGTTGTAAACGCGGGCGTAACGCTCGGCGCCTGAAACCCGGGTTTCGGCGGTGTTCTCGGCGGCTTCGATATAGATGCAATTGGCCGGACAGGCGGCGGCACAGAGGAAACAGGCTACACATTTTTCCAGTCCGTTTTCGTCGCGCTGCAGGACGTGCATGCCGCGAAAGCGCTCCTGAAACACTGCGCCTTTTGTCGGGCCGGGACCGTCGGGATAATTCTCCACGATCGTGGGCTTAAACATTTCCCGCAGGGTGATGCCCATGCCTTGGGCTATGGCTCCGACGTTTTTGATCACGGACATACTTGGTCATTATAACGGATGTGGGGGAGGATGCTGGGTGCGAGGGCGGCGGGTGGTGGTCATTCAGGGTTTTGAGTGCTAACGCCCGGTTTCGCCTTGGCTACCAAGGTTGGGGAGACTTTCGAGGACGTGGAAATCTTCTTCTGATCGTTGAAACTCTAGTGTGCGTCTCCTTCTTTAGCGGACACACGCGGCGTTTCAAGTTATGACCTCTCATGCCCTTCGATCTCTTCTTTTCGTTCTCTGCCTAATTCTCGGGACGTTCTACATCTCGGTCGCGCAGGAGCCGGGCAAAGCTCGTCCTGCTTCTACGTCTCCCTCTCGTCGTATAGACGGCAGCGGTGATCGCATCCATCGGCGCGACCCTTCACCTTTTAACTGGAACCGGCGGGGACGGACTGTGCCTGGGGAATCGGCGGCGCGGCTGCGGGTTCGGGCTTACCAGCAGAAGATGGCGATGCGAGCGGCGCGCTCGGCCCACACGCCCACTCATTCGCAAGGAACACGAACGAGTGGGGCACCCGCTTTGGCCGCGGGTTCTTCGGGATGGGTGGCGCTTGGTCCCGCGCCGCTGGCTTCTGATGCTACGGGAGATGGAGGGCAGAATTACAACTGGGTTTCGGGACGCGCGACTTCGGTGCTGATCGATCCCGCGGACGCGAGTGGAAACACGGTGCTGCTGGGCGGCGCTTATGGCGGGCTTTGGAAATCTACGAATGCGGGCAGTCTGAGCTCCAGTCCCGCTTCAGTCGTCTGGCAGCCTTTGATGGACGATCAGCCGACGCTGGCGGTGGGCGCGATGGCTTTGCAGCCGGGGAACAGCAACATCATTGTGGTTGGGACCGGGGAGACTAACAATTCGTCCGATTCTTATTATGGGCTCGGGATTCTGCTTTCGACCAATGGCGGTTCCACTTGGACGCAGATTACGGGGATCGGACAGCCTCCGGACCATCGTTTCTCGGCATCGGATTCAGCAAGATTGCTTTCAGCACGGCGAATCCTAATCTGGTGGTGGCGGCTACGGCGGGAGACAACGGCTTGTGCTTGGGCCTGGAAGGGCGCGGCTGGAGACAACAGTCCTTGTCTAGGTCCGCAGGAGGATGGAAATTCGACGGTGCGCGGTCTTTATTACTCGCTGAATGCGGGCGCGACCTGGAACCGCGCAACGCTTACGGACGGTTCGGTTCCCGCCTCGGCTACGGCGGTGATTTACAACCCGAGCCAGGGAATAGCGGGACGTTCTACGCTTTTATCCGGCGTCACGGGCTTTATTCTTCTACCGACGGAGAGCACTTTACGCGGCTGGCTACGCAGCCGACCTTGGGTCTGGCATCGGCGAATTGTCCAGCGAATTCGAACGCTACGAGTTGCCTGATTTATCGCGGCGAGTTCGCGGTGGTGCCGGGACGCAACGAGATGTATGTGTGGGTGGTCGATGTGCAGGGCGATGGCATCGATGGGAATCCGGTGCCTGCCGACGAGGGCATTTGGCAATCGACCAATGGCGGAACTAGCTGGACGCGGATTCCGGATAACGGCATTACGAACTGCGGCGACGACGCGTTTGGGCCGGGCAACAGTGGCTGCGGCGTGGAACAGGGTTGGTACAACCTGGAGTTATCTGCGGTTCCCGATCCGCCGCCTCCGAATTCGACGGGAACGGATATTTATGCGGGAGCGGTCAATCTTTACAAGTGCACGCTGGAGCCTGCCACGAGCACGACCTGCACGCAAGGCGATTGGATCAATCTAACGCACGTCTATGGGTGCGACCCGCTGGGGGCGACGGCACATGTGCATCCGGACCAGCACGGAATCGCGTTCATGGTTGTCGGTGACACTTCGCCCGGTTACTTCGCGCATGATGGAGGAATCAGCCGGACGCTGGATGGATATTCCGGGTTGGAGACGGGCAGTTGCTCGGGGACGAACCAGTTTGACAGCCTGAGCCAGCCTCAGAGTGCGGGTAACACCAAGACCCTTGGCTCGATGACGGAATTTGTTTCCGTCGCGGTGCATCCGACAAACGCTGCCATTCTTCTAGGGGGATCGCAGAATAATGGCTCCCCATGACAAGCACCGCGGGCAGCAGCACAAATGGCAGAATGCGCTCGGCGGGGATGGCGGATTCACTGCCATTGATCCCGCAATCCCAGCCTAGTGGTTTGCGGCGAACCCCTACGTCACGATTATGAAGTGCGAATTCGGCGGAGACGGGTCGGATGTAACGACTCTACATTTTCTCTGGTGGTCGGCTCCGCCAATCTGGGTGGAGATCAGGGAGCTTACGATACTCCGTATATTTTGGATCCGCAGAATACGCAGTGAAATGCTGGTGGGAACTTGCCGGGTGTGGTCGATCAGCACGAGCGGAACGGCTCCGGTCCAACTGAGTAATGATTTCGAGACGTTTAGGGACGGGCGTGTGCACGGGGGATGAAATCAACCTGGTGAATGCACTGGCGGCGGGCGGGCCGCCGAACGGTAGCGGCAATTCGGAAGTGGTGTACGCGGTGACGAACGGATTTGGGCCGCTTAGCGGGTCGCCGGGAGGCGAAGTGTGGGTGACGACCAACGCGGGCGTTACGTTGATGACGAATGTTACGCAGAACGAAACTCAGAATGTGAATCCGCAGGGGTATGCGATTGGGTCGGTTGCGATGGATTCGTCCGACGGAACGGGCAATACAGCGTATATCGGGATCATGGGATTCAGCACAGCGGAGTATCCAACATCGCATGTGTGGAAGACCACGAATGCGGGGGCGCGTTGGACGGACTGGACGGGAACGGGGCTGCCGGATGCTCCCGTGAACGCGTTGCTGGTGGATTCTCTGGGCGGGCAGGTCTATGCGGGAACGGATGTGGGCGTTTTTGTCAGTGCGACGACGGCGCCGCCGAGTTGGACGGAGGTAGGTCCGGCGCCGGGAGTGGGCGTGTCGGGATTTTTGCCGAACGCTCCGGTGACGGCGCTGCAACTCTTTAATCCGGACGCGGGAACGAAAACACTGGTGGCATCGACGTATGGGCGGGGGATATGGAGTTACTCGCTGGTAATTTCGCCGGCCTACACGAATGTGATTTCGAACTCGCCGCAGACGGTTTTTCCGACGCAGACGGCCACGTTGGAGGGCACGCTGACGGCGCAGAATGGATACGACAGTCCTGTAAATTTGAGTTGCACGGGTGCGGCACCGACGACTTGTGCGCTCGCACCGACGCAGGAAACGCCGACGGCTACTTATGTGCTCACGGCGGGTGGGAGTGTCGGCGATTACAGCTTCAACGCTCACGCAGTGGGAACCGACCCGGATTCGATTACGCGCGACGCGACGGTGATGCTGCATGTTGTGGACTTCAATTTGACGGCACCCAGTCCGAATTGGGTGACGGTGGGACAGGGAGAAACGTCGGAAGCTAGCACCTTCCAGGTCACGGCCTTGGGAAGTTTTGCCGGGTTGGTTACGCTGAGTTGCTCGACGGGATTGCCGGCGGGAGCGACTTGCGCGTTCTCTCCATCGAGTTCGGTGAGCCCGACATCTTCTTCACCGGTTACGGTTAGTTTGACGGTGACGGCAGCGGCCGGGACTCCGGTAGGCGGCCCAGTGCTCGTAACACTCTCGGCGATGACGGCGGGAGCGCCCTCGGCGAAGACACAGACGTTCAGCCTTACCATCACCGCGCCCGTGCCGGACTTTACGATTGGGGTGACGGCGACTCCGAGTACGACGGGGGTGAATCAGAACGTAACGTGGAATGGCACGTTGACGGCGGTGAATGGATACAGCGGGAGCGTCACGTTGACGTGTACGGGAGGAGTGCCTGGAACGTGGTGGATCACGCCGGCAACGCTGACACCGACGGCCGGCGGCGCTCCATTTACGGTGACTCTGGGCAGTGCTACGGCGGGGACCTTTAATTTTTCGATTCAGGGAACGGACGGGACACGGACTCATGCTACGCCGACGGAAACGCTAACGGTGACGGGGCAGACAGGGGATTTTACGTGGACGGATACGGGTAGCACCTCGGCGACGGTGTTAGCGGGACGGAGTGCCAGCTATACATTTTCGGCAGCTCCGGCCGGAGGTGGGACGTTTAGCTCGGAGGTTAGCTTCGCGTGCTCGGGATTGCCAGCGTTGACGAACTGCCTGTTCAACCCAACGACGATTGCTTCGGGGGCGTCTGCGACTGCGGTTACGCTGACCCTTTGGACCTGCGGGCCGAACTTGCCCACGGACTGCCAGTCTGGGACGGGCGGGGACGGACGCCGCTCCACTGGAGCAAACTGGACTGGCGCGGGCGGGCGTTCCTATGCGAGCGCTCGGCCCAGCGCTTTCGCCTTCTTCACACTTATTTGGGTGGTTGTGGTCGGGATGGTGCGAATCGGGCGAAATAACCGGGGCAGGTCCGGTCTTTATGGATGCTTTGCGGCAATCTGCCTGGGGCTAGGATTGATGGCGCTGATTTCTTGCGGCGCGGTCGCGAGCGGTGGTGGTAGTGGCACCGTAACCGTGACAGTGAATCCGGGATTGGCGACTTTGTTTGCGAATGAAGCCGGTAACTCCTGGCCGGGGGGAGCTACCCAGCAACAATTCGCGGCGACAGTCAATGGATCTACGGAGAGCGTAACCTGGGCGGTCACGGGTGGGAATGCGAATGGAACGATCGGGGCGGCGGGGCTGTATGCGGCTCCGGCTGCGGTACCGAACCCGGCGACGGTCACGGTCACGGCTACGCCGGCAACAGGCACGGCGGGATCAACTTTTGTGACAGTGGCCGCGCCGACGGCAGTGGGAACGTCGCAGATTACGGTGACGGCTACGGCTGCGGGTGGAGCGGCGCACGGGGATGTTGTGACACTGATCGTGCGGTAGGGCGACGCACCGCGGTCGCCGAGAAAGGCCTTTTCAGGTGGGGTGCGGACATCATGTCTGCGCCCTTTTTCTTGCGTCACAGTTTATTGTTCTCTAAGTCACGGTGAACGGGCGGCGGCTGAGATAGGATCATTTTCGGTGAGGCTGCCATGCCGCACACGGCTTGGATGGGCGAGAGCTCGTCTGAGCTTGCGAGGGGTGCCACGTTTCCACACGAGCAACCCCACACACATTTATGACTTATGACATTGCGGTGATCGGCGGAGGGATTGTTGGGCTCTCGTTTGCCATGCAGGTGAGCGGGCAGTTTCCCCGTTTGCGGGTGGTGGTTCTGGAAAAAGAAACGGGAGTGGCTCGGCACCAGACGGGACACAACAGCGGGGTCATCCACAGCGGGGTCTATTACAAGGCGGGATCGCTGAAGGCGCGGCTGTGTGTAACAGGTGCGCGGGAGATGGTGGAGTTCTGCGCGCGACACGGGATTGCGCATGAGATTTGCGGGAAATTGATTGTGGCGACCAACCCCGAAGAGACAGCACGGCTGGATGTTTTACTGGCGCAGGGCGACGCGAATGGGTTGTATGGTTTGCGGCTGCTTGCGCGCGACGAGATGCTGGAGATCGAGCCGCACGTGGGAGGAGTCCGCGCGCTGCTCGTGCCGTGCTACGGGGATTACGGATTATTCGGCGGTGACGGCGAAGTATGCGGAGATCGCGACGGGGCACGGAGCCGAGGTGAAGACGGGGGCAGGGGTTGTGGGATTCGACATTTCGGGAAATGATGTGCTGCTGCGAACAACGGCGGGAGAATTTTCAGCGCGCTATGTGGTGAACTGCGCGGGGCTGTACAGCGATCGGCTGGCGCGGTTGGCGGGAGATGATCCTCAGATGATGCTCGTGCCATTTCGCGGAGAGTATTACGATTTGGCCGCGGCTCGGCAGTCGTTGGTGCGGGGGCTGATTTATCCGGTGCCCGATCCGCGGTATCCGTTTCTGGGAGTGCACTTCACGCGGCGGATTCAGGGGAACGTGGATGCGGGGCCGAATGCGGTGCTGGCGTTTCGGCGCGAAGGATACCGGTGGCGAGATTTCGATTTAGGCGAGACGATGGAGATATTCATGAACGCTGGATTTCGGGCGATGGCTCGACAGCATTGGAAAAATGGGTTGGGAGAATTTCGGCGGTCGCTGCGCAAGCGGGAGTTTGTGCGGTCGTGCCAGCGGTTGGTGCCCGAGGTGCGGATGGAAGATATGACACCGGGCGGGTCGGGAGTGCGGGCGCAGGCGGTGAGCGCGGATGGCGCGCTGGTGGATGATTTCCGGTTTGTGGGGCGGGAGCGATTTCTCCACGTGCTGAATGTGCCTTCTCCAGCGGCTACCGCTTCGTTACCAATTGGGCGGGAGATCTTGAAGATGGTGCCAGCGGAGATTACGGGGTAGCAGAACTGAGGTTCCTCCTTGCAGCCAGTTGAGCGCGTACAAAAGCTTTACCACAGGGGAACGCTGAGACGAGGCGTGGTGTAGTCTGGGACTCTTTATTCCTAGCTGGTTAGGGGATATTCATATGGCGCAGAGTTTGAGGTCGAAGAAGAAAGTGGCGGTTCTGGGCGCGGGAAAGATGGGCTCGATTCTGCTGCAGTCTCTTTTGCGGGATGGGTTGCTGTCTCCGGCGCAAACCTGGGCTACGGTGGCGCATCCGGAGCGGGCGCGCATGCTCAAAGAAAAGTTGAAGGTGCACGCGGGGACCGACAACTCGGAGGCCGTGAAGGATGCGGACATTATTTTTCTCTGCGTGAAGCCGCAGGTGGTGGCCGACGTGGTGCGGGAGATTCGGGCGCATTTGAATGAGAAACAGCTGGTGATTTCGGTGGCGGCGTCGGTCCCGACCGACATGATTGAGCGGGCGATGGAAAAGGAAGTGCCAGTGGTGCGGGCGATGCCGAACACTCCGTGCGTGCTGGGCGCGGGCATGACGGCGCTGTGCAAGGGAAAGTTCGCGACTAGGCAGCATCTGGAAATCGCGACGAAATTTTTCGATGCGGTGGGACGGACGGTGATCGTCGACGAAAAACATATGGACGCGGTCACGGGATTGTCGGCGAGCGGGCCGGCGTATATCTACATCATTTTGGAATCGCTGGCGGAGGCGGGCGTGAAGGTGGGGCTGCCGCGCGATATCGCGACGCTGCTGGCGGCGCAAACAACGATGGGCGCGGCGCGGGTGGTGCTCGAGACGGGAGATCATCCGGCGCTGCTGAAGGATGCGGTGACTACTCCGGCGGGATGCACGATTGACGGCATCATGGAATTGGAAGAGGGCAAGCTGCGCGTGACTTTGATCAAGGCGGTGGTGAAGGCGGTGCAGCGGGCTAAGGAGTTGGCGTTTTCGTAAGCTTGCCGGAGAATTCCCCGCATTTAGTCGTATGATACGTGACATAGCTTCACTGCGCAGGTTCACATAGTTCTTGCCACTACGTCCTTGTCGATCGATCTAGTTCGGGAGGGTGAAGCTGAGGGTTACATCGGTCTGGAACTGGGCGGGGTGGTCGTTTTGGCGGTAGGGTTGGTAGCGCCATTTGCGGACGGCCTCTTTGGCGGCGGTGGCCAGGACGGGATCTCCGCTTAGGGTGCGGATGTTGGAGACAGAGCCGTCTTCAGCGACATGAACCTCGAGAGTACGTCGCCGGAGCGGTGAGCGGCTAGGGCTTCGGGCGGATACAGGGGCTCGGTGCGGCTGAGGATGTGGGTTTCGGCTTGCGCGGGGGCAAGCCAGACGCTTTGGGTCGGGGCGAGTTTGGTGGTCGACGATGCCTCTACGATGGAATCACCGTTGGATTTGGAGGGAGCCGGCTTCATACGGAAAATGACTTTGCCTTTTTCGTAGACGACTAATTCGCTCGGCGGCGGGCGCCGGAGTTGATGAGCTTGGATGATCTTTCCGACTTTCCTTTTGATGGTGGCTGATTCGCCCGGCCGGGCATCGTGGTCGCTGGTGCGATTGCTGCTGCGGGACTAGATTGCGGGATTGCCACACGCGACGCGGTTGAGCGTAGCCATCCTATGCGCGAGCCGATCAGAAAGCTGACGGCGATGGCCGCCAGAATAACTAGAGAACCAAGAACCAACGTCCAAGCTTCGTAGGAAGAGCGGTGAGTGGGCAAAGCTCTGACTGCACGGTGCTCGGATGAGACAAACTCGAGCGGCGCAAGTTCGGGTGGGATAACCGCGGCGACAGGGTTGCGCTGACGTGAGTTCGATCGCGGCTTGGCGAATTCGGGCACATTCCTCGGCAAAGCCTTCCAGCACTTTCTGGTCGTCGCTGGAGAAGGCAGCAGGAGAGGCGGAAAAGACTTCGAGAACTCCGGTAAATTGCGCATTCCTGTCCTTCTTATTGGGGTAGCTGTCAAAGACGGGAACGATGAGGATGGAGCGAATGCCCAGGCGGCGGGAAACGGCGGGGTCGACGCGAGGATCGAACTCGGTATCGACGGAAAGTTGGGGTTGCCGAGTTTCGAGACAGGCGCCGGAGAGACCGTCGCGCGTGTTGATCGGGATGCCGAGATCGGGGGCGAGGGGTCCGGTGGCGGCGCGGCAGACCATCTCGTCTCCACGGACGAGTGCGAGCGCAGCGGCGGCGGCATGGGTAGCATCGGGCCGCGCGGACTACGAGTTCATTGAGAACCAAATCGAGAGCGAGGTCGAGCGGAAAGCCGTCGCGGAGGTGCTGCTCAAGAATCTGGGCGCAGGTCACGGGGCGAAGCATCAGGGCCGAACTCGGACCTCGACATAGGTTGCGGGAACATATTTTGTTCCGGCAGCCTGCAGCAATGCGGGGAAAAGCAGGCTCAAAGGCGAGTTTCCCGCGAAACGAGGGGGAAGTCAATTGAGCATTGGGGTATCGCGTAATTTTGTAATTTGACAGTTGCAGTTGAGGCTTGGAGAGAACGCATCCGAAATCCGCTGCGGAATTCACTTCGCTATCCCATCAGCATCCCGCCGTTCACGTTCAGCACGTGACCGGTGATGTAGGAGGCTGCGTCGGAAGCCAGAAAGCAGACGGCGTTCGCAATGTCCTCGGGCAAGCCCACGCGGCCGAGCGGAATCTGTTTTACCGCATTCTGCTTGAATTCGTCGCTCAGGACCGCCGTCATGCTGGTCTCGATGAAGCCCGGGGCGACCGCGTTGCAGGTGATATTGCGCGACGCCACCTCGCGCGCCATCGCCATCGTCAGTCCGATCAGTCCAGCTTTCGATGCGGCATAGTTCGCCTGGCCTGCCTGACCCGTCTGGCCGAAAATGCTGGTGATGTTGATGATCCGTCCCCAGCGCTGCTTGAGCATCGAACCGATCACCTGCTGGATGCAGAGGTAGGCGGAGGTCAGATTTGTATTGAGCACGACGTCCCAGTCGGCATCGCTTCATGCGCATTACGAGTTGATCGCGCGTGATGCCCGCGTTGTTCACCAGGATGTCGATCTTGCCGAATTGCGCGAGCGCCGACTTGATTCCGGACTTCACCTGTTCTTCGTCGGCCACGTCCATGACGAACACGCTGCCTTGCCTCCCGCCGGCTGCGATCTGGCGACCAGCTCGTCGAGTTTCTGCTGGTTGCGCGCCGCTACGGCTACGCTCGCTCCCTCGCTGGCCAGGGCCAGCGCGCAGGCGTGTCCGATGCCCTGCGATGCTCCCGTAACCAGCGCGACTCGGCCTTCGAATTTCATTCTTGCTCCTCCGGAAACTCAACTGACAAGTGATTTTAGAAATCAAAGTTGGGAACGGAGGATTATAACCGTCTAGAGTCGCTACTGGCGACTTAGACTCCATTGCCTTAAAAATTTTAACCACAGAGGACACGGAACACAGGGAAACAGTCACAGCGCACCGCGGACACTAGCCCACTTGCGTCGCCGGGAGGGCTTGCGTTACTTCGAGAATCTGTTCAATTTTTTCCAATAGGGTTCTTCTCGAATATGGCTTTGCCAGAAAATACGTGTGCGACTCTGGCACCTCTCCGTTGTGCTCCGGGTTCCCGTATCCGGATGTCATCAGAACCCTAACCTCCGGGGAACGCAGCCGCAGATCCTGGCCAAGTTGCTGGCCGGTTGCCCCTGGAAGCACCATATCGGTCATCACCAAATCAATGCCACGCTGACGCCGTTCGTAAATCTTCAAGGCATCTGGCGCATTGGCGGCGGGCAGAACTTCAAAACCGGCGTGCTGCAGAATGCTGCACGTCGCCTCCCGCACAAAAGGCTCGTCCTCGACGAGAAGAATGGTGCGGCGCCGGGACTGATCGTTTGCGTATAATCGCGTGGAAGTGGGGCTGAAGAGTCATCGCATCCTCCAGTTTTGCTTTTCTGATTCCTCTTCAGCAATTGCGTAGCCTAAGGGGCTTCGGGAAATCGTTGCGCGCGGCACAAAGGTCTGTATCGTTCGAACGAACATCGGAGAATCGGTGGGAACACGCTCGGATTTATTTGGGCGCGGTGAGAATCGTCTGCTTCGGATCCAGCACTATCTTGTGCGCGCCGCTGGGAGCGGCCAGCCGAAAGCCGGTCTCTGGGCCATCCGCCAGCACCTCGCCGAGAAAAACCAGCGTGTTACTCGGGGGTCGCGGCATAGACGGGAACCGCCGTAACCAGATCGTCAGGCGCGTCCTTTTGAACGATCACTCCTGTCACCGTGGTCACTCCAGCTTTGTTCGAGATGTGAATCTCCCGTGCTTCGAGTTCGGGTATCGCCGTGCCCTCGATCCAACTTTGCAAAAACCAGTCCAGTTTGCGACGATGCTCGTACCAAAGTGGGCGGGGCAGTTCCTCTTCGAAGGCTTGCACCAGTTCCTGCGTGCTAATGCTCTTGCCCGCGTAGCGCTCTGTGATTTTTCGCAGCGCCCTAAAGAACGGTTCGTCTGAGTTGAGCCTGGATTCTCGCGCCCTTTCCGGGAACGGGATGCCGTTTCGGAATCACGCAAACGTCGCATCGTGCAACATGGATCGCAGCATGTGAAATAGCCAGGTGCCGCGTTCGTAGCTGATCGCCTCGTACCCTCCGGGGAAATGCGACGAGTCCAGCCGCTGGCCTAGCGTCACGGGTCCGGCATCGCGCAGCCACTCTCCATCTTTATTCTTGCTTAGAAGGTCCTGGCGGTATTTTTCCAGTACCTGGTGAAATTGTGCCGGACTCTGCTGCTCGAGCAGTAACAGCGACGCGTAGTTTGCCAAACCTTCGGCAATCCACTGATCGCGATAGCTCTTCCACAGCACCAGATCGCCCCACCATTGATGAGCCGTTTCGTGGACGAGAACCCGGCTGTCGAGCTCACGCGAGAGCGGATCGAGATGTAGATCCGTTTGCTCCTGCGGGCTGAGGAACGCGAGGCTCGACAGGAACACCAAGCCCGGCCATCCCTGGCTCTCCTTCCCGGGCATCTGGGTTAGCGCCAGCGAGCCGTATGGGTAGGGGCCAAACCATTGGGAAAAACTTTCGATGGCCTTCGCCGCCCTATCGGCCACCGCCTGCGCATCGTGCGCCGGCGAGGGAGGCGGCGGAGTGATCGTGATCGGAGCCGTCGGCCTTGAGATCGTGTCGGGAACACCGGGAGGAGTCGGCGACACAATCACTTCCGACCGCGGCCTTGGGGAACGATTTCTCCACTCCCTTGGTGCCGTACGCCTCTACCAGGATGTTGCCCGCCTTGGCTTCGGCACGAACATATTTGCCCAGATTGAATCCGGCCATTGGAATCGGGCCGCTCCGAGGTCCACCGCGAGATCTTCTCGGCGCCTGCTTGCTGGTTTGTTTCGCCGTGCTCGGCGGCCGCCGGTGAGGATCTGCTTTCCTGTGGCGACCAGCGTCCAACTCGGCGGATAGTGAAACACCATGTCGAACTGGGCCGGGTTCAGACCGAGATTCGGATACCACGTGCCGCGCTCGCCGACGTAAAGCAATCCGTTGCCCGCTTCGGACAGAACGTCTCCCGCATAGGTAAAGCGCAGTTTGAATTCCTGCCCGGGCGCGAGCGGAGCCGGAAACACCACGGCCACCAGATCGTTGCCTTTGCGCTGCAAGGCGGTGCCTTCGATCGCCGGGTTCTGGATGAAGTCCACTGGCGCCCAGCCGCCTCAAGCGACTCCACCTTCAGGTAGCGCGACAACTCAAAGAGCAGGTCCGTTCTCCTCCGTTGCGAATTCGGAGATTCATCTCCGTCGATGGCCTGCAGTCTGGTCGGAGGCTGCGACCGTGGCCTGAATCCGGAAAGCGGCGATCGTGGCGTCAACCGCCGGTGCCGGCATAGGCGCCGCGCCCGGCACCCGGTGGGAGCAAACGAAGTCCAAATATCGAAGAACAGGAGTCATCTTTTACGCGCGACTGACCCTACCCACAACGGCTCGGGGAGTGTGGCATCCCAGAACACTTCAAAGGCACCCAGCTTCTTGCCGAGCAAATGCGCGTGCAGCAAAGGTGGGAATTTTCGAGCGACTTCGTTTCTCCCTCGTTTGCACCCGCATCGGAAGAAAATGACTGAAGTCGAGCAGGAGACGCAGGGCGTCAAAGTCGGCGAAGGTACGGCTGGCGTCGTTCCATTGTTTTATGAATTCCGCGCTTTCCTGCGCCGGCGAAAGAAAAGGCTGCAAGACCGCTGCGGTGTCATCGTTGAAGCGCAGATATCCTGAGGTGAACTGCTCTTCGAGAATCGCCATCCCCGTAAATAGAGCGAGGGAGCCGCGCTCGGCGCGGTTCGGCGGGCGCAGCCGTACCTCGCCTTCACCCTCGAAAGAACGCGCCGGTGATGCGCCCGCAAATGTCTTCGGTGAAGGCTAGCGTGCCGTTGTCCAGGTCAAGATGGAGATTCGGCCGGTCGATGGCGGCGTCGCGAACGTGGTAGACCCGTTGCGGGTCGAGGCCGACCGTACGAATACGGGCGTAAAGGGCGCTTGCGGTTTGGGGGCACTCGGGAGGTAGCGGCTGCCTGCGCCCAGGCCGCGGCGGCCACGAGGCACCAAACCAATGCGATCATCGCGCATAACCGAACCGCGGATGGGTTCATAGAGAGCTTCGAGTAAAGGCACCCTTTACGGGGATGCGGGAAAGCTTACCTCACGATGCCCAGCCTGGAAAGAATGCTCCTCTGGGGGAGGATTCTCGGGCATTTTTGCATCGTAGCCAGGCCGCGGAACTGACTCCCGCCTCGGCACCTTGGTCACCTTACTACCGCTTCGGACGGTTGCTAGAATGAGCCAAGTGCGAGCCTTTCTCCTCATTCTAGTGCT
>CAVOTW010000006.1:0-35592 GCA_963699405.1 uncultured Acidobacteriaceae bacterium | reverse complement strand
ATGAACTGGCTGCCCGCCTTGTCTCTATCCTTGCCGAGCGTCTCCTGCACGCGCTCGAAGAAGTATTGCTTATAGATATTGGGTTCGAGCGTGCTGCCGGATTTGCTGGAGACAATAAACAGCGTTTTTGCGAGGTTGATCTTCTTTTCAACGCTGCGGATTTGCGCTGGGTCGGTTGAGTCGAGGATGTGCAGGCGCGGAAAGCCGGGCGTTTGCGGGTAGGTCAAGGCAAGCACTTCCGGACACAGGCTCGACCCTCCCATGCCGAGCAGGAGGATGTCGGAGAATCCGGCGCCTTTGATCTCGTTTGCGAATGCTTTCAGCGGACTGATGCCGCCGAGTTGTTCGTCGGTAATGCCGAGCCATCCCAGCCAGCCGGCCTCGTCGTCCCCGGTCCAGAGCGACGCGTCATGCTGCCACAGGCGCCTTACTTTTCCCGACGCCCGCCAGTCGTTAAGGTTTTTTTTTACGGCGGCGTCAAGATCGGACGGGAGAGACGCGGTCTGTCCATTGATCTGCGTGCCACTGATCTGCGGCCTGCTGGCGCGCTTTGTACTTTTTTCGACCGCTGCCAGCAACGTGTCGAAAGCGTCGGCAAAAAGCTTCACGCCGTCGGTGGTCAGTTTGTCGGTCACGTCTTTCATGACGATGCCAACGCCGGCCAGATCGGCCATGGTTTTGCTGGCGCCGTCCAGGTTTTCGGTCAGACTCGCGCGCGGCTTGCCGTGATCGCGAAAAGCATCGAGCGTCGCCGGAGGAACGGTGTTGACGGTGTCCGGTCCGATCAATTCCTCGATGTAGAGCACGTCGCGATAATTCGGATTCTTCGTGCTGGTGCTGGCCCAGAGCACGCGCTGCGTCTGCGCGCCCTTGGCGGCCAATGCTTTCCATCGCGGTGAAGAAAATATGCGCTGGTAGGCTTCATAGGTCAGCTTGCCATTGGCGATTGCAACTTTCCCGAGAATGCCCTGCAATTTCGCCTTGCGGGACGCGTCCGTTTCTTTCTTCAGTTGCTCACCCACCAGCGAGTCGACGAGCGAGTCGATGCGGCTGATAAAGAAGCTGGCCACGCTGGCAATCTTGCTCACGTCGCCGCCGCCGGCAGCAAACTTCTCCACGCCATCAATAAAAGCCGCAGCGACTTCCTCATAGACGCCCTGCGCGAAGAGCAGCGTCACGTTGACATTGATGCCTTCGCTGATCAGCTGCCGAAATGCCGGAATGCCCTCGGCAGTGCCTGGAACCTTGATCATCACGTTGGCGCGAGCCACCGACTTCCAAAGGCGCCGCGCTTCCTCGAGGGTGCCGTTGGTATCGTGCGCGAGATAAGGAGATACTTCGAGGCTCACGTAGCCATCGCGCTTCTTCGTGCTCTGGTAGACGGGCGCGAGCAGGTCGGCCGCATCCTGAATGTCGCGAATGGCCAGCAGTTCGTAGCGGGCCTTGGCATCGAGGTCGCTGCGGCCGGCGAGCGAGTCGAGAAAATCCTGATACTGGTCGCTCCGGCAATCGCCTTTTCAAAAATCGAGGGATTCGAAGTCATGCCGCGCAGGCCGTCTTCCGTTATCAGGCGCTGCAGTTCCCCGCCCTGCATCAGGTCGCGGCGAATGTAGTCGAGCCAAATGGATTGGCCGAAGGTTTGAAGCTGGGTGAGAGGATTGGCGGCTTTTGCGGTCTCGAGCGTGCCCACGGGATTCATAACATATCTCCTGACTGAGCCAGGCAGAGAGAACTTGCATTGCCTGACGTTAACAGAATCGTTAGCTTTCCGAGCTGTTCGTGTGCGGCCTGGACGATGGCTTCAGAATTGAAGCCGAATTTCTTTTGCAAATCCTTCAGCGGCGCGGACGCTCCAAAAGTGTGCATGCCTATGATGCGTCCCTTGGCTCCCGCGTATTGCGCCCAGCCTATGCCGGAGGCCTGCTCCACGGCAACTCGGGCCGTGACTTCGGGCGGAAGCACCTGGTCGCGATAACTCTGATCCTGATGTTCGAACAACTCCCATGACGGCATGCTGACGACACGCGCGCGGATGCCTTCCGCCTTCAGTTTTTCATAGGCGTCGATGCAAAGATAAACTTCGCTGCCGGTGGCCATCAGAATGACATCCGGCTTGCCGCCTTCGGCGTCGGCGATAATGTAGGCGCCGCGAGCGACGCCGGCCGCCGAAGCGTACTTCGTGCGATCGAACGTGGGCACCGCCTGCCGCGTCAGGGCCAATGCTACCGGCTCTTTCTTCAGCGTCATAATCACTTTCCATGCTTCGAGCACTTCGTTGGCATCCGCGGGACGAAGCGTGATCAGACCGGGAACCGCTCGCAGCGTGACCAGTTGCTCGATGGGCTGGTGGGTCGGGCCATCTTCGCCGACGCCGATCGAATCGTGGGTGAAGATCCAGATCGAGGGAACCTCCATGATTGCGGAGAGGCGGATCGGCATCTTCATGTAATCGCTGAAAATGAGGAAGGTCGAACCGTAGGCACGGATTTTCGACAGCACCATGCCGTTGACGATTGCGCCCATGGAGTGCTCGCGAATGCCAAAGTGGAAATTGCGCGCGTTGTAATGATCCGGCTTCAAAATCGCCCGCGCCGTCGAACGTGAGTCGCGTCTTGGTCGAGGGATATAAATCGGCCGACCCGCCCATGAGCCAGGGTTCATTCTTAGCAATGGCATTCAGCACTTTGCCGGAGGAATCGCGAGTTGCGAGTCCCTTGGCATCGGCCGCAAAGGTCGGCAAGTTCCTTGTCCCATCCCTCGGCCGGCTGCCGATGCTGCATGCGTTCGAACTGCGCCGCCAAATCGGGATACTGCTCGCCGTACTTGGCGAACAGCGCATTCCACTGCCCGCTCAGTTGCCGTCCACGCTTGCCCATCACGTCGCTGAAATTTTCGCGCACTCCGTCGGGGACGAGGAACTTGGCATCTTCCGGCCAGCCGTAGAAACGCTTGGTGAGCTTCACTTCTTCCTCGCCGAGCGGCTTCACCGTGGGCTTCCTTCGTGTCCTGGCGGTGCGGCGAACCGTAGCCGATGTGGCTGTTGACGATGATCAGTTTGGGACGATCCGTCACCTTGAGTGCATGCGGTGTAGGCATCGGCCAGCGCCACCAGATCGTTGGCATCGGCAAGTGCTGAACGTCCCAGCCATAGCCCACAAACCGCGCAGCCACATTTTCGTCAAACGCGAGATCGGTGTTGCCCTCGATCGTGATGTGGTTGTTGTCGTAAATCCAGCACAGGTTCGAAAGTTTCAGATGGCCGGCAACCGACGCGGCTTCCGAGGAAATTCCTTCCATCATGTCGCCGTCGCCGCAAATCGCCCAGATGTTGTAGTCAAACAGCTCGAATCCCGGACGATTGAAGTACGCAGCCAGCCAGCGCTCGGCGATCGCCATGCCCACGCTGTTAGCGACGCCCTGACCGAGCGGGCCGGTGGTCGTTTCAACCCCCGTGGTCAAGCCATATTCAGGATGCCCCGGCGTCTTGCTGCCCAGTTGCCGGAAATTCTTGATCTCATCGATCGACAATGCGGGAGTCGAAAGAATCTTGCCGTCGGGAGTTACTTCCCGCACGCCTGCCAGATGGATGCAGGGAATAGAGGAGCATCGAGGCGTGTCCGTTGGAGAGCACGAAACGGTCACGATTCGGCCAGAGCGGATCTTCCGGATCATAACGCAGAAACTGCTGCCACAAACAGTAGGCGACCGGAGCGAGCGCCATCGGCGCCCCGGGATGGCCCGAGTTCGCTTTCTGCACCGCGTCCATCGAAAGTGTGCGAATCGTATTGATACACAACTGATCGAGCTGTGCACCGGTAGTCACGGATACGGACTGGTCACTGACAGCCATCATTTCTCTCCTCGTGTTCTTTTTAGATGAAAGCGGACGCCAAATGGTTACAACTGCGCATCCCGCCAAGTTTACATCGTGATCGGGAAAGAACGCGACGCACGTATGGACTAGCCAGCGATTCCAGCCCTTGTGCCGAAAACGCCCACCACATAAGGGCGCAAGGTACACGAAGAAGAAGCCAGAGAACAAGTAGCCTTCGCGGCACTTCGTTTTCTTCGCGATTACGGCGATTTTCCAGGGTCGATTCTAGGTGTGAAAAGTCTTATCCTGGCTGATCCGGTGTTGCAGGGTAGCGGCCAGCTCGTCCACATCGGTGGCGGAAAGGTTCAAGACTCCAGACTCGAGCATCGGGATGTGGTTGGTTCCGACCGCGTCTCGCCGCACCTGGATCATCAAAGCCTGCAGCGCCTGGGGATCGTATTTTTGCGGTGTCATGCGGATCAATTCCTGCAGCGCTGCTCCGACCGACAGGCGTTGGCGGTAGGGACGTTCGCTGGTCATGGCGTCAAAAGTCTCGGCCAGGGCCACAATGCGCACCGCTTGCGGAATTTCGTCCCCATGCAAGCCGTCTGGATATCCAGAACCGTCGGCGCGCTCATGGTGCCAGCGCACGATTTCCGGAATCTGCGGCCAGGGAAACTGCACGTGGCTGACGATCTGATGGCCAATGACGGTATGGTCCCTCATGTTGCGGGATTCTTCCGCGTCGAGCTCCGCAGCTTTCCCGAGCAGCCGCTTATCGACGGCCACCATGCCGATATCGTGCAGATAAGCCGCCGACCGCAGCGACGCCACGTCGGCGGAGTCCATACCCAGTGCTTCGCCGATGGCCTGGGAGTACCGGCCCACCCGCAGCGAGTGTCCGTGAATGTTGATGTGTTTGATATCGATGGCGGTAGCGAATGCTTCGAGCGCATTATCGTAGAACCCGTGCAGCGAGGCCAGAAGGCGCAAGTTTTCGGAAACCCGCTGGGCCAGCGTCTGGCCGAGCGTGTGATTCTGAATCGCCAGCGCCACGAAGTGACTGAGCATGCGGAACGCGTCAAGCGCGTCCTCTTCGTAAGCCGCATCTCCCGGCCGGCGTCCAAGGGCGATCACCCCGACGAGTTTTCCCCGGACTTTCAACGGGCAAATGCACTTGAACAGTTCAGGTGCAACATTGCCCATACGCACTCAGAAAGAGATCGTGGTTGGAGCGGTTGAGCAGGACCGGCTCAGCCGCTGCAGTCAGGCTGTGAACGTGGCGGGGAAGCAAGGGAATCAGCGAGGGTTCGGGCAGCAGCGCAAATCCCTGGGCATCGACCGAGGTCAGCAAGGAAGGCCGATCCCCGAACGAAAACAGCACCGCCTCGCGCGCGCCCGCCGCTTCCATCACGGCCGACAGCATGGCACGAGCGGTGTGGCGGAAGTCGCGGTCCGCAGTAAGTTCGGGACCCAAATCCGCCAGCGCTTCGACTGTTCGAAAAAGCTTCTTGAAATTGGTTCCCTGCAATTCCTCTTGCGGAGGTACATGCGAGAAACCAGAGCGGTACCAGCGTAGCATCGCGTCCGCGACGCGATTGTTAGTTAGTTTGGTGCGAGCGGAGAGAGGTGTAGGCCAAATTATCACGACGATGGGTGATACCAGTCACTGCTCCACCTCGGGGTTGAGCGCAGAATGAAGCTGGATTTGTGTCGCGCGCCAGGCGCCCTTCCTGGCAGCGGCGCACTCAAGGAAGAGCAGCGGAGCGCGTCGACAGCGGAATGCGACATGCGCGGTTCAATCGAGAGGAGGATCTCGATGAACAAAAAAGTATTTACTCCCTTCGTTCTGGTTCTGGTTTCTTGCCTCTTTTGCGGTCTGGCCCTATCCCAAACAGGTACGAAGAAAAAAAGACCCCTTCCTTACGAATACGGCCGGGTCGTCATCAACAACTACTCCGATAAGGCAAATCTTGCGCCTGTCGTTTTTGATCATTGGGTGCACCGCTCGATGTTCACCTGTCGAGTTTGTCACGTAGACATCGGTTTTGCGATGAAGGCCGGAGCCACGGACATCAAGGCGGCAGACAACGCGCACGGTTATTACTGCGGCACTTGTCATAACGGGAAAATGGTCGCGGACGGAAAACCGGTCTTCCAAGCCTGCTCCCGAAAGGCGAGCCTGGGAGACGAGCAGCGATGCGAACGATGCCACTCCTACGGGCTGAAGGTCGCATCCGATTTTGACTTTTTCCAATTCAGTCAACCGCTTCCCAAAGAACGCTTTGGGAACGGATTGGATTGGGAAAAATCAGAAGAGATGGGACTCATCAATCCGGCCACGTTTCTTCCCGGCGTCTCTGCGAAGAAAAATTCGATGGTCGTCGAGAAAGACTTTGCACTCAACGCCAAGGTTGAGGGAATGCCGGACATCATCTTCTCTCACAAGAAGCATACCGTCTGGAATGGCTGCGAACTCTGTCACCCGGATATATTCATCGGCGTGAAACGAGGCACGGTGAAGTACTCCATGGTGGATATATCGCAGGGGAAGTCCTGTGGCGCATGCCATACCACAGTGGCATTTCCTTTGACGGATTGTCAGCGATGCCACACCAAAGCGGTACAACCCTGACGAGAGGGGCTCATGGTCAAAGCGACATTCTTTAAGGGAAAGTTCTTTACCGCACAGCTGGTTACGACAACTGTCAGCGCGGCCATGGTTGCGGCACTGCTGTTCCTGGGCCTCGCCGGCTGGTGCGCTGTGCCTGCAATCGGCGAGTCCTCCGCGACGGCTGCGCAGGCGGACGCGACGCAGGAGTCTTGGCGAACGGAGTTCGATGACGTTTGCGCGAAGACCGAGGATGCCATGACGTTCTCGCAGGAAGAGCTCATGGATCTGATCCGGAGATGCGACAGTCTCCAGCCGCGGATTGAAAAGCTTGATGAATCGCGGAAAAAGGTCTTTCTCGAACGACTACGAAAATGCCGAGGTCTTTATGACTACGTCCTCGATGCAAAAAAGAAGGAAAAGAAGTAAGTGCTGGTCTCGCCGGTTCATGGCGGCCTGCGGAATTTCATTCCTCGCCTGTCTCGCATCAGCCCAAATCTATTTACCCAAACACGCACCGGAGCCATCCGAGCACGGGAAAGTGATTCTTGACAATTACGCCGGAGCGGAGCCCGGTGCGGTCGTATTTGATCATTGGCTGCACCGGTCGAAGTTCACCTGCCGAGTGTGCCATGTCGACGTCGGGTTTGCCATGGAGGCAAAGGCCACCGGCATCAAGGCGAGCACGAACCGCGAAGGTTTCCATTGCGGAGCCTGTCACGATGGCAAAAGAGTGTTCGAAGGTAAGACCGTCTTCGCTGCCTGCTCCGATGCCGCCCACGACCAGCAGTGCGACCGCTGCCATTCGCTGGGCAAAAAAGGCGTCAGAAAATATGAGTACAAGGAGTTTACGGCGAAATTCCCGAAAGGCATTTACGGGGTAAATTGGGAAGTGGCAGAGAGAGCTGGGGCCATCAAACCTATCGATTTTATCGAGGGCCTATCGGTCAAGAAAGCGCCCATGAAAAGCCGCGAGGATTTTACCGTCCAAGCGAACTACTCTTGGGTTCACCCCATTGAGTTCTCGCACGAGAAGCATTCCATCTGGAACGGCTGCGAGCTTTGCCATCCCGAAATATTTCCCACCGCCAAAAAAGGCACGGTAAGTTACTCGATGTTTTCCAATATCGAAGGGCGATACTGTGGCGCCTGTCACGGAAAAGTCGCCTTCCCGCTCAATAACTGCCAAGGGTGTCACGCCAAAGCGCCCTCTTGGGTCCCTTAACCGGGCAGGGGGAGTCAAGAACTCTCCCTGAGCTAATTTGCGGGCAATTTGAAAGGTGCACTACCGGCGCATCTCCAGCGCATCACTTTCCTTGACAGGCGCGGGAAGTTGGCTCATACTTCGGCGAAATCGCCCCAGCCACTTGCATTCCGCCGTGTTTGGATCCGGCAACTTACCAGTCGAGAGAGAGCTGTGGTCGTTCCTCAGTCCAACCCGTTTCGCTCCACAAAAAGCGGCAGCGAATCTTTGCCGGAAACCTCGCACGACCGCTCTGGCAACGTCTCCGGAAATCTCGACGAGAACTCCTCGCTGTTGTCGTCTCTGAAAAACCTGATCGCGGCTGGAGACCATCGCCTCGATCCGATGCTCGGGACGATCGCGGATGCGGCCCGGCAACTGACGGGCGCCTCTGGTGCCGCGCTGGCAATGTGGAAAGACGGCGCGATGGTGTGCCGCGCGCGCAGCGGCAAAACCGCTCCCGCTCTCGGGGCGCAATTGAGCGCGGACACGGGAATCTCTGGCGAGTGTTTGCGCACCGGTAAGATTCAGCATTGCACCGATACCGAGCACAACCCGCTCGTCGACGTCGGAAGTCTGCCGCATCCTCGGGTTGCGGTCGATCGTTGTTTTGCCGATTCAGGGCTGGCGTGAGATGAATGGGATTCTCGAGGTCTTTTCCACTCAGCCCGCAGCCTTTACCGAATCCCATATTGGTCTTCTTGAGCAACTCGCGGCGCTGGCGGAACGGGCGCGCGCAACCCAGCCACGCGACGCATCGCCGACCCCGCCGAAACTTCCCTCTCCCATCGGAAAAAGGCAACCGCCCGGCTTGCTGCCCGCGTCCGATCGCCTCGGAGACGTGGCGATGGCTTTCATCCCGTCGGGCAGGCGATCGCGAGCGCTGGTGTTGGGTGCCATCGGCCTCGTGGCCATTTCGTTGCTCGCCCTGGTGATCTGGCTGGGGTGGAGCGGTACGGATGAGGGCGACGCCAAGGCGCACGCGGCGGTGCCAGCCGCGATCGTTGCCGCCAAGGTTAATCCCGTTAGCGCAAATTTTTCAGATTCGCAATCTGCGAACCCCCATGTCCCCGACCGTGACCGGGTCTGGGAAGAGAATCCTGGCGGCAAAACATTATTTGCGTCGGGCGGAAAGCCTTCCGCCGGAGCCCCCGTGAAGCTCGCCTCCAAAATGAATGTGATCGCGGGCGAAGAATTCGGCGGACCGATTTCAAGCGGAACGATCGTCGGCGCGTCTTAATTCTGCGGATCGCGATTCTCTTGTCAAAGTTGCCACCAACGCACCCAACCCGCGAATCGCCTTCAATTCTCCGCCTGGATTGCATCGCGTCGCTCAGCCCACTGGGTCGAGCTCTCTCGACTCGAACTCCGGTGAAGCGGTTCCTTCCGAGCCCCCGCCGATCGTCGCCAGCGAAACGGACCCGTCGTTCCTCACCACAGTTCTCTCTGTAAAGGCGTCTGTCCCCGGTTTGTCTGTGCCGGTATCGATGGGGGTTACAGGCGGGCAACTCTTGCATCGTGTTGTGCCAGCGTATCCGAATCAAGCACGGAAGCAGCGCCTTGAGGGTACGGTCGTTTTGGCCGCTTCCATCATGGAGGATGGAAGCTTGAGCGAGATCAAGGTAATCCAAGGCGCGTCATCCAAGGCTCACCGCTGCTCGCCCAATCCGCCATTGAGGCCGCGAAAACTGGCGTTACCAACCTTTTCAGCTCGATGGAAAACCTGTGAAGGGCGAAACCACCATCACTTTTGACTTCAAATATCCTGACCTAAGCCATTGAATTGTGCGACATTTAGTCATTGAATCAGCGTCTACACGCCGACCGGGAATGGCTTGCGTGTGGGTTTCCGAACCCACCGAGAGTCCGGCGAACCGTCCCTGCAGCAGTGACATCATCCCCGTGACCCAGTAACCAATCACGAACAGCAGCAGGAATGGAATGGTGAAGTAATTCTCGTTGTTGATGGCATAAACAATCTGCCAGGGCAAAATAAGTTCCAATCAGCAGTTCAATCCACGGAACCCACCCCAGGCGCTTCCGGTATTTTTTCGCTCCGACTTTATCTTTCTTCGACTCGACGCGATATTTCGGAGTGCGTACGAATGAAGTCTGCTTCCCCACCAGCGCCTCCAGCACAGCCCGCGTATTCGTGATCGTCAGCCCGATTCCGAGAGACATCAAAAGCGGCAGATAGAGCAGCGACCGCAGCCAACTCTTGGGAAACAGTTCCTTCTGCGAAACCAGGTAGAAGCTCGAAATGGAGAACGTTGAAGCCATGAACAGGGGCAGGTCGATGTAGAGCATCTGGAACCATCCCTGGTAGAAGCGAATAATCATGGCTGGCATCAGCAAGACCGAGAGCACGATCATCAGCGGATAGCTGAGGTTGGCCGTCAGGTGATACCACGGCTTCGATTTTCTGGTGCCGCGATACGTTGCTCTTCAAGATCCGCGGAAGTATTTTCTTCGAAACCTGGATCAGGCCTTTGGCCCAGCGCGCCTGCTGCGTCTTGAAAGCGGTCATTTCTACCGGCAACTCGGCCGGACATTCGACGTCCTGCAAATAAACAAACTTCCAGCCGATAAGCTGGGCGCGATAGGAAAGGTCGGTATCTTCGGTGAGCGTGTCGTGCTCCCAGCCCCCGGCTTCGTCGATCGCGCACCGCCGCCACATTCCGGCCGTACCGTTGAAATTGAAAAAAACGCCGCTGCGCGCCCGTCCCGAATGTTCCAGCACGAAATGGCCGTCGAGCAGGATGGCTTCGACCTCGGTCAGCAGCGAATAGTGACGGTTGATGTGCGTCCAGCGCGTCTGCACCATGCCCGACCTTGGAATCGGTGAAGTGATCAATGCACTTCAGCAGAAAGTCGGGACGGAGGAACAAAGTCAGCGTCAAAGATGGCAACAAATTCGCCCTTCGCCGTTTTCAACCCTTCCGCGAGAGCGCCCGCCTTAAAGCCTGCGCGATTGTCGCGGTGCAGGTATTTGACGGGATGTCCCAGGGCGGCATAGCGATCAACCAAAAGGCGGGCAACCTCCACGGTTTCATCGGTGGAGTCGTCGAGCAACTGGATGTCGAGCTTATCTTTCGGATAATCCAGCCGGCAGACGGCATCGAGCAATCGCTCCACTACGTACTGCTCGTTAAAAATCGGGAGCTGCACGGTAATGCGCGGCAGCTCATCGGGAGGAAAATGGGCTGGGGGTTCCGTCGTCTTATTCTTTTTGTGCTTGTAATAAAGGTAGACCATCCAGTAGCGGTGCGCGCCATACGCAGCCAGGACGGTCAGGACAATGAAATACGGAATCAGCAGCGCCAGATCAAACGCATTGACCTGGTAGAGACCCTGGAAAGTTTTGTCCAGAAAATGGTGCCGAAGGTAGTTCACCAAGCCCTTGGGCGCTAGAACTACGGCCAGAGCCAACTGCGCCACCGGGGAAGAAATGAATCTCAAATCCATCAACTCAAGAGCACCATGAGGACAAAACACGGCAGAGCGAGTATTGTACCTGATCGGTCTTAAGTCTATGCCAAGCGGCCGAAACCCTTGTGGGGACGGGGCTTTGCCCCATCCAAGCGGAGCGAAGCGCCGCTTCCACGTTAGGGGAAGACGGCCCCGCGACTGCAAGAAAATACTTCCCTAGGTATGGCCTTCGACCCTACACTGGAGCCAGGTAGGCCCGAGGGTCGTTCCCAGCCCTCGATCCCCGGGGGTTCTGTGCGCGTACTGGTGACGGCTGACACGTTCAGCGGAGTATGGACGTACTCGCGCGAGCTGGTTTCGGGTCTCGTGACCCACGGCGCGCAAGTCACGCTCGTCAGCTTTGGAGAAATTCCCCTCCCCCATCAGACCGCATGGATGGACGGACTGCACGGCCTCGAATATCATCCCACCGCGTTTCGTCTCGACTGGATGCAGGAAGGCGAGCAGGACTTTGACGCGGCGCAAGACTACCTGTGCGCGATTATCCGCGACACACGCCCTGATTTTCTGCATTTGAATCAGCTGAGTTTTGGAGCGTTGCCGGTGGCGACGCCGCGAGTGGTCGTGGCGCACGGCGATGTGATCACGTGGTCCCTGAGCATCCACGGACACGAGCCCGCCGCCTCGGATTGGCTGCGCTGGTATCGCGAGACGATGGTTGCCAGCCTGAAGCGAGCCGAGGCCGTAGTCACAGCGTCTCACTGGATGGAAGAGATGCTGCGCCTGGCCTACGGCGACGATTTCGATGGACACATTGTTCCGCCGGGACGCAATCCGATTTACTTCAATCCCTTTGTGACCAAGGAAGAATCGGTGCTGGCGATCGGGCGTCTGTGGGATACCGGAAAGCAGGTGGCCTTGCTGACCCAGCACCCGCACGGCTTGCCGGTGTGCATTGTGGGGGCAGATAACCCGATTCCGGCGCCGCCGGTCCCGATTCGCGCCGATGTGCGCGTCTCGACCGGGCAACATGAAATCTCGGTGAAGGGAGCGCAAACCGAATCGCAATTGCGCACGCTCTACAGCAAGTCGAAAATTTTTGCGGCTACTTCGCAATACGAGCCCACCGGACTTGCCTCCATCGAAGCCGCGTTCTCGCGCTGCGCGCTGGTGGCCAACGACACCGAGGTCTACCGCGAACTGTGGGGCGATGCCGCTTTGTACTTTGAGCGCAACAACGCGGAGAGCCTCGGCGAAGTACTTAGCCAGTTGGACGGAGACCGCGAACTGGCACGCCTTTACGGAACCCGCGCCTACAATCGCGCGCGCGAGCGCTTCACGGCGCGAAGAATGGTGGACGACTATCTGCGCCTGTATCGGCGACTGCGGACTGCGAAGGTCGCGGTGGCGTAAGTTCGAGCGTAAGTTCGAGCGTAAGTTCGACCTATCGCCAGTTCGGCGCCAAGCCCATGCTATACTTTTTAAGCATCTTTTCTGTCAAGTTAATCGATAGACGGAGGACAGTATCGACAAACGTTTTATCCGCATGAATGAGCGCATCCGGGCGCGTGAAGTTCGCGTGATCGGCGACGAAGGGGATCAGATTGGCATCATGCCTCCCTTCGAGGCGCTCAAGATTGCCCGCGAAAGAAACCTTGACCTGGTAGAAATTTCCCCAACCGCGCAACCTCCGGTTTGCCGCATCATGGATTACGGGAAATTCCTGTACCAGAACGAAAAGCGCGAGCGCGAAGCCAAGAAGAAACAGAAGACCATTACGGTCAAAGAAGTGAAGTTTCGTATCAACGTGGACGATCACGACTACGAAACCAAAAAGAATCATGTGCTGCGCTTCCTCGATGAAGGAGACAAGGTGAAAGCGACCATCTTCTTCCGCGGACGCGAAATGACGCGGCAAAGCCTGGGACGCCAGATTCTGGAGCGCCTGATCAAGGACGTCGACCAGAGAGGTTTGGTGGAATTTCGTCCGCGGCAGGAAGGCAACACGCTGCACCTGATTCTGGCGCCGAACAAGAAAGAAGGCGCACCGAAAGAAAAGCCGCACGCTGCGCCGAAGCCCGCACCGCCGCCCGCGTCGCAAGGCGGAGCACAGACAGCGTAGAAAAGCAGCTGTCAGCTCTCAGTTATCAGCCATCAGGAAGATCTTATGGTGCGAATGGCTGCGAGTGGACGAACAGTGTGCTGCGTAGAAAGTGAAAGATGTAACTGAGAGCTGACAACTGAAAGCTGAGAGCTATTTATGCCTAAACTAAAAACACACAAAGGCGCTGCCAAGCGCTTCAAGAAAACGGGTACGGGTAAGATCGTGCGTCACAAGGCGGGATTGCGGCACATCCTGTCGTCCAAAGCGAAGAAGCGCAAGAAGAAGTTGGGCCAATCCACTTTGGTGAGTGACGGAGATTACAAGAAAGCGGCACGAATGATCCCGTACATGTGATGGAACGACGGGCGTTCGCGCCCGTCCCTAACCAAGTCTGCGGAGTGCAAGCGCACCGCAGCGGCGCGTGAAGAGGTCGGGCTTTAGAAATCCCGCTTCCGTCAGGAAGACGCGGTAGAAGCCTCTCTTACCTCCAGCCGCCAGAAGTAAGCAAGACACTAAAAAGGAGAACAGCAATGCCTCGTGTAAAACGCGGAACCAAACGCCGCGCCAAGCGCAAAAAGATTCTTGAACGCGCCAGTGGATATTTCCTAACTAAATCCAAACTCTACCGCTCGGCGAAAGAAGCCGTCGATCGCGCGCTGAAGTTTGCCTACTCCGGCCGCAAGCAGAAAAAGCGCCAGTACCGCTCGATCTGGATCGTGCGCATTGGCGCCGCCGCCCGCCTGAATGGACTGAACTACAACCAGTTCATCAGCGGACTGAAAAAAGCCGGCGTGGAACTGGACCGCAAGATCCTGGCAGATTTGGCGGTAAACGATCCGGCGGGATTCGGCATCTGGCGGAGCAGGCGAAGAAGGCGAACGCCGCAGCACGTAGCGTAAGGACAGCCGTCAGCTATCAGCCATCAGCTTTCAGTCGTAATTTAAGTTGTCATCCTGAGCGGAGCAAACGATTCGCAAAGTGAATCGTTCTGCGGAGTCGAAGGACCCCTACTCCCAGCACGATTTTGGAGCGCTGTAGGGGTCCCTCGCTTCGCTCGGGATGACAATTTTCTTAAGAGTTGTTGAGAGCCGATGCCCTACACCGTCCCCAAACTAACCGACTTCTCGCCCGCCGCGCTCGACAGCGCCGTGCGCGAGCTTTTGTCCGCGCTCGACCAGGAGTCGGCCGCAGTCGCCTCCGAGAACGACTGGAAAGCCTTCCGCGATCGCTGGATGGCGCGCAAGAACGGCGTTCTCACCCAACTCAACGATCTCTGGCTGAAAGCCGCGCCCGGACCGAACAAGCGCGACGTCGGCCAGCGCGTCAACGAACTCAAGACCAAAGTTGAGCAGACGGTCGATGCGACGCTCGCTCGCATTCAGAGCGGAGCCTCCTCGGGCAAACTGTCGCTGCCGAGCGCCTCGACATCACCCTCCCCGGCATTCGCCGCCCCCTCGGCGCCGAGCATCCCGTCATCAAGACGATGAACGAGATCATCGGCGTCTTCCGCAATCTTGGCTACTCGGTCGAAGAAGGTCCCGAGATTGAAACCGACTTCTACAACTTCGAGGCGCTGAATTTTCCGCCAAACCATCCCGCGCGCGACACGCAGGACACGCTGTTCATCGCCGGCCAGGAATCGAAGCCGCAGCGCGACCGCCTGCTGCTGCGCACGCACACTTCGCCGGTGCAGATTCGCACCATGCAGAAGATGAAGCCGCCGGTGCGCGTCGTGTGTCCGGGAAAAGTTCATCGCAACGATGCGCCCGACGCTACGCACTCGCCGATCTTTCATCAGGTCGAAGGACTGGCCGTCGACACCAACATCACGTTCTGCGATCTGAAGGGCACGCTCGATCACGCCATGAAGGCGCTGTTCGGATCGAGCGTGAAGACGCGCTTCTATCCATCGTTCTTCCCGTTCACCGAGCCGAGCGCCGACGTGCAGATCAGCTGCATTTTCTGCGATGGCAAAGGCATGCGCGACGGCGCTCCCTGCCGCAACTGCAAAGCCAGCGGATGGATTGAACTGCTGGGCTGCGGCATGGTCGATCCGAATGTGTATGGCTTCGTGGATTACGACGCGACCAAAGTTTCAGGATTCGCCTTCGGCATGGGCGTGGAACGGATCGCGATTCTGAAATACGGCGTAGATGACATTCAGCTTTTCTTTCAGGGCGATGTAAGGTTTCTGGAGCAGTTTGGGTAACAGCTTCGAGTTCGAGCTGTCGAGCTCGATCGTTAGCGCGTTCGCTGGTTTGCTCGGCGACTCGCGGCTCGAACTGCGAACAGCGAATGTCTGAACATGAAAATTTCTCCTCATTGGCTGCGCGACTTCGTTGACCTGCCGGTCGACTACCCCCGTCTTGCGGACGAACTCACGCTCGCGGGCATCGCCGTCGAAGGCATTTCCGGCGAGGGCGACAACACCGTCTTCGAGATGGAGATCACGACCAACCGTCCCGACGCCATGAATCACTACGGCGTAGCGCGCGAGGCGTCGGCCCTCTACGATCTGCCGCTGAAGCCGATCGACGCCGAAGCTGCCGCCGGCGCAAGGCAAGTCCGAAGTCACCATCGACATTCAGGAGCCGGATCTCTGTCCCCGCTTCACGGCGCGCGAAATCCGCAGCGCGACCATCAAGCCCTCGCCCGCCAACATTGCCCACCGCCTGCAGTTGCTCGATCAACGGCCCATCAGCAATGCCGTCGACGCCACCAACTACGTTCTGTGGGAAAGCGGCAAGCCGACGCACGTTTTCGATCTCGATCTGCTCGAAGGCCGCCGCCTGGTCATTCGCAAAGCCCGCGCCGGCGAAACGCTGAAGACTCTGGATGGCGTGGAGCGCAAACTCTCCGACCGAAGACCTCGTCGTAGCCGACGCGAAAAAGCCCGTAGGCCTCGCCGGCGTGATGGGCGGCTTCGACACGATGATCACCGAGAGCACAAAAAACATCCTGATCGAATCCGCGTGGTTTGACCCGGTGACCGTGCGCCGCATGTCGAAGCGCCACGGCCTTCACACCGACGCCTCGCACCGCTTTGAGCGCGGCGCCGATTTCGAATCGACCGTCCCTTCGGCCAACCGCGTGGCCGAACTGATTCTCAACTCCGGCGGCGGCACGCTCGTCGGCGACGTGATCGACGTGATCGCCCGCAAGCTCGACCTCGCTCCCGTAGAACTCGACCTGCGCGAAGTGCATCGCATTCTCGGAGAAAAACTCAGCACGCTTGAAATCAACCGCATCCTGACTCGCCTCGGGTTTCACGGTGCTTCCCGGCAGCGAAGATACGTACCTCGTTCACATTCCAAGCTGGCGGCTCGATATCGAGCGCGAGATCGACGTCATTGAAGAACTGGCGCGGCTGCACGGCTACGACAAGTTCCCCAACACGCTTCCCGCGTACAGCGGCGAGGTGCGCGATCTGCCCGATGCGCACAAAGATGCGCGTCTGCGCTCATCCCTCCTGGCGCTCGGCTACAACGAAACCATTTCGCTGACTTTCATTTCAAAAGAAGATGCCCGCCGCTTCTCGACCGCGGCCGAACTCGACCTGGCGAATCCGCTAAGCGACGAAGCTTCCGTGATGCGCACCTCCATGGTTCCAAGCATGCTCAATATGCTCGCCTACAACCTGAATCGCGGCAGCGACAATGTTCGCCTGTTCGAAGCTGGAAAGATATTTGAGGCATCGAGCGCAGACCCAGAGTTAGTAAGTAAGTCAGTAACTATGCCACGGGAACTGAAGCGCATTTCGATCGGCGCGACGGGCAATGTGGATGCAGAGGTCGTGCGCGGACTGGCTCCGGGAGCAGCGGTTCGTCCCTTGTCGTTCTTTGATTTGAAGGGTGACGTCGAAAGCCTGCTCGCTCCTTTCAGCCATTGGACGCTCTACTTCGATGCGCAAGCACCTGACTACTATCATCCGGGACGCTCGGCCCGCGCTGTGCTGGATGGCACGACCGTCGCCCAGTTTGGCCAGATTCATCCCGACGTAGCCGCGGCCCGTAAATTGCGACAAGATGTCTTTGTCGCCGAAATCTATCTCGACCGCCTATACCAGCACGATCTGCGCCAGGCGCGTTATGAAGCGCTGCCCCGCTTCCCTGCCGTCGAGCGCGACTTCTCGTTCGTATTTGACGATGGCGTGGAGTTCCAGAAGATTCACCAGAGCGTCAACGGGTTAGCCATCGCCGAGCTGCGCAGTTTCGTCCCTGTAGAAATTTTCCGCGGCGAACAAGTTGGCGCGGGCAGGTACTCGATCCTGATGCGAGCCACATTTCAGTCCTCTGAGCGCACACTGCGGGATGACGAGGTAGCACAGTGGGCGGCGCAGATTGCCAAGGCGCTGGAAGGACTGGGCGGGGTGCAAAGAGCGTAAAAGCTGCTTGCGTCGCAATCAGCGGTTGGCCAAGGTTCGGATCGTTCCCAATCCCAGCAAGCGTTCGTCGGCCGTGACGAGTGTCAGGTCCAACACTTCGGCAGTGGCCGCCAGAATGCGATCAGCCGGATCCTGATGCAACGGCAATTGCCGCGCGACGAGCGCGATCTCATGGGTTAACGGAGCCTCGCGCGTACCGGCCGTCGCTCGCGCCAGCCATGTCGCCAAGTCCTCGTGGATGCGAATCCTGCCTTTGTGATTGAGGGTCAATGCTTCCCACGTGCTCATCGGCGAAAGCCATAGTTCGTTTTCCCGATCCGCGAGATAGCGTAAAACACGCCGCCCCAGCCGCCGAGGGTCCTGGAAGTTCCACAGCCAGATATGGGTATCGAGGAGCAGCCTCAATCGCGCAGAACCTCCCACTCGTTCTCGTCGTTCGCCGGAGAGACGATGTCGCCGAGGATTTCGAATGTGCCCTTCATCGATCCGATCCAAGCGGTCCGATCCTCTACCGCCGTCGGCGGCACCACTTCGGCGACGGGCTTGCCAAAGCGCGTGATCCGAATCGGCTTCTTCGTCGAGCGAACCCGTTCGAGGACCGCTAGGCACTTGGCTTTGAATTCGGAGATGGCGATTTCCTCCATAGCATTTCCTCTTGTAGTCAGCTTATCATACCATGGTCAACATATTTGACCAATACAAAAAAAGCGTTATTTTCTGGCAATAAAAAAGGCATCCCCGAAACAATCGGGATGCCTTTTAGATTACCTCCAGCGCTGCCGTTACGCGCCCGGAGGCTTCTCCTTCTTCTTTTCGTCTTCCTCTTTTTTCTGCTGCGGCGTTTGTTTTGGTTGCGGATGCGGAGCAGGCGGCGCCGGCTTCGCTTGTGCAGGCGGAGGCGTGCGCGGTGCCTGACGCTCAGCCGGAGGAGGCGTTTGCGGCCGCGGAGCGGGCTGGTTCGGTTTCGGCTCGGGCCGATTATTTGGCTGCGCCGCAGGCGGACGATTATTCGGCGCCGGCGGTTCCGCAGGGCGATTCGCCTCGGGACGATTGTTCTGCGGACGCATGTCCTCGGGACGCTCGTTGTGCGGTATCGGCGGTGGCGGCGTGGGACGATTCTGCTGTGGTGGAGATGGCGGCGCGGGCCGACTCGGCTGCGGCGGCGGATTCGCCGGACGCTCGTTGTTCGGACGTTCATTGTTCGGAGCGTTGTTCGGACGCTCGTTATTCGGTCGAGCAGCGGGAGCCGGCTGCGTAGGCGGCCGGGGTCCGGGCTGATTCGCAGGCGGCGACACGGGCTGTGGAGGGCGGGCCGCATTCGGTGGATTGCTCGGATGCCCCATCGCCGGGCTCGCCGGCTTGCCGGGTGGCGCTTGCTTCACCATCGGACGCGCAGCTGCGGCGCCGGTTGGACGCAAGGTTTGCAGCTCATGCGGCGCTACGGGCTGTCCGGGATGCGCCGCCAAAGCTTGCTGCTGTTTTGCAAAGGGCACCGGCGGCGGTGGTGGAGTGCGTTTCGCGACCACCTGACGATTCATCACGGCCGCCGGTGGCGCGCTTACGTGTCCGGCGGTCGAAGCATGGGCACCCAGAACGCTTTGCCGAGTGGGAACCACGGCAACACGCGCGCTCACCGATGCGTTGGCAAGTTGCTGCGGACTGACCGCGACGGCGGCACGAGCGACAGGCTGGGCGCTGGTGAAGGCGTTTTGCGGAACCGCCATCACCGCTCCCTGAACATTTCTGTTCGCGTAGGTAATATTGGTGATGGTCGTGCTCTTATTGATGATGGTGGTGTTGTAGACGTTCGTGATGGTTGTGACATTGACCGTCGTGTTGCTGACGTTCACCTGATTCATGTACGCGCGGCTGACCTGGTACGGAGGCACGTAAACTTCGCGCGGTCCCAACGGAAACCATGCAATGTTGCCGCCGAAACCCGGGCCTCCGCCAATAAAGACAACCAGCGCGGGAGCATACACAGGCTGCACATTCACCGGCCCGGCCACCCAACCCCAACGACCTCCCACTACTACCCAGCGTCCATAGTGGAATGGTGCGTAGCCCCACGGCGAATCATCGACCCAAGTGTAGCCCCAGGGGGAAATCCAGGCCCAGTGACCCGTGTGGTACGGCGCCCACCCCGCGTCAACGCGGTTCGGGAACCAGATGTGTCCGTAGCTCCAATCGTCGCGCCACTCGCCATAGTCATCCAGGTCTTCGAACCCGACTACATCGCGCGAGAGATAGCGCGCCGACGGCGACACATCGTAACGGTGATCGCGGCCATATGCCCAGCTATCAAACTGGTCGGGGCCACCGATGTCTTCGACATCCGCGTTCAGCGAGTCGCTTCCGCTGAACGTACCTCGTTGTCCGCCGTAGAGTGTGTAGGTCTGGCCGTTGCCCGTGGCTTGGCCTCCACCGTCGCGCAGGCTGATCACGCTGTAGGTGCCGTCTTCACTGGCCTCCACGCGATAGCTGCCCGGCTGCGAAACCGTGAACGCCAGGTTCGGCGTATCGATCTCAAAATCATCGTCCGCGTCGAGGCGGCGCACACGAAAGTTGATCGTTCCCGAGGTCAGTTGGATTTGCACGGTATGGTCATCCAGGTTCAGGAAGGAAAAGCCCGTATTTTGATTCAGACGAATCACGGCCGATCCCAACTGCAATTCGGCGCGCGAGTCCCTATCGGCCCAAAGCTGATCGCCGGTCGTCATGGGGCGGTTCGGGACGGCCTGCACCCACTCCGTTTCGCCGGCGGGCTGGAATGAAACCGAGCCCTCCATGTAGCCGAGTCGCGCCACTCGCGTCGGTGGATCATCCTGTTGATCCGGGTCTTGAGCCGTGGCTCGTATGGTTAGGACAATGGTTGAAAACGCTAAGATTGCTAAAACGCTCCACCAACCTGACCTCTTACTTTTTCTTGTCATTCAGTATCTCTCTCCCAAAAAAGTGTTTTTCTCGTAAATCCTCAATTGGGGCTCGCGGAATTTACGTAGATGTTGGATGCGGGAATGGACATCATCTGTGATTGATTGAAGCCCGTTCGCCGCGACTGAAGGGCGAGTTTCATGAACGGGCAAAGCGTTTGCTTGACAGCTCAGCGAAGTGGAATGATCAATCATAACAGCTTAAGGTCACAGGGGTGCAGATTAGGTCGTTCACGAATAAATAACGGTTTGGTCGATTCACGATGATGCGTACCCCGTACCGCATCGGTACAGGCAGCTTTGGCAAGGTTTTCGCGGTATACTTCCGGGCGAAAAGACTGCGGCAAGCGGGGGGATTACATTGGAAGCGTTGCTCGGAAAAATCCAGAAGTGGACGGTCTGGGCGCTGGCGGCAATGCTCGTCGTGGTGCTGGTGCTCTCCACCGTG
The DNA here is from genome assembly GCA_963699405.1 of uncultured Acidobacteriaceae bacterium. Taxonomy (GTDB): domain Bacteria; phylum Acidobacteriota; class Terriglobia; order Terriglobales; family Acidobacteriaceae; genus Acidiflorens. The sequence goes on along the minus strand of CAVOTW010000006.1, from coordinate 14,626 downwards.
CACCTGGGCGCCCTGATCGCAGAGGAAATCTGGACGCCGCCGCGGTTCCTGATCGCGGTACAGGGCCTGCTGGACATCTTCGGCTACTTCCTGCTGGTACTCATCGGAGTGGAATTGCTGGAGACCCTGCGAGCCTACCTGAAGAAAGACGTCATTCATGTACGCGTCGTCCTGGAAGTTGCGCTCATCGCCATGGCGCGGAAGACGATTATTTTGGAAGCCGACCACGTAACCGGTTCCACGTTGCTGGGGCTGGCAGCCCTGATTCTCGCGCTGGGCGTCGCTTTTTACTTCGAACGCCAGACGTCAGGATAATCCAAGCCGCTGCGTCGGTTGATGGCAGCCGACAGTGCCTGAAGCGGACGAAACCGCCCCTCCCTGCATGATCCTTTCTTGTGCTAGCCTAATTTTCCATGACCCTCATTTCCGCTCCTGCCAAGCACTTTCTTTCTGACAAGGTTGAGCATTTCACCGAGTCCGTGATTCGCGATATGACCCGGCAGGCGATGCAATATGGCGCCGTCAATCTGGCGCAGGGATTTCCCGACTTTCTCCGCGCCCGCCGAAATCAAGCGCGCCGCGCAGGAAGCTATTGCCGCCGACGTCAATCAATACGCCATCACCTGGGGCGCGAAGAGCCTGCGCAACGGCGATCGCGCGACAGATGCGGGAGTGGCAAGGGATCGAGGTCGATCCGGAAAAAGAAATCGTGGTGTGCTGCGGTTCGACCGAAGCGATGATCGCCACCCTGCTGGCGGTGTGCAACAAGGGCGACGAGGTCGTGGTCTTCGAGCCCTTCTACGAGAACTACGGCCCAGACTCGATTCTGAGCGGAGCTAAACCGCGCTTCGTCAGTTTGCGCCCGCCGCAGACGCCGCAGGCGGCGAGTGGACGTTCGACGAACAGGAATTGCGGGCAGCGTTTCAGCATCAGACTGCGACCCATCACACCAAGGCGATCATCCTGAACACGCCGAACAACCCGACCGGCAAGGTATTCAGCCGGAAAGAACTGGAACTGATTCGCGACCTCTGCGTCGAATACAACGTGCTCGCCATCACCGACGAAATCTACGAGCACATTCTTTACGATGGATCGGAGCACATTTCCATCGCGCGGCTCGATGGCATGCGCGAACGCACCATCACTATTAACGGCCTATCCAAGAGCTACAGCGTCACCGGATGGCGCGTCGGCTGGGCGGTTGCGCCGCCGGCCATCACGAACGCGATCCGCAAGGTGCATGATTTTTTGACCGTGGGCGCGCCCGCACCTTTGCAGGAAGCGGGAGCGGCGGCGTTGAGCCTGCCAGCCAGCTACTATCGCGAACTGGCCGACCGCTACCGCACGCGGCGCGATCATCTGATTCCGGCGCTGGAGAAAGCCGGGTTCGTCTGTTACCGTCCGCGGGGCGCGTATTACGTGATGACCGACATCAGCGGCTTCGGCTTTGCGAACGACGTGGAGTTCGCGGCTCACCTGGTCAAGGAAGTCGGCATTGCGTGTGTGCCGGGATCGAGTTTCTACAAGCATCCGAAAGACGGATCCCAACAGGTACGTTTCGCCTTCTGCAAAAAACCTGAAACACTGGACGAGGCAGCGCGACGGCTGGAGAAGTTGCCACGAAAGTAGCGTAAAATCCACAGCAAACTGCGCTATACTTCGCCTCAACGCTGATTTATTCCCGAAAGCGAGTGTCGATGTCCATGTCTGTGAAAACCGTGGAAGAGGTATCTGCCGAGGTTCCGGCCGAAGATTTTCAGGCGCTGGAAGAGAAAGTTTATCGCACCATAGAGTTATACAAGGCCGCGAAAGAAGCGCGGGCAACGGCCGAGCGCGACTTGCAGCGGCTGCGCGAGCAACTGGAAGAGCGCGAGGAAGAAAACGAAACCATGCGTCGCGAACTGGTGCAACTGCGCAAGGATCGCGAAGACATCCGCACCCGCGTGGAAAAAATGCTGAGTCAGATGGACAGCCTGACGCATGAGCAGGCGGCCAGCTGAACGGCAACGGCGAACAGAATGACGACGGCGCGCTGAACGACGGTAAACAGGCGAGCGGCAGTTGTCTGACAGAAAGCGATCCGCCGAGGAGTGACATGGCCACTGCGAGCAAGCAAGCTTCGACCGATGAGTTGACGAAACCCGCGTTGACGAACAACGCATTGGCAAACGTGCCCTCGCCCAAGGATGTCCCTTCCATCTAATGCCGCCAACGGAAGCGTGCGCGTCGAAATCTTCGATCAGGTTTACAATCTGCGAGGCTCGGACGCGGACTACATTCTGAAGCTCGCCGAGTACGTGGATGGCAAGATGCGCGCGGTCTCCCAACAGACCGCGACCGTCGATTCGGTGCGGCTGGCAGTGCTCGCGGCGCTGAATATTGCGGATGAATATCATCTGCTGAAGCGGCGGCTGGAGGCGGCGTCTCCGGAAGCGACAGCAGCGGGCGAGCAAACTGGCAAGCGCGCTGGACGAAGTTCTGAAGATACCCGGCGCACGGGCTGAACAGATTGGCGCGCACTCGACCCTCAGCGGCTGAAGCCGTCGTTGAAAAGAGGGTGGATATCGCAGCGGTGAACCGCTGCGCCACCCAAAAGCAAGACCAAAGCCGAGTTTTTCGGCAATCTGTGACGCCGAGTGCCAAACTTGATTTTTTCGCGCCCTTCTCAAAATCTATCGTAACCTGGGATTCATCTTCCAATTGCTTCGGAATCCGCATCGGGCGGCAAATGCAACCCTACTACCAGCAAACTTTCTGCCATCTATTTTTCATTTTCCTCTTGCGAATCTCTCCGGAGTTTCCTAGCATCCAAGGTGAAAGCCGACCTGCGGAGTTGGTGATGGTGGCAACCGATTTTTGAACCAATGCCGAATGAACGGGGACTCGACTCGCAAAAAGATCCGGTGTGCTATGTTCCGCCATGCGGAAAAGCCTAATGGGTCGCGGCGGGTTCCCACCGTCTGAGACGGGTTCATTCTCGGCCCACCACACGGCCCAGTGGGTCGGCTTGCTTTTCAGTTGTCAGCTCTCAGCCATCAGCTCTCAGGAAGAGCAAAACCTAAGGCTCATGCCTTTCCTGAGACCTGACAGCCTGAGACCTGCCATCTGCTTCCCTCTTCCCTGCTAGACTCTCTCTAGAACTCAGCTCACATTCGGAGCATCTAAACTAACGTGTTCCCCAGACTTTTTCACATTGGCAGTTTCTATCTGCCCACTTATGGCGTGCTCGTCGCTTCGGGCGTGCTGATCGGGCTTTGGATCAGCGTGCGCAACTCCGAGAAGCAGGGCATCAATGGCGACGATGCCTGGAATCTCGGCATCCTGGTCGTTCTTGCCGGAATTATCGGCGCCAAGATCCTTTACATCATCAACGACTGGAGCAGCTACGCGAATAACTGGCGCGAGATTTTCAGCCTCAACACGCTGCAAGCCGGGGGCGTGTTTTCCGGCGGACTGATTGCCGCGCTCCTGGCGGCGGCCTGGTACATGCGGCGCCATCACATGCCGCCCCTGCGCACCATCGACGGTTTCGCTCCCGGTCTGGCCTTTGGCCACGTTCTTGGACGCTTTGGTTGTTTCTCAGCGGGTTGCTGTTACGGCAAACCGACGAATCATTTCTGGGGCGTCATCTTCACCAATCCTTTGGCGAATTCCGTCAGCGGAACTCCGCTCGGCGTCAGGATTGAACCGACGCAGCTGATCGAAGCCGCGGCCGAGTTTTGCAATTTTCTGTTTCTGACCTGGCTGCTCGGGCGCAAGAAATTTGACGGGCAGGTGTGGGGAACTTTCATGATCCTGTACGGAATCGAGCGCTACTTCATCGAGTTTCTGCGCGACGATCCCGGACGCGGTGAAGTCTTTGGCGGCCTGATGACGGGAACGCAGCTGATTTCGATTCTGCTGGTGGTCGGCGGCGGATTGATCTGGTGGCTGAAGAGCAGCCGTCAGCCCGCAGCCCTCAGCCCTCAGAAATCGGGAACAGCTTAATGGGCAATTTTTTGGCTGACCCTCAGTTGGGGTGCCTAAGTGCTGAATGCCCGACTTTCCCCTGACTATGACCGCACCTCCCGAATGCCGCCGGGCAGCGCCTGGACCAATATCTCGCCAGCCCAGCTTTCGGAGGTCAGCCGCGCCCGCGTGCAGCAACTCATCGCGACAAGGCGAGGTGCTGGTAAATGGAGCGGCGGCGAAAGCCTCGCATCGGCTGAAGGGCGACGGCGAAGAGCAGATTACAGTCACCGGGCCGCCGCATGCGCCGCCGCTGCGCGCCATGGCCGAAGAGATTGCGCTCGACATCGTTTATGAAGACGACGACCTGGCGATCGTCAACAAGCCCGCCGGCATGATGGTGCATGCCGGAGCGGGAGCGACCGACGACGCGCGCAATCGCGGAACCCTGGTCAATGCGCTGCTGCATCACTTTGGAACGCTTTCGGCGGTCGGCGGCGACCTTCGTCCGGGGATCGTCCATCGCCTGGATCGCGCGACCAGCGGGCTGATGGTAGTGGCGAAAAACGATGAATCGCACCGCCGTCTGGCCAAGCAGTTCAGCGGACGCGAGGTGCATAAGACCTATCTCGCGCTCGTCCACGGCTGGCCTAAGAAAGATCGCGGGACGATCCAAAGCGCCATCAGCCGCCATTCGCAGCGGCGCACACGCATGACGACGCGCGGCTTCGGTGGGCGCGACGCGGTCACGCATTATGCGGTACAGCGCAAAATCGATTCGCCGTACGGTAAATTTGCGCTGGTCGAACTTAAGATCGAGACTGGACGCACGCACCAGATTCGCGTGCATATGTCGTCGCTCGGACATCCAGTGGTGGGTGACGCTCTCTACGGCGCGCCGGGCGAGTTGCGAACCGAGTCGAACAAGCGGCGGTCCGCAGGCATGCCCGCGACGCTGGCGCTCGATCGAAATTTTCTGCATTCGGCGGTACTCGAGTTGACGCATCCACGGACCAAGCAGTCGCTGAAGTTTTCCCGGCCGTTACCGGAGGAACTGGAAGTCTTGCTCGCAAGCCTGGAAAATGCCAAGCAGGAAGGTCCACGGCCGGAACCGGGCCAGTAAAAGTCCGGACGAGTATTTGCCCGCTTCAAAGCAGTCGTTCCGTTGCGGGGAGGCAGCTATAATGGAGTCAACCTCGATGAAATTGCGCATCGCCCTGCTGCCAGTCGCATTGCTCGTTCTCGCCGGCTCTCTCGCCGGTCCGAGGATGTCGTTCGCTCAGACGCCCGCACAAACGCCCGCGCAAACTTCTCCTCCGGCATCAATGCCTCCCGCCAGCGGAACGCCCGCTTCGACGTCTCCAGGTCAGTCAGGACAGACTCCTCCTCCGTCCGGCGATTCGGATTCCGATGACTCGGTCGCTACCATCAAGGCGAGGGTCAACGAAGTTCGCGTGGTGTTCACCGTCACCGACCGGCACGGCCGTTACATCAAGGATCTGCAAAAAAACGACTTCAAAGTCATCGACGATCAAAAGCCCGCGGAGATGCGCAGCTTCCACAGTGAGACCGATCTGCCGCTGCAGGTGGGGTTGCTGGTGGATGCCAGCAATTCGGTGCGCGATCGCTTCAAGTTCGAGCAGGAAGCGGCCATCGAGTTTCTGAACGCTATCATTCGCGCGCACTATGACAAGGCGTTCGTGGTTGGCTTCGACGCCACGCCGGAAGTCACGCAGGATTTCACCGACAACACGGAGAATCTTTCGTCCGGTGTGCGCATGTTGCGGGCGGGCGGCGGCACGGCGATGTATGACGCGCTCTATTTTGCCTGTCGCGACAAGCTGATGAAACAGGAGCAAACCGGGCCTGTGCGCCGCGCCATCATTCTACTTAGTGACGGCGACGACAATTCCAGCCACGTTTCGCGTGAGGAAGCCATCGAAATGGCACTGCGCGCGGACACGATCGTCTATACCATCAGCACGAACATCAGCGGCATGAAAGGCAAAGGCGACAAGGTGCTCGAGCGCATCGCGGATGCCACCGGGGGTCGCGCCTTCTTTCCCTTCCAGATGCGCGATGTGTCCGACGCGTTCGTCTCCATTCAGGAGGAGTTGCGCAGCCAGTACGCAGTGGCCTACAAGCCGGCGAATTTCGTCGCCGATGGCCGCTACCGCACCATCGAAATCCTGGCGCAGGATAAGGGTCTAAAAGTACGCACCCGCAAGGGATACTACGCGCCCAAGCAGTAGCCCAGTCTAATTCACTGTCGTACCGAACCACGGTCGTTGAGAATCATGGCGTACTTTGAGGATCTCTCGGTCTACACCTATTTTAGCCACACTGGTAACAAGACAAAGAACGTTGGCTGGTTGGATAGATCGCATCAATTCCCTCAAGCGACACCCCCAGACGATCTGCTAGATCTCATTCGGGAGCACTGCAAAAAACCTACCGTCCAGACCTTCGGAATCCATCATTGCGAATGGTGTCCTGCCGGAACCAAGCCCCAGGTCGACAGGGTTGGCTGCAGGGTGCTTCTGGGCAGTGCGGAGATACGCGTTTTTCCCGAAGATGGGATGATTTACGCGGCGCCAAACCTTATCTATCACTATGTTTCTGTTCATCATTACAAGCCGCCAGATGAATTCATTCGGGCCTTGAACAACGGGCCACGACCGACAAGCCCAGAATATGCTGAGAGACTGCGGGAATGGGAACATGGCTGGGATCTTACCTTTGTGAGAGACTTTAGCGATTGTTGCCGAAAAGCCCATGAAATGAGTATGCCTGGATATTCAGGAACTCCGCTGACGAAAAAGTTGGGCATCAAAGACGACTTCCGCGTTGCCCTGTTGCATGTGCCGGACGATGTAAAGACCGAACTTCGCGATGCGCTCGCAAATTGCCGGATCCAACCGTTCACCAACAAAGATAAAGATCTCGACTTTATTTTCCTCTTTGCCAAATCGCGCGCGGGGTTGGAGCTCGAACTAAGGTCTAGCAGCCAAGGCGCTGGCATCCGCGGGCATGTTGTGGATCTCGTGGCCGAAGAAAACTTCGGGCCTAGCCACCGACATCACCGAAGTTGCGGTTCGGCAGGCCGGACTTGATGCTGGCCTGGTAGATATCAAAGTCTGCGCGGTCACCGAAGTATGGTCGGGATTGAAATTCGTTATTCCGGTCAAGAATCGGCCGGAAGAAAACCGCCGGAGTATTTAGGATTACCGGCATTACCCGCGCTAGTCCCCGAATGGCCCAAACAGCAGGTCTTCGCTTCGCTCAGGATGACAATCACTAACAACGACAGTTCAGGACGCGCAACTTGTGTCCTGAAACTGGGTTTGCACAACATAACGCAGTTCCAGATAGAACCGGGCAGACTGCGGTAACTTCTGACTTTGCGACGTTGGTAACTTGCCGAGGCGCTGCCATTGCGGCTTCCATAGTTAATGGAGAAGGATGGCGGAGAACGAATCATGCGAATGAGGGCTCGGCTAGCGGCAGTTGGGATGGCGGGAATCATGCTTTGCTGGATGGCATATGGCGAGACATTCGGGTTGCGGATGGAGCGGGATCTGTTCGCTTCCGTTAACCAGGCGCGGCAGTCGGCGGGACTGGCGCCACTGCGGTGGGATGAATCGCTGGCAACAGCGGCGCGCCGCCACGCGGAGTTGATGGCCGAACACGGATCCATCCAGCACGAGTTTCAGGGTGAGCCAAGCCTGGCGGCGCGGGTCAAGCAGACGGGCGCACGCTTCCGGTGGCTGTCAGAAAATGTCTTTGAGGGACCGTCGGCGGAATTCATTCATACGCAGTTTATGAAGTCGCCTCCACATCGCGCGAACATTCTGGACCGGGATATGGATTCCATTGGTGTGGGTGTGGTGGAGCGGGACCGGCAGTGGTTCGCGGTCGAGGATTTTTCGCAGGCGCGGTGAGCTGGCTACTTCGCCATCGCCGCATTCCTATCAACTCAAATCAATCGGCCCACGTCTGCTTATCGCGGCGTGGGCCTTTGAGTCGGTGGCTCGGCTTACTGCCCAGTTCCCGTCAGTTCGATAACCGCCGGCCCTAGCGGCGCACTATATGTGACCGTAACGGCTCCCGTGATTGCCCCGGTCACGTTCGGCGTGAAAGTCACGGTGAAGGTGCATTTGGCTCCGGCGGCAACCGTCGCGCCACAGGACTTCTTGCCTGACGATGTCGCCGTGAAGTCCCCGCTGGCCACAATACCGGAAATGGTCAGAGCCGCTCCGGAATCGTTGGTTAGGGTGACGGTCTTGGCGGCACTGGTCGTACCCACCTTTTGATCGCCGAAAGCGATGCTCGCCGGCGACACGGCCACGGGAAGTTCGCCGGTTCCGCTCACGTCGACAATCTGCGGGCTACCCGCGCCCGATGTGGCGATGGCGATCGCACCCTTATTCGATCCAATGTCGGATGGAGTAAAGGTCACACTCACGGTGCACTTGGCAGACGCGGCCAGCGCGCCTCCGCAAGGCGAACTTCCGCTGCCGACGACGGCATAGTTGGCGCTGCCACTGAGCGAACTGATCGTCACGGAGCTGCCGCTGCTGTTGGTCACCGTGATGGTCTTGGCGGCGCTGGTCGCTCCGATCCCAGTCGAAGAAAACTTCAGGGTGGTCGGATTGAAGGTGAGTGGGACGGTCGGACCTGACTTGCCCTTTCCGGAAAGCGCGACGAGCTGCGGGCTAAACGCGCCGCCAGTAGCGATGGCGAGTGCGCCATCAATCGTGCCATCGGAAGTCGGCGCGAACGTCACCGTGATGGTGCAGTTGGCGCCAGCCCCGAGCGAGGAGCCACAGGTTCCGCCGGTGATAGAGAAGTCGGCGCTGGCCGCGGAGTTGAGGCTGATCGCCGTGCTCTCGTTATTCGTGACCGTGACCGTCTTGGAGGCAGAGTGACCAACGGCGATGGTCCCCAGATTCAGGCTGGTGGGATTGAACGAGATCGGAGTCACGCCCGTTCCTGTCAGCGTCACTAACTGAGGGCTGGTAGCAGCGCCGTCGTTGAAAGTGAGCGCACCCGTGATCGCTCCGGCAATGTGGGGACTGAAGCCCACATTAACCGTACAACTGCTGTTGGCGGCAAGAGAACTCGAGCAATTGTTGGTCTCGGCAAAATCTCCGCTGGCCGTGATCGAGGTGATGCTGAGGGTTCCCTGCCCGGAGTTCGTAAGCGTAACGGTCTGCTCGGAGCTGGTCGTGCCCGCGGCTACGCTACCGAAACTCAAACTGCTCGGGCTAACGGTGGCAGTCGCGTTGCTGTTCAGCAGCACATAGAACGTAGTCGGCACGTACGGGCCGCAACCCGCCGTGTTGAAGTTTCCGACGGCGACCTGGAACGCTCCGGCCGTTGCGATGTCACTCGCAAGAATTGGGATCGTGACCTGCGTGGAACTCACAAAAGTCGCAACCGCACGATAGAGCCCGTTGATGTATACATAGGTGTTCGTGGTGAAGCCCGTCCCGTTGATGGTCAGGGTGAACCCTCCGCCGCCCGCGCTCGCGTTCGGAGGACTGATGCTGCTGATCGAAAGAGGCGTTGAGTTGACGTTGTAGTCCGCAACGACCAGCACTTCGTCGTCGACGGTAAGGTTCTGCGGGCTGCCGGTTCCGCTCAAGTCGTAGAGCCATCCGGTGAAGTCCAAGCCAGTGGCGGGCGTCTCGGCAAAAGTGATCAGGCTTCCGGTTGGGTAGTAGCCGTTCTCGGTGGATGGCGGCGTAACGGTGATCGTGGCGGCACACGAACCTTCCAAGGCATAATCATCGACGTAATAGTTCCCCACAATATTGGCCGTGTACGTGGTACTGCCGCTCGGCGCGTTGATGGTCTGAGTTTCGGTCCCTCCATTGCTCCAGTTGGAAAAATCGAAATACGTGTTCGAACTCCACGGATACTGCGGCGAATCAATGCTCAAAGTGTGAGAACTGCCCGCGGTCCAGCTGGAATCATAGGGCAGCGCGAAATTTACCGGCGCATACCAGAAACTGCCGTCGACGATGACACCCACGTTCGACTCCACCGGATTCGTAGTCACGGTGTATACCGGCGAAGTAGTGAAGTAAGTAGTCAGGTTGATGGAGCTGCCATCATCCATCACATAGAACGTCTTGGGATTGGCGCCGATCCCGCCGGGCAGGTAGTACGGAGAGTTGATGTAGTCCCAGAAATTTTGGCCCGAGTTCGGCGCGGCCGTAAGCGTCACCAACTGGCGGATGATGTAGTACTCGCCGGTTAGCCCCGTATAAGTCAACGGCGCGGGCGAAGGTGTGACGGTCCCAGTGCCCGACGGCGAGATCATGTTCACGTAGGGAACAAGCTGAATGAAGTTCGCCGAGTAGACGGTGACCGCCGGCGAGGTCGCGGGCTGCGTGACCATATTATTGCCGGGCGTAACCGTGATGGTGTGGCTTTGCTCGGTCGAGTCGTTCCAGCGTCCGTAAATGTAACTGACGCCAGTGCTGGTGAGCGTCTGCGGCGAGGTGGCGACATTCAGAGTATGGGTCGAGTTCAGCGCCCAGGTATAAACCTGCGGCGTTGTTATGGTGGTTCCGTCGACCACCACTTTCAGTCCCGGCGGATTGCTGGTCACTGTAACCTGCGTGGGAATGGCGCCGTAGAGGCGTTCAATGCCATCGATGTCGGCCGCGCTGTAGCCATTCGGATTCGAGAGCGGGATGCCTGCGGGGATGGATTCAATGCAGGGCTCTCCGTTGCGCGAGAACGAGAACGCCGGATATTCCATCACCGAGGCGTAGTCGTAGGGAGTCAGTTCCTGGTCGTTGTCGAGGAATTGATCGAAGTTGCCGCGCGAAGCCTTGATGACGGCTCCGTAGTTTACGTTGACATAGGTATCGCGATCGGGCCGCGACTGTTCGTGCCAGACGCCGACGGTGTGTCCCATTTCGTGCAGGATCGTCGCCGTGGTGCAGGTCCCAGAGCCGCCAACTATTTGTTCGCCGCCAACGCGGCCTTCGTAGGCCTCGCAGGATCCGCTGAAATTGTTGGGGTCAAAATTGAAATTTACGTAATCGGTCTGGTTGGTATAGGGGACGAGCTGGATCAATCCGGGAAACGCGGCGTTGAACGCTGTAATGGCGGTGTTGAGATTCGTTAAATCCCCGGACGACGGGTCGATGGTGTAAGGGATCGAAACAAGGCCGTCAACTACGGGCCAGAGATAACTGGAGTAGGCCACGCCCAAGCTGAGGCTGCGTGGACCGTTGGGCGATGCCTGAACATGGTCGAGCAGGATGTCGCCCTGGTAGATGGCCTTGCCTTTGCCGTCTTTTCCTGGAACCCAAGTGTAGGTGACCTTCATGCCTCGCCAATAGCCGATGCGAATCTGGGACTGCTGGCTGCGCTGGTCTCGGCCCCACAGAGTGGAGACAAAAAGAAGCAGAAATAGAGCGGGCAGCGCTAGGCGCAGCTTGGTCATAGAACCTCCTGGGGGATCAAGACAGTCTAGGAAAAACCCTGGGTCAACGGACGTGGGGGACGTCCGGCTCGAAACAGTTTGAAGTGAAAACGGAGCGCTGTCAAGGGGTTGGGCGTGGGGTAGGCATTATCGCATCCGTAGCGCCGGCATCTTGCCGGCTGTCTCCTCGCCCTCGCCTCGGCGGGCGTGACCCCCGCCGGACAGCCGCCGGAACGGCGGCGCTACAATCTTGCGTGGGAAATTTGGACCCTATCTGTCACGCTGAACGAGCGCGACTCCACTCCCGACTGCTTTAGTCTTCGTGGCGGGGCGTGGCGTAGTAGCCGCTGCGGGCCTGAATTTTGTAGTCTCCCTGCTTGGGCTTGATCTCGACCTTGCGGAAAGAGCCGTCGCGCGTGGTATTGGTGGGGGTGTAACCGATGTTGTACTGGCTGCGCAGTTCCCGGGAAATCTGGTCGAAGGCCTCGCGCAGTTTTTCGATCTTGTTGCCGACATCGATGACGCGGCCGCCGGTTTCCTGGGTAAGTTTCTTCATTTCCGAATCACCGCGAGTAGCCGCCCATGCCACCGTAGAAACCGCGGTCGGCGATGAGCAGCACGTAGCAGATGGCATCGGCTTTCTGGGCGGCTTCGATGGCATCTTTGATCTTGAGGCGGCTGCCTTCGTCTTCTCCGTCGGTGAGCAGGATCATCGCCTTGCGTCCGACTTCGTGGCTGAGTTCGTCGTGGGAGGCGAGATAGACGGCATCATAGAGCGCGGTGCCGCGCTGGCCGGTCGAAGAACACGGAATCGGCCCTTGCGGGCCGATCGGGCCGCCGGCACAGCCGACGCCGCCGGTGTTGATCTTGGCCTCGTTGAGCGCATGCTTGAGCCGGCTGACGGAGTTGGTGAAATCCTGCAGCAAGGTAATGTCGACGTCGAAGCTGATGACGAAGGCCTCGTCCTTGGGGCGCAGCGTGCTTTCGAGAAACGAGCCGCCGACTTCTTTTTCCATCTCGAGGACGCGCATCTGGCTGCCGCTGGAATCGATGAGGATGCCGAGAGTCAGCGGCAGATCGGACTCGGCCTTGAAATATTTGATCGTCTGGGGCTGGCCGTCCTCGAAGAAGTCGAAGTTCTCTTTGGTCAGGTTGGGAATCAGCGCGCCGTGCTTGTCTTTGACGTTGAAGAACAACTGGACGACTTCGACGTTGACCTTGAGGGTCTCGACCGACTGATCCTGCGACGCTGGCTATTGGAAGTATTGGAGCTGGGTGCGGCCGGAGCGACGTGGAGCTCGGAGCGGCGGGCGGCGTGCTCTGGGCGGCGACAGGAAGCGACAGAGACAATAGCCAAGGCCGAAAACACCAGCCGCGCAGGTAGGGTTTGCATTGTAGTGTAGGCATCAGAGTTTTTATCCCGAGACTTTGCTAGTCTATCCTGTAATGACGGCCTGTAATGGGTTAGATGCACCAAACGGGCGCAGTCGGGCATCTGAATTAGTGTAAAAAGGCAGGAAGCCGGCGATGCGCGTGGCCAGAACGGCATTGCGAGGACAAAAGGAAAGCTAAGGAAGAGGTTTCCGGGATGGCCACGAAAATTAGCGCGGCGATAAGGCTGGGCGCGATGACAGATGAGCGGCTGAATTGAGGCTAGGGCTGCCGTTGGTGCTGGCATTGTGGCTGGCGGGCGCAGCGGCGGCGCAAGACAAGCCCGAGGACATCCCGGACGCCCCGTCGGCAACGCGTCCCATCCCTCCGCCTCCGACCGCCCAGCCCGCGCCAAGAAGCCGAGGAGGAAGCCAAGCCCGACGCTCCGCCGGCCAATCAGCTCCAACCCGGGCTTCGGACGGTATTCCCCGAAGTACTCCAGATGATACGAGTCAGACCCCGCCCGCCCCACCGCCTGATGCCTCCGATTAAGACCGTGCCCGCGGGCAGCGTTCCGAAGGATGTGGAAACCGGCCAGGACGTCGGTTATCACCATCCGGACGATCCCAACTCTGGTGCTGGTTCCGGTTACGGTGAAGGACAGCGACGGACGATTGGTCGGCGGCTTGCGGCCCAGGGATTTTACCGTCCTGGAAAATGGGAAGGTGCAGAATCTGACGTTCTTCACCAGCGATCCGTTTGCGCTGTCGGCAGCCGTCATCATCGATACCGGCATGCCGGACGTGGGCTTGAAGAAGGTGCAGGAAACGCTCTCGGCGTTGCAGGGAGCGTTCAGCCAGTTCGATGAAGTGGCGATTTATACCTACAGCAGCACCGTCGGTCGCGTCTCGGACTTCGACAGCGTCGGGCAAGCAATTGACGGCGGTTCTGAACGAGGTCAAGGCGTACAGCGGAGACAACAATGGACCGCCGGTGACCAGCGGGCCGCTCGGTCCGCAGGGGCCGGTCATCAATGGCATGCCGATCGACTCTCCCGTCGACCCGGTCTCAACGCCGCCCAAGGTTGCGCACGTGTTGAATGACGCGATCCTGCTGGCGGCGCGCGATCTTTCGAAGCGCGAACGCGACGCACCGCAAGATTATCTTCATCATCAGCGATGGCCGCGAGCTGGGCTCGACGGCCAGCTACAAAGACACGCTGAAAGTCCTGCTGACCCAGAACATCACCGTGTACGCGGTAGGAGTGGAAGGCGCGGCCATCCCCATCTACGACCGGCTGCAGCGGATCCACCTGCCGAAAACAAAGCCCTCATGGGCTACAGCGACATTCTGCCCAAGTATGTCAACGCAACTGGCGGAGGCACGGTGTATGGCGAGTTGACCGAAGCCGACATCGAGCGGGCGTACGCCAGCGCCATTGGAGAAGCGCGCTATCAGTACACGCTGGGTTATGCCCCCAAGTCGAGCATCGGAAGCTACCGCGACATCGACGTGCAGGTGCATGGGCACCCGGGCGTGAAGGTCTATGCGAAGGACGGATACTATCCTTTGCCGACGCCGAGATGAACTGGTTTTGGGCAGGGCACGGCTTTAGCCGTGCCATTGAGCGTTTCTAAGAATGCGGGTTTTAGCCCCTGCGGCGTGTCTCTCGCCCACAGACCTCCATGAAACAAACTCGGTAACCTGGGTAACCTGCATCATAACCTCCCGGTGTGGTATAAAAACCAGCAGGAACCGATACTGTAGTCAGTGGATTTAGTAGCGAGAGGCTCGCGCCTTAAGGGAGTAGTTTGCGAGAGTCTTTTCGCCAGAGTTTCTGAGGAAACCTAGCAAATCATA
>CAVOTW010000005.1:0-115343 GCA_963699405.1 uncultured Acidobacteriaceae bacterium | reverse complement strand
ACGCATCCGGCCGGACGCCCCCAGTATCCCGGAAAAATATTCGGCCCGCGCACTACGATCTCCTCATTCTCCGCGATCTTCATCTCGACGCCAGCAATCGCCGGCCCCGCCCGTCCTGCAATTACCGGCGCATCCGGATCATCCATGGTGCAGATCGCCGTCGTCTCCGTCAGGCCATACACCTGCAAAACGGGGATGCCAAGCATCATAAAAAACAGCTGCGTCTCCACGTTCAGCGGCGCCGAGCCGCAAATCAGCGCACGCAGTTTGCCGCCAATCATCTTTTTTCGGATCGTAGGAAACACCAGCCGATTCGCCAGTCCCAACCAGATCCCGTCCCCGGCGCGCGCTTTGCCTTCCTGCCGCCGCACCCATGCGCCCTTTGCCTTGGTGTACACCTTCAGCGGAAACCCGCCCGTCTTCCAAAGTTGCTCGTCGACCGCTTTGCGCATGCGTTCGAGAAGCGCGGGAACATTCAGGAAATAATCTGGCGCCGCCTGCCGCATTTCGGTGGCAATCTTCCCGAGGTCCGTGTTCAAGGTTAGCTTGCTACCGCGCAGCAGGCAGGTCAGCATCATGATCCACGAGCCCGCAAAGCAGAATGGCAGGTAATGAAACACGGCATCCTGCCCCGGAACGTTTGTCTTCATCAGCTGATCCAGCCGCCCCGACGTGCAACCCAGCATGTGCCCAATGTTGCCCGCGTTCAACATCACGCCCTTGGCCTCGCCGGAGGTGCCCGATGTGTAGATGATGGTCACGACATTTTCTTCTGCCACCGCCAGCGCGGGATTGTCCACCGGCTTCGCGCGTCGCAGTGAAAACGTTGTCGAAACAGAAATGCGGCGGCGCGTCGGGCCATGCCTCGACGATCGCATCGGCCAGCGACTGCTCGCCGCAGGCCATCACCGAGGGCCAGCAGTCCTTCATCATCGCGACCAGTTCCGACGGCGCCTGCCGCGCGTACAGCGGCACCACCGTCAATCCTTCCGCCATGCGGCCAGATCCATCGCCACCCACTGCATCGAGTTATGCGCCAGCAGCGCGCACCGGTCGCCCTTCTTCAGACGCAGCCGCCGCAGATACGCCCGCGCCAGCCAGCACCTGAGCCAGCAACTGCCGCGCGGTGAGCGAAACCAGCCTGCCCATCGCGCAGTTCCTGCAGCACGACAGCATCGCCGCTGCGCTCCAGGCTCGCAAAGATTTGATTCGAGAAATGTCATGCGTTTGACGGAAACGCGTTTGCTGATGAACTGGTGGTTGAAAGTTTACTTACCCGTACGCCGCCACCAGTTCCTTCAATCCCTCGCTCAGCGGAGGCAGATAATCCTCCCAGCTCCATTCCCCGCGCCGGGTAGGAAACTCCGGATACCGCCGCTGCACTTCTTCTTCAAAATACACACCCATGCGCGCCATCAACTTCAAATTCCTCACCGTCGTGCGCGCGATCCCGTCGGCGATCCGCTCCCCGTCGCGATCCAGAATTTCGAGCGCCGCCAGAGTCCGCGCCTCCAGATCCGGATCGTCCACGTTCATCAGCAATTCCTGATGCCCGCGCTCGTTCATCAGATTCCGGATGCGCTCATCCATCGTGATCCCCGCCGACGCCACCAGCGCCGGCATCGAAGTCACGATCCCGTGATAGCGCGAAGACACCATCATGCGGCAAGCGCGCAGAATGCTGACCATCTGGTACATGTTGTAATCGTCCGAGGTCAGTCACCGGCACTCCGCCCAGCTTCTCCGAGATGCGCCGGCAAGGCCGCGCATCCATGCGCTCGGTCGCCGCCATAATCACGAACACGTTCTTCTTTTGCCGAAACGCGGCCACCGCGTTCGCAATCGAACTCAAATAATGTTCATACGCGCGATCCGCCTCCGGCCCGGCATTGTGAAAATAGGGCCCGCGATAATGGCTCTCCTTGTAAGCGCCCGTCAGGCTGTGCAGCGCGGCCTTTGCCACCGACGCCTTCACCGGCCACTCAAACGGATTGATCGGACACACCACCAGCACCGGCGTCTTCCCGTCCCAACCCACATCGCGCAGCGCCTTCTGCCCATACTCGGCGCCCAGCGGCTCAAACGTCCACGCCGTGTCCGTGCCCAGTTCCGTGGGCACGCCCAGCTCGCGCAGAATCTTCCTCGACTCGTCGTTGCGTGTGATCACCAGCGAATTCCTGCAATAGCGTCCGCACATCTTCGCGACCAGCGGATCCATGTGTCCCGCCTCGGCGCCGTAGCCGATCGACAACTTGTTCTCCGCCGCCGCAATGCCGAGCGAGCCGATCATCATCGTCGCCAGCGCATTCGCGAATTTCGATTTGAACATCGAACCTTCGCACGCCACCACGCCATGATGTTTCGGCACTTCATTCGCCAGAAACGGAGGGAAAATATCCGGCAGCCGCACCTGCGATGTGCCTTCGAAATATCCGCGCGACCGGTCGAAATTAAACGTCATCATGCTGAGGTCGACGTTCTCCGGCCCAAGAATCCGCCGGACCTGCCGCAGCATCTCTTCCACGCGCACATCCGACCCCGTATTGCGCGTGCCGTTGTAGCCCGCAAACAGCAGCTTCAATTTCTCGCCCGGCTGCCACGGCTCGCGCTTGCCCATCATCCACTGAATCTTCTTGCCCTCGATGATGCTCGATACCCAAGCTTCCAGAAAGAAGTCCATCATGCGGCAGACCCTCCCGCTTTTGTGCTCTCCGGCCAGCCTTGATAGGGATATGCAAAATTGTGCTCGCGGCTGAACCGCAGCAGCGGAAAACTGTATTGCGAAAATGGCGCCGGCTTGCGGCCCATTTCCGTCGTGACTCGCGTGTTATCGAACACCGTATTCCACGTCAAATACGGCAGGAAGACCTTCATCAGCGCCGCGCCGTGCCCCATCGGCCCTTTGCGATTTGCCAGCATATTGACGATGGAGGCGAACGGCTTTTCCAGTATCGGCAGAAACACCGGCCCGCGCTTGTTCTGCTCGGCCGCCAGCGCTCGCGTCAATTCCTGAAATGTCTGCGAGTCGTTGCCCGAAGAAAGATGATAAGTATCGTGCTCGGGCTCGGCCTTCATGTGCAACGTCGAAATCGCATCCGCCACGAAATCCACATTCACTATGTCGATCTTGTCATGCGGACGAAACGGCAGCACCGGCAATCCTGCCAGAAACACGAACGACCGCACCATGTCGAACTGCGTCGTCTGCGGATACCGGCTGTCCCCCAGCACGATGCTCGGGCGGAAAATCGTCAGCGGCACGTCCGGAAGCAACTCCGCACCATGTGCTCGCAGAATTTCTTCGTCCGCGCATACGGATCGTAATCCGAGCGCTCCCACTCAATCGAGCGGTCTTCCATGAACGACTTCGTGGCTGCGCTTGCCCGCGACCGCCACCGTGCTCACATTCGAAAACCGCCGCAACCCGTGATAATACTGCGATTGCCGCGCCAGTTGGACCACTTCGAGCGTTCCGCGCAGATTCACATTCAAGACAACTTTTTTCCGACTTCCGATTCAGCGAGGCCGCGCAGTGAATCACCGAATCGGTGGTGTGCACGAGCCGGTCGTAATCGTCCGGCTTCGAGCCCAAACTGTGGCGAGGGTGAGATCGCCGCGAAAAATCCGTATCTTCGCCTGCAAGGTAGTCGTAAAACTTGGGAAAAGGCAAATGCAGCTGCAAGGCCTGCCAAAGGCGCAGCTCGGCATCCCGCGGATCACGGCCGCGCACCAGCAGATTCAAAGTCGCGTCATGCTGCTCCAGCAGATTCGCGGCAACATGCGCGCCGATGTACCCGGTTCCACCGGTCAGGAAAATTGCCACGTTGCTCCGTTTGTCCCCGTCTTCACTGGCGTCGCCAGTTTCGGAACTCATTTCTGTTTTGTGGTGGTGGCGGGCGGCGGCATCTGCAACACCCGCGGCTCACGCGCCTCGAGTGGCCGCCCTTCAATCAGCGGATAGGTCCACCGCCGCAATGCCGGAATATGAATGTTGATCCAATACTCCCACCAGTCCAGTCCCGCCGTGTCATAGCCGAAAATCTCTTTTTCCTCGGGCGTCAACGCCTGCGACAACTTCTCCACGTTGTCCGCAACAAAGTCATGCTCGTTGTGCAGAATAAATGGCTCGAACAGGCCCACTAATTTTTCCACTCGCTCGAGGTTGCGTTCCGTTTTCGCCAGCGGCTTCGTCATCGCCGATGGCAGCGGAGACATCACCCGCTGAATCGACTGGATAATCATCTTCTGCGCCGGCGCCGACATGCGTTGATACCGCTCCTTCGAAACCGGAATCGCATCCATCCGCAACCGCAGCCAATATTCCAGGCCTTCCTGCGCCCGATAGTGACGCCGGTGCCCGAGCGAAGTTAACTCAATCGAACGCCCCATGTCACAGGGATTGGTGACCGAGGTCGCCAACTGGTACAGCGGATCGTGCCGCCGCTCCACCAGCGCCGCGCCAATCAGCGTCATCCCGGCGCATACTGCATCCACCGGAATAATGTCCAGCCGCTTACGTTCGTTCGAAGGCAGTTGCCGGAACGCCGTCCCCAGCAGATACGACAGCGATGCCGAAGTATTGATGCCCTCATTCCACCCGCGAAACGGCTTCGACACCGAAGTCTCGACAATCGCCGGACGCACGATCGCAATCGGCAACCCGCGCAGCCGATATTTCGCAATCAGCGATTCCGCCAGGCTCTTGGTGAACGTGTAAGTATTCGGCCAGCCCAGTTCCTGCGCGCGTCGCGTCGCCTCTTCCGTAAGATAATTTTTCAGCCACCGCACCTTATTCTTGCGGATCTGATTTTCCAGTGCCTGCCCGCTCAATCCCTTCGCCGCGTGTTCTTTCGCTAACGCCTGCTTCTTCAGTTCCTCGGTGACTTCCGGCCCTTCCACCCGCGCCTTCCGCCGACTCCACCAGTTCATGCAGGCGATACCACTCTTTTTCCGCGTCGAAATCCGCCACGCCCCGTCGGCGTGTAATTCAGCCGCACATCCTCGCCCACGCGCCCATCGCGCTGTCCCGCGACATAGCAAGTAGAAAGATGCAGCAACGCCGCATGATCCGATGCGCGAATGAATTCGATCAGGTGATGCGTCGAATCCACATTCACCGCCAAAGCGTCCCGCAGATCGGGATTGAAATCCGTGAGCCCCGAGCTGTTGATGATCAGATCGAGTTCGTTGCGCAGGCGCGCCGTGGTCTCAGCGTCCAGCCCCAAGCCGGGCTGCGAAACATCGCCCTCCACTACCTCAATCTTTTCCGCCAGCAACGCGCCCAGCTGGTCTGCCATATTTCTCAAACAACGGATCGAACACCGGCGATCCTTCGATCATTTTCTCGAAGCGCTTTCTGCGCCGGATTCGATTTCTGTCGCCGGATGAGTAGATAAAGCTTCCCAATCTCCGGCAGATCCATCAGCGTATTCGCCAGCCACACTTTGCCGATAAATCCGGTGACGCCGATCAGCATCACGCGCTTTCCACCCAGCGCCTTCCGCACCGAAAACCGCGCCGGATATCGCTTTTCGTCGAAATACACAATGGGACGAACCCGCGGCGTTTCCACCCGCACAGCCGGCACAATCGCCGAAGCCAGCGCCTTCGGACCCCGCAAGCCCAGCGCCCGCACCCATCGCGCCGGACTCTGCTGCCCGTCCGGCCCCGCTTCACGAATCCGCGCAAACAATCCCCGCGGCCGGATCACCGGACTCAGCAGCCGCCCCGTCGCCACTCCATCGCGGAAGTCGAGGCGGTTCGCAATAATCCACCGCACTCCCAGATGCCGCGCCAGCGGCCGCATCACGTGCTCCAACCCCTGGCTCACCAGCACCACGTCCACGCCCGTCGCCTGCAACGCCTTCAGGTGCCGCACTCCTTCTTCTTTGAGCAGCGGCTTCAGCTTGTATTCGAATTCTTCTTCGCCCAGCAGGTCGAGCCGGTCGCGAGTAATCCCGCGCAGCACGGCGTGCACGATTCGAGTCGCGGCCACGCGGTTCGCCGCATACAAAAATGGCCGCAGAAGCGCCATCAGGAGCACCAGGCTGCGGCGCGCCGCTCGCGCGATATATGTCTGGCTGTTCCAGGTAAAGAACGCAATAGGACGGACTGTCGTCAGTTCCAGTAAGCTTCCTTCCACCCGCCAGTAAACGGGCGACGAAGGCCGCGACCGAAGCGGCTGCGAAACACTCGACGACGCAGCAACTCGCCGACCCACGGGAAGATCTGCGACCGATGCTCCGACGTCTGTCGGCGCGGTCGTAGTCGGGGTGCAAACCCCTTCGAGATTGCTCACAGGTTCCACGAATCAACATCCGGCGGCGATCACAGTCCCGCCAACCAGCACGCCGGAATCCCCTATTTTAACCTCTCCGTCACAAACCAGGCAGAATAACCGCAAGTCCGTGTGGCGCGGGCGCCCCGCCCGCGAAGTGCCGGCGGAGGCAGAAAGTCGACCGCAGTCATCCGCCTTAGGCCGCACGTTCCATCCAGCAAACATCCCAATACTTCCCAAACTTTCGCCCATTTTCGCTGAACACGCCCATCACCTGAAATCCGAATTGCCGATGCAGGCGCTCGCTCGCCGCATTTGGCAAAGCATATCCGGCCACAAAACGATGAATATCCTCATCTTTCAACAGCGCAAACAATTCCGCATACAGCCGTCTTCCAATGCCCTTCCCTACCGCCTCGGGCGCGCAATAAATCGTCGTCTCCACCGTCGTTTCGTATGCTGCTTTTGGACGAAACTGCGTCGTGCCCGCGTACCCCATCACCATCCCGTTTTCCTCGGCGACAACCAGCCGATGCCTTCCCGTTGCGCCAAACTGCGCAAACCAAGTTTCGCGACGCTCGACCGTATAAGCCTCCACATCGAACGTCACCGGAGTATTCACAACGTAATAGTTATAGATCTCAGTGATTCGCGCCAGATCCCCGCGCTCCGCCGCTCGAATTCGCGTCTCGTCCATTGCCATCCTCGAACCCGGGCCGCCTATCGCAGCATCCACCCCGCGATCGCGGCCGCCGCCACCACCCAGGCAGAGTTCACCCGGAACCCAAGCAGCGCGATCAGGCTGACGGCGAACACAAACAATGTGGTTCGATCCACAATTGACGCCTTTGCCAACTGCCACGCCACCACCGCCATCAGAGCAAGCGACCCGGCTACCACTCCATCCAGCGCTGCCGATGCGGCCGCCGATCGTCGCAGCCGCGGAATCAACCGCCCGCTCACTGCCACCAGCACGAATCCCGGCAGGAAAATTCCAACCGTCGCCACCGCCGCGCCGGTCCAGCCCGCCACAACGTATCCGATAAAGGTCGCAGTCGTAAACACCGGGCCGGGCGTAAACTGCCCAACCGCAACCGCGTCAATTAACTGCTTGTCGGTCAGCCAGTGCAAGCGCTCCACAAACTCGGTCTGCAGAAATGCCAGCAAGACGTATCCGCTGCCAAACACCACCGATCCAATTTTAAGAAACGACAAGAACAACCGCAGCAGCCCCACCGGAAAAGCCGCGCCTGTTGCCGCCAACGCAATCGCCGCGGCCGCAACTTTCGGAAACCCGGCCGCACCCAGCAGCCGGTCCTTCATAGCCAAAGCCGCCGCCGATACTAATCCGGCAAATACCAAGACCAGCACCGGACTAACTCCCAAGAGACTAAGCACCGCCGCCAACACGGCAATCACCGCCAGCAGCGCCGTGCGCACTCCTTTGCGCCCCAGTTTCCCCAGCGCCTGAATCACGATCGCCACGACGGCCGGCTTGATCGCGTACAGGATGCCTTCGGCCTTCGGCAGTGAACCAAAGCGCACATAGGCGCAGGCAATCACCGATACAATCAGGGCCGCCGGAATAATGAAGCAACAACCCGCCACAATCAGACCGCGCCAGCCCCGCTTCAGCTGCCCCACAAAAATCGCGACTTCAGTCGAACTAGGCCCGGGAATCAGATTCGCGGTCGCCAACCGGTCCAGAAATTCAGCTTCGGTGATCCACTGGCGCCTCCTGACGAATTCCTCTTCCATCATTGCCAGATGCGCCGCCGGCCCGCCAAACGCAATCGTCCCCACCTTCAGAAACACCAGGGCAAGCTCCCAGAGCGACGCTTCGCGAGTTGTCGAAGGCTCTGCCATAACCTATGTAGCGCGGGCGCCCTAGCCCGCAAACTCTCCGTCGCAACGGAAATTCGAGGTTACCGCAAATTGAATCAGGTAAGAATTGGTAGGATGATTCACCGCGTAATAAGACAGCCGCGCCCGCGAAAGGATGCAGCACTATGAATATGCTGACGCTATTCGGACTGTTCGCGGTGACCGCAATGCTGGTCACCTATGCCTTGGAGAGCCGCAGCCCCTGGTTTATTCTGGCCTTCGCCGCGTCGTGCGCGCTCGGTTCGGCCTACGGATTCCTGCAAGGCGCGTGGCCCTTTGGAGTGGTCGAGGCGATCTGGTCAGTAGTGGCCGTCCGCCGCTGGTACCAGGCAAGGAAGTGAATCGATTGTGCGGTACAACTTCAACCTTCACTTCAGATAATTAGCCGGCTGCCCTATCCTTGCGCGCTTTTTGCGCAAGGGTGGGATTCCACCCAAGTTTCCCGCTAAGAATTTTTGGGCTTTGATTTGCATTGTAGGCGGCGAGCGCTTTCAGCCGCGCGCGGTAACTCGCCCCCATGTTCAACCTTCACTTCACACAATAAGCAACAATCGTCTGCCCGCGCAGCCCCGACGTCTGCTCCACTTTTTCCAGCAGCTTCGATTCCAGGTCATCCGGATCAACCACCATCTCGCAAGCGGCGATCTGTTCGTCAGTCGCCCCGTGAAAGCACAACTCGCACACTCCGAGCCCGTCCCCAGCTCGCACCGATGATCGCACCGGAGGCCCAAACGTGCGGCAGGTCATCGGCCGGGCAGCGTAAAGATCGCACAATCCGGTTTCCGGATCCAGCACCGGGCAGGGTTCATCATTCGCAAATTCCGCAAAGCGCTCTTCCGCCTCCGAACCTTCGTCAAATACGGCCGCATCGAGCACGCCCGTCTCCGCGTTGCCGGGATACTCCGCTGCCAGCCGCCGGATCGAATCTCGCGCCCGCAACCGAATGCGCTCTGCCCGCTGCAAGTCGGTTTTTTCGAGGTTAGCGAGCCCGCGCTGCAAGCGCAACACATCCAATTGATTGATCGCAAAAACACCCACGCAACACTGCGTGCATCCCGGACGACACACCAGCCACTCGCCGCTGCGCCGCGCAGCATCTGCCAGAGCAGCCTCCACAATCTGGATCAGCGCACCATCCGAAGCCGGCAGTCGCCGCGAGGGCATGCCGAAAGCATATCCCATGAATGGGGACGCGAGAGCAAAGATGAAAAGCTAAACTCTAAGAAACTGCAGCCCAATTGCGGCGCACTAGGAAGGTCGGAGGTTCGTACGTACATCCTTTCGCCAGACGACGTTCCTCGCGCCGTGTAGTCCACCACAAAATAGGCCCCAACGCTGCAGCCGTGAGGCGGGCGACCACCGGGAACTCTTTTTCGACGTCGCGGCGCAGCTTGTGAATCTGGTCGCTCACCCCCCGATTCACTTTCCTGAATTCCCGCTCCATCACCCAGAGGGCGGCGTTATAAGCGCTGTTCAGCTTCTTTCCTTCGCGCGCAAACCGCTCTCGTATGCGCGGATCGGGATAGTCCTTATAGCGTTGCCAGCCATTCAGCACGGTCCGGCACATGCGATAAAGGCTCGGGCCGTTGCTCTCAAAATCGCGCCAGAAAGCCCAATCCAGGAAGCGTTTAGAATCGTCGCGCGAGATGGCCGTATGCTTAAAGTTGAACTTGAACTGGCCATGAATATCGGCAGGATCCATATCGGTTAAGAGGCGGCCCTGCTCGCTCATCTCCTGGTAAAGCGGTGTGCCCGGAACCGGCGTGTAGAGCATGAACTGGTGAAAATCGGTCTGGTGGGCAATCGCCGCCTCGATTTCCCCGACAATGTTTTCGGGCGTATGGTGTTCGAGTCCCACGATCGTTGACCCCTGCACTCGGATTCCATGTTCGCGAAGCTCCCGCGTGAGTTGCAAAACGTCGTTCCCCTGCAACTTGCTATAGCCGGCCTTGGGAGATTCCAACCCCATCCACACCCAGGTAACGCCCAGTTCGACCAGTTCCAGCATGGTGTATTTTCGCAGCGCGTTGGCGGAAGAAAATATCGAAAGCTCCCAGCTCTTGCCGTTCTGCTTCATGAGTTCCAGCAGGCGCATGGCCCGCGTCCGGTGCAGCAGAAAGTTTTCGTCCATCACAAAGAATGACTGAACTTTAAGGTCCGATTCGATCTTGCACATTACCTCAAACAGTTCATCCCCGGTATCGTAAAAGTTAATAAACTTCCCCTTGCCGCCAAAAAATGAAGACGTGGTGCAGAAGTTGCACCCCATCGGGCATCCGACCGACGGAATGATCGTCGCCGCCGTGCCGCCTTTCCGATTCGGCAGGCGAAACCCCATGATGCGGGTTTCAATTCCCGAAACAATGTTGGGATGGCGGATGGGTGCGTGCTCATCTTCTCCCAGAAACCGCCGCATCCACGAAATCCCTTCTCCCCGCACGATGTGGTCGGCGTCGACCATGTTCTCCACGCCCGGGATCGCCGCGACGTGTCCGCCCACCACGATCACCGATTCCGGCGATAGCTCCCGCACCATGCGACACATCTCGCGCACCTTGCCCACATTCACGATGATCGAAGAAATCCCGACGATGTCGTACTTGTTCGCGGTCAATTCCCGAGCAAAGGCATCGCGAGTAGGAAAATCCAGCACGCTGCACGGCGCGGAAATATTTTCCTGAATCATCATGATGCCCCACGAGCGGTGGAACATGCGCAGCGAGAAGCTGCCCTGCGCGCGGGTCACCTGGTTGTGGTAGAGCTCCATCGGATTGATGGACCGGCTGCCAAATTCGTCGTCTTGCGCATAAGGCCCGAAAACCGAACTCAGCAGTATGCGCGCGTCTTTTCCCTTGGGATGAGGTTCTACTTGATTGGGTTTCATAGTTGGTTAATGGAAGGATAGTGCCGGGCAGAAACTCTTTGCCGTGATCCCAGATCACATTACAAAACTATTACGATTACCTTCGTCTCACGAGATATTGCAGATAAGTCAGTTGTTTACGTCAGACAGAGCCTCGATCGCTTGGACTGCTTCCGGCGGAAGCATTAAGTCGACGCTGGCCAGATCCTCTTTCATATGCCATGCGTTCGAGGTCCCCGTCAAAGGCAAAATCCCAACGCTACGCGCAAAGCTGAACACAACCTGGGCTGGCGTGGCCTTGGCGCTCGCGGCCAGGCTGGCGATCAGAGGATGGTGCAGGACCTCCTGATTCGCGGTGAGCAGCGAGAACCCCTGATAGACGATTCTGTGTTCGCCGCAAAACTGTCGCACCGCCCGATCCCATCCGAAGCGGGCATAGCAGCGGTTTTGTACAAACGCCGGGAGTTCAGTGTGCACCGATGCCATCTGATGAAGGTTTTCCAGCGACACATTGCTCACGCCCAGCAGCCGAGCGTGCCCGGCATCGCGCTCCTTGCGCATTGCTTCCCAGACTTCGGCATCGTCCTCGGTCCAATCGTAGTTCGAAGAGGGCCCGTGCAATACATAGCTGTCCACGCGATCGGTCGCAAGGTGTGCCAGCGAACTGGCCATCGACTGCGCAACTTGAACCGAGAGCGCGGCTGCCGGATCGTAGGGCAGGCGGTGATCCTGTCCCCGCTGATAGGTAAATTTCGTTTGCAGAAAAAGATCGTCGCGCGTGACCACCCCTGCCCGATACGCCGCGGCTAATCCCTGCCCGACTCCTTCTTCGAAGTAGTGCCGCCGCTGGTTCGCCGTGTCAATGCCGCGAAATCCCATGCGGACCGCGAGTTCAGTGAGCGCCTGGGTGCGGTCTTCCTTCCATGCGGTGCCATAGAGAAAACCAGGAACGGGCGAAGCTGGCTCGGTTGGCATCAAGTTTATTCTGCCATGATCGAGGCTTTCCTTCGTGCACCTTCGTGCCCTTTGTGGTGGATTTCAGCAAAATGCGAGCCCTCAGCATGAACTAGTGAGGTTCCTTTTCTGATGGCTTGGCTGACTCGAACAAGCGAAACACGGTAGTATCAAGTTTCTGCATGAGACTGCCTCGGCCCTTGAACACTGCCTCCCGGAGTCGCGCATCGCTACTTTCTTGCTGGGAAATGCCCACGGATGGGCAGCAGTTCTCCGTGCCGTGCGTTCCATATGTTTGCGGTCGGGGTCCTGCCCGCGATGTTCCTGCTCCGCTCCACTCGCGAGGAAATGTACAACATCCTCTGGGCGCTCGTGTTTGGCTTCGCCACCTTGAATATTCTGAGTCTGGGAGCGCGCCGTTTCGAGCGCGAAAAAAGTGGCCTGAATTTTGGGGAGGTTCTGGCCATCCTGGTAGTGCTGGTGTCGATCGTTCTGTTGGCTTGGGAGATGCTGTATTGGTTCGGTATCTTGCCAATTCGCCTTGCGCCGCGCTAACGCGGATTGCGGCCAATTGCGGTATGATCGGTTGTGGTGAAACGCGAATCCAATTTCGATGTGACCTGTCCCTGCTGCGGTGCGGTCATGAAAATCGACTCGTCCACGCGCAGCATCATCGCCCATACCGCGCCGGTCAAGCCAAAGACCTTCAACGACATGGAAGAAGCCGCCCGCGCCATGAAAGAGCAGGACAGCCGGCGCGACTCGATCTTCCGCCAGTCGATGGAAGCGCAAAAGCACGCCGCGGAATTACTGGAGAAAAAATTCCAGGAAGCAGTGAAGAAGGCCAAAGAAACGCCGGATACGGGACGGCCCATCCGGGATTTCGATTTGGACTGAGAGCTTCTAACGCAGAGATCGCTGAGCAACCGCAGAGTACGCCAACAAAACGCCTTCTAATTGTTTTATTTTCTCATTGCCTTGAATGACTAAGCCTCTTCTTCTCGGACATCGTGGAGCGCGGTCTTCCCGGCACATTCCTGAAAATACTTTGGTGTCGTTCGAACTGTGTTTGCAGCACGGCTGCGATGGATTCGAATTTGATGTGCGCTGCTCCGCCGACGGAAAGGCTGTGATCTGCCACGACGCCACCATCGCCGGAACGAAGATTGAAATCACTGCATCAGAAAACCTGCAGCTGCCTACACTGGAAGACGTTCTGCGGCAATTTGCCGACCGCGCCTTTCTCGATATCGAATTGAAGGTCGCCGGACTGGAGGCGCAGACGCTCGCCGAACTGAGGCAGCATGCGCCGAAGAAGGGATACGTGGTTTCGTCATTCCTTCCCGAGGTGCTCACCACGATCCACAATCTCGATCCGGCAATTCCCTTGGGCTTTCTGTGCGATAAGCAGACTCACCTTCGAACTTGGAGCAAAATACCGGCACAGTGGGTGATTCCGAATTTCAAACTGGTAGACGCGGAACTAGTCAAGCAAGTTCATGCATCCGAAAAAAGAATTGTGGTCTGGACGGTAAATAAGGCCGAACACATGCGCGACTTCGCGGCATGGGGAGTGGAAGCAATTATCTCGGACGAAACGGAGCTGCTAATTCACTCATTGCGCTAGGCCTTCGATTTGCTCGCTGAATTCACCTCATTTACATTGAACTAAATGTCCACCACCGGCGAACGATTCGAGCGAGCGGTTCAGATCATGGCGCGCCTGCGGGCTCCGGGCGGTTGCCCATGGGATCGCGAGCAGACCTTCGACACCATCAAACCTTACACGCTCGAAGAAACGTACGAAGTCCTTGAGGCGATCGACAATCGCGATTGGCCCGAACTGACTGGCGAATTGGGCGACCTGTTGTTGCAGGTGCTGTTCTATTCCGAGATGGCACGCGAGGCCGGCCACTTCTCTGTCGATGATGTGCTCGACCGCCTTTCGAATAAATTAGTCGACCGGCATCCGCATGTGTTTGGAGACGTCAAGGCCGATACTCCAGCCGAAGTTCTGCGCAACTGGGAGGCGCTGAAGGCGGAGAGAGAGAGAAAGAAAAAGAAAAACGGCTGGCGGCGGAGGGAGATAAAGGAGATAAAAAGGCCGACCACCCTGGCGCGGCGCAGTCGACCGATGCGCAATCAGTCCTCGCAGGTGTCTCGTCGAAAATGCCCGCGCTGATGGAGGCTTATAAACTCAGCTCGCGCGCTGCGCACGTGGGCTTTGACTGGCCGGAGATTGAAGGCCTGTTTGCCAAGCTCGAGGAAGAGACGGCCGAGTTGCGTGAGGAGTTGAAGGCGCTTCCTTTCAAAGGTCCATCGGTGGGCACAGGGATAGCCGGTTCGGGAAAACCGCAGGTAGCGCCGGAACTGCGTCCGCGCCTGGAAGATGAAGTGGGAGATCTGTTCTTCGTTCTGGTAAACATCGCGCGCTATCTATCGCTCGATCCGGAATCGGCATTGCGCAAAACAAACCGCAAATTCAAGCGCCGCTTTCAATGGATGGAAGAACGCCTGCGCGCCAGCGGCAGAGCGCCGCAACAGGCCTCCATGGACGAACTGGAATCCTTATGGCAACAGGCGAAGCAGCAGGAAAAGCCGGCGTGACGCAGAAGGCCTCGGGCACGGTGACGATCCGCAAGTGTGAAGCGCTACCGGACATGCAGGCGTGCTTTTCGCTGCAGAAAGAAGTATGGAAGTTCTCGGATGCCGACCTGATTCCGGTGCGGATGTTCGTGGTCGCAGCGAAGATCGGCGGCCAGGTGATTGGGGCCTTCATTGAAGAGAACGTAGCAATATCCGACGGAAGAAGCCACGTACAAAGAAGCAACGCGCCGGTATTAATCGGCTTCGCGCTCGCGATTCCCGGAGTCCGCAACGGACGCTGCTACCTCCATTCGCAAATGCTGGCCGTGCGCCAGCCATATCGCAATGGCGGACTAGGCCGACAGCTAAAACTCTATCAGCGCGAAGATGCCCTGGCGCGAGGTTTCGAACTGATGGAGTGGACCTTCGATCCTCTGGAGATCAAGAACGCATATTTGAATATCGAAAAGCTGGGCGCCATCGCGCGCCGCTACAACGTGAACCAGTACGGCATCACCTCGTCGCCGTTGCAGGGTGGTTTGCCCACCGACCGCCTGGTTGCGGAGTGGTGGATGAAGTCAAAACGCGTGGAAGCGGTGCTGGCGGGCGCTCCGCGTGCCGAGTTCGAATGTCGCGCCCAGATCGACGTGCCGGCAGAAATATATGCGTGGAAAGCCGCCGCGGCAACCCGTGCACAAGCCCTTGCCGTGCAGGAGAGAAATCGCGAGCGCTTCCAGCGGGCATTTGCCGAAGGACTGAGTCTACTCGGCTATGAGCGCGATGGACGCGGCCATGGCCGTTTTCTGCTCGGTGAATGGGACGAGGGCTGGAAGTATTAGCACGCGAGACAATCACAAGTCATTATGAAAATCGAATCGGTAACGCTGCGCGAACTTCACATGCCGCTCGTTCATTTCTTTGAAACGAGCTTTGGCCGCGTTTACAGCCGCCGCATTCTGCTGGTCAATGTCGAGGCCGATGGCGTCCGCGGATGGGGCGAGTGCGTCGCCGGAGAAGATCCGTATTACAGTCCCGAATGGATCGAGACCGCGTGGCCAACCATCAAGCATTACCTGGCGCCGCTCTTGCTGCAAGGCGATTTGGATGCTGGCCGGGACTGTGCCGCCCGCTTCGCCCGAGTTCGCGGCCATCGCATGGCCAAGGCCGCGCTCGAAAATGCCGTGTGGGACGCGGAGGCGCGGCAGAAGCAAGAACCGCTCTGGAAATTGCTGGGAGGAACCCGCCGCGAAATCGCCTGCGGCGTTTCCATCGGCATTCAAGATTCGCCCGAACAACTTCTTGCAGAAGATCGAAACCGAACTGGCGGCAGGATACCGACGTATCAAGATCAAGGTGAAGCCGGGATGGGATCTGAATGTTCTGGAAAAAATCCGCGCCCGCTGGGCCGACATTGTTCTCAGCGTGGATGCGAATTCCGCCTACACGCTCGACGAGGTCGAGCATCTGCGCAAATTCGACGCCTTCAACCTGCTCATGATCGAGCAGCCCTTATGGAACGACGAAATCTACCTGCACGCCCGTTTGCAGAAAGCCATCCAAACGGCAATCTGTCTGGACGAATCGATCCTGCAACGCGCGCGACGCCGATTTTGCGCTCGAGATCGCGGCCTGCCGCATCCTCAATATCAAAGTGGGCCGCGTCGGCGGATTCACCGAGGCCAAGAAAGTCCACGATGTCGCCCTGCGCCACAATGTTCCGGTCTGGTGCGGCGGTATGCTGGAGTCGGGCGTCGGGCGGGCGCACAACATCGCCTTGTCGACGCTTGAAAATTTCCGCTTGCCCGGAGATGTGTCGGCCTCGAAGCGTTATTGGAAAGAAGACATCATCGAGCCCGAAGTCGAAGTGCGCGCCGATGGAATGATTGTCATCAGCGAAGCGGCCGGAACGGGCTATCAGGTGCGCGAAGACCTGGTGCGGAAGTTCACTGTGCGCGAAGAAACATTTCGCACGGAAAGCTTAGAGTCTTAAGCCGACCCGGTATTCGCCAACGCTTCCACCGCTTCCCACGTCGTACCGAAGTCACGAAGAACTCGTTGACCTTGGTGATCTCCATGATTTTCCGCACCCGTGGCTTCACTGCCGTCAACACCAGGCATCGCCCCGTCTTTTGATGCGACACGTACGCCGCCACCAGCGAACCCAATCCCACCGAATCGATGTAAGGAACATCCGACAAATCCAGAATCATGGTCTCGGCTTGCTCGTGACGCACCGCGCGCTCGAATTGTGGAGCCGTCTCGATCGTGATCGGCCCGCGCAGCAGCAGAATCCGCTGATCGTCGGCCACCCCTTCATAGCGCTCGACAGTTAACTCCTGCAATCCCATACGAGCCGATTGTAGGACACCCAGCCGTCCCTGTCACCTCCCTCGCCAGCGAAGTGTCGCTAGCTACGAGCGTCCTATTACAAGGGATTTATGATGACGTTCGCCCGCTGACCACCCGTCACTGCGGTTTTGGTGGCGCCTGATTCTTGTCGTCATCTTTCTTCGTGGCTCCCGGATTGTCTGTCGAGTACTGTCCTCCAGGACGCTTCAGCTTCACCGTGATCTCCAGCTCCGGCTTGTCGATCATGTAGTCTTCACCAAAAGTCTGGAAACGCGGCGCCAGCACCTGCACCCGCAACGGTCCATACGGTATCCCGTCAATACTCGCGCGCCCATCGTTGTCCGTTTTCAGCTCCATGCCGCCGAGCGACTGCTTTCCATCCTTTTTCACGGGGTGCAGCACGACCGCCGCGTTCTCGGATCGGCTTGCCGTTGTAGTCTTTCAACACTACAAACCGCAAATTCGACATCGGACCTTCATAGTCGTCTTGGGCCGGCACCAACCCCACCAGTACTAACCCGAGCAAAATAACTACCGCACCCGCGATCGAAAAGATTCGTATTCATAGTCACCCACTCTATTACTTCATCCCTCGTACCACATAAACCTGCGACAGCGTTTGCATGTAGCGATAGGCGTAAGCGCCTCCGTCGCCCGACATGTAAGACCCTCCCACGCTCACTGTTCCAGCTGCCAATCCATCGCCGAAGGTTTTTACCGGCTCCATTTTCCCGGTAACTATGTTCACTCGATAGACGCTTCCGGCCTTCCCGCTTTGCAACGTGGGCAGCGTCAACACCCATGCCCCATCCGGCGACCATCCTCTCACGCGGTAATTCGAGTCCAGCCCCGGAATCGGACGAAGACCACTGCCATCCAGCGGCCATATCCCCCATTTCCCGTCTGGTCCCTGCACCGCCGTGCTCCGGCCGTCTGGAGCCGGCAGTGCGCCGACCACACCTTCCGGAGTTACCGGTTTCGAATCGCCACTGCTCATCGCGATCAGGTAATCGCGCGCACCGTGCCCAGACTCAATTCCGATCGCCAGCAACTCTTTGCCACCGGCCAGCCATCGCACTTTCTGGTAGTTCACGTTGTCATGCGTCAACTGCCGGGCCTCGCCGGCCCCGGTCGGCACCAATCGGAGCGGACCGCCCTTCGCTCGCTGGGTGATCACCCATTTAGCGTCCCCTGAGATCGCCAGGCCTGCCCCTTCGCCGATCCGCACCGGAGGAGACCCGTCGCTGTCGCGCACGAACACCGTGTAATTCGGTCCACCACCGCTGCCCGCTTCTTCGAATAAGACTTTGTGGCCATCGGGGGTCAGATCGTCCAGAACCGACCAGTCCAACCACCCCAGTTCGCGCTCCTCTTTTCCGCCAGGCGGCATTCCACGAATCCCGATGCGCCGGTGATGGGTTACGATCAGCACCGCGCCGTTCCGCACATCTTCCAGCCACATTCCTCCCGGGACATTGGTGATAGTTCGCGCTTTGCCCGACAGCGTCACGGCGCGAGGATTTGCGCTGCTCCCGCCCTGGGTGGACGTAAACCAGATCTCATCGCCGGTGGGTGACCAGAGAATTCCCTCCACACCGGTCCACCCTGATGAGAGTATCTTCTCCTTGCCCTTGCCCTCCGAGTCAATTACCGCAACCGAGCCCTCGTCATCGCCAACCGCGTTTTGATGATCGGCGAACGCGACCCACTTCCCGTCTGGCGAGATCTTGGGATGGCTGATCCAGTTCGCGCCGTCGACCAGAATCTTTCCAATCGGATACTCCAGGCGCCAGTGCTGATTCTCCGGCAAGTACCGGACCACTGCCATCGTTTCGCCGTCCGCCGCCCAGTCCGCGTCCTGAACATTGTCCAGCACTTCTCGTGGAGCTCCGCCGCTCATGGAAATCCGCGCCAGCGTTCCCGCCTCCGCCCACCCGCCGAGATTCACCGAGTTGAGCCGCACCGCTAGCTCTCCGCTCTTCGAAATCGACAACAGTTCAGCGTCCTTGATCCCCAGTTCGCGCGATCCGGGATCGTCCGTGCGCCCCATATAAAGCTGGTTTTCGCCTCCATCCCACGAGGCGCTGTAGACGATACTTCCATCCGGCGTAAAGCGCGCATTTCCAATCGAACCCGGACGAAACGTGATGGCTTGATATTCGGCCAGAGGCGCGCGCCCTCTGCCTCGCCCCAACCACCATCCCACTCCCATCATCAAAGCCGCCAGCACCAATGCGGCCGCCACTCCACTCAACTTGCCACGGGCAACGGCTTCTTTTGGTTGCACACTCGCTTTGTCCGCAAGCGCTGTCTCGGCACCTGGCGAGTCTGCGATCGCGGACTGTGTCCCTGTCTTCCCTGCTACCGAACTATCCGTCAGCGCTTCAAGATTGAAGGCCAGATCGCCCGCCGACTGAAAACGCTGCGCCGGATTTTTCTCCAGACAATGCCGCACCATCCGTTCTAATGCCGGAGGAACATTGCGCGCCGTTTCCGAAAGCTCGGCCGGCTCCTCTTTCAAAATCGCGCTCATGGTATCGGCCGGGCTTTCTCCACGAAACGCGTGCTGCCCCGAAAGCATCTCGTACAGAATCGATCCAAACGAAAAAACGTCCGAGCGATGGTCGGCCGGCTTTCCCCGCACCTGCTCCGGCGACATATATCCGACCGTCCCCATAATCTGGCCGGGCTCGGTATTGATCTGCACCGTCGCTGCGTCCGCGTCCCGCATCCGTTTCCGGACGCGTCAGTTTCGCCAACCCGAAGTCGAGAATCTTCACCCGGTCGTCGTGGGTCAAAAAGAGATTTTCCGGCTTCAGATCGCGATGCACGATACCCTTTTCGTGCGCCGCCGCCAATCCCCGCGCCACCTGCAGCGCATAGTCAATCGCCTTCCGGCTGGAAAGCGGCCCGCTCCGTATGCGCTCCCGCAGAGTTTGGCCTTCGAGCAATTCGGAAACAATGTAAGGAGCTCCGCGCTCCTCCCCGATATCGAAAATCGAAAGAATGTTGGGATGATTCAGCGCCGCTGCCGAGCGCGCTTCCTGCGTGAACCGCTGCAGCCGCTCCGCATCTGCCGAGTAAGAGGCAGGCAGAACCTTAATGGCCACGATGCGATCGAGCCGCGAATCGTGCGCTCGATACACTTCTCCCATGCCTCCAGAACCAATCAGGGACTGGATCTCGTAGGGGCCCAGTTTCGCTCCTGGAGTGAGTGCCATCTGAGCTGTGGATTATATCGAACTTGAAGGTGAGCGGTTATGACAAGACGTACTTTGGGTTGGAAAGATACTTTGGGCGAATGCCGTCATCTAGTCATCGGCACTACCATCGAAAGGCGAAGGCGAAGCCGGAGTTCTTGCTTTTCGATCATCCGATGGCCCGATCACCAGATGGCCCAATCCATCCTAAGCCCGCACCATGTTCTTGAGGGCCAACCGGTTATGGATAATCAAGGTCGCGCCTTTCAGTTCGGCCAACTCGTTTCGCCTGAACTCCGAGATCAGCCGGGTGACGGTTTCACGGCTGGTGCCAATCAGTTGTGAGATTTCTTCATGGGTCATCGCCAGCCGAACCCGCACCGCTCCGTGGTTTACCTCGCCATCCGCGGAAGTTTCGAGCAGGAACCTCGCAAACCTTTCCGATACCGACTGCGACAATCCAATCGTGCGCACGACTCCATATGAGTCCGAACAATCGCGGGCCAGATGCTGGCTGGCATGGAGAGAAGCGTCAGAGTGTTCTTGCAGGAAGCGGAGCATGTCCTCCCGCCCCACAAAGTTCAGCTGACAGGGCTGCATGGTTTCCACTGTCAACTCGTACCGTCCCCCGGTAATCACCGCGTGCAAGCCCAGAACTTCTCCGGCCTCCGCGATGCGCACAATGAGCGTTTTGCCGTCGCGCGAAGTCGTCGACAGTTTGGCGCGGCCCTGGCAGAGCACAAAAATTCCGCACGGACTTTGCCCTTCGACCAGAACCACCGCATGTTCAGGAAAAAGCGCGGCATGTTTAATCTTGCTGAAAGCGTCGATCGAATCTTGGGACAGGTCGCAGAAAAAATTGCGCGAACGCAGATGACAACTAAAACAACTTTCCGCGCAGCGCAATCCGGAAATACTCATGAGTCTCCTCTATCACCTCGAAGAAACAACCCCTGCAACCCGTTGGCGAGCACTGACGAAATGCAAACAGAGATGTGAATCTCATGGCTGGCCAGACCGCTTCTTGCGGAGGTAATGCCAGCACAATGCACGCGGACTGCCACATCAGACTGTTCCATTTCGGGCCGAATCTCAATGGCTTGCAGCATACCCATTGCTCACAAGCAGCCGGTCCTCGCCGGACGTCCGGCAAGCACGCCGTTATTTCGGCAAAGCACTGCAAGTTTGGCCAAGTAAAAAAGAAGGGCGCGGAATCTACCCGCGCCCGAGGTGAAACTCAATCCAAACCCAAGAACCCCCTCCTACTGCACAACCAGGGTTACCGGGACGGAGTTCATCGTTATGCTCTCCGTCGCTGTCACCATGATGTTCGAATAGGTTCCGGGGATGGTGGCAGGTCTCAGCGTTTCTGTGGTTGATCCCGACTTCGTCGAGTCAGCTTGAGAAGTCGCCGTGATGGTCACGCTTGTCGGAAGACCAGAGGCCACGGCGGGAGCGGTGTACAGGCCGTTCGCGTTTATGGTTCCTCCATTCGCGGTGGTCACGGACCAACTCACCGCCGTATTCGCAGTATTCGTGACCGTGGCTGTGAATTGCGCCGTTTGTGTTGGCCAGCCGTCGGCTGCATCATTCGGAAACACACTCGCAGGTACTCCTGGGTTTACGGTGACGCTTACAGAGGGCGGGGCGCTGCTGCCATTTCCGCCTCCACAGGCAACGAGAAGGCCCACCAGCAGCAGTGAAACGCCCCAGGCAAAAATCGTAGTGGGCATCGATATTTTGCGCCCCGCATAGCCGGCCATCACGATGCCCGCAAGCGGCAAAGCTAGCAGGAGCAAGGACGAACGCCTCTCATTGATGCGACGATGCCCACTTCCGGCCGGAGGGTTGGGGCCGCTAGTCATAATCGTTAGCTGAATCGGAATCGATCCGGAAGCACCTGCAGCGATCTGCGCGGGATTGAAATTGCAGACTACGGTTGTATCCGGCAAGCCCGAGCAGGAAAAAGCGACATCGGCGCCGAACATTGTGACTCCGGTCCCGGTGGGAACGATAGTGAAGTTGTAGACGGCGCTTTGTCCGGATAGCACACTTCCGGTAGTGCCGCCGTTTGCCTCCCACGTGAAAGTGGGTGCAATCATATTCTGCGTCAGGATCGGCGAGGTGCTGGCAGCGTTATTCGCGTCTCCACTATAGAAGGCCGCGACCGCGTAAGTGCCGAACCCGAGTGAGGAGGTTGTTAAACTTGCGACTTGCGAGCCGTTTACTGTGGTAACGGGGACAGTGCCGATAGGTTGGAACTGGCCAGCGTCGAAGGTCACTGTTCCGGTTGGCAACTCTGCGCCGGTGGTCGTGATGGTCGCCGTGAAGGTCACCGGCGCGCCTATTTGCGCCGGGTCTAGACTGGAAGTAACGACGGTGTTCGTGCTTGGGAATCCAGCGAACCAATTCGCAACTAAGTTGCCAGCGTCGATCGATCCAAGGCCGGTTACTTCATCAAACCCTGCCGTCACCAAATAGCCAGCGAGCCCGCCCGTGAGCCCAGTTGGTGAAGCTGTGCTGTTGTTGCACATGCTGGGCGTGGTCACGACACATCCGCTCACCCCGCTTGTAGCAACGGTTACATCATGAAAAATTTGAGATGTGGGGTTGGCTGCGAGCTCGTACAAGCGCTGGTTGAGCTCTCCCTGCGGCAATTGGTAGCTCTCATTCAGCAGGGCAGTAATACCGGCCATGCTGGGAGCCGCGGCGGAAGTTCCGAAGAAATATTCAAAGTAGAACTCGCCATTCTCCACCACGCAGTTGCCTGGGTGCGCGCCGCCTGATGCCGCCAGACATCCGAAATATCCGTCGTGTGCCGCCGCGCTAAAGGCAATGTCCGGCGTGTATCGGCCTTGTGTGCCCGGAACTCCTGTTCCGACTTGCCAAGTTGGAGTCGGAATGTAGGAGCTATATCCACCGCCGGAAGATGCGGCTTGCGTCTCGCCCTCACCATTCAAAGGTTCGTTCCAACCACCTTCAGGGATGTATCCGATAACCGATATAAGCCACATAGAGTTGGTCGAGCTCCAATACTTGGACGGGTCGGAGAAATCGGCGAACTCGGTTCCACCGACACACGTCGAGTAACTGGAAGAGCAAATATAGTTTGGGCTCGCAATCTGATTTTCGGGTGGAGGCTGAAAATAGGCATCGCACCCCGCCGCACCGGCATCACCCGACGCAACAAATATCGAGATGCCCTCTGCCGCTCCCTGACTGAACAACGTATCCCAGAACTGTACGTCTGCCAGCGTACGATCCGCTTCGCAAGCTCCGAAGCTGATGTTCATGATCTGGGCGGGGACAGGGTTGGTATCGACGGCGTACTCGGCGGCGATCCGGATCCCGTCCGCTGTTTGAGTATTAGCACTAACGATCAGATCAATGGTTGCGCCTAGCGCGGTGCTGCTGGCCCGTTGGACATCGAGTGTAGCTTCGACCTGGTCCCCAGATGCTGTTCCACCGGTTCCGGCGGGCTGCCCTGGGTCTACTCCGTTGGGTGGCACAATAACCGTCGGATACTTTGTCCCATACTGGGTAAGACTCTGGAAGTTCGCAATATCGGGATCGTACACTCTCGAACGACCAATAATCGCAATGGTTTGTCCCTTGCCATAGAGACCGTAGTTGTAAATGAGTCCATCCATGTCGTAGATGCCGTAGAAATCGCCAGGGGCAATGAAGTGGGTGCAAGTTCCTCCGTTGCAGACCGAAAGCGCCGGTGAGTCGCCTGCGCCCTTCGCTGGAACATGCGCTTGTTCAGCGCCATGATAGGAATGGTCGTGGATAGTACTCAGACCGCTGACCGACTGAATCACGCCGCCCAACGCCGCTGGAATCTGGGGATCGCTGGCCGTCGCCATACGCAGCTCGTCGTTGACCTCGTAGTATCGCGTCTCCGTGCCAAAAGCCGTCCCAACCAACGACGCATTACCGCTGAAGTCGATCATCGTGCGGCTGTTGGCGATCGAGTCGACGCGCAAGCCCTGGCTGCGGAGCCAGCGTCCGATGGCGTCGATATCGTACTGCGAAACGCCAAATCTCTTCCCCACTTGAACCGGCGTGAGGAAGTGATGGTAATTGCGCGAGGAAGGATCCTGCAGCTGTTCCAGAAATTGCTCGAAGGCTTTCTGTGCTTGCGGCGAGCGCTTCAGAACCATGGTCAAATGCTTGAGCATCGTGTCGCCCGGAACCGATCCCCGATCGTTCTGCGGCAGCGCCCACGGTGCGCGCTGGCCCCGCAATGCCACCCGTACGGAAGCATCGACTGGAGAAGTTACTAAGTTGCTCGTCTGAGCTGAAGACGACGTCGACAAGACAATAAGTGCGGTTAGAATTGGCAGCGTCCAAAGAGTGGCTAATTTGCGACGAACCAGCCGTGTCGTTACAGTGTTTGCAATCATGGATAGCCTCGCATCTACAAAAAAGTTATCAACGAGTTATTACAATTTGAGATTGCCTTTTGCGGCCTGCAGTGTACACCAGACCACGACGCATCGTCAGTGACAAATAGTGGAACTAACCCAGCATGCTTTCTCACCTTTCTCGCGGCAGACCCCCAGACACTCCTCCGCGATAGTCGCGCGCCCATGAAACAATTTAAGGCCCTGTGTATTCGAAATCACCGACTTTCGCTTCCATGACCGTTTAAAGTGATTCGCGATAACCGTTCGAGCGCCGACAGGAACCTTGGGTGTATGTTCTTCCTCCGATCGTTCATGACGGCGCTATCTACGACAGACGTCACCTGGTTAAGGGAGGTTCTATGAGTTCTGCAAAATTATTCTGGATATATCCAGGCGTCATAGTCTCGCTGTGCCTCTGCGCAGAACTGCTGCGCGCTCAGTCGACACTCCCCGATCCACCCGTCCCGTCGGTAACAACTCAAACCCTGCAGCAGCGGGTAACGCAACTAGAGTCGGAAGTGACCGAACTGAAAAACCTCGTGCGGCAAATACAGTCCGCGAGCCCGGTGCCCGCATTGGAAAAACGCCCAACGGTGCTAGCCGAGAACGTCCAGCCCCAGGCGCATAACGAGGAACTCACGACTGCCGGGATTACTGCCGACGATGCCGCCAAAGACAGAGAAACTCTAGGCTTTCTGCGCGACACCACCATCGATCTGGGCCTCGACAGCTATTACGAATACAACTTCAATCAGCCTGTCGGCCGCGTGAATCTGCTGCGCGCCTACGACGTCCTCAGCAATAACTTCAGCTTGAATCAGGCCAGCGTCATTTTCGACCATCCTCCCGAACTGGCCGAGGGACGCCGCTGGGGTGCACGCCTCGACCTACAGTTCGGCCAGGCCACTGATTCGTCGCAAGGCAACCCCGCCAATGAACCGCGCCCCGACATCTATCGCAACATTTTCCAGGCCTACGGTACTTACATTTTTCCCGTCGGCAAGGGTTTGGACGTCGACTTCGGTAAGTGGAGCAGTTCCCTCGGCGTCGAAGGCAACTACACCAAAGACCAGATGAATTATTCCCGCTCATTCTGGTACAGCTTTCTGCCCTTCTACCACATGGGCATTCGTGCCAGTTATCCGCTCAACGATCGTTTTACCCTGAACTACTGGGTGATCAACGGAACCAATCAGGCCGAAGCGACCAACGGTTTCAAAGATGAGTTGTTCGGTTTCACCGCCAGGCCTCAGAAGAACCTCCTCTGGACCGTGAACTACTATTACGGACAGGATCATCCCGATCGGACTGTGGGAACGAATTGCGGACCGATCCCGGTCCAGCCCGGCCTGTGCTTCATAGCCATTAACCCCGCTCCCAACGGACGAACTCATATCTTCGACAGTTATGCCACCTGGCAGACGACCCCCAAGCTGACCCTCCAAGTCGAAGCCGACTACGAGATCGAACGCCTGTGGAGAAACAGCGCGCCCGGCGAGTCCTCCACGCCCACCTCGGTCGCCGGCGGCGCCGCCTATGCGCGTTATCAGTTCAACAAGAAATTCGCCTTGGCGGCGCGCTCCGAATATATGTCCGACGGCGGCCTCTTCAGCGGCATCCACCAGGATCTGAAGGAAGCCACCGTGACCTTCGATTACAGTCTGGGCAACGGACTTCTAACCCGCTACGAGTGGCGTCGTGATTTCTCGAACCAGCCCTCATTCCTGACCGACGTCCAGGGCGTCCTGGCCAGGCAGCAGACGACGGCAACCATTGGCCTGATCTGGTGGTGGGGCCGAAAGGAAGGGGCGTGGTAATTCCACTCCGGCTGGCCGCGGGCATATCTCCCGCCAACCGCTGCACTACGGTCCAGGTTTAAGAGTCATCTTCCCCGAGCCCGCATCCGCGTCAAAGTAGGTCCCTAGGGCGTTCCATCGGTTTTCTTCGCGGCGAAAATGCAGGTTCGTAAAACCATGGATCTGCGTTTCAAAGACTCCCTTGCCTGGTCTTTCCACGATGCCCTTATGACAGTATTCGAAGCCAAGCGACACCGTATCATCGATCTCTACGCGTAACACCGCCATCTCGCTTTCGGATCGCGCATCGGCTCGGATCGGATAATCTCGGAACCTGAGGATCACGGCCATCGTGCGCCAGGTCTGCTTGATTGTGATATCAGCGTTGTAGCCGTTTCGCGCGCCCCCAGATGCCGTGTCGGGCTCAAAACAGTCCATCGTGGTCACGTACGAACCGCTGACGTCTGGCGGGGCCTCGGTTCCAGCCATCCAAAATACCGCCCGACCCAACCTGGGCGTCTTCCAATAAGTCTTGTCAAATTTGCGTAACAGAAAGTGAAAGATTACGAGCGGCGACAGGATTTCCAAACTCCAACGCGAAAACGATAGCTGTCCGTGGTCCTGTCGAGATCGGTTCCACCACCCGATGTACAACCAGAACCAGAAGGAGCGCAATCAGAATGGCATTCAAGCCCAAAACGAAATAGACACCTTCCCTGCCGCCTTTGGTCGGGTGAAAGACGTACTCATGGGGAGATGCCATCAGGCATGCCATCCTTCGCTTAGAAAAACGAGTAACCTAGACAGGAGCGGAAGCCGTCGTCAGCCCGGAAGTGTACCTTCAAAAGCGCGGTCCACGATAGGTTGAAATGTCGGGTCGGACTGCATCTGGGACATTAGGTTGAAAGCCAGCCCCCGCATAACGAGACATGTGATCGATGCTACTCTATTGATTACACACTGTTTAATTTAATGTTTTGATAGCTGCTTGACAATTACGCACTCACATTCCTATAATTAGCACTCGTAGCAGTCAAGTGCTAACAGCCCTGTTTTCGGGGCACCTCGAAAATTCGAATTCAACCTAATAAAACAACCACTCTTGAAAGGAGTACGCAACTATGGCAACCAAATTCACCCCGCTGCATGATCGTATCCTGAT
Source organism: uncultured Acidobacteriaceae bacterium (assembly GCA_963699405.1). Classification (GTDB taxonomy): domain Bacteria; phylum Acidobacteriota; class Terriglobia; order Terriglobales; family Acidobacteriaceae; genus Acidiflorens. Next base: position 87,863 of record CAVOTW010000005.1, on the reverse strand, counting down.
TCGGCGGGTCGAAGAAGCCGATACCACCCGCGGCGGAATCATTATTCCCGACTCCGCGAAAGATAAGCCGCAAGAAGGAGAAGTCATCTCCGCCGGCAAGGGCAAGATCAGCGAAGAAGGCAAGGTTCGTCCCCTCGATGTGAAAGAAGGCGACCGCATTCTGTTCGGCAAGTATTCCGGCACCGAGATCAAGATCGATGGCGAAGACTACATCATCATGCGTGAAGAAGAAGTCCTCGGCATCCTCACCGGCGCCACCAGCTCGGCCAAGAAAGAAACAGCCGGATCGCGCAAGTAGTTCTCAGCTGTCAGCCATCACCCGTCAGCGAAACCAAATCGCTTGGGCTAGAGGCCGGCGGCGAGCAATAAGCAGTCAGCAACGAACAGTCGGCGCCATGAGATTTCACTGATGGCTGAAGGCTGATGGCTGACAGCTAACCAAACAAACATTCCGCAGGCCAGTCCTGCAATCGAACTTGAGGAGATAAAAAATATGGCAAAGCAAATTGTTCACGGAGAAGAGTCCCGCCAGGCGATTCTCCGCGGCGTCAACATTCTGGCTGACGCTGTGAAGGTTACTCTCGGCCCCAAGGGCCGCAACGTGGTCATAGAAAAGAAATTCGGTGCGCCCACCATTACCAAGGACGGCGTCACCGTTGCCAAGGAAATTGAATTAAAAGACGTGCTCGAGAACATGGGAGCCCAGATGGTCCGCGAAGTCGCCTCCAAGACTTCCGACATCGCCGGCGACGGCACCACCACTGCAACCGTTCTCGCCCAGGCAATTTATCGCGAAGGCGTGAAGACGGTAGCTGCGGGAGCCAATCCCATGGCGATCAAGCGCGGCATCGAAAAATCGATTCTGCTCATTACCGGTAAACTCGACAAGGAAGGCAATCGCGAGAAAGGCGAGCTCGACAAGCTGAGCAAGCCCGTCACCGGCGACATGATTGCCCAGGTCGGCACCATCTCCGCCAACAACGACGAGACCATCGGCAAGATCATTGCCGAAGCCATGAAGAAAGTCGGCAAGGATGGCGTCATCACCGTCGAAGAGTCGAAGACGCTCGACACCCAGCTCGACGTCGTCGAAGGCATGCAGTTCGATCGCGGTTATCTCTCTCCCTACTTCGTCACCGATCCGGAGCGCATGGAATCGGTACAGGAGAACGCTTACATCCTGATCCACGAAAAGAAAATCAGCTCGATGAAAGACCTGCTCCCGTTGCTCGAGCAGATCGCCAAGGGCGGCAAGCCGCTCCTGATCATCGCTGAAGACGTGGAAGGCGAAGCGCTCGCCACTCTCGTCGTCAACAAACTCCGTGGCACGCTGCAAGTCTCGGCCGTCAAGGCTCCGGGCTTCGGCGATCGCCGCAAGGCTATGCTGCAGGACATCGCAATCCTGACCGGCGGCAAGGCCATCACCGAAGATCTGGGCATCAAGCTGGAGAACGTGACGCTCGCCGATCTCGGACAAGCCAAGAAAGTCACCATCGACAAGGACAACACCACCATCGTCGAAGGCAAAGGCAAGCCGGGTGAAGTGCAGGGCCGCGTGAAAGAAATTCGCAGCCAGATCGAAAAGACCAGCAGCGATTACGATCGTGAGAAGTTGCAGGAGCGGTTGGCGAAGCTGGTCGGTGGCGTAGCGGTGATCAAAGTTGGAGCCGCGACCGAAACCGAAATGAAAGAGACGAAAGCCCGCGTAGAAGATGCCATGCACGCGACCCGTGCAGCAGTCGAGGAAGGGATTGTCCCCGGCGGCGGCGTTGCCCTGGCGCGTTGCGTTGCGGCTCTCGATAAGCTGAAGCTGGAGGGGGACGAGCAGATCGGTGTCAATATTGTCAAGCGGGCCATCACCGAACCCTTGCGCCAGATCGCCGAGAATGCCGGCGAAGAAGGTGCCATCGTGATCGGAAAGATCCACGACTCCAAGGAAAACAACTTCGGCTACAACGCCCTGACTGGAGAGTACGAAGATCTGGTTAAGGCGGGCGTGCTCGATCCGACGAAAGTGGTGCGCACTGCACTCACCAACGCCGGTTCGATCGCGGCGCTGATGCTGACGACAGAGGCCCTGGTAGCGGAGATTCCGGAAAAGAAGGAAGCTCCAATGCCCGGCGGCGGACACGGCGGCGGCATGGGCGACATGTACTAGGACAGCTGTCAGCCGTCAGCTTTCAGCCGTCAGGAAAACCGAAGCCCCGCTCTCGCGAGCGGGGCTTTTTTCGGTTACGTATCCGGTATCGCGTGACAACTTTTTGCGCGTTTTTTGGGGCGAGAAATCTGCGCCAATCATGGCTGTAAGTGACTTATAACTTCGCCTTTTGTTCTCTATGTATGTATTTGCTAAGCTGCTGAAAACAAAACTCAAATAAACTTGCCTAATGTGTCCGACTTGGCCGGTAAACATGATATAATTGATGGGTACGAAATTGGTGCGGACCTGTTCCGCGCCTTTTGTGTTTTTCGGCCTTTTTTCGTCCTTCCTGGCTCCGTGGCTTGTCCGTTTTGGACTGGCTCATTTTCCATCTGCGAGCGGCTTTCGGTTCGGCTTTCGCCGTTCGTCGTTCGCCGTTCGCGGTTCGCCGTTCGCGGTTCGCGGTTCGTCGTTCGCGGTTCGGCTTTCGCTTTTCGCCTTTCCAGATCGCCGCGCTGATGAATCTCGCTGTCCGGTCATACGGGGAAACAGTGAGTCAACGGCCTTTTTGGCCAATCTTGGGCGATCCTATTGGGCGATACATATCCGGATACAATAGCGGTTCTTGCACCGCCTGCGGGGAGGATTGATGTCGCGTGGTGGAATTTTCTCGAGCGTTCATCTCGATTCTGTTCTGGACGCGCTGCGGACTACTTTGGCGGCAGTTGCTGCGATGGTTCTGGCTCGTCTTCTGAAGATGCCGGAATATTATTGGGCTCCGATTTCGGCCATCGTCATCGTCCAATCCACGATTCCTCCGCGGACGCTGGGTTGGCAGCGATTTGTGGGAACCGCGCTGGGAGCGGTGTTGGGCGCGCTGCTGGCTACGTTCTTCCCTGCGAGCGCGCTGGTTTACGGCGTGGGAATCTTCGTCTGCGGAATGCTGGCATGGCTAATGCGGGTGGGCGGTGCTTACCGGTTCGCCGCAATCACGTTCAGTATTGTTCTGCTGATTCCGCGGACACACGCTGCATGGCTCGTGGCCTGGCACCGGTTTCTGGAGGTGTCGCTGGGGATCGCGGTGGCGCTGGTGGTGACAACCGCGTGGCCGCAAACAAAGAAAACGGGCTGAGAAACCCTGCATTGAGCGTTCGCGGACAGGAGTGCCCGTTCCACCAGGATTCAAGCTTGGAGCTCGTGGCTCGAAGCTCGCGGCTGCGGGGAATCCCACCCTGGCGCAAAGAACGCGCCAGGATGGGGCACCCCCGAAGCTTTTCTGGTTCGAGTTTAAAGTGGAACCTGACTCCCCGTAGAGACGCGGCTTGCTGCGTCTGAAGTGTCTCCAGAGGATAGCGGCGAGTCGGCAAAGCGTTTGAAGCGATAATCGCGGAAGTCGCCAGGATTGCCCTCGCGCCCATCGCAGGCGGCGAGCAGAATATTCGCCATCTCGCGCGCGGTCACGAAGTGCAGCGTTTCTTTCCGGCCGGCCGCACCCTCCACCAGCGCGGCAAGAAAGTTGCGAAAGCCATCGCCGATCACAGCGTCTTTCTGGGTCGGGATTCATGCTGTGGCAAAAGACCTTGATGAAGAGCCAGTCCGGACGTCCGATGACGCGCACTTGCGCCTGTTTCCAGAGCGACCAACGATGCAAAGTCGGAGGATTCGCCCCGGTAATGGCGCCATTTTCGAGCACCGGCCGAGCCGAACGCAACGCTGCGCTGGAGATCGGTCACAAGCGGCCCTTGCACGATGAGAGGAAAGGTTTTCGCCGCGCGTCCGGCAACCAGGTCGTGTCCCTGCGCGATGGGGCGCACGTTGATCGAGCGGGAGCGCGCACTCGTAAACGGAATTGGTTTTTGCAATCTGCGCGCGATGCCAGATGCCGCTCGGCATGGTGAAATCGGCATAGCAGCCGGTATCGGCGAGAATCTGCATTTCGGAATCGACGCCGCAGAAGTTTCCGCCAGCGCAGTTGGCCAGCGCGAAATTTCCGTGCACAAAAGCGTACGCGGGACGCGTAGACCCTTCTTCCACCGCGAGGCAGCGATGGCGAAAGGCCAGCCGGTCGCGGTATTCGGTGAGCAACTGGCGAGTATTTTCGGCGGTATCGGGATGCTGCATTCCGTGATGCAGGTGAATCTCGACTTCTCCCCAACCAGCATGGCAGTGCTCGGCGAGCATCTCCAGCAGACCTTGATCATACTGCTCAGCGGGATAGAAGTAGGTGTGAGCCAACGGACGTCCGTCGTGGTCGCGCCAGCCGTCGACGGCCTTGGGATATTCGCGCACCCACCATTCCAGGCGGCGTTCCTGCTCGGGACGCGGGGACGCGCTGATAACCGTCCTCGGGAACGATGGCCGGTTCGAAGTGATCAGCCAGGGCAAAGATCACATGCACGGGACCGCGAACGCGCGAACTGCAGAGCGCGCCAGGTCGACGCCGGCAGAACTTTCCTTGCGTAGTCGATTTGTTTTTTGAAACCCACAGTGAAAAGCTATTTCACAGCCGGTTTTCCTCTCGCGATCTGCGGCCACCAACGGCGATGGAAACCCGGTTTCAAGTATATCTTGCTAGCCAAAATCCCCACCATTTTGGCTTAGTGACTCAATAATTTAGTAGTAGCTCATTTTGCAAAAAGCTTTACCACAAAGGGCACGAAGGTACACCAAGGAAACGCGTGGAATTCAAGACCTTCGTGGCACTGTGTGTCCTTCTTGCCAAAAGCTTTACCACAAAGGGCACGTGCTAGCGCGGCTGAAAATCCAAAATCCGTATTTATCCACGCGGCGTGTGATGGTAACAATTCTTCTGCCGCGCTTTCTTCATTAAGAGAAGTGAAAGAATTGACCTGCGGTCGCAGGGGCCCTTTAATATGTTTGTTGCCTGAGAAAAAGAAGGACTCAAATGGACCGAATAATTCCGATTTTGCTGCTCACGCTTGCTTCGCTTGTTGAAGTAGGATGGCAAGAACTCAGCACTACGGTTATGCAGAGCGCGTTCTACACCTATGGTGGAATCGCTTGGGCATACCCGACCACCACTTCACCATGATTTCAGGGGTTGTTAGCCTGGAGAATAATTGCCGATTGCGGCGTTATGCCAGAGGGTTCGAGGTCACCACTACCGCAACCAGCTGGACTTGAACAGGAATGCGAATCGAGGTCGCCATGTGGCACGTAATTGCTTCGTGTATGGCTTTCACCGTATGCAGTGTTTGCTCGGGGCAGGAAACAAATGTAATGGGCAGAAAAGATGCCCGACACGCAATAGAGGGGGTCCTGAAGAGCGCCCAAGTTTCCGGTTCCCTCGTATATTGGGGCCAATGTGACGCGCTACGACCAATGCCAGATTTTCCCAACGTCAGCCGCCTTCCGAAAAGTTGGGGTGGGGACTCACCGCTACAGGCTTTACGTGCAATGTTTTCAAATAACCCCAGAATGCATGTAACGCAAGATGCTAGTGGGAAGATTCGGATGATTGAAAGCGATGTTCCGCGCGATCTTTTGGACGTGCGCATAAGCCATATTTCATTCAAGGATTATGATGGGCAAGATGGTGTGTGGTCTCCGAAACAGGCTCGGCGAATAATCGAGCATTCGCCCGAAGTGCGCGCCTTCATGCAGTCCCACAAAATAGCTTGGGCTCTGGATGCCGAATACTTAAACGACATCTCTGGGGGGCGTTCCCCCAAATTACCGCACGTTTCGGGGGACCTATTCGATGTGACAGTCGCCGAGGCGCTGGACTACGTTTCGGAAAGCTTCCCCGGCTTGTGGATTTACGAGAATTGCGGAAATGAGGACGGAAGCGGCAAGGTATTTTTCGATGTCGATTGGATCCCTACACCACCATCATTCAACAAATAGCGCGATGATCGAAGCCTGCTTTCTCGCGCGCCGCCTCGGATCGAAGGTACACCAAGAAAAGGCGTGGAATTCAAGAGCTTCGTGGCACTTTGTGTCCTTCGTGGTTCGGGGTTTTCGAGGGCGCATCGCCAGAGTGAACCACTACCTAATGATTCGGGTATCCGTCCGGATGGTTGCGATGCCATTGCCATGCGCTCTCGACAATGGTTTTCAAATCAGGGAACTTCGGTTGCCAGCCCAGTTCGCGTCGAATTTTTTCCGAGCTGGCAATCAGTACCGCCGGATCGCCCGGGCGGCGCGCCGATTCGATGGCCGGAACGGGATGTCCCGTAACCTGTCGCGCGACTTCGACCACCTGGCGCACACTGAAGCCCTGCCCGTTGCCGAGGTTGTAGATCAGCGGACTGGAATGTTCGACTGCTTTTTCTAGCGCATGCAAGGCCAGCAGATGCGCGTGCGCCAGATCGCTGACGTGGATGTAATCGCGGACGCAGGTGCCATCGGACGTAGCGTAGTCGGTGCCGAAGATGTTGACGTGTTTCCCGCGGCCGAGGGCGACTTCGAGAATCCGGGGAATGAGATGGGTTTCCGGTCGATGCGCTTCTCCTTGATCGGGACGGGACGCGCCGGCAGCATTAAAGTATCGCAGGCTGGCATAGCGCAAGCCGTGAATCTGATGGAACCAGGCCAGCATTTGCTCCACCAGCAACTTTGATTCGCCGTAAGCGTTGGTGGGACGGAGCAAATCGTTTTCTTCGATCGGAGTGCGTTCCGGATTGCCGTAGAGCGCAGCCGTCGACGAAAAAACAAAGCGCTTCACTCCGGCCGCGAGCATCGCTTCGAGCAGCGTCAGCGCATTCGCGGTGTTGTTGCGAAAGAATGTTTCGGGAGCCTTCATCGATTCGCCGGCTTCGATCAACGCCGCAAAATGCAAGACGGCATCAACCGCTCGCGAACGGAGCAGATTGTCCAAGCCGGCACGATCCGCCAAGTCTCCCACGACCAGTTCCGCCGCTTTCGGCACGGCCTGGCGATGACCACGGCTCAGGTTATCGTAGACGACAACCTGGTGTCCGGCCTGCAATAGCTCCGCGGCAACCACGCTGCCGATATAACCTGCTCCCCCTGTAACCAGAACCCTCATTCGTTCTCGTCCTTCCCCAGGCTTAGGCTGCGCCAATTTCGAGCGCTGCACATGGCCGGGATCAGCATAAAAGAAAACGTCCCGGAAATATATCCGGGACGTTGCCAGCTTTTGAATTTGCGCGCGACGTTAGTGTGAAACGTCGGTGCGATACGTTAGTGCGATACGGCTGCAAACAGCGGCGAACTCATCAGGGACTGGAATTTCTGGTCGTCGCTCTTGAAGTGGAGTTGCAGGTTCGAGCTGTCGGAATCGACCGTAGAGGCATCGAGGGCAGCCTTCTCGGCCGGACTGGCTCCGAGCTTCTTGTAGAGCATGACGCCCTTGAGAATCGTGGAGAGCGTGGCCGCCGTCATCGAGTCGGCGGTTTGAACGGTCAGATCGAAAGTCACGCCGCTCTGGAAGTTCATGGTGTATCGGGAAGCCAGGATGCGCTTCTTGATGCTGTCGTAGTCGCCGACCTTGGACGCGGCATCGCCCATCGCCGAAAACATCACGGCCTGGGTTCCCTGCTGGTCGAGAATGCTCCACATGGGCGCACTGTCAACGGCCGCCATCTGTTCGGTCATCACCGGGTTGGAATCAAGCGAGGGACGCTTGCCGTCGCGAGTGTCGAGCGCGCTGTGCAACGAGTTCTCCTCGCCGAAGGCCAGCGTGTTGTCGTCCAGGAAAGTCATGACCAGGCCGTTATCCATGGGGTAGATACGGGTCGTGCCGTACTTGACGCCCGTAATCTTTTTGAGCCTCATCTTCTTGAGCACGGCTTTGGCGGAGAACGATCCGGCCGCCACTCCGATGGTTTGAATGCCCTTCTTCTCCGTGCGGAAGGAAGCGAAATTCAGCTGGTCGAGATCGCGATCGGAACTGATACCTATGCCTTTCAGGGCGGTCTCGAGCTCCTTGAGATTTTGCGGGCATGACCTTGTCTTTGAGCGCCTGTGCGGTCGGCGAATCCTTGAGCGCGCGGTAGTCCACGCCGATCAGTTGCTGAAGTTCAGAAGGCACCAGGGCGCGCGCCGACGAGGCGATGGGCATGGCGTAGCCAACCGTCGCGCAGAGAAGCAATACCGCAAAACACAATTTCTTCATAGGAATCCTCAAAATGCAGTCCTTAAAGCGGAGCTTTCAAATGGGTCTGCAAACTTGGATGCACACCCCAAATGATACGTTATCTTTCGTGGACTGAAGCGATCTGCATCTATTTTAGCGCCTAATCGCGATCAGGACCGTAACTAAAGTGCGTCCTTCCTGGCTGGTCTTAGAACGCTCGAATCGCGGGAATTTGCGCGGAAAGGATTAGTGACTTGGGGGCTGCGTGGATGGATTAGCGTCCTTTGGGGCTTCCTTTTCTGTTTCTTTCAACGCTTGCACTACACGAACCGCTGCGTCTGCTGCCCGGAGTTGGTCCCGAAGGGACAGAGCGCTCTTGGTGTGCTCGCTTTTCAGATAGCCGTAGTTTTCAACGGGCGGACCTGACGCTTGCGTCGTATCGATACGTAGATAGACGTTCCCGAGTAGCCCCTCTGTTGCAATTTCCGCGATCGAGTCCTTCGGAACTCTGACTTCATACGTTGTGGCAAGGGCCATTTCGACTTCCGCCGGACAACTTTTGTTCTGCGGATTGGCTCGCACGCTGCGAACCGTCCCGACATCGACTCCAGCGATTCGAACTGGAGCCCCGGCCTTAAGCCCTCCCGCGTCATCAAAGCAGGACTTGATTTCCTGCCGGAAGTAATGGAGCCGGTTAATAAACAGGCTACCAACAGCGGCGACCCCCACGATGACAATTGACGCGAGAATGATCTTCCTGATCAAGCTTATCCCTTCAGCTTTGCCGCTCGCTTGCGCGTCTCACTCACGAACGCCTCGTCTTTCAGCGAATCAAGATTGATCTCGACGTTCGCGAGCGCGCCTTCGAGAGCGGCCTTTGCCAATGCGATTGCGGTCGTCAAATCCGACTTCATATTCGGATTCGTAATCGGCTTCAGCTTGGCGGCGATGTGCGCGACTTCGCCGACGTTTTCTGCGACACCAAGAGGAACGCTGGTCGCCTGTTTCAGAGCAGCGGCGATTGCGGCATCGCCTTCGTTACCGTTGCCACCGGATTCTTTTGCCGACTTGTAGGCCTTCATCACCAAATTGTAGGACTCGGCATCGGCGTCGATTGCAGACTTCAGTTCTTCGCGAAGCTGCCCGAGCCGGGCGATCGCTTCGCTGAGCTGGGTTTCATATTGCACGTACGCCTTTTTGCCGCGCGACATGGACGCCACCATGCTTGCCAGTCCGGCGGCCATGGCTCCGCTGGCGGCGGCGGCGCTGCCTCCGCCGGGAGTTGCGGTGGGAGCGGCCAGTTGTTCGATGAACGGCTCGACTCCGGCGCGCAGTCCGCCTACGGCCATTTTGCCACCCATCACCGCCGTCAAGCGGTTTTCCAGGATGAGCGAGGAGTCGAAATTCTCGACTTGCAGAAACCATTCCGCTGCCTGCTCCAGCGCTTTTTTCGGAATCAGTCCGACGATCTCACTGGAAACCGGAATGACGCCGTAGCGCGTGGCCTCGCGCTTCACGTATTCGAAGACGCGGTGGATGGGAGTCTGCTCGAAGTCAGTCAGGTTCATCGAAACCTGAGCCAACCCGCGAACCAGAAATCCGGCGCCCTTGACGAAACGCAGCCCACCACTTGAAAAGCGCACAGCTTTGGCGATTTTCTTGGCGATGTCTACGTCGGACGTATTCAGGAAGACGTTGTAGGCAATCAGAAACTTGCGCGCACCCACGACGGTCGCCCCGGCCGTGGGATGGACGCGAGGCCTCGCCAAAATCGGGCTTGCGCGCGGGGTTGGTCGCAATGTCGGCGCGAATGCCTTCGAATTGACCGCGGCGAATATTTTCCAGATTCTGCCGTTCGGGCGTGGCAGCGGCAGCTTCATAGAGATAAACCGGAATCTGAAAGCGCTTTGCGATCTCGGCTCCAACGTGGCGCGCCATGGCTACGCAGTCCTCGATGGTGACGCCGTCAATCGGGATGAAAGGGATGACATCGGCCGCGCCCATGCGCGGGTGCGCGCCCTGATGCTTGGTGAGGTCGATCAGTTCGGCGGCTTTGCCTACTCCTCGGATGGCGGCTTCCTGAATGGCTTCGCGCTCGCCGACGAGGGTTATCACACAACGGTTGTGGTCGGAATCCATCTCGCGGTCGAGGAGATAGACCCCGGGAATTTTCATGGCTTCGATAATGGCATCGACTTTGGCCGGGTCGCGGCCTTCGGAAAAATTAGGAACACATTCGACTAGAGTGCTCGGCATGGCCAGAAGGATAACGGGCGGCGAACGGGTTGAGCAACTGCGGCCCTGAGCGTCGAGGATGTCGGCGTAAAGACGGTGAGCGCGAACGGCCCTCAATGAACCTTCTGAAAATCCTTTCGTACCCAAGCGCCTTGTATCATAAGCAAGATGGCTTTCTCACACAGGCCGACGATCGGCGTATTTGATTCAGGCGTCGGCGGCCTCACCGTTCTCGGCGCCATGGTTGGGCGGATTCCCGACGCCAACTATCTCTACTTCGGCGACACGGCACGGCTTCCCTACGGATCGAAATCGGCCGCCACGGTAGCGCACTACGCGGTCGGTGCGGTTCGCTATCTGCAGGATCGAGGAGCCGAGTTGCTGGTGATTGCGTGTAACACGGCCACCGCACTGGCGTTCGACGAGATCAAAGCGGCGGCGGGCGTACCCGTCATTGGCGTCGTCGAACCGGGAGCAGAAGCGGCGGCGGCGGCTACTCACAAGCAGAAGGTGGTGGTGATTGGCACGGAGGCGACCATCAGCAGCCATGCTTACCGGCGGGCGCTCGAAGCCAGAAAAGTCGCGGTGCGGGAAAAGGCTTGTCCTCTGTTCGTTCCGCTGGTCGAAGAGGGGTGGATAGAGCATCCGGTGACCGAGCAGGTGGCACAGATTTATTTGTCGGAAGCTTTTTCGGGCGACGCAGGCGATGCCGACGTGCTGGTGCTCGGCTGCACACATTATCCGTTAATCAAGCCGGTGCTGCGGCGATTGGCACCGGCGCGCATCGCGATCGTGGACTCGGCTGAGTCGACGGCTGAAAACGTGGCGCAGCAATTGGAGTGTCAAGTGAAGCCCGCGCATGGCCCGTCTTCAGCCGTCGGCGGGCGCGGCGGCCTTTCTTCTTCTTCTTCTTCTCCTTCGCTCAAGTTCTTCGCGACCGATTCGGCGGAGAAATTCAGGAAGATGGGAACGCGGTTTCTTGGGCTTCCGGTGGAAGATGTGGTGCATGTGGATTTGAAGGAATAGGTGAAAGTCGAGCCGTGCTGCGCACGACTGGACGGGACGAAGCATCATCACCACACTTGCCCATCCCCACACTCAAACGAAAAAGGGCCGCTTGCGCGGCCGCTTTCTGGGCTCCAAAACTTGTTCGCTACCTTCCGGGTTTAGTACAAGCGGAAGGTCACTTCGACGTTCATCTGCGTGGCAACCGGCTTACCATCTTTCAGGCCTGGCTCGAAGCGCCAGGTTTTCACGGCCTCGATGGCCTTTTCGTCCAGCCCCAATCCGAGAGTTCGAGACACACGGATGTCGCGCGCCTTGCCGTCGGGACCCACCACGAGCCAGAGCACGCAAGTTCCCTGGAACTTGGCCTTCCGGGCTTCTTCTGAATACTCAGGATCGGGCGTGTAAATCGGCTTTGGACTGGAAACACCACCGCCAACCCGGTATGCGCCACCGCCAGCGCCGCCGCCATGACCCGGTCCGTAGCCGGGGCCTTCGCCTGATCCGACGCCGCCACCATGACCAGTGTCGCCAATGCCGCCGCCACTGCCCTGTCCATTCGACGGCACGGACGGCAGATGCGACAGCGGATTGCCCAAGTCGGGCGCTGTGGCGGCCATGTGTAAGTCGGGGGCTACGATGGTCGGAGCAACCGGCAGCACAGGGTCCGGGTTACGAATGACCGCCGCCGGAGGAGTGATCTGGTCCCGGGTTTGCGGTGGCAAACGGCCGGGCGACGCTTTCAGTTTGTCGCGATCGCCACCACCACCGCCGCCGCCACTCACGCTCTTCGAAGGCGGCAGCGCGGGAATCTCATCGGGCATGATCAATTCCACGGTCTGTTTCGGCTTGACGACATCCACCATCCTCTTTCCGAGGTAGGTAGCGCCAATAATCGCGGCTATAGCCAATAAGTGAATGACAGTCGAACCCGCGGCTCCGCGTCCCTTGTTATTGTAAAAGCCCCAGATGTCGCGCACCGGAACGGGTTTCGAGGTCAGGACCAGCGGCGGAAGTTTTTTGGGGAAAAAGAATTCGTCAATATTGCGGGACAGGGATTTCCACAGAGGCTCGTCCAGAGTCTGATTGGTCAGCAGAAGATGCAACTCCGGCTCTGGTCCCGTTGGATTCTGCGGTGGTTCAAATTCTGGCATATTTTCCCGAGCAGTAACCCCAAAGTTGCGATGCGGACCAGCCTCTGTTTAGATGCCTCGCCGCCGCCCAAAGTTTGCAAACACAGATACCCACCCGACTATCCGAGTCAGTCAAGATGCACGCAGACTTTGATCTGCCAAACTTCGATCTGCTAAAAATTGTACACGCTTTTTCGAGACGGGAAACAGTACTTTTTGCATTCCCTGGAGCCGGCGTCCCCCTAAGAGACGTGTCCTTTTCGCTCTCCCTATATAATGAAAAGATTCAATCAGTTGGGAGAACATTGCGAGTGCCGATGGACCTGAAATCCACCATCAATTTGCCCAAAACCGCCTTCCCGATGAAGGCTGGACTGCCCCAAAATGAGCCCAAGATGCTGGAGCGTTGGGAGCAAATGGGCCTGTATGAGCGCATCCGCCAAGCCCGGAAGGGCAAGGAAAAATACATCCTGCACGACGGGCCGCCCTACACCAGCGGACCGATCCATCTGGGCACGGCGATGAACAAGTGCCTGAAGGATTTCATCGTCAAATCCAAAACCATGTCCGGATTTGACGCGCCCTACGTGCCCGGCTGGGACTGTCACGGCCTGCCTATCGAAATCAAGGTCGACAAGGAACTCGGCGGCAAGAAGCTGGAGATGCACCCCACTGACGTCCGCGCCGAGTGTCGCAAATACGCGCAGAAGTTCCTCGACTTGCAGCGGCAGCAGTTCAAGCGTATCGGAGTTTTCGGCCGCTTCGACAAGCCCTACGCCACGATGAATCCGCAGTACGAGTCGACGGTGCTCTCCACTTTCTTCTCGTTCTACGAAAATGGCTTCGTCTACAAAGGCTTGCGCGCGGTCTACTGGTGCATGCATGACGAGACGGCGCTCGCCGAAGCTGAAGTCGAATACGAAAACCACACCAGTTCCACCGTCTGGGTCAAGTACGCCCTGCTTGACGATCCAGCGAAGATCGACGCCGCGCTTGCTGGCAAAAAAGTCAACACCATCATTTGGACGACGACACCATGGACGCTGCCGGCGTCGATGGCGGTAGCGTTTCATCCCGATGAAGAATATGTCGCGTTCGAATCCGGCGGCGAAGTTTATATCGTTGCCTCCAAGCTTGCCAAGGACGCGGCCGAGAAATGCGGCCTCGACAACCCCCGCGAACTTGCTCACTTCCCCGGACGCAAACTCGAGCGTCTCAATTTCCAGCACCCGTTTCTAGACCGCAAAATTCTAGGCGTACTCGCCGACTACGTCACCATGGATACCGGAACGGGCGTCGTCCACACCGCGCCCTCGCATGGCGCCGAAGACTTCATCACCGGCGTCAAGTACGGTCTCGACGCCACCAGCAACGTCGACGAGAAAGGAATCCTGCGCAATGGGCTGCCTGAATACACCGGCAAGCGCGTGTGGGATGCCAATCAACCCATCATCGACCTGGTCAAAAGCCGTGGCGCTCTGTTGCATGCAGAGAAAACCGAGCACTCGTATCCTCACTGCTGGCGCTGCCACAATCCCGTGATTTTCCGTGCCACGGAACAGTGGTTTATTTCCATGGAAACGCCCATGCCCGGCGGCAAGGGAACGGAAGATACGCTCCGTACGCGCACGCTCAGCGAAATCAAGCACGTAAAATGGGATCCGGCATGGGGTGAAGAACGCCTCTCCAACATGATTCAAACTCGTCCCGACTGGTGCATCTCGCGGCAACGCGTTTGGGGAGTGCCGATCGCTGTTTTTCTCTGCGAGGGCTGTGGCAAGCCGCTCAACGACCACGCCATCAACCGCAAGGTCGTCGAACTATTCGCCCGCTCCGGTGCGGACGCCTGGTTTACCTCCGAGCCTGACAACATTGTGCCCGCAGGAACGAAGTGCCCGCATTGCGGCGGCGTGAAGTTCGAAAAAGAAACTGACATCTTCGACGTCTGGCTCGAATCGGGAGCGAGCTATCTTGCCTTAATTGCGGACGAGCCGGAATATCGTTATCCCTGGCCTTCCGATCTCTACCTCGAAGGCGGCGACCAGTACCGTGGATGGTTCCAGTCATCACTCCTGTGCGCCATGGGTACGCGCGCTACGCCTCCTTATCGCGGTGTGGTTACTCCCGGCTGGACGCTGGACGAAAAAGGGCAAGCCATGTCGAAGTCGCGCGGAAATGATGTTGATCCCGTTGACATCGCGAACCGCCTTGGCGGCGAAATCGTCCGTTTCTGGACTGCGTCGGTGGACTTCCGCGAAGACGTTGTCGGCTCCGAAGCGCTGATGCAGCGCGTAGGCGAGAACTACAAGAAGATTCGCAACACGTTCCGCTACATTTTGAGCAATCTTTACGATTTCGATCCAGTGAAAGACGCGGTGCCATTTGAAAAGATGGAAGAACTCGACCAGTACATGCTGCGGCAGACGAGCGCGTTTGCCGCCGATGTCCGCAACGGCTACGACGAGTTTGCCTTTCACAGGATCTATCACCGGGTCAATCATTTCTGCATCGTCGACTTGAGCGCCTTCTACTTCGATGTGCTCAAAGACCGGCTCTACATTTCTGCGCCGAAGTCGCACGGGCGCCGCTCCGCACAGACTGCCGTATGGCACATCGGAGAAGCGCTAGTCCGCCTGCTCGCGCCCATCTTGAGTTTTACTTGCGAAGAAATCTGGGGATACTTGCCGAAGACCGCGGGCCGCGAGGAGAGCGTGCATCTCGCCGCGTTTCCTTCCTCTTCTGAGATTGCGGCGGAAGGGTCCAAATCCGGCGGGAAGCCGTCCGACGGCGATTGGACCACCCTGCGCTCCGTCCGCGACGAAGTGCTGAAAGCGCTCGAAGAGGCACGCAATAACAAACTGATTGGCACGGGTCTGGAAGCTCAGGTGGCAATCACCGCGCCCGATCCCCCCTACTCGGTTCTGAAGCGCTATGAAGGCCAATTGCGCTACCTATTCATCGTCTCAGCGGTGAGCCTGAAGGAAGGGTCGGGAAACGGAGCGAGCGGTGTCCACGTTGAGGTGAGCAAAGCCGATGGCCAAAAATGCGAGCGCTGCTGGAATTACTCGACCCACGTGGGCGAAGACAAGGATTATCCTACGGTGTGCGAACGCTGCAGTGCGGTGCTCAAGGAAATTCGAGGCGCGTGACTGCGAGAAGGGCCGATGCATTTCCGCCGCCGCGAGAGGACTGCATAGGTCCTTCGTTTCGCTCAGGATGACAGTTGAAAACTGCAGATCCCTCACTTCGTTCGGGATGATAAAGACTTTTTCGGGATGACAAACTGTAAAAAATGCGTAAATACCATTTTCTGATTGCGTTGTTGGTCGTCGCTCTCGATCGCATCACCAAGCGGACGATCGCACATCGCCTTTCCTTGCATGACAGCATCACGGTCATTCCTGGATTTTTCCGCATCATCCACGCCGAAAATCCCGGGCGCCGCGTTTGGTATCTTTGCGGATTCTCCGGCGGAATGGAAAACCGCATTGCTGATTGGCTTTTCCATCATTGCGCTGCTCATCGTGTCGGCGCTGCTTTGGAAAAGCAGCCACACTTTGACGTCGTCTGGAATTGGGCTGTCGCTGATTCTGGGGGGTGCGATCGGCAATTTGTGGGATCGCCTGGTCAGCCGGCGCGTCGTGGATTTTCTGCTCTTCTATGTAGGCCCGCACCAGTGGCCGGCCTTCAATGTGGCAGACAGCGCCATTGTGGTGGGAGCGGGCCTGCTGGTGTTTGAGATCGTCTTCACGAAGTCGCCCAGCCAACAGTCCGCCTAGAAGGCTGCGGAAAAACTATTTCCCAAGCGGTGTGTTACCTCAGCGGATAAAGCCGCATTCAAAAACAATGCGCCTGCCGCAGCGCTAAAGCGCTGCGCCGCCCAAAAAGCAAGCGCAAGATCTTGCTTCACGTCGGCCAATTACGGATCGCTATTTTTTTGCGTTGGCTTCGCGTTCGCGCAAGGCCGCCATGGTAGCTGCGGTCGGGTCTTTGCGGCTGCTGTTCTTTGGGACGTCGTTTGGTCTTGGTCGTGTAATGATTTTGAGCCATGTTGCCTCCTGGTTCCTGGCGGTTTGGGACGCCTGCCCTATTTCGGTGCGAGGAAAGCTGATCCGCAGCCGCGCGGTTGATTCTAGCATCGCTGTGATTTTTCGATGGCCAGATGACCGGATCACCGGATGACCAATCCTCTACGGAGTCCCGTAAAGCTGCCGGTAAACATTGGCATTCCGCAGAATCGCCTGCACGTATTCGCGGGTTTCGGTGAAGGGGATGGATTCGACGAATTCCTGCGCATCACGGTAGTGGCCCTGGCCGAGCCAGTCGCCGACGCGATCGCTGCCGGCATTGTAGGCGGCGAGCGCATACTCGAACTGTCCGTTGTACTTGTCGACCATTTCCTTGAAGTAACGCGTGCCGAGTTCAAGATTTACGGCCGGAGTGTAGAGTTGCGGCGCGCTGTATCCCTTCAGCTTGACTTGCTTGGCAACATTTTTGCCGGTCTTCGGCAGAAGCTGCATCAGGCCCACGGCGTTGGCGCGCGAGAGCGCGCCCGCGTTGAATTCCGACTCCTGCCGGATGAGCGATGCCACCAGATAGGGATCGAGCCCGTTGAGCTCCGAATATTTGCGCAGGTCGGGCCAATAGGCTTTGGGAAAAAGCGCTTCCCAGTAGGGGCGCGGCAGATCGGGAAGGTCGACGGCGAAATAATTGGGCGTCGAACGCTTCATGATTTCGATGCCGCGATCGTAGCGCCCCAGGTCCTGATAAACGCGCGCCATTTCCGGTGGCGCCCAGGCTCCGTCAACCTGGCTCGCGGCCGCCTGCAACTCGCGCACCGCCATATCGGCGAGGCCTCCGTTCGAAAGCAGACGCGCGCGGGCCACGCGCAGGTTGTCGTCGGGGGGATCGGAGGCCGTGATTTTTCCCGGAGTGGAAAGCGGCGAAACGTGGTCGAGTAGCGCGTAGTGCGGCGCGTCTTCTGTTGGCGGCGCCACGGCCGGCGCTATGCAAGGCTTGCAAACGCTGCCGGCCGAACTCCGCGTAATAGTAATTGCGGAAGCGGTCCGAGAGCTTCTGATAGAACGCCCGCGCCATCGCCGGATTGCCTTCTTCTTCGGCGATCCGCGCACGCCAATAGAGCGCCGCCGGAATCTCCGCGGAGTCGGGATAGAGCGCGATCTGATCTTCGAAACCCTTGTCGGGCCTCCTCGGTTCGGCCTTGCCGGAAGGCCAGCCACGCAGCCTTCCAGTGCGCGTAGGAGGCGCGCGTGCCATTCGGAAAGCGCTGCTGCAACTCGCGGAAATAGTCGATGGCGTGGTCGTAGTCGCGCTTCAGCAGGTACATGTTGCCGGCCGAAAGCAGCGCTTGTTCCAGCCATGGGCTCGCCGGACCGAATTGCCGCAATTCGTTGAGCGTGCGTTGCACGGCCTCTTCATCGCTGGTGGAACGCGCGGTCTCACTCAGCAGGTACAGGCGCTCGGCCTCGGCGTCGCCGGTCTGCGCTCCCATGGAAGTCAGAACCTTGCGGGCATCGTGACTGCTGCCGCTTTTTTCGAGCGCGCTGGCCAGCGCCAACTGCACCGCTGGACGCTCCGGCCGGAGCGATTTGATCTTCATTCAGCAAATCGCGGTACTCATGCGCCGCTTCGCTCATAGTGCTTGGCCTTGAGCAGAAGATCGGCGCGGGTGCGGCGTTCGCCGACGGAGCCGGAAATTCCGAGCTTGCGCAATTCCGTTCCTGCCATCTCCGCTTCGAAGCTGTTGGGAAGATTGAAGTAAAGATTGCGGAAGGCGCTCGCGGCCTTCTGATTTTCGCCGGCAGCTTCGTAGGCGCGCCCGATTGCCAGTTCGAGATCGCTGCGCACGGGAGCACGATCTTTTTCGAGCAGAGCCGCTGCCTCCGGCGCCCGGCCCTCCTCCAGCAGCGCGTTGGCGTAGACCAGGTGGGCATCGCGGATCAGAAGCGAGTCGGGAAAGTTCTTGCTGAAATCGGCGAGCGTGGAAAGCGCCTCGGCATTGTGCCCGGTTTTCAGGTAAGCGTCGCCGAGGTAGTAGGCAACGTAGTCTCCGAGTTCGCTGGCTCCAGCCTTGGCGCGGTTGAACGGGTCGATCGCTTTCGCGTAGTCGTGATCGAGCGTGTGCGCGTAGCCGACTACCAGCCAGGCCAGCGCTCCGGCATCTTCTTTTGGCATGACGGCGGGCGTAGGCTTCGACTCCGGCATAGGCGGTGGGAGTGCGGTCCTGCAGCAACTGCTGCGCCATGGGCCGAAGGCTGGCGGAGGCCACGAAGGCCTGCCGCGCCCGGCGCACGCGCGGAGAAATTGGTCTGTGCTTTTTCCTCGCCTGGTCGCAGCGACGGCCTTCTTTTTCGCGACTGCCGTCTTGGTTGTGCTTTTCGCTGGTCGTTGCGTTTTGCTGGCGTGCGCTTGGCGGAAGCACTTTTGGCCGGACGCGCTTTTCGCTGCGCGTGCTTTCCAGTTGAAGATAGCGCTGGGACTGGGCGCGCTGCAGGCGCTACTAAGCCGAGCCAAGGGAGAAAGAACAATCCAGCGAAAACCGCAACTGCGAAACTGCGCACTCAAACCCTACCTAGTGCCGAAAGTTGGCACCCATAATCGAGAGATCGTCTTCTGCGAGACTTCTTATTATTTCATGTTGAAAGTAATTGCCGGAAGCTGCAACCGTGCTCCCGTAACGTTTCTGGTACGTCACCCGGCTCTTCTCGATGGTTTCTTTCAGGCGGTCGTAGAGGTCCTTGTTCTTCCGGCCTTCGGCTACTTTGGCCTGATTATAAAGTTTGATCTCGTCGACCAGCAGGCGGGCAAAGCGCTGGGCCTTGTGATGAACTTCCTGATCCGCGGGCGAAAGGGAGGAGGCCGCCGGAGTCTCGGGTGGAACTTCGATCTCCGCATGACCGATGGGAAGTGGCTCGGCGAGGGCTGGTTCCATTTCTATGACCGCAGACTGGACTTCGGTAGCAGCGCTATGTGCTTCGGCGGCCATCACCGGAGTTGGAGAATCAAACGGGGCACCAGACGTTGCCACCGAGCTATCGCCCGCTGACGCCGCTGCGGCCATGGCGTGGCCGGAAGCAAACGCTGGCGCATGCGAGGCGAAAGGATCATTGAAAGGCGGCGCCTGGTGCGACGAGGCCGCGCTCACGGGCTCCCCATGAGCCCCGGCGTGGTCGCTGACGGATCCTTCTGCGCGTGCTTGCGCAGCGAATTCACTTCGAGCCAGGCGCTGGTCGAAAGCACGAGCAAATCGAGCGCGCCCGTTTCGAGCAGGCCGCTAATTTCGCTTCCGCTGTCGGCGTAAACCAGCGCGGCAACTTTGTCTTTCAATATCAAGGGAAGCATCCGGCCTTCGCCGCTCGCCGGCGCTCCAAATTCTTCCAGGAAACGCGAATCGAGGTCAGCAACCGGCGCGCTCGCCACTACACGATCGCCGATCGCGTGCAGCACAGCCGGAGCGCTGTCGTCGAGTGCGAAATCTTTTACCGCGTCGCTGTTGGCGAAACCGCGTCGCCTGCCAGCCCGTGGCGTGGCTGCCCTTCACGACAAAAAGCGCAACGCGGGAGGCATAGCGGGCGCTGGTATCGAGTAAGGCGCGCAGAATCTCTCGTTGTGAGGAACCCATCTGGATTTCGGCAACGGCACGCGCCAGATCGTCGGCGCCGGACGCAGGAGCATCCTGCTGGCCGGACTCACCGGGCGTTTTTTCGGAGTCGCCTCGGCAGTCACGGCTTCGGCAGTCGCAGCTTCGGCTGCAATTTCTTCCATCACGCGGCGGACAATCTCGCTGCGGAGTTGGACGGAGTTGGCGTCCAAAACCTGGCCCACCACCCGTTCCACAATTGGTTCGAGCGTACTTGGATCCATCCAACCGCGGTCTTTCATGCGTACTCCGAGGTAAAGCTCATCTGGCAAAGCTCTTTTTGGGGGGAGAAGATTACCTTCTAACCTCTGATTATAGGGTCCGTTGCAGGCATTCTCGGGACACCTTGGTACCTGACCCGGAGTGTTACCTGAAAGGTCGGTTGCCCGTAGAGAATCACGCTGGCCAGCACCCTTGAAAACAGGGTCCCCAAAAACGCGGCCACAAAGTACAATAGCACTGCGGATTCAGTCGGGCGGTCGGAAAAATCTGCATCAAGTTACGAATGAGTACCATCCAACCCAACATAGAGCAACCGGTCAGCGAAGAAATGCAGCTGGTCCGGCGTGCCAAACGCGGCGACGATTCCGCGTTTGAAGAGTTGGTACGGCGCTACGATCGCAATGTTTTCCGCATTGCGCAGCACATTACGCAGAACCGCGAGGACGCGGAAGATGTGGTGCAGGAAGCGTTCCTCAAAGCGTATGGCAACCTGGCAAAATTCCAGGAACAGTCCAAGTTTTATACCTGGCTGGTGCGGATTGCGGTCAACGAGGCGCTGATGAAGTTGCGCCGGAGAAAACCGGAACGCACGGTTTCTCTGGACGAGGATGTAAAAACCGAGGACGACTCGCTGCCCCGTGAGGTTGCGGATTGGAGCCCCAATCCCGAGCAGATGTACAACCAGGCGGAGTTGCGGGACATTCTGACTCGCACCATTCAAGGGTTGCCGTCGGGATTTCGGACGGTGTTCGTGCTTCGTGACGTGGAAGGCCTTTCGACCGAAGAAACGGCCGACGCGCTGGAGCTGAGCATCCCGGCGGTGAAGTCGCGGTTGTTGCGAGCGCGACTGCAATTGCGCGAGCGGCTGAACCGCTTCTTTCAGAAAAAGGCGAGTGGAGATGGCGACCAGTGAAGTGTTCTGAGTTTTTAAACGAACTGACCAATTACCTCGATGGGGCGCTGGACGCCCGGACCAAGGTCGAACTTGACGAGCATTTGGCGTGGTGCCACAACTGCTACGTCGTCTGCGATACCACCCGCAAGACAATCGAAATCTATCGCGATTCGGAGCTTTACGAGTTGCCCGACGATCTGCGCACACGACTTCGCTCGGCGATTATGACCAAGTGCACGGCGCACAAGAAATCTGGCCCGACAACCGGCTAGGCACGGTGTGCACGTGCCCCGTTTTCCTCTTGGTTTCCTCAGTGCGCATAGAATTTCCTGTTGTATATCTCAGCACGCTTCGTAAGTGCCTCATTCCCCAGCCGCAGAAGGCGCACCTACTCCATCACTTCCCAATGCGAACCTTTTCCCGCCTACTGGAATCTAAGTAGATAGCCATCCTAGTAACTTCAAAGTGAACGGGATGGGCCACTTCTGTGGGAGGACCCTTATGCTTTCCAAACTAATGGACGCCATGTTCGGCTGCCATCACGCGCGTTACAGTTTTCCGATCACAGTGCGCGCCGGTTCCGGTCGCAACCCGAAGGCCCAGCGCACAGGCACCTATGTCGCTTGCCTGGATTGCGGCAAAGAATTTCGCTATGACTGGCAAGAAATGAAGATTGTGGGATCGCAGTCCAGAGAAGCCACGCCTTCCCTGGTCACGAAAGAAGCGGCCTAAAGATCGCAAGATTAGCTGCCGCAACATTAGCCACGATACTCCCGGCGACGTATTTACGTGGAATAGTTCGCCGCCCAAAAATGAGCTCCCCTCACTAGCCTCTTCCGGTCTCGATCGAATTTCCCGTCAGTTTGTGATGCGAGCGACGAAGCCCTTAGCCGCCAAGGACACAAGGTATCACCATGGAGCTTTCAGCCTCAGGCTTGTCCTTCGTGCACCCTCGTGGCCTTTGTGGTTGACGGTTTTGGCCCATGATTAACTTCCAACATTTCACTAACTCTCCGCTGCCGGGGAAGCGCATAATTGGATTGGCGCCGAGCCGCAAAGCGATGCTTCGGCTGTCCTTCAGAAGCGTCCCTGCTTGCAGTTCGGACGGGAGGTGTCTGTGCCTCTTTCCATGCTTCGGGAATTCCTGGATCGTAACCGCATTCAATACCTGGTGATCTCGCACTCGGTGGCCTACACGGCTCAGGGGATTGCCGCTCTTACTCACACACCCGGAAAGGAACTTGCGAAAACTGTCATGGTCATGGTCGACGGACGTCTTGCCATGGCGGTGCTGCCGGCATCGTTCCGGGTTGACTTATATCGTCTGAAGAAATACCTCGGCGCAGACCAAGTAGAACTGGCCAGCGAACTCGAATTTCGCGGCCGCTTTCCGGACTGCGAAACCGGATCCATGCCGCCCTTCGGTAATCTCTATGGCATGGATGTTTTCGTGGACGAGACTCTGGTCGAGGACGAGGAAATCGCTTTTAACGCAGGTTCGCACCGTGAACTGGTGCGGATGAAATCTGCCGATTTCTTCGATTTGGTCAGACCGGCAATCCTCGCGCTGGCGGCGACGAAAGTCCATACGCACGCGGCGTGAGGGTTGCGCAAAGAGTCGTTGGTCGTTGGTCGCTAGTCGTTGGGAATTCGGCTTGAAAAGCCCAGGCCATCGTTCGCTAGCGACCAGCGACTATCGACAAACGACGCTTGCGGAGGCCCGCGTCTTCGCGTCAGGAGGACGGTAGCCTGTTTCGTTGGCCACGGCAGCCGACCGGACGTGCATCGGGAAAATACTGTATCCCACTCTTTTTTCATACAATCTTCACGAATCCCTGTGTTAGATTTGCCCTTCTCAGATCAACTCGAATTTTCTGGAGGAAACTGAATTGGGCAAGGACATGGTCCCCAAGAAAATCTTCTTCACCAAAGGTGTGGGGAAACATCGTGAGCGCCTCACTTCTTTCGAACTCGCCCTGCGCGACGCTGGCATCGCGGCGCAGAACCTCGTGCGGGTCTCGTCGATTTTTCCGCCGAACTGCAAGCTCGTTCCCCGCTCCCAGGGACTCACCTATCTGCATCCCGGAGAAGTAGTTTTCGCGGTCGTAGCCGAGAACTCGACCCATGAGCCGCACCGCCTGCTGGCCTCTTCGATTGGCGTAGCCATTCCCGCTGACCGCAACACCTACGGATACCTGAGCGAGCACCACTCGTTCGGCGAGACCGAAGACTCCGCCGGGGACTACGCCGAAGAACTCGCCGCTGAAATGCTGGCCACCACGCTAAATGTCGAGTTCGATTCGGACCGCTCCTGGGACGAGAAAAAGGAAATCTATCGCATCTCGAACAAAATCGTCCGCACGGCGAACGTGACGCAGTCTGCGGTCGGCGATAAGCGCGGGCTTTGGACTACGGTGATTGCGTCAGCAGTGCTGATCTTCGATTAAACCTGCGATTAAAACCACAGCGGCGACCCACACTCACGGCGCCTACGAGCGCCTTGTCGCCCAACCGCCTTAACTTTCAACCAGCGACGGCTAGCGGACGTTGTACGGAAAGAAGCGGCGAAACAATCCTCCAGCCCAGGGGATCAGCCGCGACCGGGATCGGGCTTGCTCAGCCGCCTGGTAGAGGCGTCCCTCAAGGGGTGAAATTCTTTCCCGGTAGATTTCGAGAGTAGTCAAAGTGTGGCCGACGTCCGCGCTTGCGTATTCCTTCTGAGGCGACTCGCCGATGCCGAAATCCACGCACGCAATTCCCGACTGGAATGCATGTTCGAGGAGCATTTCCAGTTGCAGCATGGAAGGCGAGTACCTGGCGAACGCTTCGTTGAAGCAGGTTGAGTACAGGTGCAGCGTGCCCGCAAACAACGGAGTTAGCTTCATGGCGATCGTCACGTCTCCGCAACCAAGCACGGAAAGCCAAATCTGGCCTTGCGGGGCGAGTTCTTCGACAACGCGGCGATAGAAGTCACGATGCTGCGGGTCGGCCAGCGGACTGAGCTGGCCTTTGGCGGCAAAGCGCTCCACGTGCCAGGCGAAAAACATCTCGAGCCGTTCGTGGATCTGCTCGGCGTGGCCATACACCTCGAACTTCAAATCTCCCTGCTCCCGCAGCCGGTTCCTGGCTTTCCTGAGACTCTTGCTCGCATGACCACCTTTCAGTCCTTCAATACGAAACTCCTCTCTAGTGAGACGACGAATGTGTTCGCTTTCTCGCACCCTTGTCGACAGTCCGTGATTTCTAGCCGCGGAAGCAAGGGATCCTACAAAAGGGGTGCCAGCTTTGAAACGGTCGAGGAAGATGCCATCCCAACTGGCAGCCTTAGAATTCCAGAATTCGACCAGGCCCTCGGCCACAGCGGCTTCGTGACCAGGGCGCACGAGGCACGAGCCGTAGTCCGCATAGGGCAGACCGGCAAATTCCACCCAGCGACGTTCTCGGAAATAACGACGGCCGCTGCGCACCACGACAGGCACGACGGCCGCCAGAGAGGAGGAGGAATCACGAAAAACGAGAATCCACGTCTCGCGGTTCGGAAAAGCCAGAAGGTTCGCTTTGATCCAGCCGAATGTATTGAACACTGTTGCCTGCGGGCACGAGGAAAGAAGTTGATCCCATTCTGGCTTCAGCGCCTCGCAGTCGGCAATCGAGGGAATGACTTCCAAATCCACAGTCATTAGCGGTTCACTTCCCCGCGCCTCACTTCGCGCGTCCTCCAACCGCCAATACGCTTTTGAGAGAATCGACAGCTCCAGCCATGGTTGCAGCAAACTGAGCGCGTGACATTCTTCCGATGCCAACACGCGGCAACGCAAACCGATTGCTGGAGCGGTTCACGAATCCACCCTCGGCCGCGAAGGCCAGCGAATAGCCGCTCGCTTGCACCAATGCTTCGTCCCGAGGCATGAAATCAAGGCCGGGAGCTCCAAAGGGATAGGCAAATGCGCGCACCGGTTTTCCCAACAACCGCTCGAGCGCCAATTTGCTCTCCGCAATCTCGCGCCGGGCGTTTTCCCGCTCTGACGCACCGAGAATGGGATGTGTGATGGTATGGGATCCGATTTCGATGCCATTTTCGGCAAGCCGACGAACATCGTCATGGCTCAGAAAGTCGAATCGTGCGCCCATTTCGCCGTTGACCTGCGTCAGCGGAAGTTGGCTCTGCAGCGATTGCAGTTCCTGTTGTTGCTCCGCCTCGGGTAAAGTGCGGCACAGGCTGAAAAACTTCCCGCAAGCGGCGGCCCGCTGCTCCCCGGTCTCCAGTGGCCAAGATTCTCCGTTCCGCAGCTTCCAGTTCTGCACGTTTGAGAACATCAGCCGGCAATAGGCGTCTTCAAACCAGGTTTGCCGCGACAATCCTAATGCTCCCGTTAACACGAAGCATGCGGCTGTCATCTTTTCTTTTTGCAGAACGGGCAGGGCGAAGCGGAGGTTGTTGGCGTGCCCATCATCGAAAGTAATCAGCACGGGCCGTCGCGGCAGAACCTGCCCGCGAAAATACCAATCATTAAACTGTTCGAAGCTGATGGGATTGTAGTGCTTCTTGAAATACCGCATTTGCCAGGTGAATTCTTCGACGCTCACCGTCATACCAAACAGCGGATTGCCTTCCGGAAAACCCGCCGGAAGGACGTCATGGTAAATCGCGATGAGCACAGAATGGCGGCGCAAGAAACGAAAAACACTCAGCAAACCGCTGCGGAACATGAAATTGAAAAACCACTGCTTCGCTTGAACGTAGAACGGGTTGCTGTACCAGGACTCGCGGACCCTCACATCTCCTCCCTCGTCGCTTCCCGCAGTTCACTTTCGCATCCCATGCTTATTTCCGGGCAACAATCTTGCCGCTAGCCGACTGAGCGCGGTACGGCTACTTCTGGCTCTTATCGAAATGCATTTGTGCCAGCGAGTCGACTTCACTATCGAGCTCACCTTGTGACGGCGCTCCCGCTCTGACAACGAGGATTCGTCTATCGGACAGCGTAATCGCGATTGCGGAGTTGTAGCGGGGCACTTGATCGGGAGCGGAGAAATCCAGCCGCCAATAGTCATAGCTTGGCTCGGAAACCTTGGTTGGACCGACGAGCTTGACGTCTTTCACGCCCAGCCACATCCGCTTAATCTCGCCAATATAAGCCAAAGCAATTGTGTCGTGAGTGCTGTCACTACTCCTCTGCTTTGTGTCGTATAGAAAAGCCATTCTGAGTGCACCGCCGGGCTGCGGTGTCTCCCAGAGAGTCAAGATCATGCGTTCGCGCCCGGTAGTGTCGTGACCGAAGAGTTTGTCGTTCTCGCCGACCTTCGGGCTGAATTTCTCCGGGAACTGGTACGTCAGCCCCATACCCTCTTCGCGGAAGACGCTTCCGCGGACGCTGCCTTTATCCTGTGCAACGCAGAGTGTGCAGATAATTGCCGCGCCGACCAACGCCCCTATCAACCGACTCATTCGCCCGCTCTCGCCAGCTTCTTCTCGCCTGTTCGTTGCTTCTTCAGCCTCTCCAGCACGGCGGCGACGATCAGCGGCAAACCCACGGTAGCATCCACAAACACTTCGCCAAATTTCCCGCCTTCTGCCGGAGGCACAAACTTGCCCCACGAAACCGCTTCGCTGTAGGGACTGCCCGAAAGCCCGCCCCAGAACACCGGCTCCGGGCAAATGCGCAGTCCATAGTGATAGCGCTTCAGGGGCAGGTCTTCCCCGCCCCGGCGGTGGCGCAATTCGATGAACGGCCCAAACTGCTGCGACCAGTTGCGCGGCACGCCTCCGCCAATGGTGAAAATTCCCAGTCGCTTCTGACTGAGCAGCGTCGCAGCAAAATATTCGAGGTCCTCGAAAGGATCGAAGCGGAATCGCGCCTTCCCTTTTTTGTCGCGCTCACGATTGGTCAACGCGTAATCGAGGCCCAGCTCGGAATCCGAAAACGCGGGCACAAATACCGGAACATTTTTTTCATAGGCGGACTTCAGAATGCCACGTTGTCCCTTGGCGCTCTTCGCAAAGATGCGCCCCAATCGCGCGATTCAACTTGTAGGAGCACATCACCTCGTCCGAGTCCCAGCCTCCGAACACCGCGGCCATCACGCGTTCCACGTCGTCGAGATTCTGCTCGGGCTCAAGCGTGTCATAGACGCGGTTGTATCCGGCCTCGTAAAGTTCCTCGTCGCTAAGTTCGGGATTATGGCGGAAATGCGCGCGACCAGTCGCTTCGACCAGTCCATGAGCCATCAGAGCGCCGGTCGAAACAATGGCATTCACGATGCCACGATCGATCAACTCGGCAATCACCAGGCCCTGCTTGGCCACGGTCATCGCGCCCGCGAGCGTCATCACGACGAAGCATTCCTGATCGCGAGCCATGGCCTCCAAAACGTCGGCGGCTTCGCCGAGCTGGCGGCCTGTGAAGGCCGTCTTCGACATCGCGCGCACCAGGTCGTCAATGGATTGAATTTTGCTGAGGTCAAGCGGCTCCAGGGGAATTAAACGATCGGCTACCGGATCGTGGAGTTTGCGGTCGATACCCGCGCCTTCTTCATGATGGCCGTGCTTCGAATCTTTTTTCTGCGTTTTTTTCTGCGCCAAGGGAACAACCTCCGGTAAGAAAGCAAATTGGGTCGAAGAAACAATTTACTAGAAGTGAGGAGAACGCGGCGACCCGCTTTCGCATCGGCGCCGGTAACCGAGAAGGATGCCGGCGCTACGGATGCGACAACCTGGACAGAATCAGGACGATAGCTCGGCGCGGTAACTCTCACGTCCACATCTCGCACTTTGGTATGCTAGAACGCGATTACACATCCCTAGAGACGCGGCTTGCCGCGTCCCAGCCAGGCCCCCGAGTTGGAGAAACAAGTGCCAGAAAAATTCACCGTCGCCCTGATCCAGATGTCGTGCGGCCCCGAGCCCGCCGACAATCTGGCCAAGGCGCTCGATCGCGTTGCGCAGGCGGCGCGCAAAGGCGCTCACGTCGTCTGCCTGCCCGAGCTTTTTCAGACGCAATATTTCTGCCAGCGCGAAGATGCGGCGCTGTTCGATCTCGCCGAACCGATTCCCGGGCCAACCACGGAAAAGCTAGCCGCCGCTGCCCGGCAAAATAAAGTCGTGCTGGTCGCCTCGCTCTTTGAAAAACGCGCCCCCGGCCTCTACCACAACACGGCCGCCATTTTCGACTCGGATGGCGCGCTCGGCGGCATCTACCGCAAGATGCACATTCCCGACGATCCGCTCTACTACGAAAAATATTATTTCACTCCCGGCGATCTCGGCTTCAAGGCCTTCGACACTTCTGCTGGAAGGCTCGGCGCGCTGGTCTGCTGGGACCAGTGGTATCCGGAAGGCGCGCGCCTCACCGCGCTGCAAGGAGCGAGCATTCTGTTTTATCCAACGGCTATCGGTTGGCATCCGGCGGAAAAGGCCGAGTTCGGCGAGGCGCAACACGATGCCTGGCGGACCATCCAGCGGGCGCATGCCATTGCTAATGGCGTGTACGTTGGCGTGGTGAATCGTGTTGGCTTCGAGACAGGAGATATCCGCGGCAATTCCGCGCCCGGCAAAGGGCTCGAATTCTGGGGAGGGTCATTCTTCTGCGATCCTTTCGGCCGCGTGCTTGCCGAGGCCTCCCACGACAAGGAAGAAATCCTGCTCGGCGAAGTGGACTTGCATCACCTGGAAGACATTCGCCGCAATTGGCCCTTCCTGCGCGACCGCCGCATCGATAGTTACGCTCCCATCACCAGTCGCATGATCGACGGAAAATAATCGGACAGAATCATGGCAAGATCATCCGCAGCGCGCGCCAGCCTTCTCCCTGCCGCTCTCGGTTATCGCATGCCCGCCGAATGGGAACCGCACGACTCCACGTGGCTCGCCTGGCCGCATTTTCGCGGTGACTGGCCGGGCAAGTTCGAGCCGATCCCGTGGGTTTATGCCGAGATCGTCCGCAACCTTGCGCGGCATGAGCGCGTGGATCTGATCGTCAACAACGCGAGTAGCGAACAACGGGCGCGCGCGGTGCTGGAAAAAGCCGACGCGCTCTCCGCCAATGTTCGCTTTCATCACTGGCGCACCGACCGCGTCTGGACGCGTGACTCTGGCTGCATCTTTCTCACGCCGGCTGCCGATTCTAACCGCGATCATGACCACGACAACCTCCACGATTCGGGCGACCCCGGCCTGCTCGCTCTGCATTTTCAATTTAACGCCTGGGCCAAGTATCCGAATTACAAACTCGACGCAATGGTTGGCGAGCATATGGCCAAAGCAGCGGGCGTTCGCGTCGTGCGGCCGTTCCTCGTTGATTCGCTCGGCGATTCCTCCAAAAACAAGTACCGCGTTGTGCTCGAAGGCGGATCGATCGACGTCAACGGCCGCGGCACCCTTATCACCACCGAAGAATGCCTGCTCTCGACCACACAGCAACGCAATCCGTCCATGGACCGAGCCGCCTATGAGCGACTCTTCGCTGACTATCTGGGCGCGCCGTCTGTCATCTGGCTGGAGAGCGGCATCACCGGCGACGACACGCACGGCCATGTTGACGACATCACCCGCTTCGTGGCTCCGAATACTGTGATCACCATGATCGAACCCGATGAACAGAACGAAAACTATGCCGCCCTGCACGCAAATCTGGGACGCCTGAAAAACGCCCGCACCGCCGATGGACAGCGACTCGAGATCGTCGAGATTCCCATGCCGCGTCCAGTCATTTTCGAAGGCCGCCAGTTGCCCGCCAGCTACGCTAATTTTTATATCGCGAATGGCGCAGTGCTGGTGCCGGTCTTCAACGATTCCAACGATCGTGTTGCGCTCAACTCGCTCGCGGAACTTTTTCCAACTCGCGAAATCGTGCCCATCTACTGCGGCGATCTGATCTGGGGATTCGGCGCGCTGCATTGCATGACGCAGCAACAACCAGTTATCAGTACCTAGTACCCAGCACATCCCGTTGGAAACTGGGTAGTGGCTGCTGGGTACTGGGTACTTCATTTACACTTTTACCCGTGAACGCCGAGATCATCGCCGTCGGCTCTGAGATGCTGACTCCCCATCGCCAGGACACCAACTCGCTCTACCTCACCGAACAACTGAATGACCTGGGCGTGGAAGTGCGCTTCAAATGCGTTGTGGGCGACGACGCCGAAGGGCTCACGGCAGCCGCCAAGCTCGCCATGCGGCGTTCCGACATCATCATCTTCACGGGCGGCCTCGGCCCCACCGAAGATGACCTCACTCGCGAAGCGGTGGCCGATGCGCTCGGCCTGAAGCTGCAGCGCGATCCTGAAATCATTGCGAAGCTCGAAGAGCGCTTCGCCAAGCGCGGCTACAAGATGACGCCAAACAATGCCAAGCAAGCCGACATCCTGAGCAGCGCGACCGTGCTAACCAACCGCCTCGGTAGCGCGCCCGGGCAGTGGATCGGCGGAAAGTACGACGGCCAGGAACGGCTCCTGATGCTGCTCCCCGGCCCTCCCCACGAACTGAAGCCGATGTTTGAAGCCGAATGCATTCCGCGGCTGCGCGCCCGCGTCCCGTCGCAGCACATCGCCACGCGCACGCTCAAGCTGGCGATGATGGCCGAATCGCAAGTGGACGCGCGGGTTGCGCCCATCTACAAAACCTACACCGATGTCGAAACCACGATCCTCGCTGGCGGCGGCGAAATTCAACTTCACCTGCGTTGCCGCAAGGATTTGCCAGCCGAAGCCGAGAGCCGCGTCGAGGAACTCGCGGAAAAAATTGAAGATGAACTCGGCGACGCCATCTTCTCGCGCAAAGGCGAAACCATCGAGCAGATCATCAGCTATCTGCTGCAGATGCGCAGCATGACGCTGGCTGTGGCTGAATCCTGCACCGGCGGGTTGCTGGCCGAGCGCATCACTTCGCTCGGAGGGAGTTCGCGCTATTTCATCGGCGGCGCTGTGGTCTACTCCAACGAATTGAAAACGCAATTCGCCAATGTCCCGAAAGCCCTGATCGACCAGCACGGAGCCGTCAGTCGCGAAGTGGCGGCGGCGATGGCCGAAGGCATTCGCAAGCGCTGCCTGTCGAGCTATGGAGTCGGAATCACCGGAGTCGCCGGCCCGAGCGGGGGCACCGAGCAGAAACCCGTAGGCTTGGTCTACGTCGCGCTGGCGGGAGAAGAAGGCACGCAGGTCGTCGAGCGCAATTTTCCCGGCGACCGCAAACACATCCGCCAGTTCGCAACCCAGCAGGCGCTGGAGATGATTCGCCGGGCGCTGTTGTAAGGCAGAGTGATGCGAGTATTCATCGGTATCGATCTTGACCCGGAAGTTCGCGCCCGCATTTCGCGCTTCCTTGACGGCGTGCAGGGCTTTGCGCCCGATGCGCGCTGGGTGCGGCCGGAGTCGCTACACGTTACGTTGAAGTTCATTGGCGAACAGAAGCCAGAGCAAGTCGAGTCCATCGCCGACCGGTTGCGGCAAGTCGAAGCCAGCGCATTTGAAATTCGCTCCGGCGGATACGGATTCTTTCCCACCGCAAAGGCTCCGCGCGTATTCTGGATCGGGATTCATGCTGCACCGCAACTGGCGGAACTAGCCGGAAGCATCGATATGGCCACTGCCGAACTCGGCATTCCGCGCGAAGATCGGCCGTATAGTCCGCATCTGACGCTGGCGCGCGCCGGAGGCCGATCGGGCTCGCCGAAGCGGCAGAAAGGCGACGACCCCAACACAATTTTCGCCGTGCTCGATAAGCGACTTGCTGCCATGCCCGAACTTGATTTCGGCACGATGATGGCCCGCGAGTTTATTCTCTATCAGAGCCAGCTTTCACCAGCAGGATCGAAGTACACGAAGCTGCAGCGGTTTCCGCTCCGAGGGCAGGAATAAGATGGTCGCGAGCCGGGAATCTAAGTAGCGAGGTTAGCAATCCGGCGATTCGGCAGTCATTAGGGTGCGGTGATGAGTATGAAAATCGAGGATTTCGGAGGCGCACACGACGCTAATAGCGCGTCCGAACTCGAAAAGATCCTCCAGAAGAGATACGGGTCTGGAGCAAATGGATTTTGGCTTTCACATGACAACGAAAGGTCTCCCGCAATCTCACTATTAGTAAAGGGCGACCTCGCGTGCCTTCATTATTTCCCTGACGAGTTGCATCCAGGGTTCTTGTCGGTTGGAGCCATTGAAGAACTGACCCCGAGCGAAACGACGACTTTCTTCCTAGACACTCCCGATCAAGAACAAGAACTACCGAATAGCGCCGTCATTCGCTTTTCTAAAGCAGTTGAAGTGGCTAAGGACTTCTATGCTTCGAAAGAATTGCCTAGATCGATCAGGTGGCTAGAGCTGTAAGAGCCTAGCAAATATGAATTCTTACTTCATCGCGGCCGCCATCGGCTATCTGCTCGGATCGATCCCATTCGGCTACCTGCTGGTGCGTATTTTTAAGGACGAGGATGTACGTACAAGTGGCAGTGGCAACATAGGCGCAACCAATGTCGCTCGCAAATCGCCTGCGCTCGGAGTTGCAACTTTGCTGCTCGACGCTTCCAAAGGTTTAGTCGCCGTGGTGCTCGCCCGAACGTGGTTCGACGTCCCCCATCCGGAACTTCTCATGACCGCGGCGGCGTTTTTCGCAGTGCTTGGTCATCTGTTTCCCGTCTGGCTCAAATTTCGCGGAGGCAAGGGCGTCGCCACCAGCTTCGGGGCTTTTATCCTGCTCACCCCGAAATCCATTTTGTCCATGGTGGGTCCTGTTCTTGCTGATCGCGGCCGCTTTCCGCCTGATTTCGCTGGGGTCAGTAGCGGTGGCTGCAGCCTTTCCGCTGCTGGCGTGGGCTTTCCATGAATACGTGGACGCGCGGCAACTGCTTTTGATCGCGCCTGGTGTCGGTGCTCGTCATCTGGAAGCATCGCCAAAACATCGGCCGCCTCGTCGCCGGGAACGGAAACCAAATTAGGAGCGTCTCAGGTACAAAGCCGGGAACGCTAGGAGCATCGGCATGACCATCCGAGGCCGCTTTGCCGTCATAGGAGCAGGCGCGTGGGGCACCGCGCTGGCCATCGTCCTCGGACGCAAAGGAACGGCCGGTTTCCGGCACGATGCCCAACACGATGTCCGGAACGATGTTCGCCTCTGGGCCAACGAGCCAGAAGTTTGCGAGAGCATCGCAGAAGCCGAATCAACGAGCGCTTCCTGCCGGGATTTCGGCTTGCCCGAATCCATCTGCGGCGACCAGCGATCTGAACGCCGCGCTCGACGGCGCGGAGATCGTCGTCAGCGTGATGCCCTCGCAACATTGTCGAGCATTGTTCGAACGCATGGCGCCCGCGCTTCGCCCGGAGACACTTTTCGTCAGCTGCACCAAGGGACTCGAAGGCGGCACTCTGCTGCGCATGACCGAAGTGATCGCCGACGTCTTGCGCAGCCGCCATTTCACGCCGCGCCTGGCAGCGCTCAGCGGCCCGTCGTTTGCCAAAGAGGTAGCGCGCGGCGATCCGACCGCTGTGACCGTGGCGTCCGTCGATGGCGAAGTGACGCGCGCCGTGCAGCAGGCGTTCAACGATTCGCGCTTTCGCGTCTATACCAACGATGACGTGATTGGCGTCGAACTCGGCGGCGCGCTGAAGAACATTATCGCCATTGCGGCAGGTATCTGCGACGGCCTCGGACTCGGCCACAATTCGGTGGCCGCGCTGATCACGCGAGGTCTCGCCGAAATGGCGCGCCTGGTCGTGGCTTGCGGAGGACGTCTCGACACCATGGCTGGACTCGCGGGCTTGGGCGACCTCGTCCTGACCTGCACGGGAGATCTCTCGCGCAATCGCAGCGTCGGCGTGGAACTGGGCAAGGGCCGCAAACTCCCCGACATCATCGCCGGCATGCACGGAGCCGTTGCCGAAGGCGTTTTCACCACCAAAGCCGCGGTCGGCCTGGCTCGCAAGAAAAACGTCGAGATGCCGATTACCGAGCAGATGTTCGCGATCCTCGAACACGGCAAGTCGCCGCAGCAGGCCATCGAAGAGCTGATGACGCGCGCGGCGAGGTCGGAGAGCTAGCATGCGCTAACGAATCTTCGCCTCACTTCGCTCGCGGATGCGTTTGATCGTACACATTCATCACGTGCTTGACCGAAAGCTGGGTGTAGCGCTCGGTCGTCGCCAGCCGCTCGTGCCCGAGCAGTTCCTGGATGGCACGCAGGTCCGCTCCCTCTTCGAGCATGTGCGTGCCAAAGGCGTGCCGCAAAGTATGCGGATGAACCTCGGGCGACAGTCCCTTGGCCACCGCGATGCGCTTGATGATGCGGCCCACGCTGCGCGTCGTAAGGCGTCCGCCGCGCTGGTTGACGAGCAGCGCGGGCATGCCTTTCGCCGACATCGTCTTTTTCAGCGTCGCCGAGCAGTTGTTGCCGCCACGGCAGATAGACGGACAGCGCCGCCAGCGCCGAGCCTCCGAACGGAACGTAGCGTTCCTTCTTCCCTTTGCCGCGAATCAGAATCGCTTCGTTGCTCAGGCTGATGTCGTCGAGATTGATGCCGACCAGTTCCGAGTTGCGAATGCCGCAGCCGTAGAGCAGCTCGAACATCAGGCGATCGCGCTCGGGAAACGACGCCACTTCCGGCATTTTGCCGTCGAGCATGGAATTCATTTCCTCAATCGTCGGAACGCGCGGCAGTTTCTTCGGCAGCCGCGGCGTCGAAACCAGCTTCGCCGGATTCTGCTCGACCACGCCTTCTTGCGCCAGCCAGCGATACAGCGACCGCACGGCGGCCAGCGCGCGCGCCACCGAAGTCTTGCTCAAGCCTTTGTCGTACAGATGCGAGAGGAAGCCGCGAATCGCGATGTGGTCAATCGTCTTCCAATCGCGCGATCCGATATAGGCGGCAAAGACGTCGAGATCTCCGGCGTAAGCCTTGATCGTATGCGGCGAGGCATTGCGCTCCCGCAAATGGCGCAGGAAGTCGTCGGTGGCGTGTTCGACGATGGTGCGCGAGTTGGCAGCGGTCGGTGTCATGCGGGAATTAGAAGCGGAGCGATTTTGTAATTTGGTAATTTTGAAATTTGGTAATTCAAAATCCAGACCAAAACCAAAATTCCAGCGCGGCGCGGACCGGTTTCAATTACCAAATTACAAAATTGCCAGATTACAAATTATTCTCCCTCGCTTTCGCTCGCGGATGATGCTTCGCATAGACGCTCTTCAGACGGTCGAGCGCAACGTGCGTATAGATCTGCGTCGTCGAAATGTCGGAGTGGCCGAGAATCGTCTGCACGGTTCGCAGGTCGGCTCCGTTCTCGACCATGTGCGTCGCGCAGGAGTGGCGCAACATGTGCGGACTGGCGTGGCGTCCCGCAGCGATGCTTGCCTTTCCCACCAACTGCCACACGCGCTGGCGCGTCAGGCGGCGACCGCTTCTGCCCAGAAATAATAGAGGCGAGCTTTTCTTCGTCTTCGTTGTCTTCGTTCCAAATCCAGGTCCGGTTCCAACGATCGCTTCCCTGCCGTTTCTCAAGTACCGCTGCAACGCTTGCTGCGCGGGCACTCCGAGCGGAACCATGCGCTCCTTGTCGCCCTTGCCTCGCACCAGAATGTATCCCATTTCCAACTTCAGGTCTTCGAGGCGCGCATCGGCCACTTCCGAGACGCGCACTCCTCCTGCATAGAGCAGTTCGAGCATGGCGCGATCGCGGAGACGGAGCGCGTGTCCGCGCACGGTTTCGCGGCTTGGCTGCTTGTCGCTCACCGTTATTTCGGCTGGCTTCGTTCGGTCCGATCTGGTTTCGCCGAGCATGGCTCCAACTTCGGCGCGGCTTAGCGCTTTGGGCAGGACTTTCCACTGCTTGGGCAAGTCAATGTTCAGGGTCGGATCCTTGTCGATCTTTCCATCGAGCAGCAAATGCCGGTAGAGATGGCGGATGGCGGAAAGCTTCCGTCCCACCGAGCGACCGTCGAGCGAGTTCGAAAATAATTCCTGGATGTACTCGCGTACATCGTCGCGGCGCGCTGAGCTCAGGAGCACGTGACGCTTCTCCAGGAATTCCGCGAACTGCGCCAAATCGCTCGCGTAGGCGGCAATCGTCAGCTTCGCCGAGCCTCGCTCGACTCGCAGGTAGTCGAGGAACGAGCTCAGCGTTCGGGCGTTCGCATCCGAGGGCATGAGATGAGTATGGGATGCGAGGTGGAACCTGAACAGTAATGAGCAGGATTCGGGCGGAAATGGCTCGCTTCTCTCGATTGCTTAATTTCGGCTAGTTACTATCTGGTAATTAGACCCCTCCACCTTCGATCTTTTTGAATCAGGGGCTTAGAGGGAATTTTTGATTTGATCTTTGATTCTAAAGGACTTACATAATATCCTTATTTATCATAGGTTTAGGTAATTTGATCGGTAAGTAACTGACAAATTCGCGAGGGCGGGGCAGTGTCCGGAAAATTCCGTCTGTCCCCGCGTTTCCAAGGGCCAAATTCTCGATGGTAGAGATTCCGAGGTGCCGTCTAACTTAAGGCATGCTACCTAGCTCATCCGTGGAAAGGAAAACTCGAAAATTCAGAGCGCCACTGGCTTCGGCAATCTCGGAGATTCGAGCAGAGGCGGCATAGAGCCAACACCTCTCGATGCTGACGCCTGGGCCTCCCACCTTTCGAAAAGCGCGAAAGGTGGGGCACCCTCTGTGGTGGTAAGGTCAGCGAAGGTCCAAATCGCCGGGTGCACGGGGAGAACTCCCTGAGACTTTTCTGCTGGACGTGAAGGATGCAGGGGTCCTTCGACTCCGCGGGGACTTCGCTTCGTGAAGTCTCCGCTCCGCTCAGGATGACATTCTCGTTCATGGATGAGATCAGTAATTCGTTCGCTGGGGCCGGGGCGGACGAATGCGTCCGCCCCTACGTGGGGCGGGGTTATTTATAATCGCTGTTCCCAGTTTTACTTTTTGCTGGGCAAGGACCACTCATTGTCACTCGACGAAAATATTTATGAAATACGGCGCGAGAAGCTGAAGAAGATTGAGGCTCTCGGGCATCCGGCTTATCCGCGGAAGTTTAACTTCAGCCATACCGTGGCGCAGATTCTGGCTGAGTATGGCGGACAGACTACGGAGGAACTGGAGTCTCCGCGGGTGACGGTGCGGGTTGCGGGACGCATTATGGCGATTCGTTTGATGGGCAAAGCCGGGTTCGCACACTTGCAGCAGGATGGGCAGCGGCTGCAGATCTACGTCAAAAAAGATGCGATTGGCGACGCCGGGTACGAACTTTGGAAGCTGCTCGACCTGGGCGATCACATTGGAGTTCGCGGATATCTGTTTCGCACGCGCACGGGCGAGCTGAGCATTCATGCCGAGGAATTGACGTTTCTTTCGAAAGACCTGCTGCCGTTGCCGGAAAAATTTCACGGGCTTACTGATGTCGAGTTGCGCTATCGGCAGCGGTATTTGGATCTGGTGATGAATCCGGAAGTGCGCGAAGTGTTTTTGAAACGCAGCAAGCTGGTGCAATCGTTGCGGCGGTATTTCGATGCGCAGGGATTTATGGAAGTCGAGACTCCGATGATGCATCCGATTGCGGGCGGAGCGGTGGCTCGTCCGTTTAAGACGCATCACAATACTCTGGATATGGATCTGTTTCTGCGCATCGCTCCGGAACTTTATTTGAAGCGGCTGACGGTGGGCGGATTCGATCGCGTGTATGAGATCAATCGCAACTTCCGCAACGAGGGGCTGGGGTGGAGATGGAATCCGGAGTTCACAATGCTGGAGGCTTATCAGGCTTACACCGACTACCTGGGCATTCTGGATACCACGCAGGGATCGATTGAGCAGGCGGTGAAAGATGTTACTGGCGGAATGAAGACGAAGTGGGGCGAGCAGGAGATTGACTGGTCGCATGCGAACTGGCGGCGCATGACGATGCGGGAGGCGATCTCGAAGTTCTGGCCAGAGAAAGCCGGGACGACGCCTTCGCGTGAATGATTTCGCTTCGCACGATTCGGTGCGGGAGCTGGTGAATCGGGTGCGCGAGGCAGGCGTCAATCTGGCTTACGACTCGGAGGAGCCGGCGGGCAAGACGATTGCCGCTCTTGTTTGAGGCGATGGCCGAAGAACACCTGATGCAGCCTACGATCATCTATGAATTTCCTACCGCCATCTCGCCATTCTCGAAACAAAAGCCGGATGAGCCGGACTGGACTGAGCGCTTTCGAAATCTTCGCCGGGAAGATGGAGATCGCCAACGGGTTCAGCGAACTGAACGATCCGGAGGATCAACGGGCGCGATTTGAGGCGCAATTGAAAGAACGCGAGCGCGGCGACGACGAAGCTCACCAGATGGATGAGAATTACATTAATGCGCTGTCGTATGGCATGCCTCCGGCGGGCGGCGTGGGGTTGGGAGTGGATCGGCTGGCGATGCTGTTTACCGACTCGCATACGATTCGCGATGTGATTCTGTTTCCGTTGTTGCGCGCCGGAACGGCAATCAACCGCGGAGGACGCCAGAGGGCGCAGAGAAAAATTAGGGGCGCTTTGGAGTACCTAAACAATCACTTGAAGTCTTGGCGGCGTCCGGGTCATGCTGACAGGTAGTTTGAGCTTGGTCGGGCAGCGCTGCCGTAGCGCCACTTTGGACGTTGGGTCGGCAGCGCTTTGCTTTTCTCCGTTTTCCTGCGCCAGAGTTCGAGCCCTGGACGCAACCCTCGCCCGTCCCCACCTGATACTAGTTGGCCGCGCTTCCGGATTTCTTGGGAGCGGGCTTGGCTGCACCTTTTTCGGGGCCGAAATTCCTGGTCAGATAATTCAGAAGGGCGTTGCGGTCGGCGTCGGGAATGACAGCACCCAGGCCTTCCATTTTTTCCAGTTCGTCGGACCATTGCTGGCGGGTCAGGTGCTGCTCAGTGATGCGGCCGGTATTGTGACACTGGGTGCAGGCGGCTTTCATCTTCGATTGCATGGGCCCGGGCGGAAGCGGCTTGCCGGGAGCGCTGGGCGCTTGCGCGCGGGCAAGAATGCTGGATGCTAACAGAACGACTGCCAGCGAAATTCGGTTGAACAAGCAGGAATCCTTGGACTCAGGAGTTAATTCTGAGAAGTTGGATTGCATGCTGGGCGATGGGGGATCGCAATATTTCTGTCCGGCTTTTCTATTGCTTCGCGTCTGATTTTGGCACAAAATGCCTCGGCCGCCCTTGCGGCAGCCGAGGTTCTTTGGTGAACACTCGGCCTCGATCCCCCGATCACGGCCGATGCTGCTTCCAGAACGCACCGGCGGGTGGGGCACGGCACGTTGTATTTAAGTATAGTATACCGATAGACATTATATAGATCAAGAGAAATCTTTCACCTGCCGCGGCGGGCGGGACGCCGCCGGAACGCCTGGGCTTCGCTCATTTAGCGCTGGTCCAGCAGGTGGATAGTTTCGAGGATCGTATTCCCTACTATTTCAAGGCTTTTGGGGCTTAGCTTGTCCATGGTGTCTTGCGGGGTGTGGTGAAAAACGTTGTTGTAGCCGTAGTCGATGTCAATTACATCGGCACAGGGGACGCCGCGTTTGACGAAGGGCATGTGATCGTCTTCGATGGCGGCTTCGCAGGGCGTAGAAATGGGACTGGTAGCCGCCGCGCTCAGCGGCGGAGTAAATCAGGTCGAGCAGCCAGGGAGTGGTGTTGGTATCGCGGTCGAATGGCAAGGTCGGCGGGATGCGATCATGTCCATCACCATGAGCGCCTTGATTTTCTTTCAGCGTGCCATCCTTCTCCCATTTTTCGGCGAGATGACGGGTGCCGTAAAGGCTGTCGGTGTCGGACCACGTCTTCACGGCTTCTTCGCCGTCGGTCCAGACCAGCCAGACGCTGTAGCCATCGCGCTTTTGATCGTCGCTGACCTGCCCGAAGTCGCGGCGCGCAGCTGGTTGGCGAATTCGAGCAGAATGGCAGTAGAAGAGCCGCCGTCGTTGGCGCCTACGTATCCGGTATTGCGCAGCGGATAGTTGGTGTCGTAGTGGCCCAGGATGACGATGATGCCATCTTTTGTGCCGGGAAACTTGGCAATGATGTTGCGGACGGGGAACTTCCCTTCCACGGTGTCGGCGGTGAAAGCGTCGTCTTCGATCTGTCGTCAATGATCGCCTTTCAGGTGATCGACGATGTAACGCTCCAGCTTCTTGTGGTTCTCGTTGCCCATGTACCGCGGGCCGAAGGCGGTCACTTCTCGGGTGTATTCGAAGGCGCGTTTGGCATCGATGTGCGGGAGCGGAGCGTTGTCGGGGGCGGGCGCTTCGGGCGGGGGAGGCTGAATCGGGTTCGCGTTACGGCTTGCGGCCTCAAACGAGGCCTTGGGCTGCGCCTCGGTTCCACGCGAACAGGAAGCCAGGGCGAACGTTCCCAGCAGGCAGAGCAAAACCATCAACCACCAAGGACACGAAGGTTCACGAAGGAACACCTGGCAAAGAACCTTCGTGAGCCGTCGTATCCTTGGTGGTTGCATGATCTTTCCTTTCTCCTCGATCAGGAGTTCTTTTTCTCGGCGCGTTTCTTGCGCTGAGTTGGGATGCACGAGCCAGGCGATGCTGGTGCTTAGAGATGTACAGGGCCACCATGGGCGCGGCGAAGATGCACATGTTCAGGATATCGGGGGTCGGCGAGACGATGGCGGCGACCACGAAGATGCCGAGGATGGCATAACGGATATTGCGCCACATCCAGCCGGCGCTGACGATGCCCATGAGCGCCAGAAAAAATATCACGATCGGCATTTCGAAAATGATGCCCATGCCGACGATGAGTGTCAGGAACAGAGAACTGTATTCGCCGAGCGTGATCATCGGCTGAAAGTCTTTGCCGTAACCGATGAGGAATACGAGCGCCTGCGGAAGGACAACTTTGTAGCCGAAATATCCTCCGGCCAGGAACAGGCCGATGGTCGAAACCATGAAGGGCAGGACGTAGCGCTTCTCGTTGCGATAGAGACCGGGCGAAATGAAGCACCAGAGCTGGTAGAGCACGAAGGGCGAGGTGACGAAGAGGCCGGCCATCATGCCGACTTTCAGATAGAGGTTGAAGGGCTCGGTAGGATTGACGTAGACGAGCTTGGCCGACAGATTGTTGCGGGCGAGCGCGTCCATGATGGGACGCTGCATGACGCCGTAGATACGCTCGGCATATCCCCAGCAGGCAAAGAAGCCGATGACGACGGCGATGATGGAGTAGACGATGCGCTTGCGCAGTTCCTCGAGATGGTCGAGGAA
Source organism: uncultured Acidobacteriaceae bacterium (assembly GCA_963699405.1). Classification (GTDB taxonomy): domain Bacteria; phylum Acidobacteriota; class Terriglobia; order Terriglobales; family Acidobacteriaceae; genus Acidiflorens. Next base: position 46,308 of record CAVOTW010000005.1, on the reverse strand, counting down.
GCCCATGGCGGGCAATTGGTCCTTCTTAGCATCGTTGCTGATCCGTTCAGGGGAGAAGAGGCGAGCGCTTCAGGCATCGGGCGCAACTTTCGGAGCGGCGGCAGGCTCGGGAACGGTCACGGGTTCGGCCGGGGCGGCGGGAACTTCCAGAGCGCCATGCTTTTCGGCCGTGGGTGGATTGAAGATGCGATTGGCCAGCGATCCCAGCGGAGCCTGAAGCGGCGTCAGGATCGTCGACGCGGGCGGCTGCCCGCGTTTTCCCGACATCGAGGGAACTGACTTCGGACTCGATCTGCGAGCGGAACTCGTTGGAGGCGCGGCGGAACTCGTTGAGCAGGCGCGCGATCTGGCGGGCGATCTCTGGCATTTTCTTGGGGCCGAAGAGGATCAGCACCAGGAGAAACAGGAAGATCATCTCGCCGGAGACGCCAAAATTCATAGCTCTATCATAATGCGGGACGGGGGAAACAGGAAACCGGCGACCCGTTGCGGGCAGCGACTCACTTTGCCCGAACCTCTACCACCAAGGTCACGAAGGCACACGAAGGAAACACTAGATCTCAGACCGAAACGTTACGAAGGCAAAAGCGGAACTGGGCGGGAACAGCCGGATGCGGCTGTTCCCCATGCCAGAAGAACTGAGAGTTACCGGAAGGTGTAGCCGATGGAGGCGCCGACGCGGGTGGCGTAGGAGCCGGCAAAATTGGTGTTGTTGTTGATCAGGTAGATGCGCGCCTCGGGGCGAACGAAAAAGCCCCTTTAAGAGATAGAGCTTGAGGCCAGCGCCGAAATCTCCGTCGAAGTGAGTGCTGGACTGGCAACTTCGGAGCTGCCGCCAGTGATCGCCGCAATCGGAGCATTCATACAAATGCGTGCTCATGGCGCCGACGCCGGCGACGAGTTCCAGGTAGGCATGGCTAGCCAGCTTGGGTGAGTAGACGGCGTTGAAGTTGTAAAAGACTGGACGATAGTTGACACCCAATCTCATTAAAGTAATTTCCGGCGCCTTGGGATGCCTCTCCAGTAAACTTCGGCGCCGACGCCGAGATTGTGCCAGAAGAGCACGTCGCCGCTAAAACCGGGAAAGGCGCCGCCGCTCAGCGACTGGTTGATCTGACAGTTGCCGCTGCATGAATCGGCTCCCGGGGCTAAAGTGGTGCTGACGCCGAATGCAATGTCGATTTTCTGGGCCTGCGCGAAATTCGAGAATGCCGCCATCGCGGCGCAGGCAAACGTACAAGAGAATAGCAATACGTAATGTCTGTTTCAAACGAAAACCTCCATTGAGTATATTGTTTTTCAACGATTGGATGCAGGTTAAAGGCGTCGACGCTGCCATGTGAGATGGACTTTACAAGAATTTACGGTGCCGGAAGACCATGAACCACGGGAGTATGACAACGCTAAATAATGAGAAACAAAGCCCCGTCGATTTGTAATGTACGGTAGCGCGCATTCAAAAACACGTACCGGATTGGGACTTACTGAAGATGCGGGCAGCACGCGATTAGTAGGCCAGCAGGATGCGCAGGTCGCGCAAGATTGTTTCCCGTGGGGCCGGTGATGATGGCGTCTCCGAGCGCGTCGAAAAGAGGATAGGCATTGAAGGTGGAGAGCGCTTGCCGCGACGGATCCCGCGTCTCGGACCGCGCAGACTTGGTGTGACGCGAGGCGAGCGACGGTGCTGCCATCGACGACGGCTCCGGCGGCGGGACTGTTGCCGTCGATGCCGTCGGTGCCGGCGCTCAGGACGGTGATGTTCGTGCCCCGCGATCGGTTCGGCGCAGGCGAGCGCGAACTGCTGGTTGCGTCCGCCGATGCCGCCGTTGCGCACGGTCACGGTCACTTCGCCTCCTGAGATCAGGCAGACGCGCGAGACTTTGCTGCGCAGTTCGCGCAGGCGGTTGAGCAAGTAGGCGGCGGCTTTTTCGTAGGGCCAGTCGTCGCAGGAGTTATCGACTTCGACCGCGAAACCGGCGCGGGTGGCGGCAGCGGCGGCTTCGTCGATGGCTACTTTGTTGGAGAGCACGGTCCACCAGCGGGCGCGGACGAAGGCGGGATCGTCGGATTTGGGCGTTTCTTCGAGCGCATGCTGGCGGAAGAGATCGGCGACGGATTTGGGAAACTGATCGACGAGATTGTATTTGGCGGCGATGCGCTCGCAGTCCTGGATGGAGGTGGAATCGGGCATGGTGGGGCCGGAGGCGAGCGCGTCGGGCGTGTCGTCGGGCACGTCGGAGACGAGAATCGAAACCTGCTGGGCGGGATAGGCGGCCTGGGCGAGGCGTCCGCCCTTGACGGCGGAGAGATGTTTGCGGATGGCGTTGATTTCGGCGATGGGCGCGCCGGAGTGGACGAGCGCGCGATAGGTGGCGACGAGGTCGGGGAGAGAGATGTCGTCGTCTTCCGAGCGAGGGGTAAATCACGACGGGCTTTTCGACGATGGAGGAGCCGCCGCCGGAGATCATAAAGATGGCGAGCGAAGCGGCGTCGAGCGTGGCTAGCGATTTGAGGATGGCGTCGGCGGCTTGGATGGATTCGGCGGTGGGAGTCGGGATGTCCACCGTGAAAATAGCGGAAACCGCGGACCTGACTTTGCGGGTTCGACGGACGAGGCGACGATGCCTTCGAAGTTCGCCGCCCACTTGAGCTTCGAGAGCGGCGGCCATGGTGTGGGCGGCCTTTCCGATGGAAACGACGAAGACGCGGTGGTAGGAATCGAGATCGTGCAGGTCGTCGCCAATGCGCAGGACACGGCGCTCGCAGTGCATGTTGCGGGCGAAAGCGCTTTCGATGGAGGCGTTGCTGAGCGCGGAGATGAAGATCTCGCGGGCGATCTCCCGCATCTTGCTGAAGTTCTGCTGGCGTTCGGGAGACATCTCCGGCATGGGAGAGATTATAAGGCGATTGAAGCATTGAATCCTTTCGACATTGAGTCACCGAATCTTGAGTCATTCGGTGCGTCATTGAGAACAGCGCCCTAATTCGGGGCAGGTTGTCGCATGTGTGGCGCTGGCATCCTTGCCGGCTGTCTGCGTCGTCGCATGGGCCTCGGCGGGCGGGACGCCCGCCGGACAGCCGCCGGGACGGCGGCGCTACAATCACGACGCGGGAAATCTGGGACACGACCAGGTGTTAAACTCGCTTCGCATGCGCTCGGACCTCATGCCGCTTTGCGATCAGCACTTCCGCACGATGGAGCCTGCGCTCGCTCCCTATAACGCGGACTATTGCATCGAATTTTTTCGCTGCACCGACAAATTCTGCCATCGTTGCTTCGGTGAACGCATCGGTTACACCACGCCCAAGCGCGGAGACGCGCCTGTCATCTCTCCCAACCAGCCCGTCTGCGATCGCCACGGACGGCCGATGTTCATCATCAGCCTCGACCGCCAGCGCAACCACGTAACCTACGCGTGCGCCGAGCCCGATTGCACGGAGAGGGTCGTAAGAACGTAAGCCGTCTCTCGGGCGAGTTACACGAGGACTGTTCTTTCCGCGACGGCCGTTTTTGGCGCTGGCGAAAACCCTACCGAGCTTCCGCTCGGCTTGGACGGGCGAGGGCGCCCGTCTCTACGCGATCAGTTCACTCACCACGCCAGCCACGCGTACTGCGCTGCCGTGAGCGGGACCACACTTAACCGTCCTTGTTTCACTAGTGGAGAGTCGGCAAATGATGGGCGCGACTTGATTTCCGCCAGCGTCCTTGGCTTCGCGATTGCCTTGCCGGCTTTAATCTTCACCTGGGGAATTTTGGGATCGCTGGCATCCACCGAAACGACCGACGCGGTCCCGACGGCGCTCTTTTCGTCCCCGGTGTGGTAGATCACCAGCCGCTCTCCCGGTTTCATCTCGCGCAAGTGCTTCACCGCGGCCGGGTTGGTCACTCCATCCCAAATCGTTATTTTGTCGCGCTCGAGATTCGCGAACGAATAGACGGTTGGTTCAGTTTTCAGAAGGTAGTCCATGGGCAGGTATTGTACCGCGTGATGTGCGACCGTGATGAGCGATGCGTTACCGCGGACACTTCCCTTCCGCGCCGGTTTCGCCAACAATAGAAGCTTACTGTGACGGAAGCTTCCATCAACCCGGGCAAGGTCTCCCTCGCCGCGACTACCAGGGCCACGACCAGAATGGCCACGACGACCATGGCTACGGCCATTGAGCGCTACTTCAATGTGTCGTTGTATCTGCTCGTGCTTACTGGCTTCGGCGCGCTCGCTTCGACCGGAGGGCTGGATCTGCCGGCCGTGGTTTTGGTAGGACTGGCGCTGACATTCCGCGGATACCAACTGGTGACGCGGCGCGAGTTTACCATCCCGGAACGCTGGACTACGTTCCTGACGCTGATCTACATCTTCATCTACCTCGCCGACTACCGCTTCGTTTCGCACAGTTTTCTGGGAGCTACCATCCACCTGGTTCTGTTTGCGATGGTTGTGCGGTTGTTTTCCTTGCAAAAGACGCGCGACCACTACATGCTCGCGGCGCTTTCGTTTGGCATGGTGCTGGCCGCTGCCGTGCTTACAGTCGGCAGCGTGTTCCTGCTTTCCTTTGCGGGCTTTTTGCTGGTTGCCGTCATCACATTTGTGTTGATGGAGATGCGGCATTCGGTCGCCTCCGAGTCGACGCACGCGCTGGAGCCGCGCGTTGCCCCTCCCGGCGCAGCCTCTCCGCGCATCATCACGGCGACGCAGCGCATGGCTTACGCGCTGCTGGCGATCGCTCCAGCGCTCATGCTGATGATCCTGGCCGGATGTTTCCTGATCTTCTTCCTTCTTCCGCGCGTTTCGTCACGCTACCTGAGCGCCTACACCCCGACCAGTGACGTTTCTACGGGCTTCACCGATCGCGTGCAACTGGGACGCATCGGCCAGATTCAGCAATCCAGCACGGTCGTCATGCACATCGAGATCGAGAACGATCTTGCTGGCGCCTACGACTTGAAGTGGCGGGGGATTGCGCTCAGCACTTTTAAAGACAACGTCTGGACCAATTCGTATGATCAAACCCATCTGCGGCCGGCGGTAGATGGAAGCTATCGTCTGGCGCCGCCGCGCAATCCGCGCGCGGGTGCGGGCCGATCGATTCGTTATCACGTCCTGATGGAGCCGCTTGGAACCAATATTTTTTTCCTGGCCGATCGACCGCAAAGGCTTTTGGGGAATTTCCGGGACGTGAGCATGGATGCCGGGGACGCGGTCTATGACCTTGATCCTGATCATCCCATCAACCGGTACGAAGCCGAGTCGCAATTAGCCGCGATTGACAACGAGGAGCTTCGACTAGCGCCGAACACTGTGCCCGCCGGCATGGACGAGTACCTAAAACTGCCTCCGCTCGACATTCGCATTTCTAAGCTGGCGGAACAAATCACCGCTTCGGCTCCCAGCAACTACGACAAGGCTGTCGCGATGGAGCAGTATCTCTCTACTCATTTCGGATACACGCTGGAAATGTCTCGCAGCCTGCCCCAGGATCCGCTGGCGAACTTCCTGTTCGAGAGAAAACGGGGGCACTGCGAATATTTCGCCAGTTCGATGGCGGTGATGCTGCGCTCATTGGGCATCCCGTCGCGAATCGTAACCGGATTCCGCGGTGGAGAATTCAACGACCTCACAGGCCAATACGTGGTGCGAGCCAGTGACGCGCATTCCTGGGTGGAGGCTTTCTTCCCCGGATTCGGCTGGCTCAGCTTTGATCCGACTCCGGCTGGGAGCGTACCAACGCGAACCGGTTGGTCGCGGATGCAGCTCTACATTGATGCGGCCGCATCGTTCTGGCGGGAATGGATTATCAACTACGATTCCAGCCACCAACGTAATTTGGGGAAGGACGCGGCCAGCAATAGCCGGCATTTCTTTGATGAGGCTCGCCAGTGGATTGCGCGGCAGCATCGCGCCCTGTTGCGATCGGCGCGGCGAGCACACAACCGCGTCAGTAGTTTTCCGGTGCGCTGGCTGGGCGGAGCCCTCGCATTCGCGGCAGGGGTGCTCGTCCTGATGAATCTCCGGCGCATGGTCCGCGGATTGCGTGCCTATGGTCTGCGGGCGCATCCGGAGCGTGCTCCACGGGAATCGGCCGCGCTCTGGTATGACCGGATGGTGCGGCGCATGGCTCGGCTGGGCTGGCGCAAGTTGCCGTCACAAACGCCGCTGGATTTCGTGGCGGCCATTCAGGAAGAAGCACTGCAGAAGAAGGTCGCCCGATTTACCCACGCCTACGAATCGGCGCGTTTCGGCCAGTCGGCAGATGATGCCCAAAGTTTGCCCGAACTTTTCAAGAACATCACTGCCGACGACGCGGCAGATTGCGAAAAGACGACCAGCCGAACTGCTACGGGCTGAACAAGATTGAGACTGCGTGGAAGCGGGGCAGAGCGCCAGTTGGGACGGGGCCAGCTCCCAATCAGCGCTACCTTGAGCAGAATTCCTTCCGGTTGGCCGACTGGTCGGGAGTTGGCAAAAGACGATTTGCCTTTCTTCAAAGCAACAATTGAATCTTGTCAAACTGTTGAGCCCAACCAATCTTCGAGAAGGGGTACACGATGAGGGGAATGCCCACTTCTCTAACAGCGACTCTGGCCTTCCCCGCAGATTCACTGAATTCAACAATAACGGTGAACTCGTCAGGCCAATGCCCGGGAACCGATACTTGCGAGCCGGGAATTGTTTTCCCGTTCTCGTTCGAGAAAGACATTGTTGACACGATTTTCTTGTTTGCGACGACTTCCCGGTAGGTTCCGGTGTTCCAAAACATCTTTCCTTGCTCAGATTTCATCGCCCAAAGGTAGCTGCCCCCCTCTCGCACGTCGTTCCGGAGGACCAGTGCGGTGTAGCCTTTCGGCCCCCACCACTTCTGAATCGCGTTCGCATCGGTCCAAACCCTCCATAGATCCGCTTCAGAGGCGTTGAAGCTACGTTCCATGCAGACGGTCGTCTGGAAGTTCCACGCACCGACGACCAACAGGGCCAACATCAATGTGATACTGCCCAATATTTTGTAAATCATGCGAAACCTCCCTATTCGGCCTTGACATTCCTCACGCGATGGCGTGCTAGAGCATTCCTTCCAGCCGCACGTAGCTCGCTTCCATTCCATGCTCCATACCTGTTGCAAGCATCGCTGCGCGCGTCTTACCATCGGGCAGCGTCATGCGCATGGTCATCAGCGTGCCCGCGCCATCGGCATCAAATCTCGTTTCGATGTGGTTGTCGGGCGTAGGATCCGGCAGATGCATCCGTTCGACATGCACGATCCTGTTGTGGGGCTCAAGTTCAAGATATTCGCCGGTGATGTGAAAGCCGCCGCCTTTGCCATTCGTCCACTCGTAACGGAACTTGCCACCTGCTCTAGCGTCATTGATGCATACGGGCATCGTCCAACCATCCGGACCCAGCAACCACCGTTGGATTAATTTCGGATCGGTGTGGGCGCGGTACACCGCTTCCGGAGGCGCAGCGAAGCGCCGGGTCACAATTACGTGGGTATCTCCTTCGGTTTTCAGCGTCATCTTGCTCATCGCTTTTCTCCTTTTTTGTGTTCCATTCCGGCCAGAACGTCGTCCAGCCGGTCGTAATTTGTCTCAAGGGCTTTACGCAGCATTTCGAGCCATTGGTCCATGGCTTCAATACCCGCTTTTGCTAGCCGACGAGGGCGCCTCGTACCCTCGACTCGGCGAACGATTAGTCCCGCATCCTCGAGTACCTTCAGGTGCTGGGAGATTGCGGGTTGCGTCATCTCGAACGGTTCCACCAATTCATTGACGGTGGCTTCCCCCTTGGCAAGGCGCGCAAGAATCGCCCGACGCGTCGGGTCGGCCAAAGCAGAGAAAGCGGCATCCAGGTTATGCATAACTTCTTACTTATATAAGTATACTGTTATTGTCAAGCAAAATTTCGCCCCATCCACGGAAAATCATGGGAAGGTTCGCTAACCTCCAGTTTTTAAAGGCTTGTTCGACAGTCGATTTCGTTGTTCGTCACCGGAGATCAGGTGAGGGTCGGCAGTTGTCGCTGTCTAAAGGAAAGCTTCGATGAGCTGAGGATCGAGAGAGTTTGTGATGAGCGAGTGATGGGCAACCAGGAAACAATAAAGCCTTGCGTTGGCGCTTGTGGGGACAGCCCTCGTCACCACACGTGCCTAGAAGCGGTGCATCACTCCGACCCCTACATAATAGTTATGCTGACGGCTATTGTTGGTCACTAGATTCAGGTCGGGATCTCCGGAATAGAAATCTCGCGCTTCGAAGCGGGCACCCCAGAGGTGCCAAAACCAAACATCCAGCCCCGCTCCGAATTGGACTACGCCAGTATTACTTCCGCTGCCGGGATTCGGATTCTCGTAAAGCGTTACCGGAGCTACCCGGAAACGGCCGTAACCGCCGCCGACGCTTACCCAGGGTGTAACGGAGTCGCCGGAGAAAATGTTCATACGCACCGACGGCGTCACAAACAGCATTCCGATGTCTTTGGGATTCGTGCCGAGGTTGTAGTTCACGTTCATCCTGGGAACGATGGCTACCGGCAATTCCGCGGAGAATCCGAAGATTTTATAGGTCTTGAGCAGGCGAGCGTAATTGAACGCGACGCTCGGCGGGTTTGCGAAATGCACCGGCAGGCCCGTACTCGGCACCGTCTCAGTGCTAACGAAAGTTCGGCCCGCCGTGACTGAAAGCTCATTGATTTGCGCCGAAGCGCTGGCAACCAGAACCAGAACCGCCGCTGCTAGAACTGCGAGACGTTTAGCCAACATCTCTCCTCCGGAGTTTTGAGGGATCTAGTTTTAATTTCCATAAGATTAGCACGGGCTGCGGGACTTCGCTGCACTTCGCGTCAAAGACAGGCCCAAACCAAGGTACCCTTCTTGGTGCTCCGGTTCAGGCGACGGTCGCGGTATTGCCCTAATTTGAATTCTTCGCTAACAATGGAACGTGGAACCTGCTCCCATTCAAATACGGCTCCTGGTGCCAGACGATGCCGCCGTATTTCGAGACATTCGGCTGGAGGGACTTCGCGAAAATCCAGAAGCGTTCGGCAGCACGTTCCAAGCTGAAAATGTCCGGCCTCTGACTTTTTTCGCGGAACGGCTTGCCGGTTCGGACTCATTCGGCGCTTTCCGGGGCTCCGAACTCGTCGGCATCGCTGGATTGCTGATTGGGCAGGGCCAAAAAGAGGCTCATAAGGGACGGCTCGTGGGCATGTACGTCCGTCCGGGCGCAAGAAAGGCTGGGGTCGGACGCCGACTGGTGGAGACCATCATCGAATTTGCGCGCCAGCGGGTCGAACTAATCCAACTGTCAGTGGTTCGCGATAACGATGCCGCACGACTGCTCTATGAGAGGTTGGGATTCGTGGAGTGGGGAGTTGAAAAGAACGCGCTCAAGCAGGATGGCCGGTACTATGACGAGCTTCATATGGCGAAGGACCTCAAGTCGGAATGAAAGCGGATACCACCCCTCCCAATGCGGTGCCGGATGCTAAAATGGGTAAAAGTGTTTCCCTGCTGATCGTTTCTGATCTGGTCTGATCCGGTCTGATCTGTAAAGATGCCCGTAAAGAAAATCATATCCGCGACTTCGGGGCCGGCTGCCCCGGCCAAGGTAGGCTTTGTGAGCCTCGGCTGCCCCAAGAACCTCGTCGATAGCGAGGTCATGATGGGTATGCTGGCGCAGGCTGGCGCCGTGCTGACTCCTGACGCGGAAGATGCCGACGTCATCGTGGTGAATACCTGCTCGTTCATCGGCAGCGCGCAACAGGAATCCATCGACACGATTCTTGAGATGGCGCGGCACAAGACTGGCGGCAAGGCGGGAAGGCAAAAAGACTGGTGGTTGCCGGTTGCCTGGTCGAGCGGTTTCACGATGAGATTCGCAGGAACATCCCGGAAGTCGACGCGGTCGTCGGCACCGGCGAATTGGAAAAGATTCTGGCCGCTGCCGGAATTGCGGAAGCACCGCGCGCGCCGTCGCCGTTCAACATTCTGAGTTCTAACGCCATACATTCGAACGTCGCGACCTCGCGGCCGGAGGGCGATCATCGGCGCGAGCAGGGGCGCTTCGCGCGCGATTCCTGGGACGGCGCCGTCGCCGACTTGCCTAACTATCTTTACGACGAGCACACGCCGCGCGTGCTGACCACACCGCGCTCTTCGGCGTATATCAAGATTGCCGAAGGCTGCGATCATCCCTGCAGCTTCTGCATCATTCCACAGCTTCGGGGACAATTCCGCTCGCGGCGCTTCGAATCCGTGATCGCCGAGGCCGAACGGCTGGCGCAATCCGGCGTGCGCGAAATCACTCTTATCGGACAGGACACAACTTGCTACGGCGAAGATCTCGGATTGAAAGACGGCCTCGCCCTGCTTCTGGAAAAACTCGCGGGCGTGGAAGGTCTGCGGTGGATACGGTTTCTGTATGCGTATCCCAACAAAATCACGGGAAAACTGTTGTCGACAATCGCCGCTCACGACAATATTTGTTCCTACATTGATGTCCCCTTGCAACACGCTTCGGCGACGGCGTTGAAGCGCATGAAGCGTGGTGGCGGCGCCGAAGTTTTCCTGCGCTCCATCGAAAAAATGCGCCGCGTCATTCCCGGCGTTACGTTGCGGACATCGTTCATCGTCGGCTTCCCCGGCGAAACCGAAAAAGAATTCGAAGAGCTTTGCGGCTTCGTGAAAGATGCAGCTTTTGACTGGATGGGCGCTTTCGGCTATTCGGATCAGGAAGGCGCGGGCGCCTTTGATCACGACCAGAAGCTTTCTCCGCGCGAGATTGAAAGCCGCCGCAAGACACTGATGTCGATCCAGAAGAAAATCAGCCGGGCGAAGAAAAAGTCGCTGATCGGACATGAATTCGATCTGCTGTTGGAAGGCGCTTCCACCGAATCCGACCTGCTGCTCGAAGGCCGCACCGCGATGCACGCGCCGGAGATTGATGGCAAAGTTTTCGTGAACGATTATCCCGAGGGAAACGAACCCAAAGAGGGAGAGTTTTATCGCTGCCGCATCACCGCCGCACACGATTATGATTTAGTGGCGGAAATCGTTTAAGGTCAGATGGTGAGAGGTCAGATTGCAGTAGGTGAGAAGCACTTCTCTGCCTTCGGTGGTTTTCACTCGCTACAATCTGACCTCTTCTCTGCGATCCCTTTATGCCTCGCAAGCGCTCCATTAAGCTCCGTTGCCCGATCTGCAAAAAGCCGGCCAAGGCCACCGACGCGGACTTCCCTTTTTGCAGCGACCGCTGCCGCCTGATCGATCTGGGCAAATGGGCCAGCGGCGGGTATGTGATTTCGTCGCCGGTCACCGACGCGGACGAAGCCGTCCGGCAAGACAGTCCGGACGACGAGGACGGAGATTGATGATTCCTCCGCCCGACGCCGCCACGCTTTCTCCGCGGCATGATGCTCCGCTTTGGGCGACGATGGTCGCGACTTTTTTTGGCGTGGGACGCCTAAAGCCTGGGCCGGGCACATGGGGATCGTTAGCGACGGTCATCTTGTGGGCGCTGGCTAGTTCCCGCATTCCGGTCGCGAGCCGCACGTGGGCGACGATCATCGCCGCCGCTGCCGTGACCGCCGTCGGAATTCCCGCCGCCACTCGGGTCGCGCGCGCTTCGGGCCGAAAAGATCCGCAATTCGTCGTCGTCGATGAAGTGGCGGGACAACTGGTTGCGCTCATCGCCGTTCCGCTCGCTTGGAAAACCTTTCTCGTGGGCTTTATACTCTTTCGTGTCTTCGATATGTGGAAACCGTTTCCGATTCGGCGACTGGAGCGGCTTCCCGAGGGCACTGGCATTGTGGTGGACGATCTGGGAGCCGGACTTTATGCGCTCGCCATCATGCATCTCTTGTTACACTTTGGTCTTCTAATGAAGTAGCGGATTTGAAATCAGCTCGATTGCAGTAGCCCGTTCCCGCCGGAAGAAATTCATGAGCATCTCCGACCGCCTGCTGGGCAAGAAGAACGTCAACGGCAAGCCGCACATCGAAGCGGTCGCGCCCACGTGCGCCTTGCCCGGAGGAGAAGTAAGGATCATCGGAAAGGGATTACGTCCGCCCGAGTTGCGGCGCCCCAGGGTGCGCTTCGGCGAGATCGAGGGCTCGGTGTTAATCAGTTCCGACGAGTTCGTAGTGGCGCGTGTGCCCGACGGAGCGGTGTCGGGCCCCATCGTGGTAAGTACGAATGAGGCCAGCAACAACGGAAATGTCAGCAATCCGCATTCGATTATGGTCGCGGTTCCGGTTGCCGACAATCTTCATCCGGTTACCAATCCCGCGCTCGACCGCGAGGGCAATCTCTATGTGACGTTTTCCGGATCACGTGGACAGAAAACTCCTGTCTCGATCTTCAAAATCGACACCAACTACAACGTAAAGCCGTTTCTCAGCGACCTGATGAACGCCACCGCGATTGCCTTCGACCGCGAAGGCCAGATGTACGTTTCGTCGCGGAATGACGAGGCCGTGTACAAAGTGGCGCCCGAACGGCACCATGTCCACTTACGCCGAAGGCATGGGCGTTGCGACCGGCATCGCCTTCGACCGCGAGGAGAATCTCTACGTTGGCGATCGCAGCGGAACGATTTTCAAAATCGCGCGCGACCGGCAGATTTTTGTGTTCGCTACGCTCGAGCCGAGCGTTTCCGCCTATCACCTCGCCTTCGGTCCGCACGGGGATATGTTCGTCACCGGCCCCAGCACCTCCAGTTTCGACAGCGTCTACAAAGTCGACCCGCACGGAACTGTGTCGGTGTTCTACCGCGGTCTTGGGCGTCCGCAAGGCTTAGCGCTGGATATTGACGGCAACATCTATGTCGCCGCTTCTCTCGCCGGAAAACGGGGCATTGTGAAGATCACTCCTCAAGGACAGGCAAACCTCGAAGTCTCCGGGCAGGGACTGGTCGGATTGGCTTTCGCTCCGGGCAAGTCGGCGATTCTGGCGACCAATAGCGCCGTGCACCACATTTCGTGGAATATTCAGGGACGGCCGCTGCTACCGGAGTAGCACACCAGGTGTCAGGTCTCAGGTGTCAGGTCTCAGGTCTCAGGTCCCAGGTCTCAGGTCTCAGGTCTCAGCTAAGAACGATGCTACTTTCCCAATGCCGGTCTGGATATGCTTTCTTGCTTGTTTACTCAGTAGGTATTAGTACATCTCATATTACCTTAGTTCCTAACTTAACGGCTTTATCAGGCGCGAGCTCCGGTTCACTCGTCAACGACAGGAATCGGGATTTATCGACAACAACTCCAGAACGACCTTTCGCCGGTGAATATTGTTTCACGTTGACACGAAGAAGAATTGGGGGGAGAATTCCAACGCTTTGTTGGGCTCAAGAAGCAAGTTCGGACTCAAACATCGAACGCTTGGCAGCCCAAGAAGGAGAACCATGAGGATATTGATTCGGTTGTTTGCAGCTCTTGTCGGACTTGGTGTTGTCGTCGTAGCTCATCCCTGCGCCGCCTGCTCCAATGCGACATTGAAGAGCAACTATGGATTTGTATTGAGCGGGGTTAACAACACCGCAGTGCTTACGGCCACTGTCGGTCAGATCACGGCGGACGGGAGTGGAGGACTGACCGGCAGCGAAACGATCAGCAATGATGGCGTGATCACTTCCAATGTATCGATCAGTGGGAGTTACGCGCTAAACAAGAACTGCACCGGCACGGCCACCATAACCCCGGCCGGGGGTACGGCGTCGAACTACAGCCTGATCGTGATCGGGACGGAGATCCAGATGGTCGAAACCGACGCAGGATATACCGAATATGGGTACGCCCAGGCACAGGGATCAGCCAATTGCTCGAATGCCGGTATCAAGGGAACGTTTGGCTTCCGGGGCGGAGGCTGGAATGTCTCTAGCTCGCTTATACCGACCGCTAATGCCGGACAGGTTTTAGCCGATGGCTCGGGGAAGCTGACCGGGACTCAGCAAGGGAGTTTTGGCGGTGAAGTTTATTCCACGACTATTTCCGGCAGCTACGCTGTAAACGGAAACTGTACCGGGACAGTTACATATTCAGTTGAAGGCAACCCAACTCATGCCAACTTTGTAGTAGTGGACGGAGGAAAGGCTGCGCTCTTTATTAAGACGGATGCAGGGGCAATCGAGACCAGCGTCACCCAAAAATAGGGGCGTTCTCCGGCGGAACTTGGTTACACCGTTGTTTCAGCCACGCAGGGTGCGCGAGAGCGGGGCTCACTCACCATTTTTCTTTGGAAATGAGCGGGTGGTGCGCAACTACTTTTGGTAGACGGTGGGCTGCGGACCTTTTTCGAGGGTCTCGCGGTCCCAAATCATGCCTTCCCGGCTGTAACTTGCGAGTTCGAAATCCTGCGATAGTTCGAGGGCGTCGGTCGGGCAGGCATCTTCGCACAGGCCGCAAAACATACAACGACTCAAGTCATAGGTAAAAGCCACGAGCTCTTTGCGGCGAGTCTTTTCGTTGCGCTCGCTGGTCACCACGATCAGGTTTTCCGGACACGCCAGGGCGCACAGATCACAGGAAATGCAGAGGCTCTCGTCGGTATCCGGGTTCGTATTCAGCCGTGGCGCGCCTCGGTAACGCTCGGCAACCTGCGGCCGCTCCAACGGATACTGCTCGGTATAGATTTCCTTGGGGTCCTGATAGCGAAAAGTCACGTTCAGTCCCTGGATCAGGTCTACCAGAAACACTTTCCGCAAGAGCTTGGTGAATTGCATAACTCCGTAAGCATATCACTGACTGAAAACGAGGGTGTGCTCCAGGTCACACGAGATCCCCAAAGTAGAGACGGGATTGGCTCCGCCTCTTGCACGCAGCGGGAGACGCGGCAAGCCGCGTCTCTAAGGAGGTACTCGGGAATGCGCTGGCGCTACTGATCGACTACTTGCGTGAGCGTGGTGGACTTTGCGGAGAGATAATTTGCGTCTCCGCCGTAGTTGGCCACAACGCTGTTCTTGCCTGCGGATAGGGACGAGGTCGTGAATTGAGCGACGCCCCCGGCCAGAGTTGCCGACCCCAGGGCCTTGCCGCCCACGGAAAACTGCACGGTCTCACCATCCGGCGGCGGTCCCGCGATCGAGGTCATGGTCACGGTAAACGTCACCGGCTGTCCCATCGTGGAGGGATTGAGCGACGACGCGATCTCCGCAGTCATCGTTGGAATCAGGAGAAAGCCACCCTTGTTGGTTGAGATGGCGACGACTCCGGAATCATTTACCTGCAGCGAGTAAGTTTGCTGGTCTTTGGAGGTCAGATGGGCCGAATGTATCCAGGCTCTGCATGCCGTTCGACGGAGTCCACAGGAAGCCGTGCAGAAATCCGTTCTTATTGGTGGTCAGGGAGGTTCCTACGATCCAGCCCAGACTGTTGACGCTGAGCGCGGAACTTTCCACGCCGCCGAGAGTGCCCAGGTCTACGAATCCCCCCGAATCGGTCCAGGAGAAAGCGTGCCGGTAGTCGTTGGCGATGGGCGTTTGGCCCACAACCGTTCCGGAGTCGTTGATGGCAGATGCGAGTGTGCCCGCCGAGCCCAGATTCTGGAGCCCACCGCTTTGCGTCCAAAGAAAGCCAAGCGTGTTGCGGCTGCCGTTCGGGAAGTAATAACCAACCACCTGATTCGCCGAGTTGATAGCCAACGCCGCCGAGCCACCGCTGCTGGTGAGAGCCGGGGTCAGATCCTGCATACCGTCGGCCGCGGTCCAGAGAAATGCATGCCGTTGATTCGCGGCGGTGTAGGAAAGGCCGACGACGGCGCTCGAGTCGTTGATTCCGCTGGCTGCGCTCAGGCCGCCTCCGAGCGAACCGAGCCAGTCGACGCCTGCCGCGGGCTGCCAGGTGAAAGCTTGAACAGTTTGGGAATTACTGGGATTTCCTGCGCCCACGACATCGCCAGAGTTGTTAATGGCAACCCCGCTGTTGGTCTCGTTCATGCTGATGCTCTGGGTTCCACCGAGGCGGCTCCAAACCGAAAGCTGGTGCGCGCTATTGACCACTACGAGGCTGTCATTGTTAATCGCAATCAAAGAATTCGAAGTCGATCCCGGCACCGGAACAACGCTAAAGACGCCCTGCGCGAATGCGCACCCGGAAAGCAAAATACCAACCACAGCAACGGCCGCAACCTTGTTTCTATTTTTCACAGTGATCCATCCTCCGAAAGGGCCGCGGGGGACGGGCACCTACTACGTATTGTGAAATGCAAGCCTCGTGCCATCCTGGCGCTCTAGTTTCAATTCAGGAAACATAGCTAAATACAAGATAAAGAACTGTTTATACTGCCACAGAACAGAGTTCAGCACGCTAACAACTCGATGCGCAGCACATTGCAGTCGTCTGATGGGAACAGAACTTCCCACCCGAGGCAGCCATCCCGCCGCTAGAATGGAATTCGGCCTATGGTGACAACCAATGCTCTCCCCTGACCACGGTTCCCCGGACGAGCTGACCTCCGACGAGGTTTCGGTGGACGGGCATTCGTCGGATGAGCTCTGGATGGAAGAAGCCCTGCGTTGCGCGCAACGCGCACTGGAGGCGGGCGAAGTGCCGGTGGGAGCGGTCGTGGTATGCGCCGGGCTCGTAGTGGGACGAGGCTGGAATCGCAACCTTGCCGACCACGATCCGAGCGCGCATGCCGAAATCGTAGCGATGCGCGACGCGGGACGAAACCTCGGGAACCACCGGCTCGGCGACTGCGAACTGTTTGCCACAATTGAGCCGTGCGCCATGTGCGCGGGAGCGGCAATTCATGCGCGCGTCCGCCGCCTGGTGTACGGCGCCGACGATCCCAAAGCGGGCGCCATCCATTCGATTCTTCAGGTAGTAAATCACCCCGGTCTGAATCATCAAATGGAAGTGAGGCGCGGAGTGCTGGCGGGGCGTTCGGCCGACATCCTGCAGGAGTTTTTTCGGAATCGTCGTTAGTGGACGGTCGTTAGTGGATGGTCGTTCGTCGTTCGTCGTTCGCGGCTCAGCCACGAGTCTTACTGCCGTGTGCTATCTCTGGTTGCGCAACAACCCTTCTGCCAGCGGTCAGCATCCATGTCTACTCGTTTGGAGGCTAAATGGGCAAAAAGAATGGGCTGGCCGATCCGACCCGCCTCAAACCTTTCGACTCCGCGGATAAGACACTTCTGCGTGTGGTAATCGAAACCCCGAAAGGCAGCCGAAACAAGTTCGCTTTTGATCCCAATAACCAAATTTTCGAGCTGAAGAAAGTTCTGCCCGCCGGCATGGCATTTCCTTACGATTTCGGCTTCGTGCCGTCAACGAAAGCCCCTGATGGTGATCCAGTAGATGTGCTCGTGCTTATGGATGAGCCTGCATTCCCGGGATGCCTGCTCCAATGCCGAGTGATTGGCGTGATCGAAGGTGAGCAAGGCAACAAGAAACGAAAAGTACGAAATGACCGAATCATTGCGATTGAAAAAGACACACACAGTTGGGCCGACATCAAGTCGGTCGACGACCTGGGTAAGCAGTTCGTTCGGGAGTTGGAAGAATTCTTTGTCGACTACCACAAGCTTTCGGGCGAGCAGTATCGCGTGCTGGGATTGAAGAAAAGTGACCAAGCCAGGAAGATCGTGAAATCAGGAATGCGTCTCAGGAAGCGGCCGCGATGACCCAGATTCTAATTCGATTCTTCGTCGGCGGGCTCGTGGTTTCTGCTTTCTCGGTGTTGGGTGATGTTTTGAAACCGAAGAGCTTCGCCGGATTGTTTGGAGCAGCACCTTCGGTCGGACTCGCCACGCTGGGCATGACCGTCGCAACCGAGGGTGCGTCTTACGCTGCCATTGAGGCTCGTTCCATGATGGCGGGAGCAGTCGCCTTTTTTGCTTACGCTTCAATCGTGAGTTGGGTGTTGATGCATTACAAATCAAAGGCGCTCTGGGTCTCCATCTCTACGATTCCGCTCTGGGCAGGTGTAGCGTTTGGGATATGGGAAGTAGGGTTGAAGTAAATGAATGGCGATGAGAATCGAAATTGACCTTTCTGTTTTCGGGATGACCAAGTGGTACGAATATGCGCTTCGATTCCTTTTCGGCGGATTGATCACTGCCGTTGCCGGAATCGTCGCCAAGGAGTTCGGTCCCGCAATTGGAGGCCTGTTCCTGGCATTTCCGGCAATTCTCCCCGCAAGCGCAACCCTGATCGAGAAACACGAGAGAGAGAAGAAAGAATCACACGGGCTCGAGGGAACGAAACGCGGAAGGAGTGCAGCGAGTATTGATGCGGCAGGGTCTTCGATTGGCTGCATTGGATTGTTGATCTTCGCGCTTCTGGTTTGGCAATTCATAGCGCGAGGCCATCCAGCGGTGGTACTGGCAGGCTCTACACTTGCCTGGTTGACGGTTTCCGTGCTGCTTTGGCAGGTTCGCAAACGGGCCTGATCCAGGGCAACTATCATCTGGAGTAATCAGCTGAAGTAATCAGCCAGAAGCTTGTCGTGGTTTCGACGCAGATCTTTTACGGTGGGTCAGCGAAGTTCAGTCATGGTCGATTCGTGATCGGGTCTGTCGCAGACTCGGTGTCAGAATCGTCAGTTCGCCGACCTGCTCCCTTTTAACAGCACCCCCAAGCGTGGCATGATTCATCATCCAGACCTCGGGAATGATTTCGCCAACCAGGTGTCCATGACAGAACAGTCGCACTACAGAACTCTCGGAAACCACGATACTCACTGTCCTGGTAACAGCGCTCATGTTGGCGGCGGCAATGTGACGGCTGCCGAGTCCGAGGGGCACGTCCACTTGCACGGCCACGGCGTCGAGGTAGCGGCACGCGGAAAGGAAAATTCCTTCGCGGCTCACGACGAACGCGCCATCCAGTTGCGCCAATTCTTTGATAGTTCCGCGGAGATTGAGGTTGGCGACGTGCAGTGACGACTCGGGATGCCCAGCCAACGGATCCAAAATCAACGGTCTGGATTTTGCGAGCACGGCATTCTCATCGCCAAGTGTAAATAGCGTGCCAACGCGTCTTCCCTCGCGACCTTCGCGAGCAATTTCCACTGCGAGCCCAATGAGGGACTCAAGGACGTCTGGATCATATTCCGTGACTTGGCAGAGAATGCTCTCAAACATCCATCAAATTCCATCCCTTCGGGTAGATGCCATTTACTACACGGACTTAATTTTGGATGAAAGGATTACGACCGAAGATTCAGGCGCTCAATGATAAGTGTATGAACGGACAGGACGGCAGACGAAGGCTTTGGGGCGTTGTCGACTTTGAACCATGCTGGTTGCGATAGTGTGGCGTGAAGCCCCGGTGAAATCCACGCAGTCATTTTGTAATGGCGGAGAGAGAGGGATTCGAACCCCCGATACCCGTTAAGGTATACACGCTTTCGAGGCGCGCGCCTTCAGCCACTCGGCCATCTCTCCGCGCCGCTAGTTTCATTTCATTTTATCAGGGAAGATGTTAGCTCGAATTTTCTCCATGAGTTCCACCGAGCTGGGATCTGCCTCCTCCAAGAGTCCAAAATGCGGCAGACCAAAAAAAAGGCCGAAACCGCTGAGCGGTTTCGGCCAGATCGCATCCTTGTTTCAGTCTTACTTCGCCTCGGCGATGTGCGCCTGGTGGCCTGCGTCGGTTACTGCCTGCAAGAACGCTTCGGCGCTAGCGGGAGTTTTCACGCGGCCCGAAAGAATGTCGCGGAACCTCATGTGCTCTCCGTAAATGGCGCGGGTCGAGTCGTCGTCCTGCTCCACCACCGCACCTTCCAACGTCAATCCGCCAAACACGCCCCTGGTGCGCGAGTAGCTCAGGACTTCCGTGTTCAACTTCCAGTCGGTTCCAGCGGTGGCTTGACGGCCTACCGGGCCGGCCGCAACCGATCCGTCGCCGTTCAATTCAAACTTGCTCGAAAGCAAATGCTGTAAACCACGGTCGTTCATTACCAGCATGATCAGGTCCACATCTTCGATTCCGATCTGCAATCCCCAGCTTCCGCCGCCAATCGTGATGAATGCGGGAGCGCTCCAGCCAGCATCCGTGCGGCATGTGGCAACTCCGCGTCCGTGCTTGGCGCCAAAAATGAAGCCGCCTTTGACCAGGTTCGGCACAACGACGATGCACTTCGCGCCGTTCATTACGTCTTCCGGAATCCCTTTGTCTGGAGCCGCCATGATGCTGTGCAGCACATCGACGGACGATTGCAGACGGTCGACCGTGTCTTCACGGGACGAACGTGCCCAGGCCGAGGTTCCAACCAGGCCGATCAAACTCATCAACAGCAGCGACATTACTTTTTTCATGATTTCCTTTTCGGGATCTGCGCAACTAAGAGGAGAAAACTTCAGATGGACTGCCTTAGCTCAGAGAACCTGAAAGAGAGAGAAGGAGATTCTCTCTCCCATCATCATCGCCCATCGGAGACAACATAGATGGTCTACATTGCTCACTTTTGGAGGGTCATCTTTGAGACGTCGAACCGGCAGGCGTGCGCTTCTGGCAGCCGGGGCCTGACATTATCTTGCACGTGTGAGCAATCTTGCACAGCATTCCTCGCACCGCCGTGGCACCCTGAGTTTGGCGACTTAAAGGTGGATTGCTCATGGAAAGCGCTCTCAGTCGTTTCCGCGAACGTCTTCGCAGAAGACTAGCCAGGGTTCGTGGATCCGTGTCGAAAATGTTCGAGTCGGGTGCGTCACCGGTTCGTGGGTACGGAGCGCAAAGGATGTGTCCTTTTTGCGGGCGAATCACGCCGCGGGCGCAATCGTCTTGCCTGGAGTGCGGGAAGTCGCTCGCTCCGGCAACACCATAAATCCGCTTCGCGTCGTCAGTCCCGGATTGCATTTCTTGTGGTGAAGCAACGCGCTGAAGTAAAACGGAATCAAACCAACGTTCTCAGCTGCGGCAGACCGTCGTCTCGTGCAGACGAAAAAGGAGTAATCGATGATTGGAACTGTATTGATCGTGATCTTGGTCTTAGCTCTCTTTGGTGCGTTACCCAGATGGTCGCATAGTCGATCGTGGGGTTACGCTCCGTCCGGAGGCCTCGGCCTCATTCTTTGCATCGTTGTGATTCTCCTGGTTCTCGGCCGAATCTAAAATATGCGCCACCAGCCGACATGGTCAGGCTCCTCCGCCAAGGGTTGGCGCCTGATTTCCGTTCGCGTGTTGGCGCTTCTACTTGTCATCCTCATTGGGCGCGGCTCGTTCGCTTACTCGGTTTTGACGCACGAAGAAATCGTCGATCTCGTCTGGGCCGACAACATTCGACCCTTGCTGCTCAAGCGCTACCCCGGCCTGACGGACGATCAGATTAAAGAGGCGCACGCCTATGCTTACGGGGGCGCCGTAATCCAGGACATGGGTTACTACCCATTCGGCAGTAAAGATTTCAGTAATCTGGTGCATTACGTTCGCACCGGAGATTTTGTTCGCGAGCTACTGCTCGAAAGCCAGGATCAGAACGAGTATGCCTTCGCTCTGGGCGCGCTGGCCCACTATGCGTCGGATATTACCGGGCATGGGATGGCGGTGAATGAAGCGGTGGCCATCGAGTATCCCAAGCTACGAGCGAAGTATGGCAAGTCGGTGACGTATGCCGAGGACAAGACGGCACACCTGAAAACCGAGTTTGGCTTCGACATGCTGCAGGTGGCAAAGAATCGTTACGCCTCGCAGCAATACCATGATTTCATCGGGTTCAAAGTGTCAAAGCCCCTGCTGGAGCGGGCTTTTCCGGTCGTCTACGGATTGCAGTTGAAAGACGTGCTGACTCATGAGGATCTGGCCATCGGTTCCTACCGATTCTCGGTCAGTCGCGTGATTCCGGAGATGACCAAGGTCGCACTCCAGACCCATAAGAAGGACATCATCCACGAGCATCCTGATTTTGCGAAGAAAGAGTTTCTGTACCGGCTTTCGCGCTCCAATTATGAAAAAGAGTGGGGAAAGGATTACACCAGGCCCGGATTCGGGACCCGTATTCTCTCCACCCTTCTGCGTTTCATGCCGAAAATCGGTCCATTCAAGGGGCTGGCCTTCAAGAACCCGACTCCGCAGACCGAGGACTTGTATTTCAAAAGCATCAATCTGACCGTGGATCAATACAAAGCCTTCCTCCATGCCGTGGGCACTGACTCGGTGGTGCTTCCCGATTGCGATCTGGACAGCGGGCAAGCCACCAAGGCCGGGGAGTATTCGCTGGCCGATGACAGTTATGCGAAGCTCCTGACGCAGTTATCGAGCCATAAGTTCGACGGTACCACCCCGGAATTGCGCGCCAACATTCTCGCCTTTTATTCCGATCTCTCGGCACCCATCGACACGAAGAAGGACCAGGCTCGCTGGCAGAGTGTACTCGCTGCGCTCGACCAGCTGAAGTCAGCGGCCTTGGCACCGCCGGCAGCGGGCAGTCCGGCCGCACAGTGAACGCGATCGCCCAGGGCGCGGAGCTGGCACGGCAAAGTTGCCGGCACTTTCGCGGCACTATCGTTTCTAGTACGGTCCTTGTGTTAATGTACTCACACTTGTGAGCAGTCACCTCCAAACCCCGTTTGACACCGTCGAGAATGCGCACCAATACGTGCGACTTCTGTCCGAGGCCATCGCCGAAGCCAAGAGCGAAATCGCAACCGACCTCGGCCTCGCGGCGAAGAACAAGCCGGATCGACGAGTGCAGGCCTTGCAAATCGTGCAATTCAAGTTAGACAAACTGGAAAAGCACTTGCAAATCAGTAGCCGGTTGCTCAACGATCTGCGCACTTTGCGAAGGCTTTTGCTGGACGAACGGCCAGCGGGACACGATTCCGCCGCCTGATTCGAGCAGAATCAAAATTGGGCATTGCGTTCCGGGTCAGGCTCGCAATTTCTCGGCAAACTTCTTTTCCAACTTCGCCAGCTTCGGCGAAATCGTGAACATGCAATAGGGTTGGCGCGAATTTTCGTTGTAGTAGTTCTGATGGTAGTCTTCGGCCACGTGGAACTCCCCTGCCGGTTCGACCGCGGTCACGATCGGTTCGGGAAACACTTTCGCCGCCGTCATCTCGGCAATCACATCCTCGGCAATCCGCTGCTGCTCTTCCTCGGTGTAGAAGATGACGGAGCGATATTGCTCGCCCGCATCGTTTCCCTGGCGATTCAGCGTGGTCGGATCGTGCACCGCGAAGAAGACGTCGAGAAGCTCGCGATAGCTGATCTGGTCGGGATCGAAGGTGACGCGCACCACTTCCACATGTCCGGTGTCGCCGTTGCACACCTGTTTATAGGTTGCCTGGTCTGCGCCTCCGCCCATGTAGCCGGACTCGACATGGGCAACGCCGGTCAAACGCTGAAACACAGCTTCAATACACCAGAAACATCCGCCGCCGAAAACTGCTGTCTGCTCTTTTGCCATGGTCATTGGATGCGCGCGGGCACGACTAGTTGCGCGTGTATTACTTATATGTACAGCACACGGTTTTGAATTCCTCCGCTTGCTTCAATGCCGCGCTGGCCCGATTTGCCACCTCGGAGTTGCTGCTGCCGGCCAGTGCTCGCAGCATTGCGATGGCCGCATCCACTTTGTGATTCGCCATGTAGATATTGGCCAGATTAATCTGATAAAGCTGGTTTCTGGGAGCCAAGTCCAGCGCCTCTCTCATCGTCGCGAGACCCTTTTCGGGGTCCCCGGAAAAGGCCTGGGCAAACGCCAGCAGCGAGTACGCGCCGGCCAGATCCGGGTCGAGCGCGATGGCCGTTTCCAACTCTTTTTTTATCTCCTCCGAATTGGCGCCGTCTACCCGGCCTCCCGCGCGGTACATCAGCTGTGCGTTGTAATAATGCACCCGCGGATCCGTGGCATCGTGCTCCGCGGACTGACGAAAACATTCCCGGGCATGTTCGAAGTCCCGCTGTTGCAGATAGGTGTAGCCCATTCCGCGCAACGCCGAAGGGCTGTTGGGATCTGTCTTTAGCACTTCCTCGAATTCGCCCAGCGCCCGATCGCGGTGGTCAACGGAGTGAGCATCGATGTCGGCCAGTACCGCGTGCGCGTCCGCCACACTTACCGCCTTTTCCCGAAAATCCCCCTCCACTATGAGGGAAGGTGTGGGGACTGGATAGTATTTGTATCGGCCGCTGCTCAAATAGTCACGAAGAACTTTGTCGAATTGCTCCGGCGTCATTCCAAAAGCAAGCTGCATCGCTTGTTCCACCGGCTTTTTCTGGTTCATCACAGCGTCAAAATAGCCGACCAGGTTGGGCATCAACTTGTTGTCGTAAAGATAGTGCACCACCAGACTTGACTCCGCATAAAATGCAGTGCGATGGTCTCCGCTTTCGTTGTAAGTTTTGGAATTCTGGCGCACGCGAAACAGATCGGCGATGGGCATCAGTCCAGTCTGTTGCAGGATGCGATAAGTATCCTCCGGAATCCGTCCGACGCGAGCTTCTTTATTGTCGACTTCGATGCTCGAAAAATACTCCGCAAATCCCTCCTCGAACCAGGGATCGATACTCTCCGAGACATTGCCGTTCATTAACTGATGCGCATATTCGTGAAAAACCACGGACCATGGATTCTGCACCGACATGTCGAGCATGATGAAGCTGCAATCTTCATTGGCCTGAAACAGCCCCGCGACTTCCGTAGCTTTGCCATTAAAAACAGGCGACATCTGCCGCATTTCCTTGCTGTTTCTGAAAGCCACGATCTGCAAGGGAGCCGGCAGCTTCACGTGCGCCTTGACCATCAGAGTTCCGAACACGGAACGCATCTGCTCGAAGTGGAGAGCGACGTCGCGCCCCCGCTTATCTCCGGCATCGGTGATCACGGTGAAGTTTGGCGAATGGATTTCCACCCATTGGGGATCGCCGGCAAAGCTCGCGCGCGAAAACAGCACGAGGCATGCCAGCGCAACGGCAAGTTTGAGGAACCGCATGATTTCCCCGAGGCAAGACAAGGCACCGCCTAAGGCACAGGCATCGTACCGCACAATGCGGCGCGAGCGAACTCTATTTCACGAGGATGATGCCGGATTGTGGCTCTCAGCAGCGAGTTCGACTAAGAGGTGTGAAACGAACTTACACAGATACTGTAAAAGAAGTTTCCGTGCGAGTAACCGGCCGGTAAAGCGTGTCGCGCTCGATCGGCTCGCGCCCGGCTTCCTTGATCAGGCGCACCAGATCGTGCCGCCGCAAACCTTGGGGAGTCGTCGCTCCCGCATCGTGATAAATCTTTTCTTCGACCACCGTGCCGTCGATATCGTCGGCTCCGAAGCGCAGCGAAATCTGCGCGATCTTCGGAGTCATCATCTGCCAGTAAGACTTGATGTGCGGGAAGTTATCCAGCACCAGTCGGCTGACGGCAATCTGCTTGATGTCGGTCATGCCGGTGGTCGTAAAAAGATGCTGCAGCGGCGTGTTCGCCGGATGAAAGGCCAGCGGAATGAAAGTCTGGAAGCCGCCGGTTTCATCCTGCAAGGCGCGCAGTTTGAGCAGGTGATCGACGCGGTCTTCGTCGTTTTCGATGTGGCCGTAGAGCATGGTGGCGTTCGATTTCAGCCCGATCTGGTGGGCGAGGCGCGCGGTGTCGAGCCATTGATCGCCGTCAATCTTGTGATCGCAGATAATGTGACGCACGCGGTCGGCGAAAATCTCGGCGCCGCCGCCGGGCAGCGAATCCACGCCCGCTTCTTTCATTTTTTCCAGCGTCTCGCGAATCGTCAGCTTCGACCGCTTCGCCAGATACGCGACTTCCACCATGGTGAAGGCCTTCATGTGGACTTGCGGGAACCGCTCTTTCAGCCCGGAAACGAGGTCGAGAAAATATTGAAACGGCAGATCGGGATGCAGCCCGCCGACAATGTGAAACTCGGTGACCGCCTCGGTGTAGCCGGAAGCAGCCGTCTGAAAGGCCTCTTCAAGCGCCATGGTATAGGCGCCGGGAGTATCTTTCTTGCGGCCAAAAGCGCACAGTCGGCAAGCAGCCACGCAAACATTCGTCGGATTGATATGGCGGTTGACGTTGAAATAGGCCTTGTCGCCATGCATGCGCTCGCGCACCCAGTTGGCCAGCCAGCCCACGGCGAGAATGTCGCCGGTTCCGTAAAGGACGAGCGCATCGGCCTCGTTCAGGCGCTCGCCGGCGAGAACTTTGTCTTTGATCGGGACGAGGCGCGGGATCGTCGGTTTGAAATGCGTGGGTTTGAAATGCGTGGGCGTTCGGCATTGGTTCTTCTATGATAACCCACCCTACGAAGGATCACATCGGCCAGGGATGCTGACTAGAACTGATCCTCATAATGATTCGGCAGGCAGAGTTTGAAATATTTCATTGACTTTCGCCACCGCTATGGCAACATATAATTATCATATAATAATCAGCGAGGACTCGCATGCTCGATACCCGTGAAATCCACTCCTTGACCGATTTCCTGCGCAACCATAAAAAGCATGTCGCGCGGCTCAAGAAGACGCAAGCTCCGGAGGTACTGACGGTGAACGGCAAGGCCGAGGTCGTGGTGCAGGATGCGGCCAGCTACCAGCAGATGCAAGACCGCCTGCACCACATGGAAACCCTTGCGGCAATTCAGGAAGGAATGGCGAGCGCGGAACGCGGCGAACTCAAGCCCGCCGCTCAGGTACTGGACGAGATGCGGGCCAAGTATGGCCTATCGCGTTAGTCTGACGCACCCGCAGAAGCGGATGCGTATGCGGCGTTTGAACGCATACGCGCGGCGGCTCCGCTGCATGCCGAGAAGTGGCTCACGCGGTTATTCGAGGCCATGTTCAGCCTGAACAAACTTCCCACCCGCTGCCCCGTCGTCCCCGAAGCAAAAGAGCTTGGTTTTCCCGCCCGCCATTTGCTGTACGGCAGAGGGAACGGCACTTACCGAATCATCTTTCACGTCCGAGAAGACGAACGGCATGTGCGCGTCTTGCGTATCTGGCACGCGTCCCGTGATGCCATCACCGCGTATGATGTCGACGAGAGTAGCCACCGTGCACCCGTTTGACATCTAAAATAGTCTTGAAAGGAGCTTCATCATGAATCGAGTCCTCATTATCATCTTTACCGTTTTCGCCATCGCGTTGTTAGGTGCAAGTCTAACGGCGCAATCGCCGCAGCCGAACAGTCCGAGCACGCCGCAAACCCAGCCCGCCGGGCAACCAGCGGCTCCGACAACATCGGGCACGGCTAATGCGGGCACCGCTCCCGCCGGAACGCCTCCCAGGCTCGCGCCGGGCAGCGTCCTTCCCGCAGTGCTAACCAGGAGCATTGATACGAAAAAAGCAAAAACCGGCGAGGAAGTCGTAGCCAAGATTACGCAGGACCTGCGCAGCAACGCGGGCGCCATCATCATGCCCAAAGATACGAAAATCGTCGGACATATAACCGAAGTCCAGGCGCGCACCAAGGAACAAAAAGAATCGCAGCTCGCGATCGTCTTCGACCACGCTGTTTTGCCAAGCGGCGAGATGCAGATGCCCATGTCAATTCAGGCCATCATCGATCTGCGCAATCCCGGCAACTCCGCGTCCAGCAACGCGGGCCCGGACGCGGGCGGATCGACGCCATCGCTCGGAGGGCGCCCCGGACCGATGGGAGGAGGAACCCCGACTGCAAGCACCCCGAAAGCTCCAGCCGACACAGGCGCGCCAGCGTCGACGCCAAACCAGCCGCAACCGCAGATCACGGGAAATACGCAGGGTGTCGTTGGGATTGAGAACCTGAAACTTTCCGCCGCTGCGGATGTGAAACAGGGGTCGGTGGTGAGTTCAGAAAAGAATAATGTCAAGCTCGACGACGGCACGTTGTTGCTGCTGCGCGTGAACTAATAAGCATTCTCGCCTCGATATAACTGAACGAGACGTACGTTTCTGGCCTACTGGTTTCTATCTGATCGTCTATCGCGAATGGCCGAAGGAATTGCAAGTTTTGGCCATTCTGCACGGGTCGCGCGATGTCCCAGAAGTGATGCGAAAAAGAGAATAGCCGCCAGGCTAATGTCGAGAAACCAGATCACCAGCCACGAACACGAAGAACACCACCGAAATCACACCGTTCATGGTGAAGAATGCGGCGTTAAGCTTGCTGAGGTCGTCGTGGCGAACCAGCGTGTGTTCGTAGAGCAGCAGCGCAGCCACGGCAATCACGCCCGCAACCGCCAATTTCCCCAAGCCGAAGGTAATGATCAGCGCGACCAGCAGTCCGATCATCACGATATGAAAGAAACGGGCGATGACGAGAGCGCTCCTGATTCCGAAATAGCGCGGCACCGAATGCAGACCGTGCCTGCGGTCGTAGTCATGATCCTGACAGGCATAGATGACGTCGAATCCTCCCACCCAGAATGTGACCGCGGCGGTGAGCAGGAGTATCCGGGGATCGAGCGAGCCGCGAACCGCAATCCAGGCGGCGGCCGGGGCAATGCCGAGAGCGAATCCGAGAAACAGATGCGACCAGCGCGTGAAGCGCTTTGTATACGAATAGAGAAGGATCACGGCCAATGCCACCGGCGAGAGCATCAGCGTCAGGCGGTTCAACTGGGACGCGGCGAGAACGAAAATTCCGCACGCAACCAGAACGAAAGTACTCACGAATGCAGGCCGTCAACTGGCCGACGGGCAAGGCGCGCGTTGCGGTGCGCGGATTGGCGGCGTCGATCGAGGCGTCGGCCAGGCGATTGAAGGCCATGGCGGCGGAGCGCGCCGAGACCATGGCGACGACGATCCACGCCAGTTGGCGCCACGCGGGCATGCCTCCGGCGGCCAGCATGGCTCCGCACAGCGCAAACGGGAGCGCGAAGATCGAGTGCTCCCACTTGATCATCTCCAGCGTGATCTTCAGATTTCGGAGAAAGGCCACGCTTTAATTGTAAAGCAGCGCTCAGCAGGGAATGGCTATCGGCCGGAAAAGTGGCGGGGCAAAAGCTTAACCACCAAGGGCACGAAGGAACACAAAGGTAGCAACGGAGATGGGGAGCCTTCGTGATCCTTTGTGCCCTTGGTGGTTCATGGTTTTTCCGTGCTCTGTCCGGTGTCCACTGTTCCTTCCACCAGCGGCACAAATCGGCAACCCTCGAGAATCTTGACGTGGGGCTCATCTTTAACTCTGCCGATCAATTGCAATTCCTGGCTTGAGGTCGGGCCCACGGGCACGATCATGCGTCCGCCTTCGCGCAGTTGCGCGAACAGCATCGGCGGCATCTCGGGAGTTGCGGCGGAAACGAGAATAGCATCGAAGGGTGCGCATTCTGCCCAGCCCCGTGTGCCGTCGCCGACTCTGATGTGTACGTTGCGATATCCCAACCGATGCAGCGTGCTTTCCGCCAACGCCGCCAGGGGCGCGTGGCGCTCCACCGAATACACCTCAACCGCGAGCAGCGAGAGCAATGCCGTCACGTAGCCAGAACCGGTGCCGACTTCGAGGACGCGGTCCGCAGCTTGCAGAGCCAGATGCTCGAGCATCGCGGCCACGATGTAAGGCTGCGAGATGGTTTGTCCTTCGCCGATCGGCAGTGGGTGATCTTCGTAGGCGCTCGGACGGACGGACTCCGGGACAAACTCATGCCGCGGCACCTGGCGCATGGCATCGAGCACGCGAGGGTCACGAATGCCGCGATCCGCAAGTTGCTTGCGGACCATGGCTTGGCGCTGACGCTCCGGAGAATCGTGTTGAAAGGGGAAACTCATGGCTTCTGCGTGGCCCTGGACGGCCGAGGGCGGCCGTCTCTACGTGATTCAGTAAGGCCCGATGATTCCGCCAATGGTGCGTGCAGCGGGCGGTTCAGGCCGCGCCTTCTTTTCTTGCGCTTCGATCATGTCGAGATACTTATAGGCCGATCCGGTATTGAAGAGCACGACCTTGTCGTCGGCGCTGAAGAAGCCGCTGGCCCGCAGTTTTTGGTACGCGACCAACGATGCCGCTCCTTCCGGCGCGGCGAACACGCCTTCTACGCTGGCCCAGTGCCGCGTTGCCGCGAGAATTTCTTCGTCGCTTGCCGCCACCGCGGTGCCTTGGCTTTTTTTCAGAATGTCGAGAATCAGATAATCGCCATAGGCTTTGGGAACGCGCAACCCGGCAGCAAAGGTCGTGGCGCCGGCCCACATTTCAGATGTGGTCTTCCCTGCCTCCCAGGCCTTGACAATCGGCGCGCAGCCGGCCGCTTGCACGGTAATCATTTTCGGACGCGCTTTCTGAGGGCCATCAGTGCCGATCCAGCCGAGTTCTTCCATCTCATCGAACGCCTTCCACATGCCGATCATGCCCACGCCGCCGCCCGTCGGATAGATGATGCCTTGCGGAAGCTTCCAGTCCGAGTTGCTCGGCCACCTCGTAGCCCATGGTCTTCTTGCCTTCGACGCGGAACGGCTCTTTGAGGGTCGAGACGTCGAACCATCCTTCGTTATTTCCTGACGACCTGTCTTTGTTTATGCGCTCGGCGACCATGCGGCCGCAGTCGCTGATCAGGCCATCGACCAGCGTGACGTGCGCGCCGTAGTAATCGCATTCCATGCGATTCGCCAGCGGCACATCTTTCGGCATGAAGATGTGCGCTTCGATGCCCGCCGCAGCCGCGTAGGCCGCCAGCGCGCCGCCGGCGTTTCCGGCGGAAGGAGCGGCCAGCTTCTTCAATCCATAATGCTTGGCCATGGTGACGGCCGCCGACATGCCGCGGGCTTTGAACGATCCGGTCGGATTCAGGCCTTCGTCTTTGATGTAGACATTGGCATACTCGCGGCTGGGAAGCATGGGCGTGAATCCCTCGCCTAGCGTGACAGGCTTTTCATTTGCGTTAAGTTCCGGGAGAACTTCGGCGTAACGCCACATGCTGGCCACGCGTCCGGATAAATCTTCGCGGCGTAACTTCCCTTTCAGGCTGGCAAGATCGTAGCGGACGTAAAGCACTCCGCCATCTTTTGGGCAGACATTCTGCGGGCGGTCGGCGGAGAGATGCTCTCCGCAACGAGTGCATTCGAGGTAAGAAATTCGCATCGAGGGAAGGATAGCACTTTGGCGCTGACGACTCGTGCGTCCGGCCGTGTTGGTCAGTGCCACTTAGCGGGATTCAAAAGTCCAAGTCCCATTTGGATACACACATTCACCAGCACGCCCATGGCAAAAATCGCGCTCGCAAGCGTCTTATAGAGTGCTGCGTCAGCGGTAGGCGCAGTCCTCCGGCGCTCGCGGAGATTGAGATACCATGCCGATGCAAGAGCAAAGCCCATAAGCAGAATGTTCATCGT
This sequence comes from uncultured Acidobacteriaceae bacterium, assembly GCA_963699405.1. Lineage (GTDB taxonomy): Bacteria > Acidobacteriota > Terriglobia > Terriglobales > Acidobacteriaceae > Acidiflorens. The sequence continues at coordinate 15,139 of CAVOTW010000005.1, read as the reverse complement.
TCGAAAATCAAAAAAGTCGCGGATTCGAAGCAATGCCACCACAAGATTAAACACGCTTATAACGCTGATCAGCGTCAAAACTCCGAACATGGACCGCCGATAATCGACCATCTTGATCCCCGCAAAAAAGGATTATATATCTGCCGAGGCTGCCCGCCGGTAACCACGGTTCAAGGTTCAAACCTGTCTTTCCCACCGCCGTGGATCGCGGCTGCCATGAAAACACGCGATCACTTCCAGCACGTCAATCTCGATGCGATAGAACAGACTGTATGGAAACTTACGCAGACGCGCGCGATGCACATCCCGAAAAACGATCGGAAATTGATGAGGATTTTCCCGCAAACGGACAACGGTAGCTTCAACTTCTTGGCGAAAGAGCGCTCCAAGGCCGCTACGCCGGCTCTCGTACCAATCTTGGGCCTCCACGAGTTCAGCACGCGCGGCAGGCGTAAAGATAACTTGCATCGCTACGGGCGGCGGCGAGCTAACTCGGCGCGCAACTGTTCCCAGGTGACGGACTGGGCTCGATCCTGATCGAGGCTAGCCAAACGCCGGGCCAGTTCGGCTTGTTGTGCTTGCGGCAGCGGAATCTCAGTGTCCGCCAGACTATCCCAAAGCTGGCCAATCAGGGCAAGACGCTCTTCGGGGCTAAGCCGCGCGAGTTCGTCAGAATTCAGACTTGCCATGGCTCTTAAAATACCTCTTTCCGATGCCCCAGACAATCTGCTAGGCCGACACTCGTTTCAGCATCTCGTTTGCCCGCCGAAACCAAGGCCGCTCCCGCCGACGCAGGTAGCCGGGCATGTTCGGCTTCTTGTCGAGCACCTTCTGCGCCCATTCGCGCGCTTCGGCGTTGCGGCCTTCGGAGGCCAGCAGATCCGCGAAATTCAAATAAGTCTCTGACAAGCGTCGACGTGACCGTCACTTGCCGAAACAGCGCTTCGGCTTTTTCTTTTTGCCCGGTTTGCGCGTAGGCGTGAGCTAGCAATCCGGCGGCGCGCTGGAAATCGTAGTCAGACTCTTTGCCGACCACGCGCTCCAGATCGGGTAATGCGGCTGCGGCGTCTCCTAACTGAAGAGCGCAAACTCCGCGGCGGTAGAAGGGATCGAGGGTATCGGCGCGGGCGGCGATGGCTTTGTCGAAAGCGGCTCGAGCTTCGGCAGAGTCTGCCGTCGTCCATGTAGAGGTCGCCGAGTTCTTCATAGTTCCCGGCCGACGGATTGTCGTGAATCGCAGCTTCCAGTTCGCTAATGCGCTTGCGGCGTGGAAAGACTTTGAAGGACTGACCGAGCAGCCCGATGTCAGGCAACGCCTCAACGGCGAGATAGATGATCGCGCCGAGCGGACCGAGAAACAGGATGATGAAAATCCAGTAGTTATCCGGGCGGCGGCGGATGAAGTGGACGATCGCCAGTCCCTCAAGGATGAGGCCGATGAGGCCCCAACGAAATAGACCGTAAATCAGATATCCCATGTTTTGCTAGAGCCTAGCTGGCCTAGCGTGAGATTACACATTTGTGGAAGCTGGAGAAAGTGACCGCCAAGTGCCGGCGCACGACAGCGCAAGCCGCGCTCGGGACGGGCGAGATGCCCGTCGCTGCACAAGACTCTATTCGGCAACTCTCAGCCGATTCTGCCAGTGCGACCACAGGAACCAGACGATCCCGACCGCCAGAAATACTCCGATCACGGCATCGAATTTGTGGAAATACTTGCCAAGCGAGCGCCAGTTCTCTCCGAGTTTCATGCCGAAGTAGGCCAGCGCAAAACACCAGGGCCACGATCCCAGGAAAGTGTAGAGGTGGAATTTGCCGCGCGGCATGCGCGAGATTCCGGCGGGCAGCGCAATAAAGGTGCGAATCACCGGCAGCAGGCGCGCAATGAACACGGCCATGTCTCCCCAGCGCTGAAAGAAGCGGTCGGCCCAGTCGAGTTCACGACGGCCCATCAGAATCCAGCGTCCGTAACGCTCGACCAGCGGGCGCCCGCCGTAGCAGCCGATTTCATAGGCGACCAGCGAGCCCAGATTGCATCCGATCGCGCCGGCCGTCGCCGCCCAGACCAACTTCATCGCGCCGGTATAAACAAGGTATCCGGCGAAGGGCATGATCAGTTCGGAGGGCAGCGGAATGCACGCCGACTCGATCGCCATGAGCAGCGTAATGTCCGAGTAGCCGGTCGCCGCCACGAGGGAGTTAATAAAAACAAAAAGTACGGTGAGGATTTTCTCAGTCATTGCAAATCGGGTGATCGGGCCATCGGGTCATCGGGCCATCTAAAATCAACACCTGCCCTACGTCGCATTTGATTTCAGATCACCCGATGACCCGATGGCCAAATGACCCGATCGCCTTTAGAACGCCCCTTCCTGAGTGAAGCTGAAGCCGGGCAAGGTTACGCCGTCGGCCGATTTTGCGACCTTCACCTTCACTACGGGAGCGTCGGGAGCGGTGACCTCAGCGGGCCGCAGCACCGCGTATTGCGAGAAAACTTCGCTATACACCTTGGTGACAAGGTGATCCTGGCCGGTTGCGTCCTGACGCCAGACTTGCCCGAGTTTGATGCTCTTCACGGCCACAGGTTTTGTCCTTAGTTGTCAGAGCTTAGTTCTCAGACTACTCACCCGCCCGCCAGCCCGTCAATTGCTGTGCGGTTACTATGGTGGGATGGGCCTGCGATTTGCGGGCCCGGGCTTTGAGCATCACGACATTTAAGTCTGCTTCGATGAGACAGCCTTCGCGTCCCACTGGAATACTTCATCCAAGGGCACATTAAATACATGGGCAATACGGAAGGCTGCCTCCAGCGATGGCGAATATTTACCGGCCTCGATCGCTGCAATCGTCTGCCGCGTAACGCCGATGCAAAGCCCAAGTTCGGCCTGCGACATTTCCCCGTTTTGGAACCGCAGGAAGCGAATCCGGTTTGTAATCGATCCTTCCATCACGCCTGCCTGCGATAGCTCACGACGACCACGCCGTAGTGAACGACTTCGGCAAGAACGATCATTACAAGCGCAGCATTAATGATGGTCCATCCGCTGGAATTGAACGGCATGACGCAGCCCACCAGGATCATGCCGCCAATCAGAACGTAGTAAGCGAAGGTGATGGAACGGCGCATGATCGCGACATCCCGCTCGTCCGGTGGCGTGCGCGCCTCACCGGGAGACCCGTGGTTGAGATAGAGATGTCCGATGCCCAGAATGGCCATCTGCACAACCGCTGCCACCGCAAAGAGGGCGAGTTGGTGAAGGCTGGGCACTGGGGGGCGTGAGTGGGAACTGGCCACAATCGCAAAATACGGCACAAAAACAATCGCCATCGCAAGCAGCGAAAGCCAAGCGGTTTTCTCTCTGTAAGGCATATACGACTCCTGGGCAACTCGCGGATCAATGTAATATATCGATTACGTAATGTCAAGTATACTTAACGTTAAGTTAACATTTCTTGCCTTGCAGGGTCCGTTTAACGAAATTCAGATCGAGGGATCGCCTTGGTAGCGGAGAGACAGCGCTACTTCCTGGGTGCAAAATCCAGATAACACTCATCGCGTTTGTTACCATGAACCACGTTCAGGAGGAAACCGATGGCTCGCGGAAATGTGCCGCGTCAACCGAGTCGCAGCGGACGACAGGAAGGTGCTCGGCGGACGACGAATACGCAACTGAAGGCCGCACGCGTGAAGGACACTCCCGCGCGTCCCAACGCCGGTCGAGCGCCGGCTAAGCCCGTAAAGATTCCGAAGGCTGCCGCGCCGAAGAAGAAAGTTGCTTCGGCGGCGGGAGACGCGGCGAACCGCGTCTCCACCTATGATCCGTTGGCGCCGGAGCGCGTGCGGCAGATCATTGCCGGGCTTGACCAACTTTATCCGGGAGTGACTTGCGCTCTCACTCACCGCAGCGCCTGGGAATTGCTGGTGGCAACGATTCTTTCCGCGCAGTCGACCGATGTGCGCGTGAACATGGTCACGCCCGGGCTTTTTGCGAAGTATCCGACCGTCCAGGATTTCGCGGCGATCGAGCCCGAACAGTTACAGCCGGATATCTACTCGACCGGCTTTTTCCGCAACAAGGCGAAGTCGGTGGTGGGCGCGGCGCGAAAGATCGTCGCGGATTTCGGCGGGAATGTGCCGCAAACGATGGAGGAGTTACTGATCCTGCCGGGAGTGGCTCGCAAGACGGCCAACGTCGTGCTCGGAACGTGGTTCAAAAAGAATGAAGGCGTCGTCGTGGATACCCACGTCACGCGGATCTCGCGGCGACTCGAACTGACCAGGCAGGAAGACCCGAAGAAAATCGAGGAGGATTTGATGCGGATCATTCCTCGTGAGCGCTGGACGGATTTCTCTCACGAAGTGATCTGGCACGGGCGGAAGCTCTGCGTGGCGCGCAGTCCTAAGTGTGCCGATTGCGGCTTAGAGAAGCTATGTCACGCGGCGGATAAGACCTGGTCTACGGTTGAGATTCACCAGGATGCAAGGCCCTAGCTCGGTTGCCGAGAAACTGCAGATCCCTCGCTTCGCTCGGGATGACAAATCCTAATCGGCTTGGGTACAGTTTAGCTGCCGGTGTAGGAGAGCTCTACCACCGTGCAATCGTCGTTGAGCGGAGTGCCTCCGCAGAAATCGGCTACTGCGGTGAAGACGTCTTCCATCGACGCGCTCTTCCCGGCCACAGTTTCGAGGCGTTCGCTGTCGAACATGTCTCCGCGGGCGTTCTCGGCTTCGGTGACACCGTCGGTCACCAGGATCATGCGATCCCCGGGCCTCATCTGGCAGCGATCGCTTGAGTAGGTCGCATCCGCCAGGAGGCCTACCGGCAGATTGCCATGGGCCGGCCTTAGCACTTCATTATTGCCGCAGATCCACACCGGCGGAACGTGTCCGCAGTTGACGTATTCGAGATCTCCATCGTTGCGCAGGCGCGTGATGATCATGGTCGCGTATTTTTCACCGATGTGTTTGTAGGTGAAAAAGCGATTGACGGCGTCGACGATCTCCACCAGTGGCATGCCGGAAATGAGTTGCGAGTAGACCATGCCCTGGAGAATGGACGCGAGCAGGGCAGCCGAAACTCCTTTGCCGCTGACGTCCGCGAGAACCACGGCCAGCCCTTGGGGCGTGTTCACGGCTTCGAAGAAATCGCCTCCGATTTCTTTGCAGGAGAGATTGCGTCCGTTCACCCGCGCAAACGGAACCTCGGGCAGTGTAACCGCCAACAGACGCTGCTGAATGGAGGCTGCGATCGACAACTCCTGCTGGTAACGGCGTCCGGCTTCTTCGGCCTGCACCAGGCGCGCGTTCTCGACCAGTTGCGCGGCTTCTGTCGCGATGGCGCGCAGAATATCTTGACTTACGCCGGCGATATCGCGCGAGGCAAAACGCGAATCCACGTAGAGCGCGCCCATCACTTCTCCGCCGGCGGGTTGCTGCTCACGAGTGGTTTGCACCATGGGCTTGCGCAGAGGCATGCAGATCACGGTGCGCAGGTCGAAGGCAACAATGCTTTGCCGCTCCTTCACATCGAGCTTCCTTACTGGTGTCGGTGACCAGGTATTCGGAGTTCGAAGTCAACGCGCCGTCGAGGACGGAGCGGGAAATTGTCTTGTCGTCGAGCAGCGGATCGCCCTGTGAGTTGCGTCCGGCGGCCAGGGTCAGGGTTCCATCCGACGTCTCGAAGAAAAATGTATCCGCGTTCAGCGCGAGTCAATTTCAGTGTGGCATCGATCAACGTCATCAGGATTTCGTCGAGCACGCCGATGGTGTTGAGTTTGCGCGCCGCTTCCATGAAGAGTGTGAGCTTTTCGAGGTCGCTGGCTTCCGGGGCGATCTGAATGCCCGAGATCTGGCTCAGGAACTCGCGCGCCGTATTCGAGGTGGTGTGCAGCGGATGGAAGATCAGGTACGCAATATCGCGCGCGCCGAATTCCAGCCGGTCGTTGCGCTGCAGCTTGTGACGGTCAACTTTTTCGCCGTTGACGAAGGTACCGTGCTTGCTGCCATTGTCTAAGACGAAAAACTCGCCGTTCTCCGAAATGATGGAAGCATGCTCGCGCGATACGCGCGGGTCGGCAATCACCAGGTCGCGATCGACTTTGCGGCCCACGGTGTAAGGCGTGTGATTCAGCGACAGCGTCTGCTGATCGCTTCCCTGCACAAAAATCGCGATGGGAAAGATGCTGGATATACCCGAGTGCGAAGAAGCCGACATGTACCCTGAATTCCCCCGCGGCCATCATGCCAGCAAAAGCGCCAGTCCCGGCACGGGCCCCCACAGCATTCTACGACGAGCCCGGCTTTGCCGGGGCAGGAAAAGTCCTCTGATTCTGATAATGTAGAGCAGCATCAGGGCAGCTACTGACCAGGGGAATCTGGAGCGATGTCCAAAGAGGAACGGCCCAGCCACGCTCGACCGTCTCCCGCGGCAAAATGAACGAAAGGCCCGCCAGCGCAATCGACGAAATCCACGGCCAAGCAGATCAGGCCAATCGTGATGACGGACAGAAAGCGATTGGTGACGCTTCGACGCCATATAGTCTGGCGTTCTCTGAGCATGACCAGCAACGCTGGAATCAGAGAACTTGATTGTAGGGGCGGTAGGTAGGCTCGATGAGGATGGTGATGGCCAGCACGAGCTAAGCGTCAACGCGAAATGGTCAGTGTTCTCCGTGTGCCGGCGCTCCCTCCAGCAAACGACTAGCAAGGCCGCGAATCGCCGCAACTCGAGAAATCGACTCCAGAAAGTGCCAATCAGCTCTGCCATCACCGACATCTCACCGGTGAAGCTACGGTATTCGTGAAGGCCTGCCAGAAACGGGGAATCCAATGGGGCAGATACCATTCCGAGGCAGCACACATGATCACCATGGCCAATAGAAATGAAGCCGCCCACCGGTAACGGCGACGCCAGTCAGCCAGCGTCCAGATCGTTAACCAGAACAACAACAGCACGACCAGTTGCGGCTTGATAGTGGCCAACGCCAGCAAAATACCGGCGGGGATGGGCCGATCCGACGCGAAGAGCACCATCGCCATGCCAGCAGTGAAACAACCAAAAGCGTTATTTGCTGCAGCATAAGTCCCTCACGAAGGGCAAGCAGCCGACCGTGAATACGATCGAGGCCCGCCAGACCCCACAGCGGCACGGACCAGCACAGCACGCGCAGCCAAAGCGGAACCGTGGTCAGGCTGAGGCCCAGCAAGACCCAGAAAAAGCCCTTTCGCACCGCCTCAAACGGAAGATGGATGGTGGGCGCCAGCAGGAAGACAACATAGATGGGATAGTAGAACCCCTGCTGGTAATTGCGACCCCCGGGTCTGTCCGGATCAAGCGGGTGGCCGTAGTATCCGGTCTGAATTTCGCGCGTGAATTCCGGACTGTATGGGTCTCGGCCATGCCGTAGCAGTTCCCTGGCACCAAACCAGCGCGGATAGAGATCGGAAAGGTTCCCGCGCGAGACGCCATGCACCTCGTCATAGCGAATCTGGTGAGCGATCAACACGCGGTAGACATACGTCCACATGCACACGGCACAGAGAATTGATAATAAACATAGCTTCCATGAGCGGATCCTGCGGAAGGGTGAAGCCTGAATGGGGTCTACTCGCGACTTCATACCATCACGCCCGTTACCTCAGCCCTTGTCCCTGTCCTTTTCCTTGTTCCCGCATCGGTTGCAGCGGCGCGCAGCGTGCGATTCAAGGCAAGGGCGAGGGCCAGCAAGGGCAGCACGAGGAGACATTCGGCGTGGAGTTGCAATCTCCCAAACCAGTACACCGGAGTAAGCAGAAGCGGTACTAATCCGATCACCTCTAAGTATCGACACAGCCTGTCTTGTGCGGGATCGTCATCCGGCCGGGTCCGCATGGCGAGCAGCGGGACGATCAACAGTACCAGATCGTAATCACTGGCATAATAGCTGGTCACGATGGTGACGATTGACGCCAGTCCAAAACCCTCGGCCAAAAAACGGGGCCCCGCGCGTCGACAAATCAGACCCGTATACACAATAGCTCCGATTGCTACGGGCGCCAGCATCCAATGGATGGGCCCAGAGAACGGCAATCCTCCTACCAGAAAGAGGAGCAGGCCACGGAGATTCAGATGAGTCTCGGGTGCGATTCCGACGCCCAATGACCGATTCAGAGCCAGCAAATACTCGGGGTACTGTAACAGTGATCTCCAGCCGGCCAGAGCAACGGAAACCGCGAGTAGCGCGGAACCGCACGTCACAAACCCAAGGAAGACCCGTTTGCGGCCTGAGATCCACAGGGCCAAGACAAAAGGTATAGCCAGTTGGAACTTGATAAGGGCCAGACCCAGTGTGATACCCGCACCCACGTCTCTTCCGGTGTCAAGTTGCCAGAAGCAAACGGCAAACAGGAAAGCCAGCAGCACAGCATCCTGGCCCGTGAGCAGATCCATAAACACTGGAAACGTACCCAAGGCGAGGATACCGGTCGTCCACAGCGGAAAACTTTCTTTCCAGAATTTACCCCGCACCACGATGAACGGAATTGTCGCGAGCAGCACAAGTTTGAAAGTGGTCCAGAGCAGCAGGGCTGTAAAGTAAGGCCATCTGGCAAAGATGGAAAAGAGTAACGCTTCGAATGGAGGCCGAAGGTAAGGCAAAGGGCCTCGGCGAGTCTCCACTTCAGCAAATTCCTGCTGCACTCTCCACTGCGCAGACAGATTATAAAGTTCGGCGCCCTGCCCTCTATGGACTAGCGTGCCCGCAGTGTAAAACGACGCAAAATCGCCGTAGCCCTGCCAAATTTGAAAACGCGTATTCCACAACACGATTCCATTAGTGATCGCCATCCAGAGGAGTATGGCGGCGAACATCCAACTACGCAGTCTCGGTGCGTCAGGCATGATTCGAATGGAATGCCCATTCTATCGACATTTGTTTTCCACGACCGCGTTCGCCGTGCTGCGCCCATTCTATAATCGCGATACATTGCAATCGCAAAGACCATGCGACGATTTTTCCAATTCCCCCAGCGTACAGAGATAGGGTTCGCGGCGATCCTGCTGCTGGGCCTGCTGGCCATGACGGCGCGCAATGCGGTCGATCCCGATCTCTGGTGGCATCTGCGCACCGGGCAGTGGATCGTCGAAACCGGACACGTTCCGCATTCCGATCCTTTTTCCTTCACTCGCGCCGGCGAGCCGTGGGTGTCGCATGAGTGGTTGTCCGAGGTCGTGTTTTACGAACTTTGGAAACACGGCGGAGCAGTTGCGCTCATCGTGTTCTCCGCCATGGTTACGACTCTTGGATTTATGCTGCTCTATCTGCGCTGCCTTCCCCGTGGCGGGAGAGCGGCACTGGGCAGCCGCCGCGACTACTCTGGGCGCTTTGGCTGCCGCTCCCTCCTGGGGTGCGCGGCCGCAGATGTTCACCTTTACGCTGGCCAGCCTGCTGCTATGGATTGTCGAACGTGGCGAGCATCGTCCCAGACTCCTGTTTTGGATACCACCTCTTTTTCTTCTATGGTTGAACCTGCACGCCGGGTTCGCACTCGGCCCGGCGCTATTGTTGGCTTATGGTGTCGGCCTGATGATGGAAACGGCCGTCGGCAACACGACTTGGCACGAGGCGCGTCCCATCCTTCTACGAGTGTTCCTGCTTTTGCTGGTTTGTTTGGCGCTCGTTCCTCTCAACCCCAGCGGCGCACGTCTCTATCTCTATCCGTTTCATACCTTGCTCTCGTCCGGGATGCGGTCGTTCATTGGCGAGTGGCGCTCACCGGATTTTCACGAAGGACTCTATCGCCCGCTCCTGCTCGTATGGCTGCTGCTTCTGACCGCACTTGCGAGTTTCCGTTCGCGGCCCAAAGGGACGTGTGCTGGTACCTTTGCTTCTGACGGCATTCGCCGCTCTGGACGCCGTCCGCCACATTCCAATTTTCGTTTTGCTGGCGATACCAGTGATTGCCGCGGCGCTCTCCAGCCGCGGCCGCCACAACGGTCTCGCGAGCGAGCGCCGATTCTCGTCGCGCTTCCGCCCCCTTTTCAACGCCGCCGTCCTCATTCTGATAGCGGTGTTCATGTCGCGCAAGATGGATCAGTCTTGCCCGCAACCAGGATGCCCGCGAAGCCGAGCAGTTTCCTCAAAAAGCAGTCGCAGTTCTTACGTTCCGGGAACTATCCCCCGCGAATCTTCGTTTTCTACGACTGGGGAGGCTACGCGATCTGGAACCTCTATCCCGAATATCGCGTATTCGTCGACGGCCGCGCCGACCTGTATGGCGACGATTTGCTGCGCCAGTCAATTCAGGACCGCGGTGCAGCTCCGCACCGGCTGGCGTGAGGTTCTCGACGCCTGGAATGTGGAGGCCGTACTGTGCCTCCTTCCAGCGCCGTCGCCCAGGCCCTGCTTCTCGATCCCCATTGGCACGCGGCATTTCGCGATTCAAAGGCGATCATCCTGCTCCGGACGCCGCCCGCCCCCGAAAACACCGGTATTTCCACAGACCCGCCGCTAGAAGGGCAAGTAAGTGAAAAAATGTTTCCCAGGCCGTCCCGAATCTGCGAAACTAGGGCGCATACCAGAAATCGGTTAGCCCAGTCTGGTTCCGGGTTTAGGACTTGGTAGCGCAAAATTCGAAGGAGTCTGAAAATGACAGAATTTTTGCAAGCTCTTGTGGCGCAATGAAGAAGGGCAAGACATCGCAGAATACGCCGTGATGCTTGGCCGTAATTCTTGTAATCGTAATCGGCACCGTCCGTCTGATTGGCAGCAACGCGAACAATGTGTTCTCGTCGGTCGGCAGCCAACTCGGCGCGCAATAGTCGCTGGCGGCGACACAGCTAGTGTCACGCGCGGCGAGAGCAATATTTCGCCGCCGCAATAGAATCACGTCCGGAGATGTTTTCCGGAAGGAGAGGAATGAATCGAAGCCGTCTGTTGATGATCGGTGGCCTGGCGCTGGCGATCGGCCTGCTCGTCAGCTACGCCGTCTATATCCAGATGCAAACCGCCGCGGGCAAGACCAACAATCGGGAGTGAACGCAGGTCGTGGTCGCCGCCGACGATATTCAGGTTGGCACCAAACTGGCGGCCAGCGATGTCACGACGATCACCATTCCGCGCTGCGGCTGTCCCTCCCGGAGCGTTCTCCGTGCCAGCGAAGGTCCTTGGCCGCGGCGCAATTCTGCCGATCAGCAAAGGCGAATTTATTCTTCCCAGCAAGCTGGCGGCAGTGAATGCCGGAGCCGGCCTGCCCTCGATGATCCCGCCCGGAATGCGCGCCGTTTCCGTACGTGTCAACGACGTGGTTGTCGGTGGCGGGCTTCGTGCAGCCGGGCACGCGCGTGGATGTCATGGCTACCGGAAATCAAGGGCGGCGGAATCTCAAACCAACACCGTCCTCGAAAATGTCCTCGTCCTCGCCGTCGGCAAGAGCCTCGACCGCGCTTCCGCGGAGGCGCAAGTCGCGCCGGTGATTACGCTCCTGGTTTCTCCCGGACGACGCGCAGCGCCTGGCGCTGGTTTCGCAGGAAGGCCGGATTCAGCTTTCTTTGCGCAATCCGCTCGACACAAAAGAGGGCGGCGTCGGCGCGACGCGTTCCAGTTCGCTCTATCCGGGAGATAAAACCGAAGCGGTGCAATCCAAACCCAAGCCGCATAAGGTAGTAGCAAAAGCTGTGCCGCCTGCGACAACGCCTTATCAGGTGGAAATGATCCGTGGCAACAAACGGGAAGAAAACAAATTTGACACACCGACACCGCAATAGTTCGCATAGGTTCACTTCCTTGATGGTTTTGCAGGTGCATCCTCGCAGAGGCCCGAATTGATTAAATCTCTTTTGCTTGTCGCAACCGCTTTGCTTTTCGTTGCGACCACGATGTTCTCGCGCACCGCGGCTTTCGACGGCTCTTCACGGGCTGCCGCTCCGGCCGCGACGGCTTCTTCCCAGGGCCAGGATGCTCCGAATCAGACTTCTCAGAATCCAGACAATGCGCCCGCCGCGCAACCTTCGACCGCCACCGCGTCTACCTCTGGCCAGAGCGTGACCGCAGGTGCAGCGCCGCTCCGCGTGATGGTGGGCAAGTCCCTGCTGATTAATACGACCGAGAGGCTGAAGCGCGTGTCGGTCACCGACCCTTCCGTGGCGGATGCGCTGGTCGTCACACCGACGCAGGTTCTGGTCAATGGACTTTCTCCGGGTGAAGTTTCGCTCCTGATCTGGGACGAATTGGAGCGTTCGCGCAGCTTCGATCTTCGCGTGGATGTCGATATCACGGCGGCTTCGGAGGAGATGCATCGCCTGTTCCCCAATGAGGAAATCAGCGTGACGCCCTCGCGGAACGCGATTGTTCTTTCCGGACACGTCACCACCGAAGACGTCGCCAAGCATGCGGGCGCGCTGGCCTCGGCATATTCCAGGAACGTGGTGAACGTCCTGACGTTCGGCCCGGTCGGAGCCCAGGAAGTACTGCTTGAGGTCAAGTTTGCCGAAGTGGATCGCACGGCGATGACCCAACTTGGCATCAATCTTTTCTCCACTGGCGCCGGAAACACTCCCGGGAGCATCACCACCGGCCAGTTCGGCGGAGTCAGCGGCCTCGGAAACATCAGCGATACGGGATCGCTGACCCCATTTCCCACTACGGCGACGGTCGCGAACGCTCTCAACCTGTTTTTCTTTAACCCTTCGGTCCACCTGGGCGCGGTGATCGAGGCTCTGAAAACGCAAAATCTATTGCAGATTCTGGCCGAGCCCAACCTGATCGCAGTCAACGGCAAGGAAGCCAGTTTCCTGGCCGGAGGAGAATTTCCCTTCCCCGTGGCCCAGCAAAACGCCAGCGGAATCGCCACCGTCACCATTCAATTTCGCGAGTTTGGCGTGCGCCTGAAGTTCACGCCCGTGATTCAGCCGAACGGCGCCATCCACCTGCACGTGGCTCCCGAGGTAAGTACACTGGACTTCGCGGACGCGGTCACGGTTGCCGGAACCACCATCCCCGCCATCAGCACGCGAAAGGCGGAGACAGAATTCGAATTGCTAGGACGGCCAGAGCTTCGTCATTGCCGGCTTGATGGATAACCGGGTCACTAATATTGTTAACAAGATTCCGGGGCTGGGCGATATCCCGATCCTTGGCAATTTCTTCAAAAGCAAGAGCCTCCAGAAGAGCAATTCGGAGTTGATGGTTTTGTGCACGGTGCACCGGGTTTCGCCCGCCGTCGAGGCCCCGAAAGGTCCCGCGATGCCGATGCCGACTCTCGACAAGAGCAAGTTTGACGGAAAGAAACCTGCGGGCAGCAAGTAAAATAGGGTGATCGGGTGATCGAGAATCAAGACCTTTGACTTTACATGGCCCGATGACCCGATGATGAGATGACCCGATCTGGTTTGGTGCGGACGATCAAAAGGACGATGGGGAACGAGTCATGCCGGAATTGTCAGTAGCTGTGTTCGCCACGGACAATGACCAGCGCGCGGTGCTGCAGGTTCTGGTGGATGGCACCAGCGTCGCTCGTACCGTGTGCAGCAACCCCACCTTGCCTCTGGCTGCCAACGACCCGGTCCTCCGCAAAACTAAATCCTTTGCACCCGACGTGGTTCTGGTGGATATCGCCGCGGAAGGCACGACTGCGGCGCTGCGGGCCATCGAATTGCTCCATCAGGAACTTCCCGATACGGCTGTGTTCGCCGTCGGCCCCATGACCCAACCGCAGTTGATTGTCAGTACCCTGCGGGCGGGAGTGCGCGAATACATTGAACGTCCCACCAACACCACCGATCTGCTGGAAGCCTTCGTACGCCTGACCACTACACGCCGCCGCCCCGGACGCGATACTTCCCGAGGAACAGTCTTCACCATCGTCAACGCGAAAGGCGGCAGCGGCGCCACCACCGTGGCCGTCAATCTCGCTCTTGCCTTGCAGTCGATTCACCACAGCACGGCACTGATCGACTTGGCGCCCCTGGGTCACTGCGCATTACATCTCAATCTCAAGCCGGCCTTTACCGTGTCGGACGCCATCACCAACCTGCACCGCCTGGATTCCTCCCTGCTCGACAGCTTTATGGCCCGTCACGAGCACGGATTGCAACTCCTCGCGGGCCCCGCGATTCCCACGGCCATCGAGCCCTCCGCTTCCGATTTTGCCCGCCTCTTTGACACCATCGCCGGACTCTTTCACTACATCGTCGTCGACGCTTCCTCGCGTCTCGACAGCGCCACCCGTCTGGTCAGCAATCTCTCCGAGAAGATTCTGCTGGTCGCCCACGCCGATGTGGCTTCCCTGTGGAGCGCCGGTAGAGTTGCCCAGTATCTCGGCGAAAGCGGCTCCCGCGACCGTTTTGGCTTGGTGCTGAACCGTTATCGCAAGGTGGTGGGCTTCAATGAAGCGGAGACCGAGGCCGCCATCGGAGCGCCCGTGCTCTGGCGCATTCCCAACCAGTACTTCGCCGTCTCCTCCGCGATTGATCGCGGCGTGCCCTTGATGCAACAAGGCAACACGGAAATTTCCCGCTCCATTTCCGGCTTGGCGGAATTCTTGACCAAAGACGACTTGGAAGTGAAACGCACCGCGTGGTCGCTGTTTAAGACGGTGTAGAAAGGCATTTTGTAATTTCGCAATTATGTAATTTGGTCATTTGAAAATCGGCCCGGTTCAAGTTAAAAATTACCAGCTTACAACATTACAAAATCCACGCAGCCGCGAGTTGAAAGCAAGATAGTCTAAAACCATGGCCAATCTACAAGCCTTCGAACGGAGCGAGTACCAACAGGTCAAAGCCGACCTGCATCGCAAGATCCTCGATCGCCTCGACCTGGAAAAACTCGGCCGCACCACAGGAGATTCCGCCCGCGAAGAAGTTCTCATCCTGATTCGCAGTTCGGTGAACAGCGAAGCAGTTCCTCTCAGCTTCGCCGAGCGCGAACAGTTGTCGCGCGAGATCCTCGACGAAATCTTCGGACTGGGCCCGCTCGAACCGCTGCTCAAAGATCCCACCATTTCCGACATTCTCGTCAACCGCTTCGACAGCGTCTACGTCGAACGCTCCGGCAAGCTTGAAATAACCATCTTGTCGTTCAAAGATAATCAGCACCTGATGCAGATTATCGACCGCATTGTCTCCCGCATTGGACGGCGCGTCGATGAGTCTTCACCCAT
>CAVOTW010000004.1:0-126082 GCA_963699405.1 uncultured Acidobacteriaceae bacterium | reverse complement strand
ACGAGACCACATTCTCCAAGGTCGCGATCTATGACTATAACTTCCACAAAATCGCGAACCCGGGGTGGTCAATCACGGATTACTACCAAGGCCTCAACCCGCAATGCAATTACGGTGGACAGGTAACGCCCACTTCCGTGACGCTCGATTACTGATCAGGTCCCATTGCGAAGGCATGGAATCAGGAGACAACTTTAAGAACTGCTCCGCTGCCAAACTCACAACGCGGGGATTCACACAACAAAAGCTACGACGAGGGAGATATCTTGCGCCTGATGGCACAAGGGCTTGGCCTCCCTACTACCAAGCTAGGCTGGGCTGAAAAGGGGGTGAACATGGCCGATTTCTTCTCGCCCGCGAATTTCTCCTCATCCAACGACAAACGGTGAGCGTTCCCGTATCCGGCGCGATCAGGCACCTTCGGTGAAGACGTACTCGTGCTGGCCATCACGAATAATCAGCACCCGCTTGCCCGCACGTTCGCCCACCACGAATTCGAATCCGGCGATGCTGGGATCGATGGTGATGAATGAAATCGTGCCATCGTCATTCTTTCGCGATGCCACCTTGCTTTTCCACTCGCCGACATCGAAAGTGGTGGCTCCGTTCGTGGCTCAGCACGTCAAGCTCACCGAGTTCCTTGCTCGAATAATGCTTTGCCAAACGAGCTACCAGCGCCGGATCCGCAGGCACTACGAGCCGTTCCCGATCTTTCGCCAGCTCTGCTTTGTAGCGTGCCGCCTGCGCTGCAACGTCGCCCGGCGGCCTCGAGTTTGCCGTCGAAAACAACTTCCAGCAAGCGGCGCCGGAACGGACCCACGAGCATCTCGCCCGTATCCGAATTGGTAAGCACCACGGCGCCAATGCCCGAGTCCGGCAGAAACATAATGTCACTCTTGAAGCCAGCCAGGCTGCCGCCGTGATGCACCACCGGAATCCCGTAAGTGCTGTCGACCATCAATCCCATGCCATAAGTCTGGTCCTCGCCGAGGGCAATCTGAGGCGCACGGCGCATCAGCAGATTTTCCGACGAAACCAATTGCTTGCCATCGGGCAGTTTGCCCAGCGCCAATTCAAGCTGCACATAACGGATCAGGTCGTCGGCCGAGGTCCACAAACCACCCGCGGGACGAACTGCAACGCCCGCATAATTGAACGCCATACTGGAGACGGCGACTTTGCCATCCACATCGTCACCGTGCGGGCTGGCATGGTTGCCGGCGAGGGCGCGAGCATAATCGAAAGTCGTCGACTTCATCCCCAGCGGATCGAAAATCTTTTGCTGCATCGCCTTGTCGTAGGCAACGCCAAGTTCCAGATTCGGATACAGATCAGGTGCGCGCCAATGTATCCCGCAGCCGCCGCCATCAGATTGCTGTACTGGAAGACCTCGCCAAACTTGCTGGTCGGTTGCATGGTGCCGAGCAAAGCCATCGAGGATTCAGGCGTCGCATTCTTGAACTCGAACAGCCATTCCAGATCCTGCCGCGGCAGCCGGTGCAGGCGCAGATCAGATTCTTGACCAGAACTTTTTTCGTAGTGTCCGCGTCGCCGAGTTTGAAGCTCGGGTAAGCCTCGGTGACGGGTTCATCCCACCTCAACTTTTTTTCGTCGACAAGTTCCGACAGCAGCAGCGTGGTCATTCCTTTGGTGTTTGACGCCGCCATGAACAGCGTATTTTCGTCGACGCGCTCGGGCTTGCCGAGTTCGCGCACGCCAAATCCACCCTCGTACACGACTTTGCCGCCATCAACCAGCGCTATGGAAACGCCGGGGATGCTCGAGTTCCTGCATGGAGGTTTCGACGAACGATTTGAGCTGGGCGATATGCGCGGCATCCAGCGGTTGCGCCTTGCGGCCGGCAAACGATTCGCGCGAATAGCCCTTCGGGCGCAAGCTTTGGATGATCAGCGAAATTGGCGCGCCGCGTTTTTCGACTGTCGGTTCGCTTCCGTCCATAATGAAAACGGTCCACGCGCCATTGGCACGCATCGCAATCGCCTGCACAACCACGCGCTCGTTCGGAGAAGTCTCGTAATCGAACACCTGCCGCTCCTCCCAGCCTTTGCGCGCGGGGATTGGCGTGACCAGTTTCTGCGGCCACGTTTTCGCGGGTTTGAAAGCAGCCCACGCAGCCGCGACCGCAGCGCTTGGCATCGGTAGCCTGCGAATCAAATATGACGACGTGCGTGTCGGTCTCGGGCGGTTCGAGTATGACCAGATCTTTGCCGGTAGCGATCGACCAGCCCGCAGGAACCGTGAAAGTCGCTCCTCCCGGCGTGACGCTCGGCGTATCGACCGCCAAACGCTGCGGCGCGGCTGACGGAGTGGACTGCGACGTGGCTCGAGGCGCAAAGGCTGCGAATGCCAGAAAAGCGATCAGGACGGTACGGTACATCGACATGCAAGTCACCTCAAGCGAAGAATGCGAAGTATTTGCGAAGGCGGAATTCCGAAACCGAATTCCGAAACCAACCATACACGCAGCCGGAACGGGTTGTAAAACCGGCACCGCGAAATCCCAACACAGGATGTCGTCATTGCATTCGACCCCTTTACATTCCTTGACTGGACAATCCCCGCCAGCGGTCCCAGAATAAGTGCCTGAAGCGTCAGCCTCGCAAGGAGGAGTTCGACCATGAAAAAGCCTCGCGCCTCATCGTTGGCGGTTTATGCGGGATTCGCGCTCACACTCGCATTCGGCATCATGCCCGCCCTCACCGTGGCCCAAGACACGCAGATGATCGTCGGCGATTGGAGCGGAACCGTAAACCCCGGCGGCCAGCCGAAGAAGCGCATTGTGGTTCACATCTCCGCTGCCCAGGACGGAAGTCTCAGTGGCACGATCGACTACCCTGACCAGGACACTTCCGGCATTGAAATCACCGCCATCACCTACAGAAAATCGACTCTGCACTTCGAAAGCACTCCCAGCCTGACGGTCTATGACGGAACCATGAACCAGGACAATTCAAAAATCACGGGCACGATCAAGCAGGGCGGTGAGAGCCTGGATCTCAACCTCCGGCGGACGCCTTAGATCGATTTGCCAACCCGGGTTTGCCAGCCTCGGAATTACCAAACCGGCCCAAGACCGCCTGTCTCTATGATCTTTCGCAGCCACTCCGGCGACTGGTTCCGCGCCGATACCTTTTTTGCCTCGCACAGAGCCGCCTCCTCTTCCTCTGGAGTCGTGCCGATCCCGAATGAAAACTCCGCTCCTTCGATGGTTTGGATGCGACCGTCGCCGTAAACCTGAAATGGTTCCCTGAAAATCTGTCGAGCTTGAGAAAGCCTGGCGTTCAATTCCTGGCGGGATTCTCCCTTGCATAGAAATCGATCCGCGCGGTGATGATAGGCGTCCAACCCGACCGTGATGAGTATCTTGCCGAGCCGGCGCAAGAGCGCATCTCCAGCGATGCGACCGTAGAAATCATTGAACATCTTCATGCGGTCAACTTCGGCGATGGCTACGAAGGGACTGACTTTCCCTTCCTCAAAAGCCTGCCGGTTCGGCAAACCAGTCAGCGCGGAGATCAACAAGACTGGCTTTACCGATTCCACAATCTGCATCGGCCGGATGAACGGGTCGATGAACCGAGATCGCAGCCGTCGCCTCTTCCAAGGTCGAAGAGATGCCGCTCGCGACCATGAACGCGGCCAGAAAACCTGGAGAGCGCGAGATGCCGTGCTTGCAGTGGATCAGGATCCGTTCGCGAGTGTGTTCATGAAGCCAGGCCAATGCCTCCTTCACATGCCCCGGATAGATAATTCCTATGTCGGGAGCGGGAATGTACTTGTA
Source organism: uncultured Acidobacteriaceae bacterium (assembly GCA_963699405.1). GTDB lineage: Bacteria > Acidobacteriota > Terriglobia > Terriglobales > Acidobacteriaceae > Acidiflorens. The sequence goes on along the minus strand of CAVOTW010000004.1, from coordinate 122,280 downwards.
CGCTTTGCCAGGATGTTCGGCGGACTGGTCTCGTCCCGGCGGATAATAAGCGTCGGTTCCGCGAACGTTCAGGATTGCCGTGATGTTCTCCGGATTTTTGCGCACCAGTTCGTCGGCGTCTTGCTGGCTGCCGAGCCACAGATCGTTGATGATGCGGTGCATCATGAAAGTCTCGAGTTTACTGCTGAATCATTGTTCTTCGGGTGGATTTACGCATACACTTATGCGGCTGCCGCCGGCATTCGTCCAGTTTAAGCCGAATTGTCCGTTGCAAAACCCTTCCACCATCACTCTCGCGTTAAAATGTCGGCCATGGCTAAGAAAACAGGAATGAGCGATTCGTCCCTCTGGATTGTCACGGTCCTCTTGTTGGCGCTTACGGCATGGATGTATTTCAAGCGGTAGGCCGTCGGACTGCTAGTGCTGTTTGGCCGAGGAACTGGCTGCCAGCTCGCGGAAGAGGCCCAGCAAAGCGGACGCGGCTTTCTGATCGGAGAGGTTTTCGAGCGCGACCGTAGCCGTGAAATGCGGCGAGGTCGAATTGAAGCGGACGCCGACAAAATCCTTGTCGCGCCACGAAGCCAGCGCGTTCACCACCGGGCTCAGTTCGATGGGCCAGTCTTCCTTGGTGGTGAGAATCACAGGGCCGGGACGGGTGACGGTCCAGGCGCGAGTGCGGGTCGAGTTCTTCCCTCCCGAGTGGCCCGACCAGCGATGACGAATGACGTCGAGATGAAAGCCCGGGGGGAATCCCATGTCGGCTTCGAAGGTGAGTGTTTCCTGCTGCTGGCGCCAGCGGCTCAGGGCCCACTGCACCGGCAGCGGCCGTGGCAAGAGCCGGATGGTAAGACGGGCATCATCAAACCAGCGCGAGGAAAGATGTAGAGTTGCCTTCAACCGCGAACTACTGCGCTGCCAGCGCAGATCCTCCACGCGGCCTTTTCCCAGACATGCCGCCTGCACCCAACGGAGCACGTTGCCAGCTCGCCGTCGGTTGTAACGCACAAACCAGCCATACCAAAATAGGCAAAGCGCGAGCGCTGCGAGTACGTCAATCAGAAGGAAACGGGCCACGGAGTGTGCTGCCTCTGAGGAGAAATCGTACTTCTAATAGATGCAACTGCGCAAGCGGAGGAAAAGAAAAAAAAGGACCTCTAGGCCATCGGGAAAACCCCGATGCAAAAGATCATGACAAGCCTCGGCAGGCTCTCGCCCTGCCGCCAAACCCGCCCAAACCACGGCGTCGATCATTGCAAGGTCAATTCGATCCCTTGCTGGAATAGAACACGATCATTTCCATTATTATCGAACCGCACGTAGTAGAGGTAGGGGTGGTCGCCAACCACGGAATAATTCAAATCCGGCGCGTCCGGATCGATCAGCGAAAAGTAAGCGTAGGACCAACTCCCCGGTGGTTCCTGCGCCAGGAACTGGTCGAGGGTGGCTACCAAGGTCGGCTTGGTCCAGTTGACCAGATCGGTCGATGTGGAAAGATAAAACCCTTTCGCTCCATATTCGTTGTCCCAAGGATTCCATAGGACGGCGACGACCAAACCCGACGATTGAAAAAGGTTGATCCCTGTCACGACGTCCATGTATTGCACCGGCGTGTAGACATGCTCTTGGGGGCGATCTACCGGACCCGGGTAGGGATCGACGAAGGACACGGAGAAATCCGTGCCGCTCCATCCCCGCCACGAAGAAGGATCGAATACATCTTGGGTGCGAATCGGACCTCCACCACTCGGCGTCAGGCAACGATGCGGCCCCTGTTGGCCGGTGCAGTTCGGAGGCCACGAATAGGATGTGACCATTGCGTAGTACCATCCCCCGAGCTCAATAATGTTGCTGTCTACGCTATAGCCTGAAGGGCCTCCGTCGATCTTATATTTGTAAGGGACCCCGGCCAAAAAATTCGCCGGCGCCTTGAACGAATCGAAGTAGTAGCCGCCATCCTTCGATTGGTGATAGGTATCGGCGTCATACTCGCACTCGTTGTAGTTCTGGGAGTGGCACTCGCCGGGATGCGCCCAGCCGTGATATTCCGTGTGGGTGAGACCGGCGATGGTATTGCCATCCAAGGTGTAAAAGGAATCAATCCAGGTCTGATCGTTGAAGTCGGCGGGATTGGGATCATTCGCGGAATAGTGGCCTACCTCACAACTGTGCTGAACGTTCTCCAGCGTGGAGCCCAGGTTTTGGAAGAGCTTGGAACTGGCCGCGACCAAGTGGATCGTTCCCGTGGAATCGCGGAAGGCTCGCGCCATCGCGTCGGGAATGTCGTCGTTGTCACAGGATTGCTGCGGAGATTCGAAGACCGCCGTGCGGGAGCTATCGAGCACGCCGTTGATCTTGGAAGTCTTCAGATCGCCAGCCAGAGCACCCTGTGCTGCTGCTGCTACTGCAATTAAAAGCAAAGCCCCCAGAATCGGAAGAATACGTCTCATCATTAGTATTGGTCCACTCATCATGGGGTCCGCCTAGCTGTTGGAGTGAACCCGGACCTCGGCGGATCCACTCGCTTCATGATTATTTTTCTTCGAACCCTTAGAGCGCCGAACGGATCTCTTCGTTGCTCAGAAGGCCGGCAATCTTGCTCTTCATATAGCGCAGCGAGACTTCGTGATGTTCCAGGTCGTAGGAATCGATGCAATCCGCGGCCAGTATTACAGGCCAATCTCGCTGGTATGCATCGATAGCGGTCGTGCGAATGCAAGCGTGGGTATTGATCCCTGCCAGAATGATGGCGTCGGGTCCGAGTCGTGCGAGCGTCTCGTCAAGGTTGGTGCCGTAGAACGCGCTGTACCGCTTTTTGACTATAACAAGATCAGACGGAGCAACCGCCAGCTCCTTAAGAATCTCGCAGCCCGGCGTTCCTTTGATTGTTATTCGGATTTCTTTGGCTCTCATCTCCGGGAATGCGTCGCGCAGATCGGGTTCGAACTCCTGCCGCACCCAGATCACGGGACGGGAAAAGTTCCGCATGATGGCGACGAGTGCGTTGATGGAATGAACCAATTTTTTCCTTCGACCCCGTTCCCAACTTTCCAGAAAGTCGCGCACCATGTCGATCACGATCAGGACGGGCTTTTCCATGCCCTAGAAATTACCAGAATTCACCGCTTGGCACATGGGCGCAATGCAATGCGAGTGCGCACAGACGGTTGGACACGACGCACCCGCTACAATGGCAGCGTGCCGTTTCGCATCCGGCAATTTGAGAAGACCGATTTTGACACGCTCTGGCGGATTGACCAGGCGTGCTTCGATCCGCAACTGGCCTACTCACGCCCGGAACTAGCCTTCTATATGCGCCGTCCCGGGTCGTTCACGCTGGTGGCGGAAGGTCGAGGAAACTGTGGCCCGCCGGCAGCGGCTCCCGGTTGCGGCATTCTCGGTTTCGTCGTGGCCGAGACTGCGGCGCAGAGTCGGGCACATCATTACCATCGACGTGGTTGCGGAGGCGCGCCGGGCGGGCGTTGGTTCGGCCTTGCTGAACGCGGCGGAGGAAAAACTGGTCCAAGCAGGCGCGCGCGCCGTAGCGCTGGAGACGCCCGTGAACAACGAGGCAGCAATCCGCTTCTACAAGCAAAAAGGATACTTCGTGGAAAAGACTGTCGCAGGCTACTATTCCAACCAGATGGATGCTCTGGTCATGACCAAAGAGTTGGCGCGGGCGCCGGTCGGATGAACCGTGGGCCGCAAGTGGTTACGGAACCTTCGCAGTGGTGGCGTTGTACTGCTTCAACTGTACCTCCTGATTCGCCAGCGACGGCACTCCGAATTGGCGGCGCAGAGCATCGGAGATTAATTCGCGATTGTACGGCTCTTGCGTAGCCGGCACGCCACTCTTCGGCGTGAACTCGAACTGGGTGCCGTAGATTTGCGGTTTCCCTATGGATTGTAAATACCGGTCGAGTGTCGCCGCGGCAATCCAGGCTGATCCCGCATCGCCTTTTGCAACCGCAACCACGGCCAGAGAATGCGCCAATAAATAATCGTCGCACGAGTTCCCGTGCTGGAAGATGAAAGCCGCTTCCGCAAAATCTTTGTCGGAATGCAGCTGGCCCGTTTCAAGCAGCTTGCGCGTGGCATTGCGGCGTTCCGTATCTTGCTTGTCGATGACGGCCCAATCCTCTTTCGTTAGCGTGATCTGCGACTGGCGCGCCTTCTGGTCAGCCTCGAAAATTCTTTGCATCTCGACATTCGGCCCATCCGTATCCTCCTCGAGCGAATAGGCGCGATTCGAATCCCAATCGGTAGCTGGCTGCGGCGGCTGCGTACCTGGCATCCTGCGAATCGGCCACGGATCAAACGGAACTCCAACGGGCTTCAGCAACGCCTGATCTCGCGCAATCATGACCATTTCATATTCGTCTTCATCTTTTTTGTTCGCCGGATTCTGGACCACGAAGCGAAAATGTCCCGGTTCCATCGAGCTACGGACTACACTGGCCGTCACTGTACTCGAACTGATCTGCGCGAAAGTTACGCCATCGCCAGTCTGGAAGTGCCGGGGCCGCGTCAACGTACCGGTTACCTGGTCATTTTCGCTTTTAAGCTCAAGCACGAGAAAGTTTCTGTGCCCAAGCTTCATCACCCAGTTCCCTTCGTAGTCGCCCGGAGAAGATCCCATGGCTGTACGCGCATAAACCCGACAAGTCATGCAAAGGAAACAGATCGCTAAAAGGTGCGGGAAACGGATTCGCATCCGCGCATTATACTTCTCAAGAGTGAGCGCTTGGCAGCAGCATTGCAGACGGGAAAAGGAAATGATTTCATGAAGATTGCGATCCAAGGAGAGCTTGGTTCTTTCAGCCACGAAGCGGCCGAAACGATGTTGCCGCGGGCGAGGGTCGTCCCTTGCGCGCGCTCGCTTGAAGTCTTCGACCGCGTGCAGCGCGGAACCGTGGACGGCGCGGTGATTCCGATCGAGAACTCGCTGGCGGGCTCGGTCGCCGAGCATTTCGATCTGCTGCTCAGCCGCGACGTGCACATCGTCCGCGAGTTTCGGCTGCGCATTGTGCACAACCTGATCGCTTTGCCGGGCACCAAGCTTGGAGAGCGTCCGTCGCGTGTTCTCGCATCCCGTGGCGCTCGATCAGTGCCGCGACCTGTTTGCGAAGAATCCGAAGCTCGAGCCCATGCCGTTCTACGACACGGCCGGCAGCGTGAAGCATGTTGTCGCCGAGGGCTTGCGCGATGCGGCGGGCATTGCCAGCCGGCGCGCGGCTGAAGTATATGCCGGAAAGATTCTGAAGTCCGGCATTGAAGACGACAAGAAAAACTTTACGCGCTTCTTCCTGATCAAACGCGGAAACATCAGGACGGAAAAGCCGCGGCCGTCGCGGAAGGCGGATAAGACTTCCCTGGCCTTCAGCGTGAAGAATATTCCCGGAGCGTTGTTCAAGGCGCTCAGTGTGTTCGCGCTGCGCGACATCAGTTTGAGCAAGATCGAGTCCCGGCCGATGCGCGGGCGTCCGTGGGAGTATGTGTTTTTTGTGGACTTGCTGCGGGGCGACGATGAGGATTCGCGCAATGCCCTGCGGCATCTGAGCGAGGTGGCGGAACTGGTGAAGGTGCTGGGAATTTATCCGGAAGCGTGAGGCAGCGGTCGGAGTCAGGCGACGCTTTCTAGTACTCATGATTCCCGGACGAGACGCCGATGAATGTTCGGGAGAAACCCTGCAGAGCTTGCGTTCCCGGGGTTTCGCCGCAACCGTCATTGTCACAGGCTCGGGTGAGGCGGTGCACAGCGCCTTTTGCCGGTTTGGCGTAAGGTAGTTGGCAAAGCTCAGCCCTCGGTTCGGTTACCGGAGTGGGATGGAGCCTATTCTGTGTTTTGCAAAAGCCTAAAAAAGGTCTAGAATTCAACAACCTAGCACAGTGCTTGCATCTTTTTGCCAGTTGAGTTCATCAAAGGTTGAGTGAAACTCACTCAAGTGAGAATCAAGGGAAAATTATGAGCGATCCTATTACCTCCGAGATAACTTCTTACGAAACTACCGAGCGGTCGCTGCCCATTTTGCCGGTGCGCGACACGGTTCTGTTCCCGCATGCCGTGCTGCCGCTGACGGTCGGGCGCGAGAGTTCGGTGCAACTGATCAACTCGCTGGGCGACGACAAAACCATTGTCGTGGTGGCGCAGCGCGAGGCGCGCGTGGACTCGCCGCAGCCGACCGATCTGTACTCCGTCGGAACGCTGGCCGTGGTGCACAAAGTCGTCAAGATGCCCAACCAGAGCCTCTTCGTTTTTGCCGAGGGCCTGGAGCGCGTGAAGCTGGCCGATTTCGCGCAGCTGACGCCGTTCATGCGCGCGCGGGTCACCACGATTCCCGAGATGATTCCGCCCAAGGATTCCGAAATCGAAGCGCTGCAGCGCAATGTGCTGACGCTGTTCCAGCAGATCGTGGCGGGTTCGCCGACGCTGTCGGACGAGCTTTCGACCGTCGCCATGAACATCGAAGAGCCGGGACGGCTGGTGGACTTCATCGCCTCGTCGCTGCCGTCGCTTTCGACCTCCGACAAGCAGGACACGCTGGAGACGACCGACGTTCGCGTGCGCCTGGAAAAGATCAACCAGCATCTGGCGAAAGAGCTCGAAGTACAGCAACTGCGCAACAAGATCCAGACCGAAGTGCAGGATCGCGTGCAGCAGACGCAGCGCGAATACTACCTGCGCGAGCAGATGAAGGCCATCCAGAAAGAACTGGGCGAGCAGGACGAAGGCCAGCGCGACACCGAAGAGCTGAAGCAGAAGATCGAATCGGCGGGCATGCCCGACGATGTGAAGAAAGAAGCGCTGAAGGAACTGGGGCGGCTGGCGCGCATGTCGCCGATGGCGGCCGATTATTCGGTGACGCGCAACTACATCGAGTGGCTGGCGGTGCTGCCGTGGGCCAAAACTTCGGGCGGCGAAATTGACATTCCGAAGGCGAAAGAGATTCTCGACGCCGACCACTACGACTTGGAGAAGGTGAAAGACCGCATTCTCGACTACCTTTCGGTGCGGCGGTTGAAGCCGAGCATGAAGGGGCCGATTCTGTGCTTCGTAGGACCTCCGGGCGTGGGCAAGACTTCGCTCGGCAAGTCGATTGCGCGCGCGCTGGGACGCAAGTTCACGCGTCTGTCGCTAGGCGGCGTGCACGACGAAGCCGAAATCCGCGGCCATCGCCGCACCTACATCGGCGCCTTGCCCGGGCAGATCATTCAGGGCATTCGCCGCGCCGAGACCAAAGATCCCGGTCTTCATGCTCGACGAAATCGACAAGGTGGGACGCGACTTCCGCGGCGATCCGGCATCGGCGCTGCTCGAAGCGCTCGATCCCGAGCAGAACGCGACCTTCCGCGACAACTATCTGGACGTGACTTTCGATCTGTCGAAGGTACTGTTCATCACCACCGCCAACATGCTCGATCCCATTGCCGAGCCGCTGCGCGACCGCATGGAGATCATCGAACTGCAGGGCTACACCGAAGAAGAAAAAATTCACATCGCCTTCCAGTACCTGATCCCGCGGCAGATCGAAGAAAACGGAATCACCAACGAGCAGATCGAATTTCCGGAAGAGGCGGTCAGCTACATCATTCGTCATTACACGCGCGAAGCGGGCGTGCGCAACCTGGAGCGCACCATCGGCACCATCTGCCGCAAGCAGGCGCGCCGCATCGCCGAAGGCAAGACCGACAAGCTGGTCATCACCAAGGAGATCATCCAGGAATTTCTGGGCGGCATCAAGGTGCGCAGCGAAGGCGAAATTGCCGAGCGCACCAAGCGCGCGGGCGTGGTCGTTGGCTGGCGTGGACGCCCTCGGGCGGCGACGTGCTCTTCGTCGAAGCCAACCAAATGAAAGGCAAGGGCGGCCTCACCATCACCGGCCAGATTCAGGACGTGATGCGCGAGTCGATGCAGGCCGGACTGAGCTGGGTGCGTTCGAACGCCAAGCAGTTGGGCATTGACGAAGAATTCTTCGCCAACCACGACATCCACATTCACGTGCCCGCGGGAGCGATTCCGAAAGACGGGCCTTCGGCCGGCGTCACCATTGTGACGGCGCTGGTGTCGTTGCTGACGGGTAAGCAGGTGCGTCCGCTGACGGCGATGACCGGCGAGATCACGCTGAGCGGCAACGTGCTGCCGGTCGGCGGCATCAAAGAAAAGGTTCTGGCCGCGAAACGCGCCGGCGTGCACGACGTGATTCTGCCCGCGGAAAACAGAACCAACGTCGAAGAAGATCTGACGCCCGAGCAGTTGGTGGGATTGACCGCGCACTACGTGAAGACCATCGAAGAGGTGCTGGAGTTCGCGCTGCCCAGCTACGCCGCGCGAGGAACTGCAGGACGCAGAAGAGCGCGAGAAAGGTGCTCAGCACGTAATACAGCTGTCAGCTCTCAGTCACCCACCAAGTTGTCATCCTGAGCGGAGCATGGACTTCACGAAGTGAAGTCCATGTGGAGTCGAAGGACCCCTACACTCTCACAGCCGCCAAAAGATGCATCAGGGAATTCTCCCCGTGCGTAGGAGTTTCGTGGAGCAGCCAAGAGCGCCGGGTGCCCACTCATCGCGTTTTGTGCGATAAGTGGGATTTACCGACGCAAGAAGCTTGTGATTTTCTTCGAAGCTCAGAGCGGCGATTTCAGCATCCGTCTTTCTTGCCGAACGCCACTAGACCATTGTCGGTTATGCCGAAATAATTGAAGGCACCCTTGCCGATTTTGCCGTTGCTGGCGCGAGCCGTGAATACGATGTAGCTACAACAGTCGCCTTCGCCCGACGGATAGGTGAAAGTGACAGTGATGAACCCATTGATCACTGTGAAATAGCCGCCATACGGGTCCTGCTGGCCGTTCAGCACGGCCTCGCCGCTGTGCGGAAAACCGTAGCTGCCATCGTCGGTCAGAGTGATGCAGTCCGTGCCGTTGTCGCGCTGCGACTCGGTCACAGTCGCCGGCCAATTGCCGGTGTAGCTCTGTGCCTTGGCAGCGTCGGTCTGTGCCATGGCAGCGCTGGACATCAGTGCAAAGGCCACAATTGGCAACGCCACCGCGATGAATCTGCGAATGTTCCTGGTCATGTTCTCTACCTCTCCATGAAAATCGTAAGTCGCTGGTGCTACGAAACCTTACCGAAAGAAGCCAGCCAGTTGTCATGAAGATGTAAAACCATTGTAAAAGTTCTGTTGCCGAGAAAACCCTCTCCGAGTTCCGAACACTCAGTGTGCCCCACTCGTCGGGTTCTCTGCAATGAGTGGATTTCAAGACGGGGAAGTAGCATAGTTCCTTTGACCTTACGCCGGAGATCCGCACTGCGATCCATTGGTCTTAATGTGCCGGCAACGCCGGATTTCAACTGGATAACTCGCCATAACTCCCAGCCCTGGTCCGCAGAATAAGTCGCAAAATGGTCGCTAACTCGCATATTCTAAAATACCTTACGATTAAGTCCTTTAGAATCAGAGACCGCTCCAAGATTTCCTCCTAAGTCTTTGACTCCAAAAGACCGGATCAGGAGGGGTCAACAACAAACCCACTTTGATACGCGAAGAGCAAACAAGCCAGAAAAACATAAAGAACGCCAGCGAAACCGGTTTTGACCTAACAGCTGAGAGCTGACACCTGAGAGCTAACAGCTGACAGTTGCCCTCAAAGAGACGACAATGGTTCCCGCAACGATTAAGGAGCCGCGTTGGAAGCCAGTCCTATTCTGAAACCTGATCCAAAGCCTGCAAGTGCAAAGCCGAAACTTGGGCTGCGCGCCTGGATGGAACGCGTGTTGTCGAGTGTGATCGTGCTGCTGACGGTTTTGACGCCGAAGCAGTGCACGATCTTCGTGTCGCGCTGCGGCGCTGCCGTTCTCTCGCCGATGGATTGATCGCCATCGATCCTAATTCTTCCTGGAAAGACATGAAGAAGTCGGGAAAGAAACTTTTCCAGGCGCTCGGTGAACTGCGCGACATGCAAGTGATGCAGGAATGGATCGAGAAGCTGAGCGATGAAAAACTGAACCCTTATGCCGGCCGATCGGACGACGCGCTGTCAGACGAGCGCTCGTCTGCTAACCCGTCATCCGAAGATCATCATGCGCCTGGCGATCCTGTCGCTGTCAAAGTGCTCGATCATGTGCACGCGCGCGAAGTCGAATGCAAGCAACATGCTTTCAAAGATCTGAATCAGTTTGACCGCAAGCAATGGCGTCAGTGGAGCCGAAGCCTGCCCAGCGCGCCGTCGCGTGTGCGTCCGGGAAGCGTCGTGTATCTGCATCTGGCGCTGGAAAAATGGACAGCCGCTTATGATTGCACAAGCGCGCTCTGCGGACTCGCTCGCAGGTCAGTTGGCACGCGCTGCGCATCGGCATCAAGCGCTTTCGTTACACGGTGGAGAATTTCCTGCCGCGCCAGCATGAGCTTTGGGGCGACGACCTGAAAGAACTGCAGGATCTGTTGGGCGAAGTGCACGATCTGGATGTGCTGTGGACGACCGCCGTGGGAATTATGGCGTTTCCGGATGTGGAGAGCCGGCAACATTGGCGCGAGAAGTTGAATGCCGAGCGCACGAAGCGCATCGAGCGCTATCGCGAGAAGATGGTCGGACGGCAGTCGCTCTGGCGCGTCTGGCGGGCGGAATTGCCATCGGGCCCGCAACTGCGCGCCGCCGCGCTGAGCCGGCTGCGCGTGTGGGCGGGATTTCTGGATCCCGATTTTTCGCATTCCCAGCGCGTGACGCCAGTTGGCGCTGCTTTTGTACGACGGATTACGGATTGCGGGACTGCTGACGACGGATGCGGGAGCGACCGAATCTGGACCAGAATCCGCACCAGAATGTAATCCCCAACTCGCAGTATGACCCGCGAGCCGTGTTGCAGGCAGCGGCTGTGATGCATGATGTTGGCAAAGCCAAAGGCTCGGAAAATCACCAGAAGACTTCGTACCGGATGATCCGCGGGATGGCGCGTCCCTTGGGTTGGAGCGCGCGAGAACTCGAACTGGCCGCTGTGGTCGCGCGATATCACCGCGGAGCACTGCCGCATCCGCGCGGAAAAACCATGCAAACGGTGGAATTGCAGGATCGCCCGACCGCCATGGAGTTGGCCGGCATTCTGCGTCTGGCCAACGCACTGGACACGGGCAAAGGGAACGGCGAAAACGGACGCAGCAGAAACGAAAAAGTAAACGTCAGCGGACCGCGGCTCGAACTTGGCTTGCAGGAACGATCGGTAGTATTGCGAGTGGCGGGATACTCGCCGCTGGACCGTTCGGCGGAAGGCGTCGCCGCGGCCCGCCATCTTCTGGAAACCGTGCTGCATCGGCCAGTATTGGTGCGGACGCTGCGCACTACTTCCGGCGCGCAATAAATCCGCGGGACGAACTCCGAGTGGCTTGCCGCGAACCCCGACGACGTTGATCTCGAGGCTCGCGCCAGCAAGTTTTTCGTGCAGGTTCTTATACCGAGGAGTATCTTTAGCTGTTCAACCGTACTTCGTGTAATAGGAGGTGTGGGTTGAAGAACGAAATGTCGAAAGAACGCACTGAAAATATTTCCTCTGATGTTTCTCGGATTGCTCTTTTTTGTGTTCGCGTTATGGGCGCAAACCAAAGCGCCCGCAACCGAATACAAGATCCCACCCGAAGCTGCCGCCAAAGCCAATCCCGTGAAGCCCACCTCGGAATCGCTTGCCAAAGGCAAGAAGATGTATGGCTATGACTGCGCCATGTGCCATGGAGAAAAGGGCGATGGCAAGGGCGATATGGCGTCGGACATGAAAAATGTCACCGATTTCACCAATCCGGACGCTTTGAAAAATCGCACCGATGGCGAACTCTTCTACGTGACCCGGAACGGCTAAAGGCGAAATGCCTCCCGAAGGCGACCGCGCCAAAGATGACGATATCTGGAATATGGTGAACTACATCCGCTCGCTGGCGAAGAAGTAAAAAGGCGTACTGATTGTCGAAGTCCGGCTTCCGAGTGAGGGCCAAGACTGTAAACTTTCGCCGCGCGGCATGTGCATGCGATCGTCGATGGACAAGCGCCTTAGCCGGAAATCAGGTCGACAAAAGCAAACTTATCTTGGACGACAGTCACGCCAACTGCAATCGGGAGGGCTGGCATTCAACATTGGGCCAGCGTAAACGAAGGAGTGGAACTCGCCGCGTTCGCCGCAGGGATCCACTGCATCGGGTAGCGCGGAAAGCAATGTCCGGTCGAACTCGCGTCCGACGAACGATGGCTCGAGTTTCGTAGTGTCGACACAAGTCAACTTGGCTCGCACTCCTGTTGCGATCATCTCTTCCGCCAACACACGCGTCGGCAGCCCCCAAACGGGAAATATCGGCTCAAGTCCCGTGCCTGCCATTTGTTTTTCCCTGTAGGCGCGTACATCCTCGAGAAACAAATCGCCGAACGCGACTCCTTCGATTCCTTCGGAGACTGCCTTGGCACATGTTTGCGACATAAGCGACTCGTACTGTTCATTGGAGCATGGCCAGGGCAAGGAACGGCCCAGAGCGGAAGTCCGGCAGCAGCAGCTTGCTGCTCGACCAACTCGCGTCTGACCGCATGCATGGCGACGCGGCCGGCAGCTTCGTTGAAAGTAGTCAGCAGCCCTGCGACCTCATACTCCCCGCGCTGGCGGAGAACATGAAGACTCCATGCGCTGTCTTTGCCGCTGCTCCAGGAGAGAAGAATGCGCTTCATGGCCAATTAAACGTCAAACCCCCACCAACCGTGCTCGCGCTTTCTTGCATGCATGGACTAAGTCCTCGTCCAAGGTAGCAAGAGGCAAGCTGCGATCCAGAGCCAGATCGAGATAAGCCGCATCATATGCCGTCAAGCCATGTTCGCGGCCGAGGCGCTGAATCCTTTCAAAGACGATATGGGCCGGAAACTGTTCCAGCACGATGGGGAGCGTTGCCAGATCGTCGAGGAAGTCTCGCGTCAATTCTTTCGAAATCCGCTTGCGTTTTTCTGCAACCAGTAATGCGTTCAAAACTTCGTGCGGCCAGAACGAGGGCGCAACTGCCGTGTCGCCCCGTTTAAACATACCGGCGACATGCTGGGCCAAGGCAGAACTCTCGTCGGGGAAACACCAAGTGATGACTACGGAAGCGTCGAGGACAAACTGGCTCACTGGCGCCCTTCATTGATCAGGTCTTTGATTTTGAGCCCCCGCAAGGAAAGCCTGTGGCGCTTGCCGAAACTCGCCAGTCGTTCCACTGCTTCCGCTGCGGAAGCGCCCCGGGCCGACGCACGTTCCTTCAGCAGTTCTCCCAGCAGTCGCGAAACGCTGGTATCGCGGCGGGCGGCCTCGATCCGAGCCCACTGGGCGACATCTTCTTCCAAGGTCACGGTTACGTTGCGCAAGCGCCGACTAGAGGACACGAATACAGTGTAACACGATATTCGTGTCTTCGCAAACGGAGACTTGGCACCCTTTTCGCCGCCGACGCGCTGGGATGGTCGCGCAGTGGACGGGGGTGCGAGCGTTCGCGGCGGGTGCGCCCGCGCCACACGGGGGTTTACGCGAATAAGAACTCTTTCGTCCGCAGTTCCTTGATCGTATCGCGCAGCCTGGCCGCTTTCTCGAACTCAAAGCGTTTGGCGGCTTCCCGCATATCGCTTTCTAACTTAGCGATGTAAGCGTCCAATTCTTCCTGCGATTTCAGCTCCGGAATGCCATTGGCTTCGGGGCCGGTCAGGTCGGTGTAGTCGGCGCCCACGATGGCGACTAGCGTCATGTCAAGTGGACGAATGATGGATTCGGGAGTGATTCCGTTCTCTTCGTTATAGGCTTGCTGGATGGCGCGGCGGCGGTTGGTTTCGTCGAGCGCCTTCTTCATCGAGTCGGTCATGCGATCGGCATAGAGAATCGCCTGACCGTTCAGATTGCGGGCGCAGCGTCCGATGGTCTGGATCAGCGAACCGGCGGAGCGCAGAAAGCCTTCTTTGTCGGCGTCGAGAATCGCGACCAGCGAGACCTCGGGCAGATCGAGGCCTTCGCGCAGAAGATTGATGCCGATCAGTACGTCGAATTCGCCCTTGCGCAGGTCGCGCAAAATCTTCACCCGCTCGAGGGTTTCGATTTCGGAATGCATGTAACGGCACTTCACGCCCACTTCGCTGTAATACTCGGCCAAATCCTCGGACATGCGTTTGGTGAGCGTGGTCACCAGCACGCGCTCGTTGCGGGCTACGCGGTCGCGGATCATGTGCAGCAGATCGTCGATCTGTCCTTTGACCGGACGAATCTCGACTGGCGGATCGATCAAACCGGTGGGGCGGATGATCTGCTCGACCACCACTCCGGCCGACTTCGTGAGTTCATACGGACCGGGCGTGGCGGAGACATAGACGATCTGGTTGGTGCGATGCTCGAATTCTTCAAAGGTAAGCGGACGATTGTCGAGCGCCGAGGGCATGCGAAAACCGTATTCAACCAGCGTCTGCTTGCGCGAACGATCGCCGTGATACATGCCATGCAGTTGCGGCACGGTCTGGTGCGACTCGTCGATGAACATCAGAAAATCGCGGGGGAAATAATCGAGCAGGGTCGGCGGCGGCTCGCCGGGCAGGCGTCCGGTGAAATGGCGGGAGTAGTTTTCGATGCCATGGCAGTAGCCCATGGCCTTGATCATTTCGAGGTCATACATCACGCGCTGATGAATGCGCTGCGATTCGACCAGCCTTCCCTGCTTCTCCAGTTCCGCTTCCCACCAGGCCAGTTCTGTTTTTATCGACGCTACGGCCGAGGCGCGGGTTTCTTCTTTCATCACGTAGTGCGTTTTTGGGTAAATCGGCAGTCGCATGTAGCGCTGCTTGACCGTCCCAAACAGAGGATCGATCTGCGAGAGGGATTCCACCTCGTCACCGAACATTTCGACGCGATAGGCGTTATCGTCATAGGTGGGATAGATCTCGATGACATCGCCGCGCACGCGAAAAGTGCCGCGGCGGAAATCACCCTCGGTGCGCTCGTACAGAATATCGACCAGCTTGCGGGTGATGTCGGCGCGCTTGATCTTTTGTCCCTTTTCCAGGAACAGCATCATCCCGTAGTAGGCCTCTGGCGATCCCAAGCCATAGATGCAGCTAACCGAGGCGACAATCAAAACATCGCGTCGTTCAAAAAGCGACCGCGTAGCCGAGAGGCGCAGCTTGTCGAGTTCATCGTTGATCGTCGATTCCTTCTCGATGTAAAGATCGGCTGCCGGAACGTAGGCTTCCGGTTGGTAATAGTCGTAGTAGGAAACGAAGTACTCGACGGCGTTGTGCGGGAAGAAGCTCTTAAACTCGTGATAGAGCTGGGCGGCCAGAGTTTTGTTGTGGGCCATCACGAGGGCGGGACGGTTGGCGGCCTCGATCACTTTGGCGGCGGTGAAGGTCTTTCCTGATCCGGTAACACCAAGCAGGACCTGGTGCTGCTCGCGATCGAAGACACCACGGGTCAGGGCGGCGATGGCTTGGCCTTGGTCGCCTTGGGGCTTGTAGGTGCTGACTAGCTTGAAGTCCACAATTCATTATAGGGGAGTGGCCAATACCCCGGGGATGATGCACTTGTGTGTAAATATGCTCTTTGGAAGGGAGGTACCCCGGAAGTTTGTACTAAGTAGTTCACCTTAGGCCGGGGCAAAACTGGGGATGAATTTCTGTACGGTACCGCTCGAAGTGACTATAGTAACCGCAATTTTTTCAAGAAAAACCACGCAAATCGAAGATTTCACATTTAGTTAACGGTTCCGTGAGCGATTTGGCCGCGTGTTTGCAAAATGAGACACAAACACCAAAATGGAGATGTACCCGAAGCGGACCCTTCGGCGAACCCACTACTGCCAGGTGCAAGCCGTTATGGAAGAGAACTTCAGCCAAGTCACCCCGCGGGAAAGGCAGGTCGTTGATCTGCTGCTCCAGGGATGCGACAACGCGGAAATCGCTCGCGATCTGAATATGGCCGAGCGCACGGTCAAAGCCTATTTTAACCGACTCTTTGTGCGTTTTGGTATCAAGGGCGGTATTAAGCGGGTTAAGCTCGCGACTTTACTTTATAGGAGGCAATTATGGTTGGAGAAACAACAAGCCGCCGCAGTCCCAGCGAACGGGAACAGTTCATCATTCAACTCGTCGCCGAGGGTTGCAAGAACCGGGAAATCGCCGATTCTCTCGGGACCACCGAGCACGTGGTGAAAAACTATCTGCGCTTGATTTACGACAAGTTGGGCATGTGGAACCGCGTCGAATTGGCGCTGTGGTATGTGGCGCGCCAGGATGACCAGGTCTACAACGCCTGAGGCTGGTCCGATTCTGGTTTTGCTGCCACACCTGCGTAGAAACCCCAAAATCCAGTCAGCAATTTCGACGCCCCGCGCCCTGCTTCAGGAGACCTGCTTCAATGCGTGCTAGAGCCGCGTCGGCTCGATGTCAATGTGCTCAAAGCCAGCGGCGGAGAGTTTCCTGCGATATTCTTCACCAGGGAACCTCAAGTCTCAGCATGGCTGGGATTCGGGACTCACTGAGGTGGACGGTGTCAAACGTTTCTCTGTCGGATGGTCCCCCCGGAGTTTGCCGGGAACTTTGTCCACCGCTAGCGGCTTGCTGAAGTAGTAGCCTTGAATCTCATCACACTGATGGGTTCGCAGGAATGACATTTGCGCTTCGTCTTCGACGCCTTCCGCGATGACCTTAAGATTCAAGCTTTTCGCCATACTGATGATGGCGGCTGTGATCGCCGCATCATCAGGATTCGCAGCGACATTCGCTATAAACGAGCGGTCGATTTTGAGCTTGCTGACACGAAACTGTTTCAAATACGTAAAGCTGGAATAACCAGTTCCGAAGTCGTCAATCGCCAGCGTCACACCCATGTCCGTTAAATCCTGAAGAACCGAGAACGTCACGTCCGCATTCGCCAACAGGAGGCTTTCTGTGAGTTCCAGTTCGAGATACTGCGGAGCGAGGCCCGTCTCGTGGAGCACTCGCTTAATGAATTTGCAGAAATCCTCCTGACGAAACTGTACCGCTGATACATTGACCGCTACTGACACTGCCGGAAGCCCGTCGTCTTGCCATTTCTGTGCCTGCGAGCAGGCAGTTTTGAGCACCCATTCCCCGATGGGTACGATCAGTCGGCTGTTTTCCGCAATCGGTATGAATTTATCAGGTGGTACCAGACCTGAGTCCGGATTTTGCCAGCGCAGGAGCGCCTCCAACCCAGTGATCCTTCCGGTGGTAATATCCATCTGCGGTTGATACACAAGAAAGAATTCTTTCTTTTCGAGCGCCCGTCGCAAGCCTCGCTCCAAGGTCAGTCGTTCCATTACCTCAACATTCATGTCCTGCGTGAAAAACTGAAAGTTGTTCCGTCCAATGTCCTTGGCGCTATACATGGCGGCATCGGCATTCTTGATTAGGGTTTCACTGTCTGCGCCGTGTTCCGGGAAGATGCTGATGCCGAGGCTGCAACTAACACTAAGGGAATGACCTCGAACGACGAATTCAGCGGTCATTGCATCCATAAGCCGCTCAGCGGCGACGGCTGCGTCCCCCACCTCTCTGATCCCGGTCAACACAATAAGAAATTCATCTCCGCCCACCCGGGCCACCGTATCCTGTTCCCGCGCCCATGTCTTCAGCCGCACCGCAACTTCTTGTAAGAGAAGGTCGCCGACCGAGTGCCCCAGCGAGTCGTTAATGTCTTTGAACCTGTCGAGGTCGAGAAACAGAACTGCAACTTTGTCCTTCCGTCGACGAGCGCTGGCAAGCGCCTTCGCCAGTCGATCCTGAAGAAGAGTCCGATTGGGCAATTCCGTCAGAGCATCGTAGTAGGCCAGGTACTGGACTCGTTCCTCAGCGACTTTACGGCTTGTGATGTCGCGAAAGTACCAGATTCTTCCCCGATACTGACCTTTTGAATCAACGAGAGGGGCAGAGTATCGGTCGAAGGTCTTGCCGTTCTTGAGCCCGAGTTCATCCCGGCTCTTTTCACCTCGATGGCGATAGAGGTACTTGATCCTCGTGACAAACGCCTCTGGGTTCACAACTTGATCTACCACGTAATTTCGCACGATAACATCATCCCGCGTGTCGAGCATTTCCTCTGGTATTCCGAAGAGGAGCCCAAATTGTCTGTTTGCCAGAACGATGTGATCGGACTCGTCCACGACCAAAATGCCGTCAATGGTAGTCTCCGCTTGCGCCTCCAGAAGCGCAGTTTTGAACAACATCGTTTCCTCAACCTGCTTGCGCTCAGTGATGTCGCGCACGGTGGCTAGCAAGCTTGGCTGCCCGCTTAGGGTCAATGCCGTCAGGCACACTTCAGCCGGAAAAACTTCGCCATTCTTGCGTCGGTGCAGCCACTCGAAACGCTCCTTGCCGTTGACAAATGCGGCGGCAATCTTGTCTTTGGCTGCCGCCCCGGAGGGCGCACCGTCGAGTTGGTTCGGGGGAGAAATATTGGCGGGGTCATTCATCTCAGAAACGTTTGCGTATCCGAACATTTGCAGCGCCGCCGAATTGCAAACCAAGAAGCCCTTTTCGTCCATAAGCCAGTTCGCATCCGCCGAGTCTTCGAACAGCACGCGATACTTGTTCTCGCTGTTGTGCAACTCCGTAACGTCACGCGCCGCTATCAACTCCGCTTCGATCCCGTGGAAATCCAGAGTATGGCCGACAATCTCGACATCGATGATGGCCCCGTTCTTCTTCCGATGTCTCCATATGGTGGCTTCCTGAAGTCCTTGCGTCGGGATTGCGGTGGCTTCCAACAGGGCAGGGATGTCTTCCTCGGGCCTGATGTCCGCGATAGTCATCGCCAGAAATTCATGGCTTGAAAAGCCATACTGTCGAGTCGCGGCCTCATTCACGGCTAGGAACTTCAGAGTCTTGCGATCGAAGACCCACATCGGAAGCGGATTGCTGTCAAATAGAAGGCGATACGCTATCTCGGATTGACGCAACTCCTCTTTGCTTTTTCCTTGCCGATGCTGGATGACCAGCACACGTACGGCAAAGGTCATGAAGGCGAGCGCGAACAGTATCGTAGACAGTATTGGGTAAGCTCGATTGATGCGAGCCAGGACGAAGAAGCTTATCAGCGGGTAGGCCAGCGGAAAGACTTGGTTAACGACGATGCTCTGGGACTTGGGAGAACCATCCAGTGCGCCCTCGTTCGCGTTTTTCCAAGTGGCCGCTATCAGAATGGGGAACCCAAGCAGAGCACTCCAGATGAGGTCGAACCATCCCCCCGGGGGCAGGTTTTGTCCCGGAGTAAGAGCGAAGGAATCGGCTAATCCGGAGAGGAGCAGGAATAGGGCCATGCGTCCAAACAGCCAGCGAAGTGCTTTCGAGTTCGTCAGGAATGCGCGGAGAACGAAAGTTACTGCCAAGAGTCCATCAAAAGCAATATTTCGCGACCACGTGAAGTGGCCGAATTGAAAAGCATCTCCCGGTGACCACATCCTCGGGGAGAAGCAGAGAAAGATGGACACTGAAAGGATACCGACCTGGACGAAGTCTAGAATGTGTAGTTTGTCAAAGGAATTCGGCTCACTATCCGGGTCGAGGAAGGTCAGCATGCCAAACGGAATTACCGAGAGAAAGAACAGGATATCGGCAAGACTGTCTGGCGTGTGGTCGCCGGAAACATCTACATAAACCGCGAGCGCTTGAGCCACTGCCCACACGACGAACGCAAGCGCCAGTAATCGCCATGCGTATCGCGCAATGTCACTTGAGCGCCGAAATGCCTCTGTGCAGGCCAGAATGCAAATCAGGCCGAGCGCAAGTTGGGTGAGATCAGAGACTAGAGGACCGAGTGTCCGGTGGCCCAGAATCGCAATCAAGAGGGCTTGCCCTACCACCAGAATGCAGGACGCTGCAATTAAGCTCGAAGTGAACCCGCGAGGCGGGGTTTGGCAGGTAGCGGGGATGGCATGCATACGCATGGGTCGGGGAGTGTCGCAGGACTTGAGAGCGTGCGATCACGGTGGTCTATGCGCATTCCGAGGACCAACCCTCAGGTTCGTCCCAAGCCATTGATTCGCATTGTTCCTCCGGTGTTGGACGGATTTGGACGAGAATCCAAGTGTCCTTGGTGTATACACGGTTCCAGTTTATGGACAGCTGGACTGCGCCGTGTGCCGGGACAACTTTGGAGGCTTATCCGAGTACTTCCATGAGCCGCGAACAACGCTACACGGGGAAACCTGAGTAGGCTCGGACGCGAAAGACGGCGGCAAATTCGCGGCCACCTGAGACAAATCTGTGTTTCTTGCGGCTCCAACGTGTGGGTTGGTATCATGATCGTTAAATGGCATTTCCTATCAAAGTGTGCGCTGTTTGCTCGGAGGAGTTCGAACTGAGGCCGGATAAACCCGGCTTTGCCAATCGCTGCCCGGAGTGCAGCGAGCCCGAACACGTTGACGCAACAACGAAACAGAGCGTGGATGCTGACGAACGCAAGACATTGATGGAAGCGAACGAAGCGCGGAGACAAGCGATGCGCAACCTCCTCTACCGCAAAGATGGTTAATCTCCTTTCCCAAGTCATGGCGATTCAACTTCACGGGGACTCTCAGCGAGGTGTAAACGTCGCAGTGCTGGCAACACCGAAAACCCGCTGAAACTTTACGCAGAGAGCGCCCCTGACTCAATCCGAACGTGACCGTCACTGTGCGACACGGTCTTCTATAGAATGAACTTTGAACAGCGGAACCGCACTTCCTCATCCTAAGGAGCACTTTCATGCCAGCCAAGCGTATCGGTATTCTCACCGGAGGCGGCGACGTCCCCGGGCTGAATTCAGTCATTAAATCGGTCGTTTACCGCGGAGCCGAAATCGGATGGGAGGTCCTGGGCATCCGGCGCGGGTGGGAAGGATTGACCCACGTCGATCTGAAAGATCCGGCGAGCCGGTCGCGGTATATCCAGCCACTCAACCGCGAAAACACACGCACCATCGATCGCACGGGGGGCACGTATCTGCACAGCTCGCGCACCAATCCCGCCAAGATGCAGAAGCTGCCGCCGGCGCTCGAGGAGCAGCAGTTTTCCAAGCAAGCAATCCACCAAGAAGGGCGTAACCAGCACTGTGTACGACGTGACTCCGGCGGTACTGAAGAATATCGAGACTCTCGGACTTGATTACGTAGTGGCGATCGGAGGCGACGACACGCTTAGCTATGCCGCCGAACTTGACCGGCAGGGCGTGAAAGTGATCGCGGTGCCGAAGACCATGGATAATGACGTTCGCAACACCGAGTATTGCATCGGGTTTTCCACCGCCATCACGCGCGCCATGGACGCCATCGAGCGGCAGCGGACCACGGTCGGGTCGCACGAGCGCATCGGTATCTTCCGCGTGTTCGGCCGCGACGCCGGCTACACCGCTCTCTACACCGCGTACGTGAGCTCGGTGCGCTGCTGCATTCCCGAATACAAAGTGAATTTGCAGCACCTGATCGAAATCCTGGTTACCGACAAGCACAACAATCCCAGCAACTACTCGCTGGTGATTCTTTCCGAGGGCGCAGAGTGGGAAGGCTACACAGTGAAAGAATATGGCCCGGCAGATGCCTTCGGCCACCGCAAGAAGATGAGCGTGGCGGAGGACCTGAGCGACGAAATCAAGAGGCTCACCGGAGACGAAACTGTGGTCAGCGACCTGACTTATGATTTGCGCTCCGGCAGTCGCGGATTTCGTCGACCGCATGGTCGCCATTACCTACGCCGGAATGGCGATGGACGCTGTGCAAGCAGGAAAGACCGGCCTGATGGCGGCGATCAGCGGCGGCTGCTTCGCTATGGTGCCGATCCCCGACCCTAAACTAGGGCCGCGCAAAGTGGACGTCGCCACCATGTATAACACGGAGCGTTACCGGCCGACCTATGATTGCAAGGGCGGCCTGCCGATATTCCTGACGCGAGCTTCGTAGATCATGGCCAGCGTAAGAATGGACAAGTGGCTGTGGGCGGCCAGATTCTTCAAGACCCGATCCCTGGCGGCGCGAGCCTGTGAACTCGGTAGAATTCAATCCAACGGGCAGCCCGCCAAGGCTGCGCGCGAGGTCCGCATTGGAGACATGCTGCGTGTGACCAACGAAGGCGGCGACTTTCAGGTAGAAGTGCTGCAGCTCAGCGAGGTACGCGGCCCAGCGTCGGTCGCGCAGACGCTCTATCGCGAGACGGAGGCGAGCCGGGAGTTGCGCCTGAAGGTGGCGGCGGAGCGCAAGGCTATGAAGCAGTTCGAAGAGTTACCCGCAGGCAGACCCTCGAAACGCGATCGCCGAAAAATCATCCAGTTCCGCGGGCGGGCGTAACTGCAGGCGACCCGCGCGATTGACTTCACCTCCTCACGTTGGCATAATTCGCTTGGGTGTTGGAGTTCACCTTTAACCGCCCGCATCTGGCAGATGACTCCTACTGAAGACGGAATTCTCTTGGTAGGGGCATGGTTTTGTTTTTTCCTTCCGTTGCCAATTCCAGGAGATTCGTGGAGATGAGCGATACTGGGCGTGTCCCTGGGAAATGCGCTCGCTGTCGCCGATTTCAAACAGATTTTCCGCGGACCGACGGGTCCACGGAAAAAGTACTCCATAAACCAGAAAAGGACGATACGACTTGCTCAAATACGTGATGGTTGGTATCGGCGGCTGTCTCGGATCAATTCTGCGCTTCTGGCTGGGCAGTTACATCGGCGGCAAGATGGGAACTCGTTTCCCCTACGGAACGCTCGTAGTGAACATCACAGGATCGTTTCTGGTTGGCCTGGTCTTTGCTGTGCTCACGGCGAGGACTTCTTGGAGTCCCAACTGGAGATACCTGATCCCCATCGGTTTTATTGGAGGGTACACCACATTCTCCAGCTTCGAGTATGAGACGCTGCGGTCGATTCAAGACGGCCAAATCGGACTAGGGCTTCTCTATGTGGCATCGAGCGTAGTTGTCGGATTCGTCGCGGTATGGGGCGGCGTGGTCGCAGGCAGGGCCATCGCGTAAGAACTGCGAAATCTTCCCACTGCGAACCAGTTTAGTTCCAGGAGGACATTGTGCTCACAGCAGGACCTGGTAAGAAAGTCGGCATTTACGTTTCCGAGGACCAGCAGTACCACGGAAGCTCGGCCTATGCCGCGATTCTTGATTTTCTCTTTTTCCATGGCGTTTCTGGCGCGACGGTAACGCGCGGCATCGCCGGATTTGGGGCCGATCACCACCTGCACACGACCAGTATCGTGGATCTCGCCGTCCGCCTCCCCGTCAAGATCGAGTTCATAGAGTCCGCAGAAAAGGTGGAAGAGCTGTTATCGAAACTAGAGGACATGGCCGGTACCGGGCTGATCGAGATGCAAGACACTACCATCGTCAAACCTGCCGAAAAGAAACAAAAGGTCGCGGAGCCTCAGGAGCACGCTTTGAAGCGTGAGAGCAAAGCCAAAATCATGCGGATCTATATTGGCGAAAACGATAAGTGGAATGGCAAGCCCTCGTATCAAGCCATCGTCAGCGGCCTGCGATCGCACGGCATTGCGGGGGTAACGGTGTACCGCGCCATTCTGGGCTACGGGGCCAACCGAAGAATCCACAAAGACGCTGCGCTCAGTCTTTCTCACGATCGTCCCATCGTGTTGTCGGTGGTGGATACGGAAGAAAAGCTGAAGACCTTCATGCCTATTCTTGACCAAATGTTGCAACAAGGCTTGGTCGTACTCTCCGACGTGGACATTATCAAATACACGCATAACTACAAAAAGACCGAGCGGCGAGAGGAGAACCGGACATGAAGCTCGAAGGCAAAGCCAAGATGCTGCGCATCCATTTTGGTGAAGATGACAAATGGCAAGGAAAACCGCTCTACGAGGCCATCGTCAACAAGTGCCGGGAACTCGATATCGCTGGCGCCACCGTGTTGCGCGGAATCGAAGGCTACGGCGCCAGTTCGATCATTCATAAACAGCACCTGCTTTTATCCTCCGACCGCCCCATCATGGTCGCAGTGGTTGACACCGAGCAGAACATCCAGAAACTGTTGCCCGCGCTCGACGAGATGGTGGACGAAGGCTTGATCGCCATGTCCGAAGTAGAAGTGATTCGCTACGTGCACCAGGACGGAATGCGCTCTCCCGTTTCATAGCGGGGATGTCGCATTTCGGCGTGACCAGGTATCTCCGGAGAAGGTGCAACGATCCTTCGCTCCGGAGATACTTGCTTCGTGAAGTTCTCGCCCACTCAGACGACAACCTTAATGAGATGGCTGTAGCTGACGGCTGAGAACTGATAGCTGAACGCTGTGAACCCGGATATGGTGTCTTACTGGCAACCGGCCCTTGGCTACAGAGTACTGACCACTGCAGTTACAGTTCGTACTTCTTCATCAAGTGGCGGAAGGAGCGGTAGGAGATGCCGAGAACGTCGGCGGCGCGGACCTGGACTCCGTTGGTTTGTCCGAGGGCGGACTGCAGCAGGCCTCGCTCGATTTGCTCTACGTAGTTTTCCATGTTCACGCCTTCGGGCAGAACCGAGCCCGCGGCCAGGTTCGCCGTTGCAGGGAATGCGGTTTCAGCGCCAGCGGCTACGGCGCGCGCTTTCGCGCGTTCCACCGGCAACTCGACTCGCAGTTCGCTGGTCGTTTCGAGCGCTACCGCGCGCTCGATCGTGTTTTCCAACTGGCGGACGTTGCCTGGCCAGTCGTAACCGGTCAAGAGCATCGAGCGACTGCGGGGCAATGCCGTGAATGCTCTTCCCTGCTCCGGGGGCATATTTTTTCAGAAAGTGATTGGCCAGCAGCGTGACATCTTCGCGGCGCTCGCGCAATCCGGGCACGCGAATCGGAATAACGTTGAGGCGATAGTAGAGATCCTCGCGAAAAGTGCCCTCGGTGACCTGGCGGTCGAGATCGCGGTTGGTGGCGGCGATGACTCGAACATCGACGGGAATCTCACTGGTGCCGCCGACCGGCCGCACAGTACGTTCCTGCAGGACGCGCAGCAATTTAACCTGCATGGGCATGGTCATCTCGCCGATTTCGTCGAGAAAAATCGTGCCCTGGTCGGCCACTTCGAACAGGCCGCGGCGGTTCTGATTGGCTCCGGTGAAGGCGCCTTTTACGTAGCCGAAGAATTCGCTTTCGAGAAGGGTTTCGGGAAAGGCCCCACAATTTACCGACACAAAGGCTTCTCCGGCTCGGGGCGAACAGGTATGCACGGCGCGGGCTACGAGTTCTTTGCCGGTTCCACTTTCGCCGTAAGACGAGTATCGTGCTGCTGGTGGTGGCCACGGTACGAATGGTCTGTTTCAGCTTTTCTATGGCTGCGACTTACTCCGACGATGTTGTCGAGCGAGTTGCGGGTGCCGGCATCGCGGCGCAGGGCGAAGTTCTGGCGGCTGAGCGAAACCTTGGTCATCGAGCGGGCGATGGCCAGTTTGACTTCGTCGACCAGGCCGGGACTTTTGCGGATGTAATCTGTCGCGCCTCCGGCTTTAACGGCCTGCACGGCGGCTTCGTAGTCGTCGACGGCAGTCATCAGGATCACGGCGGATTCGGGCGAGATCTGATGGGCGTGGCGGAGAACTTCTACGCCGTCGACGCCGGGCATTTTGATGTCGGTCACAATCACGTCGAAGAGCGCACTGTCGATCTTGCGTTTGGCCGCGTCGCCCGAGGTAACGGTTTCGACTTTATGGCCATCGCGGCGGAGGGCGATATCGAGCAGTTCGCAGATCGAGCGTTCGTCGTCACAGACGAGAATATTACCCACGCGAACCTCCTTCCGCTACTCTGCTCCAGCGGTTGCGAGTGCAGCGGCCGACGTTGGCACGGCGGTCGATTCCGCTGCGGAGGACGTGTCGCTCGGGGCGACTGTTGCCTGATCTATATCCATGCGGCGCAAGCGCACGACGAAGCTGGTACCCTTGCCGACTTCGGAACGCGCCCACACCTTGCCCTCATGCGCCTGCACGATCTGGTAGACGATGGCCAGGCCGAGGCCGGTTCCACCTTCAAAATTCGACTGGAAGGGCTCAAAGATTTTTTCCGTCTGCTGCGGATTGATGCCGGGACCGGTGTCGGCGAAACTCATCTCCCATTCGGGCCGCGAGCGGTCAGGGATCACGGTCAGCGTCCCACCTTTTTTGCGCCGTCGTCGGCTTTGTCATGGCGCGCACCGCATTTTCCGAGAAGTTCCAGAACACCTGCTTCAGCTTGTCGCCATCGCCCAGAACCCAAGCTTCGGATTTCGGAAAATTGCGATGGATGGTGATGCCCGCATTCTCGGCGGTGAGGCGGTGTTCGAGCAAAGTGAGCGTGTCCTCGAGCAACGGAACGAGATTCACGCGCTCGAAGCGATATTGCTTGCCGCGGGAGTAAGCCAGAAAGTCGGTGATGATGTTATTGAGACGATCGGACTCGCGGGTCACAATCTGCAGCAGGTGGCGCTCCTCGGCATTCAAGCTGGGGGCATCGGACAACATGCTGACCGAGCCAGCGATCGAGGTCAGGGGATTGCGAATCTCGTGGGCGATGGCTGCCGCGAGGCGGCCCACGGCAGCCAGGCGATCTTGCATGCGGACTTCGCGTTCAAGGCCGGCGAATCTCGGTGAGATCGTCGAAAGAATAGACAAAGCCCACTTCGCTGCGCGCACTGACATTCAGCGCGGAAACCATCACGCGAAACGTCTTGCGAAATCCGCTGCGGCGGTTACGTAGCGGACTTCGGCATCGCCGCGGTCGCCGCCGAAATGGGGCAATGGATCCTGAAAAAGATCGGCCACGGAGCGGCCGCGCAACTCGGCTTCGGAGATTTCGAGCAGTTGCTGGGCGGCGCGATTGACCAGCGTGATGCGTCCGTCGAGCCCGGTAGTGATGACGCCGCCGCTCATGGACTGCACGATATTTTCATGCAGCGCCTGCAGATTTTCGAGGGCGCCGCTCGCGTCTTTCAGTTGCACATCCACCTGCCGCAGCTTGCTCATGAGCAGGCCGGCGAGATAGGCGATGGCGAAGTAGGCGAAGAGGTTGACGAAAATCACCACCTGCAGCGCCTTGAGCTTGGGATGGGAAGTGGAATAGGACGGGAATGACGAGGTAGTAATCGAGTTCGAGAATGGTTCCGAAGAAGAATGAAAGCCAAGGCGGCGCTCAGATATCCCCAGGCCCGCGGCAAGAGCATGCAGGCGACCACGATGACCAGTGGGTAGAGGAAATTCAACGAGCTGTCGATGCCGCCGGTGACATGGACGACCAGCGTGACCATGGCCAGATCGGAGAGCACCTGCAGAATGGCTTGCAGGCGGTGCTCGGTCCAGACCGAAACCAGAAAAAGAAAAAACAGCGAGAGCACGAACCATAGCACCATGCCGGTGAGGAAGGGCATGATGGGCAGGGGACTGGGCGTGAGGCGGATGACGGCGAGTTCGATGGCGAGCAGGACGATCAGGATCAGGATGCGAACCTTCACCAGCCAGGTCAGCCAGTTTCGCTCATCGGAGATGGAGGGCATGAAATGGGTTTCGTCGTTTCGCTATTCGTCGTTCGCCGTTCGCCATTGCGGTTTGCTATTCTTCGTTCGCGGTTCGCAATCTCTTGGGCGAACTGCGAAGCACGAGCCGCGAACGACGGTTTCCCTATCCCGCCAGTTTTCCGATCATCGCGAACAACGGCATGTAGAGAGAAATCATGATGCCTCCGATGCTGACGCCGAGACAGCCGATGATGACGGGCTCGAGCATGGCCAGCATGTCTTTGGTGGCGGAGTCGACTTCGTCTTCGTAGAAGTCCGCGATCTTCTGCAGCATGGAATCCATGGCTCCGGTGGCTTCGCCGACGCCGATCATCTGGGTCACCATGTTGGGGAACACGCCGCATTCGCGGAGCGGATCGACAATGGTGCGCCCTTCTTCGATCGCTTTGCGCACTTTCATCAGCGCTTCTTCCAGCACGGCGTTGCCCGAGGTACGAGCGGTAATGGCCAAGCCTTCGAGAATGGGAACACCCGAGGTGATGAGTGTGCCCAGGGTCCGGGTAAAACGGGCGACGGCGATCTTGCGCAGCAGTACGCCGATAATGGGCAGTTTGAGGAGCATGGCATCGAAGTAATAGCGGCCCCGCGGATGCTTGCGAACCTGCTTGATGCCGTAGAAAACGCCGCCGATGCCCAAGAAAAAGAACCACCAGAATTGGCCGACGAAGGCACTTAGGCCGATGACAATGCGGGTGGGAAGCGGCAGCGCGACTCCCAGACCGACAAAAAGATTGGCGAAGATCGGCACCACCCACTTGAGGAGCGCACCCACGATCAGCACGGCGAGGGAGACGACGGCCACGGGGTAAATCAACGCCGACTTGACGGCCGCTTGCATCCGGACCGCCTTTTCCACGTAGATGGCCAGGCGCTGCAGAATGATGTCGAGAATACCGCCGGTTTCGCCGGCCTCGATCATATTGGTCGTCAGGTCGTCGAAGACGACGGGATACTGGCGCATGGCATTCGCCAGTGTCGAGCCCCCTTCGACGGTGGTACGGACGCCGAGCAGGGTTTTCTGGAAACTCGGGTTCTCCTGGTTGGCGCCGAGAATCTCCAGGCACTGCACCAGCGGCAGTCCGGCGTCGATCATGACGGAGAACTGCCGGAAAAAGACCGCCACGTCCTTGACCTTGACCTTGCTGCTGCCGAAAGTGGGCAGGGAAAATTCTTTGCCCTTCTCGCGGATGGAGCCGGGCGTGATGCGCTCCTTGCGCAATTGCGAAGCGAGTCCGTCTTTATTGGCGGCGACGCGCTCTCCCTGAACTTTCTCGCCTGAAGCGTTCTTTCCCGAAAACGTGAAAACCGGCATGATTACTTCTCCTTATTGAACCAGGTGTCAGGTCTCAGACAAGGAAAACCTGGCACCTAAGACCTCAAGACCTGACGCCTAAGCGCCTAACACCTGACATCTGACTTCTGAAACCTGACACCTGACACCTGATCTCAGCGTTTGGTTGGCGCCGTACCTTTGCCCAAGGGCGTTGGAACATTGCGCTGGGCGAGACCGGCGCCGCGCGCGATCATTTCCTGCAACTCGTCCTGATTGCTGGACCGCGTCAGCGCCATCTCCAGGGAAATCTGCTTCTGGAAATAAGCGGTGGCGAGCGACTGGTTGAAAGTCTGCATGCCGAATTTTTCCTGGCCCGACTGCATGGAGGAATAAATCTGGTGAATCTTGTCTTCGCGGATCAAGTTGCGGACCGCGGCATTGGGCACCAGAATTTCCATGCACATGGCTCGTCCCTTGTTGTCGATTTTCGGCAGCAGGCTTTGGCACATGATGCCTTCGAGTACCAGCGAAAGCTGGGCGCGAATCTGCGATTGCTGGTGCGAAGGGAACACGTCGATGATTCGGTTAATGGTGGAGGATGCGGAATTGGTGTGCAGCGTACCGAAGGTAAGGTGGCCGGTCTCGGCGATGCGCAGGGCGGACTCGATGGTTTCGAGATCGCGCATTTCGCCGATCAGCACCACGTCAGGATCTTCACGAAGAGCGGCGCGCAGGGCGTCGGTAAAGCTCTTGGTGTCCGAGTGCAATTCGCGCTGGTTGACGACGCAGTTCTTGTTCATATGCACGAACTCGATCGGATCCTCGATGGTGAGGATGTGTTCGTGGCGTTCGCTATTGATCTTGTCGATCATCGCCGCGAGCGTAGTGGATTTGCCCGAACCGGTCGGCCCCGTCACGAGCACCAGCCCGCGCGGTTTATCGCACATCTTGCTGACGATGGGAGGCAGACCGAACTGGTGGAAGGACTTGATCTCAAAAGGAATCAAACGAAAAACGCAAGCCGACGCGCCGCGCTGATTGAAGACGTTGGCACGGAAGCGGGCGAGACCCTTCAGGCCGAACGAGAAGTCGAGCTCGAGCGTTTCCTCGAAACGGTGCTTCTGGGAATCGGTCATCACGCTGTAGGCGAGTTGCTTGGTCTCGGCAGGCGTCAACTGGGGCAAGTCGAGCGGCACGAGATGCCCGTGCACACGGATTTGGGGCGGCGAGTTAGTCGTGATGTGGAGGTCGCTTCCGCCCATCTCCAGCATGCGGCGAAGCAAATCGCTGAGTGAGAGTGCCATAGTATGTCTGTATCCTTCCTAATGCATTTTCGGCTGCTGGCCGTTCGCTGTTCGTCGTTCGCTGTTCGCGATTCGTGTTTCGTCGTTCGCAAAGCGAACAGCGCCGTTGCTAATGAATCGTTTCCCGGGCCACTTCTTCCAGAGTGGTCCAGCCTTGCGCGACCTTGGTCAACCCGCTACGGCGCAGGGTGATCATGCCGCGTTCAATCGCTTTTTTCTTGAGTTCGACCGCGGAGGCGCCGACTAGAACCAGTTCCCGGATCTCGTCATCTACTTCCATGACTTCATACAAACCGGTACGGCCTTTGTAACCCGTCTTGTTGCAAGTGGCGCAGCCTTTGCCTTTCATAATCTGCACCGTCTTAGCCTCTTCGGGTGAAAAGCCTTCATCGATCAGGGCTTGCACCGGAACTTCAACCGGTTCCGAACAGTCCTTGCAGATCCGCCGGATGAGTCGCTGGGCGCATATCAGATGGACCGAGGTCGCCACCAGAAAGGGTTCAATGCCCATGTTCATCAGACGAGTGATGGTTTCGGGCGCGCCATTGGTGTGCAGCGTTGACAACACAAGGTGGCCGGTCAAGGCCGCCTTGATGGCGATTTCCGCGGTTTCAAAATCGCGGATTTCGCCGACCAGAATGATGTTAGGGTCCTGGCGCAGAAAGGCACGCAGCGCGGCGGCAAAATTCAGGCCGATCTGTTCCTTCATCTGCACCTGATTCACGCCTCCCAGTTGGAATTCAACCGGGTCTTCGGCGGTCATGATGTTGGTATCAGGCTGGTTCAGGCGCGAGATGGCAGAGTACAGCGTATTGGTTTTGCCGGATCCTGTAGGGCCAGTCACCAGTACCATGCCGTAGGGCTTGAGAATCGCCTTCTCGAATTTGACCAGGGACTCCTGCTCGAAGCCGAGCTTGGTCATGTCGAGGCGCAGATTTTCTTTATCGAGGAGGCGGAGCACGATCTTCTCGCCCCAGAGTGTAGGCAGAGTAGAAACGCGGAAATCGAGTTGCTTTTTCTTGCCGCCGATCTGCATCTTGAGCATGATGCGGCCGTCCTGCGGCAAACGCTTTTCGCTGATGTCGAGCTTCGCCATGATCTTGAGGCGGGAGGTGATGGCATCCTTCAGCTTGAGCGGCGGGTTCATGATCAACTGCAGAACGCCGTCAATGCGGAAGCGTACGCGAAATTCTTTTTCGTAGGGCTCCATGTGAATGTCGCTGGCCCCACGCTTCACGGCGTCGGTGAGCACCAGGTTCACGAGCTTGACGATGGGGGCTTCGTCGGCGGCTTTCTCAAGTTCGCGGAGCTCGATTTCCTGCTCTTCGTTCTGCACTTCGATGTCGGTGCTTTCGCCGGCATCGTTCATGGACTGCATGACCTGCTCGAGCTCTTCCTCTTTGGAAGTGCCGTAGGACTTGTCGATGTTCTCGACGATCGAGCTTTCGGAAGCCACGACCGGTTCGATGTTGAAGCCGGTCATAAATTTGATATCGTCCATGGCAAAGACGTTAGTGGGGTCGACCATGGCGATAGTGAGCGAAGCGCCAACGCGGCTCAGCGGCAGGATCTGATAGCGTTTCGCGGTTTCGTAGGGAATCAGTTTGACGACGGCGGGATCGATTTCGAAATACGAAAGATTGATGGCGGGGACGCCATACTGCCGCGAGAGAAAATTGGTGACATCCTCATCGGAGAGGAAGCCTAACTTCACGAGCGCCGAGGCGAGGCGGGAATGCGACTCCTTCTGGAGTTTAGTCGCCTGTTCCAACTGCTCTGGGGTGATGACCTTTTCTTTGACGAGCAGGTCACCCAGCCGCTGAGACATATCTCTCCTGTATTGCCGCGAAGTCCGGCGCGATGCGAAACCGCTGATTTACCGGGGGATCAGCAAGGATGCAATCGCACTGACACAAATTGTCAACCCAATGGGCATTCCGAAAAAGTAACTTAGGTACCTGTACTTCGCGGCGACGCAGAGTCGGACTCGCGACCAACAGCGTTTAGGCCAAAAAGTCGCGATGTGACGGGAATCACAAATCCGGCAGACCATGGCCTTCGGTGCTGGGGATGCTGGGTTCGAACGGCTGGGAGTTACCATGCGGATCGCTGTTCGTCGTTCGCTGTTCGCTTTCATCGCCTATCTGGCGAACAGCGAATCGCGAGGGCACTTTACAATAGTCCGGCTAGCGTTAGTCAGCATCCATGGACGAAGCCAAACATGCCGCGATCCGCGTTTACTACGACACTTTGTTTTGTGCCTGGGGACGCCAGCATTGGTGGCCGGCAGAGTCGCGCTTTGAGGTGATTGTTGGGGCGTACTTGACTCAGAACACGGCTTGGACGAATGTCGAGAAGGCGCTCCGCAACCTTCGAAGGGCGCGGTTATTGACCGTCAACGGGATTCGGCGCACGCCTCAAGCGGAACTGGAGCAGTGGATTCGTCCGTCGGGTTACTTCCGGAAGAAAGCGGCGCGGCTAAAGACGTTTGTGCGCTTTCTCGATGAGCGATACGGAGGATCGCTGGCGCGAATGTTCGCGCGACCGACGGCCGAGCTCCGCAACGAACTGCTTTCGCTCCATGGCGCGGGACCGGAGACGGCCGACTCGATTCTGTTGTATGCCGGCAATCATCCCGTGTTTGTGGTCGATGCTTACACGCGTCGCATTCTGGAGCGGCACGGGATCGTTTCGAGCGCGGCAAACTCTTCCGCAAACCGTTCTCCGGCGGAATATGAGGAGATTCGACGACTGGTCGAGTCAGCATTGTCGAGCCTGCCCGCGCCCCAACCGAGATTGAACGGAACACCCTCGGACAATCGTGGCATTGGGCCGCAGGGATCGTGTCATCGGCCTTCGCGCATGAGTACGGCCGCGCGTTCAGAGTCGGTCCAAGTTTTCAATGAAATGCACGGGTTGCTTGTCGGAGTGGCTAAAACGTACTGCCTAAAGTCACAACCGCGGTGTGAGCTATGTCCTTTGCGGAAGTTTCTGCCTGGGGCAAAGTGAAACATCGAGGACGAGTTCCTGTGAGGAAACCAATGGAATGGCGGGCGTTGACATTCACTTTGGCCGTCGCTGCGTTTTGCTTTGGTATTGACGCTCACGTTCACGAAGCGCCGTTGCGGGAGGCCGCTCGAGCTTCAGGGCTCCTGATCGGCACGGCAGTGAGGCCGGCGCAACTTTCCGAGGCGGCGTACGCGTCTACGCTCGCGCGGGAGTTCAACATGGTGGAACCCGAGGATGCGCTGAAGTGGGAGGTAGTGCATCCAGAGCGGGAGTCGTTCGATTTTTCTCAAGCCGACCAGATTGTGGACTTCGCTGCCCGGCACAACATGAAGGTTCGCGGGCATACGCTCGTCTGGCACCGGCAGAATCCAAGATGGCTGACGGGAGGTAGATACACTTCCAGCGAGTTGGCTGAAATTCTTGAGAAGCACGTTAAGACTGTGGTCGGACATTACCGCGGCAAGATCTTTGCGTGGGACGTGGTTAATGAAGCGTTCGACGAATTGCATCCGGGAGAATTGCGCGCCACGATCTGGCGAGATGAACCTGGGATAGGACTGGCGGCAAACGGCTACCTTTATATTGAGCGTTGCTTTCGCTGGGCGCGGGAGGCCGATCCGCAGGCTCTCCTTTTTTACAACGAGGCCGATGCGGAAACAATAAATCCAAAGTCGGATGCGATCTACGCCATGGTTCGCGACTTCCGCGGGCGCGGCGTTCCGATCGATGGCGTGGGATTGCAGATGCACATTGCAAATCTGCATGCCGATATCGCGTCGATTTCCGCCAATATCCGGCGCTTCACCGCTCTGGGAGTGCAGGTCCATATCACCGAGATGGATGTCGCCCTGCCGGTGGACGCGAATGGCAACGCCCGCACTGAGGACCTGCGTCAGCAAGCAGATATCTATCGCCAGATTGCCACGGCCTGTGTGTCTCATCAGGGCTGCACCGCGATCCAGTTCTGGGGATTCACGGACAAGTATTCCTGGATCGGATCACACTCGAAACAGACACGAGGGGCGGCGCTGCTGTTTGACCGGAACTATCGCGCCAAGCCTGCGTACGAGGCCCTGTGGGATGCGCTCGCGGTGCGGTGAGCTACCAACCGCCCCTGGGGCGCGCCGCACTCGCTGAGATACAATGAGCGCTATTTTCACCATCCAACTGATCCAGGATTGATGGCAACCTAGATAAAGAAGTTTCGTGTGACGCGGATGTTTTCGGGAACCGGCGCCGAATCTTCCGTGCCTTAAATATACCTTGACACGTATATGCCATTTGAAGTATATAAAGGAAATGGATTCTGCATTCGAAATCATTGCGGAGCCGAATCGCCGGGCGATCTTGAGCCTTCTGGTCTCGTCCGAACAGTCGGTGGGAGAGATCGAACGTCAACTTCGTATGGGGCAGCCGGCCGTGTCCAAGCACCTGCGTGTGCTGCGCGACGCGGGTTTTGTGGAATCCACGGTGGACGCGCAGCGCCGACTCTACCGGCTGAAACCTGAGCCATTTCGAGAGCTGGAGACGTGGCTGGCTCAGTTCCGCCGGTTCTGGTCGGCCCACGTCGATGCTCTAGAACGGCACCTCGACCGCATGGATCGTCAACAGGATGATCGACAGGGTCATCGCCAAAATGGATCCTCAACCGCAACGAAAAAGAAAATCAAAGAGAAAGAGAAGACGGCGCGGCGCGAGCCGTGAACGTATTAAGGGAGAAATAAAATGAAAATCAAAGTGACCAGCGTCTACGTGGATGACCAGAACAAAGCCTTGCGTTTCTATACCGAGGTACTGGGATTCGCCAAGAAAACCGATTTCAGTCAGGGCCCATATCGCTGGCTGACCGTGGCCTCGTCCGAGGAACCGGACGGTACAGAACTGCAGCTGGCGCTGAACAACAACCCCGCCGCGAAAACGTACCAGCAGGCGATCTTTCAACAAGGCCAGCCCGCGGCCATGTTTTTCACCGACGACGTCAAGGGCGACTACGAGCGGATCAAGACCCGGGGGGCCGAGTTCACGATGCCGCCCACCGATGTGACCGGCTCGACCATCGCGATGCTGAACGACACCTGCGGCAACCTGATTCAGCTCACGCAGCTGGCACGCTATTGACGCTCAGGAGAAGAAGATGAACGCTCGCGAACAGTACACCCCGGGTCCGGCCAACTTGGCGCGGATACAAAAGGAGCGGGGACAAAACGGTGCTAATGAAGAGAAGTGGACACTCGTTCTTGTCAAGGAACTGCGCCACTCGCCGGAAAAAGTCTGGCAGGCGATAACCGATCCGGCGCATCTGCGCGAGTGGGCGCCCTTCGACGCCGATGGAAACTTGGGGACGGCAGGAGCCAAGGTAAAGCTCACCACGGTGGCAGCGCCCGCGCTGCGCGTGACCGAGACAACCGTGACGCGCGCCGACGCTCCCGAGGTGCTCGAATACAAGTGGGGTGACTTCGATATGCGGTGGCAACTCGAAGCCTCTGGCGGCGGCACGCGGCTGACGCTGTGGACCAACATCGGTCACCGCTTCATCGCCATGGGTGCTGCCGGGTGGCACATTTGTTTCGATGTTCTGGATTACCTGCTCAGCGGAACTCCCCTCGGCCGCATGGTCGGCCCCGATGCGCATAAAGTTCGGCGGCTGGCAGCGGCTGCACGCGGAGTATGCCAAGCAGTTCGGTATTGAACCGGTCAACTGGCCGCCCCAGGCTACGCCAAAGTGAATAACCCCGTATTACCGGCAATAAGGAGGACAAAATTATGACCGAAGCGACCAAACGTTCAATTTTTCGCTGGATTCACATCCTTTTCGGTATTCCGATACTCGGTTACATCTATGATTCACCCGCAGACACTCCAAATTACGCACCGAGTATTCGGTATCTGTTTCTTCCAGTATTGCTGTTTTCTGGATTGTGGATGTGGAAAGGCCACGTCGTTCGGCGACTCATTTCGAAGAGATCGTCCAAACCAGACGCGGCAGCGAAACTGGCAGCATAAAAACGGGAAACAACGGGAGGCATAAAGATCCAATGAACCCATCGGAACGTATTGACCAACTGATCGCGGGACTCACAGACTGGCGTGGCAAGACGCTCGCGAGTATCCGCAAGAATATCCTTGCCGCCGACCGGGAGATCATCGAGGAATGGAAGTGGATGGGAAGCCCGGTGTGGTCTCGCGACGGAATGATCGCGGTCGGCAATGCCCACAAAGATAAAGTAAAGCTGACCTTTTCCCACGGCGCGAGCCTTCCGGATCCTGACAAGCTCTTCAACGCCGGCCTCGGAGGCAACATGTGGCGGGCGATCGATCTTTTCGAGGGCGATAAAATCAATGAGCGCGCTCTAAAAACTCTTGTCCTTGCCGCCATTGATTACAATCAGCTCAAATTGAAAAAGAAAGCGCCTGCGGGTACTCGGGCCAAAGTGCAAAAAAGCAAAAGGCGATGAAACGACTGCGGTTGGCGCTGCAAGGCCCGATGATGGCTTCCACGGCGCAATCCGGGCATACGTTGAAAGCCTTCATCGAGAACTTCCGAGGTGGCGTATTCGCCATTTGTTCGCTATGCTCAAGCGATGAGCGCACTTTCGCTGCGGTGTGAACTGATCTCCCGGGCTGAGCAATATGCGCGTTCTCACGGGTTGCCGTTTCAACAGACCTACGGCGAGATGCCAGTCGTCTGTTTTCCTCCCTGCAATGGACGTCATGGAAACTTTATTGCCGCGAGCTACAAGGCCATCGTCTCGAATCCGGCATGGCAGCGCCGATTAAACAAAGTTCACTCTCTCGGGCGAACATGCCTGCCCCGAAACGAGCACAGACGCTGGATGGAGCTCGATTCCTGCACGAGTTCCGACGCGCTGGTCATGAACATCTTCTGTTATCCAGGCGTCTTGCGACGAAGGCAGACGTTAGAGTTGCTTGGGATTGAACGAGCCACCGAGCCGTGTTTCGGCTATCGAGCGCGAGTTCCACTCATGGATGGGAAAGTCGATCGGACGGAGATCGACGTGAGGCTGGGGGATCTGCTAATGGAGGCCAAGCTCACAGAAAATGATTTTCAGCGGGCCGAGAAAAGGGTTCTTCTAACCTATCGCGATTTCAATGAAGTGTTTGTGGTTGAGCAATTGCCCCAAACCAAGACAGACTTTCTTTCCTACCAGCTCTTGCGGAATGTGCTGGCGGCTTATGCATTGCGTTGTTGCTTTTGCGTTCTTGTCGACGCGCGAAGACAAAGCCTCATTGAGGATTGGTACGCGGTCTTGAGATGCCTCAAACCAATCGAACTCAAGACTGCCCTGATGGTTTTGACTTGGCAGGAGTTGGTGAAAACACTTTCGCCTACATTAAGGCGATTTCTGGCGCTCAAGTACGGGATCGTCTAGGCACCAGTTTCGCTGCCGGACGCCGTCCCTCTCATGCGGCAGTTCTATAATGGGGCAACCTGCCGGTCTGTATCGATTCCGGGAGACTTGGCCTTGGGCACACCGACTCCAATTCGCGACGAAAGCAAGACCTCCGGCCGGCGGAAGGCTGTCATCGCGCTGGGGATCGGCTCCTTTCTGCTGCTTGCGATGCTCGTGGGGCAGGCCTCGTTCAATCTGAAGTTCATCAGCCCCGACAGCAATGACGAGGTTCTTTTCTTTTGCGGGATTGAGCGGCTTGATCTTCTTTGCCTTTCTGGCGCTGACGCTCGTCCTCGGGCGCAACCTGCTGAAGCTCTACGCCGAGCGCCGACAAGGCGTGGCCGGCTCGAAATTCCGCACCCGCCTGGTGGTGGTCAGCCTGCTGCTTTCGTTCTTGCCGGTGATTGCGATGTTCTGGTTCTCGTATGGGCTGATGAACCGCTCGATCGACAAGTGGTTTTCACAACCGGTCGAGGAAGTCCGCGCCGACACGGCCGCCATGTCGGCTCTGCTCTATGATTACGCGGGCCAGAATGCGGCCTCAGAAGCCCAATCCATTGCGCAGACGGAAGAATTTCAAAGAGCCTTGGCCAACGGGAATTCCTCTGCACGCGAACGAAGAGCTTCGCGAACACCTCCCTACGCTGCAGGGCGGATTCGTTGTCGCGCTGGCCAATGGCAACGTCGCCGCCAGCCTGAATACCGCCGGCGCCCTGGATCGACATGAAGGGCACGTTTCCCGTTGGCAGTCGGCCTTGCGCGGGGAGCACCCGCATTTCCAGTGGGGCCAGACCGACTACATTGTCGCGGCAGCGCCGCTCCGGGACGGCGCTGTGCTTGTCGCCATGCCTCTGCCGCCAAAATTCGCCGAGACGGCCCGGCAAATTCAGGAAAGCCAGCATCGCTACATCGAACTGGCCGCAAAAAGAAAACTGTTTCGGCGGACCTACATCGGATTTCTGCTGCTGCTGACGGTAGTGGTGCTGTTTGCTTCGACCTGGCTTGCGCTGCTGCTTTCGAAGCTGGTCAACCGCCCGGTCGCGGCGCTGGCGGCGGGGACGGAAGCCATCTCCAAAGGGCAACTGGATTACCGCGTCGATATCCGCGCCACCGATGAACTGGCGGAACTGGTGCAGTCGTTCAACAGCATGGCCGAGCAACTCGAATCCAGCCGGCACCAGATCGAAGCCTCGAGCCGCGATCTGGGCACCGCCAACGAGGCGCTCGAAGGCCGACGCCAGTACATCGAAACCGTTCTCGAAAGTATTCCGACCGGAGTGATTTCGATTGACGGCGGCGCGCCGGGTGACTCTGGCCAATGCCGCTTTCTCCAGAATGTTTTACCTAGAGCGGAGCGAGTACGTGAGCCCGGCTTCGCTGGTGAACCTGCCGCTGCGCGAGGTGATGCCCGCCGATGTGCTGGCCGATCTCGAACCGCTGCTGCGCCGCGCCGATCGCATGGGCATCACCGCGGCGACCATGGAACTTGCTTTGCCCCGAGCCCAGTTGAATGTCGCGGTCACCGTTTCCGCGTTGAGCCATGCCGGCGAAGGCCGGGGATATGTGCTGGTCTTCGAAGATTTGTCGGACCTGCTGCGCGCGCAGAAACAAGCGGCATGGCGCGAGGTGGCGCGGCGCGTGGCGCATGAGATCAAGAACCCGCTGACCCCAATCGCACTTTCGGCCGAGCGCATTCATCGCCATTTGACGCGGGGCACGGCTCCCGACGCCGCTTCGCTCGAGGTCATCCGCACCTGCGCGGAAACCATTCGCAATGCCGTCGAAACGGTGCGCGCGCTGGTCGACGAATTTTCGGTGCTGGCGCGCTTTCCCGCCTCCCGCCCGCAACCCGCCAGCTTGAATAGCCTGGTGGAAAGCGCGCTCGTCATGTTCAACGGCCGCTTGGAGGGCATTCGCGTGCGGACGGAACTGGCGCACGATCTGCCGGCAGTGATGGCCGATCCGGAAGCGATCAAGCGCGCGGTCGCGAACCTGGTGGATAATGCGGCGGAGGCGATGCAGGACGCGATCGTGAAAGAAATCACGATTTCGACTTCGCTCGTCGCCAGCCGCGATGCGGTCGAACTGGTGGTCTCCGACACCGGGCTGGGAGTTTCGCGCGACGTGAAGGAACGGCTGTTCCTGCCCTACTTTTCCACCAAGCAACGCGGCACCGGACTCGGCCTGGCCATTGTGAGCAGAATTGTGGAAGACCATCGGGGCTCGATCCGCGTGGAAGAAAATAAGCCGGTCGGCAGCCGCTTCGTGATCGAGTTGCCGGTAGCGGTGGAAACGATCAGCGCTCCGGCGGCAAGCTAGGAGAGGGTCGTTGGGCGTTCGCGTGATTCTCTTCAGTTCGCGGAAGACGATGCGCACACGCAACGACGAACGACCAGCAGCTAAGCGAGATCATGGCACACATCCTCATTGTCGATGACGAATCCAGCATCCGCGAATCGCTGCGCGGCATCCTTGAAGACGAGGGCTACAAAACCAGCGTCAGCCCGAGCGGCGAAGACTGCCTCGAATTGCTGCGCAAGACAAGCTTCGACCTGATTTTGCTGGATGTTTGGCTGACCGGCATCGACGGGCTCGAAGTGCTGGAGAAAATTCGCGAGATGGAGGATCCGCCGGAAGTCATCATGATCTCCGGCCATGGCACCATCGAGACGGCGGTGCGCGCCACCAAGCTGGGCGCCTACGATTTTGCCGAAAAGCCGCTGTCGCTCGAAAAGACTCTCATCCTGGTCAAGAACGCCATCGACGCGCGGCGGCTGCGCCATGAGAATCTCGACCTGCGCAAGCAACTGCAGACGAAGATCGTGATTGTTGGCGACAGCGTTCCCATGAAAGCGCTGCGCCAGCAGATTGCGCTGATGGCGCCGACCAACGGACGCGTGCTGATCTATGGCGAATCGGGCACGGGCAAAGAACTGGTCGCACACGCCATCCACACGCAGAGCCTGCGCAAGAATGAAATGTTTGTCGAGATGAATTGCGCGGCGATTCCCGAAGACCTGATCGACAGCGAACTGTTCGGCCATCGCAAGTCGTCGTTTCCCGGAGCCACCGCCGACAAGGAAGGCAAGTTTCAGAAGGCAGATCGCGGAACTTTGTTTCTCGACGAAGTCGGCGACATGAGCCTGAAAACGCAATCGAAGGTCTTGCGCACTCTGGAACAGCAGCGCTTCATCCCGGTTGGCAGCGACGATCCCGTGACGGTTGACGTGCGCGTAATCGCCTCGACGAATAAAGATCTGGAAGAGGAAATCGCCAAGGGTAATTTTCGCGAGGATCTTTTTTATCGGCTCAATGTGGTTCCGTTTGTGGTGCCGCCGCTGCGCGAGCGCAAGGAAGATATTCCGTTGTTTGCTCGGCATTTTCTCAAAGAATTCGCTTCCGCCTATGGGCGTCGTCCACGGGAGATCACCGACGATGCCATCGACGCACTGATGCGCTATTCCTGGCCCGGGAATGTCCGGGAACTGCGCAATGTGATCGAGCGTATCGTGATCATGAATCCCACAACGTCGCGATTTGAACGCAAGCATCTTCCGCCGCTGGTGCACCGCGAGGGCACACGGCGCGTGGCGGGCACCGAAGGCTCCACGCTGCACGAGGCGCGAGAGGCTTATGAGCGTGACTACATACTTAAGAAGCTGGACGAGAATCATGGCAACGTGAGCCGCACGGCAGAAGTACTCGGGCTGGAGCGCAGCCACTTGTATCGCAAGATGAAAAGCCTGGGAATTGCGGCGAAGGAGTAGGGCGGGTGTCAGGTCTCAGCTTAGTATAATGGCCTACTGTATGACTAAATTTGTTGCTCGCCTGGCCGTTGTGATCGTCGCTATGTTCGGGACAATCGCGGTCGTTCGCGCGCAAGCGGGCCATGGCGGGACGCCGCAAACGACCGTTCCGCAGCCTGAAACTTCTTTGCAGAACGCGCCAATTTCCATTCAACAAGATGTTGCTTATGGCACGATCGATGGCCATCCTTTGCTATTGGACATTTACGCTCCGGGTGACCACTCTTCCACGTGGCGGCCGGCAGTGGTTCTGATTCACGGTGGAACTTGGATGGGTGGTGACAAAGAATTCATGCGCAGCATGGCATCGTTTCTCGCCCGCTCTGGATTTGTGGCATTTGCTGTGAATTACCGTTTATTTACCGGCAAGGAGAATTTCTGGCCGGCACAATTGGTTGATGTCCAGCGTGCGGTGCGATGGATTCGCGCCAACGCGACAAAATACGGAGTCAATCCTGACCATATCGGAGCATTCGGACACTCCGCTGGCGCGCAACTGGCGGCCCTGTTGGGAATGGAAGCGACTCGCGATAATTCCGATTCGCTTCTGGCGAAGTACTCGAG
This sequence comes from uncultured Acidobacteriaceae bacterium, assembly GCA_963699405.1. Classification (GTDB taxonomy): domain Bacteria; phylum Acidobacteriota; class Terriglobia; order Terriglobales; family Acidobacteriaceae; genus Acidiflorens. The sequence goes on along the minus strand of CAVOTW010000004.1, from coordinate 80,412 downwards.
CCGAGTGCAGGCCGTGGTCGATGTCAGCGGACCCACTGATTTCACCACCAACCAAGACGCCGATGGCGACGCCTTTTTTGCCAGCTTTTTTGGCGGAGACTTCGCCCAGCATGCGCAGCTATGGCGGGACGCGTCGCCAGTGTTTCATGTCTCCAAGAATGTCGCGCCGTTCCTCATTTTCCATGGCACCCTAGACAACGACGTTGCCATCGCGCAAGCCCAGGAACTGGCCGATAAGCTCAAGCAGGCTGGGGTTCCCGTAAAGTTTGTCACCGTCAAAGATGGCCATACTTTCGAGATCCCGGAAGTGCGGCGGCAGCTCGCTCTGGAAAGTGAGATCTTCTTCGCCCAATACCTGCGGCTGAGCGATGCTGCGGGCAGATAAGCGACTCGCAGCCATCAGCGATCGGAAAATGCGCAAGCCGACCGCGCAATGTCCATGAACGCAGCTGCTCTATTGGATTTGTCCTGAGACTGACACCTGCGACCTGAGACCTATCTTTTCAGCATGTGAATCTCTGTCCCGTTCTTGTGGAACTGGACTTCGTCCATCAACTGATTGATCAGGTAAATGCCGCGGCCGTGATTTTCGTAGATGTTGTCACCATGACAGGGGTTGGCGATTTTTGCGGGATCAAAACCGGAGCCGGGATCGCGCACCACGATGAGGATGCCGCGCTGGTCGTCGCAGGCCACGTCGCATTCGATGATTTTGGAAGGATCGTTTTTAGCTCCGTGCACGACGGCATTGGCCAAGGCTTCGGCCAGCGCCAGTTCGATATGATCTTCGTTGCCGGGGGCGCAATTCAATTCCCGCACCAGGTTCATCACACTGCGGACGACCGGGTCCACTGCATCACGATCGCCGGCTAGCGTAATGCTGAGCTTGAGATCGAGCTTGTCGGGGTCGAAGTCGCACGACAGCGGCGGTTTCTCCGAGGATGGGGAAGAATCTTCCATAGGTGGCTTTGGGCTTCGGTTTCGGTCTTCCCCTAGTTGAGATGCAGGAAGGCGCTGACAGATTCTAGGGATTCAGCGTCTGAGATGCAACTTTATATTGGATCGCGGCACCGCTCAGCGTATTACGCTTGCGGGTTACCACCGTGGAATGTGCGCCTAAAACCTTGAAAGCTATAGTTCATCAGCATCGTCAGTGCCTCGTCAGAGGACCGATAGCAAATCGGTTCACACTTCCGGATCGGACGAGCCTTCGCCCGCTAGTGCTTCAGTCGATAAACCACCGATCTGCTGGAGTTGGCGCCGCCAGTCCAGTTCCTCCACGAAGGTTCGCGAATCGCGCCAGCCAGCTTTGATCTTGACGAAGAGTTCGAGAAAGACTTTGCTGCCTACCATTTTCTCGATGTCGAGGCGAGCCGCCGTTCCGATTTTCTTGAGCATTTGGCCTCCTTTGCCGAGCAGGATGGCTTTTTGGCCTGCGCGCTCGCAGAAAATCACAGCGGCAATCCGCGTCAGCCTTGGGCTCTCTTCGAACTGTTCAATCAGGACCGAGACTGCGTGCGGAACCTCCTCATGCGTCTGCATCAGAACATGCTCGCGGATCAGTTCGGCTGCCATGAAACGCACGGGCTGATCGGTGATCTGATCTTCGGGGAAATAACGCGGGCCGTTAGGCAGTGCTTTTAGTACACAGGACAGCAATTCGTCCAGACCTTTCTTCTTAAGCGCCGAGATGGGGACGATTTCCTTGAAATCGTGCAGAGTCTGGAACTGCGCGATCAAGGGGAGCAGTTTGCTTTTGTCGTCCAGCAAATCAATTTTGTTGAGCAGCAGGAAAACGGTCGTGCCCGCTTTTTTCGCCAGGTCGAGAACGAAAGCGTCTTCGCGGTCCCACTTTTTCTTGGCATCGACAATCATCAAAATCAGCTCGCAGCCTTCGAGAGCTTCGCGCACCTCGGACATCATCTTGCGTCCGAGTGACGAGCCGGATTGATGGACACCGGGGGTGTCGATGAGCACGATTTGCCCAGCCTCTGTTCCCTTCTGCTTGGCCTTCTGCTTGGACACGTTGATGATTCCGAGAATGCGGTTGCGCGTAGTCTGTGGCTTCGGCGAAATGATGGCGAGCTTCTCGCCGACCAGCGCATTCAGCAGCGTGCTCTTGCCCGCATTGGGGCGTCCGAGAATGCAGACGAATCCAGAGTGGAAGGACATGAAGATAGGGTACTAGCTTCCAGCCACAGGCCGCCAGCGTGTGTCTCAAGCTTACGGACTGACGTGAATTCGGACCCGAAATCTCACGCTCAAGATGACACTTGGAGGATAGGGCTTGCTGTGTACGCTAGCGTACTGACAAGGAAATTTTCCCGGACTTACGATTAATTCACTGCCAATTCAGTACCTGAGATGTGGCCATGGTCCGCCCTGAGCATTCTCCGATCTGCCCAATCTGCAGCGAACCGGTAGAACTTGCGACTGCGAAGACCAATGAAGACGGAAAAGCAATCCACGAGGAGTGCTACATCAGGATTACGTTGCAGAGGCAACCACCACCCAAATCTTCCAATGCGCCGTCCCGATGAGCGGGTGGGGTTCGCTTAAGATGGAGTTCCAGAGCCAGGCTTCTTGCGTCTTTCCTCCTGGCGCTTAGGCCACGCAAGAAGCATGGCTGAGGTTCTATTGGAAATCTGCAGAGTATACTCGCTGATGACTCGCCGCAGTTCAGCGATAACCGTTCTTAGTTCGTCTCCCGTGGTAGAAGTGACACGGGCACACAGTTCCCGTATCCGATCTTCCTTGCGACGCAACAAAACCATAATAAGAGCAACGAAGTTGGCATTTAGAATACGTCCACTGTCCTGCACTTTTGCACTTTCGGTCACTCAGGTAAACCGGGTACACGGCATAATTCCAAACGGTAGTGGACATTAGAATCACGGCCAGATCGCGCGTCACCGAGGACTGGTTTACCTTGGGTGCGAAAGGCGGGAGAAATGGCGGACAACAAAACCAAGCCTACCAGTTTAAGTGTGTCAGCATTTATCAACGCCATCACGGACCCAACGAGGCGCGCAGATGCCAAGGCGATCGTCAAGATGATGGAAAGCGTTGCCGGAGAAAAGCCTCGAATGTGGGGGCCATCCATCGTGGGCTTCGGCAACTACCACTATAAGTACGAAAGTGGACGCGAGGGCGATATGCCACTCCTTGGGTTTTCGCCACGCAAGGCCGCAACTGTTTTGTACAACATGACCGGATCCGGCGACTGCAAGGCGTTGCTCGCAAAGCTAGGCAAGCACACCACCGGCAAGGGCTGCCTCTACATCAAAAAGCTCGCTGATGTGGATCAACAGGTATTGAAGGCCATGGCCGTCAAGTCCGTCGCCGCCCTGCGAGAGCGGTAGAACGGCATCGTGCGATCGGGCCCCTGAATCACAGCGGCAGCCGCCCAAGCGCTCGAATCATCGGGCCGATTAGTTTCAAATCAACTTCATCTGCTTGGGCTCGGCGGTAGTGATGCGTACGCGTTCTACCCGGCGGTCGGTGGAATCGAGGACTTCGAACTTCAGGCCTTCGTCTTCGATGACTTCGCCTTTCTTCGGAATGCGTCCCGCGAGTTCACTTACCAAGCCGGCTATGGTGGAGGATTCGTGGCCCTCGGGGCGCATACCGAAGAGTTCATCGAGCCGGTCTACATCCATGTTGCCGGGGACAATGTAGGAGTGGTCGTTTTCCTGCACGACCTGAGCTTTTTCGTGCTCATCGCCGATCTCTCCTACGATTTCTTCTACCAGGTCTTCGATGGTGACGAGGCCTGCCACGCCTCCATACTCATCGACGACGATTGCCATGCGGATGTTACTGCGCTGCATCTCGCGCAACAGATCACTTACTAACTTGCTTTCTGGGACGAAATAGACGTCGGTTCGCATCAGGGACGCGACGGTGCGTGTATGAGCCTCGGAGTCGGGGACTTGCAGCACATCCTGGGTGTGGAGAATGCCTTTGATGTGGTGAATCGAACCCTCGTAGACGGGGATGCGCGAGAGCGGCCGGGCTTTGAGTAACTCCACAATCTTTTCGACGGTGCAGTCGGTCGGAACGGCTACTATCTCCGGCCTGGGCTTCATGGCTTCGCGAACGGTTTTGCCGCTGAACTCGACTACCGACTGGATCAGTTCACGATCACCCTCCTGAATGATGCCTTCCTCTTGTCCGGCTTCAATCAGGGCGTCTACGGCTTCGGAGGAAGTTTCGGGATGCGCTTCGGCGTGTTCACGGGTGAGTGAAGTAACAGACTGGCAGAATCCGAGGACCAGCGTGACCGGAAGAACCAAGTAGATCAGGAGGCGCAGGAGCAGCGACCAGTCGGCCAGCCAGCGTCCGCGGGTTCGGGAAAAAAAGACGAAGGGCAGCAGGCGATTAAAGAAGATGATGATGAGCACCAGGCTGAGCGTGGCTTCGAGGACTTCGTATACGCTCCACGCGCGGTCGCGGAAGACGGTGAAGCCGACGATCATGGCAATGGCGGCGGTAACGAGTTGGGTGAGAATGGCCATGGCAAGCGAGGCCCGCTCGCGCGTGACTCCCAGGCGTGGCTCTACGATCTGCTCGAAAGCGTCAATGTTGTCCTGAAAATCGCGCGAGAGGAACTTGCCGATTTCCTGATAGAGACGGTCGACGTAGGAGACCAGCGTCAGCAGGCCGAAGAGGAAGGCGAGAGTGATAGCGACGCCGATCATGTTCCAGTTAGATCATTGTTCCCGTTATCGGTTTCCCGGTATTGAAGTATCTGTTATCGAATCGCTGTTCTTTCCATCAAGCCTAGTGGCAGACGGAGTTTTGCGCGCAAGTGTTTTTCGCGTCTGGCCATCTGTCCATTGTCGCACTCGTGGTCGTAGCCGCGCAGATGCAGGACACCGTGCAACACGAGAATCTTAATTTCCTCAGCCGGAGAGTGTCCCAGCGCTCGCGCATTTTGCGCTGCGATTTCGGCCGAAATAGCGATTTCGCCGGCAATCCGCTTTTGAGCCTCGGACTCGGCAGGAAAGGAAAGCACATCGGTGGGCTTGTCTTTTCCGCGAAAGCGGCGATTCAGCGACTTCATTTCGGAGTTTGTCGTCAGCAGCACGTTCACTGTGCCCTTTAATCCCGCGGCGCGGCGGACGCGGGCCACGAAACGGTTGAGCGTCAACTCCGTCAGGCCGGGAACGCGCTTTTGAAAGATGATCAAAGTCCCACCCTTAACTTGACGTCCTGAGCGAAATGAAGGGCCTTTTGCCGTTTGCACAAACGGCGGGTCCTTCGTTTCGCTCGGGATGACAGGTTAGATGATTGTCATGTCAGTTTCGCAGGCGCGGCTCGTCTGGCGATACTGACAACGACGATGTCCGCGGAGGGGTCTCGGCAATCTTGAGGTTCGGCGACGCGACCGGCTTTGGTTCGAGCAGCGACAACTGCTGCGCCAGCCGCGATTTGTGTTCGTCGTAGGCGCGGATGATCCTCTGGACCAGATGATGACGCACCACGTCGGTTTCGTCGAAGTGAACGAAGGCGAGGCCGTTTACGCCTTGCAGAATTTCGACGGCTTCGATCAGGCCGCTACGGCGGGCGGTGGGTAAGTCGATCTGCGTTACGTCCCCGGTGATGACTGCCTTGGAATTAAATCCCAAGCGAGTGACGAACATCTTCATCTGCTCGGAGGTGGTGTTCTGCGCCTCGTCAAGGATGACGAAGGAATCGTTGAGAGTGCGGCCGCGCATGAAGGCGATGGGAGCGATCTCGATGATATTTTTTTCGAGGTAGCGCTCAACACGCTCGGGCTCCAGCATGTCGAAGAGCGCGTCATACAAAGGACGCAGATAGGGATCAATCTTCTCCTGCAAGGTGCCGGGAAGAAAGCCGAGACGTTCGCCAGCCTCGACCGCGGGGCGCGCAAGGATGATGCGGTTGACCTGCTTGTTGAGCAGCGCCGAGATCGCCATCGCCACGGCGAGGTAGGTTTTGCCGGTGCCAGCGGGGCCTACTCCAAACACCATGTCGTGATTTTCGATGGCTTCGAGATAGCGCCGTTGATTGGGGCTTTTTGGTTGCACAGTGCGGCGTCCAAAAGAGCGCTGGCGTCCCGCTTCGGCTAGACCACGGAGGGTCGCGTTCGGATCGCTGACTACCACGCGCAACATGCTGCCGAGGTCGCCGTTCACGAACTGGTGGCCGGTGCGGCGAAGATGCTCGTAGTCGGCGAAGAGCTGTTCGGCACGAGCAACGTCGCGGGGCGCGCCTTCAAGTTCAATGCGGTCGGAGCGGAGATCAATGTTGATATTCAGGCCGTCTTCGAGCACGTGGAGATATTCATCGCGTGTGCCGAACAAGGTTTCGATGTCGGGAGTGAGTTCAATATTCTTTTTCATTCAGGGTGATTGGCGCCGCCTCCAGCAGCCGAACTGGGCTCACTGTTTTGATGTGGGTTACCGGGATCTGGTTCGCTGCCGAATTCGGGCAAGGCCGCGCCGGCGTTTTTCGCACGCGCAAATCTGAGGATAGAAGTGGAACAGACCGGATTGCGCACCCCGCCGACGGGGCGGATACCAACCATTTGAAACCAGCGTAGCGCGGGCGGGCAGGGGAGTCAATGGGGAGAAAAGGGTATTGAGTCAACTTGCGGAATCGTTCACCGCACAGGACCCAATGGGGCACCGGGAAATACTTCGGAGCGAAAGGCTCCGCGATACTCGTGCTCCCGAATGGTTCCGCGGTCTTTTGGCCTGATCTGGTTCGTTACGCGCCAGCGCTTCTTGTCTCCGACGACGCCCACACTGCCCGATCCTTCGCCCAAGCCCGTAGCTCGGCAATTTCCTCTGCGCGGGTGATCGACAAGGGCACGGTGGATGAGAGCGCGGTGAGCAGGTCTTCCGTGCTCAATTCCTGCTTGCGAGAGAAGGCGGCGTAAAGTGCTGTTTGCACGGCCGATTCGATTTCCGCTCCAGAGAAGCCTTGGGCTGCGGCTGCCACCCGGTCCAGATCGTAGTCGGACGGATTGCGTTTGCGTTTTGTCAGCTGGATGGAAAATACCTGCATCCGCTCGGCTGCGCTGGGCAGGTCTACGAAGAAGAGCTCATCGAAGCGTCCTTTGCGAATCAACTCCGGCGGCAGCACGGTTACGTTGTTGCAAGTGGCGGCTACAAAGACGGCGGGCTTGCGATCTTGCATCCAGGAAAGGAACGCAGCCAGCAGGCGCGAGGAAACGCCGGCGTCGGCGGAAGCGGAATCGGGGCCGCTTCCGGCGAAGACCTTCTCTAGTTCGTCAATCCACAAGACACAGGGTGCCAAGCCTTCGGCTACGCGAAACACCTTCTGGATGCGCTTTTCGGTCTCGCCGATGAATTTGTCGTAGACCGCCGCAGTGTCGAACTTTACTAATGGCAGTTTCCATTCTCCGGCTACGGCTCGGGCGCAAAGACTCTTGCCGCAACCTTGCACGCCGAGAATGATTACGCCCTTCGGGGGCTCGAGGCCAAATTGAACGGCGTGATCGTCCCAGGCTCCTCGGCGCTGTTGCAGCCAGCGTTTTATATTTTCCAGGCCGCCGACACTCGCCATGTTGTCGGTTGTATCCACGAACTCCAGCATTTCGGAGCGCTTCAGCATAGCTTTTTTGGCGTCAAGCACGTCGGTGATGCAGTCGGGCGAAAGGGCCGAGCGTCCAACCACCGCCTGCGAGATGGCTCGTTCGGCGGTTTCTTCGGTCAAACCGCGCAGATTACCGGCCATCGCGTCTACGCCGTTCGAGTCCAGTTGAAGTTTCAGGGTGTGGGTACCGGCCATTCGGATATAGGTTTCGCGGATAATCTCGCGCAGCCGGTCGCGATCGGGCAGAGGCAGATCGAGGAATTCGACCAGGCTCGCTAGCTCGGGCGGCATTTCGATCGCGGGGGCGGTCAGCACCAAGGTCCTTCGGTTGGCGGAAAATTTCTGACCCACGTCGCGAAGGCGGCGAATCACCACGGGGTTCTCCATGTGGCGATGGAAATCTTTCAGCACGAACACTGCTTCGACCGTCATGGTCTCCAGATTTGCCAGCGCTTGCACGGGGTCAACCGTGTTGTACATAGCCGTCTTCGGGCTGGCACCGGCATCGTAGTTGCCCTGCGAAATCGCACGAATCTGCTGCGGAGGGGCGACGGCACCGCTTCCAGAGCGGACGAGCCCGTCGGCGATGGTCCACTCGAAGACAGCTAAACTCAGATCCGAACACGCCGCGTGCACCAGAGACAGGGCGCGAACTTCCTCGACCGTTTCCATGACGACGATGGGAGTGGACGAGTTGATCAGGACTTTCAGCCGGTCCAGCGGACTTTGGGAGAACTTTTCGACCGGCGCGGCCGGCGTATGCAGATCCATTTGAAGCAGCTCCATTTGAAGCAGATCCATTTGACCCAGGGCGACTTGCTCCCGTAGAATACAGCTTCGGTTCCCACCGGAACATCTTCCTGGGCATTCCAGGACAACAAAGGTAATCACGTTACATGGCAAATCATTTTTCAGCGCTGAAACGCGCTCGTCAGACTACGAAACGAACTGCCCGCAATCGGGCCAACGCGTCGCAACTGCGCACCGCGCTGCGGAGCCTGCGTGAGAGCCTGGAAAAAGGCGACAAAACCAGTGCAGCGGCGACCTATCGGCTGACGGTATCGGCGCTCGACAAGGCGATCCAAAAGGGTGTTTTGCACGAGAACACGGCTTCGCGCTACAAATCTCGTCTGGGAACTCGGCTTGACGCTCTGAAATAGGCTCTGGGCGGGCTTGAGAAGGTGCCGGTAGAGTTATCAGGGCGGTAAAACCCGGCTGCAAATTGTTCTTGACCTTCCCTAGCGGTTTGTTATACTTAGACGTTCTTTGGACATGTTTGCAGGTTTCTGATCCGTCCCTACGAACCTCCGCTCGTGTTGTGGACTCCTAGAGAATTGAGCAACTTTCGGGTTGGGCGGAGCATCTATTTGAGTAATTCTGGCAAATCCCTTTGAACCTGATTCCTTTTGAATCTGGCCCGAATTACATTTTGGCTCGCCGTAATCGACCATCACTCACTTGGGGCGGACGATGGATGCGAGCTAAATGATTCCTATTGAAGGAGAAAGACCGAACATGCGTTCTGATCGCGTTTTTGATGCTTTACATACTTTGCGGAACCGGTACATGCTTTGCCAGTTGGCCTCGAAGGCAACGCGCAAGTTTCATAAGCCGAACACCCGCATTCAGGAAACCATGAACCAGGTATTTGACAAAATCGCCGATGCGGAACGTCATGACATCCTGAGCGAACCCGAACACTTTGCCGAAGCACAACGGCGAGCTGCTTAAGCAGCTCCGCCGTGTGCCCGCACGGCGGCAAAGCAAATCCCATCCCCGCGAGAGACTAAAGAGAATCCCTCCCGAAGAAAATCACCCACGCAGGTAAATATGACCATCGCTGAACTGAAAGAAAAGAACATCACCGAGCTGACCAAGATCGCCCGATCGTTGGAGCTGCCGGGCGCGAGCGGACTCCGCAAACAGGATCTCATCTTCAAGATCCTGCAAGCGCAAAGTGAAAAAGAAGGACACATCTTCGCCGAAGGTGTGCTGGAGATCCTCCCTGACGGCTACGGCTTCCTGCGCTCGCCCGACTACAACTACCTGCCGGGGCCGGACGACATTTACGTGTCGCCCTCGCAAATCCGCAAGTTTGATTTGAAAACCGGCGATACCATCAGCGGCCAGGTACGTCCGCCGCATGAGGGCGAGAAATATTTTGCGCTCGTCAAAATCGAGGCGGTAAATTTTGAGTCGCCTGACGAAGCCCGCAACAAGATTCTGTTCGACAACCTCACGCCGCTCTATCCGCAGGAGCGGTTGAAGCTCGAAACCGTGCGCGAAAATATCAGCGCCCGCGTGATGGACCTGCTCACGCCGCTCGGCAAAGGCCAGCGCGGGCTGATCGTTTCGCCGCCTCGGGCCGGCAAAACCATGCTGCTGCAGAACGTGGCGAATTCGATTACCACCAATCATCCTGAAGTCGTGCTCATGGTGCTGCTCATTGACGAGCGCCCGGAAGAAGTCACAGACATGCAGCGCTCGGTCAAGGGTGAAGTCATTTCTTCGACCTTCGACGAGCCGGCTGCGCGCCACGTGCAGGTTGCGGAAATGGTGATCGAAAAAGCTAAGAGATTAGTCGAGCACAAGCGTGATGTCGTCATCCTGCTCGATTCGATTACCCGCCTCGCGCGCGCCTACAACACCATCGTTCCGCCGTCGGGCAAGGTGCTCTCGGGCGGCGTCGATTCGAATGCGTTGCAACGTCCGAAACGCTTTTTTGGATCGGCCCGCAACATCGAGGAAGGCGGATCTTTGACCATTATTGCCACTGCCCTCATCGACACCGGCTCCCGCATGGACGATGTGATCTTCGAAGAATTCAAGGGCACAGGCAATTCGGAAATCATCCTCGATCGCAAGCTGGTTGATAAGCGAACCTTCCCGGCCATCGATATCCAGCGCTCTGGCACAAGAAAAGAAGAGTTGCTAATTCCGAAAGAAGATTTGCAGCGTATCTGGGTGCTGCGCAAAGTGCTCAATCCGCTGTCTCCGGTCGAAGCCATGGAGTTGCTGATCGAGCGGTTGGCGAAGGCGGCGACGAACAGCGAATTCTTGGCCAAGATGAGCCAGCTGTAGCTCGTGTAGGGCGGGCGCCTTCGCCCGCCCTAACCCACGTAAAAGAACCCTACGCAGCGTGATGGCAGACTCCCGTAGTGCCTTCGGGCTGTAAGTCTGCATAAAGCGCACCGCATCCGCGAAAAAACCGCGCTATACTCCCGAAGTTAATGTAGTTCTCTCGCCCGTGACGAGCATGGCTGGTTTCGGTGATCGCGTGATCGAACGGACGCGGGCGCTCGGACACCCGCTGTGCGTTGGATTGGATCCATACCTCGACCGCATCCCACCGGTATTTCGCCGTGGCGCCATGTGCCCCCAAGACCCGCAAACGGCAGAGGCTGTCGAGGAGTTCTGCTGCCGCGTGATAGATCTGATTGCCGCCGATGTGGCTGTCGTTAAGCCGCAGGCGTCGCTCTTCGAACGCCTCGGCTGGCGCGGGTGGCATGCGCTGGAGCGTGTGGTCCGGTACGCGCGTGCCGCCGGCGTGTTGGTCTTGCTGGACGCGAAGCGTGGGGACATCGCTGACACCGCGACCGCCTATGCGCAAGCCTATCTCTCGCCGGAGAGTTCGTGTAGCGTGGACGCGATCACGGTCAATCCATATCTAGGACCAGAGAGTCTCGCGCCATTCGTCCTCGAGGCGAAGAAGGCGGAACGTGGAGTCATCGTCCTCGTCCGCAATAGTAATCCCGATTCTTCCATCTACCAGGCCCTAGGTACGGCGGCGGGACCACTCTTCGCAGTGGTCGCGGCGTCGTTAACGAAATGGCAGGATTGCCTGGCTGGCACCGTGACCGGGTGGTCCTCGCTAGGGGTCACCGTGGCTGCCACTCATTCTGAGGACAGCGAGCGGATTCGAACGGCTTTACCTCATGCCCTCTTCCTGGTGCTCGGGTATGGCGCGCAAGGAGCCTCCGCGGGCGAAGCTGTGCGCGGCTTTCGCCGGGGCCCCGCCGGATTGGAGGGTGGTATCGTTAGTTCCTCGCGGCCCATTCTGTTTCCAACTACGTTCTCCGGTGCAGGCGCGGGCAACTGGGAAAAAGCGGTGCGCAGCGCGCTTGCCAGAACAACGGACGAACTCGGCGAGGCCGTCGCTTAGGTTCGCGCGAAGCTCGCCGCATTTTCATCTTAAGCACTTCATCTTCAGCCGGGGTTCCACGGCTCCACTCGGGATTTTGTTACCACCTCGGACCAATTCGTGATTTAATCACAACTTCGATTAAGGAGGCGGCATGCAATTGCGCGTGGAGAGCCGTCCGGTCGGCGATGTCTTGGTCATGCAATGTCACGGGCGCATTGTGGCTGGAAATGAGGTCTATACATTGCACGCCCAGGTTGGAGACTCCTTGGTCAAGTACGGCGACGTGGTGCTCCAACTCGATCAGGTGGACTTCGTTGACAGCAGTGGATTGGGAGCGCTGGTGCGCCTGACGCAAGCCGCGCGAGCCAAGGGTGGAGACCTGAAACTCAGCGGCGTGCCCGCGAAGATTTTGAAGACCTTGGCGATGACCAACCTGCTCTCGCAATTTGAAACTTATGATTCGGTGGAAGAAGCCATCACGGCCGCATATTTAGGCTCGCGCTATTCCCGGGGAAAAGGGGACACGAGGCCGCGCATGCTTTGCGTTTGCGAGTCGCCAGATGTGGGCACGTTCCTGCGGGAGGTGCTGTGCAGCGCCGGATACAACGCTTTGATTACGGCCACGATCGACGGCGCTCGCATCCTGCTTAAGGCCACCAAGGCGAAGCTGGTGGTAGTTTCCGCGCGCATGCAATCCGTGCATGGCAAACCAACACGCAAGGCACTGGAGGAAATTGATCCGGCCGTTTGTCTGCTCGTTTTGGACGAGAACTTTGCCAGCCAGGATCCGGGAGAAGCAGTGGAGAAATTGCTGAGCGGAGTTGGTAATTGCTTGCCTCCCGGCTCGACTTAGCGTTTGGGAACGGAGGAATTGGACAGTCAAAACGCCATCCAGTTGCGCTGGATGGCGTTTTTTTGCGCATTTGTTCGGAGCTATTCCGAGCTGATTCGCATTCCGTAGAACGACCGGTACACGAAGAAAACCGAGACTGCGAAGAAGCAGAGGGCCAGAATGTGGGTCAGATTGCCGGGATGGTCGTTGGTCAACGAAACGGCCAGTTCGACCGCCAGCAGTCCGAAGAGCGTGGTGAATTTGATGACCGGATTCATAGCCACCGAAGAGGTGTCTTTGAAAGGATCGCCCACCGTATCGCCGACAACCGTTGCGTCGTGAAGCGGAGTGCCTTTCTGCTTCAGTTTGGTTTCGACGATCTTCTTGGCGTTATCCCATGCAGCGCCGGCGTTGGCCATGAAGATAGCCTGGTAAAGACCGAAGATCGCGATCGAAATCAGATAGCCGATAAAGAAAAACGGCTCGACGAAGGCGAACGTCAGCGTTCCGAAGAAAACGGCCAGAAAGATGTTGAACATGCCCTTCTGCGCATACTTCGTGCAGATCTCGACGACCTTCTTGCTGTCAGAAACGGAAGCCTTCTCCGAGCCTTCCAGCTTGATATTGGCCTTGATGAATTCGACTGCGCGATAGGCTCCGGTGGTAACGGCCTGCATGGATGCGCCGGTGAACCAGTAGATCATGGCGCCTCCAGTGATCAGCCCGAGGAAAAATGGAGCGTGCAGCAGCGAAAGCTTTTCCACATTCGTAGTCAGCCCATTGGTCAGCGCCATGATGATGGAGAAGATCATCGTCGTCGCCCCCACCACTGCCGTTCCGATCAGTACTGGCTTAGCAGTTGCTTTGAAGGTATTGCCAGCCCCGTCGTTTTCTTCGAGCAAATCCTTAGACCGTTCAAAATTCACGTCGATGTTGAAATCTTTCTTGATCTCCGCCTTGATGTTGGGCACCTGCTCGATCATCGAAAGCTCGTAGACCGACTGTGCATTGTCGGTCACCGGGCCGTAAGAATCGACGGCGATGGTTACCGGTCCCATGCCGAGGAAGCCGAAGGCAACCAGTCCAAACGCGAAGACTGGCGCGGCAATCATAGTGGCTGCCAGGGCCAAGCCCATCCCGCTGAAAAGATAAGCAATCGACATTAGTGCGACCATCGCAAGACCCAGCCAATATGCCGAAAAGTTTCCGGCGACCAGACCCGACAAGATGCCGAGCGATGCGCCGCCTTCTTTGGCCGAGGTCACCACTTCGTTTACGTGGCGGGATTCCACCGAGGTGAAAGCCTTGACCAGTTCCGGAATCAGCGCACCGGCCAGTGTTCCGCAGGAGATGATCGAAGCCAGCTTCCACCACTGGCTCACGTCGCCACCCAGGTTCGGAATAATGAAATACGAAACAATATAGGTGGCGATGATCGAGACAATTGAGGTCAGCCAGACCAGCGAAGTGAGCGGCGTTTCGAAATTCATATGGTCCGCGTTGCCGAACCGTGCCTTTGCCATGGCGCTATTGATGAAGTACGCCAAGGCGCTGGAGACCAGCATCATGATGCGCATCACGAAAATCCATACCAGCAACTGCACCTGGACCGAAGGTTCCTTCACGCCCAGCAGGATGAAAGTGATCAGCGCGACGCCGGTCACGCCATAAGTCTCGAAACCGTCGGCCGAAGGCCCAACCGAATCGCCAGCGTTGTCGCCAGTGCAGTCGGCAATGACGCCGGGGTTACGGGCGTCGTCCTCTTTAATTTTGAAGACGATCTTCATCAAATCGGCGCCAATGTCGGCAATCTTGGTGAAGATGCCGCCCGCGATACGCAGAGCCGCCGCGCCCAGCGATTCGCCGATGGCGAATCCGATGAAACACGGGCCGGCATAGTCACCGGGCACGAAGAGCAGGATGAAAAGCATGATGAGCAATTCGACCGAGATCAACATCATGCCAATCGACATACCGGCTTCGAGTGGAATCTGATAAACCGGATAAGGTTTGCCGGGTAGCGACGCGAAAGCAGTCCGCGAATTCGCGAAGGTGTTCACCCGAATGCCGAACCACGCGACGCCGTAGCTGCCCGCGATGCCGACCAGACTGAACACCAGGATGATCACGACGCGGGGAATCTCGAAATGCCGTAGCACACCAAAATAGAGCACGATGATGGCGGCGATAAACGCCCACAAGAGCATGAGAAACTTGCCCTGCGTGACGAGATAGGTTTTACACGTTTCGTAAATCAGTTCCGAGATCTCGCGCATGGAGCGGTGCACGGGCAGGTTCTTCAGCCGCATGAAGATGAACATGCCGAAACCGAGGCCGAAGACGCAGAACAGCAGGCCGATCATGAGCAGGCGATGGCCATCGATGCCGAGGAACGAAACCGAAGAAAGGTCCGGCAGTTTCAGCGCCGCCTCGCCACCCTCCTCAGCAGGTTGCGCCAGCGCGCAGCCGGCAGTCAGAAGAAATAGAGTTGCAAGCTTTGCGAAAGTTTTGGTGAAGTAGCGTCCGGCGGACGCAAGATGAACGTTCCAAGTGCGCATTAAAATTCTCCTAAAGATTCGATTCAGGGTCGTGAGGGTGATTTGCTCCGGCCGGTTAGCCACCCCGCCGCACGATTCCATGCGCCGCGGGCGCGGCCGACCCCGAAGTTCCCAACACGCTCCGAACGCGCTTCCACCGCCAGGCAACACAATTCAATAGGAGTACCGATTTGGCCGCGTCGGAAAAACCTGTGCCCCCGGCGTAACGCCCTTCGGGCAAACTGCACACGGTGGCACAAAGCACTCGTTTATAGCACCTTGCCGGAAGGTGGGTCAATGACGGATGTCACAGGACAGGGCAGGATGGGATCGGCGAAGGGGATTACATCGCGGCGCTCTCGCCCCCGCCAGAATTGGACTGGTTCCGTATAATTGACTTCTTGCCATGCCCGCCTCTTTGGACTCCATTGTTACCGCAACGCGCCAGCGCCTGCCGCTGCGCCGGAACAACTGCGACCCGCGCGCATTGGAAAGCGCGGCCGCCGCACACATTCCGCGCGGATTTCGTGAGCAACTGCGTCGAATTGCGCGCGACCGAATCGCCATTATCGCCGAACTGAAAAAAGCCTCGCCCTCAAAAGGGTTGATTCGCGCCGATTTCAAACCCTCCGAGTTGGCGCGCGATCTGGAGCGGGCGGGCGCCGCTGCCCTCTCGGTGTTGACCGACGAGCAGTTTTTCCAAGGCTCGCTCGCCTATCTGCGCGAAGCCTCTTCGAGCAGTTCCCTTCCCTGCTTGCGCAAAGATTTCATTGTCGATGAATTCCAGATCGTGGAAGCCAGAGCCAATTGCGCAGACGCCATCCTGTTGATTGTCGCCGCTCTGGAGCAGAAAGAACTGGTAGCGCTGGCCGGAATCGCCCGATCCCAAGGGCTGGACGTTTTGTGCGAAGCGCATGACGAAACTGAACTACAACGCGCGCTCGATGCGGGCTGTGACTTGATCGGCATCAACAGCCGAAATCTTCGCACCTTCGAGGTGAATCTCGAAACCGCATTCCGGCTGGCGGAAAAAATGCCCGCAACATGCGTTCGCATAGCGGAAAGCGGCATCCAATCGGGCGCAGATTTGGCTCGTCTGCGAGCGGCCGGGTACGAGGCGTTTCTGGTCGGCGAAGCGCTGATGAAGGCGGAGCATCCGGGCGAAGCCCTGGCAAGATTGATTGCGGAAGCACAGATCGCGGTTGGTGGCTAATCGATTTTACTGACAACTGAGAGCTGAGAGCTGACAGCTGTTTTTATGACGTGGATTAAGATCTGCGGCATCACGAACCTCGACGACGCGCTTGCCGCCAGTGATGCGGGCGCGAACGCGCTGGGCTTCGTGTTTTATCCTAAGAGCCCGCGCCATGTAACCTTAGAAGACGCCCAGTCGATCATCGCCAAGTTGCCGGCGTCGACAAAGTTGGAGAGAGTTGGAGTTTTTGTCGGAGAAACGGCGGATCACGTATGCGAAGCCGTGAAACAAACGGGACTGACGGCCGTACAACTGAGCGGCGACGAAAGCGCGGAATTCAGCCGCGGGCTTTTTAAAGAACTCTCCAACGGATCGCAGCGCCCGATGATTTTCCGTACCTGGCCCGCGAAGATTTTTGACGCGCCAGCCGACCAAACGGTCGGATGGGATCCAGTTGCTGCCGGACTCATAGAGCCCGACGAGGCGTACAAGGGCAAACGCGTGCATAAAATTCACGTTGCCAAGAACGGCGACCTTTTTCTTGAAACCCACGGGTTCCGTCCCGGCGTGATTTCGGGCGTGTTGCTCGATTCCTCGAGCGCGGAAAAACCTGGCGGCACGGGACAGGCTTTCGACTGGGAGCGGGTACAACCTTGGGCCGGGATTATCAACAGCATCAGCAAGCTGATCGTCGCTGGCGGATTGCATCCGGGAAATGTGCAGGAGGCGATCCACCTTCTTCATCCGTGGGGTGTGGACGTATCCTCGGGCGTCGAACACACCCCAGGCAAGAAGGACCCTCGAAAAATTCGCGCGTTTGTTCAGGCTGTGCGGGCCATGGAGGAAGCAGTGTGACGATGACGATGCCTGCCGCGCTCGCGACCAAAAAGGCCCATAACCAAACTACCCAGCATCCGCGAAAAACCGCGATTGCCGGGCGTTTCGGCGCTTACGGCGGACGCTACGTACCGGAGACGCTGATGGCCGCGCTCGAGGAACTGGAGCGCGAATACGAAAAAGCAAAGCGCGATCGCAAATTCCAGCAACGCCTCGATCTGCTGCTCAAGACATATGCGGGACGCCCTACACCGCTATTTTTCGCGCGCCGCCTGACGGCGAAACTTGGCGGCGCGAAAATTTATCTCAAGCGCGAGGATCTGTTGCACACCGGCGCGCACAAAATCAACAACTGCCTCGGCCAGGCATTGCTCGTGGAGCGCATGGGCAAGCACCGCGTCATCGCAGAAACCGGTGCCGGCCAGCACGGCGTTGCTACGGCCACCGTCTGCGCGCTTCTTGGATTCGAGTGCGTGGTTTACATGGGCACGGAGGACATGCGCCGGCAGGAACTCAACGTCTTCCGCATGCGCTTGCTCGGGGCGGAAGTTCGCGGCGTGGATTCCGGTTCGCGCACGCTCAAAGACGCCATCAACGAAGCCATGCGCGATTGGGTCACTAACGTTCGCACCACCCATTACCTCCTGGGCAGCGTGCTGGGAGCGCACCCGTATCCGACCATGGTGCGCGACTTCCATCGGGTCATTGGACGCGAAGCCCGCGCGCAGATTCGCAAGGCCGAAGGCAAACTTCCGAACGCCATCATCGCGTGCGTAGGCGGAGGCTCGAACTCCATAGGAATCTTCTACGATTTCATCAAAGACAAAAAAGTAGAACTGATCGGCGTAGAAGCCGGAGGGCGTGGCGAAGCCCTGGGCGACCACGCGGCTCGTTTCCGCGGAGGCTCGCCCGGCGTTCTGCAAGGAACTTTCTCGTATGTCTTGCAGGACACGTCAGGGCAGATCGCCCTCACGCATTCGGTATCCGCCGGCCTCGATTACCCGTCCATCGGCCCCGAGCACGCGATGCTAAAAGATACAGGCCGCGCCGAATATGTCCCTGCGTCCGACGCCGAAGCGCTCGATGCAACCATGCTGCTGGCTCGAACCGAAGGCATTATTCCCGCGCTAGAGTCCGCCCACGCCGTCGCCGAAGTCATCAAGCGCGCTCCGAAAATGAAGAAATCAGAAATTGTGATCGTCAACATCTCCGGCCGCGGCGACAAAGATATCGGGATTTTGCGGGAGAGTTTAAATCTGGATTAGCTGGTGGGCCCAGCCGCCGTTTACCGAAGTACGGCCACCGTCGAAGCTAATGATTGCGAGCGTAAGCAGAGCCACCGTAAAGAACAAAGCTTCTCTTTGCATTTTTGGAGTTACCGGTGGAAACATTTCGATAGGACCGAGGTCTGCTCCTGCTCGCCACATCGCAAAATAGTTAGGCACCCGTCGCTTGAAAAGCTGCCAAATAAGGATGCCTATTCCCGATAACCACGCGACCCAAAATATGCACCCCATCAGTACCCACAGTCCCACTGACACGGCGTTCAGAAAGTTAGCCCTGAGCACTGCACCCAGCGATGTCGTGAGGATACTTGATCCGAACAAGCAAACGAGCACACCGAGTACGCGAAGTTGATTGCGCGTCATCGTGTCGAGAATCATACGCTGGTAATACCCTTTAGCTCCGGGTGATAACGGAGACAGAAGGGACAAACGCATTGGATTTCTCATCACTACAAATCCAAACGCAGCGAGCGAAACCCCAACCAGAAGACCGATGAACCCCATAACTACTCTCAGGTCGTCGCGTTAAGGTACCGACGACACGCCCAGAATTACGAATGAGCCAGATTTCGATGTAAAGTTTTATTCCTCAATAACATACATGTGAAATTCAACCCACAAGAGCCGCGAATTCCATTCTAACTTGTTGATTTAAAGTACTTTAAAGCTAAGTCCTTATTCTTCAAAGACCTGGCGAAAATCGACCTCTAAGTCTTTTGTTTTCAAAGACCACAGCAAGGGGGTCTGTTGCCTGGCTGGTAAACTCCGCCCCGAGCAATTTCCGAAAAAACGTCCGAATTTGACTCCTCAACATCTCTAGGTTCCCGCTGAAACTCCAATCGGCCTCGACAATCTACAATGCTTCTGTGCCCTTCCACTTCGAATCGAAGCCTGCTCTAGTCGCGTATGTAACCTGCGGCGATCCCGACCTCGCCACCACGCGCGATGTGGTTCTCGCTGCCATTGAAGCAGGAGCCAGCATCATCGAGCTCGGCGTTCCCTTCAGCGACCCTCTTGCCGATGGACCAGTCATCCAGCGCGCCAGCGAACGGGCGCTTAAACACGGGACGTCACTGCCGCAGGTGCTTACGCTCGCCGCGGAAATTCGTGAACATTCGCAATCTGTCGGCCTAGTGATCTTCTCGTACCTCAATCCCGTTCTGCGCATGGGCCTCGCAAAATTCTGCCATGTGGCGCGACTGGCGGGAATTGACGGAACTTTAATCACCGATCTGCCGGTTGAAGAATCGGACGAGTATCTGCGTGAAGCTCGCGAGCATGCACTGGCAACTATTTTTCTAGCTGCGCCCACCTCGACTGACCGGCGTTTGAAGCTGATCGCGCAGGTTTCCAGCGGATTTGTTTACGCGATCTCGCGCACCGGAGTCACGGGTGCGCGACAGCAGATGACCGGAGATGCTAAAGCTCTGGTGAGGCGTATCCGCCGTTTTACCAAGCTTCCGATTGCTGTGGGTTTCGGAATCTCGACTCCAGAGCAGTTTGCAACCGTCGGTAAATTCGCCGAAGGCGCGGTCGTCGGCAGCGCCATCGTACACGCCATCGAACAAAATCCGGGACGAGAGGCCGCAACTGTGGGAGAATTTGTAAGATCGCTCGTGGCTCGCAGCTCGTAGCTCGCAGTTCGTAGCTCGCAGTTCGAACTTCTATGGACATTTCCGATTGGCGTAAGAAAATCGACGAACTGGATCGCAAACTGGCAGCGCTGCTCAACGAACGCGCCGCGGCGGCCGTCGAAATTGGGCGGTTGAAGCGCAATACTAGTTTGCCGGTTTACGAACCCGAGCGCGAACGCGAAGTGATCGCCAATGTGCAGCGCCACAACACTGGTCCATTGGCGGCGCGCGATCTGGGACAGATCTATGAACGAATTATGGACGTGATGCGCAGCATTCAAAAGCACGAGATCGTTCCCGACTCCGAGCCAGCAGCCCACGAAGCCGAGATCGATTGAAGATTCTAGAATCGAGCAAGTAACCAGGAAAGGCCGCCAACGCTGAGGTTCGCAGCTTATGATTTGCGGGCGGCGGCCAAAGCAAAAGAGCAAAACTCATGATCGTAGCGATGCAAGATTCGGCCAGTGAAGATCAGATCCAGCGAGTGATCGATCAACTGGTCCGCTTGGGCTTTGAAGTGCACCGCTCCACCGGAGCGCAGCAGACCGTGCTTGGCGGCGTCGGGGTGCCTCGTGACTTCGACACCCGCGAAGTCGAAATGATGCCTGGTGTGCAGGAAGTTCACCGCATCACTTCCCCTTACCATCTGGCGGGGCGCAATTTTCGTCCGGAAGGCACGGTGGTCAAATTCTCCAATGGGATTGAAATCGGGGGCAAGAAAATCGTGGTCATGGCCGGGCCATGCTCAGTCGAGTCTCGCGAGCAGCTCTTCACGGTGGGCGAGTTAATCGCCAAGGCAGGAGCGCGAGTTCTGCGCGGCGGCGCGTTCAAGCCACGCTCTTCTCCTTATTCATTCCAAGGGCTCGGGCTCGAAGGGCTGAAATTGCTGCGTGAGGCGGGCGATCACTTCAAACTGCTGGTGATCAGCGAGGTCATGGAGATCTCGCAGATCGAGCTGATGCTGCCGTATGTGGACATTTTCCAGGTAGGGGCGCGCAACATGCAGAACTTCAATCTTTTGCGCGAACTGGGCAAGGTACGCAAGCCCGTGCTGCTGAAACGTGGGATCTCGGCCACCTTCGAAGAACTGCTGTGCTCAGCCGAATACCTGCTGGCGGGCGGCAATTACGAAATCATTCTCTGCGAGCGCGGCATCCGGACCTTTGAGACTTACACACGCAACACGATGGATATTTCGGCGATTCCCATCATTCATAAACTTTCGCATCTGCCCATGACGGCCGATCCCTCGCATGGCACGGGACGGCGGGATAAAGTGGCTCCGATGGCGCTGGCTTCGGCTGCGGCTGGCGCGGATGCCATGCTCATCGAAGTGCATCACCAACCGGACAAAGCACTCTCCGATGGCGCGCAGTCGCTCTATCCGGAACAGTTTGCCAAGTTGATGGACCAGCTCCGCATGATCGCGCCAGCGGTGGGACGCGAGATCGCGTAGAGCTAGTTTGTAATTTGTGATTTGTAATTTGTAATTGCAAAGGCGAGATTACAAAATCACAAATTGCAAATCACAGATTCGAAATTATCCATGGCCTTCAGGCAAGTCACCATCATCGGGACGGGGCTCATTGGGGGCTCGCTCGGGCTTGCGCTGAAGAAGCGGCGGCTTGCGGGACGAATCGTGGGGTGCGATCGAGCTCCAGTTTTGGAACGGGCTCAGGACTGCGGCGCCATCGATACGGGGAACATCCGCCCAGCCGATGCCGTGCGCGGAAGTGATCTGGTAGTACTGGCCACACCAGTTATCCCTATCCTCGATTTGATTGAACGGCTGGCCCCGGTGCTGCCGGCCAAGACCTTGGTCACCGATGTCGGCAGCACGAAGGCGGAGATTGTGCAGCGCGCCGCGAAATCGTTTGGGCGGAATGCGGGTCACAAATTTCTTGCCGGACATCCGATGGCGGGCAAGGAACATGCGGGGGTGGAGTTTGCGGATGCCAATCTTTTCGAAGGCGCGGCTTGGCTTTTTACGCCGCTTCCCGGGCAGAACGTGCACGCTGGACAATGCGGCGAATTTATTCACTGCGCGGAAAAGATGGGAGCCAAAATTGCCGTCGTCGATCCCGCCGATCATGATCGGTTTTGCGCTTGGATTAGTCACGTGCCGCAGATGATCTCAACGGCGCTGGCGGCAACTTTGGTTGACGAATTCGGCCCGGACGCCCCCGTGCTCGACATCGGTGGGCGCGCACTTCGCGAGATGACGCGCATTTCCGGGAGTCCGTACTCGATGTGGCGCGACATCGCCATCACTAATAAGAAGAATGTCGGCGACGCGCTGCAGAAACTGGAACAACGGCTGGCGCACATACGGGAGAATCTGGACTCGCGGGAGCTCGCGGCGGAATTCGAGCGCGCACACCAGTTGAAAAAGAAGCCTTCACCACGGAGAAACGGAGACACGGTGAAAGGCTGTTAGCCGTTAGCTCTTTTTGCCAACAGCCAACAGCTGACAGCTAAGAGCCGCTTTCGTGCCGTAGAGGTGAGTTTTTCCTATAGAATTTTCCTGCTATGCATAAAATTGTTGCGAATGCTGAAGAGGCGATCCGTGACGTTTCGGACGGAGCGAGCATCATGGTTGGCGGATTCGGCTTGTGCGGGAATCCCGAGAACCTGATCCGGGCTCTGGTCAAGAAGGGTGTCAAGAACCTCACTACCATCAGCAACAACGCGGGTGTCGATGGCTTCGGCATTGGATTGCTTCTGGCGAATGGCCAGCTACGCAGGCACATCGGAACGTACGTTGGCGAAAACAAACTGCTCGAACAGATGGTGCTAAACGGTACGGTGCAACTTGACCTGGTTCCGCAAGGTACGTTTGCGGAGCGAATTCGGGCCGGCGGGGCTGGCATTCCGGCATTCTTTACGCCTACCGGAGTCGGCACGGTAGTGGCGGAGGGCAAAGAAGCGCGGGAGTTCGACGGCCGGGCTTACATCATGGAGCGCGCGCTGAAAGCTGATTTCGCCTTCGTCAAGGCCTGGAAGGGCGACAAGTGGGGCAACCTTGTCTATCGCAAAACCGCGCGGAATTTCAATCCCATGATGGCGACTGCAGCCAAAATTACGATCGCGGAAGTCGAACACCTGGTCGAACCGGGTGAACTCGACCCTGACATGGTGCATACGCCGAGCGTGTTCGTGAAGAGAATCTTTGTGGGCGAGCGCTTTGAGAAGCGAATCGAGAAACGGACGGTAAAAAAATCAGCGGCGGGATAGCTGAGGATACGTCGTTCGCTGTTCGTCGTTCGCCAAATCGCACTGGATTTGCGGCAAGCGAATCGCGAACGACCAACAGCGTTCGCCGTCGTTGCCGGATCTGATCGAAGGAAACCATGTCAACTTTACTCAAGACCACAAAAGACACTGACAAGCGAGAACGCATCGTCAAGCGCATTGCCCGCGAATTGCGGGACGGATTCTACGTCAACCTCGGCATTGGGTTGCCGACACTGATTGCTAATTATGTTCCGGCAGGCATGGACGTGATTCTTCAATCCGAAAACGGCATGCTTGGCATTGGGCCGTACCCGGCGGAAGGCTCGGAGGACGCTGACCTGATCAACGCGGGCAAAGAAACGGTCAGCGAAATGGCGGGCACTGCGTACTTTTCGAGCGCCGATTCTTTTGCCATGATTCGCGGCGGCCATGTTGACTTGAGCGTGCTGGGCGCGATGGAAGTCGACGAACTTGGCAATCTTGCGAACTGGATGATTCCAGGCAAAATGGTGAAAGGGATGGGCGGCGCAATGGACCTGGTTGCCGGAGCACGACGCGTGATCATCGCCATGGAACATGCGACTAAAGATGGGCAGCCAAAGATCCTGACAAAATGCACGTTGCCTTTGACCGGCGTGAAGGTCGTCGACACAATCGTCACCGAGATGGCCTACATACGAGTCACGCCCGAAGGGTTGCTGCTGGAGGAGATCGCGCCCGGACTGACGGTCGACGACGTTCAACTGGCGACGGAAGCGAAATTGAGGGTTAGTCCTGAACTGAAGACAATGTGAAGAAAGCAGCTGTCAGCTTTCAGCTCTTAGTTTTTCGCCGGTTTCCCCGGAACTTTTCCTTTTCCATTTGCGTAGAATGTTTTGGACGAGGTGTGCCAATGATCGCCTTCCTGCTTTGGTGCTTTCTGTTTGTCATGTGCTGGCCTTTGGCTCTTCTGGCGCTCGTGCTCTATCCGATGGTGTGGTTACTGTTGCTTCCCTTCCGGATACTTGGAATCGCGGTCCACGGCGCACTCGCGTTGGTCTGGGCCGTAGTGATGCTGCCTGCGCGCTTGCTTAGCGCACCGTTCCGGCTTTCGAGAGTTTAAGCTGACGGGCTTGGCCGGGCTAGGCGGACGAGGGCCGGCCCTACGTGAACTTCTCGGACTCCGGCGTGACCAGATATTTCTGCAGAAATTGCAGGCTTCGTAGTCCCGCATCTCGCCAAACAGTTTGGTCTTCGAAGCCGTGGCCGACTCCGGGATAGATTTTGATTTCGTAGGGGATTCCTCTCTTCTCCAGTAATTTCTGCAAATCGTACGCTTCTTCGACGGGAACGGTCTGGTCGGCCTCACCGTGCAGGATCAGGACAGGGCAAAGGCGTCTCATGAAAAAGTTCATTTCTTTGGGCATGCCTCCGAAGAACTCGACTACGGCTTTCACGCGATGGTCAATCGCAGAGTTGGCGAGCGAAAGGTAGGCTCCCAGCGAAAAACCGAGAAGGGCGATGCGCTTGCCATCGACGAGCGGCTGCGTCTCGACAAAACTGATGGCGTCCCAAAGGGTCTTCATCCAGAGGGGAAAGTTACGCATGATGGTCGGCTTGTCGGCAGACTCAATGCCACTGCGGTCAAAATAATGAAGCAGGTAGATGGCGAAACCCTGTTGTGCGAGCAGGCTGGCATAACGCTCCATGCCGGACACGCTGCCTCCAGCACCGTGGAGCGCAATGATGGCGGGAAGGGGACGGTTCGCGGATTCCGGCAAGTAAGCGTCCAGGCGGATGGCTTTGCCGCCGCTCTGAAAAACTGCCGGTACTGGCTGAATGGGCGACTCTGTCACTGAGATCTCGACCTAATCCATCTTCGCGTACTTCTCTTTCGCTTTTTGCAGCAACGAGAGGACCGACTGTTTCTCGGCCTCGGTGTTCCACGATGTGTTGCTTCGTGCCCCGGCAATCAGACGGTCGATCCAGGCCACAAAGTACCCCGCTTCGGCCGCACTGTGCACCGGAGCATCCGCCACACTGACATAGATCGGGCTGGTCGTCGCATAAGGATACAAATCAAGAATGGGATACTCCGCCTTGTCGCTGAAAGCACGGAGGACACACCACCCGCTGGCACTGAGCGGGATCGAGCTGTCGATGTGCGCCGAGGTGCGTTCGCGATCCATCGCGAGTTCGCGTTCCAGCTTCCCGTTACAGACGATCTGCAGGTGATCTACCGGAACCATCGAAAACATCTCGGCCGAAAATCGCACCGGCTGGTTCTTGTCCACCGGCACATCTCCGCCAATCCGCTGGTCACCCAGCGAGAATCGGAGGAGCGGGCCATTGGTGGCAAAGGTTCGTCCGGCCTTGACGGCAGCGAGCCACGGCGCAATCTTCAACGCGGTGCCGGGCACTTGAGCATAAACACGGTTCAAACCTACCGGGCCGCGCAAAGACGCATAGTTGCCCATGAAATCAGTGCCTGCGGCGGCCGGCAGCCGAAAGCCGCAATTCAGGAGCTTGTACCACACCTCGGCGGTCGATTTGTGATCGGAAAAACCGAGCACCTCGATGTAGTCGACTTTGCCAAGAGCTACATCCGCGGGTAACTCGGAGGTAAGCGAGGCATCTTTCGCGGGATCGGGAAAAGTGTCGAAGGGATGCACATATCCCACAAGAGCGCCCTGTTCATGCGCCATGTCAGCTACGTTCGCGTTTGCCGGATACAGGCTGGCCGCGGCTGTATTGGGATAGGCCGCGTAGCCCGGCAAGATGAAGTCCTTCGCGAGGTTCAATAATCCCAGATGTCCCCAGTAGCTGGTGTGAAATTCCTGCCCATGCAACAACAGATGATCTGCCGTTGATGCCGAATCGAGTAGCGGCGAAAAATATGGCATGTCGGGCACGCGTTGCTCTTTGTTGACTACCAGATCTTCGACGATCGCCAAGTTCTCGGCGGACGCCTGCTCGACGAGGTGCGCCGGGGTATTGCGATAGGTTCCGGCATAGTTCATGTGCACATGAACATCTCCGCTCACCCAATTCGACGCGGCATCCACTTCGACAAAAAGAGGGACCATGCGAATTGTGAGCGGAGTGGTGCTATCGGCTTTTACCTCGACCTTACGCTGCTCGAAGTGATTTTCGAATCCGCGCATCACGCCGATCTCGATGGTGCCGGCTGGGACCGTGATCTCAGACACTCCGGTGGTGTCGAAGTAGTGCGCTTCAAAGGGCCGCTCCGATCGATCGAAACTGTCGTCGGCATACATCCATGCGCTGTCGGGAGCATAGGCCAAACCGTCATGGCCTGTCACAAAAACGCGTGCCGCCACTTCGTTTTGCAAAGTCAAGTCATCCACCACGCGGAGTGCAATGCGCCCCATCGGCTTCAAATACTTCCGATCGCGCGCGACGATCTCGGTCTGTTCCCCGCCCGGAATCGATTGCACCCACAACGAGGTATTGCCATGGCGGTTGGAGATGAATGCGATCTTTGATCCATCGGGCGACCAGCGCGGATTCACGTTGTCAAAAGCGCCATATGAAATCGGGAATGCATCTCCTCCGCCCGCGGGCATCAGCCATAGTTGATGCCAAGACTGCCCCAAGTACGACGCATAGATCATGCGCTTGCCGTCGGGCGAAAAGTCGGGACGCGCCTTCCAATTGGTTTCCTCATAATGGATTTCGTGCGCTTCCGAACCGGGCTCAGCTTTGATTTTCCAGAAACCGCCCGTCCCGTGAATGTGTCCCCGATTCGAGATGAAGAGAATTTCCGATCCGTTCCGCGTCCAAACGGGGCTGATCTCGTGGTCCGTCTGGCTGTAGTAGTAACGTGGCAGCGGGCTGATGTTCTCTGGAGTAAGTTGCTGCACGTGGCTCAGTACTCCGTCTTCGAAACGCGCCACAAAGATATGAAAATGCCCTTTGCAGGAAGTCGACACGAACGCCAATCGTTGCCCATCCGGAGAGAAACGTGGCTCGACGTTCACCGCACCTCCGGAAGTCAGCTTGCGTGTCTGTCCATCTCGCAAATCTAGAGACCATAGTTCGATGGCATCGCGATCGTAGCGCGCAAAAACCACCCAGCGCCCATCTGGGGACCAGTCCGGCTGATAGTCATAGCCCGGTCCGGCGGTCAGTTGTTCCGCCTTCGCGCTGCGCAATTCCTGCCGCCACAACGAGCCCGCCATCGAATACACAAGGCTGTGGGAATCGGGTGACCAGGCCGCTGCGCTCGGGCCCGTGGTCAACTGCGGCAGATACATTTCACGGAAATAATAGGGATGAGGCAGATCAATCTGCTTGAGCACAGCTTCGCGCTGCGCGAAGCAGGAAACAGAAGTAATAAAAAACAAAATAAGGGGTCGAAAGCTTAACAAAAAAAACCTCCACATGCCCCCGGGGCCACAGCCGGTTCCTGGTTCCGAGCGGCATCATCACTCACTCGACGGCTTGCAATCTTCGCACCCACAACCAGTTCAGCACGGCCGCCACTACCGTTGCCGCCAAGATCAGGGATTTACTCAAGTCCACCTGTTTGGAGATTTGCGCGAAGGCAGCGAGCGCCAAGGTGATCGCAACTCCCAGAACAGAGAAGACCGGGCCGGCCGGCAACCGGAGTCCAGTAGCCTGGGAGGCATGCGGCTGCTTTCGGCGCAAGGCGATCAATGCGGCGCAAACCACCCCATAGTAAAACAGGCGGGCGACCACGGAGAGCGTGACATTCCAGGCAAAGGTTCCCGCGAGCGCCAATCCCCATACTGCCGCGGCGAAGAAAAGAATCGAAAACCACGGGGTGTGAAATCTGGGACCCACCTTGGCAAAGATGTTCGGCAGATCGCCGCCTTCGGCGAGTGCGAAAGTAACGCGCGGCATTCCCAGTAGTTTGGCGCTCAGATAACCATAGACGGAAACCAGGGCCCCGATCGCAACCAGGGCCGCTCCACGACTGCCCATGGCGACGCGCGCCACTTCCGCCAGCGGACGATCAGAGGTTGAGCCTGGGCCGAGCACTCCGACCACCACCCATTGCACGAGCGCATAGAGCACGGCGCAGGCAAGGAGCGCAACCAACAGCGCGAAACCTACGTCGCGGCGGGGATTCTTCGCTTCGCTCATGGGCGCCAGCGCCGATTCAAACCCACCATACGCAAAGATCAGGAGAACCAGCGCCTTCATCCATGCGGTGGCCGGCACGGGAGCGGCGGCTCCCCACGGCACGCGATGTATGATCATCACCCCGGCTCCGGCCAACACCACCATCAGCAGCGGCAGAATCTTCGCCACCGTGAAAACATTGCTGACTACCGTGCCCTGACGAGCGCCCATGGCGTTGATGATTGCCAGGATACCCACCAGCAATGTGAGGATCACAAAACGCGGCCATCGGTCTTTCGCGGCCGGCCAGAATTCCGCCAGATAAATGACGAACAAATTCGCATTCGCCGCCGGAGCTGCGGTTTGCGCCAGGTAGAGCATCCAGCCGACCAGAATCCCAGTCAGACGGCCGAAGGCCGTGCGAGCATACAGGTATGGGCCGCCAGCCTGGGAAAATTGCGAGGCCACCTCGGCATAGCAGGCCATGATTACGCCCATCGCGGCCCCCGCGATTAATACTGCGACGACGCTGCGTTGGCGGAGAAGTCCGGCGACGGTGGCGGGCAAGCCAAAAATGCCACTGCCGATAATTGAGTTCACGGCGAGCGCGGCCAGGCTCCAACGGCCAATTGCCCGCACCAAACTAGTTTGCGCTGGGGCAGATTGGACCGGGCCAGTTGGGGTGGATGTCATCGCGAAACCGTTTTTACCACACTCAGGCCGTTCTTGGATTAACTTCTTCACGAGCGGTACGACCTCAGCGAGATCCGCTCCGCTGGACTGAACCGGCGCTCTGAAGTAACGCGCCGGAAGGCCTGAAATGGCACTCCCCGCGCGGCTTTCGATCTAAGGTAACTTCAATCGACAACTTCAATTACCGAAGCTCATGCACACGGGGAACCTTTCCCGTTTCGCGCTAAGATGCGATCTTAGTCAGGAAGCATGATCAGGCAGGTTGGTCAGAACGGAAAGGACATTATGGATCACGAGAACCGGGAAAGCATGGAAGAGATTCATCTTCGCATTTTGCGGGTTACGGACGACTTGCGACTGATCCAGAGCGAACTAAACTGCGCTGCTATGCAGGCGCCCACCGACCCCGAACTTATGGAAGCGCTTGCCGATGCCCCGGAGATGGAGTCCATTCAGGTGCTCAAGTCCACGCTCGACCAGATGCGTCATTTTCTCTGGTTCTACATGCAGGTCGTGACCAGCGATTCCGAGATGGGAGAAAAATTCCGTCAGACAATCCGACAGGAAACTCCCGCGCAGTCCCTGAAATGGAACAGCAGTTCCAGAGCGCCACCGACGCCATCATGCTCCGCTATCTTGCCGATAGCCGGTACCGCAAGCCGAACTAGACCTCGTTCGCAAGAGGCCACACAGGCTGGAGCAAGACTCGCACGTGCCCTTCCGCTGTAGCTGGTCATGCCTAACGCTGAAGCATAGAGAATTGTCCAAGCCCCTCCCGGATGCGCTTTGCATCGAAGCCAACTTTTAGCCGGGCCGCGAGCTTCCCCGTCACAAAAAAAGAGGCGCGCCGGAGCGCGCCCAATCAAGGAGGAAGAACTTCAGCAAACGACAAGGTTTAGCAGGACAAACTCAAATCTCACTCCGATCCTCAGCTTCCAAGCTCAGCGTCCAAAGCCCGCCGACTGCATCGACTGCCGCGAGATGTCGGCGGTTGAGGCAATGCCCTGCATACGCAACTTGAACTCGTCGGAGTTCGAGGCGTTTTCCAGAGCGGTTTCGTAATTCACTAAGCCCGCCTGGAAAAGATCCCACACGACTGGTCAAAGGTCTGCATGCCATACTGCGAGGTGCCAGCGGAAATCGCTTCGCGAATGGCACGCGTCTTTCTCAGGCACGAGAATGCATTCACGGATATAGGCAGTTGTGACCATCACTTCGACGGCGGGCACGCGGCCCTCGGCGTCGGAGCGGCGAACCAGGCGCTGGCTGACGATGGCACGCAGAACGGCTGCCAACTGCAACCGGATCTGTTTCTGTTCTGGCGGCGGGAAAATGGCAATGATACGGTTGATGCTTTCGACCGCATCCAATGTGTGCAGGGTAGAGAAAACCATGTGACCGGTTTCGGCGGCGTGCAGCGCGGTTCCGATCGTTTCAAGATCGCGCATTTCGCCGACCAGGATCACGTCCGGATCCTGACGCAGAGAAGCGCGCAGCGCCGCCGAGAATGATGGCGTATCGACTTCGACTTCGCGCTGATTGACGTAGCCTTTTTTGTCACGGTGCAGAAATTCGATAGGATCTTCGATCGTGATAATGTGTTCGGCGCGCGTGGAGTTAATGCGGTCCACCATGGCGGCGAGCGTTGTGGATTTGCCGGAGCCGGTCACGCCGGTGACCAGCACCAGACCGCGCGGCATGTCGCAAATCTGCTCGACCACCTTAGGCAGGAACAGTTCGTCGAGGGCGCGGATTTTCGTCGGAATGACGCGGAGCACCAGTCCCACGTTGCCGCGCTGCTGAAACACGTTCACACGGAAGCGTCCCAGGCCGGCCACGCCATAGGCCATGTCGATTTCCGTGGTTTCCTTGAATTTTTGCTTTTGGCGCGCCGACATCATGCTGAACGCCATGTTCAACATATCTTCCGCGGACACACGCGGCTGGTCGGTTAAGGGCACCAGGTCGCCATCGATGCGGAGGTGAGGATAATTTCCCACCTTCAAGTGCAAGTCGGAAGCGCGGCGCTCCATGGCAATACGGAGCAAGTCATCGATATTCATGCAGGCGGGACTCCAGCTACCTGCTTATCATCACAGGAAGCGACCCCGCACACGAGATGACGGAAGTAACAAGACCATTGGGTCGTTGCGGATGGGCGCCGTGGCCGAAGTCGAGTTCGGAACTGCTCCGCTTCAAATGCGCTGAACTTGGGCGGGCGACGCCGCCCGTCCCTATACCAGCATCTAGCTCAGGCCGCTGGCTGAAAGGGCTCGTCGAAGCTTCCTCCATAAATGGCAGGGACCTTCGATCCCATCGGACGGAGGTAAGTAGCCAACTCGCCGCGATGATGAATGCTGTGGTTGTTGAGAAATCCCAGATAAAAGACCGCCGGGTAGTTGAACATGAAAAACTGGACCGGGGTCAGCAACTGTTCCGCCGATAGAGCGCGTACGCGATCGGCGCCACGCTTCACATTCTTGTCGTACCAATCCACCAGCTCCGCAACGGTGTTCGGCTTATTCTCCCGAGGCGGCGGAGGCATGATGAACTTAAGATCTGCTATCGCATCCAGGAACTGGACGTCGGTGTTGACAAGGTGCCAGGCCAGTTCCCATGCCGTCCGGGCGTGAGGATCGGGACGGTAGTCCTTTTTCCCGTCGGGGATAGCTGCCAAAACTTTCTTGGTAATTTCAAGCTCTCGGACAACGCCATCAATCATTAGGGTGCGATAGGCGGCGACAAATTCCGGGGTGGGAGCGGACATAGCGGTTCTCCTTTAGGCTGGGGTTGACGGAGGACGACGACGATCGCCTGCGTTCCGGCGGGTCTAACTATAGTTCACGGCAACCGGAAGGGCAAACGGCGGGTACTTACCGGTAGAGAGCTCCCTCCGATGAGTCGGGCTAGACGGCCACGGGCTGCTTGGTTCTAACCGGGACGGTCGTCAGCCAACCATAGCGATCGGGCTTCTCACCGCGGACAATGCCGTAAAACTCCGCCTGCAGAGATTTGGTGATGGGGCCGAGCTTGCCCTTACCAACATTGATTTTGTCGACGGAGCGAATGGGCGTGATTTCGGCGGCGGTGCCGGTAAAGAAAACCTCGTCGGCAATGTAGAGAGATTCGCGCGGAATCTGTTGCTCTACGATTTTGATGCCGAGGTCGCGCGCGATCTGCAAGACCGAATCGCGGGTAATGCCCGGAAGCACGGAATTGCCGAGTGGAGCGGTGTGGAGCGCGCCGTTACGGACAACAAAGAGATTTTCGCCCGAGCCTTCACTGATATAGCCGTTCACATCAAGAGCGATGCCTTCGGCGTAGCCATTGACGATGGCTTCCATTTTGATGAGCTGCGAGTTCATGTAATTGGCGCCGGCCTTGGCCATAGCGGGCAGCGTGTTGGGCGCGATGCGGGTCCAGGAAGAAATGCAAGCGTCCACGCCCTCGCTGGCATCGGCCCCGAGATACTTTCCCCAGGGGTAATTGCAAATATAGACCTCGGTGGGAGAGTTGAAGGGGTTGACACCGGCTTCCCCATAGCCGCGGAGAACGACGGGGCGGACGTAGCAGGGCCACACACCATTGTGTCCCACGAGCTCAACCATGCCGCTGATGATCTGGTCGCGGGTGAAAGCGACGTCGATGCGGTAAATGCGGGCGGAGTCGAGGAGGCGCTGAATGTGTTCGGTGGCGCGGAAAATCGCTGGGCCGGACGGCAGCGCGTAGCAGCGAATTCCTTCAAATACCGAAGAGCCGTAGTGCACGACGTGAGACATGACGTGGATAGTGGCGTCGTCCCAAGCGATAAACTCGCCGTTGTGCCAGATTTTGTCCGTCTTCTGAATCGCCATTGAGACTCCTTCGGTATACAGATTCGCGGGAAGCGGCTGAGGTTTCTCCGAATAGCGGAGAAAATTCTTCCAAGCTCGAATTATAACGTGGAACCCGGGGGCTTCATCGAAATCTATGGCAGCGGAACAAAGAAAGCAGAAGAAGGAAGTCGGGTTCGGTGCCTTCGACGTCTCTAGGCAGGCTCTCCAAAACTTGCTCGGCCGCCCCTGTTTTGCCGGCGCTCAAACGCGGGCTATTCTCAAAAGCCCTTGCCGGACTAGGTTCCTGGGAATCTGGTATGCCACCTATCAGCACCAGCGCCTTCGCGATGGTTAGCGAAGCTGCACGAGGTTGTTGGCCACGACGCCGGATTCTCCGGCAACCATAAATCGCATGGCGAAGCGTTCCGCTTTGTAATGGTGGGTGTGATGCAAGAAGTACGCTACTCCCATGGCGGCGCCAAAGCCTAAAGCCGAGCCGGCGGCCTCTCCGACTGCACCGCGGGTGACGAAGGGGCGCATGATCGGATTGACTTCGCGGAAACCCTCGCTTAAGCCACGCTGCGTGGTGATGGCGTCGGTGGCAACCAGTCCGGCCAGGACGCTGGCACTCACCTTGTTCTCGAACGTCCAGAACGGGTGCTGCGGCTTGGGCGCATCGGGAAGTGCGAAGCGGCTAACCTGGAAGCTTTGGGCCTGCATTGCGGCGCTCAGTAAGAGAATGGTGAGGAGGGCTTTCATTTTTTAGTCTCCAGTACTTAGGTTGTTAAGCTAAGGCGAGAGTAGGGCAACGGCACCCGAGAGTACATGGCCCAATGTCGTAGGATGGGTGGCCTTCCGGTAAGTGTAACCGTGGGGTTACTTAAGGCCACTACGATGGAGATCACCCTCTGAAGTGGTTGACATCAGACAGGTTGGTACTGGTCCCAGAGACAGGGATAGGGAGTGAAGAGGGCTAGTAACTATTACGTTAGTTACGATTCACAAGCCATGAGCAGCGAACAATACTGGTGAATCATGCATAGATTCTGACGCTTTACTCAACGAGAATTTTATTGTTGGTGGTGGGATGTGTCGCTGGGAGAGCAGGCTAGGCTCCTCTCTACGGGGCAGGCGCCGTTGCGGGTGCCTGGATGGAAGCGACGGGAGGGGTTGTGCCCGGCTGGGACTTCACGCCTATCTCGTCGCCGCGGAAGTAGCGGCCTTTGTTCTTGTCGGCGCGCATTTCTGGCATGGCGGTGTACGGCTTCGAGTAGTCGTTGTTGGCATTCCAGAACAGGAACCCTACGCCACCTTTTTGTTTGGCTACTTCAATTTGAACTTCTACATACTGGGGCGAATAGGTCTTGGTGCGCCAGGCGAAGGCTTGGAGCCATGGGCGTATTACTACGTTGCTGTTCTTTGTAATCAGTTTGAACCGGTCCATGGACTCGCCGATGAAATGTTCGGGAGCGTCGCCGGGATGTGCGATGCCGTCCATGCCAAAGAAGTGGGAGGGATAGATCATGGGTGACAGCACGTCACAGTGTTTGGCCATGGCCACGATGTCCTGGCCAGTGTGGGCGAGATCGACGGGACGCTGCCATGCCATGACTCCGAAGACGTCGAGCGAGAGCAAGACACCGGTAGGATGCAGTTGGGTATAGGCGCGATCAAGAAAATTGGCAATCACATCGGAGCGCTGAACGTCTCTTATTTTCGGGTGATCGGTTGGAGTGGCGTCAGCGGGATTCTCGCTCTGGTAGTTGAAAGCGGCATCTTTTTGGTCGCCTTCGGCGGGAAAGCGGACGTAGTCGAACTGCACTTCATCGACTCCGGACTGGGCAATGAATTTGGCCAGGGCTATGTCGTAATCCTGCACTTTGGGGTTGGAGGGATCGGTCCAGACGAGCTTGCCGTTTTCGCGCCAGGGTTGGCCGGTGCTGCGAGACTTTACGGCTAGCTCTGGATGAGTGGTAACCAAATGCTCATCGCGGAAGATAGCTATGCGCGCGATGGCATGCATGTTCTGGGAATGCAGGAAGTGAATGAACTTGGGCAGGTCGGAAATATAGTGACGCTGTCCGGTGGCCAGGGGGTGGTCAAAGGCGATATTGACGATGCCGTCGCTATCCTTGATATCGAAAACGACGGCGTTGCCGCCGACTTCGCGCCAATGACGGACAATGCGTTCGCCATGATCGCTGCCCGCCATCACTCCGGTCAGATAAATGGCGCGGACTTCGAAATCGCTTGCAACTGGGACGGTTCTCTCTACAATAGGCGATTCGAGAATTCCGGGAATAATGATAGTCTCTCCAGGTTTAAGATAGGCCCCTTGGTGGTTATGGTTGGCTTCATGAATGGCTTCGGACAGTTCAGTTGAGGTCAGGTACTTGGTGCGTTTCAAGTTCTTTCTGGCAACGGAAGGGATGCTGTCTCCGCGCTGGGCGACGTAAAGGTCGGAGCCAGGGGGCGCGATCAAGGCGACGGGCGGCGGTTCGGGCTTCTTGGTGCCTTTGGCCGTCACCTGAATTAACTGGAGAGCATGGGGATTCTGCACTGCGGCGGCGGTGGGGCAAAAGAAACCGAAGCTGGTCAGAGTGAAACGTACGAGAAAGCCGGCAAGGCTTAGCGTCGAAAGTCTGGCCGTTGAGAGTCTAGCCGTCGAGAATCGCGACAAGGAAATTCTCCAGAGAAGAAATATGTTTCTTAGTGTGGAGCTTCGGTAACCGGGCCGCCAGTTACGTCCGGTCAAGCCGGTTATGGCTTAACGGACAAGGACATATGGTTGGATGGTGGCAATGTAGGGAAAGTTCCTGCGAGTCTGCAAAGAATTGCTCTTGGGGAAGCTGTGGGTAACGCGACGGAAATGACATGAGGCGGGCTAGCCGCATCTAAAACGATGAGAAACGAGGCATTACGGCGCGTTGGGTGGATGGCTAACGGCTTGCACTAGAGGGAGCGGGGTGAGGAAATGGAACCTATCTCCCGGATGACAAAAATGAGCAGTTTCGCAGACAAGCGTTTTACCGGTAACACGCAGATCCCGGAAAGGAAACAGGGGCCCGAAACGATGAGAACCAACCTTGCAACCGTGCTGGATCCGAGCCGCCGCAGCAATGATGCCCGCGATTTTGAAGCAGGCCTGCGAAGGAAGATTGTGGGGCAGGATCAGGCGATCGAAAAGGTCGCAGAAATTTACCAGATGTTTCTGGCCGGGCTGAATGCGCCGGGCCGTCCGGTGGGCAATCTGCTTTTCCTGGGTCCGACCGGGTCAGGCAAAACGCGAGTGGTCGAAGCGGTGGCCGAGTCTCTGTTCGGTGACGCGCGAGCCTGCATCAAGATCGATTGCGCCGAGTTCCAGCATTCGCACGAGATTGCGAAGCTGATCGGTTCGCCTCCGGGGTACTTGGGACACCGCGAGACGCATCCACTGCTAACGCAGGAAGCGCTCAACCAGTGGCATACGGACAAACTGAAACTGTCAATCCTGCTGTTTGACGAAATCGAGAAGGCTTCGGACTCGTTATGGCAACTGCTGCTTGGCATTCTGGACAAGGCCACGCTGACGCTGGGCGATAACCGGCGCGTCGACCTTTCGAGTTGCATCATCATCATGACCTCGAACCTCGGCGCAGCGGAAATGAACGGGTTGGTGGATGGCGGCTTGGGTTTCGCGCCGAGAGCCGTGCAAGTGGATAACTCGCTCGACGAAAAGATTACCCGCTCGGCCGTGGATGCGGCGCGACGCAAATTTGCGCCTGAGTTCATGAACCGCATCGACAAAGTCGTGGTGTTCAAGACACTGCGGTCCGAACACCTGCAGCAGATCCTGGAAATCGAATTGGGAATGGTGCAGCAGAGGGTTTTGATGGCAGCGGGCGCCCATCAGTTTGTATTCAACTGCACACCGCAGGTGAAAAACTTCCTGCTCGCGGAAGGCACCGACCCGAAGTATGGAGCGCGGCATCTGAAGCGGGCGATTGAACGGCATCTGGTGTTTCCGCTGGCAAACCTGGTGGCAACGGGACAGGTGAAGCTGGGAGATTTCATCCGCGTCGATCTGCTGGGGGAGAGCACACTCACTTTTGTGAAAGAGGCAGAAGGCGCAATGGTGCCCGTGCTGCTTGAACGTTACGGAGCAGCAGCAGCGATGCCGGCGGTAGCGGCGGCCAGAGCGGCGCGTCCAGTGATACAACGGAAGGAATTTGGCGCCGGATCACTGAACGAGAATAAGTAAATCAAGTTGCTGGTAGGTGGGGCACCGCGTGGGCGGTGCCCTTTTTTATTGGGACGGCTTTCGGTTCGCGACGTCTTGTGGTGAGTTGAAAAGCCGCTGAGTTTCCCAGCCGCCGACACCCACGGCGCGCGCGCCAACTCGACCTCCTCGCGCACTCCGCAACACGCCGGAGCACGAGGGATTATTCCCCAATCACCGTAAACCCTGAAATAATCCCACCGGGTGCCGCTTCGGAGGTCTAATGGCCAAATCACGCAGGGAGTTTCTGACGCTTACATCGCTCGGCCTGGTCGGCGCAGCCGTTATGGCGAACAGTCGGGCGCAGGAGCCGAGCGCAACGCCACCCGGGATGCCACCCGCATTCGGCACAGGACCGGCGGTCGGTCCGGAAGTGTCGCCTTCCACCTTCGCGGAGGCGCAAAAGCTGGTTCAGGTCGAATTGACGGAAACCGAGCGTGCAGAATCCGCTGGCAGTTGGCGTGCGAACATGGCCGGACTGTACGAGCGACGCACGGGTCCGCGAAAGGTGGCGCTGGAGACAACGCTCACTCCGGCCACGCAGTGGAATCCGGTGTTGCCGGGGCTGAAAGCGCTTCCAGAGCGGGACAGGTTTGTCCGCAGCAACGCCGAACCGGGGCCCTTGCCCGCCAATGACGAAGACATCGCTTTCGCCTCTGTAGTACAGCTCTCGCGGTGGATCGAGCAGCGCAAGCTCAGCTCGGAGCGACTGACCCAGATTTATCTGAAACGCCTAACGGAGTTCGACCCTAAGCTGCGCTGCGTAATCACGCTCACACGCGACCTTGCGCTGGCGCAGGCGAAACAGGCCGATGCGGAGATCGCGGCGAGCAAGTACCGTGGTCCGTTGCATGGCATCCCGTGGGGCGCCAAAGACCTTCTCGACACAGCTGGAATTCCTACTACGTATGGCGCCGAGCCTTTCCGAAACCGTGTTCCCACGGAAGATGCTGCGGTGGTGAAGCGTCTGCATGCGGCGGGCGCTGTGCTGGTGGCCAAGCTGAGTCTGGGAGCATTGGCGCTCAATGACATCTGGTTCGGCGGACAGACGATGAATCCGTGGTTACTAGAGGAAGGGTCGTCGGGTTCAAGTGCCGGCCCGGGTGCGGCTACGGCTGCAGGCTTGGTGGGTTTTGCGATTGGAAGCGAGACTGGGGGCAGTATCGTGTCTCCCTCCATGCGCTGTGGCATTACCGGCTTGCGTCCTACTTATGGACGGGTTCCTCGCACGGGCGCGATGACGCTTTGCTGGTCGCTCGACAAACTCGGCCCCATGACGCGAACTGTCGAGGACGGGGTGCTGGTGCTCCACACGATTTCCGGGCCCGACGACGGAGACCTCGCAAGCGTGCCGAGCAAGCTTGACTTCGACTCGGGTGCTCCAGTGGAAGGGCTGCGAGTTGGTTATTTCCCGGCTTGGATGAAACAAAATCCGGCGACCGATGTGGATCGCGCGGCTCTCGACGTCGTCAAGAAGCTGGGGATGATTCCGGTTGAGGTTTCGCTTCCCGACTGGCCTTATGACTCTCTGTATGTGATTCTCTTCGCCGAAGGCGCAGCTGCTTTCGAACAACTTACGCTGAGCGGGGAAGTAAACCAGTTAAAGGTGCAGGTGCCGGATGCGTGGCCCAACCTGTTTCGTCAATCCCGTTTTCTGTCGGCCGTGGACTTTGTGCAGAGCGACCGCTTCCGGCGCAAAGTGGCCGAGGAGATGGCGCGTGTGTTCTCCCAGGTTGACGTGCTGCTTGTCCCTTCGCTGCGGGACGAAATGCTTACGCTTACAAACTTCACCGGGCATCCCTCGCTGACGCTGCGAGCGGGTTTTGTGGAAGTGTCGGAGGCACGCAGCGACTGGGCGCCCGATCCGAAACACCCTCTGCCTAAATTTTCGCCGCCGCGTCGAGTGCCTCACGGGATCACGTTGATTGGCCGGCTATTCGACGAAGGCACGCTGGGCCGAGTCGGAATCGCTCTCGAGCGCAGCTTCGGTGTGGCCAGCGCCCGTCCGCCCGGCTTCTGATGTGGTGGCCACAATCTGATGCGCTAATGGGCTGTCCGCAGAGAGTCGTTGTACGAGTGTCTTGCCCATCCCAAATAATGCGGGTTCGCACGATTCGTGTCGTCGAGTTTCTTCAGCATCCTTGGAAGCAGCTCACCATAGTCGGGTGTGCGCAGCGCTATCGCCATTTTCGCCAAATTACGTTCATCCAAGCCGTCGTAAGCCATGTTGAGGAAGCTCTGGCTGGTCTTCTGCACTCTTTCGGCCTTTTGTTGAATGCTTTCCCCGTCTCCGGGACTGCTCAGTTCATACATCATCAACGTCAACCGCGGCACTGAAGTTAAAAGCATCCTGCGTTCGCCAGGATCGCCTTGGAGAAGCTTATTCTGGATGTCGGCGTTAACCGTCATTCCCGCCGGCTCCGCCAGGGCGCCTACTGCGCGAAAAGTATTTACGAGTCCCGGTAAAAATCGTAGGTTGTGTCGCCCTTTATTTTCCGGACGCTGTTGCGGTTCCACGTCCAGATGGATGCCGTCGTATCGTTCCGTCGGGTGGCGGCGGTTGAATTCCACGATTTCATGGACATGATCAAGCAGCGTGTCTCTATGTTTCCCGGCTTCGTCGGCGTCCGCGCTGGATATCAGGGCTTCGACACGAATGTTGGAGCCGTGAAGCAAAGCAATAAGACGAGTCAGCCGGCTTTCCTCAGCCGCGGCACTGCGCTCGGAGACCGACACGTACACTTCGTTAATCCCCTCGGATCGGCAGAACTCCAGCATAGTCTCCGCTGCACCAGGCGGTTCGAGGACGGTAGGACTTTTCCATACCCAAAGCCCATGAACCGGCACGGAAGCCGTTTCCGCGATCGCGAACGCAGAAACTATACCGAGAAGAACTGAGCAGAACACCGACACGCAGGCGATGTGAGTACGGGCAGCGACAGCGGGAACTGATCGGGGCAGAAATGAGCTAGCCATATGGATGCTCCTGATCAGAGGTCATTTTGCGACCGTGCGGCGTGGGGTCATCGATAAAGCACCAATCAGCCTTTCGTCGGCATCGAATTAGTTTGCTCGAAGTAACCTGTCCAGAATAGGATATTTCCCCGGCACCGCAGCCGCAAAAATTCGAGGCTAGGAGACTTTCTTGAGACGCAGTTACGAATGCCGCGTTTTCCAGTTGGCCGGAGTCTTGATTTGTGGAGCAGCAATCTCGCTGGCTCAAAACGAGACCAGCCCTGGCTCGAACTCTCCCGGCCAAGCCATTCCCGGAACCGGTGCGGTAAGCACGTTCGCTGGCAGCGTGCCGGCGAAGCTCGTTCCGGGCATCCTGCCGCTTTCGTTGCGGGACGCCATCGACCGCGGATTGAAGCAAAATCTCGGACTTCTGCTTTCGAACGCGGACATCCGATCGGCCCGAGGACAGCGCTGGGAGCAGCTTAGCGCTCTTCTTCCGCACGTGACGGCGGCGCCTTACGTGGCGGAGTCGAAGCTCAATATCGACGAGTTGGGCTTTGCCGGTTTGGGCAGCCTCTTGCACATCTCGCCATCGATCGGTCCTTTTTCTTACTTTGACGCGCGAGCATCGCTGACACAAACCCTGTTTGACTGGAAGTCGATCAACGCGACGCGCGCGGCGGGCCAGAGTTTGAAATCCGCCGGCAACACCTTCAAGGACGCCCGCGATCTGGTTGTGCTGGCTGTCGGCTATACCTATTTGCAAGCTATCGCCGACGAAGCCCGCATTGAAACGGCGGAAGCGCAGGTGCAGACGGCGCAGGCGATCTACGATCAGGCAGCGGACCAGGTAAATGCCGGTACTTCGCCGGATATCGACGGCCTGCGCGCCAAGGTTGAACTCCAGACGCGGCAGCAGCAGTTGATCCAGGCAAAGAACAACTTCGCCATCCAGAAGCTGACCGTGGCGCGGGTGATCGGTTTGGCTCCTGGACAGGAATTTGAATTCACGGACAAGTCGCCTTACCAGCCGCTCGAAGACATCACAGTGGATGAGGCGTTGAAACGTGCGTACGCCTCGCGGTCCGATTACCAGGCGGCGATGAACGATGTGCGCGCGGCGGAATTCGCCCGGAAAGCAGCGCTGGGCGGTTATCTGCCATCGCTTTCTTTTAATGCGGATTATGGGCTGGCGGGGTCGCATCCCTCGACGGCAACGCCGGTCGCCGACGTGCGGGGAACGCTGTCGATTCCCATTTTTCAGGGCGGCAGCGTTCACGGCGACGTTTTGCAGGCCGATGCGCGACTCGAACAGAGCCGCGAGCGCCTGGAAAATCTGCGAGCGCAGATCGATTCCGACGTGCGCGCGGCGCTGCTGAACCTGCAGTCTTCGGCCGAGCAGGTGAACGTGGCGCGCAGCAACATTGATCTGGCGGAAGAGACGCTGACTCAGTCGCGCGACCGTTTCAGCGCGGGCGTCACCGATACCGTAGAAGTGGTGCAATCGCAGGAGGCGGTCGCGAGCGCGCACGAACAGTACATTTCGAGTCTCTACAACTACAATTACGCAAAAATTTCCCTGGTTCGCGCTCTGGGCATTGCTGAGCAGGGCGTCAACGAATATTTCAAAGGAAAATGAACATGGCGGAAGAAAACCCACCCCGTTCAGTCCCTGAGACAGGCAAAGAGTCCCCGTCCGATCCATCGCCCTTGGAAAACAAGGACTATACGTCCCCGATGCACCGAACTCCCAAGCGCCGCAGAATCATCTGGATTCTGATCATCATGGCGGTGGTGGTGGTTGCGGGTGTGTTCTTGTGGCGCTACTTGAGCAGCTACGAATCGACGGACGACGCGCAAGCGGATGTTCACCTCTATCCGGTCAGCGCTCGTGTTTCGGGCTACGTGGTGAGTGTCAACGTAGACGACAACCAGTGGGTGGAGAAAGGCACGGTGCTGGTAGAGATCGACCCGAAAGACTATGAAGTTGCGGTCGCGCAGGCGCAAGCGAATCTCACGAGCGCCGAAGCGACGGCGCAATCGCTGAATATTACGGTTCCGATTACTTCCGTGAACACTTCAAGCCAACTGAGGTTCGCTGCGTCTGGCATCGAAGACGCGAACGCCGGGGTCATCGCCGCGGAAAGACAAGTGTCCGCGGCACACGCACAGTTGGAGGCTGCCGAAGCGAACGATGTGAAAGCGCAAGACGATCTTCACCGCTACAAGTTGCTGGTCGACAAGCGGGAAGTGTCGCAGCAAATCTACGATCAAGCACTGGCCGCGGCCAAATCCAGCACCGCAACGGTAGCGGCGGCAAACGCCAGTGAATCGGCCGCGGAACAATTCGTGCAACAGGCCCGGAGCCGGCTGGCGCAAGCCGATGCAAACCACCAATATGCGGAGACCGGGCCACAGCAAGTGTCGTCGACCCAGGCGCGGGCGCGGGCTGCGATCGCGGATGTGGAGCAAAAGCGCGCGCTACTGGAACAGGCCCAACTGAATCTCGGCTACACGAAAATCGTTGCCCCGGTCACCGGCGAAGTGAATAAGACGGTCGTGGTTGGGATGAACGTGCAAGACGGGCAGCAACTGCTCACCGTGGTGCCCCTCGATGAAGTTTGGGTGACGGCCAATTTCAAAGAGACCCAGCTTAGACACATGCAGGTTGGACAACGAGCGGAAATCCATGTGGATTCGAGCGGCCGGACCCTGAAAGGCCATGTGGACAGCATTGCGGGAGCAACGGGTCCGCTATTCAGTTTACTTCCGCCGGAGAATGCCACGGGAAACTACGTGAAAATTGTCCAGAGAATTCCGGTGAAGATCGTTCTCGATGCGGGAGAGAACCAGGATCGCCGGCTTCGCCCGGGCATGAACGTAGTGCCGGACGTGTATCTCAAATGAGTTGCGATCAATGAGTTTCCTGCAATGAGTTCTGCGGCACTCACACTCGACCAGGAGGTTTGGCGGCCCAAGTACAACCCTTGGCTGATCGCTGTGGTCGTGGCTATGGCAGCGTTCATGGAGGTGCTCGACACCAGCATCGCGAACGTGGCCCTGCCCTATATGGCCGGGAATCTGGGCGCAAGCAACGACCAAAGTACATGGGTGCTGACTTCTTATCTGGTCTCGAATGCCATCATCCTGCCGATCAGCGGCTGGCTTGCCGGGACGCTTGGGACGGAAGCGCTTCTTCATGTCCTGCCTGGCGGTCTTTACTGTGAGTTCTTTGCTGTGCGGTATCGCGCCGAGTCTCGGATTTCTTCTTTTCTTCCGCGTGCTGCAGGGCGCAGGCGGCGGCGGGCTGCAGCCGATGGCGCAGGCCATTCTGGCGGATACGTTTCCGCCGCAACAGCGAGGGCTGGCATTTGCACTGTATGGCATTACGGCCATCATGGCGCCTACCATCGGGCCAACTCTGGGCGGGTGGA
The DNA here is from genome assembly GCA_963699405.1 of uncultured Acidobacteriaceae bacterium. Lineage (GTDB taxonomy): Bacteria > Acidobacteriota > Terriglobia > Terriglobales > Acidobacteriaceae > Acidiflorens. The sequence goes on along the minus strand of CAVOTW010000004.1, from coordinate 36,883 downwards.
TCACCTTTAACTATTCCTGGCGGTGGATTTTTTTCATCAACCTTCCGGTCGGCTTGGTCACGTGGTTTCTGGTGCGACGCTTTGTCGAAGATCCTCCATATTTAGCCAGCCTCAAAGCCGCTGGCAGTCAAGTTGGATTACATCGGCATCGCTCTCCTGGCACTCGGCATCGGGGCATTGCAGGTGCTGCTCGACAAGGGCCAGGAAGATGACTGGTTCGGGTCGCGCTTCATCACGACTTTAATCGTCGTCGCGACCGTGTGCCTGATCTCGCTGGTGATCTGGGAGTGGTATCAAAAGGCGCCGATCATCGACGTGCGCATGTTCAAGAACTTTAACTTCGCGAGTTCGAGCCTGATGATGTTCACGCTGGGAATCATGCTGTTCAGCAGCCTGGTGCTGATGCCGCAGTTCCTGCAGACGCTGGTGGGCTACACCTCGGAACTGGCGGGGCTTGCTCTTTCGGCAGGAGGTCTGGTCTTGCTGTTTGAGATGCCCATCATGGGGCAACTGACGACGAAGATCCAGGCGCGCCACCTGATTGCCTTCGGCTGGCTGGCGCTGTCCATCGCCATGTTCTATTCCACGCGGCGGATTGACTTGCAGATCAGCTTCAGCGCCGCGACGTGGCTGCGCATCGCGCAGGTGATTGGTTTGGGATTCCTGTTCGTGCCGATTACGCTGGTGGCGTACGTCGGAATTGCACCGGAGAAGAACAACGCGGTCGCCGGAATCGTCAATTTCATGCGCAACATGGGAAGCAGCGTGGGAACGTCCCTGGTCACCACGTTAATTGCGCGGCGCTCGCAATTCCATCAGGCAAGGCTGGTGCAGAACGCCAGGGTCGACAATCCCAATTTCGTGAATTCGGCGAACGGCCTGGCTCAGCATCTGGCTACCGCCGGTGTGGGCAGGCACGAGGCGCAGATCACGGCTTACGCCCGGATTTATCAATCGCTGCAAGCGCAGGCGGCAAGCCTGGCATACATTGATACCTTCATGGTTCTTTGCGTGGGAGCGGCGATCATGTTCTGTCTGGCTTTTCTCCTGAAGAAGAATGATCCTGGCGGCGGTGGAGCGGTGGAGGAGTAGACGGAGTAATAATCAATCCGATGCAATGCAGGCGATAACAAGAGTCAGAGACGCAGTCATGCTGGAAATTAAACTCATCCTTTGTCCGGTTGATTTCTCGGAGTTTTCGATGCGGGCATATCATCATGCGCTATCGCTGGCGGAACATTATCGAGCCAAGTTGGTGGCGCAGCATATCGTCGAGCTGTCGCGATATCCTTACGCCGACTATGTGGCCTCGGCGGGAGACTATGCGGAGTTCTGCCGGGCGCTTCGCGAGGGCGGCAAGGAGCAACTGCGGGAATTCGTGAAGAAGCACACGCACGGATGAAATTCAGCCGGAGCTCGTGGTGCATGAAGGAGTCAGCCCCAGATTGTATTCTGTCGCTGGCGCAAGCGCAGAAAGCGGATCTGATCGTCATGGGAACGCACGGCCGGCGAGGATATGACCGCTGGTGCTCGGGTCAGTGACCAACCGGGTCATGCGCAAGACTCCGTGCCCGGTGCTGGCGGTATGCAAGCTGCCGCAAGGCTCGACCTCCGCGGATATGGCGGCAGGTGAACCGCGCGCGCCACCGCTTGAACCGAATTCTTTTCTGTACGGATTTCTCGGAGAATTCAGAGCGGGCCTTGAGTTATGCGATCTCGGTGACGGAGGAGTACGACGCCGAGCTGACCTGCTGCATGTGTTGGAGGACGCTCCAAGTGCGGGCAAGACGGAAGAAGCCATGGCGACAGCGGCGGCAGCAACTCGACAAACTGATTCCAGCGGAGGCGCGCAAGACGCTCAAGATCAAGACGGTGGTGCGCGTTGGAAAACCGTATCAGCAAATCATTCAACTCGCCCAGGAAACGCAAATCGACATGGTGGTCATGGGAGTGCGTGGCCGGGGCGCGTTGGATCTAGCGGTGTTTGGTTCGACGACCTATCGGGTGCTGCAGTTGGGACCGTGCCCGGTTCTGGCCGTCCACAGGTTGCTGTAGAGCCGTCCTGGACTCGGATGATTCAGGCTAACGCGGTATTTCGAGCACTCGGTGATAACAGGCGAGTGATAAAAATCATCACCATTGAACGCGAGTACGGAAGCGGCGGCGGCGAAATCGCCCAACTGCTTGCCAAGCAGCTGGGCTGGAAGCTTTGGGATCAGTTGCTGACGGAGGAGATCGCGCGGCTTGCCGATTGTCCCAAGGCAGTCGTCGAGGGTCGCGAGGAACGAACCGATCCTCTCTACTACCGGCTCTTCAAATCGTTCTTGCGCGGGAGTTACGAAGGCAGCCTCAATGCGCACAAGCTCAAGCTGGTCGACAGCGAATGCATTTTGAAGTTTACGGAACAGGTCGTTCAGCACGCGGCGAAAACCGGAAACTCGGTCATCGTGGGAAGAGGGTCGCAGCAGTTTCTCAGGAACCGCCAGGATACGTTGCGCGTGTTTCTTTATGCTCCGAGAGAAGATAAAGTGCGGCGCCTGCTGGCTCGCGGCAAGAGCGAGAACGAAGCCGAACAACTGGTGGATACGGTTGATCGGGAGCGCGTTGATTTCATCCAGAAATATTTCCACGTCGAATGGCCGGACCGCGCCATCTACCACACCATGATCAATACTGCGATCGGCGATGAGGCTGTCGTTCACATGATTCTGGACTTTATGAAAACCCTCGAGGCAAGAGTCGTTGGCTGAGGCTCGCGGAATTGAAGTGTCGCGATCGGTTGGAGCGGATAGCGCATTGCACCACAATAGAACCAGATGGACGTGGGAATACGACAGTCTCTCTTAGCGCGGCGGCAAGCCAGCGTTCAGACTAAATATCGTGCCGGCGCCAAAAGAGCCCTCGGGAGCATTCCCGAAATCGCTCGCTGTTCCCCACAAAATCCCATCTGCGGCTTGGATAATCCCGAATGGATAAGCGCCCACCGCGGCCGAGGGTGAAAAACGGCGTGAAGCTCTGGAGCAATGTCCCGTCCGATGGCGATAACGAGATGATCTCCATAGCCGGTGCTGCCGTTGTAATCGCAAATTCAGATATTGCCATCGCTGGCCAGTGTCACTTGTTGGGGAGAACCGCCCCCGTCGATGGTGTTGTAGAACGTAACGGTGCCGCTCTTATCCGGCTGTGAGGGGTGCGGGAACGACTGAAGGCTGGACAAAGTATGGGTGCATAATACCCATTGATGCGAACGCCTCGCCCACCGTGTGTACGATTTGCAGCAGCGGCCGTGTAGCCTCTCCCAGGCTCTGGAACATGCGACATAAACCATATCCGCATGCTTTCGGCGCGACAATAAAGCAACGGCGGCCCGTGTTGTGCGTGCTGGTTGGTTTCTGATGAGCCAAGTTCTGGATGGATTGGCTGGATACGGCAAACTCACTAACGGACGACAAGTCCACAATGCTCGCGCGGGCAGCGGTTGCATTCGAATATTTTCGACTTTCCTCGTAAAGGTAAGGCAGAGATTCATCGGTAAGCCGCCCCCCGACTTGCATGAGCGAGATTTTGTTCACTGCGTCGAACTCAACTCGGAAGCTCGTTGTCACTGGTGTCATAACGTTCCTCCTCCATCGGGAAGACTAAGAAGAACAACTTCAGATGGGCTGACTTAGTTCAGGAAATCTGAAAGAGGAGCAGGACTGTTCACTCTGCGTGACTGGTGCATTTCCGTGGCCGTTCGCAGCGACGCACAAGTTGTTGAATCGATACGCCGCCAGCATAATACCCATGACTTCCATCGTGTACTTTCGGTGGTAACCGAGCACTCCATCACAACCGTTGTACGGCTCGGCGGTCCCATATTATTCGGTTCTCAGGGCTCGCATGGGATCCACCGAGGCCGCACGTCGAGCCGGCAGCAAAGCAGCGAGAAACGCGGCCACCAGCAGCACCGCGGTGCTGGCAAAGATGACGGCGGGATCGCCAACTTTGGTTTGGTAGAGCAGGCTGCCGATCCACCGGGTTGCTACAAACGCCATCACCAATCCAGCTAGTATGCCAGCCACGACCGGAATCGCCGCCTGCCGCATGACTAATCGCATCAAGGCAATTTTGTCCGAACCGAGAGCCACACGGATGCCAAACTCCTGCTTCCGCAGCGACACTGAGTACGCTAGCACCCCGTAGACCCCGAGCACTGCGAGCAGCAAAGCTGCCACGCCAAAGCTGGACAGAAGTATTGCCTGAAACCGCTCCGTCGCCACCGAGTCGTTGACCTGATCGTCCAGGGATTTTAGTGTCGGAATCGCAACCTGGGGGTCGATGTTCCAAATCGTGCGGCGGATCGAATCCGCCAGCGCCGAGGTCGGCTGCGGGCTGCGGATGAAGAAAAACGCCCTCCACCACGGATTTTGCCAGTACGGCACGTAGACCATGCTGGCAGTCTGCTTGAGGTCATTGATGCGCGCGTCCGCGACCACGCCGACGACGGTGTAATTCGTCTCACCGTCAACTTTGAAGGTTCTTCCTACGGGATCCTCTCCGGGCCACGCGGCCCGCGCCGTCTGCTCAGAGATGAGTGCATTGGTCGGATGATTCTGGTCGGAAGCCTGCAGATCACGCCCTGCGAGAAGGGGAATCTTCAGCGTGCTGACATAGGACGGGCTCACCCAGCGTATGTTGGCGTCGGGTTCTTGCCGAGGGGCACGGGATGGTCCGAGCCGGACGATGCTGCTGACCCAGGTTTCGCCGGCGATCGGCATCTCGCTGGTCATGGCCACCGACTCGACTCCGGGAAGCCGGCCCAGCTCTGCCATCGCACGATCGATGAAATTCGCGCGTACACGTTCTGCGCCCGCGTCCTCTGGCGAATTGCCGTAGCGCGGATTAAAGAGGTTCACGCCAGCCAACGTGATATGGCCGGCATCGAAGTCACGTTGCTGCGTCAGCAGCTGCGAAAAGCTGCGCACCAGCAATCCGGTGACGATGAGCAGAACCACTGTGCAGGCAACTTCTCCGGCAACCAGCAACTGGCGCGTGTGCTGGCCTTCGCGCGTGTTGGCGACGCGCGTGGGGTTGGATTGCATGGCCCGCTGCGGATCGACATGGATCGCCCGCAATGCCGGCAGTAAACCAAACAGCAGCGCCGTCATGACCGAGAGTCTCGCCGCTGCCAGCAGTGCCAGCCAGTTCACATGCACTTCATTCAAACGCGGAAGGTTGGCGGGAGCGGCGGCCACAAACAGTTGCACGCCGGTGAATGACAGCACGATGCCCAGCGCCCCGCCAAGCCCGGCCAGCAGCACGCTATCGATCAGCGCAGACCAAAGCAGGCGGGCGGGTCCCGCTCCCAGTGCCGCCCGCACTGCGATCTCGCGCTCGCGCGTGACGGCCCGTGCCAGTTGCAGGTTGGCCAGATTCACACAGCCGATCAGCAGCACCGCTCCGACCGCGGCCAGCAAGAGCCAGAGGGCAGTACTAACACGGCCCGCAACTTCCTGCGCCAGCGGTTCCACGACGACACTGGTATCGGCAGTCCCGTGAGCGACGGTTCGCGAATACGCCTGTTGCAGACCGCTCAGTTCGCTTTGTGCCTGTGCCCGGGAAACTCCAGCCCGGAGGCGGCCAATGACCAGGTAGTTGTAGTCGCCGCTCACCGACGGATCGGCCAAGAGCGGTTTGAATATCTCATAGGGGCGCACCGCGCGCTGCACAACCGCAGTCGACATTTCACTCATGTGAGGGAAGCTGAAGCCCTCGGGCGCAATTCCGATCACAGTCTGTGGAATGCCGCCAAGGCGTAGCGTACGCCCGATCGCGCCAGGATCGCCGTGAAAATATTTCTGCCACGCGCTCCAGGAGAGAATGACTTCCTGATCGTGCCCCTCAATAGTTTCCGCGGGCACAAAAGTGCGGCCCAGAACCGGCTGAACGCCGAGCACGGAAAACAGATTGGGGGAAACTTCCAGCCCCTGCAAGATGTTCGGGTGATCAGTGTCGGTGGAGACGCTGTAAGTGCGGTTCCCAAAGATCGCTGCATCCGTCAAGGCCTTCGAATTGGCTTTCCAGTTGAGGAAGTGCTGGTAATTATCGGGACCCGGGGGTTCGTTGCGGTCGCGTGCCGCTTCCCGCATTACCACCAGACGCTCAGGATCGTGAAAGGCGAACGGCTTCAGCAGAACCGAATTCACGACGCTGAATACAGACGTGACAGACCCGATTCCCAAGGCGAGCGTCAGGATGGCAAAGAGCGCAAATGCGGGCGACTTGCGCAAGGTGCGAATGCCGAACCGCAGATCCTGTAACAAAAGATCCTGCAACAGATTTTGCATGCGACCTCTAAAGACACGTTGACCTGTCGTGGGGCGCATGCGGTGTGCCAAACCGGCTTCCGCTTCCAAATCATTTATCTGTCTGGAGATATGTCCGTGAGCTCACGGTTTGCGGAACACTGAGGCTGTCCGAAATGGACCATCGCTGTTCGCGAATGAACACTTATAAACGAACACTTATTTCGAAATAACCAGCAAACCGAACGCTGAAGGTGCCGTCCGGTTTGCCGACAGTCTGGATCAACTCGGTTGTTGTGGATCAGTCGCAGTCGCACTCGCAATAGGGTCTAATCGTAGTCGCTTGCCCTTTCGTCGTCTGGCCCCTGTGCTACGGGTTCCCGTCTGTCACCGCGATGCCGAAGCCGCCGTCCGTCCCGGTGATAAAGCTCTGATTCACACCAGTCCCGTCGATATTCGCCCGGCCGATCGTGCAGGTTGGGCCCGGATTGTTGCATGTTCCTCGGTCTCCCCAGTCCGCCCAGAAGATGTACTTTGCGTCGACTGCCAGGAACGCAATTTCACCGTCAAGGCCAGTGATGAAGTTCGGGTTCACATCCGTTCCGTTGAGGTTCGCCCGCCCGATGCCGGTGCCGCCGTTGGATGTGAAGTAGATGTATTTGCCGTGGATGGCAATTCCCGATCCCGAGCCTGCTCCAGTGATAAAGTTCGGGTCGACATCGGTTCCTTTAGTTGTCGCTCGCCCGATGGAGGCGCTTTCGTAGTTTGCCCAATAAATGTGAGAGCCGCTAACCGCGACCCCACACACTCCGTTGCCGGTCTCGATGAAGTCCTGATTCACGCCGCTGCCGTCGAGGTTGGCCCGCCCAATGAAGCTACCCACGTCCCCCGCCCAGTAGATGTATGTCTTGTTTACTGCCACTCCGCATGGATTCGAGGCACCTGTGATGAAATCGTCGTCCGGATCGGTGCCATTGAGATTGGCCCGCCCGATGTTTGTTGCCGATCCGCCATTAGCCCCGCTCCAATAGACGTAGTCTTTATTGAGCGTCAACCCTCCACCCCCAACGCCCTCTCCGGTTGTGATGAAGTCCTCGTTTACGTCTGTGCCTGTGGTCGTCGCCTGGCCGATCGTGCCGTTGAGGGAGTTGGTCCAGTAGACGTATGCCGGGGCCGCCTTCTGCTCGACGGCCTGCGCAGGCGTCTGTGCGTTCACCGAGGTGGCCCACGCGCAAAGCGCGCAAGCGGCCAGGATGGCTTTACTCAGGATGGCTTTACAGAAGATATGTTTCCCTGCAGCGCCGTGCATTGTCTTTGTCATTTGTATTCTCCTCAGGATGCGTATCCCCAGCGCTCGCCGGGAAGGGGGCATCGCGCCAGCTATCAGGTCGGGAGCATGCATCCGATTCGGGCGCGGGCGCAAGTGAGAAGGGGTATTGTTACGGTATCAGGCCGTAATATCTTACGTTTGCACAGGTCAAGCGCTTCGCTTTGGCGCCCCTTATCTGGTCCGGATGTTCACGCTGCTTATTTGAGGGTAAAGGGTTGAATTATACTGTCCACTTGCTGCGGGCCCGTAGCTCAAGCGGATAGAGCATCGGATTTCTAATCCGAGGGTTGCAGGTTCGATTCCTGCCGGGCCTACCAACATATCCCGCCCAGTCCGACGTTCTATTCCCTTATAAGGCCGCTAGGCGTGATCTTGCCGATGCTGGGTAATTCTGGCTCCGGCAACACGGACCGTTGCCTTCCAGAAACCAGACATTGCCGTCCTTCCCAAGGTGTCGGTATTGGGCTACGCGTCTTTGCCATCAGGTAACTACTAACCTGTCCCGCCGTCGTGACCTTGACGATCCCGTTATGGTTGGATCGCGCAGAGAGCCACTCCTGCCAAGAGCGGCAAGGTTCTTGGAAGTCCTGCATACGACATCTCTCGCCGATAAAGCCTGTCTTATTCCTTTTTCTTTATCGGTGAAAAATGGGTGCGCTCGTGCTCATCGTTGGAAAACACGTGTAACCGTACGGTTTCGCTCAGCTTGAACTTGTAGGGAGTTTCGGGTCGGCAGGGACAAAGCAGCCTTTGCCACTCCGGTGCCCCCGCAACGTTTTCGATGTACGCTCCATTGCTATACTTCAGCTCATCTTTTTTCATGAGGTAGTGAACGCGGCAGTTTGGACATGCGACATAGAGGCGAGTGGTGGACATAGTGGCGGCGTTCCTTTGAAATATGGCCTGACGCTCCAGAAGCGGTTTTTTCGCTGCGAATGCGCTCTCAACCCTGATATTGACGCTGTCACAAAATGTACGCGGGCCTTAAAACATTGTCTGTCAATTTCTAACAACCCTCGGCGCGGCGCCGGACAGAGAAACCGCATCGCAGTCTTACGCGAGTCTGAAGCTCTCTAACAATCGGTAAAATCCTGTAGCGGTTAGCGGTGGTTCCCGTCGAAAGCGACTTAAAAGTGTGCCTGGCTCGTGCGCGGTCTTTCTTGCATCAAAAACTGTTTCCTGGAGGAAAAAATTATGAACGAGAATATTGTGCAGGAGATACTCCACGAGTTGTTTTCCTCCTTTGAGGATTTAGAGACTCAGAGCTCGGCCATTTTGCAATTCTTGAAACACAAGGGAATCGCCAACGAAAAAGAACTGCCTCCCTTTTTTGAGCAGGCGCGAAGCGCGAGCAGCGTCAGATGGCGTGCTGTTCGGGCACGAATTGATTACCTGCTATCTTCCGCCATGAAAACCACTGAGCAGGATGCCAAGGATGCCAAAAAAGAGTCTCAGAAGACTCCGGAAAAGAGCCAAGAGCCAAGTGACACGGGCGCAGAAGTATCTGGTCGAAAGGAAACTGAAAAGGAAACTGAAAAAGACGGTCACGACATGCCAAGGACTGCCGGCAGCGGAGAACAAGATGCAAATCAAAACGGTGCGAGTGCTGAGAAGGATAGGGATCAACAGTAAGTCTTAGAGCAAAGTCTAAATTGTCGGGAGATTTGGTGGACCTGGTCGGGATCGAACCGACGACCTCTTCCATGCCATGGAAGCGCGCTCCCAGCTGCGCCACAGGCCCACTTGAAATTGCTACGTTCAATTCTCGCTTAGCTTGGTCGCGGCGTCAAACTCGACTGCACACCTTTTCGGTCTGCGAGGCTCGACTACGATGGTCAACTCAACTAGGATATGGTTGGAAAAATACCCAACACCATCGGAGCCCCATGTTGAACTTGCGGAATATTTTCTGCTGGCCGCTTCTCGGTTTCATTCTCATCGTCATTGCGTTGCTGGCGCCGACGGTTGCGCTCGCGCAGAATGGGGCTGGCGCGGGAAACGGAGCGCAGCCCCCGGTCGCTTATGCTTCAGTCAGCGCATTGAACGGGATATTGACGCCCTTGCAGCAGACCGCGCAGAGCATACTGGCCGACCTCGGAAAGATGCGCATTGAGAAATGGAAGACCGACGCCTCGAACAAGCAGCAGACGCTGGCGAATGTGGGATCCATTCAGCGCAACTTGCAGTCGGCGCTGCCGGAAATGATCACGCAACTGAACAATGCACCGGAGGATTTGGGAGCGAGTTTCAAACTCTACCGCAACCTCGATGCGCTGTATGACGTGTTTGGTTCGGTGGCGGAATCGGCGGGAGCATTCGGAAGTAAAGATGAGTTTCAAAGCCTGAACAACGATATGAGCGGACTGGAAAGCGCGCGGCGTGTGTTTGGGCGAGCGGATGCAGAAACTGGCCGCGAGCAAGGAAGATGAGTTGACGCGTTTGCGGGCGCAGGTCAAGACGCTGTCCGCGGCGCCACCTCCGCCTCCGAAGAAGATCGTAGTGGATGACACCGAGCCTGCGACGAAACCGCCGGTGAAAAAGAAAGTCACGAAGCCGAAGCCGAAGCCGCCGGCTACGCAAGCTCCGCCGACGCAGTGACGGAAGCGTGCAGCCCTAGGGGCTTCAATGGATAGAGTTCCCAAGGATCGTAAAAACTACTTCATCGGCGGCAAGTACGGAATGTAACGCGCGAACAGCCAGCACAAGAAGAACACGACTGGCACGTGAACCATCAACTGCAGCACTCCATACCCTACGATGTCGCGGGCCTTCAATTTCAGTATGCCGAGGAGCGGCAGCATCCAGAAGGGATTGACGAGGTTGGGCAGCGCCTCCGACGCGTTGTAGATCTGCACCACCCATCCTAGATGCACCTGGTGCAGATTCGCAGCCTGCAGGACATAGGGCGCTTCGATCACCCACTTACTGCCGCCCGAGGGAATGAAAACTCCGAGCGTCGCCGAATACATCGCCACCAGTAAGGGATATGTGTTGTGGGTGCTGATGGAGGCGAAAAGTTTAGCCAGCGCATCCGCAATCCCGGTGCCTATGATCATTCCGAAGATCACGGCGTAAAACGGAAACTGGATTAACACGCCGCCGGTGGCAGGAACGCACTCGGTTACGGCGCGCATGAAGCGCTTTGGGCGCCAGTGCAACAGAAGACCAACGGTGATGAACATCAGGTTGTAGGTATTCAGGTCGAGGGCTGCCAGTGCGCCTTGGGGCGAGGTGCGGAAGACGTCGACCAAATACCAGCACAAGAGCGCGACCACCAGAATTGTCAGCAGCGGACTGTATTCCAGCCACTCGCCGGGTTTGGTCTTGGGTTCGAGGCTGGAGCGAATAGGCTCGTATTGTATGCCGTAGGATTCGGCGGTTCTGGCATTCTCTGGCGACGGCGTCGACAGGTAGGCGATCAGCACCGAGAGCACGATCAGGATTGCCGTAGTCGCAATGCTTTGCCACAAGAAGAGAGTTTGCGTGAGCGGGATCAGCCCACTGATGTTGAATAGCGTGGGCGGCATCGCCGTCTTCGTTGCCATCAGCATGGCGGCGGACGACGACAGTCCCATGGCCCAGACTGCTCCCAAGCCGAGATAGGCGGCGCCGCCGGCGGCGCGGTAGTCCAATCCCTTGACGCGATGCGCCAGTTCGCGAACGAAGAGCCCACTGAAAATCAGGCTCAAGCCCCAGGAGATCAGCGACGTCAGCATCGAGAAAAGCGCGACCAGGGCGACGGCCCCGCGCGGCGTCTTTGGAATCCCGGCCAATGCGCGGATGGCGCGATATACGATCGGGGTCGAGGCGACGACGTATCCGCCGATGATGATCATCACCATTTGCATGGTGAATGGGACTAGAGCCCAGAAATTCTTGCCGCCCTGGATGGCGAGTTTGGCAGGGACTTTGATGAAGCAGCAGGCCGACGACAAAGACCACTACGATTCCGAGCAGCGCAAAAATCAGCGGATCGGGAAACCAGCGCTCGCTCCAGTTGGCGAGTGCCAGGCCGAAACGGACCAGAGGCTGTTCCTGAGCTATGGCTTGCTTGTCTCGTGGCATGGGCATACTCGATTCCTTCCGGGTAGGCAGCGATTGTCCTTGCGTGGCGTGCCGGGCCTTTGCCGAAATATGGCGGACATTGTAGCGCGAGTTGGTTGCCCGAGACGTGGCAAGGAAAGCCGCGCGTGGCGGCAGGGCAGACAAAGCGTCCATCGCCTGCGCAAACATCGTGAAAATTGTTTGCTCGGATGCCACGATGGGTGTAGGATGCCTTCGGTTGGGCTAGCAGGATCGGCTACTACTTGCTTGGTCTGGAGCGAGTGATGAATACCCTCCCGGTATTGTTGGGCGCGTTGTGCGTGTACGCGATTGCTTACCGTTACTACAGCGCGTTCATTGCGGCGAAGGCTTTGGCGCTCGACGATCGCCGCACCACTCCCGGACACCTTTACGCCGACGGACATAACTATGTCGCTTCGCCGCGGTGGGTGCTGTTCGGACATCACTTTGCGGCCATCGCGGGAGCCGGCCCTCTGGTGGGACCGACCCTGGCGGCGCAATTTGGATTTGCTCCGGGGTTTCTTTGGCTGCTGATTGGCGCCGTGCTGGCCGGGTGTGTCCAGGACTTTACCGTGCTGGTGGCTTCGATCCGTCACCGCGGCCGCTCGCTGGCGGATGTTGCCCGCACCGAAATCAGTCCCTTTGCGGGCCTGGTGGCGATGATCGCAGTACTCTTCATTCTTTTGGTCACGCTTGCGGGGCTCGGCATTGTCGTGGTCAATGCGCTTTCCAATAGCCCATGGGGCGTGTTCACCATCGGCATGACCATCCCCATCGCGGTCATCATGGGCGTGTGGATGTTCAAGAGCCATGCCGGAAAAATTACGGTGACTGGCCCCAGCATCTTTGGTGTCGTATTTCTGATTGGCAGCGTGATCGCGGGACATTGGGTAGCGCAGAGCGGAGCTGCCGCAACCCTTACCTTTACGCCCCATGAGATCACCATCCTCATGGCCATCTATGGCCTGGTGGCTTCGGTTCTCCCTGTCTGGCTGGTGCTGGAACCGCGCGATTATCTCTCGACCTACGTGAAGCTTGGCACGATTGCCGTTCTGGTCGTTGGCGTGTTCGTGGTTCATCCCAACATAAAATTTCCGAACTTCACGCAGTTCGTTCATGGCGGCGGACCGATCATCAAGGGAAGCCTGTTTCCATTTCTTTTCGTGACCATCGCTTGCGGCGCGATCTCGGGATTTCATTCGCTGGTGTCATCCGGCACCACTCCAAAGATGCTCGACAAGGAAAGCGACGCTCGCTTCATCGGATATGGCGCCATGATTGCCGAATCGCTGGTAGGAATGTTGGCTCTGATTGCAGCCTGCTCCATGTATCCGGGCGACTACTTTGCCATCAATACGACGCCCGCGGTCTTCAGCCACCTGGGGTTAACGACCGTCAATCTGGATATGTTCTCGCGCGAAGTAGGGGAAAAGCTGGCGGGGCGAACGGGAGGCGCGGTTTCGCTGGCTGTCGGCATGGCGCAGATTTTCCGTGGCCTGCCCGGGATGGATCGTCTGATGGGCTACTGGTATCACTACGCCATTATGTTTGAAGCCCTTTTTATTCTGACTACCGTGGACACCGGAACTCGCGTGGCCCGGTACGTTCTGCAGGAACTCATGGGCAAGGTTTATAAGCCATTCGGCAACAGCGCGTGGCTGCCGGGAAACGTGCTCACCAGCTTCTTTGTGGTTTTGGGGTGGGGATATCTGATTTATACAGGAAATATTTCCACGATATGGCCGTTGTTCGGCACCGGGAACCAACTGCTGGCGACCATCGCGCTGGCGGTGACCACTACCTTCCTCATTAATATGGGCAAGCAGAAATATGCCTGGATCACGGCGGTTCCGATGTGCTTCGTGGGCGTCACGACGCTGACGGCGGGAGTGCTGTCGATCAAGAACATTTTCTGGCCCTTGACATCAAAGCCAGGGCAGGAATTGACCGGCTACCTGGATTCGATTCTGATGGGTATCTTTATCGCGGGCGTTGTTCTCGTGGTAATCGATGCGGTGCGACGTTGGATCAAAACTCTGACCGGCGAACCCGTGCCGCAGGAGTCATTCGGTCCTCCGCTGACGGAAGCTGGTGAAGTGAAAATGGGTTGCTGCTAGGAGCCCACGGCGTGCGGGTGGATGGTCTCAAAATCTTCGGTAAATGCAACTGGTAGGCACGGGGTTACGGGATTACAATCCCTGACCAGAATAGGCACACACTCCAGGAGGAACGCGTGACATCGACAACTGGCAACGGACATAAGACCTCTGCCGCATCGGCCAACCCTGCGGTCTGGATCGTGGCCCTCATCGCGGCGATTGTTGCCGCGGTGATGATCTTGCGCCTTCCATCCCTGGCTCACCCCTGGCCACAGAACTACGATCCCACGGGACACTGGTGGCTGTCAGCGCTGCTGGCTGCGCTGCCTGTGGTCGTCCTGCTTGGGGCTTTGGCGCTGCTGCGTATGAAAGCGCATTACGCCGCCCTGCTCGGCCTGGCCACTTCTCTGATATGTGCCATCTGGTTTTTCGGCATGCCCGCGAGCATCGCCGCCAAGACCGCGGTATTAGGAGCGGGCTACGGGCTGCTGCCCATCGGTTGGATCATCCTCAACGTCATTTTCATGTATCAGCTCACCTGCGATGCGGGCCTGTTCAAGGTGATGCAGGACAGCCTGACAAGCATCACGCAAGACCGTCGCCTGCAACTCTTGCTGATCGCATTCAGCTTTGGCGCATTCTTTGAGGGCGCGGCCGGATTCGGCACTCCCGTGGCCGTGACCGCTGCGGTATTAATCGGCTTGGGATTCAAACCGCTCGAAGCGTCCGGCCTGTCGCTGATCGCCAACACCGCGCCGGTGGCATACGGAGCCTTGGGAACCCCTCTCGTCGCCTTGCAGGGAGTTACCGGATTGGATCTTCTGAAGTTGAGTGCGCAGGCCGGCCGCATCCTGCCTTTCTTCTCGGTCATCGTACCGTTCTGGCTGATATGGGCCTTCGCCGGCTTCGACGGAATGCTTGAAGTTTGGCCCGCAGTCCTCGTGGCTGGCATCTTCTTCGCCGTCCCGCAGTTCCTCGTGTCGAACTTTCACGGACCCTGGCTGGTGGACGTAATCGCCGCCATCGTTTCCATGTTGGCCCTCATCGTCTTCCTGATGAAGTGGCAGCCCAAACGCATCTGGGGGTTTGAGCACGATGGAGAAAGGGCAGCGCGCGGCACTCACGGACACAGTCCGGCGCTGGTGGCACGCGCTTGGGTCCCGTGGCTGGTCTTAAGCATTGTTGTCTTCGTTTGGGGCTTGCCAACTGTGAAGGCCAAGCTTGACGGCTTTTCAGCGCCGAAGTTTCCCATAGTTGGCTTGCACCAGATGGTGCAACGCGTGCCGCCCGTGGTGCGCAAGCCGACCGCGGAAGCTGCCGTCTATTCGTTGAATTGGCTAACCGCTACCGGGTCAGGCATCCTAGTCGCCGCCATCATTGCAGGTGTAATCATGGGTTTCACGCCGTGGAAGCTGCTTCGGACATACGCTCAGACAATTGTGCGTGTGCGCTTCTCCTTGCTCACCATTGCCACTATGCTCTCGATCGGCTACATGACACGCTATTCCGGATTGGACGCCGCTATGGGGTTGGCATTTGCACGAACCGGCATGCTCTATCCATTCTTTGGAACCTTGCTCGGCTGGTTAGGGGTCGCACTTACCGGGTCGGATACTTCGTCGAACGTGCTGTTTGGCAGCCTGCAAAGAATCTCCGCAGAACAACTCGGGCTATCTCCCAACTTGATGGCTGCGGCGAACAGTTGCGGGTGGTGTCATGGGCAAAATGATCGATGCCCAGAGCATCGTCGTGGCGAGTACCGCAACCGAGTGGTACGGACACGAAGGCGACATTTTACGTTACGTGTTCTTTCACAGCATTGCACTTGCGGCGTTGGTGGGGATCATGGTGACACTCCAAGCCTATGTATATCCCTTCACTCGTCTGGTGGTGCGTTAGAACCACAACCCCGGAGCGAGGGCAGCCCGCGTGTCTGAAAGTCGGACCGTGAAACGCACAGTATCGTTATTCATTCCGTGCTTCGTCGACCAACTGCTGCCGGAGGCGGCGGTTGACACGGTCAAGGTGCTCCGCCGGATTGGATATAGCGGTCGAGTTCCCGGAAGACCAGACTTGTTGCGGCCAGCCCGCTCTTAACACAGGATATTGGGACGAAGCGCGACCGTGTGCCGAGCATTTTGTTCGAGTCTTCAAGAATGCCGAGCTTGTCGTGTGTCCCTCCGGTTCCTGCACGACCATGGTTCGCGTGTTTTACCCGGAGTTGCTGGCTACAAGCTCATTGCGTGCGGACGCTATTGCCCTAGCCAGCCGCACGTTTGAGCTTTCGGAATTTCTGGTGAAGGTCGCCGCGGTCACGCAAGTCGGCGCCAGCTTTCCCGCACTCGGTTACCTATCACGCTTCCTGCCACGGGCTGCGCGAGCTTCAGCTGCGCGACGAACCTCTGCAACTTTTGCGCCAAGTGGATGGGCTGAAACTCGTGGAAATGGTTCGCTTCGAGGAATGCTGCGGTTTCGGTGGAACCTTTGCCGCCAAGTTTCGCCGATATTTCCGGCGCCATGGGAAATTCCAAGGCTGACAGTGTGGCTGCGACCGGCGCCGAGTTCGTCACCGCGATCGATCCCAGTTGTCTGATGCATCTGCGAAGGAATTCTGGGCAAGCGCACGGGCCCACCCGCACCATTTATCTGGCTAGCATCCTCGCGCAGCAGAGACTCCGGCAAATCGGAGCTCCGGCGCAGAGGAAATCGTGAGCACCGCGGCACAACGCTTTCTGCAAGACGCCGCCGTGAAGTCGGCGGACTTGATGCACCGCGAAATCATCCGGCGCGGCATGGACAGCTATGATGTAGCGCATCTCAAGGGGCGCGCGCGGATCAAAGACTGGGAAGCGGCTCGCCAGAAATGTCAGGAGATCAAGCGGGAAGCCATCAATCACCTGGACCGCTATCTTCTGCAATTCGAAGAAAAAGTGATAGCGCGCGGCGGACATGTTTTCTGGGCAGCCAATAGCGAAGAGGCTTGCGCTTATGTGAAAAATCTTGCCACGCGGCTCGGCGTGCGCACGGTGGTGAAGTCGAAATCCATGGTGACGGAAGAAATCCATCTCAGCCCGGTTCTGGAGAAGGCCGGCATTAAGGTCTGGGAAACCGATTTGGGCGAGTTCATCGTGCAACTGCGCGAGGAACCGCCTTACCACATCGTGACTCCCGCCATGCATCTCAATCGTGGCCAGATCGCCAAGTTGTTTCGCGAGAAATTGGACCCGGAAATCACAAGTGACGATCCGGTGGATTTGATGGCGGTTGCGCGCCGCAAATTGCGCGAGGCTTTTTTTGCCGCCGAAATGGGCATCTCAGGCGCGAATTTTCTGGTGGCGGATGCCGGCGTCATCGCCATTTCCACCAACGAAGGCAATGGCCGCCTGTGCACCAGCGTTCCTCGCATTCACGTGGTGGTCACGGGAATTGAGAAAGTCATTCCTCGGTTGGAGGATCTTGGCAATGCTCTGGCCGGTGCTGGCTACTTCTGGCACCGGACAAGGGATTACGACTTACGGCACGCTGATCGGCGGTCCGCGTCGTCCGGGCGAAGCGGACGGCCCGGAAGAATTCATGTAGTGCTGGTCGACAACGGACGCAGCCAGTTGCTGGCCGATGCCGAACAGCGCGAGGTGCTGCACTGCATTCGCTGTGGCGCGTGTCTGAATATCTGTCCCGTTTTCCGACACGTTGGAGGACACACTTATGGCACGACCTATCCCGGACCGATCGGCAGCGTGCTCACGCCACATCTGAATGGCATCAAGGAGTTCAAGCATCTTTCGTATGCGTCGTCGCTGTGTGGCGCTTGCACCAGCGTTTGTCCGGTGAAGATCGATCTGCATCATCACCTGCTACAAAATCGGCGCAACGCGACTGAGGCGGGAGCTACAAAATCGAGTGAGCGGATGATGTTCCGGGCATGGCGCTCGGCGATGCTTCATCCTTGGATGTATGCGCTAGGCGGCTGGTCGATGCGCAAAGCTCTTCGCATCCTTTATGGACTGGGGCTGGCCGGATCCGTCGTCGATCCAATGCGGGTGTGGAACCGTTATCGCTCGCCTGTGCCACTGCCCTCCGAATCATTTCGTGCTCGCTGGAGAAAAGACCGTGCCGCAAACTGAAAAAGCGCCCACTGACAATCCGAGCCGCGCCCGGATTCTGGAACGGATTCGCGCCGGATTGCGCACCGTGATCCCGCGAACCTCCGGCGATGGCATCCGAGCGCGTGATCTTTGAGCCGATTATTGATCCTCTCGAACGCTTCCAGCAGGAGTGCGTTTCGAACCTCATGGAATGTGCGCTGACCGCCGATTCTGCGCGCGAGCGCTCGACAGCTTTCCGAAGTTCTGCAATCGTTGCCCGCCGGAGAAATTTTTGTGCAGGACGATCCGTCGTTGCGCCGACTCGTCGAAATGACGCCCGAACTGGCCGCGCCGCGCCGGGCGATTCGCTGGTCTAGTCAGGGCGCGCCTGCGGAAGCTTCGCAGGCAACGGTCACGCTCGCCGAGGCACTTATCGCGCAAACCGGATCGATTCTGGTGACCGCTGCTTGCGGCGGACGAGGCGCTTCGGTGATCGCTCCTTGTCATATCGTTTATGCGACAACGGCGCAACTGGTTCCCGATCTGGCGACTGCTCTGAGCCGCACGTCACAGGAACGAACCCTTGATCGCAACTCGTTTGCTTGTGTCATCAGTGGCTCCAGCCGGACCGCCGATATCGAGAAAATTCTGGTGCAGGGCGCACATGGGCCACGACGGTTGGTGGTGATCCTTGAGAGCGGAAGCTGGGCCTCGGGTCCTGGGTCTCAAATGGACTAGGTGATTTGCGCTCCGGGCTTGAAGATTACTCCCTGACTGGTGCGGCTGTTCATTACTACGCGAATCGGTTCCGCGAAACGCAAGTGGCGAACACACCCTTGTTCTTCCACGGCCGGCTGTTCCGTCAACCACTCCCAATCGACCGAGCCTTCGCCAGCGTCCGGATTCACTGTGAAATAACCGATCTGGAATGCGGTTAGATTCTGAAAAAAATGGCTTCCTTGCGAGGGAGTGACTCGAAAGTCGCGGAAGCCAGCCTCCACAATCACGCGCGCTCCCGAGATTTCATCCCACTCTACCGGAATGCCGAGCCATGGCTCGGTCGATCCCCAGCGGCCTACGCCGATCAGCAGATAGGGGCGGTTCTGTTCATTGAGTTGGCGATTAAAGCGCGCCACCGCCGTGGCCACCTCCTGGCTGTGGCCACGCTCGAAGCGTTGCGAATCGACTACTACCACATCGTGGAGATCGTCGATGCGACCGTTGCCCAGTACCTTGCTGCTCTGGCAGATCAACTGTTTAGGTTGCACATCATCTAGAGCCAGATCCTCTGTGTCAGGAGAGAGCGTGAGGGGGCGGATTTGCAGAAAACCAAAGTCGGCGACCTGCGCGGTCGCCGCGTCTTCTTCCCGCGGCAGACGGACGGCAAATTCGATCTCGACGGGATTGCCTAGCGCATCTTCGCCAGCTCGAACCAGATCATCGAGAATTTCCGCCAAGGGGAAAGTGCCGTGCTTGAGCATGGGGGCAAAGGTTACGATGCGCGCGCCCGGCCGGCTTACGCCATCGTAGACGGCGTTATTGTCGCGGGAGTACGTGGAGGCCAACGCCCGCAGTGTTCCGTCAGCCTCGGCGGCATCGAGGCCGAAGCGGCGCTCGTGCCAATGTCCGGGACGGCCGTCCACAGACCCATGTAACTCGAGGGCCCAGAATTCTGACTGCGCGTTGGCCAGGATGTCTTCGACGGATGAAAACTGCACCAGGTTCTGGGGATAACGCGGGCAGAAAGTCAAACACTTACCGCCATCGACGACGGCTCGGCCCAAGCCCAAAGCCACGGCGGCAATGCCATCTTCGAAGGTCATCGGAGCTACGGGATAGTAATTGCGTGAGCGCACTACTCCCGAGAAATCGGGATAGAAGCGCTCGCCGTGACGCGTACCCACAACCTGCTGCAGAATTACCGCCATTTTTTCTTCTTCCAGGCGGTAGGGCGTGGCCCGCACGTACGCTTTCGCATGGCGGCTGAAGGTGGAAGCGTAGACGCGGCGGATGGCCTCGCTGAGCGCCTTCAAGCGGGCTTCTGGGTCTGTTTGCTGGTTGCCCAGCATGAAAGTCTCGTAGACGCCGGTGAAAGGCTGGTATTGCGAATCCTCCAGCAGGCTGGAGGAGCGGACCGCCAAGGGATGCGTGACCTCGGCGAGAAACGATTTCAGATCTTCGGTGAGGGCGGCGGAGAGCGGCGCGGCCAGGAACTTGCGATAGATTTCCGCGTCATCCTCGCAATGCAAGGCAAAGTCGAGAAGATTATTCTCGGTCACGAATTGATCGAACATGTCGGTCGCGAGAACAACCGCGGGAGGCACCGAGATGCGAACGCCGGGATAGCGGCGGGTCATGCGGCTCTTGCGCAACAAATAACGCACAAACGCCAAGCCGCGAGCTTTGCCTCCGAGCGAACCGGAACCAATACGCAGAAAACTTGATACCGAAGGCCTGAAGGTATCGGCGCGGAAGTCGCCGATGAGCACCTCGCTCTGTTCGCGGCGATAGTCGTTGATGGATTCGATGAGATCACGGCGTAGATGTTCATCGCTCGAGAAATCCGAAACCTTTCTTGGCCGCAGCTTCGCTGCCAACGCGAATTCGGTGCGCGCCATCAGCCAATGGGAGAAATGGTTGCTCTGCGAGTGAAAGACGATGCTTTCCGCCGGAACGGTTTGCAATTGCTCTTCCAGTTCGTTCATGTCCTTCGCTCGTCCGACTTCGCTGCCATCGGGCAGGCGAAATACGAAGTCCCCAAATCCGAATTGCTCGGTCAAGATGCGGCGCAAGTCCTGCAGCAACGTGGGCGAACGCTTGCGCAGAAAAGAATATCCGGCGGCGTGCGCGCGGGGACGAAACTCGGTGCGGCTGGTTTGCAGAACAACGGGCGCGTCCGGCACCAGGCTTTTCACCATGCGCGCCAGTTCAAAGCCCGCTTCTGGACTGAGCTTGCCCTCCCACGGAAACTCCACGTCCGAGACCACACCGAAGAGGTAATTACGGTACTCCTGCACCATGCGGGCCGCGTCTTCGAAGTTCGTGCTCAGCAGAATCCTTGGCCGCGCTTGCATGCGCACCAGTTTGTGCGCGACATTGAGGCCTTCCTGGATCACGCGCCGCGATTGCTTGATCAGCTCGGTATAGATCACTGGCAGAAACGAGGAGTAGTAGCGGATATTGTCTTCCACCACCAGCAGCACCGGCACGCCCATGGCACGAGTGTCGTGCAGCATGTTGCGCTGATCTTCGATGTACTTGACGATCGCGATCAGGATGCGGGCATTGCCCTGCCACAGAAAAATGCGTTCGATATCGGTGACCGGATTACGCGCCACGAAATTCTTGATCTCGCGATAGTCATAGCCGAGCACCACGACGGGAACATCGAGCCCGGCCTGCTTCACCTCACTCGCCAACTGGGCCGCGTTCATGTCGCCGACCGTGAGGTTGGTGACGATCAGGTTGAATTGCTGCGACCGGGCCAGTTCGGCCGCTTCCGCGCAGGATGAGACGTGTGTGATTCCGGGAACGTGTTCGGGGCTGAGATCGAGCGACTGGTCGATGAGCAGTTCGTTGAGGCGGCCATCTTCGCGCAGGATGAAAGAATCGTACAGGCTCGAAACTAGAAGAATGTTGTGTACCTTGAAGGGCATCAGGGTTTCGAAGCCTTCAAAGCGCTCTTCCGCGTCCATCATAAGGGCGGGCTCGGCGATGCGGCGGACGCTCATGAGCAATATCCTAGTCCAAACCGTGTCGGCTGGAGAAAGCCCCGTCGGAGTGTTCGTCACACCGGGGTGTGTCGTAGGTCACAGATCGCGGTAACATGACGTGGTGTACTGACCGTGGAGAACCACTGTGTGCCTTGCCATACCCGGTAAGATCCTCGAAATCCAGGAACAGGGACCGTTGCGTGCCGGCCGCGTGCAGTTCGGCGGAATCGTGCGCCAGGTATCCCTGAATTTTGTCCCTGAGGCTGGACTGGGTGACTATGTGATGGTCCATGTCGGTTTCGCGATCAGCCGCGTGGATGCGGACGAAGCCGAGCGCACCTACAAACTTCTGGAAGAGATGGGCGCGCTGGAAGCGGAATTGCCGCCGCCGGCGGAAGCATAGCTTTTCCCCGAACTCACGGCTCGGGCTCTCCCCCTGATTTTCTCTCGAACGTGAATGAGTGAAGATTCGTTAGGCGTGAGTCGCATGGCATTCCGTCCGGCAAAGCTGGGCTCGACCGCGATACCCAAGCTGTGGCTGCCCAATGGGTTCTACGTCACTTCATCGTGTGATCTTTGTCACCGATTGGCGGTTGGGCTCTGGTAGAGTCAGGCCAGCGGGGTTTTGCGCTGCTTTTTGAGTATGAAGTATCTCGACGAATACCGTGACCATCGCATTGCCCGGGCCTTAGCGGCTGAGATTGTCCAGTCGACAACCCGGCCCTGGGTACTGATGGAGATCTGCGGCGGCCAAACCCACACCATCATGCGCTACGGTCTGGACGAACTGCTGCCGCGCGGGATCGAAATCGTGCATGGCCCGGGATGTCCCGTCTGCGTGACTCCGCTCGAAACCGTGGACAAAGCAATCACGCTTGCGCTGCGGCCGGACGTCACTCTCGTTTCCTATGGAGACATGTTGCGCGTGCCGGGGTCGCATTCCGATCTGTTTCGCGCCAAAGCTCAGGGCGCAGACGTTCGCATCGCTTACTCTCCGACTGAGGCGGTGAAGATTGCCCGCGCGAATCCCGATCGTAAAGTCGTCTTTCTGGCGATTGGATTCGAGACCACGGCTCCGGCGAATGCCATGGCCGCGTGGCAAGCCAAGCGTGAAGGGCTCACCAACTTTTCTTTGCTGGTTTCGCACGTGCTGGTGCCCCCGGCGATTCGCGCCTTGATGGTTTCGAGCAGCAACCGGGTACAGGGCTTTATTGCACCGGGACACGTTTGCACTGTGATGGGGTGCAAGGAATATGAGTGTCTGGTTCGTGATTTTCGCGTGCCCATTGTGGTTGGCGGATTTGAACCGGTCGATATTCTGGAAGCTGTCCTCATGCTGGTGCGACAACTGGAAGCCGGAGAAGCGCGCCTGGAAAATCAATATGTGCGCTCGGTGAGCTATCCAGGGCAACATCCCCGCGCAAGAGATCATGGCCGAGGTATTTGAAATTGCGGACCAGAAGTGGCGCGGGATTGGGCCGATTCCACAGAGTGGTTTGCGTTTGCGCGCGGAATATGCGGCTTATGATGCGGACCTTGTTTTTGATTTGGGCGAGATGACGGTCGACGAGCCCGCCGAGTGCATCAGCGCCCAGGTTTTGCAGGGATTGAAAAAGCCGACGGATTGTCCGGCCTTTGGCATGCGATGTACGCCAGAGAATCCGTTGGGAGCGCCCATGGTTTCCACCGAAGGCGCTTGCGCGGCCTACTATCATTACCGGCGCCATGCGGTCGCGAAATAGGAGAGAGCGTGTCTACGAAAACCGACGCCGAGATTAAATTCCAGCTCAGTTGCCCGACGCCGCTCCCGGTTCGAGACACGATTCTGCTGGGACACGGCAGCGGCGGCAAGCTCAGCGCCGAATTGATTCGCGACATCTTCCTGCCCGCATTTCAGAATCCCGTGCTGGCGCGTCTGGATGATCAGGCCATCGTCAATGTGAACGGCCAGCGTCTGGCCATGACCACCGATTCCTTCGTGGTCAAGCCGCTGTTTTTTCCTGGCGGCGACATCGGCTCGCTTGCCGTTCACGGCACGGTGAATGATCTGGCGATGGGTGGCGCAACCCCGCTGTTTTTGAGCGCGGCATTCATTATTGAAGAAGGCTTCTCGATGGATGAACTTCGGCGCGTGGTGAATTCGCTGCATCGCGCCGCCGACGACGCGGGCGTGCACGTCGTTACTGGCGATACCAAGGTCGTCGAGAAAGGCAAGGGCGACGGGCTCTTCATCAACACGACAGGAATTGGACTGGTGCCGGAAGGCGTCGATCTTTCCGCCGATCGCGCGCGTCCCGGCGACAAGGTGATTTTGAGCGGTTCGATTGGCGATCACGGCATCGCTATTCTGGCGCAACGCGAGGGGCTGGAATTCGAGACGCAAATCGAGAGCGACAGCGCCGCTCTGCACACGCTAGTGGCCGCAATGCTGGCCGCAGACTTCCGAGATTCGCTGCATGCGCGATCCCACGCGCGGCGGCGTCTCCAGCACCCTGAATGAAATCGCGGAGCGTTCGCAGGTGGGGATTGAACTCGTGGAAAGCTCCCTTCCTATTCATGAACAGGTTCGAGGCGCGTGCGAGTTGCTGGGGTTGGATCCTTTATATGTGGCGAACGAAGGCAAGCTGATCGCCATCGTGGCTCCTGAGGCTGCGGAGGCGGTGTTGCAGGCGATGAAGCGTCATCCTCTGGGAGCCGAAGCGCAGATCATTGGCACGGTGAAGAAAGAGAACCCGAGGCTGGTCACGATGCGAACGCCGCTGGGCACGACTCGCGTCGTGGACATGCTAGCGGGCGATCAATTGCCGCGCATCTGCTGATTTTGCTGTAGAGGGGCTTGCCCCGTCTCCCTCAAACGCGGGCGAAAGATGCGGCAAGGCGCGTCTCTACGGATCGGTTGGCGGTTGAATTATGCACGAGATGGGAATCGCAAATTCGGTGTTGGAGGCGGTGCGAACCGAGATGAGCCTGCATCCAGGAAAGTATCCGTGCAAAGTCGGCGTTCGGATCGGCGAGATGGCAGCTATCGATCCGGAAGCGCTGCGCTTCTGTTTCGAGGCTATGATTCAGGAGACCGATCTGGCCTTGCTCGAACTGGCGATCGAAGTCTGCCCGCGTCGTCATCGTTGTCATGCCTGCGATCGTGATTTCATCGTGCGCGACTATGATTTCAGCTGTCCGCAGTGCTCGAGTCTTGCGACCATATGCATCAGTGGAGATGCAGTTAGAGTTGGCTTACCTGGAGGTGGAAGAATATGGACCGAGTACCGTTGGAGCGAAAAGTACTCAGTGAGAACGACCGCATCGCGGCTGAGTTGCGTGCCCGATTTCAGGAGCATGGCGTTCTTTGCCTGAACCTCATCAGTTCTCCCGGCTCGGGTAAAACCAGTTTGCTGGAGCGCACCCTCGAAACGCCTGCCGCAAGCAGGATCGCGTGGCCGTTTTGACGGGCGACATCCAGACGGAAAACGATGCGGACCGGCTCAAGCGATTTCATTTCCCGGTAAAACAAATCACCACCGGCGGCACCTGCCACCTCGATGCGCGCATGATCGAACGGCACCTGGAGGACTGGAAACTCGAAGACCTCGATCTTCTGTTCATCGAAAACGTGGGAACCTGGTTTGCCCATCCAGTTATGATCTGGGCGAAGCGGCCAAGGTCGTGGTGTTGAGCGTGACCGAAGGCGAAGACAAGCCGCTGAAATATCCTTCGATATTTTTCAAGTCCGATTTGATGGTATTGAACAAGATCGATCTGCTTCCCTACGTGCCGTTTGACATGGATGCGGCGGCGGAAAATGCCCGCAAAGTGCATCCCGGGATGGAGATTGTGAAGGTCATCTTGCCTGACCGGCAACGGTCTGCACGAATGGATGATGTGGCTGGAAGAACGTCGCCGCGCGCATAAAGCCGTAGTAGAGACCGTGAGTTGATGAATAATGG
Source organism: uncultured Acidobacteriaceae bacterium (assembly GCA_963699405.1). Lineage (GTDB taxonomy): Bacteria > Acidobacteriota > Terriglobia > Terriglobales > Acidobacteriaceae > Acidiflorens. The sequence goes on along the minus strand of CAVOTW010000004.1, from coordinate 11,360 downwards.
TGTATATGGAGATTCGGCGCCAGATCGAAGTCTCCGGCATTGTGCAGGGCGTAGGATTCCGCCCGTACATCTATCGTCTCGCCACCAGCAGGAAACTTAAAGGCACGATTCGCAATACGTCCGCCGGAGTCACCATTGAAATTCAGGGACCGGCGGAAACAGTTCAAGATTTCATTGAGCACTTGCCCGCCGAAGCGCCGCCTCTGGCGCGGATCACCAGCCTGACCGTCCATGACCTACCTTGTGATGGCGATCGGGAATTCTGCATTGTTCACAGTCACGAGGGCGAGGAAGTTCGCACCCTGATCTCACCGGACGTGGCGATCTGCGCTGATTGCCTCCGCGAGATGTTCGACGCCAGGGACCGCCGTTATCGCTATCCGTTTATTAATTGCACCAACTGCGGGCCGCGCTTCACCATCATTCGCGATATTCCTTACGACCGGCCGAGCACCTCGATGGCGCCATTTCCCATGTGCGCAGCATGCCGTGCGGAGTACGAGAATCCGCTAGACCGCCGTTTTCACGCCCAGCCCAACGCGTGTTGGGACTGTGGACCGCGGGTGGAACTCTGGGATAAGGCCGGGCGGAAGATGGAATGCGGCGATCCCATTGTCGAGGCGGCTTCGGCCCTGCGTGGGGAATTGGTTGTCGCGGTCAAGGGTCTGGGCGGATTCCATCTGGCAGTCGATGCCACGAACCCCGCGGCCGTAGCCCTGCTGCGTGAGCGGAAACGCCGGGTCGAGAAGCCTTTTGCCGTGATGGTTCCGGATGTGCAATCTGCCGAGAATATCTGCGAAGTGGATGACGCGGCGCAAACGGCGCTCACATCCATACAGCGGCCGATCGTTCTTCTAAAGAAGCGTCTAGCCCCGAAGAATTCGCCCAGCATAATTTCAGACGAGGTTGCGCCCTTCAATCGCTACCTGGGAGTTTTCCTGCCGTATACACCGCTTCATTATCTGCTGCTCGCCGAGGGAGGATTTAAGGCTCTGGTGATGACCAGCGGCAACCTGAGCGAGGAACCAATCGCCATTGATAACCGCGAAGCCGTCGATCGCCTACATGGACTGGCCGACTGCTTCCTGGTGCACAACCGCGACATACTTTTGCGCTGCGATGATTCGGTAGTGCGAGTGGCGGGCGGCGCTGCGCGGCATTTGCGGCGTTCCCGCGGCTTTGTTCCAGTCCCGGTGTTTCTGAAAGACGATCAGCCCTCGGTGCTTGCGGTTGGCGGCGAGCTGAAAAACACCATCTGCCTCACCAAGGGAAAACATGCATTCTTGAGTCAACACGTTGGAGATTTGGAGAATATCGAAAGCTATAGTTTTTTCCACGAAGCAATCGAGCATCTCGAGCGCATTCTCGAAATCCGCCCCGAGATCATCGCCTACGACCTTCACCCCGATTACTTCTCCACAAGATGGGCGCTCGAACAAACAGGAATGAAGTTAGTGGGTGTGCAGCATCATCACGCCCACATTGCCAGTTGTATGGCGGAAAACCATCTTGACGGCCGAGTGATAGGCTTCGCCCTGGATGGCACTGGCTACGGCACCGACGGAAAAATCTGGGGCGGAGAAGTGCTCATCGCCGGACATGGAGATTTCGAACGCGCCGCGCATTTCGAGTATGTGCCATTGCCCGGCGGAGCGGCTGCAATCCGGGAGCCATGGCGGATGGCGGTCAGCTACCTGGCACATCATTTCGGGCGTGATTTTCTGAAACTCGACATTCCGTTCGTACGCGGACTCGATCGACGCAAGGTTGACTTTCTGCTGCGCATGATGGAACAAGGCGTGAATTCTCCGCTTACTTCGAGCTGCGGGCGTCTCTTCGACGCCGTGGCAGCGCTCTCTGGAATCCGCCAGCAGGTCAATTACGAGGCTCAGGCTGCGATCGAACTGGAGATGGCGATGGTGCCGTCGGAAGAAGATGCTCCCTATCCCATGAAGCTCTTGCCGGATCGAACACCCGAAGATAACCACTGGATCATGAGCACGCGTCCAATGTTTGAAGCGCTGCTGGACGATCTTGGCCGGAATGTTCCGGTCGCAGCGATCAGCCGCCGTTTTCACAATGGGCTGGTTGAATGTTTTGTGGAACTGGCCACGATCCTGCGAAAGAAAACTAATCTTCAACTGCGTGTGCCTGAGTGGTGGCACGTTTCACAACATCTACCTGTCACAACGACTCGAGGCGTGCCTATCCGAAGCAGGTTTCGAGGTATTCACACAAAAAGAAGTGCCCTCCGGCGATGGCGGCTTGAGCCTGGGACAGGCGCTAATAGCGGCGGCAAAGATGCAGACGTAGGAAGCAACTCGACAGTGCTTACTTATGATATTATGTAAGACATGGAAGATGCATGTGCTACTTTTACCTCAAAGGGCCAACTTGTAATTCCGGCGGCGCTTCGCCGCAAACATAAGATCGAAGCCGGCACGAAGGTTAAATTTCTGGAAGATCAGTTCGGACGCATTGTTCTACAGCCCATCACCGAAGAGTACATCGACCGCGTCATGGGTATGTTGGCCGACGGGCCGGACCTGTTGGCCAGTTGGGAAAAGGAACATCGTGAAGAAGGCAAGCACGATAGATGAAAACGTATGTGCTTGATGCTAGCGCGCTGATTTGTTTCTTGCAGAAAACACCGGGCGCTTACAAAGTCAATGAACTTCTAAAAGAAGCTCTGCAAGAGCGCGTCAAATTACTGATGTCAGCGGTGAATTATGGGGAAGTGTATGGCAAGATTCTGCGCGACCGCGGGCCGGAACAGGCACTAACGGCCGTGCAGGCGGTGAGTCCATTACCGATCGCAATGCTGGATGCAACCCCACAAAGGGCTTGCCAGGCTGCCGACATAAAGGTCAAACATAAGCTCTATTACGCCGACAGTTTTGCGGCGGCACTGGCAATCGAACACAAGGCGACACTCGTGACCAGCGATTCCGATTTCCGCAAACTCGGCCGCGGGGTTCCTATCGTTTGGCTGAAGGGGTGAGGAAAAGCACTCATACTCGGCGACGCACGTCATTGCAAGAAAAAGACTTAGCATGGGAACTCCAGGGACCCCTACGGAGTCTAAGTACTTAAGCGGGAACATCGTTTCTTGTAACTTCCGTAAGGTGGCTCAGGTAAGAAATTAAGGTTCCCGCCTGGGGCTCGAGTGACTCTATAATTGGAGGCAACGCCAGCCATGGCGGGAGCGACTACATTGGGCGATCTTGCCAGCGCGATCGGAGCCCGAGCTGAGGAATCCGCCGTCATTGCTGAACTGAAGGCGGGTTCGGAAGAGGCGTACGCCTGGCTGATTGGCGAGTTCCACCAGCCCATCTACGGCCTCATCTACCGCATCGTGAACGACCCATCCGACGCGGCCGACACGACCCAGGATGTGTTCCTGAAAGTCTTTCGCGGGATGAAGCATTTCCACGGCGAATCGAGCCTGAAGACCTGGATTTACCGCATCGCGCTGCACGAGGCGGCGAATCGCCGGCGCTGGTGGTTCCGGCACAAGGCGCAGGAAATGCCGATTGAGCCCATCGACGCCGGAGAATATGAATTTCCCGGAGAAGACCGCTTGGTCGATCCAGGCGAGTCACCGTTTGAAAAGTTCGCGCACACAGAAGTACGCGCGGCCGTGGAGCAAGCCCTGCAACAGGTGCCCGAGCCATATCGGACGGCTTTGATCCTGCGCGATCTGGAAGAAATGTCTTACGAGGAGATCGCGGAGGTTTTGGCGATTTCTCTGGGCACGGTGAAGTCGCGCATCACACGCGGACGCGATGCGCTGCGCAAGAAATTGGCGGGATATGTAAGGGAAGTGGGTTCGGAGTTAGGGCTGATCGCTCCTTCTGACGATCTGCCCGCGAAAGATCGGACTGACAATGACCGGACTGTCGACGCGCGGCAGGACAACGCAATTCGCGCGGCGGCAGAGAGGTTGAGGTGACACCATGACGTGCACTGAGATCAGGAAATTGTTCTCGCCGTATCTCGACGGTCGGGTGAGCGGGTCGGAGATGCACGCGCGTCACGCGCCATCTGGAACAGTGCGCCGCTTGCGCGCGGGAGTATGCCGCGACCGAGCGCACGCAGCAGTTGCTGGCCAGTCTGGCTCCGAAGAAGGCTCCGGCCGACCTGGCGTTGAAGTTGCGGGTTGCGATTTCGCGCGAGGCCGCACAGTCGCGCCGGCCGCGGTTTGAAGGCGTATTGGTGAGGCTGGAAAATGCTCTGAACGCTTTCATGGTTCCGGCGACAGCCGGACTGGTGAGCGCCGTATTGTGCTTCGGGCTGCTCCTGGGCTTCTTTGCCCTGCCGGCCGAACTGCAGGCCAGCAGCGGAGATGTTCCGCTCATGTTGTACACCGGTCCTCAACTCGAGAAGTCGGCGTTCGGTACTTCGCTCGGCAATATGGGCGACGATGCTGTGGTGATCGAAGCTTATGTGGATGCCAATGGCCGGGTGGAAGATTATCGCATCCTCTCGCAACCCGACGACGCCAAGGCGGTACTGCCACAGTTGAAGAATCTGCTGATTTTTACTACCTTCCGTCCGGCGCTTTCGATGGGCCGGCCAACCACAGGAACCGCCGTGCTCTCGTTTTCCAAGATCAGCGTCAAGGGGTAACGGCCCACTGCTAAGACGCCGCTAAGAGCCAAGAAAAGATGGATGACCTGCAGCGGCTTGCCCGCGAACCTAGAGTCGCGGTGCGGCGCGCGGGACCGCCTGATCCGGCTGGGACTTGCGTCGTGTACTGGATGCAGCGCGCGCAAAGGGGTTTGGATAACCCCGCGCTCGACGTAGCGGTCGATGCGGCGAATGCGTTGGGAAAGCCCGCCGTGGTGTTCTTTGCGCCTGTTCCTTTTTATCCTCACGCCAATCTCCGCCACTACCGTTTCCTTGCCGAAGGTATTTCCGATATCGCGGCGTCACTCCGAAAACGGAATATCGGCTTCGTGCTCAGGCGATTTCCGGAACACAGTTTGTTGAAATTCTGCGAAGAAGTGAGGCCGTCGCTGGTCGTGGGCGATGAAAATCCGATGCGCGAACCGGAGGCGTGGCGGCGCTCGGCGGCGAAAAAGCTCAAAGTGCCACTCTGGACCGTGGATGCGGACGTGATCGTGCCATCGCAACTGCTCCAGAAAGCGCAATACGCGTCGCACATCATAAGGCCGAGGCTGCAGGCGCAGCTTGAGCGCTTCACGATTCCGCCGAAAAATCCCAAAGCGAAAGTGGCGTGGAAGATGCCGAAAAGATTGCTGTCGCTTGAGCCAGGATTTGATCTCACCGAGGGTTGGCCACTCGACACTTCCGTTAGCCCGGTGTCGGGTTTTCGCGGGGGAACGAACGAAGGGATGCGGCTGCTCAAGGCTTTCCTCAAGCGCGGACTACGGAATTATGCGGTCCTGCGCAACAAGCCAGAGGCAGATGGCACCAGCCGGCTTTCTCCCTATCTGCATTTTGGTCATCTTGGTCCGCACACGGTAGCGCTGGCGGTTCAGAAAGCCGAGGCGCCGAAGGCGGCGAAAGATGCATTTCTGAACCAGATCATTACCTGGCGCGAATTGGCGGTTAACTTGGTACGTTTCAATCCCGATTACGACAATTTCGAGTGCGCCGAGCCATGGGCGCATCGCACCCTAGCCAAGCACGCGAAAGATCTACGCCCTGTGTTGTACAGCGAAGCGCAACTGGAACAGGCCGAAACACACGACGCGTTGTGGAATGCCGCACAGCGGCAGATGGTCAACACGGGCTGGATGCACAACTATCTGCGCATGTATTGGGCGAAGAAAATTTTGGAGTGGAGTCCATCGCCAGCACTGGCGTTTCAGATCGCGGTGCGTCTCAACGATAAATACGAGTTGGATGGACGCGATCCCAACGGCTACGCGGGCATCGCGTGGTCGATCGTCGGGAAATTTGACCGGCCGTGGTTTGAACGGCCCATTTTTGGGCAGATTCGATATATGTCGGGCGCAAGTACGGGGAAAAAGTTCGATAGCAGAGAGTACATTCAGCAGAACTCTGCCGACTAGTCGCTGATAACGATGGCCGCCGGTTCCCTGAACTCTACTTCCGCGCGATCATTCCTCCTCTCGTTTCTAGCACGGAGTGGCATTCCTGCTCGAGCCAAGCCAAGAGTTGGTCCATGTGCTCGGTGCGGGTGCGGAAGTTCACCGGATTGATTCGAAACCAACTCTTCCCTTTCAGTTCGGTGGTCGAGAACCAGAACTTTCCGCTTTGTTCCACGCGCCGGGCAACTTCGGCGTGCAGTTCCTTGGATTGCCCTTCGTTCAAGTCTGCGCCGTTATATCGAATGCAGATTGCCGACATTGGTGGATCGCTGGCCGCTTCGAACTCCGGATGCTTTGCGGCCATCGAAAAAAGATGCTTTGCCTGGCGAACATTGTTGTCGATCCACTCGCCAATCTGACTGGCTCCGTAACGCTTGAAACTCATCCAAACCTTCAGGCCGCGAAAGCGCCGCGATTGCTCGAAGCTGTGAACGTAGTACTGGTAGCGTTCATTGGCGCGATCGAGCTCATCTGTGAGATACGAGGGCTTCATGCCAAAGGAGGCCGTCAGCCGGCGATCATCCTTGGCCAGGATCGCACCCGCATCGAGTGGAGCGTAGAACCATTTGTGGGGATCGATGGTGATCGAGTCGGCTAGCTCCAATCCGTGGTTGCGCATGGACCAGGCATGAGAAAGCAACATACCTCCGCCGTAAGCGGCATCGGCGTGAAGCCACATTCCTTCGCGATCGGCAATCGTGCGAAGCTCGCGGATGGGATCCACCGCACCAGTGTTCGTTGTCCCAAAAATGCCCACAATGCACAGTGGCTTTATGCCATGCTTGCGGTCGTCGGCAATGGCGGATTCAAGCGCATCGATCCTCACTTGAAATTTCGCGTCGGTGGGCAAGGCTCGCAGCGCGGTCCGGCCTAGTCCCACGGCATCGACAGCCTTATCTACCGAAACATGGCGCTCTTCCGACGCATAGACTGCCCAGCGTTCGCGAACTCCATCATGCTGTATACGGTCGCCCGAAACCGCGTCGCGAGCCAACTTTAGCCCAATGAAATTTGCCATCATGCCGCCGCTGGTCAGGTTGCCTCCAGCTTTGTCGTCGTAGCCGGCCAGATCGGATAGCCAGCGGACGGTGCGACGCTCTATGGCGACGGCAGCGGGACCAATCGTGTAGGCCCCGATATTTTGATTGAGGGCGGAACAGATGAAATCTCCAATGATCCCGATAGGACTGGGCGAGGGCGTGATTAGACCCATGTAGCCCGGATGCCCGACGTGCGTGCAATAAGGAAGAAGTTTTTCTTCCAGTTCTCCCAGCACTTTTTCTGGAGCGCTGGATTCCTGCGGCAGGGGCTCGGCAAAAAGCTCGGTCAGTTTACTGGGCTCGACATTCGGGAAAACTGGCTTTTCTTCGATGTGTTCAAGATACTCGGCCAGCATGTCTACGACTCGGTGGCCAACCTCGCGAAATTCTTTGGGGTCCATGGTGTCCGCCCGATTTTCTGGTCTGAGATAACTTTTCCTAGACAGAATAACTTGGCCGGGAACCCATGGCGCGTGTCGTCACGGAACAATTTTGAAGACCACGCCGCAGCCGTGAGCGCCACCTGGGCCCCCATCGCCACAACTTGTCTTGGTTCCGCCGGATCGCGTCGTTCCGAAAAGATCGCCTTTGTCGTCGGCGATGACTGGACCCCATTCCGGCTCGGCCCCATTGATCGGCTGGCTGAAGTTGTAGACGTACTGAAACAAATAACCGGACCCGGACGGAGTCAGCTGAAAAATAGAACCGCAGCCAATTCCCTTGCAGCCGCCTCCGCCTAGAGGGTTAGTGCCATAGAGAGTGCCGTCCGGTTGCAGCAGCACGGGAGCCCAGGAGGCGAAGCCATCTGGGTTTCCGTAGCCTCCACCGTCAAAACTATAAATAATGCTTTCCTCGTAACCAGAACCCGACGGGGTGAGTGCGAAGACCGTCCCACTTTTGTAGGTGCCACCGAACCAAGTCGTGCCGTAAATCACGTCCGTCTTCTCATCAATCGTAGGAGGCGCAGAGGGATAGTTCGCATCCGAATAGTCGGCGAAGTTGTAAATAACAGTGCCGTCGTAACCGGAGCCCGACGGGGTAAGCTCGTACACCGTGCCACAACCGCCATCGCAGTTTCCAGTGCCGTCGTAAGAGGTCGTGACGAAAAGGGAACCCTTACCGTCAATCGCAATGCCAGTAGGAAGTGAACTGTTGGGAAAGCTGTAGAGAATGCTCTCGCTGTAGCCAGACTTGCCCGGCGTCAGTTTGAAAGCGCAGCCTCCATTTTCGCTGCATCCGAATTGCGAGATGCCGTAAAGAGCTCCCTTCTTGTCCAGTACCAGTGCGCCAAAGGGCTCCCAGGCGTCAGCGGTCCCGCCCTGGAAGCTATACAGCACACTAAAAGCGTAGCCGGACTTCTTCGGCGTGAGTTTGAACACCACGCCACACCCAAACGGGCAGTCTTCGTTGTATATGCCACCCTCGAATGTGGTGCCATACAAAGCGCCTCGCTTGTCGGCGACCAGTCCGTTCGGAGCATTACCATCGCTGCCGCCAAAGCTGTGAACTACTTCCTCTTCGTAGCCTGTTTTGTCAGGTTTCAATTCGAAAACTGTTCCGGCTTCTCCGGAACCACCAAACGTGGTCGTACCGTAGAACGTTCCATTCGCGCCAGCAATCACCCCCCACTAGGGCCCGGCCCCGTCGGGACCTCCGAAACTGTAGAGGACCTTTTCGGTCTGCGCGACGGCCGCCGTCGCGAAGATCAGCGCAGCGATACCCAGCGCCAGGGAGGCGGCGAAATTGGCTGAGTGGCGATTGCGTTTCATCGAGGGAACCTCCGAGGCAGAATATCTAGGGAGACGTTGTTAATAAGTGGCGTAGTCTACCGAACGCAGACGTTTTCCACGAGCCCAAGATACATCCGTTAGCCTTCCGTCGGCAAGACCGTAGCGACCCTAGGAAAGCGCCATGGCGTGTAGCGACGTCGTTTTCATTGACAACTACGGACGCCGTCGCTGATACTGCGATCTGCGCATGTAGGATGCAACGGCTCGTCGCCGAAGGGCAATGCCCGCCTACGATCTAATCGTGGAGGCCCACATGCCCAATCTCGAGAACCTCAAAAAGCAAGCTAAGCTCATATTGCGGTGGCATCGCGATCGTCACTATCCCGTCGCCGTACAAATCCGCGAGCATTTGCCTCGTTTCCTGAATATGCCCGACTCCGAGATTCTTGCGGCCAGTTTTAAGCTCAGCGACGCCCAAGAACTGGTCGCAAGACAGCAAGGCTTCGCCGGTTGGCAAGCGCTGAAAACTGGGCTCTCGAAAACGCCACCTAAGGTGAAGTCGTCGCTCCCCAAATCAGCGCCATCGAAAGCATCGCCATCGAAAGCAACGATTGTCAGTGCCGAGCCGCAACTGTTCGTCACCGATATCAAGAGATCATGCGAATTTTTCTGCGAGAAGTTGGGCTTTTCGCTCGTATTCAGTTACGGCAAACCTCCCTACTATGCACAGGTGGGGCGGGACGGAGTCAATCTCAATCTAAGGTCCGTCGATCGTCCGGTAATCGAGTCGACACTCCACGATCGGGAAGAACTGTTATCGGCATGTCTGACCGTCGCTACAGCGGACGAGATCAAGCTCCTGTTTCTTGAGTTTCAGTCCGCTGGTGTCGTCTTTCACCAGACCTTGAAAAAGCAGCCTTGGGGTGCCAGGAATTTCGTTGTCAAGGATCCGGATGGGAATCTGCTGCTGTTTGCTGGACCCTCAAACTAACCGCTACCAAGCCGAAGTGTGCGGATCGAGCATGTAGAGTCGGCGACTCGAAAACCGGTTTGACCGCGGTTTGACCCCGAATTAACCAGTTCGTACACTACTTCTTAGCTCATCCGTCTATGCGTGGCCTCGGTAGGAATTTCCTGGGACAAGTCGTTCGGCTGACATTCGCTCTGAGTCTGGCGGTGGTGCTGGTTGTCGCTTCGGGATGGGCGCAGAATCGGCCCCAGGTTTCTTTGGAAACCAGCGAGACGCTGTTCACCGTGCTCACCGCCATCAACACCTGCGGCTATGACCAGGAACTCAATGTTTCCGATCCGCTGCGCGCACAGATCCGCTCGGACGTTGCCAAGGCGGTGGAGAAAACGGCCGGGGCGCAGGACGTGATCGGTCCGATGTGCTTGTTCTACCGCCAGCATCAAACGGCGGATCCGGCGCGCGACCTCTCGCAGTACGTATCGCTGGCCCTCTATCTCGACGATCCGCCGACGTTCACGCTGAAAGTGAAGGCGGCGGAGTTGCCGCCCGACGCGGCGGTTGCGGCCGACATCGTTCCGCTGCTGCAGGCCTTTTACCAGAAGATCGGCATTGCACGCCATCTGGGAGCTCCACCACGCGCGCTACACGGAATTGACCGAGATCTATCACACTCCGCTGTCCAAGATGACATTCGACACCGAGATCTATCTGAAGATGCCGTCGGCGGGCTATCTGGGACGGCAGTTTACCGTCTATCTGGATGCGATGGGCGCGCCTGGGCAGACCAACGCGCGCAATTATGCCTCGGATTACTACGTGGTGATTTCGCCGACCTCCGGCACGGCAATCAAGATGCAACAGATTCGGCACACGTATCTGCATTATCTCTCTGGATCCGCTGGCGACTGAAGAACGCGGGCTCGTTCAAGCCGCTGGAACCGTTGCTGGTCAAGTTGCAGGATGCTCCGATGGATGAAGCGTTCAAGAGCAACATTTCGCTACTGGTGACGGAATGCCTGGTGCGCGCGATTGAAGAGCGGTTGAGCAATTTCCAGAGGCAGACAGAGACCATGACGATCAGCCAGGCCGACAAGGAAGGCTATGTCCTGACCCGACTATTTTTATGATGCGATGGCGCAGGTTTGAAAACGATCCCGCGGGAATGCGCAATGCTTATCCGTACGCTGCTCGGCCGCGATCGACATCAACAAGAGAAATCAAAGCGGGTGTCGCAGATCCAGTTTGCCAGCGCAGGCAGAGCCCGAACTCTTGCACCTGGCTGGGGGCCGGAACCAGCACTTGCTGCTGGACGCGGAGCGGCGACTGGCGGCTCGGCGATCCGGAAACCGCGCAAAAGCTGGCGCAGAAAGCTGCTCGACGAACAGGAAGAAGATCCAGGCCGGGCGCTCTTTATTTTGGCGCAGGTCGCCACCGCGAACCGCGACATGGAGGGGCGCGCAAGTACTTCGAACGAGCGCTGCAAACGGCCCATGAACCCAAGGTGATCGCCTGGTCGCATATTTATCTGGGGCGGATTTTT
>CAVOTW010000003.1:0-124745 GCA_963699405.1 uncultured Acidobacteriaceae bacterium | reverse complement strand
GCTTCCCGCCTGAGCGGTGCGCTTCCAGATCTGCCTCGATCCCTTAGAAGAGATTTTGGCGTCCTCGAAACTTGTGGTACTAAACCTGTCGAACCAAACCTGTTAAAGCTACGCGCCTGCGCGAATGCTGTCAACCCTCTGAGATCACAGGATTTCCACCTGATTTCAACAGTGTGGGGAGTTTCTATCGCAGACTTTGGAATGAACCAAGACTGGAGAACTCTTTTACAGCACGTCCGAAAACGCTCTTCCGCGCTAGCCCTAACAAAACCCGCCACAAAATCCGGCGCAGGCCGAAACGGAAGACAATTCAGAAATTAAAGATCGCTTGGAGGCTCTGCTTTTCGCGGAAACCCTTCAGGAAACTCTGTCCCCGAATGCGAACCCCGGAAAATGGGGTTAATTGGAGGCTTTCAGTATTGGATGCCCAATCAGCCCGTGAAGACTCAACGGACAGCTCAGACACAACTTCACTTGTCCTCGGCTCGACTTGTTATACCAAAGTGAACGCCATTGCGCAAGGGGAGAATCAAAAAAAATAATGGGGGCAAATTTAGAAGGCTGGCGGCGGGTGGCCCACCCCTCCGGCGGACGATTATAACGCCGCCAGTTTTGGAGTGCTGAATAATACGAACTGTGGGTGCCCCACTTCTCGTGCCGTTCGAGAAGTGGGCCGTCGCACGGCCGGCACCGCTGTGCATTCCTCGACACCTACCGCTTTCCGGTTATGCTAGGCGGGTGGCCCGCTTCTCCGGCGGAGATTATACCGCTGTCGTCTTTGACCGCTGACCAATATAAAAAGTGGGTGCCCCACTTCTCGTGTTTTTCGAGAAGTGGGCCGCTACGCAGCCGACACCCTTGACACGCGCTTTCCAGCCCCTATACTAAGTATTACTAGTTAATACGAACAATCCTATGCGAACGACCCAAATCATGAGCATTTCGCTGCCTCCCGCCATGCTGCGGCAGTTCGAGGAAGTGCGAAAGAAGGAGTCGCGCACGCGGTCCGAATTGGTGCGCGAAGCGCTCCGCGCCTATTTCGAAGAACGCTATCCCGCGGTAACGCCCACTCCGGCCGAACTCGCCGCCCTGCGCCGTGGACGAGCCGCTTTTCGACGGGGAGATTCGCTATCATTGACGCAGTTCCTCGAGGCCCTAAAACCCGATGGCCTGGAACCTCCAAATCACCGGCCCCGCGCAAAAAAAGTTTTAAAAGCTCCCGCCAAAAGATCAGGCGCGCGTTGAAGGACGCACTGCTGGCAATGCAGCAAGATCCTTTCAGCGGAGACATCAAACGCCTCAAAGGACCGCGTGGCGCCGTCGGGTAGGAAATTACCGCATAGTTTACGATCTCCACGTGGATGAGCGCCGAATTGTGGTGGCTGGAATTCTGCGCCGAACCTCGACCACGTACTAAATGCGGCATTCACTTCGGGCCTATAATTTCAAAAAGCAACGTGATTTCCGTCGTCCAACTCGGTCAGCTCAATTATGCCGAAGGCCTTCGGCTTCAGCAGAAACTGGTTGATCTGCGCAAGGCAGGCGAGATCGCCGACGTGCTGCTGTTGCTGGAACACACTCCCGTCATTACCCTTGGGCGCAATGCCAAGGCGGCCAATGTGCTCGCTTCGACGGAAGTGCTCGCCGCCCGCGGCGTCGAAGTGTTCGAATGCGACCGCGGAGGCGACGTTACCTTTCACGGGCCGGGGCAGTTGGTGGGGTATCCGATTTTGGATTTGCGGGGATACAGCAGCTCTCAGCTTTCAGCCATCAGCCATCAGGAAAAACATTGGGAATCGGCTTCTCAACCATTGCCGGCCTCGCGGAAAACTCTCGGCGTCGTCGACTACATTCGGCGGCTGGAGGAAGTTTTGATTCGCACGTGCGCCGATTTTGGAATTCCTGCGACGCGCATCGCCGGTCTTACCGGAGTGTGGACGGAGGCGGAGACATCCGCGGAGACACCTGCCAAGATCGCCGCGCTCGGTGTACACATTTCGCGCTCGGTCACTTCGCATGGCTTCGCTTTGAATGTGAATACAGATCTCAGCTATTTCAACTTAATTGTGCCTTGCGGCATCACGGCGAAACCAGTGACCTCGATGCAGCGGGAGTTGGGACGCGAACTTGACTTGAACAAGGTCGCGCAATCGGTGTCGCGTAACTTTGGCAGCGTGTTTGGAAGCCAGATGCTGTGGGCAGAAACGATTGATGCTCTGCTTGGCAATAGCGTGGGAGTGCCGCTGCGGGCGCCCGACGAGTTGCGCCGAATGCGCGGTGAGGATGATTTGTTTCTTGCTTGATCTTTCTTGCTTAAAGCAGCATCGATTTCGCAGTCAGCTTTTCGCGGGCGGTGCGCCCGCGCCACACGAGTGATAGCATGTTCGCGGACTCATCATGCCCAAGAGAAGCGCGACGACGAAAATGGGTTCTGCCAAAAAGCAATCGCTCGCAAAGAGCCAAAAGCCAAAAGCTAAAAGCCCGCAACCCGACGACGAGCTCCTGAACGGCGATCTGCCAAGCACCGATCTCCGCACCTACACCATCCGCGACTATCGACTGGAAAAGCCGAGCTTCACCCTGCGCCAGGTTCGGGCTGGCGATGAAGTCCGCTACGAAGTGGAGAGCGGAGATCTTTCCCGCCCCGCGCCTCCGATTCGCGAATCGAAATACCTCACGCCGCGAGCAGTGCATCGAAATCTATCGCTGGATGTTGCTCAACCGGCGCATGGAAACCGCGCTCGAAAATCTCTACAAGCAAGGGCAAGTAGTTGGCGGCGTTTACTTTGGCCTCGGGCAGGAAGCTTGCTCCTGTGCCTCCGCGTATGCTCTGCACAAAGACGAATGGCTCGGCCCGATGATTCGCAACCAGGGAGCGCTCCTGGTGCGCGGTTTTCCCCCCGCCGACATCATGATGCAATACATGGCGAAATCCGGATCGCCGACCAAGGGTCGCGATGCTTCATCACATTTTGGCGATATCGTTACGCGCAATGTGGTTTCGCCCATTTCTACTTTGGGCGATTTGATTCCGGTGCTGGCGGGCGTGGCGCTGGGCGCACGATTACAGGGCAAACAAATTGCGGTGATGACTTACATTGGCGATGGCGGACAGTCCACCGGCGTGACTTATGAGGGGCTCAATTTTGCTGCCGTGCAGAATCTTGGGCTGGTGTTGATTGTCGAGAACAATCTTTGGGGATACTCGACGCCTGCCGACATGCAGTTTCGCGTCAAGGATCTGGCCGAGCGCGCCATCGCTTACGGAATTCCCGGCGTCATCGTCGATGGCACTGATGCCTGCCAGGTTTACGACGCCTGCCACGAAGCCTGCGAACGGGCGCGCCGCGGCGAAGGTCCCACGCTGATCGAAGCAAAGATGATGCGCATGAAAGGGCATGCCATTCATGACGCGGCGGAATATGTTCCGAAACCGTTGTTTGAATATTGGAAGCGGCGCGACCCGATTGCGCGATTAGAGGATTATTTAGTGTCCAAGAAGAAGTGGCTGACGCGGGGGGAGAACGAAGAGCTGATCGCGAGCGTGGAGCGGCAACTGGAAGCCGATCGGGAAGTGGCCATGAATTCCCCGATGCCATCGCCTGAATCGGCTGCGGGCGGAGTGTACTGCGAAGCTGGATGCCACGAAATCAAACCAAAATATGCGATGCCTGATTTTAGAACGGTTGCGCACGGCGAAAAATCATCCAGCCCGAAGCATTCGGACCGAGCGGTGCATCTGAGGTAAGACCTCCCTGCTTTGAGTTGGAACTGGGCTTCCGGATATGCTGATCGTTCTTAAATATTTCGGGCTTGCCTTCAGTGCGCTCTTGCCGGTCGTCAACCCCTTGGGTTCGGCGCTGGTTTTGCTGGGGCTGGTTGGAGTGGCGCCGGCGGAGGTCTACCACACTCTCGCGCGCAAGATTGCCGTTAGCAGCACGCTCTTCCTGTTGGTGATCGAGCTCGTGGGTGCGGCTTTATTGAATTTTTTCGGTATTTCTCTTCCCGTCGTGCAAGTTGCTGGTGGCTTCGTTCTGGCGGCGATGGGTTGGGGGTTGCTGAACGAGAAAGACGTTGCACCGAACCGGGAGCAAACTTCTGCGGTTGCTGCCGACTCCAGTTCTCTCGAGTCGCAGATCTTTTATCCCTTCACCTTTCCGATAACGACGGGTCCCGGCTGCATTGTTGTCATGCTCACGTTGAGCGCTCACTCGTCAAGGACGAAGACTCTCGAGGACATTCTTGGTCATATCGGTATCCTGCTGGCGGTGGTGGCTCTGAGCTTCACCGTATATCTCAGCTACCGCTATGCGCCGAAAATCACGCAGAAAATCTCGTCCCAAACGGTCCACGGAATCTTGCGGGTGATCGCGTTTATTCTCTTGTGCATCGGAGTGCAGATTGCGTGGAAGGGCCTGCAAACGCTGCTGCAAAGTGTGGTGAAGTGAAATCCCCGACCCATCCTTTTCCGAAGTAGCGGACGCGGTTCGTGTCGCAAATCTCCTCGGCAAACGTGTGGGAACGATCGGGCGGATTCAATCTTGTTGATTAAAAAGGGCACTTCAGTGAACTTCGGTAACTTCAGTAACTTGTAGTAACCAGTTTCCCAGGATGATGATGCCCCTAAGACGAAATCGGGAGACACTCCAATCTCCCGTGTGTCTGGAGGAGTTGTGAAGCGAATTACTTTTTCTCATCTGCTTTGGGTATTGATTACTCTTCTTACGACAGGTTTCTGTACGCTGGCTCTCTCGGGATGCAACAGTTCGGCGGCAGCTCCGTCGGTCGGGGTTGCGTTAACACCCAGCGCGACGCAGGGCATTGATCAAGGCCAAACCGTTTCCATAACGGCGACGGTTACGAACGACTCGAAAAACGCGGGCGTGACCTGGACGGTTTCGGGCAGCGGCTCGCAGGGCACGCTCACCAACACCACCACGACATCGGCCACTTACAACGCTCCTGCCTCTGTGAGCAGCACGTTCACGGCAACAGTGACGGCGACTTCGGTCAGCTTCCCGACGAAATCGGCCGCCTTGAAGATTAACGTCAGCCCGTTGCCCGCCGTCACAACAACTTCTCTTCCAGGGGCAACCGCTGGAACCCTCTACAACCAGTCGCTGACTGAGACCGGCGGTACGAGTCCCTATACATGGAGCGTTACCCCGGCGCTACCTCCGGGAATGATTTTGGTTTCCTCCAGTGGAGTAATCGGCGGCATACCGACCGGCGGAGGTGGCGGCTCGTTCACTTTCAAGGTGACTGACGCGGCGGGCAATTCCGCCAGCAGCCAACCCATTGCCATTACCGTGGGGCCACCCGCTTCGCCGTTGACCATCACGCCCACGACCTTGCCGGGCGCAACGATTGGCTCGCCCTACAGTGCCACGATGATGGCTACGGGCGGAGTTCCGAGCTACACGTGGAGCCTCAGCAGCAATCCTTCGTGGCTTTCGATTAACCCCTCGACCGGGGTGCTCTCGGGCACGCCGACGGGGACCTCCGGCAGCACGGCCAATTTCACTGTAACCGTGACCGACTCGCAGACGCCGACGCACGCCACCCAATCGGTCGGCCAGAGCATCGTCATTACGGTCGCACCTCTGCAGATCACCACGACGTCGCTATCGTCCGGCACCGAAGGCACGGCCTACAGTGCCACGGTGACCGCCGCCGGCGGAGTTCCGCCCTACATCAACTGGAACGTCAACACCGGCAGCTTACCGGCCGGGCTCACCATCAACTCCAGTACCGGCGTGATCTCCGGAACACCGACCGCGCTCGGAACCTCAACCTTTACGGTTCAAGTCACGGATAGTGAGACCCCGGCGGTCACAGCCACCAGCGCCAGCCTGAGCATCACGATTAACGCTACTCAAGCTTGCCTGGGCCCGCTGAACAACGGGCTCCTCAAAGGCAACTATGCCATGCTGTTGAATGGCTGGAAGAATAGCGCGACGACGGCCAGCTCTGTTTTGGGCAGTTTCGTGGCTGACGGAAACGGAAACATTACCGGCGGAATCATGGACACAGCCGATCAGAACAACTCCGCGCCCACAAACACTACTTTCAACGGAACGTACTGCGTGGGCTCGAACAACCTCGCTACGATAACCATCAGCCCGGTTGGCGGCACCAGCGGCACGTTTGAAGCCGCACTCGACGCCAGCGACGGCAATGGCCACATCATCGACTACGGCAACAGCGGCTTCCTGGCTTCCGGTTTGCTGCGGCAGCAGACGACCAGCGCGTTCTCGACCGGCGCGATCAAGGGTAATTACGCCTTTGGACTCATCGGAGCCGATAACAGTGGGAGCGCCAACCGCTTTGCTGTGGCTGGCCAGTTCAATGCCAATGGCGCTGGCGAGCTTTCCGGCGAAAGCGACAATAACGACAACGGAACGGGTACGGCTCAGCAGACCTTAAACGCCACCGATTTCAGTGTCGCCTCGAGCGGCGCACAAGCTGGCCGCGGCACGGCCGCCATCACCGGCGTCACGAACCGCACCACAAACTTTGTCTTCTACGTCGTCAACTCTAATGAGATGCTGATGATGGCAATCGACACCGAGACGACGCCGGTGATCATGGCCGGCCAGGTGCTGCTGCAAAGCGGCACCCTCACCGACGCATCGCTGGACGGAATCAGCGTGTTCGAGGACCAATACTTGGACGGAGGAAGCACGCCCGCAGCACAGGTCGGACTCCTCACCGCCCTCGCAAACGGCACATTTACCGGTAGTTTCGACGTGAACGATGGTGGCACCTTGAGCACGCAAACCCCCTCGGGGAGCTTTAGCGTCGATTCATCGACCGGGCGTGTGACGATTACCGGGGGTGGTAACCACCCGCCGGTCTTCTATCTGGTCGCCACGAACCAAGCCTTCATGGTTGGAACTGGCGGCGGAGTGGACTTTGGCACGCTCACGCCGCAGACCGGTAGCAGTTTCACCGCCGCCTCGTTGAAAGGGAATTACCCGGGTGGAAGTCAACCACCAGTCAGCTGGAACGAGGACGTGGAAGCCGACTGCGTAACCGCCGATGGAGCCGGTAATCTCACCATAACCACGTATAAAAACAACAATCAAGGACCACAGCAGCCGGGCAGCCCCACGAGTGCGACTTACTGCATGGCCAGCTCTGGTACGACCTGCACCACTAGCTCCAACGGGCGAGTGATCGTGAGCGTAAGCGGCACCCCGCAAGCGATCCTCTACATCATCTCCCCAACGCAAGCCGTCGTTTTGGGGACGCAAGATAGCAATCCGAAGCTGGTTGATTTCCACCAGTAACGGCAACCGCAGCGCAAATCTCGGACCGGTGGCTGCATGCCGCCGGTCCGTTTCTTCTTCCAGACGAGCGAACTGATAAAATCAAATTTCGCCATGTCTGCATCTTCCCAACTCATCCAGATCGATCTCGGGCCGCCGGTTCGCACCCCGAAGCCTTCATGGCTTAAGGCCAAGGCTCCGGTGGGCGACAACTTTCACAACCTCAAAAAGTTGGCTCGCGGGCTGGGGCTGCATACGGTGTGCGAGTCGGCGCAGTGTCCGAATATTGGAGAATGCTGGCACCATCACACGGCAACCTTCATGTTGCTCGGCGATATTTGCACGCGCCGGTGCGGTTTTTGCGCGGTGCCCAAGGGACGTCCGCAGCCGATTGACTGGGACGAGCCGCGGCGCGTAGCGGAGGCCGTCGCGACGCTTGGCCTTCGTCACGCGGTCGTGACCAGTGTGAACCGCGACGACGATAATGTTGGCGGAGCCAGGATCTTTGCGGAAACCATCCGGCAGATTCGCTTGCTCGTGCCAGAGTGCCGCGTCGAAGTGCTGATTCCTGACTTCCAGGGCCTGGAAGAACCGCTGCGCATTGTGCTCGAAGCGAAGCCGAACGTGCTCAATCACAATACCGAGACCGTTCCGCGGCTCTACCGCGCGGTGCGTTCGGGGGCGCGCTATAAACGCACGCTCGATTTGCTGGAGAACGCCAAGCAGTGGGATCCGGCAACGGTGACCAAGAGCGGCGTGATGGTTGGCATCGGCGAGGAGACGGAAGAACTGCTCGAAGTCTTCCGCGACCTGGGCGAGCGCGGCGTGGATATTCTGACGATAGGACAGTATCTGCGTCCGTCAAAAGATCATCTGCCGATGACGCGCTACTACACGCCCGCCGAGTTTGTCTCGCTAAAGGAAGAAGCGCTGAAGTTTGGCTTCAGGCACGTGGAGTCAGGCCCGCTGGTGCGGTCAAGTTATCATGCGCACGAGCAGGCGAATGTGGCCGGTCGTTAGTCGCTGGTCGTTAGTCGTTAGCAAACCCCTAATCCCTCAACAGAATCCCGAACGACTATCGACCAACGACTAACGACTTCCTCGCTGCGCTCTCACGGAAATGTCACAATCTTCCTGTTCACCCGTCATAGGCTCGCCTCGGCAATGTGAGTTAACTTGTGCTCAGAGGTGCCTTGATGACTGCCAACTCGTCGTTTCAAGACCTGCGGATCTGGCAGGAATCCATGGACCTGACGGTCGAGATTTATCGGATCACAAGTGGCTTTCCGAAGCACGAGATTTACGGATTGACCTCCCAGATGCGACGCGCCGCCGTTTCGGTACCTAGCAACATCGCAGAAGGAAAGGGGCACCGATCGGATCCTGAGTTTGTACGTTTTCTTTTTCATGCCAGGGGGTCACTTTTGGAGCTGCAAACTCAGCTTCGGATCGCCCAGCGTCTACAGTACCTGTCCGAGGACAAAGCGGACGAGCTTTGTCGCAACGGGGACGGCGTAGCCCGTGGACTGAACGCCCTCATCAACAGATTCCGCCGAGACGCGGCCTAACGCCTCGTGCCGTCGGTAGTCGGTAGTCGTTAGTCGTTAGTCGTTAGCAAACCCCATCCCTCAACAAAATCCCAACGACTATCGACCAACGACCAACGACCAACGACGCCCTTCCTACCACACCCGACAAGCGTTCTGATTCACCATCGGTGCCGTCGCCGCACAATGATACGCTTCGCGAAATTCCGGCATGTTCGAGACGGTTCCGTTCACCCGGTATTTCGATGGCGAATGCGGATCCAGGGTCACTAACATCCGCGCTATGGCATCGGTGCGGCTCTCACACCACACGTTGGCCCATCCCAGAAAAAAGCGCTGCTCGGCGGAGAGGCCGTCGATCGGCGCCGGTTCTTTGCCGGCAAAGGTGTTTAGCAGAGCCATGTAAGCGATGCGCATGCCGCCATTGTCGGCCGTGTTCTCGCCCAGCGTGAGCTTGCCGTTCAGCTTCAGGTCGTCGACCGCAACGAAATTCGCGTACTGGTCCCGGATGCAGCCGGTGCGCGCTTCGAACTGCTTCTTGTCGTCTGCCGTCCACCAGTCGCGGAGATTGCCGTCCGCATCGAACTGGCTGCCCTGGTCATCGAAGCCGTGCGTCAGTTCGTGGCCAATTACCGCGCCGATCGCCCCAAAATTCATGGCGTCGTCCACACGGTTGTCAAAGAACGGCGGCTGCAGAATTCCAGCGGGAAACGTAATGTTGTTCTGGGTGGGGTCGTAGGTGGCGTTGATCGTCATTGGAGGATACGGCCACTCCCTTTTATCGAGCGTCTTGCCAATCTTGTTTAACCTGTACTGCAGGTCGTTTTGATTCGCGCGTTGCGAGTTGCCCAAAGCGTCGCCACGCACGATCTGGAGTGCCGAGTAGTCGCGCCACTTATCGGTATAGCCGATGCGGTTCGTAATAGCCTGCAATTTGACGAGCGCCTGAGCCTTCGTGTCCGCACTCATCCAGGGCACGCTCTTGATGTCCTCGCCCAGTGCCTTTTCCAGAGCTTTCACCATCGCCAGGGTGCGTTCCTTGCCCTCGGCGCCGAAGGTCTGCTGCACGTAGATCTGGCCAACTACCTCACCGAGATCGCCGTTGGCGTAATCGACGCAGCGCTTCCAGCGCGGACGCAACTCTTTGGTGCCCTGCAACGTCTTGCTGAAAAAGTCGAAATTTTCATTGACGAACGCCGCGGGCAACACTGCGGCATTGGAATGCACCGTGTGCCAGCGCAGATACGTCTTCCAATCGTCGAGTGAGTGCGCGCTGATCACTCCCTGCATGTTCTTGATGAATTCCGGTTCAATCACGTTCAGGGAATCGAACCTCGGAGCACCGACGCCCTCGAAATACAGGCTCCAGTTAAACGTGGGGCTCAGGGCGGCCAGTTCCTGGTTGCTCAGCTTGTGATAGACCTTCTGCGGATCGCGGCGGCTAGTCTGGTCGAGCGCGCCCTTGGCTAAGCCGGTTTCAATCTCCATGACAACTTTGGCTTCCGCTGCGGCTTTGCTTTCATCGTCGCCCAGCAAGGTAAACATTTTTGCCACATGCGCGACATATTGTTTACGCAGTTCGACCGACTTTGGATCGTCCTTGAAATAGTAATCGCGGTCGGGCATGCCCAATCCGCCCTGGTCAAGCTGGGCAATGATCTGGCTGGCGTTCTTGAAGTCGGAACCGGAATCGAAGCCGAACAACACATCGACGCCCTCGCGATGCAAACGCAGAATCTCTTGCGGAAGGTCGGTTTTGGAGGAGAGCCCGGCGATGCTATGAAAGTCGCGCTCGAGCGGCTTCGTGCCGGCCTTTTCGATTGCACTCTCGTCCATGCAGCTGGCGTAGTAGTCTCCGATCTTCTGCTGGTTGACGCTGCGGCCTGGCTGGTCGACGGCGGCCTTTTCAAGAATGTCGCGCACCACGTACTCGCCGCGCTGCTGCAACTCGTGGAAGCGTCCCCAGCCGGAGCGGTCTGCCGGAATCGGGTTCTTCGCCATCCACTTGCTGCACGCGTAGGCGTAAAAGTCGTTGCAGGGGTCGATACTCTTATCGAGCATGTCGGCGGAGAACCGCACGTCGGCAGGTTTTTCCTGAGAAAACAAGGCGGGTACAAGCATCACGAAAACGATCAACAGCTTCAAGAAATTGCGCATTAGAACCTCGAATCGAAATGTGGAACTGGCGGTCCGTTGTTTGGACGCAACACGTTTGGACGGACGATGATGGCAATCGTTAGAACTGGTCGTTAGTCGATGGTCGTTAGTCGTCGGCAACCACAGCTGCCACAATTCCTGGATTGTCATCCCGAGCGCAGCGAGGGATCTGCATTTGCCAGCGACCATCGACTAACGACCAACGACGTTTCTATCAGAATACCTTGACGTGGAATGTCAGATACTTCTTGGGGTTTTCGCGGATCGACTTCAACAATTCCCGCGTCTCCACCAGCATCTGGTTGCTGTTGTTGTAAAGGGCTGGGTCCTTGAACAGCATTCCCGCCGTACCCTCGCCCTTTTCCAGGCGCTGGGACAATTCAGACAGGTTGGCCATCAGCGTTTGCAGGTGGTTGGCGAACACCTCATCCTTCGTCATCTTGCCGATCGCGCCCTTGCCCGCGTTGATGTCGTCGGTGATCTGGCGAACGTTGGCGATCGTCTTGTTGGCGTTGTCATACAGCTCAGGATCTTTGAGCAACTTGCCGGCCGAACCTTTGCCTTGCTGCAAGTCGTCCACAATCACGTTCAGCTTATCGATGGTGCCAACCGCTTTCTTGTACAGCTCGTCGCTGGTGAAGAGCGGGCCGAGCGAGCCTTTTCCTTGCTGGATGTCATCCACCAATCCCTTGAACTCGGCCACCGTGGCGTTGAGTTGGTTGTACAACGCCGGATCGTAAATGATCTTGCCGATCGAACCCTGGCCGCTCTCGATGAACGCCATGATGCGATCCACGCGTTTCAATAGAGTGTCAACGTTTTGTAGCGTGCTCTGGCTGGCGCGCACCACGTCCTCGATCTGGGGCTGGTCGCGGGCCTCCAACGTGTCTCCGTCGGCCGCCTCCGGTCCCTTGGCCGTCTTGCTGTCCACGTCCACGAAGGTTTCGCCCAGAATTCCGGCCGTGCTCAGCAACGTGACCGAGTCTTTGCGCAGATTAAAAGAGTACTTGGTGTTGACCTTCATTGTGACTTCCACCGGCGTCATCGCCTTGCCCGTCACGATTCGGATACTCTTCACGTTGCCGATGTCCACCCCCGCCAACCGCACCGGGGCGCCTTCGCGCAAGCCGCCAGCATTATCGAAGTACGAGTGTATCGTGATCTTGCGGGTGAACCATCCGCCGGTACCGCTCATCAGGAAAATCAGGACCATGAGGGTGGCGCTCGCGGCCACGACGGTGAGGCCGACTCGGAGTTGCGACCATTTCAGCTGCTTCTGGCTAGGCAAGATAGTCCGTAAACGTCAGAACATCATAGCAAACGTTGCAAGAATTTCAGGATAAGAGATTTGTTGGGGGTCGATAAAACAGGCAGCGGGGCAAAGAAAACGAAGGCTCCCATTCTCTCGCTGCGGCGGGTGAGAATGGGAGCCTTTTATGCAAGGATTTCCAGCTGATTCCTGCTAAACGTAAGCCGTTTTTACGACTGTCAGTTTAACCGCTTCTCGCGGTCATTGCGTTTCTGTTCGGTTTTTGCCTGTTTCTGCGCTTTCTTTTGAGCCTGCTTGTCCTGTTTGCTCGGCTTGGCATTTTCGCGGTTCGTCGCATGTTACGCGGCCCTTCCCGCTTCGTTATTTCGCGCTTCACCGTTCCGCGCTTCGTGATTTTCCGAACGTGCCACCGTACGGGCTCGTTGCCGCGGTTCTGGCCGGCTCACGCTCATTGACGCCGCGCTCGCCACCGGACGGCTCGCGTCACGTTACGTCCCGAGAACTCGCCAGGCCGGGCCGTGGCCGCAATCGCTGGCCGCCCGTGATTTTCAGACGCGAACAACGCCCGGTTCTGGCTGGCAGCATGCTCGTGTTCCCGTTGCGCTGCCAGCGCCGCGGTATGCGGCTCGTGCGCGTATCTTTCCTCTTCCGCCGTGGGCCGCGCTACGATTCCGCCGGGGCCGTTGAAAGCTGACGTGCGTGTTATTGACGACAACGGTACGGCTGTAGACGTTCCTGACATTGGTCACGTTCACGTTCATCACGGCGCGGTTGTAGAAGAAGGCGCCGCCTCTCCACTCGCCGCCGAAAAAGCCTACGCCGCCGTATCCGAAGCCGTAGTTAATGCCGCCGTAGAAACCGACGTGCGGTCCCCAATAGCCGGCGTGCCAGCCATAGAAGCCGCCCGCAAAGCCCCAGTAACCGGGCGTCCAGAGCATGCCCACCGGCGCAACCACCCATGTTCCTGGAACCCAGTAATAGCCGCCGTCTTCATTCCACGCCCAATAGCCCGGAGTCCAGAGATATCCCGGACCGGGACAGATGGGCTGCGCGTATACCGGCAACGCGGGCGGACCGATCCGCACCGAAATGCCAATTCCGATTTGTGCCGACGCAGCCGTCGACAGCGACAGCACCGAAACCGTTAACATCAAAACTCCTAAGACCCCCACTCCCAACCTACGAACAGAGCGATTCATATTCATTGCCTTTCCTTTGGATTGATCAATTTGGTTTGCTCCAATTTTGGCCCGAGCAGTGACCCGGCCTGATTATGCTTCGGCTATATAAACCCCACACCTCGGCGCTTGTTGCGGAGGGAGCTCAAACTTATTTTGAATCAGCAGGTTGGTGGACGGATCGCCGGATACCGCGCGGGGCGGACGAATGCGTCCGCCGCTACGTGTTTGGTGGCTGATGGCTGACAGCTGATTGCTAATTTTCCAGAATGACGTGGGCCAGGGCCTGCTCGGAAGTGTGGGTGAGCGAGAGTGCGATATTTTTCGTGCCCAGCTTGGCCGCCATGGCCGCGGCTTCGCCATGAAATTGAAGCGTGGGACGCTGGCCTTGCGGGCGCACCACTTCGATATCGCGCCAGCGGATGCCATGACTCCATCCCGTGCCCAGCGCCTTCATTCCGGCTTCCTTGGCGGCGAAGCGCGCGGCGTAGCTTTCATAGCGACTGGCTCTTTTTTCGCAGTAACGGATTTCGCCGTCGGTGAAATATGCGGCGGAGAAAGCGGTCGCCAAAGCGCTCAATGCTTTCGCGGATGCGGGAAACTTCGGCGATGTCCACTCCGGTGCCGAGAATCATAGAAACATTGTGAATTGGGAATTGGTAATTTGCAATTCGGGGCGGGTTAGAAAAGCGAGTCGCCGCGGTAGATCAACTGGCCATCAATCATGCGCCCTTCGGCGGTGAGCTTATGCGGACGCGCCGGGCCCTCTGCATCAATGTGTAAGACGTCGTGTCCATGCGCCAGCCTTTCGCTCAGGCTACCAAGTTCAGCGCTTCAACTAGAACCGCGTCCTGCTCGGGAAACACGGTGCGCAGATCGAGCAAGACGCGGCCTTCTTCGACACGAGCGATGACCGGCGGCGTTGTGCGCGGAGACGGGCGTTCAGTTCGTCGGCGCTGAGATGCGAATGGGTAAGCGCAATCAGGCGCGTGGGCAAGCACGGCCGAGGGCGCAGCGCCGCCGCCGATGACCGATTCGCCATCGAGAAGTTCCAGCTTGAGGCGCGGAGATTCTGACGCTGGATATGATCTTTTCCGCGCGCCGCGCAATCTCATCTTTCGACAGGCGCATCATGCGCAGCACGGGCACGGCATCGTGGTCGCGTTTGACGTAGGCGAGCAGCGTGGCTTCGAGCGCGGCGTAGGTGAGCTTGTCCACGCGCAAGGCGCGGAACAGCGAGTTCGAGCGCATGCGCGCCACCAGATCGGCGCGGCCGCTGATCAATCCAGCTTGCGGACCGCCGAGCAGTTTATCGCCGCTGTAGGTCACGATGTCGACGCCGGCGCGCAGGCTGTCGAGCACTCCCGGCTCGCCGTTCACTCCAACCGAGCGCAGATCGAAAAGCGCGCCGCTGCCCAGATCCTCCATCAGTGGAAGATTGCGGCGGCGGGCGAGAGCGACCAGTTCGTCGAGCGCGGGCTGCTCGGTGAAGCCGGTGATTTCGAAATTCGAGCGATGCACGCGGAGCAGAAGCCGCGTGCGTTCGTTGATGGCGCGCTCGTAGTCGGCGATGCGCGTGCGGTTGGTGGTGCCGACTTCGCGCAGCGTGGCATTCGATTTCGACATCACGTCGGGGATGCGGAACGAGCCGCCGATTTCGACCAGCTCTCCGCGCGAGACGATGACTTCGCCGCCCTCGGCCAGCGAGTTCAACGCCAGCAGAACGGCGGCGGCGTTGTTGTTGACCACGATGGTCGAGACGGCGGTCGCAGTCGAAATCGATGACGAACCGTGCTCGCCTGTCACGATGGGATCGTTGGAGAGAAGTTTCTGGAACAGCCGATCCACGTGAACGTCGCGCTTCCCGCGCTCGCCGCTGGACAGATCGAATTCGAGATTGGAATAAGTTCCGGCGGTGGCGCGGATGTGATCGAGCGCAGCAGCGGCGAGCGGCGCGCGTCCGAGATTGGTGTGGAGGATCACCCCGGTGGCGTTGATCGAGCGGCAGCAGCGAGTAGCTCAGCGACTCGCGAAGCTGGCGTTCGACGGCGGCAGACAGGCCGCCGAGTGCGAGATCCAGCGATTTTTCGTCCAGCTGGCCTGCCGGCGATTTCCTCGAACCGCAGTACGCACGGATGCTTTCGGCGACGGCGCGCCGTCACGACCGAATAGCTTTCAGCGCTGGCGGAGAAGTTCGTCCGTTGAAGGCAGTTTCTGAAACAGCGCCGATTTGTTGGCGGGGACACTGGGGGCGATTATGCCACAGGCAGCTTCGTCCGTCGACAGGCAGTTATGCTGGACAGACGCGCTCGGATTTGTTA
The DNA here is from genome assembly GCA_963699405.1 of uncultured Acidobacteriaceae bacterium. Lineage (GTDB taxonomy): Bacteria > Acidobacteriota > Terriglobia > Terriglobales > Acidobacteriaceae > Acidiflorens. The sequence continues at coordinate 109,001 of CAVOTW010000003.1, read as the reverse complement.
GCGGTGCGTGGACGATGGTGCCCGCGCCATCAGCTACAACGTGTGCAGATACGCCAGCAGATCTTTGATCTGCTGGTCGGTCATGACCTGGCTGAAGCCTTCCATCTTGGCCCGGCCATACTTGATGATGTCGGTCACGCGGTCGTCGTTGGCGGGCAGTCCGCTCAGGTCCAGGTACTGGTGCTTGAAAACGCCTTTCAGGCTCGGGCCCTTTTTGCCGCGCGACGAGTAGGGTTCGTGGCAGCGGTCGCAATAATTGTCATAGAGTTTTCTGCCTTCGGCCTGTTGCGGATTGAGGCCGAGTTCGGCGTCGGACTTGCGGCGCTCGACCTCGCAACCCAGCCAGCGCCAGAAAGGCAAGCATCACCACGGCAGACACGGAGGCACGAGAAATCCAGTTCAAGAAGTTCATAGAAAGGCAACGCGAAGTAGGATAATACGGAAGGCATGGGCGTTGTGGTCAAACGCGTTTACGAGGCTGCTTCTCGCGTCGGATGGAGTACGCGTGCTGGTGGATCGCTTGTGGCCGCGCGGGCTGACGAAAGAAGACGCGGCCGTCAAATTCTGGCTGCGCGACATCGCTCCTTCGAACGAGTTGCGGCAGTGGTTCCATGCCAATCCCGAGGCATGGCGCATGTTTCGCAAGCGCTATCTCAAAGAGTTGGCCTCGCGAAGAGGCCTCGGCCGCGGTGGAGAAGCTGCATCATCTCGCGGAAAGCAAGCGGCAGGTCACGCTGCTGTATGCGTCGCGAAACGAGGAGCACAACAACGCCACCGTGCTGAAGGAATTGCTGGAAGGAATGCCCAAGCCTCCGTCGAGCGTGGGTCGCGCCGTCGCCGGTGGCGCACGGATTCGGAAAGCGAAACAACAGTAGACTGCTACGCGCCCAGTAAACACTGCCACCTTTGGCGCGTCGGTTTCACTGGCAACTGGGTACTGGCAACTGGGTACTGCTTCTCTGCTTCTCCGCACTATAATTTCCCAGTCATGTCCAGTCCTGCCGCCGACAAAAATATCGAGAAGAAAATCGAAGCCCTGCGCGAGAAGATTCGGCACCACGAATATCGCTATTACGTGCTGGATGATCCCGAAATCTCCGACGCCGACTTCGACAAGCTGATGAACGAGCTTAAGCGGCTCGAAGCGGAGCATCCCAAACTCATCACGCCCGACTCGCCGACGCAGCGCGTGGGCGGCAAGCCGCGCGAGGGATTCGTCAAGGCGAAGCATTCCTCTCCCATGCTCTCGCTCGACAACGCCTACTCCGAAGAAGAACTGCGCGACTGGGAGCGGCGCGTGCATGAACTGAGCGGGCGCACCGACCTCGAATACATGTGCGAACTGAAGCTGGATGGCATGTCGCTGGCGCTCATCTACCACGATGGCCGTCTGGAACGCGGCATCACGCGCGGCGATGGCAGCGTCGGCGAAGATGTGACCTTGAATGTGCGGACGGTGCGTTCGATCCCACTGTCGATTGCGAAAGACAAATTGAAAAAAGCCGGAATCCCCGCGGATTTCGAAACGCGCGGCGAAATGCTGATGCCGCTGGCGGCTTTTCGCAAGCTGAATGAAGAGCGCGAGCGGCAGGGACTCGCGACCTTTGCCAATCCGCGCAACTTTACGGCGGGAACCGTGCGGCAACTGGAACCGTCGATTACCGCGCAGCGCCGCATGGACTACTTCGCCTACATGCTGCTGAAAGATGGCCAGACGTTTTTCGACCGCCAATCGAAAACGATGGATGCGCTCGATCTGGCGGGATTCAAGGTGAATCCCAATCGCAAGCTGGCGAAGAATCTGGACGAAGTTTGGAAATTTATTCAGAGCTGGGAAGCCAAGCGCGAATCGCTGCCTTACGAAATTGATGGCATCGTCGTCAAAGTCGACCGCACGGCGTGGCAGCGGGAGCTGGGATTCACCGGCAAGGCTCCGCGCTGGGCGATTGCCTACAAGTTCGCGGCGCGCGGCGCGGTGACGCAGATCGAAAACATCGTTCCTCAGGTTGGCCGCACCGGCAAGCTGACGCCCGTGGCATGGCTGAAGCCGGTTCCGATTGGCGGCACGACGGTTTCGCGCGCCACGCTGCACAACATGGATTTCATCGATCAACTGGGAGTCAAGATCGGCGACTGGGTCGAGGTGGAGCGCGGCGGCGATGTGATTCCGAAAGTGGTGAAGGTAGTCGAAGATAAAGACCATCCTCGCGGCCACAAGCAGTTTGAAATGCCCGAGCATTGTCCCGGTGTGCGGCGGCAATGTGGTGCGCACGCCGGGCGAGGCCGACCATCGCTGCGTGAATGCGAATTGCCCGGCGAAGCTGCAGGGGACGATTCTGCATTTTGCCTCGCGCCACGTCATGGATATCGACGGCCTCGGCGAAGCGCTGGTGAATCAGCTTACCGAACGCGGCCTGGTGAAGAATGTCGCCGATCTCTACCGGCTGACGAAAGACGATCTGCTGCAGCTCGAGCGCATGGGCGAGAAGTCGGCCGAGAACGTGCTCGCGGAGATCGCGGCCTCCAAAAAGCTTGCCGCTCGAGCGCGTGATTTACGGCCTGGGAATACGGTTTGTGGGCGAGCGCACGGCGCAGTTTCTAGCGGAGCACTTCGGATCGCTGGACGCGATCATGAAGGCGAGTGCGGAGGAACTGGAGGAAGTAAACGAAGTCGGGCCGCGGATCGCGGAGAGCATCGTGGAATTCTTCGCCGATGAACACAATCGCAAACTGGTGAGCGATCTCCGCAAGGCGGCCTTGACCTTCACCGGACAGAAAAAAGAAAAAGGCACGAAGCTGGCGGGAAAGACTTTTGTGCTGACCGGCACGCTGGAGCGCCACACCCGCGACGAAGCGAAAAAGATGATCGAAGACGCGGGCGGACGCGTGTCCGGCTCCGTGAGCAAAAAGACAGACTACGTCGTTGCAGGGAGTGATGCCGGATCGAAGCTGGATAAGGCTCGCGAGTTGGGTGTCAGCGTGATTGGAGAGGAAGAGTTGGAAGGGCTGATGGGCTAAATTATGTGCGGCGTCCCAAACTTTACGCCGCTGGTCAGCGCTAACAACCTCAGCCAGAGCAACACGCCCACCACTCCGAGCAAGGGGGAAGTGATCAATCCGGGAAAATAACCGTTCGCCGCGACCGCGAGCAAGGGATGCGCCACGCCATTCACGATCCCCGCGATCGCGAAGAACCATATGGGAAACAGAGCGAACCGATACCCTTTTTCGAGGCCAATCGCCGACAGTATCCAAATGCAAAGCCACGTCAGATTGAAAGCTACGAAAAAGCTTTCAGGCCATGCGGGAAGGCCAAGCAGCGCAGGAAACCGGTCCTCGAATCGCGTAAGAAACTCCTCCATGAAATGGAGGCACTGCGCAGCCAGCCCAATTAAAAAAAGGCGTCCAGCCTGTTCGCATCCCGTTCGATCACCGTCTACGGGCCGGCGCAGAATCGTCAGCAGAAGCGCAACGACAGCTCCGGCCGAAAGCCCCGCCGTTCCCATGAACATGCTGCGCAGATTTTCGCTCACAGCTCTTTTCCCGTCGCTTCTTCCGTTACTTCTTCGCAGTCGGCGGCAAGATACCGTTCAGCCGGAGATACATCGCAGCCTCGGCATAGTGGTCGGCCCAATTGCTGGCGATGCCTAGAGCGAATCGCGCGCGGGAGACTTGCTGGCCGCCGGGACCCCCAGCGGTTGTTTCTCCCAGCCTCGAATCATCCATTTTCGTGATCGCGTCGGCGCAGAAATCAAACGAAGTCTTGAGCGCGGCGACCAGGTTGTCTTTCGTATCCGTATCTTTTACATCCTTGACCGGCGGAGCCGGCACGGCCGAGGCGCCGCTGCACAGGCTATAGTTTGCTTCGACCATGTGGGCAACGAGGTGTCCGAAGGTAATCTGTTCGGCCGACGGCTTGTAACCAAACTTGTCGGCGGGCATGGCTTCGACGGCTGCGATGGTGTTCTTCTGGCGCGCGGGCATGATGTCTCGAAGCGCGCTGCTGACCGGGTTTTTGATCTGCGTTGCAGTTGTCGAAGTGGGCGCTGTTTGTGCCATGGCTGTGACGGTCAGAAACAACACCGGGATCCAGAGAGTCCTCTTCATTTTTCCTGTTCTCCTTGTAAGGGAAATAAGAATATCGCGCCCTGGAGGATGTACGCTACTAGCCTCCTTCCGGCACTCGGCCACATTTTTCACAAACTCGACAGAATGAGCTAGGCCGCAGTCTCGCTCCGCTCGGGTAGTGCCTCAGTTTGCAGAAGATTTACGGCGCTCCGGCAGAGAATGACACGCGGTATTCCCCGGCAACGTGCATCGGCTGTGAGATGAAAACGGTTAGCGGCGATCCCGACCCAAAGCATGTAAGCACGTCCTACGTTGAGCGGCACAACCTGAGTATGCGAATGGGCATGAGGCGCTTCACTCGTTTGACAAACGCTTTCAGCAAGAAAATTCAGAATCATGCGGCCATGGTCGCGATCTACGCCGTACACTACAATTTCGCACGCATCCACAAGACACTGAGGATCACGCCAGCGATGACCGTTGGACTGAGTGACCACGTTTGGAGTCTTGAGGAAATCGTGGCGATGGCTGACAATTACATGCCGAAAGCAGCAAAGCGCGGTCCTTACAAGAAACGGGCATGACAAAATCAGATGGAATCGCACTCGTCTTCCTTGGCGTCTTTGTACTCGCCCTAGGCTGGCTGCGGGACAAACTCTTTGCTTACCTTAGGCATAGGCCATCTCTACGAACACGCCTCTACCTTCAGACGCGAAAAGAGCGCAAGCAGCGAAACCGCCAATCCTAAATTTCAAACTGAGGCACTACCTCCGCTCGGTGGCTCTTGCATGGTCCCAACCAGAGGTCTACCATTTCCGCAGCTGGCTTGGCGGTTGCCGGCTTCCCGTCTAAATTTCCTCCCGCTGAGAGGAGCACTCCCATGCCAGTGCGTATCGCTATCCCTCGCCGGTTTTCAATTTCGTTAGCTCAAGTTTGCGCCGTCGTTTGCGTTGCCTTTTTCCTGGCCGTGCCCGCCTGGGGCGGCGGCAGAACGAAAATCCTGTACCGGCCGAAACCAAACCAGGGAGCCCATTTCTGGGGAACTATGGTTTTCGACAGGGCCGGTAATCTATACGGCACAACCCAGCAGGGAGGCATCCTCCCCTGCGGGCCCCAGCAAGGCTGCGGTACAGTTTTCGAACTATCTCCGCAGCCCGATGGGACCTGGTCGCCGCAGGTTCTGTACCGGTTTGCGGGCGGCACCGATGGAGATTTGGTTTACTCCGGTGTAATCCTGGACGGCGCCGGCAACCTCTATGGCACGACCGCGGCGGGCGGTACCAACGACTACGGCACGGCCTACGAGCTTTCCCCGGGCCCGAACGGATGGACCGAGACCTTGCTTCACACTTTCGCGCTCCAGTCCGGAGACGGCGAATACTCGGTAGCGCCTCTCGCCTTCGACCAGAGCGGCAATTTGTATGGCACGACCTACCAGGGTCGCACTCCATGCGACTATGGCACGGTCTACGAGTTGTCGCCGAATCCGCAGGGCGGCTGGACCGAAAACATTTTGCACTGCTTCAACGGCAGCGACTCCGACGGCACCTATTCGTCCGCTGGTGTCATCTTCGATGCGGCGGGGAACCTGTATTCCACGACCTATCTTGGGGGCCCGAACGGAAATGGCACCGTCTTTGAACTTTCGCCGTCGGGTGGGATTTGGACCGAGAACATCCTTTACGACTTCGGCCCAGGTGCTCCCGGAATCTATCCCTACGCATCCTTGGTCCAAGATACGACCGGAAACTTGTACGGGATCTTTTATGGCGGCGTGTTTGAATTGACACCATCCGGCGGGGGCTGGACTTACTCCACGATCTACCAGACCCAGCCTGGCCTCCATAGCGTGGAACCGAATTCCCTGATCATCGACGAAGCGGGCAACCTGTACGGCACGGCCGAAGGCGGCTCAAGTTCGAACTGTCGTGGCGGCGGCTGCGGCGCGGTTTTCAAGCTCACCCATCGCGAAAAAGGTTGGCAGATGACCGTGCTCCACAATTTTCCGGGCGGCGCCGGCGGAGCTGATCCCTACGGTGCCCTGGTCAGGGATCAACAGGGGAATCTCTACGGCACCACCTACGACGGCGGACACAAGGGATGCAGGGACGGCGGCTGCGGCGTGGTGTTTGAGGTTACCGCGAAGCCAGAGTGAGCGCTATGCCGCAGACACTCTTGTCGCCACTATGAAGGCTAGCGCCTGCCTTTCTGCGCTATCCTGATAGCATGCACGCGCACGGCGCACACGGGCATTCTCATTCTCCCGTACATGGGACAGGCCGCGTACTGCGCATCTCGCTGGCCGTGACCATTTTGTACGTTGTCCTGCTGGTCGTGGCCGGCATCCGCGCGCATTCCCTGGCGTTGCTCTCCGAGGCAGGACACAACCTGTCCGACTTTCTGGCGCTTCTGCTGTCGCTGGCGGCGGTTTTTCTGGAAGGCCGTCCTCCATCCGCTACCAAAACTTACGGCTACCGGCGCGCCGGAGTGCTGGCTGCGCTGGTCAATGCGCTATCGCTGGTGGTGGTGTCGTTTTTCATTTTCTACGAAGCATTCCAGCGGATCCAGCATCCCGAGCATGTTCGCGCCCAGTTGATGATCTGGGTGGCGGCCGCGGGCGTCGTGATGAATGGCGTGATCGCGCTGCTGCTGTGGCGTTCCGGCAAAGATGTGAATGTCCGCAGCGCCTTACTGCACGAAGTCGGCGACACGCTTTCGACTGCAGCCGTGATTGTGGGTGGTCTTGTCATCCTGTGGACGGGACAATATTGGATTGACGCGGCCCTGTCGTTCGCGATCGGCGCGCTGATTTTGTGGTCGAGCATCGGCATCGTGCGCGAGACGCTGAATATCCTGCTGGAGGGCACGCCGCGTGGCATGAGCCTGGAGGCGGTCGCATCGGCGATGCGGGCGGTCGCGGGCGTCAGCGATGTGCACGATCTGCATGTGTGGAGCATTGGCTCGGAGAACCACGCGCTCTCGGCACACGTGAAGATCGCCGACATGGCAACTTCGGAGAGCGACACGATTCTGCGCGAGATGAACGAGAAACTCGGGCGCGGATTTGGCATCCACCACACGACAATTCAGTTGGAACACGTAATCTGCGAGACAGCCCACAGTTGCGTGATCGCGGTGCGCGAGGAAGAACGCGAACACGCGCACAGCGAGCGCGATCATCACGATCACACGCACTGAACCGTCGTTGGTCGATAGTCGATCGTCGTTGGGCCAAGGGGGTTCGCGAACGACCATCGACTAACGACCATCGACCGCCCTTCAGTGTTGCCGGTCGTAAATTTCTTTTACCGCTTCGATGGTGTCGGCATCTTCCGGAAGTTTATCCGGACGCAGCCGCACGATGCGTGGAAAGCGCAGCGCGTAGCCGCTCTCGTGTCGAGTCGAGCGCATCATGTTGTTGAAGGCAACCTCCAACACGATCTTGGGTTCCACTTCGAGCCTCAATCCTTGTTCGCGGATCTTGTGGGCGAGAAACCACTGCGTCATTTCGGAGATCTCGCCGTCGGTAAGCCCAGAGTATGCTTTGCCAATATTCACCAGTCGCTCGCCGTCCCACACTGCGAAGGTGTAGTCGCTGAGTACTCCGATTCGCTTGCCGTGTCCGTATTCAACCGCGGTCACGACCACGTCGAGCGTGGCCAGTTCCCGTTTCATCTTGAGCCACGACTTGCCGCGGCGCCCGGGGGTGTAGAAGGAATCGAGATCCTTGATCATCAAGCCCTCGTTCCCACGATTGCGCGCGGCGGTGAAAAGAATTTCCAGATCTTCGGTTGAACCGGCGCGGGCAACCGGAGCGCGAAGCACGGAGGCGCGGAAAATTTCCGGGGCGGCGAATCCGAAGAGACTTTGCGACGGTTCCCCGGAAGCTGCCGGGCTGCGCTCGGCTGGACGGACGAATGCGTCCGTCCCTACGTTGTCCGTGGTGGTATCCGAGACTTCCAGGGACCTCATCAGTTTGTCGAGGATTTCTGCGCGCTCTCGCAGCGGACAGTCGAGAAGAAGTTGGCCATCCGCATAGAGAACATCGAAGACCAGATAGGCAACGGGAACATCGTGCATCAATTTGGCGCTGACCTTCTTCCGGCCCAGCCGTTGTTGCAACGTGCTGAAAGGCAGCGCTCGGCCTTTCCCACTTGAGTTCCAGGCAACAATTTCCCCATCGAGAATCGCATCCTGCGGCAGCCTCGCAAGAGCCACAGGCAATTCGGGGAACGACTCGGTAATCTCATCGCGGGTCCGCGAAAAAAGACGGACCTCACCGCCGCCGATGTGCGCTTGGGCGCGAATGCCATCGTATTTGTCTTCTACTGCCGCGCTCTCCGCCGCGTTTTGAAAATAGCTCAACGCCTCTTCGGACGATTCCACCGGGCTCGCCAGCATGAAGTCGATAGGATGGAAAAGGCGAAGTCGCGCCTCGCCCAGCTTCTCCGCAGATGCCAGGCGCAAAGTTTCGCCAAGATCTCCCAGGAGCATGTTGGCGCGTTTGACTTGGTCCAGAGGAGCTTCGAAAGCGCGGGCAATGGCGTCCTCGACCAGACTTGCTTTCAGGCCGATGCGAAGGTCTCCGCTGATGATTTTTACAATGTACTTGGCTTCGAGCGGTGCAGCCCGCTCTAAGAGTTGGCGCAGAAGCGCAGCTTTAACAGCAGGTCCCCGCGCAGCGGCGATGTTTGAAAATGCCTGCTGCACCGCGGCGAGTGAGAGGCCAGATTCCGGCCTTTCCGGAAGCGCCTGAGCCGCTACGTCTCCGGCGTCGCCATATCTGCGATAAATGTCGCTCAGTTCGTGCTCGGATTTTCCCGAGAGTTCCGCAATCGCGCGCCAGAGCAATGCGCCGCCAACCTGCAGAGTCGCTTCCTCGTATGCCGGAAAGGGATGGCCGGATAGAAAAATGGCAGCGATCGCGGCCTCGCCGAGCGCCGACTTCCGCAATAACGACTGCAAATACGTCGCGACCAGCGCTGTCTTTTCCAGCTTCTTGGTGGTTGCGGCGATTGCGTCACAAGTCTCGGCGAAGTGCAGCATGGTTCATTGGATTCTAAGGTGGATCATGGCGATGGCGACAAAAGCGCCTGATTTAAGAAATGAGATATCTTGTTAACCTATTGATGAATAATGAGATAGAGCGCTTTACCTCGGCCCTTTGCTAGCCGGAAATGTCGCTATCTGTGGTATGCTGAACCAGCGAGTCGTTCCTTTCTGTGTATCATCCAATGGCTATGCGACGTTGGCGGCAAATCTTGCGTTTTTTGGCGGCAGTGCAGCTGCTTCCCGCTCTCGAGAGTGGCGAGGAGACCCTCGTCGGCGGGCAGGCCGTGCTGGAGGGCGTAATGATGCGCTCGCCCCACGCCTGGGGCATCGCCGTGCGCAAACCGTCGGGTGAAATCGTTACGCACAGCGAACCTCTGGAACGGCCTTCCGAACAGCATAAATGGATGGGTTGGCCGGTAGCGCGCGGAGTAATGACGCTCGGCCACGCGATGACACTGGGTTTCCGCGCGCTGAAGTTTTCCGCCAATGCGGCGCTGGAAGAATTATCCGGCAGCGACTCTGACCACAACGAAACGGCCGGCAAAGTTCCGGTGAAGAAATTTGAAATCACAGGCTGGATGGCGGGCTTGAATATGGCCTTCTCCATCGCCTTTTTCATCTTCATGTATAAGTACCTGCCGCTCGTGGCGGCAACGGAACTGAAACGGGTGAATCCCGTTTTCGGACAGCAGTTCGTGTTCAATCTGGTCGACGGCCTGATTCGAATCACAATGTTCCTGCTGTTTGTGTGGGGCATTTCGCTGTGGAAAGACATCCGGCGCGTGTACGAATATCACGGAGCCGAGCACAAGACGGTGTTTGCCTTCGAGAATGGCGATCCGCTCAACACCGGGAATGTGCAGAAATATTCGACATATCATCCGCGCTGCGGAACGAGCTTCCTGATGACCGTGATGATCATCTCGATGCTCGTCTACATGGCGATTCCCGTTCATACCTTCTGGTCGCGGTTCGGCATCCGGATCGCGTTGCTGCCGCTGATTGCGGGCGTTTCCTACGAGATCATTCGCTTCGCCGCCAAGCATCGTGGCTCGCTGTTCGCGCTCATGACGGCTCCGGGACTATGGCTGCAAAGAATCACAACGCAGCCGCCGGACGACCGCGAGGTAGAGTGCGCAATCGTCGCACTGGATGAAGCCATGAAGCTCGAAAAGACGCACGGCGGCGAACTGGTAATTGCTTAGGAGCGTCGCTGGTCGCTAGGAAAGGGACATCGGTCTGATCCTGAGTTCGTGCGTTTCCTTCTGCATGCCAGGGGCTCTCTTCTGGAGCTCCAGACCCAGATTCTGATAGCCCAGCGTTTACAATACTTGTCAGAGGAAAAGGCGGATGATCTTCGTCGCAGTAGCGACGGCATCGGCCGAGGATTGAATGCCCTCATCAACAGATTCCGCTAAAAAGCAGCCTAACGACTAACGACCAACGACTAACGACCAACGACTGATGTTTGAACGCTTAAACCAAATCGAACTGCGCTACGAAGAACTGACGCAGGCGCTCTTGTCGCCGGATATCACCAACGATTCGGCGAAATACCAGAAGACTGCCAAGGCGCATAGTGAAGTCGCGGGCATTGTCGAGAAGTATCGCGAATACAAAGACCTGAAGCGCGGCATCGCCGAGAGCAAAGCCGTCCTGGCCGACGAAAAAGATCCCGAGATGCGCGCCTACGCCGAAGAAGAACTGGCGAAACTCGACGCCCGTGTCGCGACCGTTGAGGAAGATCTCAAAGTTCTGTTGTTGCCGAAAGACCCGAACGACGAGAAGAACGTGGTGCTCGAAATTCGCGCCGGAACTGGCGGCGACGAAGCCACGCTCTTCGTGGCCGAAGTGTTCCGCATGTACAACCGCTACGCCGAGACCCAGAAGTGGAAAGTGGAAGTGCTCTCCACGTCGGAGTCGGGCGTGGGCGGAATGAAGGAAGTCATTGCGCTGATCGAAGGCGAGCGTGTCTATTCGCGCCTGAAATACGAAAGCGGAGTACATCGCGTGCAGCGCGTGCCGGCCACCGAGCAGCAGGGGCGAGTGCACACCTCGGCCATCACCGTAGCGGTGCTTCCCGAAGCGGAAGAAGTGGACGTCAAGATCGAAGCCAAAGACCTGCGCATTGACACCTTTTGTTCGTCGGGACCGGGCGGACAGTCAGTGAATACGACCTATTCGGCGGTGCGAATCACGCATATTCCGACGGGTACCGTGGTGAGCTGCCAGGATGAGAAGTCGCAGATCAAGAACCGCGAAAAGGGCATGCGCGTGCTGCGCTCGCGGCTCTACGAAGTCGAGATGCAAAAGCAGGCGGATGCGCTGGCCAAAGAGCGCAAGCAGATGGTCGGCTCGGGCGACCGCTCGGAGAAAATCCGCACTTACAATTTTCCCCAGAACCGGCTCACCGATCATCGCATCGGCTTCACCATTCACCAGCTTGAGCAGGTGATGGACGGGAAACTGCAGCCCATCATCGAAGCGCTGACCACTCACTATCAGGCCGAGAAGATGAAGGCGGAGACGACTGGCGTTGTGTAAGCAGATTGCAGAAGTCCGGCGAAACAACAACGCTTTTTCGGCCAGTAGGGCAAGCCGAACTGGACCTAATTCGGGCCTCTGAATTCAGAGAATTTCCGCCACGTCTATCGAGCCAGCCCATTTTCTACCCAGTACTAAACGAGGAGTACGCGGTCCAGATCGCGCGCGACTGGAACACGAAGGACCCCGCGTCGGGTTTTGTTGGATATGTCCTGCGACTTAGCGTTCCTTCTGCTTTCTTAGCAAATTATGAAGTTCACATGGTCGGCAATTCGCACCACCGAGAATATTGGATACCCGCGGCTGACCTCGATGAATTCAACGGTAGTATTGTCGGCGTGATTGAAGTCATCGGTAAGTTCCAGGCTAAATAAAGAGCGCCGCCCTCTTTTCGGAGTCTCTCATGTTATGATGGTGCCATCATGATGGCACGCACTCAAATCACGCTGGAACGCGAAACCTACAAGCGTGCCCGTCAGCGGGCCAGCGAACTCGGGGTATCTTTAGCGGAATACTTCCGCAGACTCGTGCGGAAAGATCTCGGCGCTCCTAAAAAGAAAGCGGACGTGAGTGTCATTTTCAATCTCGGCCGGTCTCGGGGCGTCTCGAACATCGCGAAGGACAAGGATCGCATGCTCGGAGAGGCCACAGCAGCGGAATTCGAACGAAGCAGACGTTGACGCATGAGCGTATTCGTGGATACATCCGTCTGGTACGCAGGCGTTGACGGTTCAGACGTGGATCATGAGCGCGCCAAAGCGATCCTCGCCGCTGAGGAGATTCTGATTACGACCGATCATGTGTTAGTGGAAACATGGCTCTTGCTTCGCAATCGCATCCATCGCAAAGCCGCTGAACGCTTCTGGGACGGCTTGCGGAACGGAATCGCTGCAATTGAACCGGTGGGCCTGGCTGATCTGGAGACTGCCTGGCAGATCGGCCAGGCGTTTCCCGATCAGGACTTTTCGCTCGCGGATCGCACGAGCTTCGCGGTCATGCGGCGGTTGGGAATCGAACGCGCCGCGTCTTTCGACAACCACTTCGCAGTGTTTCGGTACGGCCCGAAGCAACGGTACGCATTTGAAATTGTTGGCTGACACACGGTCGCACTGCTTCGTTTTAGAGTGGCCCCTCTCCTGCCTCTGACGTGTTGAAATAGACTCGTGCAACTTCGCCAGGCTCTGAACGCCGCAATTGAGCAACTGACCCTCGCGCACGTTCCTTCTCCGCGGCTGAATGCGGAACTCCTCATCATGTTCACGCTTGATTGCGACCGCGCGTATCTCTACGCGCATCCCGAGCGGGTGCTTACTCCTGACGAAATGCGGCGCTATGACGAGGCTCTCGCTCGCCGGGCCGCCGGCATGCCGGCGCAGTACATCACTGGGCATCAGGAATTCTGGGGCCTGGATTTGATTGTGTCGCCGGCAGTACTAATTCCGCGGCCGGAAACGGAGCATGTGGTCGAGGCTGTGCTGGAATTGGTCTCTGGGGCTGGGCCGAAGCAAAAGCAAGATCAAGATCAAAAGCTGCGGACAGGAATGTCCGCGCCACACGGGCTACGCATCGTCGACGTGGGCACCGGTTCCGGTGCGATTGCACTCGCGTTAGCGAAGGCGTTGCCGAGCGCCGAGATTTACGCCACCGATGTTTCTCCAGGAGCACTGGAAGTCGCCCGGGCCAATGCCGCGCGGCACGAACTCGCTTCACGAATCGAATTTCGCCTTACCGATTTGCTGGGTGAATTGGCGCTTTCGTCATTCGACTTCGTGGTTTCCAATCCTCCCTACGTAGGCGAGTCCGAAGAGGATTCTGTACAGCTCGAAGTGCGCAAATTCGAGCCGCGCAATGCGGTGTTCGCGGGAGCCACCGGGTTGGAAGTGATCGAACGCCTGATCCCGCAAGCGCGCGAGGCGCTCCGTCCCGGCGGATGGCTCGTTTTCGAAATCAGCGGAACGATTGCCGATCGCGTGCGAGGTTTGCTTTCGGATTGGGAGAAAGTCGACATCAGAAACGACTTGCAAGGCATCGCCCGAGTGGCGCTGGCGAAGAAAAATTAATACGCCGGTCTATTAGAATCATGAGGCTAGCGAGAAAATCACGCCAAATCTTTGTTTCTAAATGACTTATTCGCAAAATATTTCAGAATAAGGACTTAGAGGCGCAATTCCCAGAGAATCCAAGCTTCCAAAGGTAAGATCTTGCGCACGTAAGAAAAGGTGCGGGGAGTTGTCCGCACCTTCGATCTTAATATTTCTGCTCTAGGTATTAGTATACCAATTTCAAACTGCCCGGCGGACAAGGTTTCGCACTTTATTTTCCCAACCTATTCATTGACTTAACAAGAAAATCGCCCCAACAGGGGCTTGACAGGTTTTTGCAGCTTCAAGTGTCAAAAAGTCACCCGCACGCCGAGCTGCGCCGCAAATGGGATTCCTACAGTGGTTCCGGGGCCAAAGAAATCTCCCAAGGCGCCCTCAGGTATTTCGAGTTGCTTCAGGCTGGTGATCGGCGCGGTCTGGGTGCAAGCTGAATTCGTGCAAATGCTACTGACGATAGTCTGACCATTTGCATTCGGCTGCATCTGGCCCGAAGGAACCGGAAGCTGCCCGACATTGACGGCGTAATTCGCGCCGGGATTGTTGCGGTTGAAGATGTTGAAGAACTCGGCGAAGGGGTAAATCTGCCAGCGCTCATTGACTTTGATGGGGCGCGTGACGCGCAGGTCCGACTGAATGTATGGCGTGCCGCGGAATATATCCAGGCCCGTATACGTCCCCGGCGACGACTGGCCGTTGAACTGAACCCAAATGCGCCCGCTGTTGTTGGCGTTGGTGATTGTGATGGGGCGCGCGCTCTCGACCTGATTGATGCTGCTCAATTCAAATCCGCCGGGGATATGCACTGTACCGGCGAGCACAAAGCGATGGCGAACGTCTTCGCCGGATGGACCGTAGTCTCCGGGACCGAAAGCGTTCAACTTTCCGGCATTCGGTAATCCCTGCGGTACCTGGCAAACGCCATCTACATAGTCAAAGAGTTCGCCGAGCAGGCATCCCCAGGTCTGCGCCTTGGAGAGCTGGTAGTTCGCGACCAGACTGAAGCGGCGCATATTGCCCTGCGCGTGCAACATCAGAGCGTTGTAACTGGAACGATTGTCAGACTCGAACACGTTGACGTTGGGGACAAAGTTTGCCTGATCGCTCGTATCAGACGCCGGAATTAGTGGGGACGTGATGGTAGCAGGCACGTTGGGAGTGGCAGGGTTGATGCCGCTGGTATAGGGGAAGGCTCGGTATCCGTGATTGCCCTGCTCATGCACGTAGTCGGCGCTCATCAGCCAGTGTTCGTTGAAGGCGTGCTGCACTCCGCCCGTAATGTGGATCGCGTAAGGCGTTTTGTAATTTGAACCAATCAGATTCCCAGTCACGCCAGCGCCGCCAATCAGGCAGCCGGGGCCGCTGAACGCGTAAGTGCCCGGGGACCCAGTGAACGTGCAGGGCCCGTTGATCGCGTTCGAACTGTTGACGCCTTGAAATGCAGTCGCCCACCCGTTCTGCGCGAGATCGTCATAGTAGATTCCGATGCCGGCGCGAATGACGGTCTTCTCGCTGCTGCCGGGCGAGTAAGCGATCCCCAGGCGCGGCGCGATCTGTTTGTGGTAATCGTGCGGCACGCTGGGGACAATCGGAATATCCAACGCTTGCAGCGTCTGATACGCGGCGTTGCTGGCCTCGCTTAGTCCCGAGCCGATCATCAATCCCCAGGTGGTCTGATAGCGCAGGCCGTAGTTGACGGTCAGGTGATGCGAAATGCGCCACGAGTCCTCGGCGTAAAGCGCGAGCCGTTGGACGTTCTGGGAAAAGTTGCCGTTGCCGGCGGGCGTGTACGTACAGGTGATGCCCGACGCTGTAGTAATGGGTGGATTGCAGGGCAAACTTGGGGGCTGGTAGAAGAACTGCGACGGATTCGCGACATAGTAATCGGGGTCGGAGGGATAGGTGGTGAACTGCTCCGCCGTCGCGGCAAACGCGCCGCCCAGCACGGGTTCGTGAATGAAGTCGACGCCGAACTTAAGAGCGTGGCTGCCCGCGACGTGGCTCAGGTCGTAGCGAAACTGATATTTTTCCTGATTGCGCAGGTCGGGGAAAAGAGTGATGGGGGTGGCGAACTGATTGTCGCCGTACGTTTCGAAACCGGAAACGGTGAGCGCGGTCACGCTGAACGGAAATTGCATGGCGAAGCCGAGATCCGAGTTGCGCGTCTGCGTGAGATGCAAGAGGCTGGCGTCGAGAACGAGATTGCCGAGCCAGGTCGGACTGAAAGTGTACGTATTGCTGAGCGCGATGTTCCAGTAGTTGTTGTGTGTGGTGAGTCCGGTCGAGGGCAGCGTTGCCTGCTGCACCAGCGCGTTGTGCGTGAGGTAGCTGTCTTGCGAGGTGCGCAGGAACCACTGCGACTTCGGCGACTCGGCCCAGTCAAAACGCACTGATCCGATGTAGTCGCGGAAGGGAATCGGAACGGTCGCGGGAACGGCGATGGAAGGAGTGCCGGGAATCAGACCCTCCGCCGCCAACTGCGCCAGCGCATTGAATTGCGTGACGCTCGCAGGACTGTAGGCGATGCTGGCGTCTTCGTGCACATTCTCGAACGACGTAAAGAACCACACTTTATTTTTTGCGATGGGACCGCCGAGCGTAGCCTACATAGTTCTGCCGCGAGAACGGCTGCTTAGGATTGGGCAGCGGGGTTCTCAATCGGAAAACGGGCATTTAGATCGGCGGCGCGCTCGTAGAAGGCGCCGTCTCCGTGCCACTCGTTAGTGCCGTGCTTGGTGGTGATCACCACGGAGCCGGCAGTGGTCCAGCCCGTGTCAGCGTCTTCATTCGAGGTGCGGACGGCAAATTCCTGAATGCCATCGGGCGAGAAATTTTGCAGGAAGCCGCCAATCCAGTCGTCGGAGTTGTCGGCGCCATCGACCGATAGTTCGTTGTTCAGGCCGGAGCTTCCTCCGGTGGAAACGGCGGTGATGCGCGCCTTGGTGGGATCGGAAGGCTCGACGGGTTCGGTTCCGGGCACGAGATACGCGATGTTGGCGAAACTGCGGGCCGGAAGCGGGAAAGTTTCGAGGTCCTGGCTGCCGACCACGCCCCCACGTACGGCGCTCGCAGTGTCGAGCACCTCGGTCGTGATAGAGGACGCACTCCCCTGCACGCTGACCGTCTCGCGCGTGTTTTGCAGTTTGAGTGTCACGGAGATGTCGCGCACCACGCTGACGGCGACATCGACATCGGCGGTCGCCTCGGCAAAACCTTTGGCCGACACGGTGACTTGATACGATCCAGGCAACAGGCCTTCAATGCGGAACTCTCCACGATCGTTCGCCGTCGCCGTGCGCGTAGTGGAAGAACCTTTCGACTGCAGCGCGATCTGCGCACCCGCCACTCGCGCGGCCGTCGCATCCTGAACTTCTCCCCGAAGCGCGCCGTTCGAATTTTGCGCTCGCAAGAGCGACGGAACCAAGAGCGTCGGAACAAAGATAAGCAGCAACAGGAACATCGAGAGAATCGGTGCGCGAAGTGGGGAATTCGATCCGCGAATTTCACCGAGAGGAAAACTGACGATGCATGAAAAACCATCCGGCGACGAAGGGATTGCCGCTGTCCAAAAATTAGCAGGGGAAAAATGGCCTGCGCGGCGAAACAGACTAGCTCATCGAGAGTAAACAGACGCGGCTGCTACTACCAGCGATAGTGGGGGCAAGCCGGCTGCCGAGGAGATCGCAGCAAACGGTATGGGGCCTTCCCCTTAGACAAGCTCAGGGGTCACGACAAGGTAGTTTTGAGGCGCATTTAGCGGACTAGCCACTCTGTCATTGCATGTGTCAGCGCGAGAGCTGGGCCGTAGGTGACGGCGACGCACAAGAGAGCTACAACAGCGGGAGGAATCACGTACCACGGACGGATTCGCATTTGTCGAGCTTTGCTGCCGTCGGCTTCATTCCAGGCGAGCAGGCGGGTCACACGGGCGCTAATGGATCCGGTGACGAAACCCACGGTACAGATGGGAGCGGCTTCGACAGGAACCAACCGGGAGAGCTTGACCAGTGCCGCGGCGAGGTCGACGGCGTCGTCCAGGCTCGCGACCGCTGCCTCATCGGCGACCAGTTCGGCGGCCTGAGACCAGGCACTTTCCAGCTTGGCCATTCCAGGGAAGGGACAGAAGCGGAAGACGAGTTTTTTCAGATTATCGCGAGACCGGATGTGCGCGAGTTCATGCTGGAGCGCAACCTGCAGTTCGTCATGAGTCAACAGCGACACCGTGGATTCTGAAACCAGCACTTTCGGCTTGCGGACACCCACCAGGGTAAGCGGCGGAGCCTCGGGCCTGGCGCGAAAGGTCACGGTGTTTGCCATGGTCTGGGCTTGGGTCAGGGTTGCGGCATCCACAGGCAAAGGATGGGCGCCGTCGAGCCAATGCGCCACAACGCGAGACGTCATGGTCTGGGCCGTGATGACGCGCCAGCAGCCGCAGGCTATAGGAACAGAGCACAAACACCCAGTGCAAGCGGCAGGGCACCGATGCCTTCCTCAACAACAAGCGAGCGGGGTTCGAGCAATTGAAATGACGGCACGACAAAAACAAATGTGACGACAATTGCGACCACCAACGGCAGAATGCGCAGGGCAAAGAACAAATTAGCCAACGTCCGTTCCGTGGCATGAAGAAGTTTCAGCGAGCGCCACGCCAGCGCGACGACAGCGGAAAGCAGGCAGTAGACCAAAACGAAGAAAGTCAGCGATACGGCGATTCCACGCATGGCAAACATCAACGTTGCTCCGGCGGCTCTTTTTCCCGGGCCTTTTTCCCCAGGCTTTGAAGTTCGTGGCGTTTGCGTTCGACCAGAAGTTGCAACTCATCCAGCAACTGCGCGTCATGGCTGCTGAGCGCTTCCACCAGGTACGAAAGAGGAAGCGCGGAAGCATCGCCCGATCCCAGCAACTGCCGGATGCTCTCGAGCGCAGTGACACGCTGCAATTCTTCGGGTGTGTGGCGCGGAGTGTAGCGGAATGCCCTGCCTTCTTCGACGCGAGTTAGAAGGCCCTTTTTGTACAGACGGTCCACGGTCGTCATCACCGTGGTATAGGCCTGATGGATGTGGTCGTCCCGAAGCAATTCGCGAACCGTGGCGCTGCCGCGCGACCATAGCGCCTGCAGCAACTGCTGCTCGAGCGGGCCGAGGTGAGGCCTAGACCTTGACCCGAAAATTGAGAAAGCTTTCGTCATTTAAAAGCGCGGACAACGCAAGGTTCCGCCCGAAAAGAATACCACCCGATAGCGCTGATTGCACGCATGAATAGAGCGCAGCTAGGGCGTTGCGGTGGCCGGCAAAATCTCTTCCACATCGATCTTGGTAGGATAGTTTCCCGTATAACAGGCGGAGCAGTAGGTGGTCTTATCCCCGTCCGCGCACGCTTTCTTAAGGCCTTCGAGGGAAAGATAGGCGAGGGTGTCGGCAACGATGAAATTGCGAATCTCTTCGATCGTCTTGTTGGCGGCGATGAGTTCTTTTTTCGACGGCGTATCGACCCCGTAGAAACAGGGCGAGATCGTCGGCGGGCAGGAAATCCGCATGTGGACTTCTTTCGCGCCGGCGTTGCGAATCATGCGCACGATCTTCTTGCTGGTGGTGCCGCGCACAATCGAGTCGTCGACCAGAATCACCCGCTTGCCTTCGATCAGGCTGTGCACGGCGTTCAGTTTCAGCTTCACGCCGAAGTCGCGAACCGATTGTTGCGGCTCGATGAAAGTACGTCCGACGTAGTGGTTGCGGATGAGGCCGAGGCGAAACGGGATGCCGCTCTCGGCGGCGTATCCGATGGCCGCGGTATTGCCGGAATCGGGGACGGGAACGACGATATCGGCGTCCACCGGCGCTTCGCGCGCAAGCTGGCGTCCCATAGCGTCGCGGCTCTGATCGACCGAGCGTCCAAACACGATACTGTCGGGACGCGAAAAATAAACGTGCTCAAAAATGCAGCTCGACTGCGCCGGAGACGGCGAATAAAAACGCGAACTGATGCCTTCGGGTCCAACAATGACCAGTTCGCCGGGTTTCACGTCGCGTTCGTAGGTGGCTCCGAGCAAATCGAAAGCGCAAGTTTCGGAAGCAAAGACGACTGTGTCTTTTTTCTCGGTGGTCAGAGCCGGAATTCGGCCCATGGCGAGCGGGCGAAATCCGCGGGGATCGCGGGCGGCGAAGATGCGGTCGCGGCTGAGCATGACCAGCGAAAAAGCGCCTTCCACGCGGCGCAGGGCGTCCGCGATGGCATCGGGCAGCGTCTGCTCGCGAGACAGCGCAATCAAATGCACCAGCACTTCCGTGTCGCTGTTGGTTTGGAAAATCGAGCCCTGGCCCTCTAGCTTGGCGCGCAGCGCGTGGGCGTTCACCAGGTTGCCGTTGTGAGCAATCGCGATCTTGCCCTTATTGGACTGCACCATGATGGGCTGCGCATTCAGCAAAGCTGAATCGCCGGCAGTCGAATAGCGAGTGTGGCCAATGGCCAAGAACACCGCGCAGGGAAGAGAGGACGTCATGGCCGAAGATATCGGCAACCAGCCCCATCGCCTTGTGCTGGCGCAGATTTTCACCGTCGGAGGTAACGATGCCCGCCGATTCCTGTCCGCGATGCTGCAGGGCGTGCAGGCCGAGGTAGGCGAGTTTCTCCGCCTCGGGGTGGGCGTGGATGGCTACAACGCCGCATTCATCGCGAAATTTGTCGGAAGTTAGCATTTGGCAGTTGGTCGTTCGTCGTTCGTCGTTCGTCGTTCGCAATTCGATTACGCTTTCAGCTCCGCTTCCAGGCTCAGGACTTTTCCCAGCGCGCCTTCGTAGGCTTCCCGCAACTCGGCTACGCCCGCGGAAATCACCAACTGGTTGCCCGCCATGATCTCAACCGTTTCGGACCCGGTTTCGCCCAGCACGTCCGCGAAGACGCCATATTCTTCCGCTACTTGTTGGATTCGCGGCAACTGGATTGGGTCACAGCTTATTACGACGCGGCTGGCATCTTCTGCGAACAGCTGGAACTCAAGTGCTGCCTGCGGTTTGGGCAACCTGACGCTCAGGCCAACTCCGGCCGGCAACGCTGACTCGACCAGCGCCACGGCTAACCCGCCATCGGCGCAGTCGTGCGCGGATTCGACCAGTCCCGCCCGGATCAAGGCCACGAGCGCGCGCTGCAGCGTAGCTTCCTTTTCGAGATCAAGCTCCGGCGGATATCCCCACACTGCTCCGAGAATTTCTTTCGCGTACTCGGACGATCCAAACTCCGCCTCGGCATCCACCGCGTCCCCGGCTTCATTCGCGCGCAACAGGACAATTTTCCTCCCGGCCTGCGCGAAGTGCATCTTCGCCGTTTTGTGCACATCTTCGAGAATTCCCACTACCCCGATCACGGGAGTCGGATAAATTCCCTCGCCAAGAGTTTCGTTGTAGAAGCTGACATTGCCGCCCGTGATCGGAGTATCGAGTTCTTCGCAGGCTTTGGTGATGCCGTCGATCGTCTGCGAAAACTGCCACATGATGTGCGGCTTTTCCGGATTGCCGAAATTGAGGCAGTTGGTGGCGCCAATCGGAGTCGCTCCGGCGCAAGCCACTTTGCGCGCCGCCTCGGCGACGGCGTGCATCGCTCCGAGCCGCGGATCGAGATAGCACCAGCGGCTGTTGCCATCGAGCGCCATGGCCAGTCCGCGATTCGACCCCTTGATGCGAATGACGCCCGCATCGCCCGCTCCGGGCGCTTCGACCGTGTTGGTCTGCACCATGTGATCGTATTGTTGCCACACCCAACGCTTCGAGCAAATGTTCGGACTTGCGAGCAGACGCTTGAGTTGAGCTGTAAGATCTGCGCTTTCGCCGAGGCGGATGTGCGTCCGGCATTTCGCGGTCGACGGGCGGTTCCCAACGCGCTAGCGGACGTTTGTATACCGGCGCGTCATCGGTAAGCGCGGCGTTCGGAATTTCCGCAACGACTTTGCCGTGCTCGAGTACGCGCATCTTTCGCATCGGAAGTGACGCGTCCGATTTCGACTGCGTCGAGCCCCCACTTCTGGAAAACGCGGAAGACTTCCTCTTCGCGGCCTTTTTGCGCGACCAGCAACATGCGCTCTTGCGACTCGCTCAGCATGATCTCGTAGGGAGTCATGCCGGTTTCGCGTTGCGGGACGCGATCCAATTCGATTTCGACTCCGGTGCCGCCACGCCCGCCCATCTCGCAGGTTGAGCAGGTCAGCCCGGCGGCGCCCATGTCCTGAATTCCAACGATCGCGCCGGTTTGCATGGCTTCGAGACAGGCTTCGAGCAGCAAGTTTCTCGAGGAACGGATCTCCGACTTGAACGTTGGGGCGCTTCGCTTCCGAGCCTTCGCTGAACTCTTCGCTCGCCATGGTGGCGCCGTGGATGCCGTCGCGTCCGGTCTTGGAGCCGACATAAATTACGGGATTGCCCTCGCCCGACGCGCGTCCGTAAAAAATCTGGTCGCGGCGGACCAGGCCGAGAGCAAACGCGTTCACCAGCGGGTTGCCGGAGTAGCAGGGCTCGAACTTCACCTCGCCGCCCAGGTTCGGCACGCCGAAACAATTGCCGTAAGAAGCGACGCCGGAAACCACTCCTTCCATCACGGAGTGATTCTTGTGAATCTCAGCTTGTGTGGCGCGGGCGCCCTCGCCCGCGTCGCACGGCATGAATCGGCCCAAAGCGCAGCGAATCCATGATCGCGACCGGACGCGCGCCCATGGTGAAGATGTCGCGCAGAATTCCGCCAACGCCAGTGGCCGCTCCCTGAAATGGTTCGATAAACGACGGATGATTGTGCGACTCGATCTTGAACGCGCAGGCCCAGCCGTCGCCAATGTCGACGATGCCGGCATTCTCGCCCGGCCCCTGCAAGACCAGCTTGCTGCGCGTGGGCAGACGCTTCAGGTGAACGCGCGACGATTTGTAGGAGCAGTGCTCGCTCCACATCACGCTGAAAATGCCGAGTTCGGTGCGAGTGGGCTCGCGTCCGCCGAGCAGTTGCTTGATTTTTTCGAATTCTTCCGGAGTCAGGCCGTGCTCCCGGATCATCTCCGGCGTGATGGCTAGGAGATCGCAGGGGTGGTCATCGGGGAATCTTCATTGTCGCATCTCCAACCAGTTTTCGCATGTCGAAAGCGTGAATGACATCGATAAAAATTGTTCGCTGAGCCGTCTATACTGTCGCAGATGAAGTCTGTCATCGTTGGCACCGCCGGGCATATCGATCACGGGAAGACCGCGCTGGTGAAGGCCCTGACCGGCATCGATGCCGACCGCCTCGAAGAAGAAAAGCGGCGCGGCATCACCATCGACATCGGGTTTGCCCACCTCGAACTCCCCGCGCCGGACGGCAGCCGGATTCGGCTGGGCTTCGTCGATGTCCCCGGCCACGAGCGTTTTGTGCGCAACATGCTGGCTGGCGTTGGCGGCATCGACTTGGTGCTGCTGGTCATCGCCGCCGATGAAGGAATCAAGCCGCAAACTCGTGAACACTTTGATATTTGCCGCCTGCTGGCGATTCGCCGCGGCATCACCGTGCTAACAAAATCCGACACGGTGGATGCGGAGACGCGCGAAGTCGTGCGTCTGGAAGTGGAAGATTATGTCCGCGGATCATTCCTCGATCCAGCGCAGTCGCCAATCGTAGCCGTGAGTTCGTTGACGGGCGCGGGGCTGGATGAGTTGAAATCCGCGCTCGCCCAGGTCGCGTCACAAATTGCGGCGAAAAATTCGACGGCGCTGGCTCGCCTTCCCATCGATCGCGTTTTTACCATGAAAGGCTTCGGCACGGTCGTAACCGGAACTCTGATTGCCGGCACGATCCGCAAGTCCGACGAAGAAGAACTCGAAGTCTTTCCCTCTGGCCATCGCTTGCGGGTTCGCGGCGTGCAGGTTCATGGCGCTCCCGAGGAGACTGCCGTCGCCGGGCAACGCACCGCGTTGAACCTTAATCTTGGCGGACACTCCACTGAAGAACTAGCCCGCGGAATGACGCTCGCGACCGCGGACACTTTTCGTTCCACGAGGCGGGTTGATGCGCTTCTTTCTCTGCTTCCGTCGGCCAAGCCGTTGAAGGATGGCGCCCGGGTACACTTTCACGCCTACACGTCGGAAACGATCGCGGAAGTCCGGCTTTATGGAGTGAAACAGCTCAAGCCCGGAGACGAAGCGTTTGCACAACTAAGACTCACCGAACCCATGCTGCTTGTGCCCGGAGATCGATTCATTGTGCGCCAATTTTCACCGGTGGCGACCATTGGCGGTGGAGTTGTGCTCGATGCGTCGCCTCCGGCTCGCAAGCAGCGCGCAGAGGATACCATCGCATTTCTCGAGATCATGCGCGAGGGCTCTCCGCAACAGGTGCTGGCCGCGCGCGTGGCACGGCGCGGGGCCATGGGCCTGCTTCTGCATGACGTGCCGGGAGAAATGAACATCCGCGGGGAAGAAGTCGCGAAACTGGCTGCAGCAGATGGGCTGGTGTTGTGCGATCAGGTCCTGATTGCGCCCGCGGTGCACGCGAAAGCGAAGCTCGATGCGCTTCAGGCCGTCAAGAAATTCCATGACGCGAACCCCCTCGTCGCCGGAATGAGCAAGGAAGAATTGCGCGACCGGGTCAACCTGGGCCCCGAGGTTTTCTACAGCGTGCTGGAAAAACTAGCGGAAGAAAATAAACTGGAAGTCGCCGGTGAACTCGTCCACCTGCCCGGACGCGGCGTGGTCATGAAAGACGAAGAAGCCGAATCCAAGACGGATCATCGAGCAAGCATTTGCGTCGGCCGGGCTGAAGGTTCCGTCGCTGAAAGAAGTATTGGCGGGCCTGAAAGTAGATAAAATCCGCGCGCAGAAAATTGTTACGCTGCTCTTGCGCGACAAAATTCTGATCAAGATCTCGGAGGAGTTGGTCTTTCACCAGAGCGCGCTGGCATGGATCTCGCCAGAGGATCACCGCACTCAAAACTACCACGCCAAAAATTGACGTCGCCCGCTTCAAAGAGATCACCGGAGTCAGCCGCAAGTATGCTATTCCATTGCTCGAATATCTTGATCGCGAGCGGGTCACAAGGCGAGTGGGAGACGAGCGGGTGATTCTGTGATTTGCTCGTGGGGACGGGGCCCCATCAGCCCCATCACCGACGGGCGCTGGACGCAACTGCCCATCCTAGATCTTTTCTTCCGGGAACTCTACTTCCAACGCTAATGGGCCGGTGACTCGGTTGGTTAGGTTCGCTAATCCGATCAGCATGTGCAGGTCGACGATCTGGTCGTCCGAAAAATGTTTCTTGAGTTCCGCAAAGTCAGCGTCGGTGGCGCTGTCGGGCGTGCGCGTCAGCTTCTCCGCATAGTGGAGCGCGGCTTGCTCGGGCGCGGAAAATCCCGCGTACTTTCCTTCCTTCAGAGCCTTCATTTGTTCGGGCGTGAGCCCAGCGCGTTTCGCGCCTTGAATGTGATGCTGCGTGCAATAGTGGCATCCGTTGATCAGCGAAACGCGCAGATACACGGCCTCATACACCTTGCGATCAAGCGAACGACCCACGCTGGGATAGAATCCAAGAAAGTTGCCGAGCATGGCGGGACGATGCGCCAGCGCCTTCTGAATATTGCCGGGCTTTCCTTTAAGCTTGCTATCGTAGATTTCCTTCACTTCCGGGCTGGCTTGCGCGGGTTCAATCAGACTGATCCGGGCCATGAGATCTTCTCCTTGGGCGTGCGCCCTATAACGTGCGCCCTATAATAAATAGATTCTGCGGCATGCGCTGCGGTCGCATCCCTGGGGGCTGAGCCCCGCCACCACACAGGCATCGTGGGAGACGCATGAAGAAAGTTCGCATCATCGGTGCAGGTCTGGCTGGGTCGGAAGCGGCGTGGCAGTGCGCGCGGCGCGGCGTCGCCGTCGAATTGTTTGAAATGCGTCCTGTGCGCATGACTCCCGCTCATCAGACCGAGGACTTCGCGGAACTCGTCTGTTCCAACTCTCTGAAATCCGAGAGCGAGAACACGGCGCCCTGGCTGCTGAAAGAAGAGATGCGGCGAGCCGGATCTCTGCTGCTGGAAATCGCGCGGGCAACTGCGGTCCCCGCCGGGCACGCCTTGGCTGTGGACCGCGCCGAATTTTCACGCAAAGTAACGGAGGCAATTTCTCGTGAGTCCGCGCATCACCATTTGCCGCGAAGAAGTGACGCAGGTCGGAGACGGCCAGTTCACGATTATCGCAACCGGCCCGCTTACTTCGGACGCGCTTTCGCAGGAAATTGTGCGGCTCAGTTCTGCTTCCGGTTTGGCGTCCGAAGCCGGTGCCGATGTTTCGCGAGGCAGTAGCCCTGCCACCACACAACAATCTTTATTTCTACGATTCGATCAGCCCCATCGTCGAGGCCGACTCCATCGATATGAGCAAGGTGTACCTGGCAGCCCGCTATGACAAAGGGTCGGCCGACTACATTAACTGTCCGATGTCGAAAGAAGAGTACGACCGGTTCTACGATGCGCTGCTGGCAGCGCAATCGGTCGATCAGAAAGATTGGGAAAAGTTGAATTACTTTCGAAAGTTGCCTGCCCATCGAAGAAATTGCCCGCCGCGGACGCGACACGCTGCGTTTCGGGCCGATGAAGCCGGTCGGCCTCAAGGACCCGCGCACCGGCAGAATTCCCTACGCGGCCGTGCAATTGCGCCAGGAAAATCTGCGCGCCGATTCTTACAATCTTGTCGGCTTCCAGAATCACCTGAAATTTGGCGAGCAGGCGCGCGTGCTGAGTCTGATCCCCGGACTGGAATCCGCGCGCTTTCTGCGCTACGGACAGATTCACCGCAACACGTACATCAATTCGCCGGCGCTGTTGAACCCGACGTTACAGATGAAGGCGCATCCCCATGTGCTGTTTCGCCGGACAAATCTGCGGCGTCGAAGGTTATGTCGAATCGATTGCGACCGGCCTGATGGCGGGAATGAATGCCGCCGCGCTGGCCACCGGCGGCGAGCCGGAGCCTCCACCACGGGCAACGGCGTTTGGCTCGCTCATCCACTACATCACGCAAGCCGAGAGCAAGAACTTTCAGCCGGCGAATATCACTTTCGACCTCTTGCCCGCGCTCGATCGAAAAATCCGCGACCGCAAAGAACGCCATCGGCTGCAATGCGAACTGGCTCTGCGGGAGTTTGGGGAGTGGTTCGGGCGCAACGCCCTGCTGCCGACCCCCGCGGAAATCTAAAAGTAGACCGCATTTCAAGGGAACGAACTCTCCTCATCTCGCGTACATCCACCCAGGACGCCACGCTTTCATTTGCCGGTGAGCCGCGTCGAACGTACAGATGTCATTTCGCGATCTCATCCGCGACGTTTTCCGGACCCTCTGGGCGCACCGTGTGCGCACGCTGCTGACGATGTTCGGCATTGCCTGGGGCGTGGTCTCGATCGTCCTGATGGTCGCCGCCGGCGAGGGTCTGCGCGTCGGCCAGGAGAAGCAAGCCGAAACGCTGGGCCGCGACCTGATGATCGTCTTCCATGGCCGCACCAGCCTGCAGGCAGGCGGAACGCGGGCCGGACGCCTGGTCCACTGGGTTGATTCCGATCTTCCCCATCTTCAGGAGGAAGCTCACCGATTGCCAGTACGTAATCCCCGAGCTTGAGCAGGACGACGTGCGCTCGCACACCGCCTTATAACGCGGCCGCGTTTACCGTAACCGGCTCGACTCCGGAGTTTGCCGAGATTCGCAGCCTTGGCGTCAGCGAGGGTCGTTTTTACGATCAGAGTGACATTGCCGAAGGCCGGCGCGTGGCCTTCCTCGGTTCCGATGCCAAGAAGCAGTTGTTCGCCAGCCGTCCGGCCGTGGGGCAATTTGTCTATCTCAACGAGATTCCGTTCACCGTTGTCGGCGTCATGTCGTCTAAGAAGCAAGACTCCAGTTACGACGGCTGGGACATCAACAAAATCTTTATCCCTTTTCCTGCCATGCGGCGCGACTTTCCCGATAAGCCTCCGGGCACGCCCGAAACCTTCGATCAGTTGCTGGTCGTGCCACGTTCCGTCGAACACCACGAAGCCTGCAAAGGAGAAATTCGCCACGTGCTGGGAAGACTGCACGACTTTGATCCCAGCGACAAAGAAGCCTGCCCCATCTGGGACACGATCCAGGAAGCCAAAGCTTTCCGCACCATGACCGATGGCATGAAGTACTTTCTCGGTGCAGTTGGCATCGTGACTCTGTTTCTCGGTGGCCTCGGCGTGATGAACGTCATGCTGGTCGCGGTGCAAGAGCGCACACGCGAGATCGGCGTTCGCAAAGCCATCGGCGCACCCGCAAACAGCATCCTGCGTCAGTTCTTTCTGGAAGCGCTCTTCGTCGCGTTGATTAGCGGCGGCAGCGGTTTGCTGATCGCATTCGGCCTGTGTGCGCTGGTCGACCTGCTGCCGATGCCCGACTTTTTCGCTGGGTTGCTGCCCACGTGGCAGACGGGAGCCGTGGCCCTGGGAGTTCTCGGCACCATCGCCATCCTATCGGCGTTGTATCCCGCGCGCCGCGCCGCCGCCATCGATCCCATCGAAGCCTTGCGCCACGAGGCAGGCGGCTAGCATGGGCATGATTTATCAGATTCTGAACGAAGCCTGGACGGCGCTTGCGCCGCAACCGTACCCGCAGCGCGCTCACCATGCTCGGCATCGTGTGGGGAATCGCCACGGTCACGCTGCTGATCGCGTACGGCGGCAGCTTTCGCGAAATTCTGGTCAGCGGCTTTAATGCTTTTGGCAAAGGCGCCGTGATCTGCTGGCCCCAGCAAACCAGCGAACAACCCGGGGGCCAGCGCGCCGGAAAGAAAGTAGTCCTGGAGCAAGCCGACCTCGACATGATCAAAGAGACCGCCAATTATGTTCGCCACGCGTGCCTCGAAACCGTGCGCCGTCCCGGCATCGCCTATGGAGACCGCATGGTGGGCACCGCGCCCGTCCGCGGGGTTTGTCCGGAATATGGCGACATGCGCAACGAGGTGCCGTCCGAGGGCCGCTGGATCAACTCTCTCGACGAACTCGAACGCCGCCGCGTCGTCTTCCTGGGCGCGCGCGTGCGGGAGCAATTGTTCGGCGGACGTCCCGCCGTGGGCGAAACCGTGGTGATTGCCGGGGTGCGATTTACCGTGATCGGCACCATGGATCGGAAGATCCAGTTGAGCAACTACTTTTCCAGCGACGACGAGTCGACTTGGATTCCCTACTCAGCGGCGAACGATCTTTGGAACGCCAAAGAGGCCAACGTGCTGGTGTTCGAACCCATTGCGCCCCAATTCGAGGCGCGAGCAGAGGCCCAGGTGCTCGCCGCCATCGCGACGCGTCAGCAATTTTCACCCACCGATAAGAAAGCCATTCAGATGTTCGGCCGCGAAGAATTCCGCCCCGTTATCAACGGCATCACCATCGGTTTGCAGGTGTTGCTGATTTTTATCGGAATCCTCACGCTCGGAATCGGCGGCGTCGGCGTCATGAACATCATGCTCGTTTCGGTCGAAGAGCGCATTCGGGAAATTGGCTTGCGGCGCGCTCTCGGCGCCCGGAAGTGGCACATCAAAGCCCAGTTTCTGGCCGAGACTCTGCTCATCATCCTGCTCGGCGGCGTCATCGGAATCGTGGTGTCGTATGTGGTTGCGGTTGCCGTCGGCACGCTTCCGCTGATGGGCCCGCTGTTCGAGGACGACTCCGGCAAAGCCGACATCCACCTCAAAATTTCATTCTTCACCGTGATGATTTCCACCGTGGTGTTGCTGCTCGTCGGCGTACTGAGCGCCATGATTCCGGCGTCCCGAGCGGCGAATCTCGATCCCGTCGAAGCCCTGCGCTACGAATGAAGCTCCGGGCTACGGCCTCGAGCTCGCCGGCCACCAGTTCGTTGGCAACTCGAAGCTCGCAGCCCGAGGCTCGGAGCCTGCTTCCGGATTGACGCCGCAACTCTCCCCGCGATACCTTGACGGCATCAGTACGAGGGAATCCATTGCCCGTTTCTGCCGTTGATTGCGTCCAACCCGCGCTGCAACACACGCGGCAACAATTTTCACGCGCTTCCGCTTCGGGCAATGGTCGCGCCTGGCGCTGGTTGGAATTCTGGCGGCGGAAGTGCACGTCGGCGGATGCAATTTCGGAAACTTCGGCCACTTGATCACATCCGCGAAAACGCGGCTGACCGTTCCTTCGCTGTCGGCGATGCGCCGTCGGGTTTGCCTCCCTTCAATTCCTCGCATATTTCCGAACACCTCGGGCAGTTCGTCGGACTGATTGTCGTTGCCAGTTTTCGTAGCCGTCGTGTTGGGGTTCGTCTTTCTCTACCTCAACAGCGTGTTCCGGTTCATCCTGTTCGACTCGGTTCTGCGGCGGGAATGCTCGATTCAGCGAGGCATGGCGAAAGTGGCATCGCGCCGGCGGACGATTTTTTCTGTGGCAGATTGTGTTCCAGATTGCCGCCTCGCTCTTTCTGCTGGTTCTGGTGGTCGTGCCGCTGGCCGTGGCGTTGGCTGCGGGTTGGGCGAACGATCTGCGCGAACACATCGCACGCATGATCAGTCGGAGTGATTCTGCTCGGGGGCCTGTTCCTGATTATTCGCTCTCAGCACGCATGTGGTTCAGGTGCTGGCAAGAGATTTTCTGGTGCCGATCATGGCACTCGAGAATCTCGACTTCGCCGACGGCTGGCACCGTTTGCTGGCCATCATGGGGCGCGAGAAGGGGCGATTTGCCGTCTACCTGCTGCTCAAGTTGGTGCTCTCGATTGCCGCGGGCATCCTGTTCAGCATTATCGCCATCATTCCCACGTTGGTCGTGGTGATTCCTGGCGTGGTGGCCGTGTTGGCAGGCAGGGCTGCGGGGATGGGATGGAACGTCACGACCATCAGTCTGGCGATCATCTTCGGAACCTTGCTGCTGCTTCTGCTGATATATCTAATTGCGCTGGTGTGCGTGCCGGCTACGGTTTTCTTTCCCGCTTACGCTCTGTATTTTTTGGCCGCACGATATCCGACTCTCGACGTACTGCTGCATCCCGCTCCGGTGCCGCCGCCCGCGCCGGAACTGCCTCCAGTCCCGGAGTCTCCGCCGCCTTTCGAAGCACCGCCGCTGCCGCCCTCGGCGGAGCCCATCGGATGATTTTATTTTGTGTGGTGACGGGGCTTTTCCCCGCTTCCACACAAAATTACTTTTGCTCGATCGGCTGTTGCGCACTTTCCCCAACTGAAGCGCCGTCCGATGATGCACTTCACAATCAAATGATCCGAGGAATTGGTCACATCCACGCCCGCTCCGAAATTAATCTCCCAATTCGGCGAAACATTCAGGTCGATCACGGGAAAAATCTGCTGCGACTGTTGCGACGTCGGATCGAAATTTGAGACCGGCCCGAGCGCCCCGTAGTATTCCAGGCCGCCAGTGATCTTCTTGGTGAAATCGAAACTCACTTTCACATTCGGAGAAAATTCCCACCCCTTGCTCGTATTGAGACCGTGCAGCGACCGGTCAAACGTCGGATTGAAGTCGAAATACCACCGCCCTATTTGCTTGTCGATGATGGGACGAAGCTCATAATCCCAGCTATCCTCGGCAAACTTCCGCCGCTGATATCCAATTTCCTGCGAGAGGCTCAACCCCACCGGCAAGTGCCACGATTCGGGAGCCGTAAACCGCGGACGAATGTGATCGCCCACCCAGTCCCAGCCGTCGCCGTTCTGAATGCTGGTGAACACATAAAAGCCGGTCTCGAACCAGTCGGTCCAGCCCTGCGTGATCTCAAGAGTTTCGTGCTCGGCATGATTCGTGGGGGCAACGCCGTTGATGACTTGCTTCGAGCCGTCCACGGTGAAGTTCGAATGGATCTCCACCATGGTGACATTCTTCGGCGTCGCCTCTGACGAGTAGACCTGGATTTCGTAGTTGTCCTGCGCGTGGGCCGGCGGAGAGAGCAGGCATAGATTCGAGCGCGAAACAAGCGCCCCGAGTGCGACTCGCGAGAAATATTTCACATGATTTCCCTGACGAAACCCGACATTCGATTCTATCGGGTCGTGACGGGGAGCGGGAAATTCGAGATGGGGGAACTCTTTCGCCATCCGGGTGTCCAATGTATCAAGACACGCGCGTGCCGTTCCGATTAATAAAGAGAGGAAATTCCAGTGGGATTCTCCACGGCAGGCGGTGGTCCGTCTTCGACTGGACCAAAGATGAACGTCACTCCCTTGATTGACGTTCTGCTGGTGCTCATCATTGTCTTCATGCTGGTTGTAGTCAATCAGCGGCCCACTGGATTGGAGGCGCAGATTCCGCAGCCGCCCAATCCAAAAGATCACTCGATTCCGCCGCCCGAGGCGACGATCGTGATTCAGATCCATCACGCGAAACCGGAACTCGATCGTTCCCAAGCCAGAGCATCCGCAGTGATGGTGAATGAAGAAGCGGTGGACTGGGATCATCTGCGCGATCGCCTGCGAGATATTTTCGCCATTCGCGTTGAGCGCATCGCCTATGTCGAAGCCGACGACGACATCGATTTCCAGGACGTGGCTGACGTGATTGCCATTGCCCGGATCGCCGGCGTCGACCGCGTGGGGTTGCTGACAGAGGATGGGAAGCATTTGCCGGTGACGGGTAGGATGACCTTGATCGTCCTGTGGTGAGGGGCTTCGCCCCGTCCCAGCGGGGCATAGCCCCGCTACCACACACTATCCCGCGCCCGGTTCTTAATCCAAATCGGCGAGCCAATAAATCCGAACGCCTCCCGAATCTGGTTTTCAAGAAACCGCTGATAGGAAAAGTGCAGCTTCACCGCGCGATCGGTGAAAAGCACAAACGTCGGCGGCGCCACTCCAGTCTGCGTCATGTATTTGATCTTCACGCGCTTGCTCACGGGGACAGACGCGCGTTCGAAATCAACCGTCTTCAGGAAACGGTTCATCTCGCCGGTGGTGATGCGCTTCCGCCGCTCGGCGGCCACTTTCTCGATCAGCGGAAGAATTTTTTCCGTTCCCTTGCCCGTGTGCGCCGAGAGAAACAGCACCGGAGCATAGGCCAGAAATTTCAGCCCGTAGCGCAGCCGCTCTTCGTAAAGAACGCGGTCCTGCGGACGCTTGGCATCCTGTATGCGAGCCGTTCAGACTGGCTGATGGCGCGCTTCTCGCCGCTCGCCACGAGATCCCACTTGTTGACCAGGATAATCACCGACCGTCCGCTCTCGTGCGCATAGCCCGCGATGTTGGCGTCGAGGCCGCTGGCGCCTTCGGTGGCGTCGACCATGAAGAGCACGATGTCGGCATCTTCGATATTCTTGCGCGCCATAACCACCGAGAGTTTCTCGGCCATCAGCCGCGTCTTGCCTTTGCGCCGAATGCCCGCGGTATCAATAAAGCGAATCTTGCGGCCTTTGTACTGGATGACTTCGTCGATGGAATCCCGCGTAGTGCCCGCGATGGGCGAAACGATGGCGCGATCGTTTCCAGTGAGTTGATTCAGCAGCGTGGATTTGCCAACGTTCGGATGCCCGATGATGGCGACCCTGATTTCATGCGGCTCTTCGGGAGCTGGTATGCCTTCCTCGCCCGTTCCTGCGTTGACCTCTGTGTCCTCTGTGGTTAGCTTTTGGTGTTGCCGGCAGCACCAGAAGGATGGCGTCCAGCAAATCGTCGACGCCGCGCCCATGCTCCGCCGAAATCGGAAAGATATTCCGCATTCCCAGCGAATGAAATTCTCCAAGCAACGAATCCTGCTTGTCGGAGTCCATCTTGTTGACGGCGAGAAAAAGCGGCTTGCCTGTCCGAGCCAGCAGCCGAGCCAGTTCGCGATCGGGCCCCGCAATCTCGGTGCGCGCATCGACGACCATCATTATCGCTGCCGCTTCTTCGAACGCAACCTTGAGCCTGGCGAAAAATCTCCGCCGGAATGAAGTCCTTGTCTTCGGGAACGATGCCGCCCGTATCGACGACGCGAAATTCGTGCCCAAGCCATTCGACTTCGCCATAGAGGCGGTCGCGCGTGATGCCGGGCTCGTCGCCGACAATGGCGCGCCGCGATCCGGTCAGATGATTGAAGAGCGTCGATTTGCCGACGTTGGGGCGTCCGACGATGGCAACGAGTGGGGCTGGTTTCTTTTTGCTCAAAATGATTGGGCTTCGGACTTCGAGCTATGAGCCATGAGCAAACTGTTCGCTCGTAGCTCGCGGCTCGAAGCTCGCAGCGGCTCTAAGGCTATTATAGAGACTCCGTGCCTTCCTCATCCCATCCCGTGTCTCCTCGACGGAAACTCGGCCGGCGGGATTCTCGCTCTACCAGTTCTTCGCGCCCGGAGGCCTGCTCTCGAAAACGCATCCCGCCTACGAGTTCCGCCGCGGCCAGTTGCAGATGGCGCAGGCGGTCGAAGAGGCGCTCGAAGAAAAGCGCCATCTGATCGTCGAAGCCGGCACGGGCACCGGCAAAACGCTGGCCTATCTGTTGCCGGTGATTCGCTCGGGCAAACGCGTCATCATCTCAACCGGCACAAAGAATCTGCAGGAGCAGCTTTTCTTCAAAGATGTTCCCGCGCTGGAGCGTGCGCTGTTCCCTGAAGGCGACCGCAAGCTGAGCGTCTGCTACATGAAGGGACGCAACAATTACCTCTGCCGCAAAAAGCTCTTCGATCTCACCGATCAGCCCGTGCTCAGCGGACTGGAAGAGATCGAGCACTATCGCGCCATCGCCGCGTGGGAAAAAACCACGCACACCGGCGACCGCGCCGAACTCGCCGAACTGCCCGAGGCCAGCGCTCTCTGGCACAAGCTCGACGCGCGGGCCGATACCTGCCTCGGCCAGAAATGCAAAGAGTACGACCGCTGCTTCATCACCGAGATGCGGCGCCGCGCGGCCGAGAGCGACATCATCATCGTCAATCACCACCTGTTTTTTGCCGACCTCTCCATCAAACTCGAAGCCGAGGGCGCGCCCGATGCCGGAGTGCTTCCCGAGTGCGGAGCAGTGATCTTCGACGAAGCGCACGAACTCGAAGACATCGCCGGCAACTACTTTGGAATTTCCGTCAGCAACCTGCGCATGGACGAACTGACGCGCGATGTCGAACACCTGCTGCAGCGCGAGAAACTCTACACGCCGCAAATGTCGGGAGCGATTCAATCGGTGCGGGAGCGCTCGCAGCTCTTCTTTTCGCTGCTGCCCGCGAACGAAGGCCGGTTTGCTTTCGATTCCCGCCGCGAATTTCTGGAAGAAAATGGCGAAGAATTTATCGCGCTCAATCAATCGCTGAACCGGCTGGGCGCGGAATTGGAGCAACTTCCGCAGAAGCCGGAAGAAGTTTTCACGCTGGTGCGCCGAGCGCAGCAACTGCAGGTGCAACTTCGCTTCGTGATGGAAAACGAAGATCCGAACACCGTCTTCTGGATCGAGCGTCGCGGATTTCGTGGAGCGCCGGGCGCCCGGCGCAAATCGTCATCACTTGGCGCAGAAGAAAAACCGCCGTCGGGCCGGTCGAATGTTTTTCTGCAGGCCACGCCGATCGAAGTCGGCCAGATCCTGCGCGAGTGCCTGTGGTCGAAGCTGGAGACCTCGGTGCTGACCTCCGCGACGCTGGCCGTCGGCGGCGGATTCGAATACATACGGCAGCGGCTCGGACTCGATCACGCGCGCGAACTGATCGTCCCGTCGCACTTCGATTACGAAAGCCAGGCGATCCTCTACGTCCCGCCCGATCTGCCCGATCCGCGCACGCCGCAATTTGCCGGCGAGGCTGCCGGAGTCATCCGGCGGCTGCTGGAGATTACTCGCGGACGCGCCTTCGTGCTCTTCACCAGCTACGCGCAGATGAACGAAATCTACGAGCGGCTGCTCGGGCTGTCTGGATTATCCGATGCTCAAGCAGGGCGACGCTCCGAAATCGGCGCTGCTCGAGGAGTTTCGGCTCACGCCCAACGCCGTGTTGTTCGGCACATCTTCGTTCTGGCAGGGTGTGGACGTGCAGGGCGAGCAACTAAGCTGCGTGATCATCGATCGCTTGCCCTTTGCCGTGCCGAGCGATCCGGTAGTCGCGGCACGCGTAAAGGCCATCGATGCCGGCGGCGGCAACGCGTTCTTTGATTACCAGGTGCCGAGCGCGGTCATTACGCTGAAGCAGGGATTCGGAAGACTGATTCGATCGCTGCACGATCGCGGATTACTGGCGCTGCTCGACAACCGCATTCTGAAGAAACAGTACGGACGAGTGTTTGTGGAGAGCCTGCCGAACTACAGCCGGACAACAGACTTGAAGAAGAGTGGAGGCGTTCTTCGGAGTGGATCCTGGATGAGATGATGCTCGTGTGGTGGCGGAGCTTTGCCCGCTAAACGGCGCGGAGCCCCGTCACCACACTGGATGAATTATTCTGCCACCGCTTCTTTATCGACCACGACCTTCAAATGCGTAGTCACGTCCTTATGCAATTTGATCGGGACGATGAACTCGCCAACGGTCTTGAGCGATTCGTGCAACTGGATCTTCCGGCGATCGATGTGGAAGCTCTTCTTCTCGAGCGCTTCCGCAATATCGCCAGCGGTAACCGACCCGAATAGCTGATCGCCCTCGCCCGACTTGCGCAGGAACTTCACTTCGAGCCCGTCAAACTGCTTGGCCAGCGCTTCGGCTTCCGTCTTCTCTTTGGCGGAGCGGCGCACGGCGGCAGCTTTCATCTGCTCGATGACGGTTTTATTGGCGATGGTGGCCTCAATCGCCAGCTTCTTGGGCAGCAGAAAATTACGCCCGTATCCCTCGGCGACTTTCACCACTTCGCCGCGGTTGCCCAACTTGGGCACGTCTTCTTTCAGAATGACTTCCATGAATAACTCCGTTTCGTGAATGGTCGTTGGTCGTTGGTCGTTCGTCGTTCGCGAGTCGCGGTCGATCAAAACGCATTGCACTAGCTATGCACCGCGAACGACGTAACGACCAGCGACGATCTTGACCTTACAGCGCGCGTCCCGCGAACGGCAGCAGAGCGATATTGCGTGCCTGCTTGATCGCCCTCGACAGACGGCGCTGATGCGGCGTGCACACGCCGGTCAGGCGTCGCGGAGTAATCTTGCCGCTTTCCGCCACGAACTGCGCCAGCAGACGCACATCTTTGTAATTGACCGCTTCGATCTTCTCGACGCAGAACTTGCATACCTTCTTGCGCCGGAAAAATTTGCGGCCGCCTTCGCGGGGGCCGCCGGGGCCTCCGCCGGGACGCGCACCGCGTGGTCCGCCGCGGTCGGGGCGATCACCGCCGCTGCGCTCCGGACGGCTTTCTCCGCCGGATGTTGCTCTTGTTTCTTCTGCCATAGTGCTCCTGCTTTCTAAGTTTTCGTTGTGTGGTGGCGGGCGTTACTGCCCGCGCTCTACCGGCGGTCTCGGCACGCTATCAAAGCCGCGACCTACCAAAAACCAAGTCTAAACCGGCGCTGAGGCCGGAGTTTCCGTTGCCACTTCCGGTGTTGCCGGGGTAACGGGAGCGGCGGCAACGGCCGGTTGTGCGCTGGCTTTCTTCTTCGAGTCGCGGATCTTCTTGATCTTGTCGAGCCGCTTCAGTTCTTCGTCCGTGCGAACGGAAAGGAACTTGATCACCGGCTCGGTCACGCGCAGGCGGCGTTCGACTTCGTGCACGATGCCGCCAGTGCACTCAATCATCATCAGCACAAAAATGCCGTCGTTGAACTTGCCGACCCTGTATGCGAGACGGCGCTTGCCCCAGACCTCGCTCTTGGCCGTTCCGCCTGCCGAGGTCACCGAAGACTCGAGCGTGGCAATCAGCTTGTTCAAATCCTCTTCCACCATGTCGGGTCGGACGATGAACATCACTTCATAGTTACGATTCATTCGTTATCTCCAAAAATCAGTTGCTAGACCGTCGCTCGTCGTTAGTCGTTAGTCGTTCGGGATTGATTGTGAGTCGTAGGCTCTTGCCAACGACCAACGACTATCGACCAACGACCTGCACTACCAACGACCGTCTCTTACTCATTCGCTTCATTCTTGCGATTGAACCGGTTCATCGCCGCCGCCGGTCCTTCTTTCAAAATCACCTCGACCGCCTGCGCTGCCATGTCGAGTATTTCGTCTACTACCTTTTCCTGCGCCTTGCGGAATGGCGTCAGCACATATTTCACGCCGTCCACTACCTTGCGTTCGGGCGCAATTCCCAGCCGAATCCGCAAAAACTCGTCTGTGCCCAACGCCCCGAGAATGGATTCCATCCCGTTGTGCCCCGCCGAACTTCCCCGCTGCCGGATGCGAATCGTGCCCAGCGGCAAGTCCAGCTCGTCGTAAATCACAATCAGGTCTCGCGTTACATCGACCTGATGTTCCACCACCAGTTCCCGCACCGAAAGCCCACTCAGGTTCATGTAGGTTTCCGGCTTGGCCAGGATCACGGGCTCACTGGCAATCGTTGCCCGCGCCGTCAGCGCCCGGCACTGGCGATTCCTGATTTCGATCCCAAGTCCGTTAGCGATCCGATCGATCGTCAGGAACCCGAGATTATGCGGCGTGAACTGGTACTCGATTCCAGGGTTGCCCAAACCGACAATCAGTTTCACGCGAGTTCGCTCTGCGTTCTTCGCTGTTCGTCGTTCGCGATTCCGCAAGCCATCAGCATCCTCACGCGAAAAGCGAAAAGCGAACGACGTGCCCCCGCCAAAAAGCTATTTCTTGTCCTTCTTCTCAGGCTTTTCGGCCTTCTCGGGCTTGGCCTTGCCCTTGGCATCGCCCTCGGCCTCGCCTTCACCCTCGACTTCCTGCTTGCCCTTCTTGATAACTTCAGGCTCAGCCGGAGCCGCTGCCGCATCGCCCGCCACCACTTCCGGAGCCGCAACCACTTCTTCCTTCACCGTGGTGATGTGCGCGATCATCTGGTTCTCGTCCGTCAGGAACTTCAGCTTCTCGCTGTGCGGCAGGTCTTTCACACGCACTTCGATGCCGAACACCAGATGGCTGATATCGACTTCGATGTTTTTCGGGATGTCCGCCGGAAGGCACTCGACCTCGATCTCGCGCAACAACTGCTCAAGAATGCCGCCCTCGGTCTTCACGCCCGCTGCCTCGCCTTTGAGCACGACCGGAACCGTGACCGTCAGCTTCTTGTCCATGGCGATGCGCTGCAAGTCGACGTGAAGCAGCGTTCCCTTGATAGGTTCGAACTGCCAGTCCACGATCATGGCCTTCACGCGATCGCTGTCGAGCGCCAGGTCGAAAATCGTGTTGTGCCCGCTCTCCGATTTCAGGATGCGCAGAACCTGCCGCGGATCGACCGCGACCGCAGCCGCATCTTTACCCGCTCCATAAACAACCGCGGGAACCTTGCCGCCGGCGCGCACGCGCCGAGCGGCGTTCTTGGTGCCTGGTTCGCGCTTCTGCGCTTCCAGAATGCTGATATCCGTTGCTGTAGCCATAATTCCGTTTCCGTCCTTCGTGGTGTCGCTGTTCGTCGCTTCGCGCTTCGCTGTTCGCAAGCCCTTTCGTTCAGGGCGAAAAGCGAACGACGAACAGCGAACGACGTTCTAAATAAAAAGTCTGCTGACTGACGTTTCTTCGTGAATCGACTGAATCGCCCGTCCAATCAGGCCCGCAATCGAAAGCACCTTGATCTTCGAAACTTGCCTCGCCGCCTCGCTCAGCGGAATGGTGTTGGTCACGACCACTTCGGCGATCGGAGAGTTCACCAGAATTTCCACTGCTGCTCCCGAAAGAACCGGGTGCGAACAACAGGCGTACACGGTGCTCGCGCCATTTTCGATCAGGGCCTGCGCCACCTTTACTAGCGTGCCGCCCGTGTCGATCAAATCGTCAATGATCAAACAAGTCCGGCCCTTCACGTCGCCGATCACGTTCATCACTTCCGCCACGTTCATCTCGACGCGCCGTTTATCCACGATGGCCAGGGCTGCGTCCACTTTCTTCGCGAAAAAGCGCGCCCGTTCCACGCCGCCCGCGTCCGGCGAAACCACCGTCAGATTCGGCAGATTCAACTTCCGGAAGTAATCCACCAGCACCGGCGAAGCGAACAAGTGGTCCACCGGAATATTAAAAAATCCCTGCAACTGCGGCGCGTGCAAGTCGACAACGAGGGCGCGATCCGCGCCAGCGGTGGTCAGCAGATCAGCCACCAGCTTCGACGAGATCGGCACCCGCGGCTTGTCTTTGCGATCCTGGCGCGCGTAACCGTAATACGGAATCACCGCCGTAATGCGTCGCGCCGAAGCCCGCTTGAGCGCGTCCATCATCAACAGCAGTTCCATCAAGTGCATGTCCACCGGCTGGCAGGTGGGCTGCATCACAAAAACGTCGGCCCCGCGCACGTTCTCCTGAATCTGTACGTACGCTTCGCCATCCTTGAAGCGCGTGACCAGAGCCTGGCCGCGCGTCAATCCAAGAAAATGGCAGACCTCATCGCAGAGCGACTCGTTGGCGGTTCCGCAGAAGACCTTGAACCGGTCGTCGACCCGGGCGCGCTGTGGCTTGCGGTCCGTTTTCTCGTCCGTGCTCGGCTTTTTTTCCGTGACGGTTTTTTCGGCAATCGCTTTTTCGGCAGTCGTGGTTGCAACTGTGGCCATAGTTTAGGTCTCAGGTGTCAGGTATCAGGTTTCAGGTCTTAAAGGTTAGGGGTCTAGGTTTCCTGAGACCTGACACCTGACACCTGAGACCTGCTTTTCTGGCTGGGCCGCTAGGATTCGAACCTAGACAAAGTGCTCCAAAGGCACTTGACCTACCATTAGTCGACGGCCCAAATTCCGTGTGCTTCTAGTATGCCGAAATCGGAACCTGCAGCAAACAAGAAACTGAAACCGTAAGACAACGACCAACGCCTATCGACCAAAGACCGACTTCCAATACTTCTGCCGCGTCAACGTCCGAGTCACAACCGCCCGAAGCCCCTGCTTTCGCAGACGGCCCGCCGCCTTCGCAGCCTCGGCTGGAGACCCGAACAGCCCATACAGGGTCGACCCTGACCCGGAGAGCGAAGCGTACTTCGACCCCGCGCGCTCCAACGCACCTTTTATGTCTCGCAATTCGGGATATTGAGGAAAGACGACTTTTTCGAAGTCGTTTTCAATCCCGGTACGGACAAGGTCGGAAATCAAGTTTCCGGCCCGGCTCCCGCCTTTTGCGGAAGCACCGGTGTTGGGGTAACCAATAATGTTGGCTGAACCAGTAAGCCACGCCGAAAGCACGCAGCCAACCTCAAACAGTCTATCGGACGTAACGGACCGCGTCAATCGGCCGATGCCCGTGTCGTCGTTGCTTGTGTGGTCGTTGCTTGTGTGGTGGAGGGTCTCTGCCCCACTACGGGGCGAAACCCTGTCACCACACTTTGCCAACTCATCCCAATCGGCGAACGCCCTCGGCGTCGACACTCCAACTTCGGGCGTTACAATCACCATTGGCATCGCGGGCAAATCCGCCAGCGGATAGACCTCCTCGCCGCGCCCCACCCCTAAAGCCGTTCCACCCACAAGAAACAGCGGCAGGTCCGATCCAACGTCAGCGGCAATCCGCAGTCGCGCAGCAGCAGACAATTTTTCCTTGAGGGCGCGCTCCAACCCAAGCATGGTTGCAACGCCGTTCGAAGAAGCCGCGCCTAGTCCGCCCTGCACCGGCAGCCGCTTCTCGATCTCGACTGTGACCGTGCCTTTCGCTCCAACTTCGTCCAGCACGCGCTCCACCATGCGAAAGCAGGTGTTCGAAGCATCCAGCGGAACCCGCGGATCTGCACAGACGATCTCAATCCCGTTCCCGCGCCCAGAGTTTCGCTCAACGCGAACCCGGATCACGTCATGCAGCGCAATCGTCTGATACACGGTGCGCAGATCGTGATAACCGTCCGCGCGCGCCGCGCCAATGTATAGCCCGAGATTGATCTTCGCAAAAGAACGAACCGCGACGGCCGCTGACGAGGAAGTGCGCATGGAAGTGGAATTGTAAGCGATTTCGGTTTGAGGTGGCGGGCAAGACGTGCGTTTGCCTGCCATAGCGTGCCGTTATTATGTCGTGTTACGATATAATCAAGAAATGGCAAGTAAGAAGACAATCCTTGACCAGGCTGGAATGCTTGAGGCACTCGCTGAATTCCGCCACAATCTGCGTTTATTTCTCCACTTTAGTGAGACCGCGGCGCAGAACTGCGGACTCCAGCCCCAACAACATCAACTCCTGCTCCAAATCGCGGGAGCACCCCATAAAGTAGCCGCGACGATCGGTTATGCGGCTGAGCGCCTTGGTCTCCGCCACAACAGCGTCGTTGAGCTCGTGAATCGATGCGAGAAGGCGGGCCTGGTCGTGCGCAAACATGCCGGGTCCGATCGCCGGTATGTCATTTTGCAGCTGACGACCCGAGGAAAAGACAAACTCGATGTTCTCTCCATCGCTCACGCACGGGAGCTGAACGAATTCGCTCCGAAGTTGATTCGAATGCTGACCAAGCTGAGAGCGGTACATCGAAAGCCAGCGAAACGAGCGGCTCGGAGGGACTTTGAAATCTGAATCCTCCGTACTCCGCGACTTCACGGTGGATAGCAGAGTCTGGTTGCTCTCCGGCGTCGCACTGATTATCGGGATTGGCGCGACCTTCCTCGCGTTTCTCCTGCTTCGGTTGATCGCGCTGTCCACCAATCTTTTTTACTATCACCGCTTCAGTCTGGTGTTCGCCTCACCGGCAGGGAGTTCGCTGGGGTACTGGATGGTTATCGTTCCGGTGATCGGCGGACTGATTGTTGGACTCATGGCTCGCTTTGGCTCCGACAAAATCAGGGGACATGGGATTCCCGAGGCAATCGAAGCGATTCTGTTGTACCGTGCGCGGATCGATCCCAAGATTGCCATTTTGAAGCCGATCTCGGCGGCGATTGCCATCGGTTCGGGCGGTCCCTTCGGCGCGGAGGGCCCGATCATCATGAGTGGCGGAGCACTTGGCTCGTTGATCGCGCAGTGGATTCGGCTCTCGGATGCCGAACGCACAACGCTTCTGGT
The DNA here is from genome assembly GCA_963699405.1 of uncultured Acidobacteriaceae bacterium. Lineage (GTDB taxonomy): Bacteria > Acidobacteriota > Terriglobia > Terriglobales > Acidobacteriaceae > Acidiflorens. The sequence goes on along the minus strand of CAVOTW010000003.1, from coordinate 66,278 downwards.
TGCCGGAGCCGCCGCCGGAATGTCGGCTACCTTCGCGACTCCAGTCGCTGCCATCCTGCTCGCGGTGGAACTTTTGCTTTTCGAACTGAGGCCGCGAAGCCTGGTTCCGGTGGCGATCGCGAGTGCGACTGCGGCTATTTTACGTGGATCTCTGCTCGGTTCTGGGCCTCTTTTTCGGATGCCCGAAATCGGCGGCGTGGATCACCTTTCATTTGTTTCCGGCGCTTTGCTGCTGGGTGCGGTTGTCGGTCTGATTGCCGCCGGCATGAGCCGCATGATGTATGCCTTCGAGGATTTCTTCGAGTCGTTGCCCATCCACTGGGTGTGGTGGCCCGCACTCGGCGGTCTTGGCGTGGGCATTGGCGGTCTCATTTTTCCGCGAGGACTTGGCGTGGGCTACGACAACATTGCCGAGTTGCTCCGTGGCAGTGTGCCGCTCACCCTCATCGTGGGCATTCTGCTGGCGAAATCACTGATGTGGGCGTTCTCTCTGGGTCGGGAACGTCCGGTGGCGTTCTGGCTCCCCTGCTGATGATTGGCGGAGCCGTCGGCGCGATGGCGGGGCGTCTCGGCCACGTTCCTTCTGAAATGCAGGCCTTCTGGGCGCTGATCGGAATGGGGGCGATGCTGGCGGGCTCACTTGGCGTTCCGCTGACAGCCATCCTCTTCAGTCTGGAAATCACTCACTGCCTGCCCGCACTCTTGCCGCTTACGATCGGCTGCGTGGCCGCCTATCTCGTGACCGCGCTTCTCATGCCGCGCTCCATCCTCACCGAAAAGCTAAGCCGTCGTGGATATCACCTCACCCGCGAATACGGTGTCGACCCACTCGAGACCGTCATGGTCGCCGATTTGATGTCCCCGAGTTCACCACCCGTCACGGCATCGGAAGAAACTCCCTTGCCAGAGGTTTTCACCCACGCAGATTGCACCGCGCGCAGCGCGGCCGAGTTGATGGCTACCGAAGCTGTGGCCAGCCTTCCGGTGGTGGACCGCATGACCCAGCGAATCAATGGAGCGATCACGCTTCAGGACTTGCTGAAGGGACGAAGCAGGGCGCTTGTGCGAGAGAACGAAAGATTGGCGTCTAGCCAGGCATTTCAACGGCTCAGGCGGCGGGGCGGATGGCCCATTCTAACGTTGGGGCTTACAACGACGTAAAAACTCGCTTGGTAAGCGGGTTCTACAAAGGCTAAGACGACGCCAATGCCTTGGTACACTGCCCACTCACAAAATGGGCTTAGAGGGGCAAATCCTGAACAGTTGGAAAATGATGCTGTTCGCGTCCTACTTTGCCGTCGTACTTGGTCGTCATCTTGAAAAGTTCGAGTCGGCCATCGGCGGCGAATTGACGGCAATGGTCGCGAAGATCCTGCATCTCAGCCGCGCCGAGCGGATCGAAATTCACTGCCACTGGCAAGTTCTGATCGAGAACCTCCATCGTGTCGATGCCGCTGATCGTGGTGGCGACCGGCAGACTCATGGCGTAACGCAGTCCCTGCTCCGCAGTGATGGCGCCATGGCTGACCATTTCGCCGCTGCCCCCGAGGCTCTTCATGCCCAACGCAGCGATTCCGCGGCGGTTGCGCTTCGGGAAGACTTGCGTCTCGAAACTGCGAAATGTGGCATCAAAGCAGTTCAGCGGCATTTGCACGGTGTCGAACGGAAAATCGTGCGACAGCATCTTCAGATGAATCTCGGGGTCTTTGTGGCCGGTGAATCCTACGAAGCGCACTTTGCCCTGCTTTTTGGCTTCGAGCAAAGCCTCGGCAGCGCCGCCCGGAGCGAAAATCAGATCCGGATCGTTTTCATAGACCACTTCGTGGATCTGCCAAAGATCCAGGTGATCAGTTTGCAGACGGCGCAGGGACTCCTCAAGCATTTGCATCGCGACTTTTCTTGTCGCGGCCGTGGGTGCAGACCTTGGTCATGAGAAACACTTGCTCGCGTTTCCCCTTCAGCGCCTTGCCCAGTCGTTCCTCACTGAAGCCATCGTGATACTCCCAGGCATTGTCGAAAAAAGTGACGCCATGATCGAGCGCTTTGGCGACGATTTCGTTCGCAACCTGGTCGGTCTCGGCCGATCCAAGATGGTAACCGCCGAGACCGATGGCGGACACCTGGACGCCGGTGCGCCCCAGCGGCTTCTTCGGGACGGCACCCGGGCGGAGCCTGCGATTGATTTCTCGGTCGCTGCGGCATCACCGCCGCCGGCCGATCAGCGGAGCGGCACCGAGCATCGCCGCACCTTGATAAACTTTCGTCGACTGAACTCGTACTTCGCAGTCATTGCGGTGCTCCACACATGAATACGCTAGACGCCTGCGCTCCTAAAATTCTTTTTCCGGAAATGGATGGCCCGTGTTCTGCCGCGCTCCCAACATGTCCTGCACTTCGGATTGCTTGCGTGTCGAGCGGAAATCCGTGGGCGAGACGAGCTTCCGGATTGTCGAATTTCAACGAGAACTTATAGAGCTCGTATCGGCCGTCAGCGGCATATTGCTTGCAGCGTTGCCGGAGCGCGTCCATTTCGATTCCGTCAGGGCCTGAAGTATCTGCGGGCGATTTGCAGGTTCTGGTGAAAAACCTCCAAGCTGTCGATGCCGGTGATGGTCGTCGCCACCGGCAGACTCATGGCGTAACGCAAAGCTTCTTCGGCGGTGATGACTCCCAGCTTGATGGGATCACCATGCCCGTTCAATGGTTTCATGCCGAGCACAGCGATTCCTCGTTGATTCAATTCCGGCAGCACTTGCTGCTCGAAGCTGCGGAAGCTGGCATCGAAGGCATTTAGCGGCATCTGCACGGCGTCAAACGGAAAGCCGGTTTGCAACATGCCCAAATGGACCTTGGGATTCTGATGGCCTGTGAACCCTACGAAGCGGACCTTGCCGTCTTTCTTCGCTTTTTCCAATGCCTCCGCCGCGCCGTTGGGACGAATAAAAAGCTCGGGGTCATTTTCAAACGCCATTCCATGGACCTGCCACAGGTCGAGATGGTCGGTTTGCAGGCGTCGCAAGGATTCTTCCAGCATGGGCAGGGCGAGGCTCGCATCACGGCCGTGCGGACAAGTCTTCGTCATCAGAAAAACCTTGTCGCGGCGTCCCTTCAAGCCCGCACCCATCCAAACCTCGGTTTTCCCCCGGCGATATTCCCAGCAGTTGTCGTAAAACGTGATACCGCCATCGACCGCTTGATGCACGATCTCAATCGCGGTTTTTTCGTCCGGCGCTTCGCCGAGGTGATGCCCGCCAAAACCGAGAATTGAAATCTGGTCGGTGGCGCGCCCGAAATTTCGAAGAGGGATCGTACCGTCAAAAGTTTGAGGCATGGATTCACCTGCCCGCCGCGGTCGCTTTCCCGCAATCAGCGGAACGCATGAACGCGGATCGGCTAAGCAGGCTTCGATGCAGCCCGACGCGGCAGGGTTGGTGATACGTCGCCGGCTGACTTTGGTTCCCGTACGAGGAGGTTCTTGGGTCAATGAGTGATATCGGGATTTTGCGGGGGGAAATCGGGATCGGCAGCAGCCGCGCAACTTTTCCAGAGCAGTTGGGTTTGCAAGTACTCTGTTGAGTTCTTCTCCCCGGCGGCTCTCTATGATTTCTACGACCGAAAACGGATTCGAGCGGCGCTTCCCGCCTTCCCCGGCAATTCAGGCGGAACGCGGGAAAATGAGCCTTGAGGAGCGCCTCGAACTGGCGACCTCGATTCAGAACCAGCTTGACAGAGTGCGCAGTTGGCGCGAACGGCTATCGCCTAAGTTTCGCCGCGCCTGTTCTGCCGGGCAGTTGCTGTTTCAGTTGATCGGGGCTGCCGGTTACGCCGGTTACTTCGCTTCCATGCACACCTTGATGCGCTTGCTTTCCGGCGCATTGATGGCAGGTACCTGGTACGCGATTTACAGGATTAAAGAACCAGTTCAGCCTTCGCTTTAGTATTTACGCTCAGACGCAGCCAATCTAATCAATCGGGCTATCCTGCCAACTCTCCAGTTCGCGAGGGCGGATGGCGGGTTGGGCCAGGGCGCAGCAGAGAAGGCCGGTCAGGCGCAAGCATTTCACTGTGCTGCTCGGCTGCTGGAAGTGCGGGGGCTGCCCTGTCGTCCGCGGGAACTGCCTTTCAATCCTAGTTTGCTTTCGTCTGTTGCGGTGGGTTCGCCGTCCCCGCGCACGGACCGCCGCCAGGGGACACGCACGAACAGCCCGAACTACTGTTGTAGCGGCACTGATCCTCAGGATGCCCGGGTTGATCACAAACCGGGTTGCCGCATCCGGGAAACTTGGGAATCTTCATGCATGCGGAGTTTTGAGAAAATTTGTGAGATTGTTCCCACAGAGCGATTTCCGGAGCTTCGAATCGCAATCCTTCATGACTCAGCACATGTAGCTCAACTCCCTGGGGGCCTTGTACCTCCTTCACCCCTCCATTGACGTCCAAGGAATACGGGCCTGAAATCGTGATTCGCGTGTCGCCTGATTTGGCTTTGCCTTCAACGAAGTTGATGAATACTGCGGTCTTGCCATCCGCCGCTCTGGTGATCGAGATATCACCCGCGGTGACAATCGTTACAGTGGCGCTATGGTCCTGTTTTAGGCCCTCCTGAGCCGGCGCGATATTGACGATGAACAGTGTGCATAGAGTGATTGTGAAAATCCATCTCAGCCGTTTCATTCGATTCCTTCGATGTCTTGAAATATGAGACCAAGCAAACCCCACTCCCACAAATGTGAAGCAGCCGATAGCGCCCGCACATTGGGAGATTATGGCAGAAACGGACACAGCCGCGTCGCATCACACGGGTCTGGCTGGGCCAATAGTTGCGATCGGATTCCTACATCAGAGATTGCTAGCTTCTTCCAAATTTCATACCCAGAAAAATAAGAGAATTTTGAGTGGCGCCAAGACCGAGTTTGCCGCCAAACTGATAGCTGACAGCTGATGGTTGAGCGCTTTCCTTGCTACACTTCCTCTGCCATGCCCACCGTCACTTATCTCGAAGCCATCCGCCAGGGAATCTGGGAAGAAATGGAGCGCGATCCCACCGTCTTCTGCCTCGGCGAGGACATCGGCATCTACGGCGGCGCCTTCAAAGTCACCGACGGCTTCATCGACCGCTTCGGCCCCGAGCGAGTGATCGACACGCCGATTGCCGAGTCCGCCATCGTGGGCGCGGCCTTCGGCGCGGCCCTCACCGGATTGCGTCCCGTGGCCGAGTTTCAGTTCATGGACTTCATCGGCTGCGCCTTCAACCAGATCGTCAACATGGCGGCGAAGTCGCACTACCGCTGGGGAGCTCCGGCTCCGCTGGTGATGCGCGGCCCGAGCGGCGGCAATGTGCATGGCGGGCCGTTCCATTCGCAGAATCCGGAGATGTGGTTCGTACACGCGCCCGGATTGAAAGTGGTTTGTCCGGCGACGGCCTACGATGCCAAGGGACTGATCAAGTCGGCGATCCGCGATCACAATCCGGTGATTTTTTTCGAACACAAATATCTCTACCGCAGAATCAAAGAAGACATTCCCGCCGACGACTACGTGGTTCCGTTGGGAAAGGCGCGAGTCGCGCGCGAGGGCCATCATCTCAGCGTAATCACCTACGCGGCCATGCTGTATACGGCGCTCGAAGCCGCGGAAATCCTGAGTAAAGAAGGAATCGAAATCGAAATTGTCGACCTGCGCACAGTTTCGCCGCTCGATCGCGAGGCGATTGCGGCCACCGTGAAGAAAACCAACAAAGTCATCATTCTTCACGAACACGCGCGCACCGGAGGATTGGCGGGAGAAATTTCCGCGATCATCAACGAAGAGGCGTTCGACGATCTCGATGGCCCGATTGTCCGCCTGACGTCGCTCGACACGCCAGTTCCGTTTTCTCCGCCGCAGGAAGAATTTTTTCTGCCGAAAGTGTCCGATCTGGTGCGCGAGGCTCGCCGCCTGCACACCTACTGACTTCCGCTTGCTGCCGCCCGATGCTCTCTCCTGTTATATATAGAAAGCAGCACGCCGAATCTTCCAGGCTATCCGAGGATCTGAAATGCGCAACTTCGTTCTGGGGATCGTCATCACCATTCTGGTTCTGCTGCTTGGCAGTCTTGGCCTTGCCCTGCTGGGCTTTTTGCCGACCCGGGCCAACAGCGCTCCTCCGGAGATGGAAAGCCACTTCGCCATGAGCGCGCTCGACAATTCGGTGGAACGTCACGCTCCGCGCTTGAACAATCCCGTGCCTCCCACGGACGAGAACCTGATCGCGGGCCTGAAGATCTACACCATGAATTGCGCGCTTTGCCATGGCGGTATCGACCGTCAGCCCTCGACCCTGGAGAATTCGTTCTATCCGCCGCCGCCGAACCTGATTCTTCACCCGCCCGATGATGCGGAATGGCACCTGTTCTACGTGATTCACAACGGCGTCCGCTATACTGGCATGCCCGCCTGGGACAAGACGCTCACCGATACGGATATCTGGAAGGTGACGGCGTTTCTGTCGCGCGTAGAAAAGTTGCCGCCCGCGGTGCAGGACTATTGGAAGAAAGCCAGCGGCACGAGCGCTCCCACCGGCGAGCAGGAAAGCCACGACCACAAGTAAAAATCGCGTGGTGGCGGGGCTGAGCCCCATAAGCGCTAACTTTAAAATCTACTTGCGGTTTTGCCCATAATCCGATTGGAATCCGAACCCAGTCGATCCGGGCCGTGAGCACTATCACCTATTACGTCAATCACCTTGTCCCCGATACATCTGCATCGGATAAGCATAGTGGAGGCCAAGCAATTTGGAAGATGACTCCCTTGGCATTCAGCATCTTGGAATCATGTAGTAATCCCTGCGGGGCAACGATGTGCCTCAGATTGACTCCATCCTGAAAGGTGGTTTTCGCCAGTTGTTGGGATAGAGGAGATCGCAAAGCCGCGCAAAAGGGGAAGGGGTAAGGGAAGGTTCGGTGTCGTTGCTTGGGCATCACCGCAATGCAACTCTCGTCAACGTCGGAATGGAGCCGCAAAAGGCAAATATCGTATTCAGCCTGCGATACCGGCTTGCTCGGGTCGCCAATCCACTTGTTGCTAAGATAAAAGAGCCATTTGTCTCCAGCTTTAATCTCGGGAAGATCTTCTGGGAGGCACGCTGCATTTACGGTAGCTGTTACTTCACCGATGGCGTCACCTAGGATAACTTCGTCCGGCACAATTTGGAGACGCTTATCAGTGTCGGATATATCTACTGCGGACTGGACGGTTCCGGTGATCACCCGTTCGTAGCCCCGAGCCCTGCTATACACTCCAAGCGAGAGCACTTGGAACCATGCTCCTCCGTGATCACACTCAACCTTCTTGCCGTGATACCAGTGGGTTTCAGCCACGTGCGCAGAAAGAGACGGTACCCCGCAGGCGAAAGCTAACGCGACTACGAGAAACCGTGATTTTTGGGACGGCATAACGCTCAAATTGTAGTCCCAAGAGGAAAGTTGTTGCAAAATCGCGGTTACACTCACAATGCCAGAATCGGCTCATCACTGGGGCATGAGGTGGGCCGCTCAGGGTCACTGCCCCGAAGCGACCGGCAGCGCCAACTTCGAGACTATGCCTCTTAAGTTTAGCGTTGGAGGGGGCTGACCCCGTCACCACACAAGCACTACCCTGGCGGATAAGTGAAATTGATCGTGATGGTGGTTTGAGTGGCCACGGCGTGGCCGTTCAGCGTGTAGGGCTGGAACTTCCACTGCTTGACCGCGGCGAATGCCGCCCGGCCCAGAACAAAATTTCCCCGAACAATTTTCAGATCGTCAACGCTGCCGTCGCGTCCTACTTGCGCCTGAAGCACAACGGTTCCGTGCAATTTCTGGGATAACGCTTCCGGAGGATAGACTGGATTCACGCTGTGAATCAGCAGCGCGCGCGCAGCATCTTCGCTCATCGCGACGGGCTCGCTGAATTGCTGCACCGCAGGCTGCGCTTGCGGCGCGGAGACCGGCATCATTTGCGCGGGATTCACCGTAACCACCACTGGCCCCGCGATCGGGGGCGAGTTTCTCATGCTTTCAGGAATCGCCGTTCGTTGTACACGGACCGGCGCTGCTTCCTGATGTTCAAAAACCGGCACGGGCAGGGGAAAGTCGGCAGCCTTGGGCAAGGGCATCCGCGATTCCGTCAGCGTGGACTCGGTTGCCACTACTCCCAACGCCGGTGTCTGGGCATTGGAATTGGAACTGGAACTAGCACCGGCGTCTCGGCTGAAGTATGCATCCTGCTGCGCTTCGCTCCCCGCAGCGCCGACCGGTAATGCGCCCGTCTGGTTCTTATAAAAAAGCGCCTCCGCCGATTCCCGCAAGACGCGGTAGGTTCCCTCCGGTGTCCGCGACAGATACACGACGGCCGCCCGCGATCTCCACAGGCAAAACGCCAGGGCAATCACCAGCACCGTCGCACAAACTCCGCGGAACCCGATCGTATGCCTCTCGGGTCGAGATTCCTCCTCGGCAGCCTCCTCTTCGGCCCCTTCCTTGCTCCCGGCTACATTGCCTTCCGCCAGATCATCTGCGGAGTGAAGCGCCTGCTGCGGTACGTCGCCGTCAGGAGAAACCGAGCTGCCGCTCGTTTCGTCGTCTTCCTTTGCCGCGGGCGCCGCCACAACCGGTGCGCTCGATGGTTGCATCTTTTCCGATGCCTTGGTGAGCACGGCCTCAGCTTCCGGGACGGAAATCGGACGATAGATCAGGAAATCCAGCCGGTTGTCGCGCAATTCCGCTGCGCTGGGATCGCGATCGACGATCGCAATCGCCACTGTGTTTCGGTTGGGCGCGGACTCGCGGGCGCGCTTCAACAGGAAACTCGCCTCGGGCTGTTCCGCCCAGTCCGCAATCACGCACGAAAACCCTTGCGTCTTCCCTTTTTCGATGGCGGTAAAGATGTCTTCGCAAACTTCAACCCGAATCCCTGTGCTCTTGCAGGCCGCTTTCATCACGGCGCTGGTGTCGGAATTCTTCGAAAATAACAGGGCGTAGAAAGCCATCGTGGCAATAGATTATCGGGGTTTTCTTCGCCGCGACAGGTAACCGGTGGGTAGTGGACAGGTGGAATCCGGCCATTCTCGCACCTGGCACACGATTCCTAAATGAAAACACTGGTGACTTTCGTAACCGGGTTGGAGGCCGGATTCTAAGCTGGCAAGCTCAGATTTCTGCCCATCCGCTCAAGAGTCCGTGACTCAGCTTCTGTTGCCGGTCCTGCATTTCTTGTTGCCGGTCGCGCATCTGCAGCTGCCAATCCTGGAGCTTCTTATCGAGACCTTTCAAATTCATGTTGCTGGAGCGGAAGGCCCGCTGCATTTTCTCCATGTTCGGCCGTAGCATGCAGGCCATTTCGTCTCCCAGACGGCTTAATGCCTGCTCGGTTTCGGCGCTGAACTCGGGAACTTCAAAGCTGTCTTCCAGCAGAGTACCGGAATCCTTCTTTGCGGGAAGAGTCAGTGTGAGATTCTGTTCTCTTTTGTCGCGCAAGACGGTTACCGTCGCCGTGCCGCCCGACGAAGACCGCAGCGCATGCGTAAAATCCGAGGTATCGTGCACCGGCTGGTTGTTGACCTTAACGACCACATCGCCGGCGCGGAATCCGGCTTTTTCGCCGGGGCTGCCTTTTTCCACCTGGCGCACCAGCACGCCCTTGCCGTCCTTGACCCCGAAGAATTCTCCCAATTGCGCGGTCATGTTTTCCACCATGAGGCCGCTGCGCAACGATGAATGAGCGACGACCACAGAGATCGGGAGGTCAAAGTCCATCGGAGGGATCTCGATCTTCGGGATGTCGATCTTTACATTCGGCTCCCATGCCATCGACTTGCGCCGGTCGGCCAATTGCACCTTGATGGTCAGCGGTTGACCATCGCGGCTGATGCCGAGACTCACGACGCGCCCTGACGGCATTTCCTTAATCATGCGGCGCAATTGCGCTGCACTCTCAACCGCCGTACCGTTCAGGCTTACGATGACGTCATGCTCGTGGACGCCGGCTTTTCCGGCAGGAGCGTCCTGGTCGACCATCGTGACTTCCGCTCCATGCTCTTCCTTGAGCTTCAATTCTGCGAGGCGTTCCGCCGATACGTCGGCGATGTCCACTCCAAGATATGAGGTGCCACCGCCCTCCTCGGAATAATTCCAGTTCCAACTATCGTCCGAACCTACGCGGTAGGACTGCGCGGGTTGCGCGCCGAGTCCCAGCGGAACGATTAGCGACAGAAGAGATATGCTCAGCAGCAAGCGATGCATCATAGTTCCCTCCCCAAATAACTGGTCGTTAGTCGCTGGTCGTTAGTCGTTAGCAAACTGTTGCAGTCAAAAGCGAATTGCGAACGACCAACGACTGAAGACCAACGACGAACGACCGCCCTTACCGGCTGATGCGACGAAAGCTTACGTTTCCAGAATTTGTCCTGACCTTCAGCACCGGCCCGCCGCCATTGAGTTGGCCTTCGGCGGTCACCGTTTTTGGCCCGTAGTCTCCGCCTTCCGTGGAGACGTGAATATCGGAAAAGTCACTGCGGATGGTGTGGCCATTGGCCATTTCGATCTCCGCTCGAATGGAGATCGCCAGATCGTTCGCCAGATAGACGGTGATGTCGCCAGCCGAAGTTTCGAGCGTGGAATTATTGCGAGCGTTTGCCGCAGCGGAGGAGAGCAGCTTCACGACGATTCCGCCGGCAGAAGTTTCCGCCTGCACAGACGTCGCGCCGTTCAATTCGATGCTGCCGCCGCCCGTCTCGGCTTGCACGCGCCCTTTCGCGGACGCCAGCCGAATGCTGCCTGCGCCGGTTTCAATTTGCGCCGGGCCGCCGATCTCGCCCAGGTCCACGCTGCCGCCACCGGTCGTGGCTTTCACCGGGCCGCTGCACTTTTCCACCCGAATACTGCCGCCACCCGTCTCCAGCACTGCGCCTTGCAGGCCGGAGAGCACGACCACATTTCCGCCTCCACTTTCGGCCTTAATCTCGCCCTTGGCCGACGCCACCTTGATGTTGCCTCCGCCCGTCTGCAGGTTAATGTTGCCTTGTACGCTGCCGACTTCAATCGTGCCTCCGCCGGTTTCCGCCGTTACCTCGCCGCCGATGTCATCCAGATGAATATTTCCCCCGCCACTGGTGAGGTCGACCCGTCCGGCGACTCCGGTAGCGTTTACGCTGCCGCCCCCGGTTTCGATCTTGGCGGAGCCGAGGTTCCGCGGCACAGTGACGACAAAATCATCGGAGCACTTGGAATCCCGCCGGCTCGTTTCGGCCACGATCCAAGCTGTATCTCCCTTGACAGAAGTGGTGATCCTGTACGACTCGAATTCGCGGCGGGCCTTCTCTTCTGAAGATGTATAGGCTTTGCGATGAATGACGTATGTAATCCCCGCTTGCGATCCGCCCTGCACCCGTACCGAACCCGCGGCCAGCTTCACGCGCAGATTCTTCGCGGCACCCAGGTCTCCAGTCATTTCCTGGACCCAGTTGCTGCCTTCGCGATACACCCGAGTTTCCTGGCCCAGAGCCAGGGATGCCAGCGCGGCTACGAATACTGGAATGCTGGCGAATTTAATTGCGTGCTTCAATGAATGTCCTCCTTGGTTACTGCGGTCGTCGGTCGTTAGTCGTTAGCAAACCCTTCCAACCCACGAAGAATCGCGAACGACGATCGACTAACGACCAACGACTGCTCTAATCCATCTCCGGCATCTGCGCCAGCATCATCCTGGCCTGCGAGCGGATCGAGACGTTCTGATCCGTCTGCGACACCTTGGTCAGCACCGAGCGCACATTACTGTCCGTTTTCATCGGTTCCACCAGTCGCAGCGCCTGCATGCGAACGCCGGAATTCGAGTCGCTGATCAGAGCCTGCAAAACTCCATCCCGTACCTGGTTATCCTGGCGTACGAAGCCACTCAGCCCATCCAGTGCCTTCAAACGCACGCCCGGATTGGTATCGTTCTGCAGCGCATACATCAACGCTTCCCGCACGCGCGAGTCGTTGGACGCCTGCGTCAGCACGTCCACCGAGTCCATCCGCACGCCCGAGTTGTAATTGTTGCGTGCCGCAAACAGCAGCAACTGCTGGATGCGCTGGTCGTTCAGAGAGCCTTGCGCTTCCTGCGTCGAAACCGTGTCGTACTTAATGCTCACCTGGTTCGTTCCCGGCTCCTGCGTCACCGACCGGATGCCCGCAATCGCAGACGATTCCAGCGGCTGGGGCTGACTGCCGATGGCGGGTGAGGCCGAGTACGTTCCCGCAACATTGCTGCCGTGCCCGGCAAGGAAGTTATAGGTCGCGCCAATGCCGCCGCCAAATCCCACGATGAAAATCGCCGCCGCTAGCGCCGGCGCCATGCGAATCTGCCGCAGCCACAGTACAGGCTCAAGAATCAGACGACGCCACAATCCTCCCGGCTGCGTGGTTTCGAGCGCTTCCTGCAGGCGCATCCGCGAAGCCGCAAGCAGGTTCGGAGTCGGCTCCGCCACCGGCATTTCCGAAAGCATCGCGTGCATCTTGCGCGTCGCCTTCAACTCGGTCGCGCACTCCGGACACCGCCCCAAATGCTGCTCTACCTCGTAGCGAGCGTCGTCCTCAAGCTCGTTGTAGACGTAAAACAGAATGTTTTGCCGCACCCATTCACATTTCATGTTCGTACCCCCTTCGCTGAGAAGCGTAAGCGTCGGATGCCTTGCCTCCTCCGTTGTGGCTGCGAGCTACGAGCTTCGGGCTTCGAGCAAACCGAGTGGATCGAAGCTCGCAGCTGTCCCTCATCGCATCTCCGCCAGCGCGGCGCGCAGTTTTTGCGTCGCGCGAAACAACGTATTCTTCGCCGTCTCTTCCGTCGTATTCAACATCTCGCCTACTGTGCGTAACTTCAGCCCGTGATAATGCTTCAACTCAAACACCATGCGCTCACGCGGCGTCAGGGCCGACAGCGCCGTCCCGATCTTTCGCCCCAGTTCCCGCCGCATTAAATCGTGTTCCGGATTAGCGCCCGAGCGCGTATCCGCGAACTGCTCCAGCCGGCTGTACTCTTCGCCGGAGGAATCGACCGCAACCGGAGCCTCTTCTTTGCGCACATTGCGTTTCCGCAAATGATCGAGGCAGAGATTAGTGACGATCCGGTAGATCCAGGTGTAGAAGGAACACTCGAACCGGAAGCTGCCCAGATTCTTGTAGGCCTTGAGGAAGGCCTCCTGATAAACGTCCTGGGCGTCGGATTCCGATCCGGTCAAGTGCAGCGCCAGCCGCAGCACCGACTGATCGTAGTGGCGCACGAGTACCTCGAAGGCCGCACGGTTGCCCTGCTGCGCCTCGCGGATCAGACTGGTGTCGTCGATGCGGTTACTCTGCGCCGCCAAAGAGCCCCTCATATTTCCGTACAACGTGGGGTTCTGGTTCCCGCTGTCTTGTACCGCCCGTCTCGGTCCGTAACCAGGACGGTAATTGTCGCCAACCGGAATTGCCACAGCATAAGAATCGGCCGGCATTGTCTGTCTCTATCCCCTGCAAGTGATCAAGCCCTTTTTCTTGCCTTGCACGGAAATAGACGGGATAGAAGCCGGAACGTTAGCAGATTATCAGGAGTTGGCCCTTGGTTTGCTTGACAGTGTGTGTCTGTGTAGGGACAGCGGGTGCCCCATCCTTAACGTCGCGCTCTTTGCGACGTTAGGGTGGGGACTTTGACTTCCTATTTCAAGCGCCGCGCAGCCCACTCAAGTCGGCAGCTCAAAACTTCAGCCGCATCTCATTCGTAGCCTCAAACCCCAGCTTCTCATACAAGACCCGACCCTCCGTGCTGGCGTGCAAATTGACGGCCCGAAACCCCCGCTCCTGGACCCAAGCCAAAATCGCCAGCATGATTTGCCGCGCAATCCCACGCTTCCGAAACTCCTGTTCCGTGTACACATTCAGAATCACCGCCCGCTCTGTGCATGGGTCTTTGGGATTCGCCGGCCAAGGACCGAGCAGCACGCCTCCGCCACCACAGACGCGGCCCGATCCATCCAGCGCTAGCCAGTGGTGATACGACCCATCGGCCAGAGCCCGCGCCAGGAACGGCCCTGCCACTTCCACCATCCGATCGAGTTCCTCCGCTGTACCTTCCCCCATATCGCGAAACATCGACCGCCGATGATGAAGAATGATCGCCAATTCACTCGCCGCCGCCTCTCGAATCGTGATGTCAGAGTGTGTCATCGCTCATCAATCCCTGGAATTGTCATCGCGAGCAGAGCGAAGGATCTGCAGTTCGCCCGAAATGCCGGGCGCATCCTAAAATCGCGCTCTTTGCGAATTTTACGGTGGGATGTTCCACCCTGACACGAAGATTCGTCAGCTTGCTGTAAGAAGCCTATGATCCGGCTACCGCCGGCCCTTGCAGATTGGAGCGACCCATCCCAAAACAACGGCCGTAGCGCAATATCTGGAGCAAGTAAAAAGGCGCAGCTACGAGCCACGCCTTTTCACCTCATAAGCGTCAATTGCCCGCTACCGTGACGGCAAGCCCTCATTCAAGCTGAATATCAGCCCAGGATAGAATTCTGCCGTACCTTCGGCGTCCCCCCAAAATGTGCCGTCCGAGGCCTGAAGCAGAGATGTGGGATTGCCGAAATTTCCGGTGAATGGCACTGTCTTCAACAACGAGCCATCTTCAGCCGAAAGTTCCATAATGCCCGACGTGCCTGCGGTCATGTCACTGTAAGTTGACCAAAGATTGCCGTTCGACGCCGCGATGGGCGCGGACAATCGGTAGCCATACGCTAACTCGGAAAAAACCTGCAAATTGCTGCCATCCAGTCCAACCTCGAAGAGTGCGTTCTTGTCGCTATCCTCGACGTTCTCCAAGGTTCCGTAAAGATTGCCGTTTGCACCTTGTACTACCCCAAAGGGAAAATCCAGACCCGGGAAGTTAGCAACAAGGGTGAACACGCCCGTGGTGTCGACCTTAAAGATCGGCTCTTGGTCGAAAATTCCGAAGGCCCCGTAGAAATTTCCGTCCGACGCCAAAGTGAGTCCGAGCGGACCGGCGAATCCATTGCTGCCATCGAGCACAGTGAGGACCTGGAATGCTCCGGTGGAGACGGTAATGCTGAAGAATACGCCGCAGCCTTTCACAAAGCTGCAGTCATAGTCATCGGAACCACCCTGGAATGTGACGCCATAAACATTGCCTTCCGGCCCGTTGGCCAGGCCCATCGGCAGCGCGCCATCGGGGCAACCGGACGATTGGCAGAAGGCGTGGAGCACAGTAAATCCGCTGCCGTCCTTGGCGATGCGGAATACGACGCCGACAAAATTTCCCCCACCCGATGACGTCGTACCGTAAAGGTTTCCGTCCGCACCTTCCATCAAAAAATTGGGTCGGCTTCCCTCAGGACTGGGATTGCCGCCGGTGAAGGTGTGGAGCAAGGCCAGCTTCCTGGCCGGCGTGAGCGAAAAAATGGTGCCGCCCTCCAGCGTCTTGCCCTCTCCATCCACGCTCGTCGTGGTTACGCCGTAGAAGTTGCCGTCGGAGGCCTGGATCAAGGCCACGGGTCCCGCGCCGTCTTTGCAAGTCATCAAGCCGCACCTGAACTGGTGCTCGACCTTGGGCTTCGGGCTCGCGGCACAGAGCGCCGCCGCCACGAAAAGCATCGGGAACAACAGAGCCGTGAAGTATCTCAACTTTTTCATGGTGACTCTCCTACTATCGGAGCCATACTAAACATCAAAAACTCAAATCGAGACAAGTTATTTTTTAGTCATCACCTTGTAAAACTGGTTACTTTCTCAGCTTGTTCGGCAGGTTGCCAGCAGTGGTCCCATGGCCAGCAACTTCGTCCTTATCCGGAGGGCCCGCGACCAGGTAGCCATAGTTGTCGCCGAAGTAGACGCCCGTGTAGGTTCCAGCAACGCCCATCCAGGCATACGGGCCGGTGAAGACCCCATGCTTCATCTTGCTGGCCTTACCAGACAGCCACAACGTCCACTGGTCGCCGATGTAGGCATCGTATTCGGCGTCGAAGATGCCGTCGCCCACGACAATGCCCTTGCCGTAAGCTGGCTGGCCATCGTTACCGGTGGTGGCGACGAAACCAACGATCGGGGAATTGTATTCGAGTTCGCAGACCGTTGTGAGGTCGTCATACCCTGCAACCACGCCGCCACTGTTATAGGTGATGACGATGTAGTTGCAAAATGGTCCATATCCGGTGGCGGTAAAGAAACTGAAGGTGCCGGTCTGCGCCGAAGCGAAGCTGCAGCCCAATACCGCGAGAGTGATCACCGCTAAGATATTCAATTTCACTGAACTTCCTCCCTGAGAAAGTGTCCGTCTCCCATCTGGGCCCCCTACTAAACACCAGAGACTCGAATCGAGACAAGTCATTTTCAAGTCACATCAATCTCACAGAGCAAACCATTCAAAATAGAGGCGTTATCGTCCGCCCGATCTCTGCTCGTGTCCCCGCTGCTGGGTTGAAGATTGTCGGGCCAGGCGATTGGGGATGTTGCCGATAGTTTTTAGCGCGATTGCAGCTTCGCGTACTCCGTTTTTGCTTGCTTTCAGGATCGGGATGTCCGGGTCGGCGTCTTTCCACAGGGTGAGGAAGTCTTTGTAGGCGGTGAGCGCCCTGACCCGGGCGGCGTCGGCCTCTGCGCCCTGTGACTGTAGTCGATTGCAAAGCCTTGGCCCTCGCCACGCCTAGATGCGCCAAGGCTCCCGTCCAGCAGTTCCAAACGAGGCCGCTGTGGTCGAGGATTTTCTGGAACTCCGCGGCGGCAGCCGCGCCCTCGCCAGAGGCGAGATACGCCTCGCCGCGAATGTAGGTTGGATAGAGGCACGAGACATTGGCGACGAAGTTAATTTGGCCCAATTCGATCGGCTGAAGCAGCTGGCAAAGCACTCAGCGCAAGAGCGGGGTTCTTCCGATTGAGCGCCAGTTGCGCCCGAATCGCGGGCAGCCACAGCGTCTGCATCTGCCTGTCCAGCGGGAATCGTTTATTCAGGTCCTGCTGCCAGCGACTCGGCTTGCGCCGCATCCCCCGCCATCGCAAACGCAAGCGCGGCTTCGAGCCGCAGCCCGGGACTCGCAGGCGAGAGCTTCAGACCTTCGGCCGCCGCATTGCTTGGCCTCCGGCTAGATTACCGAAGGCGGCTTCCCGCTGAGCCGAGTCTCCTGCCATATTGCGGCCGTTTCTTTGCTGTCGGCGTGGATCGCCGATCTATGGACCGCTTGGTCAGTTCCCGCGCTTTGCTCAGATGACCAGTGTAAGCCTCGGTGTCCGATGCCAGCGAAAGCCCAATGTTCTCTTCGGGCTTGCCCGCGAACCACTGTTGCTGTTCCGCCATAGCGGCGGAATCCCACCTTAAAAAAGCGAGGGCGTAGAGGACATTATGAAGGTCGAGTCTATCCAGCTTTCGCGCCTGCGCCTCGCGGATGGTCTGCCGCGCTTCGTCGAACCGCTGCAATGCGAGCAAGTGTTGGCGAGGTTGGCGTATTGAGCGACGCATCCGGGGCGAGGCGCAAGCATTCGCGTTATTCCTCCGCTGCTTTTTCGTACTGTCCCTGCTCGCCGTACACGTTGGCCCAAGTTGCCGTACGCCCCTGGCGCGCCGCGGGTAGTTCTCAATCCCCTCCTGATAGGTTTGGCCGCCTTCTCCAGCTCTCCGGTTACGTTTTCGTAGTAGATAGCGGTGATATCCAGCTTTTCCCTCTCGCTGGCATGTTCCCGCAGCTCAAACGCCTTGGCGTAGTACTCGCTGGCCCGTCCTAGCTCAGACTGGCGTAGTAGTCGATGCCGACTGCGCTGTATGCCCGTGGCGAAATTCGGATCGAGTTCGATGGCGCGTTGAAAGTAAGGCAGGGCGGCGGCAGGGCCCTTCTGGCGGTCGTCCTTTACACCCAGGCTGTACGCTTTCAGGGCTTCGAGCGAAGAAGTAGTGGCCTCGTCAAGCGGAACATCCAGCTTCTGCACCGTCGCCAGCGACTCGCCCAGTTCGCCCCGCAGCTTGGACGCCGTCTTGCCCAGAGCGTCCAGCACTTTCTCTTTCGATGCCGCGGTTGCCTGCTCCTCCGCCAGCGTATCGCCGCTCTGGCAATTCACCGCTTTTAATCCCAGCACGTACTCGCTGCCCAGGCTGCAATCGATCCAGCAATGTAAGCCTTGCTGCCTGCCCGTTGGCAAACCTCGCTCGCCACGTCGGGGGTGAGCTTGGTATCGGGCGGGCGCGTCATCAGCTTCAACGTTGCTGCCACCTTGTTGTCCGAAAGCACGTTCAGAAACGGCGACTGGTTCAGAGAAACGGTGAGTGCCGTCTTGAGCGTGTCGTCGAAAACCGGGTCGCCAGTGCTGTTGGCGAAGTCAGCGAGAACGATTGTGTCTTTCTCGGTGAGCTTAGGACGTTGGTGACCATAAAAGAAGCTGCTGGCGGCGAGGACGCCGAGTGCAATTACGACAAGGATGCTGACTCGCTTGGTCACTCTGCGGGCCGTAGTTTTTGCAACCTCCGCCTGTGGCGGTTGGCCCGTGTCCCGCTTGAGCCTTCCCAGGTCCGAACGCAGTTCTGAGGCGGCCTGATAACGGAGGCTGCGGTCTTTCTCCAGAGATTTGTGAATGATCCGTTCGAGTTCGGCGGGCACATCGGGATTCAACCGTACCGGAGCCACCGGAATACGCTCCAGAATTGCATTGAAGACTAACGCCGCAGTGTCACCACGGAATGCCAGCTTTCCGGTACACATCTCATGCAGCACTGCCCCAAACGAAAACAGGTCAGTGCGGGCGTCCAGTTCTCTGCCTCGCACCTGCTCCGGCGACATGTATGGCGCGGTGCCCACCACGCGGTCATGGCTGGTGAGATGTTCCTCCAAGTCGATGGTCGTGGAACTGAGCGAAACGTTCTTCGGCTCGGACGGTGCCTTGGCAAGCCCGAAATCGAGAATCTTTGCCTGCCCTCGATTGGTAACGAAGATGTTTGCGGGCTTGATGTCGCGATGAATGATGCCCTTGGCATGCGCCGTGTCGAGAGCGTCTGCGATCTGGATGCCAAGATTGATTACCGTGTCGATCTTCAGCGGCCCGTCGGCAATCCTATGCCGGAGAGTCTGCCCCTCCAAGAGTTCCATCGCAATGAAGGTTCGCCCGTCGGCCTCGTCAATCTCGTGGATCGTGCAGATGTTGGGATGGTTCAGAGAAGATGCAGCTCTCGCTTCCTGGCGGAAGCGGCTCAGAGCTCGAGCATCGTGTGCAACATCGTCCGGCAGGAATTTGAGCGCGACAATGCGACCGAGGTTCAAATCCTCAGCCTCGTACACGATCCCCATACCTCCGCGGCCCAGCTTCTCGATGATCCGATAATGCGATAAGGTCTGGCCGATCCTCGGCGAACGATCCGAACTTGGAGCCTCAATCACTTCGTCAGGTTCGAATCCGGAAACAGACTTGAGCGACATTGCGAATCCTCCTCTGTATTAAAGCGACAAATTGATTCGCATTCCCTCAGGCGAAGTAGAAATTTTTAACTGAGAGCAGGGGCGGGTTCCGGATGGGAGATATTTTGAAATTGGAAGGCTGGACGGTGAACGTTGGCGTAATATCCCCCGTTTGCACCAACTACCGCCCGTCCGGGGCAGTTAGTGCAATGCCTGTTTTCAGCAACTGAGGGCTTTCAGCCAACGATGGAACGCGAATGGTTCGGCCTGGTCACTCGCTACCAGGAAATGACTTTCGCTGCCGGCGCGTTACTGCCGAGCATTTCGATATCGGGGATGGATTTGCTTTCAGTCAGAATGCGCAGCGGGGGCATAGTTCCGTGCTGCAGAAAACGTGCGATCAGATCGATGGCCACGGGCGCCGTAGGCGGGCTGAGAACAGTGGCTGTCAACAGACCGCTGCGAACCCATTCCTGACCTGTTTTTGGCATACCGTCGCAGCCGAGAAAAGGAATCTGCAGCCAGGACTGGCGGAGTTTGTGGCTCGACTGTTCGAACGCCTTGCGCGCGCCCATGGCCATGGAATCATCCTGGGCGCAAACCGCCACGATGTCGGTTCCGCGCGAGGTGGAAAGAGTAAGCCAGGAGCAAACGGCTTTTTGCGCGCTGGCCTCGGTCCAGTTCGCCCTCACCGCGCGCAGTTGAATATTCTCGGGTTTTGTCGCCAACAAGCCAGCATGCCGTAGGCCGGCTGCCCCGCTCCGGCTAGGTCCTTGGATCTCCAGAACGATTCCTCCGCCCGGCAACAAGGCTGCCAGTTGACGTCCCTGGATACGTCCGATTTCTTCGTGGTCGGCGGTGACCACGAAGGCGGGAATGTGAAAAGCCGACCGCAATTCTGCGATGTACTCTGCATCGCGGCTGAGCACCACCCAACCGATACCTGCGGCACCTGCGGCGCGTGCCACCTGAGGAAGAGTAGTAGATCCAGCGGGCTCAAAGATGATCACGTTGGGATGGGTTTCGGCCGCGGACTGGATGCGCTTGAGCAGTTGCTGACTCTGGATGATACCGTCATCCTGCGCGTACACGATGTCGAGATCCGCTCCTAGTCGGGCGGCCGACTGGCGAGCGCCGTTTACTTGTTCGATTTGGAAATCGTTGTTGTCATTCGTTACCGAGAGCAGGAGTCGCGGCTTCGTCATACAAGGCCCTTGCAGAGAATCATAGTCCAAATAGGGCCTGCTGTCGGGTAAGGCTGGTAACGACGGTTCCCGAGCTGACAGATGCAGGCTGGCACCTCCTGGATGAGTAGCGAAAACACCGCGAATCGGGCTTGTCAGACGTTCTAAATCGATAGACGTTGTAACATCCCGATTACACTCATTGCGGTCAAAACATGAAATCACTAGCGGCAACCGCCGGTTCCGCGCACCGGTTGTATCGTTCGCCCTGGTGCGGCGACATTGACGCGTGGACCACATCGACTTGAAGGTGGTCGGTCAAACTCTGCTTTGGCGGGTCTGTTGATTTTTCCCCTCCAATCCGCGAAGACGTTCGCCGAACCCGTCGCATCCCGCAAAATAACTTCACGAAGAGTTCTGTGATTTTGTCAGTTACTTACTGGACAAATCCCCTAAGTCTCTGACGAATAAAGACCTTACAGTAAAGTCCTTTAAAATCAAAGATCTGCGTGGAATGTATCTCTAAGTCTTTGATTCCAAAAGACCGGCGCAGGTGGTATCACGAAGCCCCGCGCGATTCTGATCATCCGCTGGCAAACGGAAACCAAGAAGATACTCTGAACAAGGGATAGTTTCGTCAACGTTCTTGTGGCATCTTTAAGAACGCAGTCCCGCGGCAATTTTTAGAGTTCGCAGGAAAGGAATCATGAACGTGCCGCCCACAAAACTCATCCTGCTCGCAATCGCGGCATGCTTATGTTCGGGAGTCGCGCTGTGGGCGCAATCTCCCAATTCTCAAGCCGACTCGGCGAACACAAATTGGACGTCGACAACCGACTCGCGCAGCGGCGATGCCGATCCCATCCGCACCGTCGAAAGCCACTCGCAGAGCGGCAATCGCACCGTGGACAAGGAATCCATCGAGCGCCGCAGCGACGACGGTGGTTTCGTACCTGACAAGGACATCGAAAAAGAAACCGTCCAGGTAGACGCTGACACGGTGCGAACGACTACCCGCACCTTCACGCACGACGCCGACGGCGCGAAGCAATTGGTCGAGGTCATCGAAGAAGAAAAACACACGGCTGGAGCCGACTCGACCGTCGTACGCTCGACATCCGATCCCGACGTGAACGGCAACCTTCAGCTGATTCGCCGCCAGACAGAGCAGACAACCAAGACTAGTCCGACTGTTGAGGAGATCAAAACCACGGTGCAACTCCCCGACGTGAACGGAGGTCTAGCTCCCGCCGTGAAGGTTGACGAACGCCGCGAACGAGGCGCTAACGGCATGGTGGAATCGCAAAAGACCACACTCCTTCCCGACGGCGCGGGAAATTGGCACGTCGGCGAAATCCGGCGAACCACCACTCGCCAAGAAGGAGACCATCGCACCACCGACGAGCAAGTCTCCCTCCCCGACTCAGAAGGCCATGTCGGCGAAGTGTCTCGCACCATTACCAACGAGGCGTCGACCGGACCCGGTGAACAGCGCAACACCGTGGCAATTTATTCGATCGATATCCCAGGCGCGGTTCCAGACGGACGCCTGCATCTGATTGAACGCGCGACCACTGCTCAGCAAACGACCGCGACCGGTCAGCAAGTTACGCAGCAGCAAGTGGAGCAGGCGAATCCCGGCGATCCTGGATCCGGCCTGCAAGTCACGACTGTCACCATCGATACGGTGCGTCCAGGCACTTCGGGAGCACAGGCCACGCGAACCATTCAAGCGCGCGATGCCAACGGCAGTTTCCCCGTCATTTCCGTGGACACCACAAAGTCCGACAACATTCACGCCGTTCAGATTCAGATTGCGCCATCCGACTCGCCCAAAAAGGATTCGAAATAGGGAACAATAAGGAGTTCGACCATGAGAAAGTGTCGCCCTTCATCGTTCGCGCTTTGCGCAGGATTAACGTTAACGTTCGCGTTGGCCTTAGTGCCCGCACCCACGATGGCCCAGGATGCGACGCGGCCAATCATAGGAGATTGGAGCGGGACTCTGGATCCGGGCGCTCAAGCCAAGAAGCGAATTGTAGTACACATCACGGCTGCCCAGGACGGAACCCTAAGCGGTACCATCGACTACCCTGACCAGGACACTTCCGGCACTCAGATGACTGCCATCACGTACAAGGGAGCGGCTCTGCACTTCGAATGCACTCCCAATCTGAGTGTTTATGACGGCACCATGGATAAGGACAACTCCACGATTACGGGGACGATGAAACAGGGCGGAGCCAGCCTGGATCTCGTCCTCAAGCGGACGCCTTAGAAGTAGTGCAAATAGCTCACAGACGCGAAGCCTTAGCGCGTTTGCCTTCAGCCAGCCGAAGTGGGGCAGTGGAAGCCAGTTCCACACGGTTCCGTCCCTTGTGCTTGGCGCGGTAAAGAGCCTGGTCCGCTGCCTGGATCACCTGCTCGGGCTGGCGATAGCGGGTGCTCGGTTCGGCGACGCCAATGCTGACCGTTACCGAGAGACGATCCGAACCACGATCGGGTGACTGGGTAAGACTCGCTGAGACTTTTTTCTTCCTTGCGGACTTTCTACGATCCGCTTCACTAGCGCGGCGATCGCTTTTGGTCTCGGCAATCTGCTCGGCTCTTCGATCGGTACCGCGCAACTGAAACGTGGATTTCTCAATCATCTGCCGGAGCGAGTCGAGATGTTCGAATGCTTCTCTGGCGGAAGTGCTGCGGAAGACGATGGCGAACTCTTCGCCTCCGCAACGGAAGGCCTGCCCGTCGCCGCCGACCTGCGATAACCGCTTGGCTACCATACAAAGCACCTGATCGCCGACGTCGTGTCCGTAAGTGTCGTTGAACTTCTTGAAGTGATCGATATCAACGATCGCGATGGCATATTGCTGGTCGAGCGAGAGCAGGGACTCGTTGAAAGCGCGGCGTCCGCGAATGCCGGTTAGTTCGTCGTGGTAGGCAAGCACATAGGAAGTCTCGATCAGCGACGCTCCCAGGATGAGAGCGGCAGTCGCTACGTAGGCGTCCGAGACCTTGCCCACAGGGGCGAATTGCAGCCATAGAAAAACCGCTGCCAAAGACCACACAAAGCCTGGTTCGATGGGTTTGCGGGTTTGAAAAAACCGGCGAACGAACACGACGATAGCGCCCACGAAACTCAGCAGAATCCAGAGCGGGATAGCACCCGCGCCTGACTCATGGGAATTAGCCGGGCTGTTTTCTGGCCTGCAGAGTATGGCGAAGACAACCGATTCGAGGAACAGCAATCCAAAGCGAGGCGCGATTCCGGCAATCGTCAGGCCGCGCTCACGCATCGAGGCAAACGCGATGAAGTTGAGCGGAATCAGCAACGCGGCGAGCGCAACGGCCATGCGTCCGGGTCCGGTAAGAACGGATCCAGCGGAGGTGTATGCAGTTGGGTTTGCAGAAAAGAAATCGACCGCGCGATGCGCCAGCAGCAGGACTAGCAAGGAAAACAGGACTCGGCTGGAATTAAAACGCCAGGCAAGAAGCAATCCGGCAACGAACACGCCGACATAATAGAAGGAAGGCGCAACCTGGAGCAACAGAGAGCTGTTGACGAGCGTCGCAACCAGCGCCAATAACAAACCGCCGGGAACCAGCCACGCCTTCCATGATCTCGCGTTCACACTGTCAGAATACGGCAGCCGCGGCCGGGAAACGGTTATGTTTCGGGCACAGGCGGGCCGCTAGCGTAAGGGAAACGGTTATTCTTCCTCGGGCTCTTTCTTCTCTTCGATGGCCATGTCTTTCAATTCACTGGATTCGAAAACGTCGCCGCATTCCTGGCACTCCACGTATTCCGATTCCTCGTCGCGGGAGACGATCTGTACTCGAGGATGCTTGCATTGTTCAGGGCTGGCTTTCTTTTGAGGAGACGGGGAGGACTGGCTAGGCGTCATAGGCGTGTCGACTGTTCAACAGGTTGAGAAGAGACGGGCGTTTTTCCCCAATTTTTCGATATTTTGCGGCGATTCGCTCAAGGATGTCAAGTGCCTGTGGAGCAGGGGATCCATTTTCGTTTGCCGGGAGGCAAGCTAAGGAGGCTTGTAGCGGGCTTTCCGTGGCACTTTTCGCTCATTGCCCCGACCGCATGACTTTGTGATAATTTCGCCCCTCATGGCAGGCCTGCTTTCAAAACTCGGATTCGGCTCATCGGCGGAGGTTCCGCAGATCGTTCAGGGTGATATGCCCGCGCTCCAGGGCGCGAACCTGGCGGTCGCCTATTTTTCCTCGCGCGCCGGAGGCGACCTGCTACGATTGTCTGCGGGTCAGGCCGCACCGTTTCCTTTTCGGAATGCTCGACGTGGCCGGTAAACGGGACACCTGGGCCCGGTGCTCCAGGCCGCGCAGGCTTGTTTCCGCTCCTCCGCCGAACAGCTTTTCGCGGCCGCCGAACTCAACGAATCGGACGCGATGATCGAACTCTCGCGCCGTCTGAATCTCGAAATCATGCGCGCCGCCGGAGGCGTGCGCAGTTGTCCGGCTTTCGCCGGTTGTTACAACGAAGAGTTGGGCACGGTTTGCTACGTGAATGCCGGCCACACTCCCGCGCTGCTGCGCGATCAGGAAAGCATCGTCGAACTGCCCGCCACCGGCCTGCCGCTCGGCCTGTTCTCGCTGGCCCCGACCGACGCCCGCATCGTTGGCCTGGGACCGAACGCCTCGCTCGCGGTGGTCTCGCGCGGAGTAGTGGAGGCCGAATCGAAACACGCGGAATTTGGTCTGGAGGGAGTCAAGAGCGTGATGCAAGCCGGCGCCGCTTCGGCCAAAGATCTTTCCCAAAGCATCCTGCAAAGTGTGCAGGACTTCATGCACATGGCTCCGAAACACAACGATGTGACCGCGCTGACGCTTGACGCCGCGGACAATTGAGCCAGCTGCACCGCAGTTCAACTTTTTGCCAACTACCCTCGCTCCCTTGGCCTCCGTCCCGCTGGCGGCGTAAAATGAACAACAATTTCCCCTTCGGGGATACCCCAGGATTCAAGAGAGCCCTAATGAAGAAGACCAGACTCCCCCTGCTGTTGGCGATTGCGTACGCGCTGTTGCTCCCAGCTTTTTCGCCGGCCGATACCGTGGTTGAAGAAATCGTCGCCCGGGTGAATAACGAAATCGTCACGCGCTCGGAATACGTCCGCAGCCGCGATCAGCTCAAGCAGGAAGTTCAGCAGCAGGATCCCGCGAACGCCGACCAGCGCATTTTCCGAAAGACAAAAAGACGTTTTGCGCGATCTGATTGACCAGCAACTTCTGCTGCAAAAAGCCAAAGACCTCGGCATCACCGGCGACACCGAACTGATCAAGCGCCTCGATGAAATGCGCAAACAGATGAACCTGGAGACCATGGAAGACCTGGAAAAGGCGGCGGAGGCCCAGGGCGCTTCCTATGAGGACTTCAAGCAGAACCTGCGCAACCAGATCATCACGCAGCGCGTGATTGGGCAGGAAGTCGGTCAGAAGCTGGCCATGAACAAAGACGACGAGAAGAAGTTCTATGAAGAGCACCGCTCGGAGATGGAGCGGCCGGAGCAGGTTCGCCTCAGTGAAATTCTGATCGCGCCCAAATTGCCTGCGAAACCAGCCGGCGCGGACGGAAAACCCGAACCGCCATCGCAGGCCGAGACGGATGCGGCGCTCGAAGCCGCGAAGGCCAAAGCGCGAGGATCTGCTCGACCAGATTCATAAAGGCGCAAAGTTTGAAGATTTGGCGAAAAAATACTCTGACGGACCCTCGGCAAAAGATGGCGGCGACCTCAGTTATTTCAAGCGCGGCACCATGCCGAAGGAACTGGACGACAAGGTCTTCGCCCTGAAGACCGGCGAAGTCTCGGACGTGATTCGCACCAAGCAGGGCTACGTGATCCTGCTGGCTGCCGAGCATCAGATGGCGGGCATTCCCTCCCTGAAGGAAGCTGAGCCGCGGATTCAGGATGCGCTATACATGCAGAAGCTCCAGCCAGCGCTGCGCGCCTATTTGACCACCCTGCGGGAAGAGGCTTACATCGACGTCAAAGCTGGTTACATCGACTCGGGCGCAAGCGCCAAGCAAACCAAGCCCGTCGAAACCACTGACAAAGAAAACAAATCGAAGAAACTGAAAAAGAAGAAGAAGCTCGGGGTGTTTTAGGCTAGTCTCTGTAACTCTTTCATGTCGGCATCTTTCGTGCTGCTTTTAGCAGGTGGCGAGTAGCTGAGTTTCGTATCAGGGCATGCCGTCCGGCATGCCGCAAGCGCGGCAGCGAGAATGCGCCTTCAGGCGCTTGATGCGGCAAGCCGATTTCGCGGAGGCTCATGAAAGAGTTCTTTATCTCCGAATGTTCCCAGCAGGAAAACAAGGTCATCACCTCCAGTTTCGTAGTGGCGTCGAAGCAGGTGAAAGCCAAGAAAAATGGCGAACCCTACCTGGCGCTGATTCTCGCCGATCGCAGCGGCCAGATCGAAGCCAAGATGTGGGACAACGTCGACGAGTTCATTCTCGTCTTCGAGCAGGACGATTTTCTCAAGGTCAAGGGGCTGGTCAACAAATACAAGAATCGATTTCAGCTCACGATTCACAAGCTGCGCCGCATGGAAGAAGCGGAAATCGACTTCACCGACTACCTGCCCAAGACCACCAAGGACATCGGCGAACTCTGGAGAACGCTGACCGAATTTGTGGCCACGTTTCAGAATCCTCACCTGAAGTCGCTGGTTGAACTGTTCATGGCGGACGCGGAAATTGCCGAGCGCTACCGCAATGCCCCGGCAGCCAAGACCCTGCACCACGCCTATATCGGCGGACTGCTCGATCACGTCGTATCCCTGTTCCGTTCCTGCGACCTGATGTGCCGCAACTATCCTCAGGTCAACCGCGACCTGCTGTTGACGGGAGCGTTTCTGCATGACATCGGCAAGATTCAGGAACTGACTTACAATCGCGCGTTTTCCTATACCACGCGCGGCCAGCTGCTCGGGCACATGATCATCGAACTGGAGATGCTGCAGGCCAAGCTCGCAAATCTGCCCGACTTCCCCCCGGAACTGAAAACTCTGCTCGAACATCTCATCATCAGCCATCACGGGCAGTATGATTTCGGATCGCCCAAGCTGCCCATGTTTCCCGAAGCCCTCATGCTGCACTATCTCGACGATCTGGATTCCAAGATGGAAGCCATGCGCGCCCATTTCGAGCGCGAGGCCGACCTCGAAGGTCCGTGGACCAGCTATAACGCATCGCTGGGACGCCCGCTGCTCGATTCCAGGAAATTTCTGCAAGGGGAGAAAGCCCCCGCCGAGAAAACCACCGCGGAAGACTCCGTGCGCGCAATCAGCCACGCCCACGGCACCGGAGCCCCCGGCATCCGCATCGCCAGTGCTTGATCTATTCAGCGAACAGAAAGCGTAGTCCCAAGTCGTCCAGCCGATCAGGCCCAAAAAACTGCGGCCGCCCGGGGTTTGAGTCCGGGCGGCCGATGTTCGTTCTAGACGGTCGGCGAAGTGGTTCGCCTTCGCCTGACTTATGGTTACCACTTACGACAGGAAGAACTCTTTCGCGATCGGCGCCCATTCCTGCTTCGGAATCTGCGCGCTTACGTCCTCGACCGCTTCGCCACCATCTTGCGCCAGCGCTCCGGCGAAGGCCATCGTTGCCGGAATCCGGCGCTGCAAGCGGCTCGCCGACTCTTCCGTCCACCACCGCGCCAGCGCTCCACCCAGCAGGTTCTTGAAGCTTGTCTTGGCATCCGGCGCGTTCACCGTCACCAGCCAGCCGTTCCCGTAAGGATCGCTCAGCGCCAGCTTCGGATTCTCGACCACCGCTTCGTTAATGTCCGACACCGTGCCTTCGATCGGCGAAACCATGTCGACCGCCGCGTCGTCGTGATACACCGTGCACAGCTTCTGGCCCTGGCGAATCCACTGCCCGCGTTGCGGCAGCGCGATGTTTTCCACCGTGCCCGTCAGCTTCGAGGCAAAATCATCCATGCCGACCCGCACCAGGTTCGTGCTCTCGCTCAACGCCCAGGTGTGACCCGGGTGATAGCGCAGATTTTCCGGAACCGCGAAACCGGCGACCAAGCGCCGGCTGAAGACGCGGCGCAATCGTGTCAGACTTGCGCGGGAGCAACTTGCAACGCCGGCACCACGGCGCGGCGGCTGCGGAAATAGTCGATGAGTAAGAAGGTCGTGAAATGTGAAGAGAACCAGTAGGACTGTCATAAGTCACCTCGTTCGTATATTTTGGAGGCCCGTCTAGCGAGCCACTCACGCTTTTACTAAAGGCAATCGCCATGCCAAGATGAGGAAGCTGCGAGAAAGGTTGTTGCGGGCTGTGATCTCTTGTGAAATGAGGCGGATAGACGGGAGACAATTTTGTGGTGCAGGTGCATGCGATGAAATCATGCAACAGCGCGGTGCTGACAATCGCAACAGACGAAAGCCAGTGTTTTCAATGTTTCGACGGCAAAGCAAGAATAACCGCGTAGAATCAGCGTGTTGCAGCCTGCAAACGCACTGATGAACCTTGCAACAGCCAAATTGAAAAATACAACAGCGAAAACTCGCCTCTATATGCCTATGAATTTCTCACGTTTCACCACCATCAGCTTTGACTGCTACGGCACGCTGATCGACTGGGAGTCGGGAATTCTTCCCACGCTGCGGGCAATGCTCGCGAACCACGGTCAAGAGTCTCTGCCCGACGCCGACATTCTGGAACTCTATGGGGAATTCGAGGCGCAGGCGGAAAGCGGCCCCTACCAAAGTTATCAGGATGTGCTGCAATCCGTGGTGCGGGCATTCGCCGATCGTTTCCATTTCGAAGCCAGTCCCGCCGAAATCCGCTCCCTGCATGAGTCCGTTCCCGCGTGGCCACCCTTTCCCGGATACCGTGCCTGCGCTGCGCGAGCTGCAGAAGCGCTACCGGCTAGTCGTAATCTCAAACATTGACGACGCTCTATTTGCGGAGACGCGGAAACATCTGAACGTGGAATTTGATGGCGTGATCACAGCGGAACAGGCCAGAAGCTACAAACCTTCCATCAACAATTTTCAGATGGCCCTGCGCACCCTTGCGCTCTCTCCGGACCAGCTGCTGCACGCCGGCGCAGAGCATCTATCACGATGTGATACCGGCGCGGTCGCTGGGGATCGCGACGGTGTGGGTGAACCGGAAGTCGGCCCGTCCCGGGATCGGCGCGGTTCGAGCCGCCGCCGGGACACGCAGACATGGAGGTTCCCGATCTGGCGAGCCTGGCCGCGGCTGCTATGCAACGCGGACAAGATTGACGCTCTTACACTGATGCTGTTTACATCGGGACGGGCATGGCAAGGATCTTCTTTTGTATGGCGACCGTGACCAATTGGGCCTTGTTGTGGATGTCGAGTTTGCGCATCAGGTTGAACTTGTGCGCCTCCACCGTTTTGACGCTGATTCCCAGAACGGCCGCTGCTTTCCGCACGGTATGTCCTTCGGCGAGCAACTTCATCACTTCGCGCTCGCGCAGCGGTCAGGGCGCTTCTGCGCAGCGGCACGTGCGCCGGCTGGTCAGGCCGAGTCGCATCGTCTTGCAACTTTGTCTGGATCTGCGGACTCAGTGAGCGTCCGCCGCGATGCACTTCGCGCAGGGCGCGCAACAAGAGCGGTGCGGGAGTATCTTTCAGCAGGTATCCGCTGGCGCCCGAGCGCAGCGCCTGCTGCACATACTCCTGATCTTCATGCATGGTCAGATAGACGATGCGGGTGCCGGCGCAGTGTTCTTCGATCAGACGGCCGGCTTCGAACGACGACATGCCGGGCATGCTGATATCGAGCAGCACCAGGTCGGGCCGGTGCTGCAGCACCAACTTGAGCGCTTCGGCGGCATCGCCCGCTTCTCCCACCACGGCAAAGTCGGGAGCGTCCTCGAGCAAGCGGCGCACGCCATAGCGCAGCATCTCGTGATCGTCGGCGATCACGCAACGAATGCGCCCGGCAGCTTCCGGGATGAAACGGTCCAGCCTTCGTGGTCAACATGGAGAAATCCTCGCACACTCAGACGAAGTGGTGCGACGAGATTGAAAGCCCGGGTGCTCGGCATACTACCGTACAAAGGTTCCCATTATTGTACCCGCACCTGCCACATTTTCAGGCAAAACGAACTGGCGAGAATTCCGGAGGCCGGAAATCGGCCCTAAAATCAAGAAGAGCCTGAACCCTTCCTTCTTCATTTACAATGCCTGTTCCACATGCTGCGCTACTTCACCTCCGGAGAATCCCACGGCGAGGCGCTGGTTGCGTTCCTTTCCGGGCTGCCGGCCGGGTCTGGCGGTGGATCAGGCATTTGTGGACCGCGAGCTCTGGCGGCGGCAGCAGGGCTTTGGACGCGGCGGGCGCATGAAGATCGAAACCGACCGGGCGCACTTTCTCTCCGGCGTGCATCACGGCAAAACAATCGGCTCGCCGATCGCGGTGATGCTGGAGAATCGCGACTGGCAGAATTGGAAAGAATCGCTGCCAGTCGAGACGGGCGATCCGGAGAAACACAAGCGCGTGGCATCACCGCGCCCGGGCCATGCCGACCTTGCCGGAGCTTTGAAGTACGATTTCACGGAAGCGCGCTATGTTCTGGAGCGCGCCTCGGCGCGAGAATCGGCGGCGCGGGTGGCGATTGGCGCGCTCGCCAAGTTGCTGCTGCGCGAATTGGGCATGGAAGTTCTGAGTCACGTGATTGCGGTCGGCGCGGTTTCCATTGCGGATCGGGAAATCGCCTGGGAGCAAATCGAGCCGCTGTCGCGCAAGAGCGAGGTGTTGCTTTCGTGCGCCGATGCCGACGCCGAGCAGCGCATGAAAGAAGAAGTCGATAAAGTTCTGCGCACGGGCGATTCGGTCGGCGGAGTGTTCGAGGTGGTAGCGCACAATGTTCCGCCCGGTCTCGGCAGCTACGTGCAATGGGATGAGCGGCTCGATGCGCTGCTGGCTGCGGCCGTCATGTCGTTGCAGGCGGTGAAAGCGGTGGAAATTGGAAGCGGGATTCAGGCGGCGCATTCGCCGGGGTCGGCCGTGCATGACGAAATCGGCTATCAGCGCGACTGCGGGATTTGCGGGCTTCACGCGCACGCGCAACAATGCCGGAGGTCTGGAGGGCGGCGTTTCCAACGGGCAGGAGATTCGAGTTCGCGGTTATCTGAAGCCGATCTCCACGCTGCGGCGTCCGTTGCAGTCGGTGGATTTTGCGACGCGCGAGCCGGTGAAAGCGGCGTATGAACGCTCGGATGTATGCGTGGTTCCCGCCGCCGGCGTTGCCGCCGAAGCCATGGTTGCGCTCACCCTGGCGCGCTGCGCGCTCGAAAAATTCGGCGGCGACTCGATGAAAGAAACGAAACGAAATTTCCAAGGCTATCTGGAACAACTGAAGAACTACTGATCCGAAACAGTAGTCGAAGACTAACAACCAAAAAATGATTTATCCAATTGTAAAATTCGGCGATCCGGTTCTGGAAAAACCTGCGGCGGAAGTGACCAACTTCGACGACGAACTCAAGAAGCTGGTGGAAGACATGTTTGAGTCGATGTACGCGGCGCGCGGCGTCGGCCTGGCGGCTCCGCAGATCGGCATTGCGCAACGAATCGCCGTCGTGGATGTGACCTTCAAAGAAGACCCCGGCGCCAAGCTTGTCCTGATCAACCCGGTAATCGTCAACAAAGAGGGCCGGCAGCGAAGCAGTGAAGGCTGCCTGAGCATTCCCGAATTTCGCGAGGACGTCACCCGCGCCAAAATCGTGACCGTGCGCGCGCAGGATCTTAACGGCAAATTTTTCGAGCACACCGGAGAAGAACTGCTGGCGCGCGCCTTCCTGCATGAAACCGATCACTTGAACGGCAAGCTCTACATCTCGCACATCAGCGCGCTGAAGCGCGACCTGATCAAGCGCAAGATCAAAAAGCTGGTGAAGGCGGGTGAGTGGTAGAAAGGCAGGTCGCAGGTCGTCAGGTGTCAGGTCTCAGGAAAAACATGTGCTGCCTGAACGAAGACCTGAGACCCGACACCTGAGACCTGATCACCTATGCATTTGGTTTTCTGCGGCACGCCCCGTTTCGCTGTCCCGACCTTGGAGAGAGCTGGTCGAGGCGGGTCATTCCGTGCCGCTGGTGGTGACGCAGCCCGATCGGCCGCGCGGACGCGGGATGGAAGTCACAGTTTCTCCGGTGAAAGATGCGGCGATGCGCCTGGGGATTGCCGTCGTGCAACCCGCCACCATCAAGAACAACGCCGAATTCCGCGATCAGCTGGCGGCGATTCACCCGGACGCGATCATCGTCGTCGGCTATGGCCGCATCATTCCGCAGTGGATGATCGATCTTCCTCGGCTCGGAAATTTGAACCTGCATGCGTCGCTGTTGCCCAAGTATCGCGGAGCAGCGCCGATCCAGTGGGCGATTGCCTGCGGCGAATCCGTCACCGGAGTTACGACCATGCGTATTGATGCGGGGCTCGACACCGGCGACATACTCCTGCAGCGCGAAATTCCGATTGCGCCGGAAGACACTGCCGAGACGTTGGGACCGAAGCTGGCGTCCATCGGGGCGAATCTGATGGTCGAGACTCTGCGTGGGCTCGAAAATGGGCAAGTTCGTCGCGACTCCGCAGGATCATGCGCAAGCCACGCTCGCGCCGATTTTGAAGAAAGAAGACGGACGCATGGACTTCGCCCGCACGGCGGACGATCTGTTCAATCGCCTGCGTGGTTTTCAGCCATGGCCCGGGGCGTTCACGACGTTCAAAGGTAAAACGCTGCAAGTCCACCGCGCCCAGCCTCGCAGCACGGGGTCAGGTTGCCTCCCGGCCAAATCGCCGTTGAGGGAACGCGCTTTTTCGTCGGATGCGGCAAGGACAAAGATCAAGATCAGAAAGATAAAGACGAAGACTCTCGCCCCGCCCTTGAACTCCTCGAGGTTCAACTCGAGGGCAAGCGCCGCATGACGGCCCAGGAATTCATCAACGGCTACCGGCCCAAATCCGGCGACCGTCTGGGACAATAGCTTCGATGGCCGTTTCTCCCTGCGCGATCCGTGGCTTTCGAAATTCTGTTGCGGGTCGAGCGCGAAGAATCCTACGCCGCCGAACTGCTCCATTCTGCTGCCCTCGCAAAGCTTTCCGCGCGCGATCATGGACTTGCCACCGAACTGGTGATGGGAGTGCTCCGATGGCAGTCGCTGCTCGATCAGCGACTGGCCAGAGCATCGTCACAGAAGCTCGATCGGCTCGATAGCGAGGTTCTGGCAGCATTACGCCTCGGTGCATATCAGTTGCAGTTTCTTTCCAGAGTTCCAGCGCGCGCGGCAATTTTTGAAAGCGTAGAGCTGGTCAAGGCGGCGCGAAAACGTTCGGCGACTTCGTTCGTGAATGCGGTTCTCCGGACAATCGCCGCAACCAGCGCGGAAGATGTCTTCACGGCAATCGGCAAATCGCTCGATGCGATCACGCTGGCTCGGGACGCCGCTCATCCCCCGTGGTTGATAGCTCGTTGGGCCGAGAACTATGGACTCGAAACAGCGCGCAAGATCTGCGAGCACAACCAGACCGTGCCCGACACGGCCATTCGCATTCACGACGATACATCTCACGACGACCTATTTCAGGGCGATCGTTCTCAGGGTGATCAGTCTCACGGCGATCAAGCCGACGCCGAACAAGCCGCGGCGGGCGTAGAACTCTCGCCCGGCCGGTTGCTGTCGGCGGCACGGCGCGTTGTATCGGGCGACGTGACGGGAACGCGCCCTTACCGAGACGGCCGAGTTTCCATTCAGGATGAAGCTTCGCAACTGGTAGCACTTCTGGTGGGTCACGGAGAAATGATTCTGGATTGTTGCGCCGCCCCCGGCAGCAAGACTGCCTTGCTGGCCAGGTGCAATCCACACGCCAAGGTGTTTGCAACGGAAATGCACCTGCACCGCGCGCGGTTGCTGCAAAGTCTGCATCGCCTGCCTAACGTCTACGTAGTTGCCGCCGACGCGCGGCATTTGCCTTTCTCGAAAACATTCGACCGAATTCTCGCCGATGTTCCTTGCTCTGGAACCGGCACTCTGGCCCGCAACCCGGAAATCAAGTGGCGGCTCGAAGCCGAGGATCTGGGCGATTTACAGTCGCGGCAGCGGGCCATCTTGAAGTCTGCGCTTGCCCGGCTTGCGGTGGGAGGGCGACTCGTCTACTCCACGTGTTCGCTGGAGCGGGAGGAGAACGAAGCGGTTGTGGAAACGACTCTGGAGGGAATGGCGGAATTCAGCATCGGCGATTTCAAGGCAGAACTGGAGCACCTACGGCATTCCGGCGAGCTCTCTTCTGAACTGGATGGGAAAGGTATGACGTCTCTTCTCTCCGGCCCCTATCTGAAAACGATTCCGGGGATTCATCCTTGTGACGGCTTTTTCTCCGCGCTGATCGAAAAAAGATAATTGAATGCAGATGCCTGACTGCCGACGATGAAAGGAAGATCATCGAATCTGATGTTCACCGCAGAGCGCTACGCTGTGCCTTGTCCCCGAGCCAGCGAGAGTTTCATTTCCACCTGTCGCCGATCCTGTTCGTCCACGCGGAACATAGGCCGCGGCTGCAGCTTCATCAGGCGCGCCATGAAGACATCGGGGAGTTGCGCAATACGAGTGTTGTAGGAGTTGACGTCATCGTTGAAGAATTCGCGACGGTCGGCAATTCGTTCCTCCAATGCGGAGATCCGATTCTGCAACGCCAGAAGGTTCTCCTCAGCCCTGAGCTGCGGGTATCGTTCAGCCACCACAAAAAAAGAACGCAGAGCACCTGTTAGCAGCAGGTCTGCCTGAGCCTTTTGCGGAATCGTGGCCGCGTTCATCGAAACCACCCGAGCTTCGGTCACTGCTGCCAGCGTCTGCCGCTCGTGGTCCATGTAGCCTTTCACACAGGCTTCGAGGTTGGGAATCTCGTCGTGGCGCTGCTTCAGCAGGACGTCGATATTGGCCCAGGCATGGCCGATTTCGTTTTGCGAGCGCACCAGTCCGTTGTACACGATGGCCGCATAGATCGCGGCACCGGCAGCGAGCAGAACCGTCGCGACGGAAGTAACAATCGGCATGAGTGTTTTTGCAGGAACTCGCTTGAACTTAGCGGAAGGCTCGGCCCGAGGCAAGTTACGGCTGGGTGGACCAACCGCTCACGACAGGTGTCAGTCGGAGGAATTGGCCAATGCGTCACAATGGAAGCGCACAGCTTACTTGGCGTCGGCTTTGGTGTTGATTTTCAAACTGATATACACCTGGGTGCGGTTGTCAAATTGGCTAACCGTTTTTGTGCCGCTCTTGCGGTTGTTGTACTGCGCGTACACTTCGTAATCGATGCTGGGCTGAAGAGCCGGAAAGCGGTAGGTTCCGTCGGGGCCAACAATATAGGTTTTCACGGAGCGGGTATGAGTGTTGGTGAGATACACGACCGCATTCTGTACAGGATTGTCGCCGGCATCGAGCACCTTGCCGGTGAGCAGCCGGGACTTGTCTTCCTTCGAACTTCCAAACTGGGGCGCTGGAGTCGCCAACACCAAACTAGAGAATACTGCCACCGAGAAGATGACCAACAGCGAAACCGCAACCGCCTCGACCGCCTTTTTCATGAGCATCCCATCGCCGCCAGTACCGAGCCGATGGCGGTCATTCCGAGTTTAGTCGCTCGCAGTCCAGTTACTCCCAGTCTAAATGAAGACCGATGTCGGAACGCTCGTCATCGTCGATATGCACGGTCACTTCCGAGCCCGGCTTCAATTTTCTCCCATTGGGCAGTTTGTAGCCTTTCACGTCCGCCCAGACGATGTAGTCGGCCTTCCCGGCTGGCACGCGTTGCGCGAACTCACCCGTGTGATTGGAATAAAGCTCCCAGCGAACTTTTTTCTCGCCGTCGCGCCGAATCTTGACCTTGACGCCGTAGATCGGTTGCCCACCGGGATCCCAAACCGTTCCAAAGATTAGCGCATAAGGTTTCTGTTTCTCAGGCTCGCTGCCCCGCACCTTTCCGGGGACCAGCAGCGGGACCAGGAACAACACGGCCGAAGCCATTGCGACTGAGCGCCGGAACGCGCGGAAGTGGGCAGAGTCTTTCAGGAATCTTCGTCCTCATCCTCTTCGTCGTCGGCTTCGTCGTCGTCCTCGTCTTCTTCGATCTCGTCTTCGCCGACTATCTTCAGTTCGACGGGATTGACTGTAACCACCTCGAAGTCCGTGCCGCACTCCGGGCAGGAGACGACCGCGCCCTCATCGACCTCGTCTTCATCGATGTCGAGATCCGTCTCGCATTCAGGACAGTACACCATGATTTCCTCCACGTTCGGAATACCCCCTGTTATATTTAGTTTCTTCGTGAGGAAAAGGTCAAGTGGGTTACCAAGAAAATTCTGCCCTAGCCCAGGGGGCCCGTGCTCGTCAGCTGTCCAGGAATCTTGTGTTAGCCGGGGCGGCTGCCTTGGCCTTGGCGTGTTGCGCTTCTCTAAGCACGGCTCAGGAAATGGCGCAGGAACAGGAACATCGGCCGGCGCCGCGGCTAGCCGCCGACCCGCACACCGATGCGCGCATCGCCGAAGCCATCCGGCAAGTTTCGGCCGACCACATCCGACAGACGATCGAAAAGCTGGTCAGCTTTCAGACCCGGTCCACGATTTCCGCACAGGACGAGGCATCTATCAAGGCGGGCGAGGGAATCGGCGCGGCGCGAGAGTGGATCAAAGCGGAGTTTGAGCGCTATTCCAAAGACTGCGGTGGCTGTCTGGAAGTTAAAACCGACACGTTCACCGAGCCACCGGGCGAACGTATTCCGAAACCAACAGAAATCACCAATGTTTATGCGGTGCTGCGCGGGTCTGACCCAACACAGGCGGATCGCATCGTACTGATAACCGGCCATTACGACTCGCGAAACAGCGATCCTTTGAATGGGACTGACCCTGCGCCGGGAGCCAACGACGACGGCAGCGGTACCGCGGTTAGCCTGGAGTGCGCCCGCATTTTGAGCAAGGCGTCGAGCCAAGCTAAACTCACGGCAAAATTCCCGGCAACTATTATTTTTCTGACGGTCGCGGGCGAAGAGCAGGGACTGGACGGCAGCAAACACTTCGCTCAACTAGCCAAGCAGCAGGGATGGAAAATCGAAGCCGTCTTGAACAATGACATTGTGGGAGGCAACATCGGTCCGGGACAGGATGCGAGCGTGGTGCGCGTGTTCTCCGAAGGCCTGCCGGCGGTGGCGAGCGAGGCTGAAATCAAGCGAATTCGAATGCTCGGCGGAGAAAGCGACTCGACCTCGCGTGAACTGGCCCGCTACATCACTGACGTCGGCCGCTCGTACAATGCCGGAGTCAAACCGCTGATGATTTTCCGACTCGACCGCTTTCTGCGCGGAGGCGACCACTATTCTTTCAATCAGCAAGGTTTCGCCGCCGTTCGCTTCACCGAATTCCGCGAAGATTTCAACCGGCAACATCAAAGCGTCCGCAAAGATGACGCCAGCGGCATCGAATATGGAGACTTGCAGAAATCTGTGGACTTCGATTATGTGGAGCATGTGGCGCGGTTGAACGCTGCGACCCTGGCCTCGCTGGCGTCGGCTCCCGCACCTCCGGCGAATGCAAAAATGCTGACCAAGAACGTCGAAAACGATACGACACTGACGTGGGGGCCTTCGGAAGGCGCGGCCGAGTACGAGGTGGTGTGGCGCTCGACGAACGCGGCTGACTGGGAGTACGTCCAAACGGTCGGCAGTGTTACGCGTGCAACCCTGCAGGTTTCGAAGGATAATGAGATATTCGGTGTGCGAGCGGTCGACGTTGCGGGACATCGCAGTCTTCCGGTTGTACCCGAGCCAGAAGGCAAATAGTGAGTCGCGGACAAACCATCTCGTTCAGCTTCCCTCCCTTTGCAGGATGGGTGAGGCGCATCATTCTGACCTGCACTGGGATCTACCTGTTTCAGGTGGTCGTGCCGTTGTTCAGCCGGAACGCTGTCGGCCTGATGCGAGAGTGGTTTTCGCTGATCCCAGTGGACGTGATGCATGGGGAAGTTTGGCAAACGGTTACCTATTCCTTGCTTCACGCCGGCTTCAGTCATGTGTTTTTCAATATGCTAACGCTCTGGTTCATTGGCGCGTATCTGGAGCGCGACTGGGGTGAGCGACGATTCATCGAGTGCTATACGTTCTGCGTGGTGGGCGCTGCCCTAGTGACCATTGCCATCTCCTACACGCATTTTCTGGGGATGGATCCGGGCACGGAAACGATGGGCGCTTCGGGGGGCATTTTCGGTCTGCTGATGGCGTTTGGAATTCTTTACGCCGATCAGGAAATGTATCTATTTCCGCTACCCTTCAGGATCAAGGCCAAATATCTGGTCGGCATCTGGGTCGTCGTTGCGATCATTGCGGTTTTTGAGCCGTCGCAGGGAGGAGTCGCGGTTTTTGCCCATCTCGGTGGGTTGTTCTTCGGTTTCCTGTGGGTGAAGTTCATGCCTTCTCGCGGAGTGAGTTATGCCGCATCCGAGAGTTATTTCGGTGTGAGGAATTCGTACTATCGCTGGAAGCGAAAACGCGCGGCGAGAAAATTCGAAGTCTACATGCGAGATCACGACCGCAAAGTCACCTTCGACGAGCATGGGAATTACGTGCCTCCCGAAGATAACGACAAAACTAATGGCGGATCGAAATCGGGCTGGGTTAACTAGGGCGATATCACCGCCGAGACTCAGAGGACGCCGAGAAATGCTTCTCTGGCTTCTTTGAGACGCAATGGGGCGCTGCCCCATACCATTTCCTCAGCAATCTCAGCCAAACATCTGAACGAACTTAGCCAGAATGCGCACCGGCAGATCCTCTGCTCGCGCCTTCCCTTTGAAACCCAGGTCGTGGCCTGCACCTTCCACTTTCATTAACTCGTTTTTGGCGGGGATCCGCTGCAAGGCGTGGGACATCTCTTCGACGCTTCCGAATGGATCGCGCGTTCCGTGTATGAACAGACTGGGAGTGTGCAAATTGGGCAGATGTTGGACGCGAAGTTGTTGTGGCTTGCGCGGCGGATGCAAAGGATAGGACAGCAGCAACAGGCCCGACACCAGTTCGGGTTCGGAAGCGCAGAGCATCGTCGACTGGCGACCACCGTAGGAGTGCCCGCCGAGAAAGATCCGTCCTGCGACACTTTTATGCAATCCGGCAACTGCGTTGCGCAGACCGGCGCGATCGCGTTCCGCATTGCCCGGAAATGGCGGGCCGGTTCGCCGCTCCTGGCGAAAGGGCAGATCGCAACGCAGGACAGCGTAGCCATGTCCGGCGAAAGTCTCGCTGAGCGCTACGAGTAGGGGCCCCGTGGAATTCGAGCCCGAGCCGTGTGTCAGGACCAGGGCCGTCCGTTGGGCGTATTCGGAGCGTGCAGCCAACCTCGTACTGCAGGTTCCAGCGAGTTATCGAAGAACGATTCGGGCTTTCGGTTCCATGGCAGACCTACTTTTTCTGATGCCGCGTATTTTCATGGCGCCATCAGCGGACTGCGGTCTCTACCCGCGCAGGCCGAAACCTTCGGGAGCCAGCGAGGGAAAAGCATGGCATTGAATTCGGCGCCAATCAGCACTACCAGCGAGATGATGTACATCCAGAGCAGCAAGGCAATACCCACGCCGAGCGAGCCGTAGATCACGCTGTAGTCGGCATAGTGCTGCAAATACAACTCCAAACAGCGCGGTCGAAATCAGCCACATGGCAGTCGCCAGCACGGCGCCCGGCAAAACGCTGTGCCAGGGTTGCGTGCGGGGCACGGCGTTGTGATAGATAAGCTGGATCACGGCAATGCTGGTCAGGATCGCAATGCGCCAACGGATCGCACCCCACAACAGTAGGATCACGGGTCCGAACTCATGGCCGATATGAAACAGGATCCGCGTTTCAATGCGGCTGCCGAAAGCAACCAGAACGGTGGAGAAAGTCAGCGGTATGCCCGCCATCAAAACCAGCGAAACCGCAATGGCGCGCTCCTGGACGATTCCCCAGGTCTTGGGCAGTTGATAGGCACGGCGAAAACCGTCCATCCACGAAATGATGACGCCGGAAGCGCTCCAGACGGTCAATAGCGAAGTGGTGATGAGCAGGCCCACGGGACGGTCGGTGCTGCCTCTCAGGTAGGCAAGCACGGTGGAACTGCCCGCGGGCAAGATGGTACCCAATGGCGTAGGAGATCTCGCGCAGGTAGACTTCGCCGCGGCTGAGGGTGGCGAGAACGGAACCGAGCACCAGTAAGGCCGGGAAGAAAGTGAAGATCGACGAATAGGCCGAGGCTTTGGCGGTGCCGAAAGCGTCGTGCTCGAAAGCGCGCCAGATCGACAAGCGAAACAGAGCGCCAGAAGCGCCCCAGTGCCGGAGCCACGACCAGTCCGCCAGGAATCGGCTCGGGCGTGGGGTTCGGATCCTGAGGTTGTTCCCCGTCAGGCGCTGTGGTTCCAGTGCTAAAGACATTGGTTTCAAGAAACCGTCGTCCTATTAAGGGTCATTTTATAGCGAATCCAGATTTTGTGACCATCGGCTAGTTGCCGAGTTCCTGCTCGTGTGCGACAGACATCCTGCCGTCCAAAGCCAGGGACCTCGGTTCGACCGCCCCTATGAAGCGGCCGCTCCCAACGCGTTCCTAGCAAAAACGAAGGGGCGACTCGCGTCGCCCCTGTCTGAGATTCGTTCCGGTTTTACTCCGCGGCAAGTTCTTCGGTCTCGCCTTCGTGGCGCATGAGTTCGAGCGCGCGCTCGGCATCTTCGTAGGCTTGCGAGACTTCCTCCTGCACCTTGCTGGCGGCCTCTTCCATTTCCGGAGAGAGACGCACGTTGCGGTAATACTCCATGCCAGTGCCGGCGGGAATCAAGCGGCCGACGATCACGTTTTCCTTCAAGCCGCGCAGATGATCGACCGCTCCCTGAATGGAAGCTTCGGTCAGCACGCGCGTGGTCTCCTGGAAGGAGGCGGCGGAGATAAACGAATCGGTCGAGAGCGACGCCTTGGTGATCCCGAGCAGCAACGGGCGCCCAGTGGCCGGTTTACCACCATTCGCGATTGCCCGCTCGTTCTCCTCGTGGAAGCGGAACTTGTCCACTTGCTGTTCGAGGAGGAACTGGGTATCGCCCACGTCTTCGACCTTCACCCAGCGCATCATCTGGCGGACGATCACTTCGATGTGCTTATCCGAAATGTTCACGCCCTGTAAGCGGTAGACTTCCTGGATTTCGTTGACCAGGTAAGACTGCAGCTCTTTCTCACCGAGCACGGCCAGAATGTCGTGCGGGTTGAGCGGGCCGTCCATCAAGCGGTTCGCCAGCTTTCACGCGCTCGCCTTCCTGCACGTTGATGTGAACGCCGCGCGGAACGGAATATTCCTTCTCCGTGCCGTTGTCGGCTGCCACATAGAGTTTGCGTTGTCCCTTGGCCACTTCGCCGAATCGAACCACGCCATCGATTTCGCTGATGACGGCGGTTTCGCGCGGCTTGCGAGCCTCGAACAATTCGACCACGCGCGGCAGACCGCCCGTGATGTCCTTGGTCTTGGTCGTTTCGCGCGGGATCTTGGCCAGCACGTCGCCCGGGAACACCGTGTCTCCGTCCTGCACCATGAGGTGAGCGCGCGAAGGCATCAGGTAACGCTTGCTTGCCTTGCCCTTGATGACGATTGCCGGCTGGCGCTTCTCGTCGGGCGAATCCGCCACCACGTGACGCGACAGGCCGGTGACTTCGTCGACTTCTTCGTGCAGCGTGATGCCTTCCTGCAGGTCCTTGAACTGCGCCGTGCCGCCGATTTCGGTGAGGATGGCGAAGGTGTAAGGATCCCACTCGACGAGAGCCTCGCCGAGCGCGACCGGACCGCCTTCCGTGACTTTCACCTTGGCGCCGTACACGACCGCATAGCGCTCGCGTTCGCGACCCTTCTCGTCGACGACTGCGATCGAGCCCTGGCGATTCATCACCACCAGATCTCCAGTCTTGGACTTCACGGTCTGCAAGTTGACGAAGCGCACCATGCCGTTGCTCTTGGCATCGAGGCGCGACTGTTCCGAAACTCGCGATGCCGTACCTCCGATGTGGAAGGTACGCATGGTGAGCTGCGTTCCCGGTTCGCCGATGGACTGCGCCGCAATCACGCCGGTAGCCTCGCCGAGTTCGACGAGGCGGCCGGAAGCGAGATTGCGTCCGTAGCACATGACGCAAACGCCGCGCTTCGACTCGCAGGTGAGCACCGAGCGAATCTTCACCCGCTCGATACCGGCAGCCTGAATCGCGCCCGCCAGATCTTCGGTGATCTCCTGATTGATGTCGACCACGACCTGGCCTTCGTAGTCCTTGATTTTCTCGAGCGACACGCGGCCTACGATACGGTCGCGCAGCGGTTCGATGATTTCGCCGGCCTCGACAATGCCGGAGACGAAAATTCCGTCCACGGTGCCGCAGTCGTATTCGCTGATGATCACGTCCTGCGCGACGTCAACCAGACGCCGCGTCAGATAACCCGAGTCGGCGGTCTTGAGAGCCGTATCGGCCAAACCTTTACGAGCGCCGTGCGTCGAGATGAAGTATTCGAGAACGGTTAGACCTTCACGGAAGTTCGCCGTGATCGGCGTCTCGATAATTTCACCCGTCGGCTTCGCCATCAGTCCGCGCATTCCTGAGAGCTGACGAATCTGCTGTTTCGATCCGCGAGCGCCGGAATCGGCCATGACGTAAATCGGGTTGAGTTCGCCTTCTTTGTCGCGACGCTGCATCTGGCCAAACATTTCATCGGCAACTTTTTCCGTGATCGCCGACCAGATTTCGATGACCTTGTTATAGCGTTCGCCGTTGGTGATGGCGCCGTCCAGGTACTGCTGCTGGACCGCGATCACCGACTTGTCGGCGTCTTTCACCAGGGTCTTCTTGTTGTCGGGAATGACCATGTCGTCGATGCCGATCGAGAGGCCCGCGCGCGTGGCATATTTGAAGCCGAGCGACTTGATCTCATCGAGCATCTTGACCGTGACTTCCAGACCGAAGCGCAGATAGCAATAATTCACCAGCTGTCCAATACCCTTCTTTTTGAGCAGGCCGTTGATGTACGGCATGCTCACATTGACGCCGGGCACTGCCTTGGGCAGATGGTCGTTGAGAATTGCGCGCCCGACAGTCGTATTCAGGAATTCGCGCTGAATGTGCACGGGCTCGGTATGGTTCACGTCCTGATCGTCGTAAGCCTGCGTCAGGTCGATGACCTCGCCGGTATAGCGCAGGCGAATCGGGCTAAGCGTTTCCACCTCGCCCATTTCGAGTGCGATCACGACTTCGTCGATATTGGCGAAGGAACGGCCTTCACCCTTCGCTCCTGGTTTCGCTTTTGTCAGATAGTAGAGACCGAGCACCATGTCCTGCGTGGGCACGGTGATCGGCTGGCCTGATGCCGGCGACAGAATGTTGTGCGAAGACAGCATCAGGACGCTGGCTTCCACCTGCGCCTCGGGCGAAAGCGGAATGTGCACCGCCATCTGATCGCCGTCGAAGTCGGCGTTGAACGCTGTGCAAACCAGCGGATGGATTTTGATCGCCTTGCCTTCCACCAGCACCGGCTCAAACGCCTGAATGCCCAGGCGATGGAGCGTAGGCGCGCGATTCAGCATGACGGGATGGTCTTTGATGACCTCTTCCAGAATGTCCCAGACGATCGGATCCTGCTGCTCCACCATTTCTTTTGCCTGCTTGATGGTAGTGCAGTTTCCCGTCTGTTCCAGCCGGTGGTAGATGAACGGCTTGAAGAATTCGAGCGCCATCTTCTTCGGCAATCCACATTGGTGCAGCTTGAGTTCGGGCCCAACCACGATCACGGAACGTCCGGAGTAGTCCACGCGCTTGCCGAGCAGGTTCTGGCGGAAGCGTCCCTGCTTACCCTTCAGTGTGTCGGAAAGCGACTTCAGCGGGCGATTGTTAGCGCCACGCAAAACTCGTCCGCGGCGTCCGTTGTCGAACAACGCATCGACCGCTTCCTGCAGCATGCGCTTTTCGTTGCGCACGATAACTTCGGGAGCGTGCAGATCCATCAGCTTCTTCAACCGGTTGTTACGGTTGATAACGCGCCGGTAGAGATCGTTCAAATCGGAGGTTGCGAAGCGGCCGCCATCCAGTGGAACCAGTGGACGGAGTTCCGGTG
The DNA here is from genome assembly GCA_963699405.1 of uncultured Acidobacteriaceae bacterium. Classification (GTDB taxonomy): domain Bacteria; phylum Acidobacteriota; class Terriglobia; order Terriglobales; family Acidobacteriaceae; genus Acidiflorens. The sequence goes on along the minus strand of CAVOTW010000003.1, from coordinate 21,520 downwards.
GAATCACCGGCAGCACGTCGAGAATCATCCACTGCGGCTTGTTGCCGCTCTTGCGGAAGGCCTCGACTACTTTCAGACGCTTGGCATATTTCAGGCGCTTCTGTAGCGAGGTTTCGTGCTTCATTTTCTCGCGCAGTTCGGCACCCAGCGAATCGACCTCAATGCGCTTGAGAAGTTCCTTGATCGCTTCCGCGCCCATCATGGCTTTGAAACCGGCGGGTCGATACTGCTGGTCGAGTTCGCGGTACTTTGCTTCGTCCTTGATAACCTCGCGCTCTTTTACCGGGGAGTCGCCGGGATCGACGACCACGTAGGCCTCGAAGTACAGAATCGCTTCCAAGATCGCGCAGGGAGATATCGAGCAGATGCCCGATGCGGCTGGGCAGTCCCTTGAAGAACCACACGTGCGAACAGGGCGAAGCGAGTTCGATATGGCCGAGGCGCTCGCGGCGGACTTTGGACAGCGTGACTTCCACGCCGCACTTGTCGCAGATCACGCCGCGATGCTTCATGCGCTTATATTTTCCGCACAAGCATTCCCAATCGGTGACCGGACCGAAAATACGAGCACAGAACAAGCCATCGCGCTCCGGCTTGAAGGTGCGGTAGTTGATGGTCTCCGGCTTGGTCACTTCGCCATGCGACCAGCTCCGGATTTTTTCCGGGGACGCCAGGCTGATGCGAATGGCATCGAAATCAGCCACGGGATTTGCCATATCAAACGGGCTCGCTCGAAACATGTTCCTCCGCTTTCCTATGGCTTACGCCGCCGTACCAGCGGCCCCTAACAACAGTCGCTCAGTTCCATGTTCTTAGTCGCAAGCGGTAAATCGTTGCCTAACCGCGGAAGCCCAAGAGCGAAGACTTGCGTCGGTCTATTCTTCAAAATCAGTCTTCAACATCTCGAATCCGGCCCTGCTGCTCGCGAACGACCAACGGCTAGCGACCGGGAACGCTTTAATCTGCTGCCACCGCCACCGGCTTCTTCTCCGTGGCCTTGATCAACTCGACATCCAGGCAAAGTGCCTGCAATTCGCGAATCAGCACGTTGAACGATTCCGGCACGCCCGGCTCCATCGCGGCCTCGCCTTTGACGATGGCTTCGTAGATTTTGGTGCGTCCGTACACGTCGTCCGATTTCGCAGTCAGCAACTCTTGCAAGATGAACGCCGCGCCGTACGCTTCCAGAGCCCACACTTCCATTTCTCCGAAACGTTGGCCTCCGAACTGCGCCTTGCCACCCAGCGGTTGCTGCGTGATCAGGGAGTACGGCCCGATGGAACGCGCGTGAATCTTGTCGTCCACCAAGTGCGACAGTTTCAACATGTAGATGTAACCGACCGTGACCGGCAGTTCGAACTTCTCGCCCGTCATGCCGTCGCGAAGAGTAGTCTTGCCCGATGTAGGCAGACCTGCGCTCGTCAGCAACGCCTTGATTTCCGACTCACGGGCGCCATCAAAAACGGCCGACCCCATGAACACGCCCTTTTTCAGGGTCGGAGCCAAGGCTTCGAGCTCTTCTTCACTCATGTTCGGCGATCGTGTCCGCCAGCACCGTATCCTTGAACAACGCTTTGAGATCGCGGCGGATTGCGTCAGAACGAGTGTTCTGCTTCAACAACTCCGTGATCTTCATACCCAGTTCATAGCCGGCCCATCCCAGGTGGGTTTCAAGAATCTGTCCCACGTTCATACGGCTGGGCACGCCCAGCGGATTCAGGACGATTTCGACCGGCGTTCCATCCTCGAGGTACGGCATATCCTCTTCCGGCAGAATGCGGGCGATCACGCCTTTGTTCCCGTGACGTCCGGCCATCTTGTCGCCGACGCTCAGCTTGCGCTTCATGGCGATGTATACCTTGACGAGCTTGATCACGCCCGGCGGCAAGCTCATCGCCCTTGGTCAGCTTCTCTTTCTTTTCGTTGACGATCTTCTTGAGCACATCGATCTGGCGCGAGGTCATTTCCTCGATCTCGTCGATCTGCTCATTCACCCGCGGATCCTTGTCGGCGTACTTGATGCGCTTCAGGTTGCGGGTGGAGATGCGCTCGATCGCGTCGCGATCCAGAATCGTATCCTTGGTCAGTAACCTCTTATTGGTCCGCTCGTCGTGCAGATCGGCTTGCACTTCCTTGCCGCCCAACAGGCCTTCCAAACGCTTCAGGCGTTCATCGGTCAGAATGCGGATCTCGTCCGAGAGGTTCTTTTCGAGCTTCGCGATCTGATTGCCTTCAATCGTCTTGGCGCGCTCGTCCTTTTCCTGACCCTTGCGCGAGAAGATCTTCACATCTACCACGATGCCTTCGATTCCGGGCGGGCAGTAGAGTGAAGCATCGCGCACGTCTCCGGCTTTTTCTCCGAAGATCGCGCGCAGCAATTTCTCTTCCGGCGTCAGTTGCGTCTCACCCTTCGGCGTAACTTTACCAACGATGATGTCACCCTGCTTAATGCCGGCGCCGATGCGGATGACTCCCGCTTCGTCCAGATTGCGCAGCGTGGATTCGCTTACGTTCGGAATGTCGCGCGTCACTTCCTCGGGACCAAGCTTGGTGTCGCGGGCTTCGAGTTCGAACTCTTCGATGTGAACCGAGGTGTAGTAATCCTCCTTCACCATCTTTTCAGAAACCAGGATCGCGTCTTCGAAGTTGTACCCGCGCCACGGCATGAATGCGACCAGAACGTTGCGTCCGAGAGCCAACTCGCCAAAATCGGTGCATGGGCCGTCAGCAATCACTTGCCCCTTCACCACCCGCTGTCCCTTCTTCACGATCGGCTTCTGATTGATGCAGGTGTTCTGGTTCGAGCGCTTGAACTTGGTGAGCTGGTAAATGTCGCTGCCCACTTCGCGCGAAAGCTGCATCGGATGATGCTCGCCCTCGACGCGAACAATGATGCGTTCGGAATCGACCGAATCGATGATTCCGTTGCGGCGAGCCAGCACGACCGCGCCTGAATCGCGCGCAGTAACGCCTTCCATTCCGGTGCCCACAATCGGAGCCTGCGCGCGCAGCAGTGGCACCGACTGACGCTGCATGTTCGCGCCCATCAGAGCGCGGTTGGCGTCGTCGTGCTCGAGGAACGGAACCAGCGATGCGGCGACTGAAACGAGTTGCTTCGGGCTGACGTCGACGTAGTCCACTTCGTCGCGATTCACCAGCACGAAGTTCCCCGCCTTGCGGGCGTTGACCAGTTCGCCGGCGATGCGGCCCTTGTCGTCCAGTTCGATGTTGGCCTGCGCGATGGTGTGCCGATCTTCCTCCCACGCGGAGAGATAGAAGGAAAACGGCTCGACCTCGACCGGCTTTTTGCTCCGTTCTTTAAGGTCGGCGTTAACCTTTTCCATCTCGCTTTTCTCGGCATAATCGCCGACTTTATAGCTGCTGTCACCCGCATTGACCACGATGACGTAGTCCACCACGCGCGCACCCTTCACCTTGCGATACGGAGACTCGATGAAACCGTAGTCGTTGATGCGCGCAAAGCAACTCAGCGACGAGATCAGTCCGATGTTCGGACCTTCCGGCGTTTCAATCGGACAGATGCGTCCATAGTGCGTCGGGTGAACGTCGCGAACTTCGAACCCGGCGCGCTCTCGCGACAAACCGCCCGGCCCAAGGGCCGACAGACGCCGCTTGTGCGTAATTTCCGACAACGGGTTCGTCTGGTCCATGAACTGCGACAGCTGCGACGATCCGAAAAATTCGCGGATTGCGGCCATCACCGGTTTCGCGTTGACTAGGTCGTGCGGCATGGCCGTCGACATTTCCTGGTACACGCTCATCTTTTCTTTGATGGCGCGTTCCATGCGGACCAAGCCGATGCGGAACTGGTTCTCCAGCAACTCGCCAACCGCGCGCACGCGGCGATTGCCGAGGTGATCGATGTCATCCACCGCGCCGATATTCTTGCGCAGCTTGAGCAGGTACTTGATCGTCGCGTAGAAATCCGTGGGATCCAGCGTGCGCTGCTCCAAGCTCGTCGCTTCCTGGTTTTCGAACAGCTTGATGTTGAATTTCAGTCGGCCTACGCGCGAGAAATCATACTTGCGCGGATCGAAGAACATGCCCTGGAACAATGCCGTCGCCGTATCCAGCGTCGGCGGATCCCCCGGACGCAGCTTGCGATAAATCTCGATCAAGGCTTCCGAGGGACTGACGACCGAATCGCGGCGCAACGTCTGGCTGATCACGGTGCCCACATCGTCGCGCTCCGGGAAGAACACGCCCATCTCGATCACGCCCGATTCCAGAATCTTGGCCACCTTGTCGGCCGTAATTTCCGAGTTTGCTTCGAGAAGCACTTCCCCGGTAGTGGTGTCCACAATGTCACTCGCGGCCCACGCGCCCTCGAGATCCGTCATGTCTACTTCGATCTCGCTGATCTTCGCTTTCTGAATTTCCTTCAGCGTTGCCGCCGTGATTTTGCGGCCGGAGTGCGCGACTTCATCGCCCGACTTCGACTTGATACTGTGCGCGAGCTTCATGCCCAGCAAGTTCGTCGGTTTTTCGCTTGCTGGATCCAGCGTCCAGAACAGCTTCTTGTCGCGGACAATCAAGCGGTCGGTTGTGTAGAAAGTCTTCAGAATATCCTCGCCAGAACGCAAACCGAGAGCCCGCAGGAAAATCGTGCCCAGGAACTTGCGCTTGCGGTCGATGCGAACGTAGAGAACGTTCTTCTGGTCGTATTCGAATTCCACCCACGATCCACGGTAGGGAATGATCTTTCCCAGGAAGTACGTTCGGTTCGCTGCGGTCTCGAAAAATACGCCGGGCGAGCGATGCAACTGGCTGACGATGACACGCTCTGTGCCATTGATAATGAACGTGCCGTTCTGCGTCATCAGCGGAACGTCGCCAAAGAAATACTTCCTGTTCCTTGATGTCGCGGATGGACCGATTGCCGGCTTCATCCTTATCCCAGATGGTCAGCCGCATCGTCACTTTGAGCGGCGCGGAATAGGTCATACCCCGCTCTTCGCATTCGGCCACGTCGTACTTCAGTTGCAATCCGACCGGGTCGCCGCACTTATTGCAGAAGTCGGGCGTATTCGCATTGTAGGTGCCGCACTTGTGGCAGAGAACTTCTCCGGGATGAAACGGGTCGGTAATCACCGTCGATCCGCAATTCTTACAAGTGGTGCGGAGGTGATGCAGACCTTTCAAGTGGCCGCACTTGCACTCCCAGTTGCCGATCGCGAAGTCCACGAACTCCAACTGCGAAACATTTCGGAAGTCGGTAATCGGAAACACCGACTGAAACACTGCCTGCAGGCCGCCATCTTCGCGCTCGCTGGGCAGTTTGTCCATCTGCAGGAAGCGGTCATACGAACGCTTCTGAACCTCGATCAGGTTCGGAATCTGGATGGTTGCTGGAATCTTGGAAAAATCGAAACGCTTGCGGTGTATATTGTGCTTTGTCATGCTCAGGAACTCCTGCTTTCAGGCAGCCTGGGGCTGCAGTACAAGCGGAATGAGGCCGCAAAAAGCGGCGCCACACTATTGCTTAACGAGACTGCTAGTGCCAACGGGCGGAGTGCGCGGAAAAAAGCGAGAGGCTCCCGTAAGGACAAACTCGTCCGCGGGCGCCATTTGCGACGCTTACTCTTGAGTAACTTGTAAAATTCCGTGCCAGTTCAAAAGGCCTGTTCCGTCCCGCCGCCCGCGGGACCGGCTGCCAAAATTTCAATCCAGCGACCCTTTTCCGCTCCGCTTCCTGGGTAAATTTGGAGGATGCGGGTCGCCGTCGCCTCGCAGTGAAGCCAGGGTAAGCGGGTTATTTATTAGATATTAACACCACTCCCTAGGATTCAGCTACTGTTCGGTCAAATAATTGCAGGCAAAGGCGGGCTCGTGTGGGGAGGCGGCCTGCCTAGCTTCACCCTCACGCACCCGGCTCTCGCACAAACTATTTGACTTCGACAGTTGCGCCCGCTTCGGTGAACTTCTTCTTGATCGTCTCGGCTTCATCCTTCGAGACGCCTTCCTTGATGCTCTTCGGAGCGCCGTCAACCAAGTCCTTCGCCTCTTTCAGGCCGAGACTCGTGACCTCTCGTACCGCCTTGATTACGTTGATCTTATTGGCCCCAACTTCTTTCAAGACGACCGTGAATTCCGTCTTTTCTTCGGCCGGAGCTGCTCCGCCCGCCGCTGCCCCACCACCGGCAACCATCACCGGAGCTGCTGCTGCCGCCGAAACGCCCAGACGTGATTCCAGTTTCTTCACCAGCTCTGCCGCTTCCAGCAACGACAGGCCAACAATCGACTCTTCCAACTGCTGTAGATCCGCCATATGAATCTCTCCGCTTTGTGTAAGATTTACGATTTCGCTATCGCTGGACCAGGTTTCCAGTGCGACCAGGTCCTCCATTCCAGCGCCAGACACGCCCGAACCTCAGACCGCGCACACCCCGAGCTTCACGACAGCTAAATCTTTTTTCGAGCAGCATTGCTGCTCAGAAACTTGTGTGGGATTTGTAAATTGGTGATTTGTAATTTGTAATTGAAAACCAGCGTTCGCCAGATCCAAATTACCAATTACAAATTTTGCAATTACAAATTCCTATGCCTCTTTGAACTTCTTCTGCTCCACGCCCTGGCTCACCACCACCGCCAGGTTCCGTCCGACCGCATTCATCGCGGTAACCAGACGCTGCGACGGAGCGTTCAACAGGAACAGTAGCTTCGAATAAAGCTCTTCCTTCGAAGGCATGGTCGCGAGCGATTCGATCTCCTTGACCGAAATCACCTTGCCCTCAACCACTCCGGCCTTGAAGCTGAATTCCGGATTATCCTTTACGTATTTCGCGAGCGCCTTCGCCAGCGCCACCGGATCACCCTCGGTGTAAGCGATCGAAGTCACACCCTGAAGGTTCTTCAGCGCCTCTTCGAGCCGGGTACCCTTGCCTGCGCGTTCCGCCAGAGTGTTCTTCACCACGCGATATTTCGCCCCGGTCGGACGCAACGCCTTGCGTAATTCGAAGTCCTGCGTCACCGTCAGCTTCGAGTAGGTAGCCACGATCATGCTCGAAGCGTTCTTCAGTTCGCTTCCAAGTTTCTCAACCTGCGCAACTTTCTTAGCTCGAGTAACCGCCATTGTTCAATCCCTTTCAAAATTCGTGTGGAGACGGGGCTCTGCCCCGTCCAGTCCCAGCAGTTACGCCTTAGCCGCAACCTCGATCGGAGTCGTATCCAGCGAAATCCCAGGCCCCATGCTCGAACTCAGGTAGCAAGCCTTGATGTATTTTCCTTTGGCGACCGAAGGCTTCGCCTTGATCACGCTCGAAATCAGCGTGGTTGCGTTGTCGATCAACTTGTCGGGCGTGAAAGAAATCTTTCCCACCGGCACGTGCACCAGCGCCGTCTTATCGGTACGGAACTCAACCTTTCCAGCCTTCACTTCCTGCACAGCCTTCGCCACATCCATGGTGACTGTGCCCGTCTTCGGATTAGGCATCAGACCCTTCGGTCCAAGAACCTTTCCCAGACGGCCCACCGACTTCATCATGTCGGGCGTGGCAATCAGTGCGTCGAAGTCGGTCCAATTCTCTTTCGTGATTTTCTCGACCATGTCTTCGCCGCCGACAAAATCTGCGCCGGCCGCTTCAGCCTCGCGAACCTTTTCACCGCTCGCGATCACGAGAACTTTTTTCGACTTGCCCAGACCGTGAGGAAGCACCACCGTGCCCCGCACCATCTGGTCGGCATGCTTCGGATCGACACCCAACCGCAACGTCACTTCGACCGTTTCGTCGAATTTTGCGAATTTCACTTTCTGCAGAAGCGGAACCGCTTCCTGCAGCGTGTAAGGACGCGGCTCAACTGCCTTCCGCGACTTTTCAATATTCTTTCCCGACTTCTTCATTTCCTTCACCTCAGTCTCCCACCGCCGCATCTCTACTCTGAAGAGCCGTGGTGTTTGTGACTACATCTGTCCGAGTGGTGAGGGGCGTTGCCCGCCACCACACAATCAAAATCTATCCAACCACATCAATCCCCATCGATCGAGCCGTACCACGGACGCTCTTGATGGCGGCATCGACGGAGGCTGCATTCAGATCCGGCATCTTCTGTTTGGCGATGTCCTCGACCTGTTTCAGCGTAACCTTGCCGACCTTATCTTTATTTGGAGCGCCCGATCCCTTAGCGATGCCCGCCGCGCGCTTCAACAACACCGAGGCCGGTGGCGTCTTAGTAATAAAAGTGAACGTGCGGTCGCTGTAAACCGTGATCACGACCGGAACAATCAACCCCTCAAGTTCTTTCTGCGATGTGCGGGCGTTGAACTGCTTGCAGAACTCCATGATGTTGACTTGCGCCTGCCCCAGCGCCGGTCCCACGGGAGGCGCCGGCGTAGCCTTGCCCGCCGCAATTTGCAATTTTACCGAGCCTGTAGCTTTCTTAGCCATGATGCCTTTCCCAACCTACCCTCTTATTGTGGTGACGCGGTTTCATCCCGTCCCGCCCCGAGTCTAGGATTTTCGGCTCGGCGCTTTGTAACTTTTTTCGTGCCGCGCGCGAAGACGCGGCAATCCGTGCCTCTACAGAAACCTCTAGGCGACTTTCTCCACCTGACCGAATTCCAATTCCACCGGAGTCGACCGCCCGAAAATAGTGACCATCACTTTCAAAGTCTCGCGATCTTCGTTCACGTCGTCGACCACCCCGGTAAACGTCGCAAACGGCCCTTCGCCAATTCGCACCGTCTCGCCCTTTTCGAACTTGACTTTGAGCTTCGGCTTCTCGCGACTGTCGGCCACCTTGTAAACGATGTGATTCACTTCCTCGTCCGACAGCGGAGTCGGTTGCTGTCCCGTGCCCACAAATCCGGTAACCCGCGGCGTCGACTTCACGACGTGCCAGACATGATCGTCCATGTCCATCTCCACCAGCACGTAGCCGGGATAGAACATGCGCTCCGAAGTGTACTTCTTGCCGCCACGCACTTCGGTGACCGACTCGGTCGGAATCAGCACCTTGCCGATCTTGTCCTGCAGTCCGAACGCCTGCACCCGCGATTCCAGCGATTCCCGCACCTTGCGCTCAAATCCCGAATAGGCATGGATGATGTACCACTTCATCCTGGGATTGCGCGGCGGTTCGCCGCCTGCAACCGTGTCTCCCGGCGCCGGCGCCTGCTGACCGTCCTGGCCAGTGCCAACGGCGGTGGCGCTCTCGTTTTTTTCTTTGTTCGAATCCGTATCCGGCATTGAATGACTTCTTTCGCTCTGCGCCTAATGACGCGAGAGATAATGCAGCATCCGTTCTAGGCTGTTGCTGATCGCCAAATCCACCACCCAGAAGAAAAACGCAAACAGGAACACGGTGATGATGACGACCGTCGTTGTTGCCTGGACCTCTTTACGCGAAGGAGACGTGACCTTCTTCATCTCCGTGCGCACATCGCTGTAGAAACTCTTGATACGCTCCGGCCAGGACCGCAACGTGGTAGTAATCGCGTTTTGTTCTACTGCTGTTGCCATACCATCCCGCTTTCCTCGACTGCCGCTCGGGCCTCAACTTCGCCCTCGGCTTTACCACTAATACTGGCAGGGGCGGAGGGATTCGAACCCCCAAGTTCGGTTTTGGAGACCGACAGTTTAACCGTTGAGCTTACGCCCCTAAAATCAATTAGTAATTTTGTAACTTGTAATTTCGTAATTTAGAAATCAACCCACGCTGCTAGCGCTTCGGATTTTCAATTACCAAATTACCCGATTCCCAAATTACAAAATCTATTTCACTTCTTTATGCGGCGTATGCTTACGGCACCGACTACAGAACTTCTTCAGTTCCAGACGGTCTGGTGTCGTTTTGCGGTTCTTGGTCGTCGAATAGTTCCGCTCTTTGCAATCACCGCACTGCAACGTAATAATTTCTCGGGGCATTGCTCACTCCAAACCAGCTCTTGGCTGTTAGCTCTTAGCTTCTAGCCCAGCCAGCTTTTCCTGACGGCTGATGGCTGACGGCTAAAAGTTACTTAATAATCTCCGCGATCGTGCCGGCGCCCACGGTGTGGCCGCCTTCGCGAATCGCGAACCGTAATCCTTTTTCCATCGCGACCGGCGTGATCAGTTCGATCACCAGGCTCACGTTGTCTCCCGGCATCACCATCTCGGTGCCTTCCGGCAACTCCGCGATCCCCGTCACGTCCGTTGTACGCAAATAAAACTGCGGACGATATCCCTTGAAGAACGGCGTATGCCGCCCGCCTTCTTCCTTGGTCAGAATGTAAACTTCCGCCTTGAACTTGGTGTGCGGAGTGATCGATCCCGGCTTCGCCAGCACCATCCCGCGCTCCACATCTTCTTTCGCGATGCCGCGCAGCAACAGGCCGGCGTTGTCGCCCGCCATACCTTCGTCCAACTGCTTCTTGAACATCTCGACGCCCGTGACGACAGTCTTGCGCGTCTCGCGGAAGCCCACAATCTCCGCTTCTTCGCCGACTTTCACCTTGCCACGCTCGATTCGTCCCGTAACCACCGTGCCGCGACCTTGAATCGAAAAAATATCTTCGATCGGCATCAGGAACGGCTTATCCAGTTCGCGCGCCGGCTGCGGCACGCTCTTGTCGACCGCCTCCATCAGCGCGTCAATCTGCTTTTCCCACTTTTCTTCGCCGTTTAACGCGCCGAGCGCCGACAAACGAATCACCGGCACATCGTCGCCCGGAAACTGGTAGGTCTTCAGCAATTCGCGCACTTCGAGCTCGACCAGATCCAGCAACTCCGGATCATCCACAGCGTCACACTTATTGAGCGCGACTACGATGTAAGGCACACCTACCTGGCGCGCCAGGAGCACGTGCTCGCGCGTCTGCGGCATGGGACCATCCGTCGCCGCGACAACCAGGATCGCGCCATCCATCTGCGCCGCGCCCGTGATCATGTTCTTGATGTAGTCGGCGTGGCCTGGGCAATCGACGTGCGCGTAATGCCGGTTCGGCGTTTCATACTCCACGTGCGCCGTGGCAATCGTGATGCCACGCGCCTTTTCTTCCGGAGCGTTATCGATCGAATCAAACGACCGGAAAACAATTTTCGGGTTGTGCTTCTGCAGAACTTTCGTGATCGCCGCCGTCAACGTCGTCTTGCCGTGGTCAATGTGACCAATCGTCCCTACGTTGCAGTGCGGCTTTGTCCGTTCAAATTTTTCCTTCGCCATTTGCCGTTTTCCTTTGTAGCGCCGGCGTCTCGCCGGCTCTTTCGCAAATCAATCGTTATCCTGAGATCCACTCAGTAGTACTGATACAGCTTGTGAAACTTTGCCCGCAGCGCCGGATCGACTTCTTCGATCTTCGAGAGATAAAACTCCCGGACCTGCGCCTGATCCGAAACCGGCAGCGACTCATGCAAAGATCGCGCCGCTCCTGCCCGGTCGCCCGCCGCCCGGTCGATCGCGTCCGCCGCGAACAATGCATCCAAATCCCGGACTCGAATTCCGCGACCAGCGAGTACCTTTAAGAACTTCACGACTCGATCCGCCGCGAACACTTTCTCAATCGCGGCTTTCAGATCGCCGAACTCGCGTTCCTTCTCGATCTTGATGACACCTTGCTCAAAGACCACCGCTCACCGTTCCATCCGAAATACTGAATTTCAAACGCAACGCTCAAACTCTGGAGCGGGAGACGGGGATCGAACCCGCGACCAACAGCTTGGAAGGCTGTGACTCTACCACTGAGTTACTCCCGCCCTCAAAATCAGCCGTCAGCTGTCAGCTATCAGCCTTCAGCCCAACTTCAGCGGCTGAACGTAATCTTCAACGCCGTCCTTCTTTACGAAGCCGGTATCGCCTGGCTCTCGTAAACCTCTTACCAAAAGCGCGAGACCAAAGGCATAGACAGCGCTCTCTACAACAAAGCAGGCCCGTTTAAAGGCCACGTTTTCATACAACCACGGGAGGCAGATTCCAGCGAAGTTGCCCACCAGTACCGGCCATATCAAAAAACCACCGCGTAGCTTAGCTAACTTATTGCGAAACCGCCGAAACACAACCAGCATCAGCACCAGATAGACGAACATCACCGTTACGCCAAACCACTTCACAATGAGCCATGAGCCCGTCATCGCATTCCCGCAACTCGTCGCTTAATCACATGGAGCCGATGATCAGGATTGAACTGATGACCTCTCCCTTACCAAGGGAGTGCTCTACCAACTGAGCTACATCGGCCCACCTAAATCTACCTTCTTGTCATCCTGAGCGAAGCGAAGAACCTGCTTTTCTCCGCACCGTCCCGGATTTCGAACTCTAATCCGCCCGCTTCCCGCTCTCTCGTTCTTCCTCGATCCGGATTCGCCAAAAATACAGCGCCGTTCGGAATGCGAATAATCCCAAGATCAACAACGTCCCGGTTCGCAGCCTCACGTTCGCATTGAAAACTCGAATCGGCTCGTCCGACAGCGTAGTCCAGGCTAAAAGTCCCAGCACCGCATACGCGATCAACGCCAGCACAAACTTCTTCTTAATCGTCAAACAAAGTTCCATGCTTCAAAGTTTTCAAGGAACCAGTTCTTGCTGTGAGACCTTGCAACCCTGAAACTTTGAAACCCTTCTTGTTCCTGGTGCACAGGGGAGGATTCGAACCTCCGTACCTCCTGAGAGGGACAGATTTACAGTCTGTTGGCTTTAACCACTCACCCACCTGTGCAAATCCGAAAACAGCGCATCGCGCAAAACCACAACCTCAACTTCGTCTCAGCAATTCTCAGCTCGGAAAACCTACGCGAGAACTCCCGCCGGAACTACACTCGCCGGAAAAACTTCGAAGGATTGCTTTCGATAAAGGGCCTTAGAACTGTGCTGCTGCGCGCGTCACCGCGCAAACCTCTTCTGCTTCCGGAAAAATTATGTCTGGAGCTGGCGAAGGGAATTGAACCCCCGACCCTCTGATTACAAATCAGATGCTCTACCGACTGAGCTACGCCAGCAGGTGGAAGCAAGTCCAACCGGGCACAATACTTCCCTGATCCCTTCCTGAAGTCCGGGACAATTATTTAAGTTATCACAAGGGCATTTCACGTGCAACCAGAAGAACTTCCCGTCTCGCCTACTAACCGGCCGCAGCTACGAGTGCAAAGACTCCCGTACCAAACCTCCACATAATGCACCGAGTGCTATCATTACTGATGCTCAGCCCTGTTCGCAGCGTTTGAGCCAAGCACCCGCCGAAAAAGAATGCGCATTCGACGCCGTCTCACCATCCCCCTCGTCGTTCTGCTGATTGTGGCCGTTGTGGCGTTGATTGTGGTCCTGCGCAAGCACGCTCCGCCCGAAGCCGCCCGCTTGCTCCCGGGAGCCGATGGGTTCTTCTTTATCAATCTGAAGTGGATTCGTACCTTCAACGCCAGCCAACTGCCGCCGGTTTCACGCGATCCCGAATATCAGAAGTTTATTGAAGAGACGGGCTTTCAGTTCGAACGCGATCTCGATCAGGCCGCTTTCGCCATCCATTACCCGCAAAGTTGGGGCAACGGCACAGCCGGATCAGCGGCAGAACCGCGTTTCTCCGAGGTTTTCGTTGGCAAGATCGACTCCGGCCGCCTCACCGCGTACCTCAAGAAGTTATCCTCCTCGGTCGACGACTACCGCGGCTTTGACATTTACAACATTCCCTTTGAAGGCCGCACGGTTCGCGTGGTCATACTTTCGTACGACAGCGTCGCCGTGTCGAATCATCCAGACCCCAGCGTAATTCGTGGAATCCTCGACCGTTCCCGCAAACTGGCCTCACCATTTGCCGGCCCCTGGTTGCTGCGCAAGTTCTACCGGCACGTTCCTCTCGCGAGCTTGTCTTTTGCGGTCCTGCGGGTTCGGCCTGAAATGAGTTCCTTCGGAGGACTGGGCAGTTGGAGCCTCCTGTTTCCGCATCCTGCCGTCGCCGTAATTTCCGCACGCTATCTTCGCTCGATTCATCTGCGCGCGGAAGCGTTCACCGACAGTGATGCCGACGCGCGGGCAGTTACCGAAAAGACCGCCGCGTTTCTTAGCCTGTTTCACGCCGCCGAAGGCAGCGTCGGCCCACACGGCACAGATCCGGATGTAAAGACGTTCTTCGACAGCCTCAAAGTTGAACAAGCTGGAGATCGCGCCATCCTCACCGCAATCGTGCCGGCCGGATTCATCCGCAAGGCTTTGACCGAAGAACCGCTGCCCGAGACTGGAGCGCCAGCCGCCGAGACTCCGACCAAGGAGCCTTCCGCCCCGAATCGTCCGCTCAAGCCCAAAGCGCGATAACGATAATTTGCTGACCGCGTCCAAAGTTGTAGGGAAGCAGGAAATGCTGTAACAATTTCACCTCCCGCAGCGTCTGGTGATTCGGGAGGTTTCTCCCCGCGTTGCCGTCGGCTCGCTACAATAGAAAGCTATGCAGAGTTTGCCATTACCGCTCGCCGCCTTCGTCGCCGGCTTGATCTCGTTCCTGTCTCCTTGCGTGCTCCCGCTCGTTCCTGGATATGTTTCCCTGATCTCCGGCGTAGGCGTCGAGCAACTGAAGCTAAAAGAAGGCCAGCTCTTCCGCAAGGTGATGTTCAACTCCGCCGCGTTCATTATCGGCTTCAGCATCGTCTTCATCACTCTCGGTGCGATCTCGACTGAAGTGGGCCAGGTCTTGGCGCAATACAAAACGCTGCTTGCGCGCATCGCCGGAGTGGTCATTATTCTCTTCGGACTGCACCTCACCGGCATCCTCCAGATCAAGGCGCTCCTCGCCGACACGCGGCTGCATAGCTGAAAGGCAGTTCCTCTGCGTGGGGAGCATTCGTAATCGGTTTCGCCTTCGCCTTCGGATGGACACCCTGCGTCGGCCCCATCCTCGCCGTTGTGCTGGGATTCGCCGCCGCTCAGGACACGGTCTGGAAAGGCATTTTCCTTCTGGCCATCTACTCGGCCGGACTGGCCGTGCCGTTTCTGCTGACCTCGCTCGGCATTGAGCGTTTTCTGAAGTTCTACAACCGCTTCAAATTCCACATGCACGCCGTGGAAGTAGCCAGCGGAGGCTTGCTAATCGTTTTAGGCATCCTATTGGTGATGGGAAAATTCACCCTCATCTCCGGCTATTTTTCGTTTTTGAATCGCTTTGCGCTCTAGGCGCAATCTAACCAAGCGCGGAAAGCATTGAAGGCGCGGCTTTGGCGTTGCCGTGGATACCGCGAATTAAAGGGCGGTTCTTTAACCGCCGAGGTTCGCCAGTGAAAAGAAATCCTCTGATTCTGTTCTTCATCGCCGCTCTCGTCGCGGCCATGTTATTTGCGGGTATTCGCATGACTCGCAACAACCGCGCCAACGGCCCCGGCAAGGGACAACTCATCGGCAATTTGGCCCCTAACTTCGAACTGCCCGCGCTGGATGGCAAGAACCTCAAACTCTCCGATCTTCGCGGCAAAGCTGTCCTCCTGAATTTCTGGGCGACCTATTGCGGGCCCTGCAAGGTCGAGATGCCTTGGTTTGTCGAACTGCAAAAAGAATACGGCCCTCAGGGATTCCAGATCGTCGGTGTAGCCATGGACGACGCCAGCACCGAAGACATTGCCAAATTCGCCAAGGAAATGGGCGTCAACTACCCCATCCTGATCGGCAAAGACTCGGTTGCGGAAAGCTATGGCGGCGTCAGCGTGCTGCCGACTACGTTCTTTCTGGATCGGGACGGCAAACTCATCGCCCGCGAATTTGGTTTGCAGAGCCGCAGCGTCTTCGTCGACCACATCAAGAAAGCCATGAGCCAGGGCCAAGCAGTACAGGCTCAGAAGTAACTACGAACCGCACCTGCCCTTGGGTTATTCTGGAGGTGTTCTCCTGTCAGGAAGTGGGTTCGTATCAGAGCATCGCTTTAGCGATGCCATAAGCTTCGAAATCGAGCGCCCCTTTTAGGGGCTAGGCGTCGGCATCCAACTCTAAGAGCGGGGCAGCCCAATGAAAATTCTTCTCGCGAGCGCGCTTCTCCTGTTCTCCACTTGGGCGTTGGGCGCAGGACAACCTCGGCCCGCAAGGCCCGGCCGTAAAGATGGCCCCCGCTCCGCTTGTGACCGCTGTGCAAGGCAAAGCAGCGACCGTCTCGCTACTGTTCCGAGTCGCCAGCGGATACCATATCAATTCCAACCAGCCGAAAGCGGAGTTTCTGATCCCGACCGTGCTCAAGGTTGAAGCCACCACCGACATCGTGATCGGCAAAACTACCTACCCCGAAGGCCAGGACATGAGTTTTGCCTTTGCGCCCGACGAGAAGCTCAATGTCTACACCGGAGATTTCAAAGTCGATGTGCTCGTGCGCCCGCTGCACTCCGTGCAACCCGGCAAATATGTCGTCCGCGGAACTCTGAAATACCAGGCCTGCGATAACGCAGCCTGCTATCCGCCAAAACAGTTACCGATCAGCTTCGACGTAAAGATCGCCAAAGCTCCAGTTGCGCACGGCGCAAACCCCGCGCAGAGTCCGCACGCACACCAATAGAGAATCGACGCAGGCAGCCCGCGTAGCGGCCGACCCATTCGTCCGCTCCCAGGGAGCGGAGCTCCGCGGTTTCTAGTAGTTACTTCTTCCCCACCAATTCGTTCTTGAAGACCTTGCCATCCTTCATCACAAAGCCGACGTTCTCGAGAGTTTTGATATCCGTTAAAGGATCGCCGCCCACCGCGACCACATCGGCATACGCGCCCGGAGCAATCACGCCTAGTCGTCCTTGCATCTCCAGCAGTTCCGCCGCTCGCGAAGTCGCGCTCTGTATCGCCTGCATCGGCGTCATCCCGAGTTCGACCATTCGCGGAAACTCCTGCGTGATCGGCTCCGTCCAAGGCATTCCCCCCATGTCAGTGCCGAATGCAATCTTTACTCCCGCCTTCACCGCCTTGCGAAACGATGCTTCGTGCTCGGACGCGCGCTTCCGGTCGCGCTGACCCGCCGGTGTATCTGCCGGAGCCCAGTCCTCGTAGTAAATACTCAGCGTCGGGCACAGCCACGTGCCCTGGCGAATCATCTGCGCGATATTCGCGTCGGTCAGCACCAGCCCGTGCTCGATCGAGTCGCAGCCGCCATCCAGCGCACGCTGCATGCCTTCTCCGCCGTAAACGTGGCACGCCACTTTTTTCCCCCAGCCAAGCGTTTCGTTCACAATCGCGCGCAATTCCTCCACGGTCAACGTCGGCTGCGATACGAGTTCGCCGTTCTTGCCGACCCACGACCGATGCGTCATATACACCTTGATCCAGTCCGCGCCGTGGTCGAGCTGTTCGCGAGCTGCCTTGCGCGCTTCGACCGGTCCATCAATAATCTGCACGCCCTTTGGCACTTCGATCTCCGGCGCATAACCCTCCAGCGGATATCCGCCGGTCGTCGAGATCGCGCGTGTCGAAACAAACAATCGCGGCCCGGGAATATATCCCCCTTCGATCGCCATCTTGATGCCCACGTCCCCGTAACCCGCGCCTTCGGTCTCCATGTCGCGAAGCGTGGTGAATCCTTGTTCGAGCGCTCGCCGCACGGAGACGGTGGCTCGTGCCGCGCGGAACGCCAGCGGATACTTTAGCAACTGAATGTCGTACCCACCCTCAGCCGGATCTTCACCTTGGAGAAAGATATGGGTATGCGCGTCAATCAGCCCGGGAAGCACCGTAGCCTGCGAGAGATCAATGAAGGTGGCGCCCGCGGGAAGGTTCGCAGGAACGCCCGCCGGGGCCGCATCGGCAACCTCGGCAACTATGTTTCCGCGAATCGTGATGATCTGGTCGCGGCGAGCGGAACCAGACACGCCGTCAATCAGTGTTCCCGCACGGATCACCGTTACCGGCGCGAGCACAGGTGCATTTTTTTGAGCCCAGATCGCAGCAATCAAACTCAGCAAAACAGCCAGCCGAACGATCCATCGCGCCACGGCAACCTCCAGAAAGGCTGGATTGTACTCCCAGGTAAGCCTCGGAAAAACTTTGGCCTGACTTTGGCATGAGGGCGCGGCGTCAATCGCCGCGGCGGCCGCTGAAGTCATCAGGCAGGAGGCTCAGCCCGGCGCGGAATGCGCAGAACGAAGCCCATAGGGTCAACCGTAGAATGATCAATTCCCCAATGATGATCAAGGTCGCTTTCGCCGAACACCAGAACTGCTCCGGCGGTTTCGAGCACTCGGCTGGCGATTGCAAGCCTCACCCTGCGCAATGTCGGTGTTGATGTCGATGCAGCTGTTATGCCCCACGACGCTGGTCGCTTCGTCGGAGGGCTCATTGCTCTCCGTTCCGGATCGCGCACATTCGTCTCGCGAAACCCGCGTTTCGCCAGCAGCCCGCAACACTGTTCCCGCCAGGCCCTCCCCCAGCCAAAGCATAACTTTACCGCCCGCCGGTTGCCTTTCGATCAACGCTTCTATTAAATACTGCAAAGCCAATCGCAGTCGTGCAGGCGGAACCGGCAGCGTCGCCCTGCAGCAGCCCGCCAGACGCAACCGAATGTCGCGCACTGCCGCGATCGAAGACAGTTCTCCCATCACACTCCGCAGAACCGGCGCCAGCGCCACCGGGCAAGTTCCTGGCCCGGACTGCTCAGCGTCCAGATACTCCCGCATCAGCTGGATCATGCCAATAACTTTTTCTGTCTGTTCCAGTGCTACGGAAACACTCTCCTGTCGCTGCTCCGCGACTTCGTCGATTGAGAGTTCGAGCGAACAGCGCAAACTGGTGAGCGGCTGGCTCAGTGAGTGCAGCAACTCGCCGAGCACATCCGAGCCTTGCGGCACCTTCGAAAAAGAATGCGGGCTCGTGCTCATGCCGATTTCCCTTCCAGACTCATTTCATACCCAACGCCGCGCACCGTGTGAATCAAGGAAGGCGAGAAGCCATCGTCCACCTTGCGGCGCAGATAGTTGATATAGACATCCACCACGTTGGTAGTGGAATCAAAGGTCAGGTTCCAAACGTGTTCGATGATCATCGCCCGAGTCAGCCGCCGCCCGGCATTGCGCATCAGGTACTCGAGCAGCGCAAACTCTTTCGTCGTCAATTCAATGTGTCGTCCGGCGCGTTCCACTTTGCGTTCCACGCGATCCAGGCAGAGATCACGCACGGTCAGCACCGATTCCGACAGCAGGTGGCTGCGCCGCAACAGCGCCCGTGCCCGTGCCGACAATTCGAGAAACGAAAAAGGCTTGGTCAGGTAGTCGTCGGCCCCTGAATCCAGGCACTGCACGCGGTCTTCGACCCGGCTGCGCGCGGTAAGAATCATTACCGGCAAGTTCGCCTTGCGCTGCCGCAAACTTTTCAGAATCGACAGTCCGTCCATCCCAGGCAGGTTCAGGTCAAGCACCACCAGATCGTAATCGACTTCCATCGCCATGGAACGGCCCTGGTTCCCCTCACTGGCAACGTCCACCGCATGATATTCCGCTTCCATTCCCTTACGGATAAAGCTGGACAGTGCCGCATCGTCTTCCACAATAAGAATTCTCATGAGCCTCTTCTAAGTTTCCTAACTCTGAACTGATTCTTATTCTCGACTCAGTTACCCCAGCGCACAAGATAACCAGCTCGTACAAATGGACGTACCGCCGGCAGAAGCAGAGAGTGTGTGGTCGTGTGGAGACGTGGCTTTACCCCGTCCGGCGGAGCAGAGCCCGCGTATAAATTTGATTAGGTAGGTTTGGGTGGGAAGGTTTCCGTGTCAGGCTTGCATTCCGAGAGCCAACCGAATCGCCCCCACGATGGATTCCGCCAGTCGATCCATCTGCTCCTTCGACTCTGCTTCGATCATCACTCGCGCCAGCGCTTCTGTGCCCGAATAACGCACCACCACTCGGCCATTGCCGTCCAGTTCCCCCTCAGCCGCCGCAATCGCCGCCCGCACCGGAGGAA
The DNA here is from genome assembly GCA_963699405.1 of uncultured Acidobacteriaceae bacterium. GTDB lineage: Bacteria > Acidobacteriota > Terriglobia > Terriglobales > Acidobacteriaceae > Acidiflorens. The sequence continues at coordinate 1,693 of CAVOTW010000003.1, read as the reverse complement.
TCTCCGCGAAAGGAGTCTTCTGCCGCACCGGCACATTCCGTATCGTCTGCGGAAACACCTTCAGGCCGCCCACCAGATCGGCCAGCGGCTTGCCCGTTCGAACCATGACTTCCATCACCCGGAGCGCCGTCAGCAGTCCATCGCCGGTGGTTCCCTCCCCATCGCGAAACAGGATATGGCCGGACTGTTCACCGCCCAGTGTGGCTCCCACGCGCTGCATTTCTTCGAGCACATATTTATCGCCGACATTGGCACGCAGCATCTGAACGCCGGATTGCTTAAGCGCCAACTCCAATCCCATATTCGACATCGTCGTCGCGACCACGGTGTCATTCGCGAGCACGCCACGGGACCGCATGTCTCGCGCGGCGAGCAACAGCACCGCATCCCCGTCTACCACTCGTCCGTCGGCGTCGCAAAAAAGCGCGCGGTCGGCGTCGCCATCGAAAGTTATCCCTAAGTCGAAACGGTCCTGCTTCTCCAGAGAACTTTCGTAGACATAGCGCGCCACCACTTCCGGATGCAGCGCCCCGCAATTCTCGTTGATGTTCTTGCCGTCCGGAGCGGAATGCAGAAAGGTCGTGTTGATCTCAAGCGCCCCGAACAATTCTGGAGCCTCGGCCGCCGCCGCGCCATTGGCGCAATCCACCACCACCCGCAACCGGCTCAAGTCTGATTCTGGAGAAACGCTGCCCGCGAGCCAGCGAACATAAGCCTGGCGCAAACTCTCCTCGCCCGGAAGGCTCGAAGCTCCGGGCGCGGAATCCGTAGCCGGAACCGCGTCCGCTTGCAGCAACGCGAAAATCTCTTTTTCAATCGCCAGTTCGTGTGCGTCCGGCAGTTTGTAGCCGTCGCCGGAAAAAATCTTGATTCCGTTATCCGTCCAGGGATTGTGCGAAGCCGAAATCACCACCCCGGCATCGAATCCTTGCGATCGCGCCAGGAACGCGACCCCAGGCGTGGTAATAACACCCGCGCTGCGCGTTTCCACGCCCACGGATGCCGAGCCCTTGGAGAAATCGATCGGCAATCCAGCGACTCGAAACGCGAGTGTCCTGTCCAATCACCACCCGCGCCTTGGCATTCGCGCGCATCAGATCGTGCCCCAGCGCCCGCCCGATCCAATAAACGCTGTCGCTCGTCAGCGGAAATTCGCCCGCCACGCCACGAATCCCGTCGGTACCGAAAAGTTGTCTGGTTTGCATCATGAATTGGTCGTTGGTCGTTAATCGTTGGGCAACGTGCGACTTCGTCCATTCAGAACTCGCGAACGACTATCGACGATCGACCAACGACTGTCCTACTGTTTCTGATTTCCCGAACCTTCCATAATAACCGTCACGCGAATCGGAGTGGGGTGTACAACCTGGATCAGTGGGTCGGGGACATAAGCCTGCGTCACAAAAGAAGTTCGTGTCAAAGCCCCGCTAGCGTCCATTGGATCCGTGGTCGCCGCCTCCACCGCTTCGACCCGACGTTGCGGCCCCGTGATCATGACATTCGAGGGATCGGCGATTACCTGCGCCACCCGCATGCCGCTCGCGAAATTCCCGGTCACACGCGGGCGCACCTCGACCATACGACGTCGCATCGTTGTCGAAGGACAAGTGAAACTGGCCCGGTATGATCTGCACCACTTCCAGATCCTGCGGCACATGCACGTGCCGGGCCGCTCAAATCGAAAGTCCGTTCC
>CAVOTW010000002.1:0-10757 GCA_963699405.1 uncultured Acidobacteriaceae bacterium | reverse complement strand
CAAGACAAAGCCGGCAACACACGCCGCATTTCGACCGCCCGCGCCCGGCGCTCCTCGAGCGGAGCATCATCCAGATAGGCGTACGGATTCGCATTGAGAATTTCGTGCGAGAATTGCGACGGCACCGGGGTGTCCACCGCCAGGCAACGGATTCGGCCCTGCTCGATTCCGCGCAGCACTTCGCCGAGGCCTTCGATATCCAGCGCTTCGGTGAGCACGTCTTTCATGACCTCGTGCACCAGCGGATGATCGGGAATCTTGAATGTCTCCCGCAATGTTTTCCTGGCACGCGGCGACATCGGGAAAAACTGAAGCCAGCAGATCGTCAGAGCGCATGCGCTGAATCTGCGGCGGCACTTTCTTGCCGCCTTGAAAACGCAGCAGAGCCAACGCGCGCGTCGCATCCCAGCGCCAGCGCGTTCCAAAAATCGGCGAAGCGAGCGCCGCCTGCTCGAGAATCGGCGGCATGCGTTTCGGAAGCCAGGAAGTGAAAAACATCGGCCAGCGGGAAGCTGTGCTGCTCGGCGAGCGCGATGTTCAGGCCGTTGTCGGTGGCCGCCGCCTGCAGTTCGAAATTGAAGCCGCGGCAGAAGCGCTTGCGCAAAGCCAGTCCCCAGGCCTTATTGATGCGGCCGCCAAACGGCGCGTGGATAATCAACTGCATCCCGCCGCCTTCGTCGAAAAATCTTTCCGCGATGATCGTCGTCTGCGTCGGCACATCGCCCAACACGGCGCGCCCTTCGAGGATGTACTGAATCAGTTGCTCGGCGCCCGGCAAGTCAAGTCCGCATTCTTCGCGCAGCCAACTCACGGCCTCAGCGACCACGGGCAAATTGCGCCATCCCTCCACGGGAACCACGCCGGGCAGTCGGTCGCTGATTTCTTTGCGCAGTTCGCCCAACTGGAGCGAAAGCTCTTCGGTGCGCGCCGGAGCTTCCCCACGCCAGAAGGGGACGCTAGGCGGCGTTCCGTGCGCGTCTTCGACCAGCATGCGCGATGTCTTCGCTTCCACTCGACGAATGCGCCATGAAGTATTGCCGAGCAGCATGACGTCTCCCGCCATGCTCTCGACCGCAAAATCTTCATCGACGGTTCCGACCACGCCGCCATCCGGTTCGGCGACCACGGTGAACAGCGCGTTGTCAGGAATCGCACCGCCGCTGGTGATCGCGGCCAAGCGTGCGCCACGCCGCGCTCGCAGTTTGTGGTTGATGCGGTCGTGATGCAGGTACGCGCCGTAGCGCCCTCGTTGCGAGGCAATTCCTTCCGAAAGCATAACGAGCACTTCGTCGAAGGTCTGGCGCGAAAGATTGCGATAAGGATAGGCGCGCTTGACGAGCGCAAACAACTCATCTTCATCCCAGTCTCGTCACTCGCGTCTTACCGGCTCGCAACTGGCTCACCCGAGCTTTGTTCGCCGTCGCAGCGCTACTCGCAGCCGCACAGCACGCCACGATCTGCTGCGCCAGCACATCCAGCGAAGCCTCGGGAAAAATCAGGCGATCCAGTTCGCCGCGGCGAATTGCCCGCACCAGCACGGCGCATTCCGCCAGATCGTCGCGCGTGGTGACAAAGAATCGTCCTTTGGGAACCGCGCCACGCCAGTGGCCCGATCGTCCCACCCTCTGCAAAGCAACCGCAATCGAGCGCGGCGAACTGATGTGGCACACCAGATCGACCGTGCCCACGTCGATGCCAAGCTCGAGCGATGCGGTCGCGACCAGCACCTTCACCTGGCCTTCTTTCAGCTTGCGCTCCGCCTCCAGACGCAGCTTGCGCGACAAGCTGCCGTGATGCGCGGCCACATTGTCCTCGCCCAGCCGCTCGCCGAGTTGATGGGCGATGCGCTCCGCCAGCCGCCGCGTGTTGACGAAGACCAGCGTCGAGCGGTGCGCATTCACCAGTTGCACGATGCGCTCATAAATCTCGTCCCACATTTCGTTCGACGCAACCGGGCCCAGCTCCGACGACGGAACCTCGACCCCGAGATCGAGCGTGCGCTTGTGGCCGACGTTGACGATTACGGGATCGGGCCGCGGATTTTGCGCGATCAGAGCTGCCCGCAAGAAAATGCGCGACCTCCTCAATCGGCTTCTGCGTCGCGGAAAGCCCGATGCGCACCGGCGGACGATAAGTCAGCGCTTCCAGCCGCTCCAGCGAAAGCGAAAGATGCACGCCGCGCTTGTCGTCGGCGACGGCGTGAATTTCGTCCACAATCACGGTTTCAACATCGCGCAAGATGGCGCGGCTCTTTTCCGCCGTCAGCAGAATGTAGAGCGACTCGGGAGTCGTGACCAGAATGTGCGGCGGGCGCTTCAACATGAGCCGCCGGTCTTTCATCAAAGTGTCGCCCGTGCGCACGGCCGTGCGAATCTCCGGCATCAGCAGGCCGCGTTCGCCCGCCATCTGCAGAATTTCCCCCAGCGGGATTTCGAGATTCTTCTGAATGTCGTTGCCGAGCGCCTTGAGCGGAGACACGTAAAGAACTTCGGTGCGATCGCGCAGTTCGCCCGCAAGGGCCTTGCACACCAGCCGGTCAATGCAGGCAAGAAAAGCAGCGAGCGTTTTTCCCGATCCAGTAGGAGCCGAGATCAGCGTGGTGTGGCCGGCGAGGATGTGAGGCCAGCCCTGCTCCTGCGGCTCAGTCGGAGTCGAGAAGCGCGCCGTGAACCACTCCTGCACCAGCGGATGGGCCCAGGCCAGCGAAGGGGAGACTGCGGACAGCATGGAAAAGATTGTAGCGGGAAATTATGGTTTCGTAAAATGTTCGCCTGCTAGGCCAAACTTCCTGCAAAACCGCCTACTGGACAGGCGTCCCACTGCTCAAGCACGTCGCTGCATTCCCGTCGGTCGAAGAGCGGATGCTTGCGGATTCGTCGGTACAAAATGCGTGCCGACCGGAGGCATCCCCGATAGGCGTGGCTATAAGACGGAAGCTCACGGCGGGTGTGCCGGCGCACTTCGATAGCGAGAAGGCGTATCCCTGATGCTTGCCGCTGGCCAGTCCGCTACTGATAAGCATTGCCTGGTGTTCGTTGACCTCGGCACCGCCGAAGCCATCCAGATCGGAAAGTGAGCAGGTGTAACCCACGTTAGGATAGGCCGCGAAATAGATCGTCTCGGCCGTGAGAATCTTACGCAAGTCGGCTAAAGCGCTGGTATCGCTGCCGACGGTTCTGGTGGCAATTGGCCCCGGAACCTGCCCCGCAATCTGCCCCATACCCTGCACGTGAAACTGCGGACTAGCGAGCAGCCACGGCACTCGGTTTCATTTTGTCGGAGATGCTTTTCAAAAAATCGGGATCGGCGAGCGGCAGGTTGATGGTGATGGCAATATCATTCAACGTCCAGTTGCCCGCTTCCATTTTCATGGAGAACACAATGCGAGGCATGAACGGCGTTCTTTGCACTTGCTTGTCTTTGTAGGTGCGAAAAGACAGTTCGATGTCATCCTCATCGCCGCGCAGGGAGTCGTTCTCGACTATGACCTCAAACTTTTGTCCGGTCTTGAAATCTTCGGTGACGAGCAGCACCGACCCCGCCTCAAATGTCTGCAGACTCCGATCTTGTGTGTGAAGCTGTCCTGCGAGCACGGAATACTGCTGCAGGCCGGCCAGCGCGCCCGATTTTTCAAGCGTCGCGCGTGTGGCCGAAGGCAGATGCTTGAGTAAAGTTCCCGGCTGTTTGCTGAAAAACATTTCCAGCAAAGCCTGCCGCGCAGTTTGTGGGGTTTCCTGCGTCGCGTTTTTGGCCCGCAGGCCAGCGCTCGACAGTATCAGAGAGAGAACGACGACGACTGCACGTTGGCGCACAAAAACCTCCTGCCCAGTGTCTCTGATCTTGGCATCAGAGCGGATGCTCGCTCCAGTTACCGAGGTAAGGAAGGGCAGAATGTCTGGTGTGATTGGCCTGGTTTCGTTAGCCAATGCACTGTGGCTACCGGATCGGTTCGAGCGGACGAGTTCGGGTGCTGGGCCAACGTTCCTCCAGCCTGAATGCTAGAATCGCGCCAATGCCCAAACTTTCCCCTACTGCACGCGCCCGCAAAATTAAGCTCATTCTTTTCGACGTTGACGGCGTCCTCACCGATGGCAAAATCTGGATCTTTCCCGCGCCGGCAGGCTCCCATCCAGCGGGATCGGGTGGTTTGCAGAGCGTGAGCCTAATCGAGGCTAAGGGCTTCCACGCCCACGACGGCACCGCCATCATGCTGGCGCGCATGGCGGGCATCAAGAGCGGCATCATCACCAAGCGCATCTCGGAGACCGTGGCCTTACGGGCGCGCGATCTGAAGATGGACCACGTCTTTCAGGGGATTCAAGACAAGGCTTCCGTGTTTGCGCAGATTCTTGAGAAAGATGGAATCACCGCCGCCGAGGCCGCTTTCGTGGGCGACGACGTGATCGACTTGCCGGCCATGCGCAAATGCGGCTTGGCGATTGCGGTAAAAAATGCGCGTCCCGAGGTCAAAGCCGAAGCACACTGGACGACAGCGCACGCCGGAGGCGATGGCGCTGCCCGCGATGCGGTCGAATACATCCTGAAAGCGCAGGGCAAGTGGAAGCAGGTAGTAGGGGAATATATTTCGCAGAGAAGCTGAGTTTTCGTCGTTGGCGATTCGTCGTTTGCTGTTCGCAAAAGCCGTTTTATTTGGCGAACAGCGAATAGCGAACGACGAGTCGCGCCAAAGTCACCCACCGGTTGCTTGCTTGGGGCGTGCTCGGGTTAGCAACCGGTGGGTGCTGTTCTCCCTACTCACCCTGTTGTTTTCAGGAGGAATAGCGTTGCAAACCCGCGGGCGCGGGAAAAGTTTCGGAGCTTCTGAGAATTTCTCGCGTTCTTCTTAACTTGCTTTCCCGCCAGCAACTTATCGGCGTCTAATCGGGAATAGCGGTCGTCTTCGCCGCCATTAGTTCGGTGAAGCGCGGGTCTTTGCGCAAGGTGCTGAACTCGTTATCTTTGTAGACATCCTTGATGTCCTTATACCCATCCTCCAGCGCCTTTTTCAGATAGTGCAGGGAGCGGTCGGGTTCGCCCGCCCGGGCGTACAGCTTGGCGAGAACATAATCGTAGCGGGCCCGGTCTTCGGGCGAAGGAAGCTGCGCCAGAACGCCGGCATGCGAACTGCGCTCGAAGATGTCGGGATCCAGTTGCAGCGCCTTGGAATAGCTCTGTACCGCTTTGTCAAACTGCCGCTTGCCGAAATAAGCCGCGCCCAGATTGCTGTAGTAGGAGGGAGCGTCATTCTTGAACGAGATAGCCTTCTCGTATTGGCGGATTGCCGCAGCGTAGTTATGTGTTTCGTAATCAATGACGCCAAGATTGTTGTAAGCGTCGCCGTGTTTACGGTCGGCCTTGATGGCGTGCTCGAAGCTCTTTTTGGCTTCCTTGTAGCGCTGCATCATGAGCTGGCAGATCCCGATTTTGTTGAAGACGGCGGCTTTCCCGGCGTGCGTTTCAGAGCCGCCTGGTAGTAATCGACGGCATCGAGGTAGTCCTTCTCGGTGCGTAGTTCGTCCCCACGTTGTTCCAGTTCTTCAGCGGAAGCTCCGGGAGCGGGCGGTTCGGCCCGGTGTAGCGGGGGAGGGCCGACCTCCAATTGTTCGGTGTTCTGAGCTGGCAAGGGAAGAGCGAGAAGCGAGCAAAACAGAAGCTGCAACGAAGCAGACGCGTATCCAGGAAACCATATCCCACCCCCGCGCCAAGCCTACAAAACTTCAAAGTTTCATAGTATTTCGGCGCCCGGCGCCCCACGTCGCGCCGCTTGCAACTTTAGGACCGTAAAGATCAGCCGTTTATCTTAGGCCCGCTTCCGATCCTACTTTTACTGTACCTTACCCCACTTCTTACTGCGGCGGCACGCCGCTGTCACTGTTCTTGGGCGGCGCGGGCGTGTTCTTGTCGTTCTTATGCGGAGGTAGTCTCCCTTGAACACGCCAGCAATCTTGCCGAAGAAGCTTTTCTTCTTCTTAGCCTCTTCTTCGGATTGGACACCGGAGGCGGGCTGCGGGTTCCCATTGGTGGTGGGCGGGGGCAGCGCCTTTTCCGAGTTTCCGCCGAACATGCGGGAGAAGAACCCATGGACGCCGGCCGTCTGGTCGCAGGTATCGTGAGGCTCTGTGCCGGCAATGAAGGCAATCGTGTAATCGTCTGGGACACGACGGCGTTGCCAGGCGGTTGGTGATCTTGTCGAGTTGCACATCGACTACGCCTTCCGGCTGGGTAAAGGCTTTCACGTCCGAATACTCGGGCAGGAGTGATCGCTTTCTTCATGAACTCGGCCCAGATGGGCGCGGCAGTTTGCGCGCCGCTCAGGTCGAATGTCGCTGTAATCGTCGTATCCCACCCAGACGATGCACAGCAGATTGCTGGTGTATCCGGCGAACCAGCCGTCATGCGAAGTGCCGGTCTTGCCCGCGGCCGGAGCGGTGAATCCGCGCTGGCGCACCCCGCCGTAGGCCGTGCCGAAGTTCAGAACGCCTTCGAGCATGTTGGTCATGACGAAGGCGATGCGCGGATCGAGGACCTGCGTCTTTTCAGTCCCGAAGTTGACGACGACGTCGCCCTTCGCATTGCGCACCGACTGCACAAAGATGGGCGAGAGTCGCAAGCCGCCGTTGGCAAAAGTGGTGTAGGCGGACGCCATGTCGACAGGGGTGGCGTCGTAGGCGCCGAGCGCCATCGCCGGCGTGGCTTTCACCGACGCGATTCCGGCGGACTTGGCCAAGTCGGCCACCTTGTCGTAGCCCACTTCTTCCGCCACTTTCACAGTGGCGTTGTTGAGCGAAAGCGCCAGCGCGTAGCGCAGCGTAACGTCGCCGTGGTACTCCTCTTTGTAGTTGCGCGGTTCGTAAATCTGGTCGCCGTAGGTGAATGTCGAAGGCTGGTCGGCCACGATCGACGCCGGAGTGATCACGGTGGTCGAGCCGTCCAGTGCCGTATTCATGGCCGCCGCGTACACAAACGGCTTGAAGATCGAGCCCGTTGGACGCTTGGCGAGCGCGTGGTCCAGCTGGCTCGTTCCGTAATTGCGTCCGCCGACCAGCGCTTTGATTTCGCCGGTGTGCGGGTCCATGGCGATGAGCGCGACCTGCGCCTGCGGCCCGGGCGTGACCGTGGTTTCGATCTTCTTCCCGACCTTGGTCTTATGGGTGCGCATCTTCGTGACCTGATCGTCGACCAGCTTGATGCCGGTCTCGACCGCTTGCGCCGCTGCTCGCTGCAGATCGGGATCGAGAGTGGTGTAGATGCGGTATTCCTGTTCGTTGACCTCGTGCTCGTTCAGTTTTCCGACGATGGTGTCGCGAACGATGTCGACGAAGTACGGAGCGTCGCTGGCCTCGACGTTCGGCGGAGCCAGTTTCAGCGGCGTCGCTTTGGCTTTATCGGCCTGCGCGCGCGTGATGGCGCCGGTTTCAACCATCGCCTCGATCACCGTATTGCGGCGTTCGAGCGCCCGCTCGGGATGGCGATAGGGCGAAAGATCGCTGGGCGCCTGGATCAATCCCGCCAGCAGCGCGGCTTCCGGCACGGTAATGTCTTTCAGATCTTTGTTGAAATAGGAGCGTGACCCTTCGGCCAGTCCCGAGATCGTGAAGGATCCGCGCTGCCCCAGATCGACGCGGTTGGCGTAGAACTCGAAAATCTGCTGCTTGGAAAACTTCTGCTCCAACTCGACCGCAATCAGCATCTCGATCAGCTTGCGCTTGAAGGTTTTCTCCGGAGTGAGAAAAAATGCCCGCGAGAGCTGCATGGTGATCGTTGAACCGCCCTGCTGATGGCGCTGATGGGTGAAGTCGATCCAGGCGGCCTCGAACAGCCGCATGAAATTCACGCCATCGTGCTGGAAGAAGCGGCGGTCTTCGATCGATGTGACCGCTTCCACCATCACTTTCGGAATGTCGTCGTACTTCACCAGTTGCCGCTTCGAGCGCTGTTCGGCATCGAACAGCGAAGTCAGCATCTGGGGTTCGAGTTCATAGGCCGCCAGTTCCCCGGCAGAACGGCTGTTGATCGTCGAGACCGCTCCATCGGCGACCGTAATCGTGGCCGCTTCCGGACTGTGGTAAGACTCGGGTCCGGGCTGAATTTCAATCGAGCCGCCGTGCTGGCGATAGCTGCCGAGCGGCGATTCGCCTTCCTTTTCGGTGTAGCCGGCATGACGCAGTTCCGCCGCAATTTCGGAGACGGTCCGCTTCGATCCCACCCTCACCACTTCCGGAGCGGCGAAAATCTTGGCCGAAGTGGCAAACACCGGTCCGTGGAATCGCTGCTCGATGATCCGGTCGTACTTTACATACCAGTACGCAAAAACTCCGATCACCACCACCGATACCGAAAGAAAAGCGAGTAGGGCAACGCGCACCAGGGGATCGCGGGAAAGCAGGTGGCTTTTCCCCCGCCTGCCACCACTTCGACCGGTCGGGATTTTCAGCTTAATGGCCATGAAGACAGCTGTGCATCATGCACGAAGCAATTCTCGGTCCGAAACCGATTTTTGAATCAGAGTGCCTTTCTGATTGATTCTAAATCACCAGAAGACCCTCATCATCTTTTGATGCGTGTCAAGGGATGGACGGGGTGTGGCCGGAGTGAGGATGAGTCGGGTTCTGAGTTGCCAGAGAAGCGCACAATCGTCACCGCGCCAGCGCAAGGCTCACCGTCACGGCTAGCGTTGTAGCAACAAGAATCCCAGGCACCACCCACAGGCCGAGCATCACGAATGTCCCCGCGCGGACTTCTTCCCCTTCACGCCGCGCCAGCGCGAGCACGAGCATGGTTGCGAGTGATCCGAAAGGAGTGATCATCGGGCCCACGTCGGCGCCAACCAGCGCGGCGAGGACCGTACCCGTGTGGGCGTGCGAAGCCAAGAGCACGCTGCGCGCGATCAATGCCGCCGGAAGGTTGTTCATGATATTCGAGGCAAAAGCCGTTGCACCCGCGGCCGCGAAGAGCTTTTCGGGCGATCCCGGTCTCATGTGCGCAAGCCACCCGGCCGACACGCCGACAATACCCAGATTTTCCAGCCCCTGTACCGCGACGAAAAGCCCGACGACGAAAGGAAACAGGCCCCACGAAAGTTCGCCCAGCGCCCGAAGACGCACGCGCCCGGTGGCTGCGCCAGCGATCGCGAGCACGCCGCTACCCGCGAAGGCGATGACGTAGGGCTCAAGCCCCGCGAGCGGCGCGAGAAAGTAAGCAATGAGTATGACGACGAGGACGGTCACGCAAACCAGGAAGTAGGTCCGATTCGGCACCACGCTCGTCGGTTCCGGGAGTGACTCGCCGTCGAAGCGGTCCGGAAGTTCGCGCACGAAAGTGCCAACGCAGCAGAGCGTAGGTGGTAACTAGGGCGACAAGTTGCGGGGCGATCATTCTGGCCGCGAACGCCGCGAACGTCAGGTGGAAGGCGTCTGCGAAGAGAATATTTGTGAGATTGCTGATGGGGAGCAGCAGGGAACCCACGTTGGCAACGAATGCGCACAGCACGACGTAAGGCGCCGCTGGGAGCTTGAGTCTCTTCACGATGGCCAACATGACGGGCGTGAGCATGACGGCTGTCGTGTCGAGGGAAAATATTGCCGTGACGATCGCGCCAAGCACGAACGCGTTCCGGTAAAGCGAGCGGGCGTTTCCTTTCGCAATGCGCGCGCATCGAATCGCGGCCCAGTCGAAAAAGCCGCTCTTGCCAACGAGCAGGGATAGCGCGAGCAGCGAGAGAAGAAAAAGAAGGGCATTCTTGCCGGCAAGGGTGGCGTCGATCGCTTGGCGCGGCGAAACCAGGCCGAAAGCGAGCATCGCCGCTGCCCCGAGCATCGTCCACCAAGCCTCGTTCCATCGTCGCGGGCGAACGATCACCAGTGCGAGCATCGCCGCGAAAACGAGTAGAGTGACGACGATCCGCGGTGTGCCGGTCACTCTGCCGCCACTCGTACGTGGTGCGTCTCGGGCATGAAAAAATAGAGAATAGCAAACGCCGCCGCGGCCACCGCCGAGAGAAAGAGAAAACCGGCATGAAAGCCCATGTGGTGAACAATACTACCGGCGATGAGTTGGCTCAGGGCAGCGCCTATGCCGACCGCAGTGGTGATGGCTCCCAGCGTGAGATTGAAGCGACCGGTTCCGCGCGTCAGATCGGCAATCACCAGCACCGACACAACGCCGAAAATTCCAGCCCCGATGCCGTCCATGACCTGGATGGCTACAAGCAATGGCGTACTGGAAGTTAGGGTGTAAAGAACGCCACGAATCGGAAGCACGCCGAAGGCGATCAGCAGAAGCGGCTTTCGGCCCCAGGTTCCGGCCTCGCGTCCTGACCAGGACGCGATCAGCGTGATGATGAACTGGGTCGTTACCACGCATGCCGACATGAAGAGCATCGAGCTTCGTCCCCGTCCCTTGGCTAGCATCTCGCCGAGCAGCGGTAGCATCGCGGCGTTGGCAAAATGAAACATTACGGCGCAGCCGAGGAAAATCGCAAGCGGATGATCTTTAAACAACAACCGGACGCTTTCCGCTTTGCCGCCTTTTTCGCCATCGTTCGCGCCACGGGCGAGTTCGTAGTCAATCTCGCCCGGTCTGATCAGAAGCAGGACGAGAATCGTGGGTACCGCAAAAGCCGCGACGAAGAAAAAGATGCTCCGGTTGGAAACGAAATAGCCGAGGGCACCCATCGACAGGGCGGCAATCACGTTGCCTGCCGAGTTGAAAGTCTGGTTGCGGCCTTGACGGGTGTCGAATGCAGCACGTCCGACGAT
>CAVOTW010000001.1:0-24853 GCA_963699405.1 uncultured Acidobacteriaceae bacterium | reverse complement strand
GACCACGGTCAGCATAAAAAAACGATTCGTGGTCTTTTCCCTGATGCCAAACAGGGTTTGTTCTTCCGCGCGCATCTGCTGCGTGAGAGAGGTCATCTCCGATGAAACTGGAACGCCGCGCCGGTCGAAATCGGCTTGCCCCTGTCTGTCTTCAGGCGCTTGCTTTTTCAGTTGGACCGATTCGCGAAGCAAGGCGACTCGACGGTTGATTGCGTCTTCCAGACGCGAGCAAAGCTCCTGTTGCTTCGGATTGTCACGCGTCAGATCTCGCAGGGTTTGTATCTTGGCGGGGATCTCGGGGGCCGCGGCATTAAACTCCGCCAGGAAATCGTCGGTCCCGGAAATCACGTAGCCGCTTCGTGCTCGTCCCGCGCGTACATAAGCCGATTCAATATCGCCCAGCGCGGCCTTGACCTCGAGGGTGTGAATCACCCACTTCTCACTTGCCAGGAGTCGGTTGATGGTGACATACGCCGCCACTCCGCTCAGGAAGAGCAGCATCACAGCGGACGCGAATGCCACTTGAGCTTTTTTGCGTGGTGCCATGGGCCCGGCCAATGAACCTAACAATCGTCGCTATGCCTGGTCACAACTGTTGGCTGCTGCCGATGCTCTTCGAGCTCTGCCGTCAACCGCAACATTTTCGCTGAATCTCTTTCAATGGATGAATGCCCGCGGAGTTCGCTCCACTTTTTGTCCAGTGTCTCGGCCAATGTTTCTCTTCTCGCGCGGGACGAAGTCATGGGATTCCGGCAATTTTCAGCTTTCGCAAAATTCACTCGCCAAGAGAGGCGGGTCATGATGCCGCCTCTTGCTGGCCGGAAACTTTCGTTCGCGTGGTTTTGCATTCTGTGCTCGCCGGGAACCGCAGCATTCGCAAAACATCGCCGAGTGGCTGCGATTCTACGGAACCGGAACGACCTCGTCGCAACTCTGCGAGGCGCTGTTGTCTCGCTGTTTCCGCTTCGCCGATTCGCTGCCGCAAAAGTTCAGGCCGAACCTCCCACAGAGCTGCTACATGGAACTCCTGCCACGAGTATTTCATATCCAACATCTCGCCTGATCTCCCCACTTAACGGTACGCTCGCTGCTAAAAAAGGGTGGAAGAACTTCAGACGACAAACTAAAACAGAAAGCTAGATCGTGCCGACCGAACTCCACGGATGAGTAGCATATAATAAAAGAACTGGTATACAATTACACACGAATGTTTTACGGCATAGTTAAAGAATAATATAAAGCACAGCAAAGCTACGAGGTACGTATGGCAAAAGAAACCCGGGATCGTCCCCAAACCCAGAAGAGCGCTCAGAAATACGAACGGGTCGTTCTGGCCGACCTTCATCGAACTCGTCGCGGAAAGCACCATGAACTGCTGGGAGGGATTTTTCAGGACTTGGAATCCTTGCCCGTCGGCTCGGCTATCAAGATTCCGCTGACGGACGTGGATGGCATCACTCTCGCCAATCTGCGATCGGCAGTTCATCGCGCCTCAATTTCGAGAGGCTTGGTCATTGAAACTCTGTCGGATGCAGAGAACTTCTACATTTGGAGAACGCCAAAGTAGCATCGCTGCGCCAATGGGCAATGCGCAACGCCTCCCTAAGGAATCCTTCGGTGGGTGATGTCAGCCCAGAAGGTACAGGATTCCCGGTATTGGCCGCGAGAGAGTGAAGAACTACACTGGTCGCGCCCTTGGGACAGTGAATCGACTATTGCCAGGAATGCGATCCTTGCGTACAACGTGTGTACGACGTCGTTCCGGAGGCTCTTACTTAAAATGAGTACTGCCAGTCTTCCAGACTCTGCTGCTCTGCCGTTGGCGCGCCTTCCCCATTTAGAAGGCTCCGGCCAGGACGCCCACTCGGTGCAGTTCTACGCGGATAGCGCATTCTTTCTCGATGAACTCAGCCGCTATATCGGTACCGCTCTGATGGCGGGTGATGCCGCCGTTGTACTCTCCACCCAGACGCATCGCGATGGACTCGCTCGACGGCTGCAGTCTCGCGGTTTGGATATGACCCGAATGATCGAAGAAGGGCGATATATTGCCTTGGACGCGGCCAACACGCTGGCCAGTTTCATGCTCGATCGCTCGCCCGATGCCGCACTTTTTGCCGAGACCATGGGCGTGGTCTTGGCGCAGGCGGCGGCCGCCGCCCGGGGAAAACATCCTCACATTGCCGCGTTCGGAGAAATGGTGGCTCTATTGTGGGAGCAGGGCAATACGGAAGGCGCGATACGGCTTGAACAACTCTGGAACAACCTGATCGTGCTGTACCCGATGTCGCTGCGCTGTGCTTACCCGATGAGCGGCTTTCACCGCGGAGACCATTCGGACTCGTTCCTTCGAATCTGCGGAGAACATTCCCATGTGATCCCAGCGGAAAGCTACAGCACGACGAGCAGTGACGAGCAGCGCCTGCGCAGCATCAGTTACCTGCAGCAGAAGGCGCAGGCCCTCGAAACCGAGATGGCGGAGCGCAAGCAAGTTGAAGAAGCGCTGCGCCGTACTCAGGCACAATTGGAATCCATGGTCGAGCAGCGCACGACCGCATTACGACAGCTTTCCTCCCGCTTGCTCAGTTTGCAAGATATGGAGCGTCGCCGCATTGCGCGCGAGTTGCACGATAGCCTCGGGCAGTATCTGGTGGGCTTAAAGCTCCACATGGAGATGCTGAAGCTGTCGCCGGAAAACCAGCAATCGTGGTCGGAAGCCGACCACTTGATGCAGCAGTGTATGGCGGAAGTGCGGACACTGTCCTACCTGCTTCATCCGCCGACCATGGACGCGGCCGGGTTTGCTTCGGCAGCTCGTTGGTTCGTGGAAGGGTTTGGCCAGCGCAGTGGAGTTCGGACAACCCTGGATGTGCCCGACCATCTGGGCCGCTTACCCGACGCCATCGAATTGGCGCTTTTTCGCGTGCTCCAGGAAGCCCTGACCAATGTGCATCGCCATTCTAGCGCTTCCGAGGCGCACGTCTTGATCGCGGAAGATGCTGAAAAGGTCGTCCTCGAAATCAGAGATAACGGACGTGGAATACCGGCAGAACTGCTCGCGTCTTTTCATGGGACGGGAGCTGGAATGGGCGTCGGATTAGCCGGCATCCGCGAGCGAGCCTGGGAACTGGGGGGGACGCTGGCGATTTCGTCGGATAGCAGCGGTACGGTGGTGCGAATCACTCTGCCCGTTATGCTGCGAGACTAAGTGCGAAAGGAGGTCGTCACGGCGGGACGTGATTCGGGCGATGCCGGGGCGATGCGTGGACGTGAACGGCCAGGATTGTAACAAGTCTGTGCGCGTTCCACCTTTCCAGCGCAAGGGTTATGACCGTTCGTATTTTGGTGGCAGATGATCATCCCGTCGTGAGGCACGGTCTAAGGACTTTACTTGGCAGTCGCCCGGAGTGGGAAATTATTGATGAGGCGGAAAATGGAATTGAAGCCGTGGAGAGGGCGGAACGCCTGCAGCCGGATGTGGTCGTGCTGGATGTCAGTATGCCGCGCATGGACGGGCTGGAAGCCTGTCGCCGGATTCGCAAGCGCGTACCGAAATCCGAAGTGTTGATCGTTACCCAACACGATTCGGCGCAAATGATTCGCGAGGCGAAGAACGCCGGAGCCAAAGGATACGTTGTAAAGTCGGACGCGGCCAGGGATTTACTGGCGGCCGTGGAGGCCGTGAGCCAGCACAGATTTTTTTACGTCCACGACCCAGTGGGGCTGGCCGGCGATTCCCGATGAAGGACGACTCTTTCTGTTAGTGGGCAGTTGGTTGTGCGAAGGTAGCGGTCTTAGCATCCCTCACGGAGGTGAGCCAATGAAGCTGCGTATCTTGATCGCTGACGACCACGAAGTTGTACGTCGTGGACTGTGCATGCTCCTCGAAAACCACGATGGTTGGGAAATCTGTGGCGAGGCTAAAGATGGCCGCCAAGCCGTCGAAATGGCCAAACAGTTAAAACCGGACGTGGTGATTTTGGACATTGGTATGCCCAACCTCAATGGTTTAGCTGCGACGCGCCAACTGGCGCAGCAGAACCCCCGGGTGAAGGTCATCGTTCTCACCATCACCGATTCCGATCAGGTGATCAAGGAGGCTCTTAACGCCGGCGCTCGCGGATTTGTTTTGAAATCGGACGCCGCCCGCGACCTGGTTTCGGCGGTGGAGGCGCTGCAGCGCAATCGCATGTTCTTCACGCCCCGCGTGAACGATATGGTGCTGGCAGGCTTTCTGGACCAAGGTTACAACGGGACAAGTGATGCACCGCCGCAGTCGCAGTCGCCGAAACTGACACCGCGGGAACGCGAGGTGATCCAGCTTCTGGCCGAAGGCAAGAGTTCGAAGGAAGTCGCTTGCCTTCTGAACCTCAGCACCAAAACCGCGGAGACGCATCGCAGTAATATCATGCGTAAACTCGACTTTCACTCAATTCGCGACCTGGTTGTCTATGCGGTCAAGAACGATATCATTCAGGTGCATTTGCCAGCACCCGCGACCGTTGCGGACCCAGTGCCAACGACCACTCCCGCGCCGACTCCAATGACTACCACTCCCAGCGAACAATCCGCAGCCTAGGCATCGTTCATTCGAGCGCGATGGGGCAACCTGTCGCGCTCACTCACAGTAATAGTCGATTTTTCTGAACAAACAAAAAGGGAAGCCGAGAAGCCGCTTCCCTTCCGAGACGCACCTTCAGAGAGAGTTAGCTAGCCTTCCGTCGCTCTTCGTAGCGCTTCTCGTCAACTTCGGATTGGCGGGCAAGGGCAGCGTTCCACTCGTCCACCTGCTTCTGCGCCGCTTCGCGAGCAATGCCGTATCTTTCCTGGATCGTTCCAACCAATTGATCCTGCTGTCCGTCGATGACGTCAAGGTCGTCGTCTGTCAATTTACCCCACTTCTCTTTCACCGACCCCTTCATCTGTTTCCATTTGCCCTTCATTTGGTCAGAATTCATTTTGCGTTCTCCTTGTTTGGATTTCGATTCAGTTCCAGTGATCCTCAGTCCTTCATACACTTCACAAAGTCGAATTAACGAAGTTGGCACTCATTACTTCACGACACTCATGGGATCTAACCTGCTCGTCGGAGATCTCGATCGCTCTCCTTATGCTCGGAGCGCGCCTCGCCGGTCGACGAAATATCCTGGGCGCCGGTCGCTTCCAAAATCAGTTTGGCCCGTTTCGTCCACTCGGAACTGTCCGAATGAACTGAAAGCAGAATGCCACCATCTTTCACCCGGCCCTCGAAGCGTTTTGCCTCGTACTCGGGAATGCCCATTCCAACAA
Organism: uncultured Acidobacteriaceae bacterium; assembly: GCA_963699405.1. Classification (GTDB taxonomy): domain Bacteria; phylum Acidobacteriota; class Terriglobia; order Terriglobales; family Acidobacteriaceae; genus Acidiflorens. The sequence continues at coordinate 19,564 of CAVOTW010000001.1, read as the reverse complement.
GCGCTCCCGTAAGAACACCGACCGTGCCTCCCACTCCGGCCCCCGCGAGCGCGGCCATGATGGGTCCGGCTGCAATAAACGGCCCCAAGCCGGGAATCGCGAGAGCGCCGATTCCGACCAGCCATCCCAGCGCGCCTCCCAAAACAATTCCTGTTCCCGCACCCGCGGTGGCACCTTCCGGCGCCTTAGTCCCTTTCTCATGCGCAAAGTCTCTCGTCCCAGCGCTCTCCGGGAAAAGCACCGAGATATCCTGATTGCTAAAGCCAGCCGCGCGCAAGCCATCGACTCCGCTCTCCACGTTTGCATAGCTCGGATAGATACCGAATACCGCTGTATTTTTCCCTGACATCGTAAGTCTCCTTAGTTGGCTCTCAAGTTCTAAGGTTAGTTGCGCTGTGGCTGCCTGCAAATCCGGTTGCGGCCGTAGTTCATACGCAGAATGGCTGTAGAACCGTGGCCGAGATGCAGGTAAAGTTTTTGAGACCGAGATGCAGGTAAAGTTTTTGAGACCATGATCTATGGCGTCGCCGCCGCACTGGCAAGAGCCGCGACCACCACCATCACAAACGCCACCACGATCGCGACGCTGGTACCCAGCAGCACGATTTCGCTCAGCAAATCAGATTTCATAAGCTCGTCTCTTTTTATCAACTCATTCCCGTGCATACCCCCTCCTCATGCTTTTTCTTAGACGACGCAAATAGAGACGAGACATGCGGAATACCAGCAATATGACCTCCATGTACAGAATCCACCGTATGCTCAACGCGGGATGTCATGCGCTACGCTGGTCATGATGTCTTGAGCTTTTCCACCTGTCCTTGGAAAGCAACTTCGGAAAACAACTTCACCGCTGTCAGGACGAAGGGAGCCGCGAATGCTTTGGACGATATTTGTGATGCTGCTGATCCTGTGGTTGTTGGGGTTGGTCAGTTCCTACACACTGGGTGGTTACATCCACATCTTGCTTGTGGTGGCTGTAATTATTCTTTTGGTTAACTTGGTAACGGGTCGAAGGGGCACCGTGTGAAATGACTGTCGAAGGCCGCTCGTCGACAATCAACGAGAAGCATCCGGCACGTCGAAGGCTTAGTCCCGCTAATCCTGCGTCTTGTTTTTGTCGATGTCCTTGTGCCCAAAATCGAAGCCGAAGTGGGGTTCCGACTTCGTGCCGGTGATCTTGACCGGGATCTCAGTTCCCGCACCATTTTTGCTGAAAAATGGGTCCGCGGGCTTCAGCAGAATTGATTTCCAGCCCGTGACCATGTGCGAGAGTTTCGCATCGAATCGTGCCTTGCCACGAAAATCGAATTCGTTTCCATCGAGACTGTAGGTGCCAATGAGATTAACTTTGGTACCGGGAATGGCGAACTCCAATTCCGAGAGGGAAATCATTCCGCTGCTGAGTTTGAATGTTCCCTTTAAATCGGACTGAGCGCTCTCGGCGCCACTCTCATGAATCTGCTTCGGCTTGCCCTGGCTTCTCATACTAAGCGCATCAATTTTGCCCTGAATCCCTTCATTCGTGAAGTGCGCCCCGGATACCTCAAAGTTTCCCGCGAGCTTCAGGCGGTTGGCGACGTCCGCTTCGCCGGGCGACAGATCGAGTTTCGTCTTCAGGCGAACGGAGCCGTTCATGATGGGCGGGTCGGTTCGTACCGCTAGTTTCAACAGGTCCTCGATCTCGCCCTTTTGCATCACGACATCCAACTCCACCCGATGTCCATTCGGGTCCTTCACTCGCACCACCGAGCCGGCGGCCACGAGCCATGAATTCAGAATTCTTGCTTTTACCGGTTGTAAATATGTATCTCCGCTGGTTCCGTCCACAATGGCGTGAAAGTCAGTGTGTAACGGCACTGTCCGCCCGCCGGTGGCTAGATGAAAATCCGGCGCGTCGGTCACGCCATCGACCGCGATCTTGTCAAGAACCCCTGCATACTTTCCCGTAGACGAGAGAATCCCGCCAATCCCTTTGATTGTGCCCAAATCTGCATGGTCGAACGAATAGGTTCCGCTGACCGGCGTGTCTCGAGGACTGTCTGGCTGCCACGGGCCAAACAGCCCGCTCGATTGAATCTGCCCCACGGGCTTGGGATTTGTCAGGTTCGCATCGAAATGCATCGGCGAACTAGGCCCGATCCTCGTCATTTTCAAATTTTCAATGTCAAATTCCAAGGGCAGTTTGCCCGGCCGCAGGGTGTTAATGATCAACTGGGCTTTATCGCTGACCAGCTCATCCACAATGATTTCTATCTTTCCGCCTTTGGGCGCCATCTTACTCATCTCGCTGCGATGTTCTCGGGGCGGCAAGTTCAGCACTAAGCCTTTCACATACACGGTGTGAACATGGATGGGGGAATGCAAAAGACTCCGGATTCCCAGGTGGAACTCGAATTCTGCAACATTAATGATGGGCTGAAATCCTGGTTCGTAGTTATTGGGGTCTGTTTTTCCGAAGACCCTGAGACCGGTGCCCGAAACTTGGAGCCCCTTGAACAACGAGACATGGAAAGCGTCAAGTTCAACCCTGCTCTTGAATCTGGTTGATAAAGTCTCGATCACCATCGCGCGCAGAGTGGGCTCAGCGCGGGAGACCACAATTCCCAGGGCGGCGAGCGCTACAACTAACAGCACAGCGATCCCGGCAACCCACCGCCAACGACCCCTCAATCGGTTGCGTCCGAGACGGCTCTCTTCGCTTTCTGACATCAGGGTATTATCTCAATCCTTGGTGGAACCACCGCACTTAGTTGGGATGATTTGCTGCGACGTTTAGATCCACATTGCCACGCGCGCTACTCGCCAGCACCGGATGCTCGACTCCTAGCAACACCCGGGAGCCCGGAGCAATCTCGAGCAATGCTTAAGCGGCTTTTCGCGTTCGCGCTGCCTTGGCTGCAGCCTTTTGCCGGCTCGTTTTGCTGCGCTTGGCAGCGGATCGTTTCGCTTGACGGGAAAGCGCAGCATGGCTGGCCGCACTGTGCGATTCACGCTGCAGCGCCCCCTCCACCGCACGCGACCGTGTCACCGAGGTTTTACGCGCGGGTCCCTTCTTTGCTGCGCGCTCATCTTGCTCCGCCTTCTTTCGGACGGACGCTGGGCCCTTCGGCGCAGCCAGTTTTACCCCAGCTCTTCGCGCTTTGGACAAGCCAATGGCGATCGCCTGTTGCGGCGAACGCGCACCATGTTTCCCCTCCCGAACGTGATGGATCTCTTCCCGGACAAATTCTCCGGCTTGAGTAGAAGGCGATTTGCCCTCGCGCGCGTCCTCTTTGGCTCGTTCCAGGGTCTCTCGTTCTGGCATATGGTTTTCATCCTCCTTACGAATGACGGGTCTCAAGCCCACGAATGATGGTTTTCAAGCTGCTTTTCGCTCCGCCGACCTTTTGGTTAGATCGATGCGTTTTGAAAGCAAAACCTTCGCCTTTTCCAGTTCAACCCGGCGTTTTGCGCTGAGCCCCCGTCCAGCCCGGTTGATGAAGTAAGTGAGCATTCGCATGCCCGAGCTTGGACCCTTCGGTGAAACTTTCTTCGAAGCCAGCGCTCGCGCGATGGTCGCGGCCTTTTCAGTAAAAAGACCAGCCGGAGGGTGCGTCGAGTCGGTTGTAACGCCGGCAACCCAGCGTTTCTTCGTTCTGGCCTTCCTCCGCTTGCTACTTGCCATCGTTTGTCGCCTCAAGCTTTTACCAACGCCATATCCGAACCACTTCACTGCTGCGACGCGCTGGGCGCTGCCATCGTCCCGCGGGCCTGCAAAACCTTCGGAGTAATGCTCTGCGCTTCCTTAAGGTGATCCTGAATGGTGGGTAGGGTTTCGGCGGCGAAGCTCTTCACATCCGCGTCGCGGCCCGTCTTGCTTTCCGTCCGAAATGCCGCAACGTCCTGCTTGTGATCCTGCAGCATATCTCGCATGTAAGCTTTATCAAACTCATCGCCTGAAAGTTTTGAGAGACGATTCTTGGTCGCCTCTTGCTTTGCATTGGGAGATGACGGCAAGCTTATGCCCTTGCTGGAAGCCACTTCTTTTAGTTTGTCATTCGCCTTACTGTGATCATCGATCATTCGTTGGCCGAATTTCTTCACATCGTCGCTCGACGCTTTTTGTACGGCCAACTGGCCAAGTTCCACTTCCGCCATGCCCCCCTCGGCCGCCTCCCTGACAAATTTCTTGTCTGCCGCACTCAGCCCCGACGACATAGTTTGGTTTGAAGATTGCCCAGAACCCATGGAGCCCTCTTGGGCAGGTGCGATGGTCAGTAGGCTGGCAATCATTGAGCAGATAAATGAGCAGATAAACAAGCGATAAGCCGCTGTCGGCATTGATGACTCTCCTCTCAAGTGGCGCGTTCTCATCCTGGAGAGTATTGAAATGGACCGGCTCCGGACAATCAGGCATTCCCCGCAGTTCCAAGCTGGATACTCTGTATCAGCGCGATCTCAGGTGGCCGACGGCGCTGGCGCCGACTTCTATTATTCTTTACCGCCAACCACCTGGGCATGACCCAGTGCGGCTACGAGCGCGAATCCGCCCATGACATTGCCGAGCAAGGTGGGAATAAAAAAATGCAGAACGTACGTTGGCCATGAAATCACCTTCGTGACCACCAGAAAGAACATCGTGGTTGATCCGGCGATGATGTGGTTGAATCCACTGATGCCAACCAGGTAGGTCACAATAATCACAATGCTGACTCGCGCTGATTCCGCGCCGGGAAGCAGCCACACCATCAATGCAATCAGCCAGCCCGCAAAAATCGCGCGCACCAGCACGATCCCAAAACCTACCCCGAGGTGCTCGACGCCAATCTCTGTCAAACACTGTTGAACGCGCGCATCGAAAACGCCGATTTTACCGAGGCATAACGCGAACAAAAATGTCCCAACCAGGTTCGCAGCCAGCACCAAACCCCACAAGCGCAGCATCCGCACGAGGGTGGTCAAGTCTTTTCGCGCGAGCAGCGGCAGGACCACTGTCAGAGTATTTTCGGTAAAGAGCTGTTGGCGCCCCAGGATGACGATCAGAAATCCGACGCAGTATCCAGCGCGAGATATCAAAGGCCGCCACGGCTGAGCGGGCAAATGGGACGTTAGCATCCCTTCCGCAATGAAAGAAAAGCCCATCGAAAGGCCGGCAGCGAACCCCGACCACGCCAACGCTGCCGGAGGGCGACGCAGTTCTTCTTCGCCCTCGCGCCGGATGGTCTCATAAACGACGTTCGCACCGATTGCGAGGCGTTCCTCGACCTGCTTTTTCTCCGCCCGGGTCGAGATGGCTGCGTCCGCCGAGGGTAGATCATCTTTGGCCGGCTTCTTATTCATGCTTTTGAGGATCGCAGTGCTCTTGTTTGCGGCGCCGAAAGTTCACGCGTCGCATAAAATGCGCGCGCACAATTATGCCGCGTATTTCCTGGACACCACACTAGTGCCGCTTGAAATATTGCACCGCACGTTCGTGCGCTTCGGCCGCTTCTTTGCTTCCGAACGTGCCGAGGTTGCGCCGCCGGCCTGTTTTTGGATCCTTCGGCGTGAATATAACCGGTATTGCCCGGACTTCAGTTTCCGAATCATGATTTCCGAATCGTCAGAGGATTCCGCCAAAATTCTGGAGATTTTTGTGGCTCGGAGGGCAGAAGGCTTTGCTGTAACCTTTACCGCCCTCTCCGCCAGCGACAACTCGTATTTATGCCACTCTCTGTGTTCGTTGGTGATCAAGAACTTCCGCTTCCGCCCGGAGCCAGTCCTCTAACTCGGATCCTTCCTTGTTTCCTCGTTCCTGATAGAGTTCATACGCGCGGCGTCTGACTTCCTCTTGCAGGTTAATCGGAATAGGGCGCAGTTGGTTCGGTCGCTCTTGCTCGATGCGTTTCATTTTGAATTCTCCTTTCCCCTTACTGTGGCTGAGATGAATGTGGAATGTAGCTTCGTTGAAATCCAATTTACACCCGTCACAATCCATCTCCAGTACAGTGATTACTGTATCCGCACTGCATCCGGTTTCGCCTGACAAAATCTCGGAGCACTTCAGGCGTCAGCCATCGCTTTTGCCCATTCCTTTTGCGGCTTTCCGACGGTGCTCTCTTGGTCGCGTCCAAACGAGTGCCTTTTCTGATACCGTAGAACCAATTTTTCAATGCCGCCCGCAACAATTCCACAGGCATTCACGATATAGTTAGATACATCATCATCTGTCGTTAAATAGTCGAATCGGCGGCTTATCCGAGTATGCGGAGGTCGCGGATTTGTTACATAAAACCATTCCTATATGTAAGGAGTACAACATGGCTCGCAAGACGACCGGAACATCCACCACCCGCGGCAAGAAAACACCAACCTCGATACAACCCACCCAAATGGTTTCGCCCGAAGTTCCCCAGAACGGGAAGTCGGCCAGCGTGGTTCCTATCCGTCCTGTTCCCTCCAATCTCGAAGAAGAGATTCGCTGCCGCGCCTACGAACTTTATCTGCAGCGCGAAGGGAACGGTAACGGTGATGAAAGCCAGGATTGGCTGGTCGCCGAGCGCGAGATCCGTTCGCGATATGGCTTCTTGGCACGCCACACCACAGCGTAAATCCGGCCGGTTGGCGGAGATTGCCGGCGAGTCAGGCGGGTGACGCGAATAACTCCGCACGCCTCAGGCTTCGGATGCCAAGCCTGCAAGATTACTGCTGTACTGCCTGAACCAGCTTGGGCCTCACCTGTTCGTGCTCAATCTCAGAGGCGTCCCACGAGCCTCCCAAAGCCTTCACCAGGTAAACGGAGGTGGTCATCTGCTGGCCGAGCAACTGCGTCGCCAGGCGTTCGTTGGTCAGCAGCGTGGATTGCGCGGTGATCACGTCGAGGTAGGTGGTAACCCCGCCGACATAACGGTTATTGGCCAGATCAAGAGCGCGCCGCGAGTCGTCGACGGCTGCCTGTTGCGTCTTCATGGCTTGGTCAAGCAGCGCGAGACCGGAGAGCCCATCCTCAACCTGCTGAAATGCTTCCAGCACCGATTCGCGATAGTTGGCAACCGATTCGTCGTAGGCCGCGCGGCTGGACGCCAGGTTGGCGCGATTGCGGCCGCCATTGAAAATCGGCTGCAGCAGGTCACCGCCCAGTGACCACATTGCGCTCGGAGCGCTTACCAGCGTGGCGATATCGCGGCTTTCCCATCCACCGCCTCCACTCAGTGTGATATGCGGATAAAACGCCGTCATCGCGATGCCAACCTGCGCATTTTCGAACGCCATCTGGCGTTCCTGGGTCGCGACGTCGGGCCGGCGCTCCAATATCTCCGAGGGAACTCCGGTGGGAATCGCCGGAGGCGTGACGTTAAACGGCGCCTCCGCCACGCTGAAGGCGGATGCGGACTTCCCGACCAGTACCGCGATGGCATGTTCGTATTGCGCGCGCTGTTGCAGCACCAGCTGAAGTTGCGTTGCCGTCGAATCGAGTAACGCGGCCTGCTGCGCGACTTCCAGCCCGTTCGCGACTCCGCCTTCGTGACGATGGTTGACCAGATCCATTCCCTTTTGCTGGATTTCGACCGACTGCCGTACCACACCAGCTTCACGGTCGCTCTCGCGGAGGTTGAAATAGTCGGCAGCAAGTTCGGCGGTCAGCACCAAGCGGACGTTTTCCAGGTCAGCGGCACTGCCTTGCAGCGAAGCGTTGGCCGCTTCCATATTGCGGCGCACACGTCCGAATAAATCAAGCTCGTAGCTCGCGGAAAATGGAACGGTAAACTCGTTCTCGGTGTCGACCTTGACGGTCTGAACTGTACCGCCCTGGAGAGGACGGTTACCCGAGAGGCGAAATCGCTGTCCGCCGGGATCGGCGCTGAGCACGGGAAAATACGCCGAGGACGCGATGCGTGCTTGCGCGCGAGCCTGCATCAGGCGGCTCTGCGCCGCTGTCAGCGACTGGTTAGCCTGCAGCAGTTCCTGCTCCAACTGGTCGAGTTCCGCGTCATGAAATATCTGCCACCACGCGCCCTTCGGAATCGCATCCTTCGGAGCCGCCGATTGCCAGGGGCCTTCACCTTTCCACGCGTCGGGAGCTTGTGCAACGGGACGTTTATATCGGGGTCCGACGGTGCAGCCCAAAGTGGAGAGCAACGTACCGCCGGCAAGCAACGCGCAGGTCAACAAACCTACGTTGACAGCTGGTGCGAGGCGCTTCACGAATGCGCATCTCCCGTGCTCGGCTTGGCGACGTGCACCTGCTGCCCTTCTTCGAGTGAGTCGGACGGATTGACGATGATCTGATCGCTGACCTCAATCCCGCCCAGAATTTCAAGCCTGGCGCCGAAGTCGCGTCCAATAGTGATGGGTTGCAAGTGCACCTTGCCGTCCTTGTCAACAATCGCAACCTGCGCTCCTTCCGCGCGGAACAGCATGGCGTTCACCGGGATCGTAATCCTTGGTACCGACGTCCCCGCCGCAAAATGCACCTGGCCGAAAGAGCCGGGCAGCAGTTTGCCATCCTTGTTGGGAACATCCACTTCCGTGTTCAAGCGTTCGCGTCGCGAGATCGATGGCATCGGCTGTGCGAACGACCGTGCCCACAAATTTCTGCCCAGGAAATTCCTGCAGGGTAACGTTCGCCTTCATCCCAACCTTGATGTTCGGCGAATAAGCCTGCGGAACACTGACGTAAACGCGAATAGGGTCGACGCGCGCGATATCGAACAGTTCCCTACCCGCCGCTTGCGCCCCGGAATTGATGAGCGCGCCCGGATCGACATTGCGGCGTGTGAGCACCCCGGAAAACGGAGCGTAGACTTTCTTGAAAGATTCGAGTTCCTCGAGGCGGCGAACATTAGCATCCGCGGCCGCCAGGTTGGCTAGCGCCTGCTCGTAGCTACTCGCTTGCTGGTCGGCTTCCTGTTGTGAAACCGAATCGGTCTTACGCAGATTCGCCCAACGATCGGCGGAGATCTTCGCCATGCCCAGCGCCGCCTTGATCTGCTCTCGGGTGGCGCGGGCCTGGGAGAGTTCCTGATCAACTTCCGGAGTATCAATCGCAGCCAGCAGTTCGCCTTTCTCAACCTTGCTTCCCATGTCCTTGTACCAGCGCAGCAGATAGCCGTTGGTGCGGGCAAAAATCGGGGATTCTATAAAAGCCTGCAAGTTCCCGGGCAACACCAGTTCGTCGTTTCCCGGCTCGGCCTGGGGTTGCACCACTGCGACGGTGGGAACCGCGATCGCGTCAGTTTCTTTGGCCAACGCATCAGTTTCGCTTTTCCGATTCAGAAAGGTAACCACGCCGGCCGTGATCAGGACGAGCAGCACGGCTCCGACCAGAATCTTCCCCCGGCTCTCCGGAGCAGGAGGCAGTTCCGGCGGCTTGATGATCTCCGGATGGACATGCGGAGCGTCTACTTGCTGAGCTTCGTTGATTCCGGGCGGCGATTGCACTGACATGATGATTCTCCAAAAACCTTTCGACCTTTGTTTCGAACTTCGCTCTTATGTTCTTAATCGACTGCTCTTATCTATTTCTGCTCCGATTGCAGCCGCGCCTCGCGCCGGCCGTGAATAATCGTGAACACACTCGGCACAAAAAACAACGTGGCCACGGTGGCAAACAGCAGACCGCCCACTACGGCTCGACCCAAGGGCGCATTCTGCTCGCCACCCTCTCCAATGCCCAAAGCCATCGGCACCATGCCGATAATCATGGCGAGAGCCGTCATAATGACGGGCCGCATGCGCGTGTAGCCTGCCTCGATCGAAGCTTGCAACGCTGGAACTCCCATATCCATGCGATCGCGCGCGAATGAAACCATCAGAATCGAATTCGCGGTCGCCACCCCCATGCACATGACCGCGCCGGTCAGCGACGGAACGCTCAGGGTGGTGCGGGTAATCAGCAGAAACCAGCAGATTCCAGCCAGCGCGCCCGGCAACGCTGTAATGATGATAAAAGGATCAAGCCACGACTGAAAGTTGACTACGATGAGCAAATACACGAGCACGATGGCACCCAGCAGTCCGACGCCCAAGCCCAGGAATGAAGACCGCATGGTCTCGATTTGGCCGCGAACGATAATGCGCGTCCCTCGCGGCAGATGATCCTGAAATGGTTTGAGCGCTTTCATGATGTCCGACGCAACTCCGCCCAGGTCGCGCCCCTGCGTGCTGGCGTAGACGTCGATCACCGGTTGCACGTTGTAATGATTGACCACTGCCGGGCGCGCCACAGGTGTTACTTGCGCCAAATTGCCGAGCACTTGCGGAACCATCTCCCCATGTCCACTCGTCACCGGCGTGTTCACCAGATCCTGCAGCGATGTCATCTTGTACTGCGGCGTCTGAATCGCGATGGGATAAGTAACCCCATTCTTTGGATTCAGCCAGTAATCGGGAGCAGTCTGGGAACTCCCACTCAAGCTGACCAACACACTTTGCGCGACATTTCCCGCAGTCAGCCCCACCTGATTGATGCGTGTGCGGTCCATATCCACGTACAGAGTGGGCAGGCTCAGCATTTGTTGCACGTGCACATCTGCCGCTCCTGGTATCAATCGCAACTTATTCGCGATCCGCTGTCCGATGTCGTAGCTGGTGCGCATATCCGCGCCCATGATCTGGATGTCGACCGGCGCTGGAAGTCCGAAATTAAGAATTTGCGACACGATGTCGGCGGGCTGAAAGAAGAATTCCACGCCTGGAAAACGCGCTGGCAGTTCCCGCCGCAGCCGGCGTATGTATCCCGCCGTGGGGTGATGGTGTTCCGGATTCAGCGCAATCAGAATCTCGGCATCATTGGTCCCAATCACGCCCGAACTGGCATACGACAGATTGATGCCCGAGTAAGGGACGCCGATATTATCGAGCATGGTCTGCAACTCTTCCTTGGGAATCTCGCTGCGCAGCACCTGCTCCACTCCATCGCAAAGCCGCGCCGTTTCTTCCACGCGCAAGCCGGGCCGGGCGCGAAAATGCAGACGAATCAGCCCTGCATCCACTTGCGGAAAGAAATCCTGCCCGAGGAAAAACACCAGGCCCAGCGACAACACACAAAAGAGCACAAAGCAGACGGCGAATAGCTTGCGGTGATTCAGCGTGGTTTCCAACAGCTGCTGATATCCACCTCGGACTCTTTCAAACCAGCGCTCGAATTTCCGTTGGAACAACACGAAGGGATTCTTGCTCTCAGCCGCGCGGTGCTCGTGGCCGCGCATAATGTACATCACCATCGTCGGGATCAGAGTTCGCGACAGCAGGTACGAGGCCAGCATGGCAAAGCAGACCGCCTCCGCGAGTGGCACAAAAAGGAACCTGGCAACACCCGTCAGGAAGAACATCGGCACAAACACAATGCAGATACACAACGTGGATACGAATGCGGGCACCGCAATCTGCTGCGCGCCATCGAGGATGGCCGTCTTCATCTCCTTGCCCATGGCTAGATTGCGCTCGATGTTCTCAATCTCCACCGTGGCATCGTCCACCAGTATGCCGACAGCGAGCGCCAGCCCTCCCAGGGTCATGATGTTGATGGTCTCGCCGAGCGCGCTCAGCAATATCACAGAAACAAAAATGGAGAGCGGGATAGAAACTGCAATGATCACCGTCGGCCGCCAGTCGCCCAAAAAGATCAGAATCATGGCAGCCGTCAGGCAGGCGGCGGTGAGGCCCTCCCGCAAGACGCCATTGATCGACGCGCGCACGAATAGCGACTGGTCGAACAGCGCCGTGATTTTCATGTCGGGCGGCAATTGTTGCGCCGCCAGCGGCACCATATCCTTAATGGCTTTGACGACGGTCAACGTGGAAGATCCGCCCAGCTTATAGATCGACATCAGCACGCCACGCACGCCATCCTGGCGCACGATGTTGGTTTGGGGCACAAATCCGTCTCGCACGTGCGCCACATCGCGCAGGTAAAGCGTGGACGAGTTCGTCGACTTGACCGGCAGATCGTTGAGGTCGGCAATGCTCCGCGGACTTCCGTTCAGTTCCACGTTATATTCGGTCGGGCCGATCTTGGTGGTGCCGGCCGGCAGAATCAGGTTCTGCGCCGCCACCGCACTGACGATATCGCCGGGCGACAAACCATAGGCCTGCAGCTTGGCGGTATCGAGATCCACCTGAATTTGGCGCGGTTTGCCGCCGTACGGATAGGGAGTACCGGCGCCCTGCACCGTGGTCAACTGGGTGCGTAGAAAATTCTGCCCCAAATCGAACAACTGCTGTTCCGGCAGCGTCTTGCTGCTTAAGCCAAGTTGCACCACCGGCGTCGACGATGCCGTGTAGGTGATGACCAGCGGAGGAGTAGTGCCCAACGGCAGGGAGCGCAGCACGGTTTGGGAGATCGCTGTCACTTGCGTTACGGCCATGGCAATGTTGACGTTCGGCCGAAAGAAAATCTTGATTACGGCAATTCCGTTCAGTGACTGCGATTCCTGGTGTTCGATGTCGTTGACGGTAACTGTGAATCCGCGTTCGGAGTTGGTCACGATCCGGTCCGCCATCTCGCTCGGCGACAGACCCGTATAGTTCCAAACCACGCTGACCACGGGAATATTGATGTCGGGAAAAATGTCGACCGGGGTTCGCAGAAGGGTTACGGGCGTGAGAATGATGATGAGCAGAGCCATCACCACAAACGTATAAGGGCGGCGGAGCGCTAATGCGACTATCCACATAAGACTAAGGAAAACGAAAACTGAACACGCCGAATTCGATACTTACGGAAAACCGACGCTGCCCAAGCCCGGCCCCCCACGCCGACCGGCGAACTTTTAAAGTAGATTCAAAACAGTACGTTTCGGATTTAAATTATAATAGACTTCAGTCATGAATCAAAACCACGAGGGACCCGGCGGCAACCGGAACGGAAGTAACGGCACAAACGGGAAGCGCCCGCCCGGACGGCCGCGCAGTGAAGAATCTCGTCAGTCGATCCTGCGCAGCACTCTGAAATTGCTGAAAAAGACTGGATTCCCGGAGCTCAGCATCGAAGCCATCGCCGCCGAAGCCAATGTGGGCAAAACAACTGTCTACCGTTGGTGGCCGACCAAGGCCGCTCTCGTCGCCGACGCTTTCTCCGCCAGTGCCGAAGATGAACTCCAGTTCCCGAATACTGGTTCCGTCCACCGCGACATGAATCTGCAGATGCGGGGACTGATTCGCATCTTCCGCTCGGAGCGCGGTAAGGTCGTGGCGGCCCTGCTCGCTGGAGGTCAATCAGATCCGGAGTTGATCGAGGCCTACCGCGAGAGATTTCTATGGCCCAGGCGCAGGCAAGCCTACCAAACGCTGCAGCGCGGCGTTGACCGCGGCGAACTGCCCCGCGGCTCTGACTTTGACCTCATCCTCGATTCGCTTTACGGTCCCATTTTGATGCGCTTTCTGATCCGTCACATCAAGCTCGAGGAGAGCTTCGCCGACGAGGTTTGCGCATGGGTCCTACAAGGACGGCAAAAACAGGTTCGTTGAGGCGCACCGGGAGCCCGCCCCTCTATTCGTGAGTAATCGTGTACCCAGGCGCGACCAAACCCCACCCATAAGACGAGCATCTTTCGGAACCTTCCCCACCCTCCGGTGCCGCTGTAAATAAGGAAGCAGGGGTGCATATGGGAATCCATCTGGCAATGCGACTGGCCAAGGCACGAACTGCAGCCTTAATACTCACCCTCCTATGCTCTCCGGTAGCGCTAGCCAAAGATCTTCAGTGGCAGGACGCGAAGGTCATCGACATCACCACGGAAACAAACCGGGCGGTCGTTATTCCCATTGCCGCCCTGGCTGGACGTCCCATCACCAAGACCTTGTATTGGATACAAACCAACGACACAATCTACGTTCTCGACCCCGTTCTAACCAGGAGCCCGTTGTTGAACGTGACGCTGCACGGGCCGACCAAACTAGCAGTCGTCGGCAACAATGCGCATCTTCTGGATGACTACGGAAAAAAGCAGAAGTTGCGGGTCATCGAGAAAATCGCGCGGCCGGAACCCGACAACCCACGGTAGCCGCCGAGTTAATGAGCTGAGAAGCGGTACTCATTCAAACACTCCTAACGCTCGGGGGCGTGTTTTGAGGGCTAACACCTGTTGTGCCCCTTACAACCGTTACACTCTATAAATACTCTAACCAAATCTGTCTAAATCGCGCGGCGCAATCCAACTGCGTCAACCGGCCAGAGTTTAACGGAGAAACTGATTGAGCCAAAAAAGATCGAGCCAAAAAAATGTTCCCCTTACGGCAAAGCCGGCAAGCAGTCGCCTCGTACTGTGTGCCGGATTGGCCATTGTCAGCCTGCTCGCCCCTTCATTCCTCCGCTCCGACGATGTGCTCGTCCGGCACCAGCTCGGCGCCCTCCGCGGTTTTCTTGTAATGCGAAACCGCGACGGAGACATGATTGCGGACGGGGAATCCTCCCAGGTGCTAAGGGGCGGTCGTGTCACAACCAAAACTCAATTTCATTTCAAGGACGGTTCCATCTACCAGGAGACGGCTATCTTTTCTCAGTCAAAAAGCTTTCGATTGCAGAATTACCACTTGATTCAACGCGGCCCTTCATTCCCGAATCCCGTAGAGCTGTTCATGGACTGTCTGCATGGTCAGGTTGAGGTTCGCTCCCAGGATGACAAGGGACACGACAAAGTAATCAAGCAGCACATGAATTTACCCACCGATCTCGCCAACGGCATTCTCTTCACTCTCTTGGAAAACTTGAAACCGGGCTCGCCCAAGACCATCGTGTCTCTGCTCGTGACCACTCCGAAACCGCGAATCGTTCGTATCAACATTACTCCGACCGGTACCAAGGATCCGTTCTGGATTGGCAACTCCAAGTACGAGGCCATGCACTATGTCCTGAAAATCGATCTTGGCGGAATTGCCGGAAAGGTGGCTCCTCTGGTAGGAAAGCAACCGGCCGATATCGAGGTTTCGATCCTCGACGGGGCGCCTCCTCAAGTCGTCAAGTTCGAAGGGCAGCTGTTCGAGGGTGGACCAATTTGGCAGATGGAACTCACAGCTCCCGCTTGGAAGGCGCCTGCCAGCGGCGACCACCAATGAATTGTAAAGAAACGGTCGCATAAATCCCGGCGGCAACCCCTAACCCATTTGCCCGCCGATACTTACCGTTCGATCCTAAAATCGCGCCATTCCCTGCCCGCTCTTGCGCGAAGTGGGCGCCGGGGTTAATATTAAATTGCGACCGAAACAGTCGGAGTTTAGTCCGACCATATAGGTCGGCATTTGCCGAATGCTGAAATTGACCAAAAAAGCGGACTACGGTTTGATGGCCATGAAGCATCTGGCCGAGCACGCCGATCAAGGCGCATGCAGCGCCAAGGATGTGGCCGAGGCGTACGGCATTCCGCAGGAAGCGCTGGCGAAGATCCTGCAACGCCTGGCGAAGGTTGGCCTGATTCGGTCGCAGCACGGCATGAACGGTGGTTACACGTTGACGCGCGATCCTAAAATGATTTCCGCGTTCGAAGTGATCAAGGCCATCGACGGTCCGCTGTTCATCACATCGTGTGTCACCGTGCGCGGCGAATGCGGACAAAGCGATCGCTGCACGATTCGCGAGCCGTTGCGCAAAGTGAATGAAAGCATCGAGCAGGTTCTGAAGAACATCAAAATTTCGCAGATGAGAGAAGAGCCGGAAGTTCTCCAGGTCAGTAAACCGGAGACCAAGAAGCCGGTGGAGTTGGTAACGATTTCGTAGAGCAGGTTCGTATCAGGGCTTTCGGGTTCGTATCAGGGCATCGCTTTAGCGATGCCGTAAGCGGCAAAAATAATTGCCCCTTTGGGGGCTGGTAGGAGAACGGCGATCATGAGCACGAATGGCAACAAGGCGACCCAGCACGGTGTGGAACAGCACTCCGCTGCCAACGGCATCAAGCTTCCCATCTACATGGACAATCACGCGACCACGCCCATGGATCCGCGCGTTCTAGAGGAGATGTTGCCCTACTTCATGGAGAAGTTCGGCAACGCCGCCAGCCGCAATCACCCCTTTGGATGGGTGGCGGAAGAAGCGGTCGAGTTGTCGCGCGAACGGATCGCCAAGCTGATTGGCGCGAGCGCGAAAGAGATCATCTTCACGTCCGGCGCGACGGAAAGCGATAACCTCGCGATCAAAGGTGTTGCCGAGATGTATCGCGAAAAGGGCAACCATATCATCACCGCGGTCACCGAACACAAAGCCGTGCTCGACACCTGCAAGCATCTCGAGAAACTCGGCTTTCGCGTGACCTATCTGCCGGTGCAGAAAGATGGGCTGGTCGACCTCGACGACTTGAAGCGCGCCATCGACGACAAGACGATCCTCGTAACGATCATGGCGGCCAATAATGAGATCGGCATTCTACAACCGGTCGCGGAAATCGGCAAACTGTGCCGCGAACGCGGAGTGGTCTTCCACACCGACGCGGTGCAGGCCATCGGTAAGGTTCCGGTCGACGTCAACAAGATGAACATTGATGTCGCGTCCATCACCGGACACAAGCTCTATGGGCCGAAGGGCGCGGGCGCGCTGTATGTGCGCCGCAAGAATCCGCGGGTGCAGTTGGTGGCGCAGATTGACGGCGGCGGGCACGAGCGCGGCATGCGCTCCGGAACGCTCAATATTCCCGGCATCGCCGGCCTCGGCAAAGCTTGCGCCATCGCGCAGGAAGAGATGCCGCAGGAATCCTGCAAACTGGCGGGACTTCGCGACCGCCTGAAAGACAGCATCATGAGCCGCCTTGACGAGGTCTACATCAACGGCTCCATGGAGCATCGCCTGCCCGGCAATCTGAATATCAGCTTTGCTTACGTCGAAGGCGAGTCGCTGCTGATGGGGATCAACGATATCGCGGTTTCGAGCGGATCGGCATGCACCTCCGCGACACTTGAACCATCTTATGTATTAAAGGCGCTTGGCACCGGCGACGATCTGGCGCACAGCTCGATTCGTTTCGGCATCGGACGCTTCAATACCGAAGCCGAGATCGATTACGTAGCCGACCGCGTAGTTGAAACGGTATTGCGTCTGCGCGAACTCTCGCCGCTCTATGAAATGGCGAAAGAAGGCGTGGACCTGAAGATGTGAAGTGGGCGGCAGAAGCGCATTAGATCCGAGAAGGACGTGCGTTTGGTGGCAGGAAGCTGTGACGGTTGTGGGAGCCGTCATGGCAGCATTGAAACTTTGAAATCTAAGGGGTGAAGAAAAATGTCATACAGCGATAAGGTAATCGACCACTACAACAATCCGCGTAACGTTGGCTCCATGGACAAGAAGGATGCCGACGTGGGCACCGGCCTGGTGGGCGCGCCCGAGTGCGGCGACGTGATGAAGCTGCAGATCAAGGTCAATCCGCAGACCAACGTCATCGAAGACGCCAAGTTCAAGACCTTTGGCTGCGGCTCGGCGATTGCGTCGTCTTCGCTTGCGACCGAGTGGGTCAAGGGCAAAACGGTCGACCAGGCCCTCGAGATCAAGAACACCGAGATTGTGAAGGAGCTGGCCCTGCCGCCGGTAAAGATTCACTGCTCGGTGCTGGCCGAGGATGCCATCCGGGCCGCGATCGGCGACTGGAAAAAGAAGCAGGAAGCCGCGAAGCCAGCAGTTGTTCAGTCGGCCCAGTAGCTCAGGTATTGTTGTTGGTGTCATCCTGAGCAAAGCGAAGGACCTATGCACTCCGCGGGCGCTGGCAAAATGCAGAGGTTCTTCGCTGCGCTCAGGATGACAGCTCTGAACCTGGAAATCGCGAAAGTACGAGGGATGGATCAAGCATTTAAAGACGAAGCATCAAAAGACCAGGTAGCGAGACCCGCGGCTCCCACGGCTCCGGCCAAGGGCATCCAGGTCACCGAGAACGCGATCAAAAAGATTCGGTCCGCCATGGCGAAGGAAAATATTTCGCCGGAACAAGGCGGGCTTCGTTTGGGCGTGCAAGGCGGCGGATGCTCGGGGCTGTGCTACAACATTCGGTTTGACACGCAACCGCGCGAGCGCGACCGGGTGTTTCAGTTCGGAGATGTCCGAGTTTTTGTGGACCCGAAGTCCTTCATTTATCTGCACGGCTTGACTCTCGACTACCAGGAAACTCTGATGCAGCAAGGCTTTGTCTTCGTGAATCCGAACTCGACCAAGTCTTGCGGCTGCGGCAGCTCTTTCTCGTAGTGGGAAGTAACGCGGGAAGTGAAGTAGGAGTTAAGTGGAGAGACGGGCGTCTCGCCCGTCGAGGGCGGGCCGCGCGCTCGCCCTAAATTTTGTATGGCAAATGCAGAATCCAAATCGTCGCTGATCATCCCTGGACAAGGGCCCAGAGAAGCAACTGCCAGCTGCTGGTCGTGCGGCACCACGCGCGCGGCGCAGTTCTGCAGTTCGTGCGGAAAGTTCAACCGCCCGTCCCAGTCGACTATTTCACTTTCTTTGGATTTCCACGCAAGCTCAACCTGGACACGGCCGAGCTCGAAAAGGAATTCTACGCGCTGAGCCGCCGGCTCCATCCCGACCTGTTCGCGCAAGCGAACCCCGAAGAACGTGCCTTCAGCCTGGAACAAAGCTCCATGCTCAACGACGCGTACCGCACGTTGAAAGATCCGATCAAGCGGACCGAGTATCTGTTGCGTCTCGAAGGCGTTGAACTCGAAGAGCAATCGAAGCAGGCGACCGAAAAGGCGCGCGCAACCGGAGAACTGAAGAAGCAGGTCGTGCCTCCAGATCTTCTGGAAGAAGTTTTCGAGCTCAACATGCATCTGGAAGAACTTGCGCACTCAGAAAAAGATGGGCGAAGACGATCCAGCCTTGCTGGAGGAAATCGGCAAGGCCAAACTTTCGCTTGAAGAAAAGTACGACGCGCTCTTCAACGAACTCAAGGAGGAGTGGAGGCAGTGGGACAAATCCGTGGACGACGGGACCGAAGGGGACAGGCGGAAGATTCTCGACCGGATGTTGGATGTGCTGAACCGCAGGAACTATGTTCGGAACCTAGTGCGGGACGTGAATGAGGCAATGGAATAATTGGTAATTTGGTGATTTGGTAATTGGCAATTTAAGAACGCGACATCTTCATAATCGCAATTACAAATTACAAATCACATATTACAAATGGGCTTCTGACTACATCGTCGGCATCGATCTCGGCACCACGAACTCGCTCGTGGCCTACATGCAGGGGGATTCCCCTGTCGTCATCCCCGGAGAAGACGGGCTGAACCTTGTCCCCTCCGTGGTAGCGCTCGACGAGAACAATCAAGTCATCGTCGGTAACGCCGCGCGACGATACCTGATCGAAACGCCGGAACGCGCCGTTTATTCGATCAAGCGCCTGATGGGCCGCGGCCTCGAAGATATACAGGACGAACTCAAACTGTTTCCGTTCCACTTGGCGGAAGATCTTCAGCCGGGCGAGGTCTTGCGCATCAAGATTGGCGAGCGCACCTACACGCCGCCCGAGATTTCGGCGTTGGTGCTGCGCCAACTAAAGCGCAATGCCGAGCGATTCTTCGGAGCGCCCGTTACTCAGGCGGTCATTACCGTCCCTGCATATTTTAACGACGCGCAGCGGCAGGCGACGAAAGATGCCGGACGCATCGCTGGACTGAATGTTTTGCGACTAGTGAA